>NZ_AWGD01000036.1 GCF_000495795.1 Asticcacaulis sp. AC460
CAGGGCGCCGGCGCGTGGGCTAGCCCCGACGCTGAGCAGCGGCGCCTCGCGCGTGGCGCGGACCAGGGCGACAATATAGTCGAGATTGGCCGGGTTCAGCTTGACCGTCGCCACCGTGGCGATGGCCGCCGTAAGATCCTGGCCCGACAACACGGCAGAGACGCCCGCCGTCACCGGATCGGTCGCCGCCGAGGCATTGCCCGAGGAGTCGATGATACGCTTCTCCTCATCGACCGACGGATAGCCGAGGATATGCTTGAACAGAAAACGGTCCAGTTGCGCCTCGGGCAGCGGATAGGTTCCCTGCTGTTCGATCGGGTTCTGGGTGGCGATGACGGTGAAATGGCTGCCCAGGTCGTGGCGCACGCCATCCAGGGTAACATGGCGTTCCTGCATGGCTTCCAGCAGCGCCGCCTGGGTCTTGGGTGGCGTGCGGTTGATTTCGTCGGCCAGCAACAGGTCGCAGAAGATCGGCCCCTTCGACAGGGTGAAGGTCGAGGTCTGGAAGTTGAACAGGTTCGATCCGAGGATATCGCCCGGCAGCATGTCCGGCGTAAACTGGATCCGCCCGAACCGCAGCGACAGCGCCTGGCAGAAGGTCCGCGCCAAAAGCGTCTTGGCGGTGCCCGGAGGCCCTTCCAGCAGGATATGGCCGCCGGAGAACAGGGCGGTCAGCATCAGGTCGACCGTGTCGTGCTGGCCGACGATCACCTTGGCGATCTCGCCCCTCAGGCGCTGGGCCAAATTTTGAATGTCACTTATGAGCACGTTCGATCTCCGTCTTCCAGGCGTGCAATTTGAGCGTCACGTCGATGAGTTGATGGACGTTGGCAACCCGCGCCGCCTTGTCCTTGAGGTTCAGATAACTGTCGGCCGCGCCGTGGGTCACCCCGATCCGTTCGGCCAGATCGTCCAGGCTTTGCGACGGATCGACCTGCATGAAGCCGCGGCCGCGAATGACCTGGTCGCGCACCATGATGGCGTAGGCCGGCCCCAGCCGGCTTTCGTTGAAGGTGACCGCCATCAGGCGCGCGGCATTGTCGGCCAGGGTCTTGACCCCACGACCCAGAGGCGGCCCGGCCGGACTTTCCTGCGCCGGCCCAAAGCGGGCGAAGGCCGCCCACATCAGGGCCAGGCCCAGGATCAGCATGGCCACGGGCACGGCGACGAACGGCGGCCGGCTGAGGGCGTGCAGCAGGTCGCGGTCGAAGGTCAGACCGTTGAAGGTCATATTGAACACGACCTTGTAATTCTTCTTGCCGGCCGGCGTTACCTTGTCCAGCAGATCCAGTGCGGTCACGACCTTCTCCGGCTGGGCCAGGATCTGGTTGTTGAGCAGGTCGGGATCGCTCAGCAGATAGACCGGAACCTTGGTCGCCCCGCCCGGAATCACAACCCGCGACAGCACCGGACGGCCGTCCGCCGTCACCAGAACCGGCTGCAGGTTGGGACCGCTGATGGTCTGCAGGCCCGAAATCTTGCCGGCGCGCAAAGGCGCGACAAAGACAGCCTGGCCCGGCGCCGGATTCAGAACCAAGTCCTGGTCAATCGGCAGGTCCGGATCGGCCCGGTTGCCCAGAGCGACGACCGGATCGTTCTTCGGATTGGGTTTCTGCGGCTTGGCCGGCGCCGGACGGCTGTGGCGTTGGATGTCGTAAGTCACGACGTCAAAGCTGTAGGTCGTGTCCTCGCCGACATGAACCTTACGGCCTTCCACCTCCGCCGGACGGACGATCTTATCATCGTCGTCGTACAGGGTTTCGCTTTCATGGACCGGCGCCAAAACCTGCAGAACCTCGGAAATCGCCTTCGTGTCGCGCAGACTCGGCGCCTGGGCCCAGCGTGGATTTCGGGGATAGGTATGGGCATTCCACTTCGGCGCCACGACCAGGACGGCCTTGCCCAGCGGCTTGTGAAGAATGTGATTGACCCGGTTGGGCTCGGGCACCTCGCCGGTATTGCCGTCCAGGTAACGCGCCATCTGTTCGGGCGTGACGGGTCCGGCCGAGGACTGCGAACCGCCTTCGGAGCCCTCCGCCTCCTCCTCGTCGCGGCGTTCCTGCGCGTCCAGGGCGTCATAATTGCTGAGGAACAATCCCCCGGCGTCGTCCAGCATGATGATTTCCAGGTCCCCGCGCTCCGTCGGCCCGGTGTCCTCATAGCGGTTGATCACGGTGAAATGGCCGTCGCCGTCCAGCAGGCGGCGCAGACCGGCAAAGCCATGGGCGGAGACGGCCGTCGGCACCGCCGACGGTCCGCTTTTGGGATCGGATCCGACCTGGAACAGAACCAGGGCGGCAATCGCAAACATAGACAGGCACAGGAACAGGGCGACGGCCGGAAGCCAGCCCGACATCTTCCCGGGCGTCAGGCGCTCACGTAAAGTCTTTGGCGGAGTTTTCCTGCTGGCCGCCATCAGGTAATCCCTTCCGCGGCAATGAATTCGACATAGGCCTGACGGCAGGCGTCGAAGCCTTCCTTGCCGACCGGAATACCGGCGAAATAGCTGCGTTCGACCCAGGCGACGATCTTGCGGAAGGCCGGACGCGCCCCCTCCGGCAAGAGCGGGTGCGAACAGATGTCGCGCGAGGAATAGTGCTTGCGCACCAGGTCGGGACGGAAATTATTGATATCCGCCACCGAACGGACCAGCAGCAGGTGGACGGCTTCGTCGTATTTTCCCTGGGCGGCCAGGGCGTCGATATCCTGCAGCAAGGCCACGACGGCCTGTTTGGTCGGACGCCACGCAGCGTCGGCCTTCAGGCTGTCGCGCGAGAACAGGCGCTCCCACCGCGAGGTGATGAACATGCGCGCCACAGGCGACAAAAGGAGCAGTATGAGCGCTATCCCCAGGGCGTAAAACAGATAGGGCATGATCGGCGCCAGGGGCTGCAACAGCTCGCCGATACCCTTGAAAAAGTCAGTGATCCCCTGAAAGACCTTGCGCCACATTTCGGCGGTCTTGGGATCGATCTGGACTTCCGGCGCGAACTTGGTTTGCAGGTCATGGGCCTTATTGGCCTGCTCGATCAGGTCGCGGGCATGCTGAAGACTGGCGGCGCTACCTGAAGCCACTTCAGGCGCCACGCCCCTACTGGCGCTGTCAAGGCTGGCTGCGCCGGAATCGGCCACGCGTCGTCACTCCCCCATGAGTAGACGCGAGATTAGGAACGAAAACCGGACAAGGTCAAGCGCCAAAGGCTTTTTTCACTGGATGCGGACGGAGCCCGGGTGTGTTAGGCGTACAACCCAGAACGAGGCCGGCATAACGGCCCGCACCAAATCGGGGAAGACGCCAGTTGATAAGGGAAGCCACATGATCGAATCGAAAACCAAGGGCGTCGGCCGCCGCGCCATGATTGCCGGGGCCGCCGCCGGCATTGCCACCGCCACGACCGGAGCTCAGGCCGGGGCCAAATCCGGCGACAGCCGCAAAGCCTACGCCATTGTCGGCTGCGGCAGCCGCTCGCGCATGTTCCAGGAGGCTTTGTGGGGACCGCATAAGGACCACGGCCGCCTGGTGGCCATGTGCGACACCAATCCTGGCCGCATGGCCTATGTCGCCACCCGCGCCGTCAAGGCTGGCGCGCCCGCGCCTGCGGCCTATGCCCCCGGCGACTTCAGCCGCATGGTACGCGAAACCAAGCCCGACACGGTCATCGTCACCACCCCCGACGCCTATCACGTCGACTATATAATACAGGCGCTGAACGCCGGGCTGAACGTCATTACCGAAAAGCCGATGACCACCGACGCTGTCAAGGCCCAGGCCATCCTCGACGCCGTCAAGCGTACGGGCGGCAAGGTCCGGGTCAGCTTCAACTACCGCTATTCGCCCTTCCGCAGCCAGCTCAAGGAAATTCTGATGTCGGGCGCGATCGGCGACGTCCTGTCGGTCGACTTCCACTGGCTGCTCAATACGGTTCACGGCGCCGACTATTTCCGTCGCTGGCACAGCAACAAGTCCATTTCCGGCGGGTTGATGGTGCACAAGGCAACGCACCATTTCGACCTGGTCAACTGGTGGCTGTCCGACATGCCGGCCACCGTCTCCGCCACCGGCAAGCGCCACTTCTATACCCCGGACATGGCGCGCCGCCTGGGCCTGACCGGCCCGCACGAACGCTGCCACACCTGCCCGGAGAAGGCCGCCTGCACCTTCCATCTCGACCTGGCTGCCGATGCCGGCCTGAAGGCCCTTTACCTCGATAACGAGCAGTTCGACGGTTATTTCCGCGACCGGTGCGTCTTCCGGCCGGACATTTCGATCGAAGACACTATGAACGTCATCGTCGGCTACGAAGGCGGCGCCACACTCAGCTACAGCCTGAACGCCTTCAATGCCTGGGAGGGCTATCATGTCGCCTTCAACGGCACCAAGGGCCGGCTGGAGCATTTTCTGAACGAACAGGCGACCACCGCCGGCTCAGGCGCCGCACAAAGCGAAGCCGAACGCGGCGGCATCCGCCTGATCCCGCTGCGCGGGGCAGCCCAGGACATTCCACTGCGCACAGGCGCCGGCAGCCATGGCGGCGGCGATGATGTGATGCTGGCCGACATCTTCGATCCCGACGCGCCGGCCGATCCGCTGCTGCGGACAGCGGACGAACGCGGCGGCGCGGCGTCGATCCTGATCGGCGTGGCTGCCAATCGTTGCTTCGAAACCGGCCAGCCGGTGCGAATTGACAGCCTGGTCACCGGCCTGGGGCGCCCCGCCTATCCGCTCATGCCTGGCCACGATCTGCCGGTCCCCATGCCTGCCCGCGCATAGATAGGCGCTTCAAGAAATGTCCGCGCCCGACGGGTCCCCGCCCGGGCGCGGCCCCCCGCGCACGCTTCAACCCAAGCCGGCAGAGTGTAGCCGTTATGCAACGTATTGTGACGGCAGTGTAGTTTTCATCATAAACCCGCTGGCGTGGAAAGCGTTGTCATGTTAGCGGTATCGACAAGATATAAAGAGGCCGAGTCGACCGTCCCGCGGCGACTATGAGCTTCGTGTTTGGGAAGACATCGCGGAAGGGAAAAACCCCCATCGCTTCATAAGATTACTGCGGACCTGTGCGCTGTCGCGTGCGCGGGTATGCGGTTCAGTAGCTGTAACTCTGCATTCGACTGACGCAAAAAGGCGCAGCGGCAGGGGACAGAGAGTTATGTAAAAAACCTATGTTGGGAGGACCAAATGACTACAACTATATCGCGTAAAGGGGCCGGCCGAGTGGTACGCGCCGCTTTCCTGAGCGGCGTCTCCACCGTGGCTCTGTGCGCAATGGCGGCACCGGTGTTCGCTCAGGACGCCCCGGCTCCGGCGGCTGAAGAAGTTGTCACGATCCGCGGCTCGCTGCAGCGGTCGATGAACATCAAGAAGAATGCGACCGGTATCGTCGACGCCATCTCGGCCGAAGACATCGGCAAGTATCCGGACACCAACCTGGCCGAATCGATCCAGCGCATCCCGGGCGTCGCCATCAACCGCGTCAACGGCGAAGGTTCGGAAGTCACCGTCCGCGGCTTTGGCCCGGCGTTCAACCTGACGACCCTGAACGGCCGCACTCTGCCGACCGCCAACATCCAGGTTGTCGGCGCCGACACCGGCGACTTCGCCGGCGGCGGCACCCGTAACTTCGACTTCGGCAACATCGCCTCCGACGGCGTTTCCGGCTTCGAAGTGTACAAGACCGGCCGTGCCAACATCCCGTCCGGCGGCTTGGGCGCCACCATGAACATCAAGACCCTGCGTCCGATCGGCAAGGCCGGCTCGCAAGGCTCGATCACGGTCAAGGCTCTGCACGGCGACGGCATGGTCACCGGTGACGAATGGACCCCGGAAGTGTCGGGCGCCTATAGCTGGGCGAATGACTCGAACACCTTCGGCGTCTCGCTGTTTGGTCAGCATTCCGTTCGTGACGTGGCAACCCGTTCGTCGACCCAGAACTCCTGGAACCTGGACTACTTCGCGGCCCGTCCGGCCGGTATTACCGCCGGCGGCCTGTTCCTGCCCAGCAGCGCCGGTCGCCTGCGTTACGACGGCAACGGCAATCTGCTGACCCAGATCACCAACCGTCCGCCCGACACGGCCCTGGTCAGCTACCCGAACGACAGCCGCTATCACTTCTCGGAAAACCACAGCGAGCGCACCAACGTACAGTTGACCGCTCAATGGCGTCCGATGGAAAACCTGCTGCTGACCTTCGACGCCCTTTACGCCACCTCGGAAGTATCCGAACAGCGTAACGACCAGACCAACTGGTTCAACCGTCCGTTCGACAAGATCACCTTCGAAAAGGGCGATTCCGGCGTTTATAACGCGGTCTATCTGGAAGAAACCCTGTCGGGCACCAAGGACATCGGCTTCGAACAGCAGATGCGCGCCACCAAGGACACGCTCAGCTCGGTCGGCATCAACGCCGCCTGGGATCTGAACGATCGCATGACTCTGACCTTCGACCTGGCTCACTCCAAGGGTGAAGCCCTGCCGAACAATCCGAACGGCACGACCTCGACCATGGTCTCGATCGGCGCTCCGGTCATCCGTACGCACTCGGTCGATTTCCGCGGCGATATCCCCGTTCAGAAGTATACTGTCGTGGACTGCGCCGCCCAGAACGGCCGCGGTAACTGCAATGGCAAGCTGGACGCCGGCGACCTGGGTTCGCAGGTGGCTCGTAAGGCCGTCAACAGCCAGACGCATGAAATTGACGAAGCTCGCGTCGACTTCACTTACGATTTCGACGGCGAAAGCCGCTTCGACTTCGGCGCCGACTGGATCAAGTCGGAAATGACCACCACTACCGGCAGCACCTACCACGCGCTCGGCGACTGGGGCATCTCCAACCCGGGCGACGTTGCGCAATACGCACCTGGCCTGATCCAGACCTTTGACCTGGGCGGTCTGTTCCAGGACTTCACCCCGGGTCAGTCGAACATCGCCTTCCGGGCCAACGCCATCGATCTCTACGCCAAGCTGGCGCAGGGTTATAACCAGAACATCCCGAATGCCTCCCTCACGGCCAATACCATCGAGGAAGACATCAAGGCGGTTTATGGTCAGTTCACCATGAAGGGTGACCTGGTTGGCTTCCCGACCACGGTTGTCGGCGGCCTGCGCTACGAAAAGACCGATGTCACCGCGTCGGCCCTGCAAAGCATCCCGACCGCCATCCGCTGGACGGCTGACAACGACTTCGCCCAAAACTTCGGCACCGGTGTCGCCACCTACTCGCTGGAAGCCAGCTACGACAACTGGCTGCCGAACATCGACGTGGTGGTCAGCCTGACCGACCAGATCAAGGTCCGCGGTTCGTACTCCAAGACGATCGCCCGCGCGCCTTATGGCGCCATGTACGCGACGACGACGGTGAACAACCCGCCGCGTCCGACCCTGAACGGCGTCAACCCGACGGCTACGGTTGGCAACCCGGCCCTGCTGCCCTTCGAATCGTCGAACATCGACGTCTCGGCGGAATGGTACTATGGCCCGTCGAACTACGTGTCGATCGGCTTCTATAACAAGGACGTCGCCAACTTCATCACCTCGACGCGCGTTCAGGCCAACCACTTCGGCCTGCGTGACCCGTCGTCGGGTGCCAATGGTTCGCGTTCGGGTACCGCCCGCTCGCTCCTGGGCGGCATCAGCCAGAGCACGACCGACGTGAACCTGTTCACCATGACGGCCCTGCTGATCAAGCACAGCGGCAACAGCGCAGCTGCCACTTCCGAATACCAGGCAAACCTGGACGGCAGCGGCAACCTGACCCAGGCCTATGTCGACTCGATCCTGGCGGCCTACGACGTCGTGGCGGACTCGAACGACCCGCTGTTCGTGTTCGAAACCAACACAAACGTCAACTCCCGCAGCGGGAACGTCCACGGTATGGAACTCGCGTTCCAGCACTTCCTGGGCGACACCGGCTTCGGCCTTTCGGGTAGCCTGACCACCGTCAAGGGCGACGTCAACTTCGACAACTCGGCGCCTCCGGGCACCTCACAGTTCGCTCTGCTGGGCCTGTCGGACACCTACAACGTCACCCTGATCTACGACAAGGGCCCGCTGTCGGGTCGTCTGTCCTACAACTGGCGTGCCGAATACCTCGCCGGCACTGGTCGTGACGGCGCCGCCGGTAACCCGACCTATGTCGAAGAGTTCGGCGTGATCGACGCGTCCCTGAACTATCAGGTGACCCCGGCGATCCAGCTGACCTTCGAAGGCCTGAACCTGGGTAAGGAGCACCTCCGCACCCATGGCCGCGACAAGGTCAACATGTACTACGGTCAGGAACTGGATACGCGCTACCAACTGGGCGTGCGTTACAAGTTCTAAGCCTGAACGACGGTTCGCCGTCACGGGAAAGGCCGCGGTTCGCCGCGGCCTTTTTCTTTTATTTGAAACCCGGCATAACCGGGTTAAGCTCACAGAATCTCTGATTTTCCAACGTCTCGAAAGCCTGCCGCCATGCCTAACGCCGTCGCCCTCGATAACGTCCAGCACCACGACCTGAAGGTCCTTCCGGGCTATGGCGCGCAGTATGGCGACGCCATCAACGAGGTGGCGATCTTTGCCAACGAATTCGCCGACGCCCAGCGCGATTATCCGATCTATTTCCGCCGCGACGAGCGCGGTGGCCTCCAGGCCTATGCCTTGCTGGGGCTCGACAAGGGCGAAAACCTGTTCCTGGACGGCGACACATGGAAGGCCGGCTACGTCCCCGCCATGCAGGACCGCGGCCCGTTCATGATCGGTTTCCGCGAAAAGGAAGAAGCCGGCGAGGTCAAACGCGAGCCGACCATGGCGGTCAATCTCGACGACCCGCGCATCAGCCGCGACGACGGCAATGCCCTGTTCCTGCCCCAGGGCGGGAATTCTCCGCAACTGGAACGCCATGCACGGGCGCTGCGCACCATCCACACTGGCGTCGAAGCCAGCCGCGGCATGTTCGCCGCCTTCATCCAGGCCGGCCTGATCGCCTCGGTCCAGATCGAGGTCAAGCTGGACGACGCCACCGAATACAATATCCCGGAAATTTTCTCGATCAGCCAGGACGCCCTGAACAAGCTGGACGGCGCCACCCTGGAGCAGTTGAACAAGCAGGGCTATCTCGGCCTCGCCTACTATGCCCTCGCCTCCCTCGGAAATGTCCGCCGCATCATCGAGATGAAGAACCGGCGTCGGGCCGCTCAGGCTTAGCGGCGGACCGCCATGCCGGACATCACCAGAACCACGCGCGTCATCGCCGGGATTGCACCGGACGCGATCCCGTTCGACGACCTGATGGCCGAACAGTCTCCGGTTATCCTGGCGGGACTGGCGCGCGACTGGCCTCTGGTCCGCGAGGGCCGGGTATCGGCGCGCCGTGCTGCGGACTATCTCAAGACCTTTTACCAGGACAAGCGCGTCGTCGGTTACACCGGCGCGCCGGAAATCGGCGGCCGCTTCTTCTACAATGACGATATTAGCGGTCTGAATTTCCATGCCGAACGCGTGGCGCTGGACGAATTCCTGGAACGCATTCTGGCGGCGGCGGGAACCCCCGATGCACCCTCCTACTATATCGGTTCGACCGATCTCGGCATCTATCTGCCGGGGCTGAGCGACGCCAACGGTCTGACGCTCGACCACTCGATGTTCGCCCATAACCTGCTGAAAAGCATCTGGATCGGCAACCGCACCACGGCGACCTGCCATTACGACATGTCGCATAACATCGCCGTCTGCGTCGCCGGCCGCCGGCGCTTCACCCTGTTTCCGACCGACCAGGTCCATAACCTCTACCCCGGTCCGCTGGAGCCGACTCCCGGCGGCCAAGTGGTCAGCATGGTCGATTTCCGCAATCCGGACTACGACCGCTACCCACGTTTCCGCCTGGCGCAGGCCGCCGGCCAGGTCGCAGAGATGGAACCGGGCGACGTGCTTTTCTATCCCGCGCTTTGGTGGCACCATGTCGAGGCGCTGGAAGATTTCAACATCCTGGTGAACTACTGGTGGAACACGACGCCGGTCTATATGGACACGCCGATGACGACTCTGCTGCACGGCATATTGAGCCTGCGCGACCGGCCGGATCCTGAGAAGCAGGCCTGGCGCGAAATGTTCGACTATTACATTTTCGGCCCCGCCGACCACGCGGCGGAGCACCTGCCCGAAGCCGCGCGCGGCAATCTGGCGCCGATGGACGAGATGAAAGCGCGGCGTCTGCGCGCGACTCTGCTGAACAAACTGAACCGATAAAAAAACAAAGTGTTGGAGAAGACCGATGGATGGACAGGTGATTAAAAAGGTGGTCATCGCCGGCGGCGGAACCGCGGGATGGTGCGTCGCCGCCGCACTCAGCAAGATGCTCGGCACCCTGCTGGACATCACCCTGGTCGAGTCGACCGAGATCGGCATTGTCGGGGTCGGTGAAGCGACCATCCCGACCATAAAAACCTTCCACCAGTTGCTGGGCATCGACGAGCGCGACTTCATGCGCTCAACCAATGCCGCCATCAAGCTGGGCATCTCGTTCGACAACTGGACGCGGATCAACGACCACTATTTCCACTCGTTCGGCACGGTCGGCAAGGCCAGCTGGATGACGCCCTTCCACCACATCTGGATGCACGCCCGCGAGCAGGGGATTGCCGGTGACCTGGGCGACTACTGCCTGGAACTCCAGGCCGGAGAAGCGGGCAAGTTCGAGGTGGCGGAACGCTCGCGCCTCAACTACGCCTACCATTTCGACACAAATCTGTACGGCCCCTTCATGCGCCGGATCAGCCAGCCGCATGTCAACCGCATCGAAGGCAAGATCACCGGCGTCAACCAGGATGCCGAAACGGGCTTTGTGACGGCCATCGTCATGGAGTCGGGTCAGGTCATTGACGGCGACCTGTTCATCGACTGCACCGGTTTCCGCGGGATCCTGATCGAACAGACGCTCAAGACCGGCTACGAAGACTGGAGCCACTGGCTGGCCAATGACAGCGCCTGGGCCGCCCAGACCCCGACGGTCGGCCAGATCATGCCCTATACCAGCGCCATCGCCCACGACGCGGGGTGGCGATGGAAAATCCCGCTGCAAAGCCGCGTCGGCAACGGCCTGGTCTACAGCAGCAAGCACCTGTCGGACGATGCCGCCCACCAACGGTTCCTCGACCTGATCGATGCCCCGCCCCTGACGGAACCCAACCTGATCAAGTTCCGCACCGGCCGACGCCTGAAGATCTGGAACAAGAACGTCATCGCCTTCGGCCTGGCCTCGGGCTTCATCGAACCGCTGGAATCGACCAATATCCACCTGATGCAATCCTGCGCGACGCGCCTGGTCCAGCTGTTCCCGTTCAGCGGTATCCACGAGTCGATGGTCAACCATTTCAATGAGTTGACCCGTAACGAAGTCGCCCTGATCCGCGACTTCGTCATCATGCACTACAAGCTGACCGAGCGCGACGACAGCCAGTTCTGGCGCGACCGCCGCGACATGGAAGTGCCGGAAACCCTGGCGGCCCGGCTGGCCATGTACCGCGACGCCGGCCACGCCTACCAGGCGCCGGACGAGGTTTTCCGCGTCGATTCCTGGATGCAGGTGACGACCGGTCAGCGCCTCTACCCCAAGGGCTATCACCATGTCGGCCAGATGATTCCGCGCGACGACCTGGAGCAGGCGTTGAAGAACATGAAGGCCGATATCGACCGCAAGGTCGCCCAGATGCCGAAACACGAAGACTTTATCCGCCAATATAGCGCCGAAGCGGCGCCGGTGGGTTAGATGACCCGGCCCGTCAAAAAGGTGGTCATCGCCGGCGGGGGAACGGCGGGATGGTGCGCCGCAGTGGCGCTGAGCCGGATTCTGGGGCCGCTGCTGGACATCACCCTGGTCGAGTCCGACGATATCGGCATTGTCGGGGTCGGCGAAGCGACGATTCCGACCGTGCGGACCTTCCACCAGATCGTGGGGATCGACGAGCGCGAGTTCCTGCGCGCCACCAACGGCACCTTCAAGCTGGCCATTGCTTTCGAGAACTGGGCGAAACAGGGCGACCGCTATCTGCACGCCTTCGGATCGGTCGGGAAATCGACCTGGCTGGCGCCCTTCCACCATGTCTGGCTGCAGGCGAAGTCGGAAGGCTATGGCGGCAGCCTGATGGACTACTGCCTCGAACACCAGGCGGCCGAGGCGGGAAAATTCCAGCTGAGCCAGGGCGGCGGGCTGAACTACGCCTACCATTTCGACGCCGGCCTTTACGGTCAATTCTTGCGTAAACTCAGCGAAAAACAAGGTGTTAAGCGGATCGAAGGCCGGATTACCCAGGTCGATCAGGACGCGGAGTCGGGCTTTGTCACCGCCCTGCGCCTGGAGTCGGGCAAGGTCATCGAGGGCGACCTGTTCATCGACTGCACGGGTTTTCGCGGCCTATTGATCGAGGAAACCCTGAAGACCGGGTACGAGGACTGGACGCAGTGGCTGCCTATGGACCGGGCAGTGGCGGTCCAGACCCAGGCCCACGGCCCGCTCAACCCCTATACGCGGGCGATCGCGCATGACGCGGGATGGCGCTGGCGGATTCCGCTGCAGAACCGGGTCGGCAACGGGTTGGTCTACAGCAGCGCCTATATTTCCGACGATGCGGCGCGGGCGCAATTGCTGGGCGCGCTCGATGCGCCGACCCTGGTCGAACCGCGGGTGATCAGGTTCGTCACCGGCCGGCGGCGCAAGACCTGGAACAAGAATGTCATTACGCTCGGCCTGTCGAGCGGCTTTGTCGAACCGCTGGAATCGACCAGCATCCACCTGTTCCAGATCGGCGTGACCCGGCTAACCCAGATGTTCCCGTTCAACGGGATCACCGACACCTTGGTCAATCATTTCAATAAGCTGGCCCTGGATGAGCTGGAGATGGTGCGCGACTTCGTCATCCTGCACTACAAGGCCAACCGCCGCGATGACAGCCCCTTCTGGCGCGACCGCCAGGCCATGACGGTGCCCGACAGTTTAACCCACAGAATCAAGGTGTTTGAGGAAAACGCCATTGTCTGGCAGGCGTCGGGCGAGCTGTTCCGTCTGGACTCGTGGCTGCAGGTCATGTTGGGCCAGCGGATAAATCCGACGGGCTGGCACCGGCTGGGCAAGCTGATGAAGCGTCAGCAGGCCGAAGGCGTATTCCAGGATATGAAGGTCCATATCGACCGTACCGTGGCCGGCATGTTATCGCATGAAGCCTTTCTGCGGCAGCATCTGGGGCTTACTAACCGCACCTGACACGCTTTTCTTGTATTGAAACCAGACACATACGGGTTAAGCTGCCTACAGCTACCGCACCCAATCCTGAAAGTCTGATCCATGCCCAATGCCGTCGCCCTCGATAAAGTTCAACACCGTGACCTGAAGGTGATCGGCGGCCACGGCCCGCAATTCGGTGATATCACGAATGAGATTGAGGTCTTCGCCAACGAGTTCATCGAACTTCAGCGCGAATATCCGATCTATTTCCATCGTGACGAACGCGGTGGCTGGCAGGCCTATGCCATGCTGGGTTTCGACGACGGTGAAAACCTGTTTGTCGCAGATGGCGCCTGGCAAGGGCGCTACATTCCGGCCATGCTGGACCGCGGTCCGTTCCTGATGGGATTTCCCGGGAGCAAGGACGAGCCGGACGCCAAGCGAGAGCCTGTTATCGCCATCGATATGGAACACCCGCGCGTCAGCCGTGACCAGGGGGAGCTTCTGTTTCAGTCTGACGGAAGTGCTGCGCCACGTCTCGAACGCCACGCACGGGCCCTGAAAACCATCCACGAAGGCCACAACCCTACGCGCATCATGTTTGCCGCCTTTGCCGAATGCGGACTGTTGTCGCCGATCAAGATCGACATCCGCATCGACGATTCCACCATTTATAACGTGCCCGATGCCTATTCCATTAACCATGAAGCCCTTGTAAAACTTGATAATGAGCGATTGGGTCGGCTGCTGCGCGCTGGTTATTTGAACCTGGCCTATGCCGCGATCAACTCGCTCGGAAATATCCGCCGGCTGATCGACCTCAAAAACCAACGCAAGGCCGGCTAGGCCATCCGCCGGCGGAGTTCGGCCTCGGACAGGCGGTCGGCGGCGGGGTGCCATCGGTCGGGTCTGAGGCCCTGGCCGACCAGGACCGAGAACCATGACGCGTCGCGGAACAGGTCGCCGCCGCGAATGTGGACGTGGCCGGTGTGGCGGAAAATATCCAGACGATTCAACAGGCTGTCGGGAATGGTCATATTGCGGCAATGGCGCCAGAAAGGCGTGTCGTCGCGGTCCGTGACATGGTAGTGGGCAATCAGGAAGTCGCGCGTCGCCTCATAATCTTCAAGCATTTCAAGGTTGTAGCGCTCTATCATGGCTGGAACGAAGCCATTGCCAGGTAGCAGGGTGAGTAGCCGGGTAATACCCAGCTGCGCCAGGTGGATCGAGGTCGATTCCAGCGGCTCCAGGAAGCCGCTGGCCAGGCCGATGGCAACGACGTTCTTCTCCCAGACCTTGCGGCGGTGGCCGGTGACAAAGCGCAAAACCTTTGGGTCTTTCAAGGGTTTACCGTCAAGATTGGTCATCAGGGTGTCGATGGCGGAAGTTTCCGAAGTGAATCCGCTGCAGAAGACATGGCCGTTGCCGACACGGTGTTGCAGCGGAATGCGCCACTGCCAGCCGGCGTCGCGGGCGGTCGATCGGGTGTAGGGGGTGATCGGACCGGAAGGGCTTTCGCACGGTACGGCGACCGCCCGATCGCACGGCAGAAACTGCGTCCATTCCACAAATCCACACTTCAGGACTTCCTGAATTAACAGCCCCCGGAAGCCCGAGCAGTCGATGAACAGGTCGCCGGGGACGCTGTCACCGGATTTGAGCCGGACGGCGGTGATGAAACCGGAGTCGGGGTGTTGATCGGCGGACTGAATCAGACCCTCGATCCGGACGACGCCGCGCGCCTCGGCATAGCGGCGTAGGTACGCGGCATAGAGGCCGGCGTCGAACTGGAAGGCGTAGTTCAGGCCGGGCGTGACGCGGCGCGCGCGCATGGCCAGGGTCTCGGCATTGAAACGGCCGAAGTCCTCGTCGCGGGTCAGGTGCGACCAGCGCAGCCATTCGTGGTGGACATCCTGGCCGCCGAAGCTGCCGAACGGATGGACGTAGCTATGGCCGCGGGCGCGCCAGTCGACGAACTCGATGCCCAGCTTGTAGGTGGCCTGGGTCTCGCGCATGAACTCGGCTTCGTCGAGCCCCAGTATCCGGTTGAACAGTTGGATCGGCGGGATGGTCGCCTCCCCTACCCCGACTGTGCCGATGTCATCGGATTCGACCAGGGTGATGGTGTAGGGCTTGGCCAGGCTTTTCGCCAAAGACTTGGATAACATGGCGGCGGCCATCCACCCGGCCGTGCCGCCGCCGACAATGACGATATTGCGGATCATAAGGCAGCCACCTGTTCGTCGATGCGGGTGCGCAGGCGCGCCAAGCGCAGACGCAGGTCGGTTTCGGATGCCAGGCCGGCGATGGGATGCCAGGCGCGCGGGATGTAGCCCAAACCGGACAGGTGGGCGAACCAGTCGGCTTCGGTGAATATCTCGTGGTGCGGCACGGGGATGTGGCCGGCCAGGGCGAACATGTCGAGCCGGGACTTCAGGCGGTCGGAGATATCGCCAGTCCGCAGGCCAATGAAGTCGCTGAGTGCGTTCCAGGTTTCGGCCATGTCGGCATTGTAACGGTCGACAATGCTTGGGCGGATCGGGCCGGGCATGACTTCGCCCAGACGTTCGATGGCGGTCTGGATCAGGTGCAGGCCCAGATCGCCGAACGGCTCCAGCCTTGGCAGGGTGACGGTCTTGCCCTGCCAAGGGGTGAAGGTGGGTCTGGCGGTGGTTTGGCCGCACAGAGTATAGTCGCCCATAGGCGCGCGCCACGACCAGCCGTCGGGTTGCTTGGTGATGGTGGTGTAGAGTGCAGCATCGGGGCCCTCGGTCCAGGTGGTGACCTCGGGTTCGCGGGCGTCGATGTGAAGATCGCCTTGGGCATGGCCGGCGATCTCGATGTCAGGGAAGCGGCACCTGACCGACGCGATCCATTGGACGACATCGACATGATGGCCGTGGGTCAGGCCTTCCCCGAAGCGGCCGGCCTTGGCCGCCTGAGTCTCCAGGCTGAAACGGCCGGGATCACCGGCCTGAAGGCGCAGCCAGTAGTGATGGAAGCCGACGCCGTCCCAGTCTTCCCCGTAGCTGCCCAGCGGATGGAAGTAGTCGCGGCGCCAACCTGAATACAGCGTGCCCAGGCGCGGCGTGCCCACGACCTCGATACCCATCGCGCGGTTGAAGTCTGTAAACGACGACCGGGTGGCCAGAGCCGTCATAGCAGCGGGACCGTCCTCGACCACGGTGACGCCACCACCCCGGTGGGCAAACCAAGCCGCCGCCATCCAGGCGGCCGCTCCCCTGCCCGTAACGACAATGGTGGTCATGCCGTCTCCGGGGCACAGAAGATTTCGAGATAGGCGTCGTGCGAGGTCTGATCCTCGACCTGGGTCTTGATGTGGGCCAGGATGGATTTCAGGCCAAAGCGCAGGTCTTCGGGCGGGGTGGTGTCGACCTGCGGGTCATAACTGTCGGGGATGACGCTCAGGCCGGTGAACAGGGCCTGCCAGGATTCGAGCGGGAAGGTTTCCTCTTCCAGCAGGGGCACGATACCGCGCGCCCGGAACGTTTCCAGCTTATGCGAAGTTTCCGGTGACAGCTCGGCCTGGCGGGCGGCGTCCCAGGCGCGCGATCCGGCGCAGCGCTTCAGGGCATAGACCGCAGACTGGAAGTCGGCGATGCGGTCATAAACCTGGGTCATCAGGCCGTTATATTCGCTGCGTTCGGCTTGATAGTTCCCGTCAACCGGAAACAACGACAGGAGCTGAACCAGGCCGGTTTGCAGGGCCTGGAGCTCGACACCGCCGAATGGATCGAACACCGCGGCCGACGCGCCCAGGGCGATGCAGTTGTCGTCCCACACGGTGTCGCGGCGGCCGGGATGGATAGGTTCGACCACCGCGTCCTTCAACAGCAGGCCGGAGAAGGTGGCGGCGGTCTTGAGCGCCTCGTCGTCGCTCAGCCGTTCACTGGAAAAGGCCTGGACCAGATGGGTCTGGGCCTGGGTTGGAAACAGGCCCAGCCAGCCTTCGCGGTGGGCGCGGATCTGGGCATAGGCCGGGATCGAGGCGAAGCGCGGCGCCGCCGACACCAGGACGCGGTCGAAGGGGAAGCGGGCGCGCCAGGACATAGCGCGCCCGGCCCCTTGGCCGCCGCCGATGAGGAGGGCATCGGCGCCGGTCAGGTCGAGATAGAGATCACCGGCAAGCAACCGGCCGCTGTCGAGGATCAGGCTGGCAATGCCGGCTTCGTCGCGGTTGACGGTCAGGTCGCGGGCGTGATGGATGGCGATGCCGCGAGCCTGGGCCTGGGACTTGAGGAGGCGGCCATAGGCCTGGGCCGGCAGGTGGTAGCCATAGTCGGTGCGGGCAAAGGCGCCGGTCTGGGCGTCCGGAACGACGATGCGGCCGTGTTTGGCGGCGGCGGCGGTCAGGGAAAAGTCTTCCAGGGCGACGTTGAGGCCGTGGCGGCGCGCCTTCAGCCAGTGCGGGAAGAAGGCCTGGTTACGGATGGGCGCACCGAAGCTGCCGTAGGGATGGAAGAAGGCCGGGCCACCGGAGAAACCGAGCAGGTTCTGGCCGAGCGTGAAGGTGCCGCGCACGGCCTTGAGCAGGGCGGCTTCTTCAAGGCCGAGCAGGACGTGGAAGGCTTCGAGCGCCGGGAGGGTAGCGTGGACGTCCTGGGCGCGGGTTTGAGAGGGCAGTTCGATGACCTCGACCGTAACGCCGGATGGCGACAGGGCGGCGTGGAGGGCAAGCGCGGAAAGCCACAGGGGGGCATCGCGGCCGGCAAGGATCACGGTGGTCATGCCGGCATCTCCTCACGGGCCTCGGCAAAGTAGCTGACGAAGTCGCCATGGGCCGGCATGGCGGCAACCTGGCCGGCGATGCGTTCACGCAGGTCGGCCATCAAACGGGCGGTCTGGTCAGGGTCCAGGGCATCGGCCAGGCGGTCATAGTTTCCCGGCAGGATGTCCTGGCCGGCCAGAACCGACAGCCAGCTATCGGGCGAGAACAGACCGTCCTTATAGGCCGGGATATGGCCGCGGCGGCGGAACAACTCTATCTTGTGGGCCAGGCTGTCGGGGATGGCCATGTGGCGGACATCGTCCCAGAAGGCTTCGCCGGTGCGGCCGTTGGCGTGATAGTGCAGGATCAGGAAGTCGCGGATGCGTTCGTATTCGATGTCGCTGCGGCGGTTGAATTCGGCGGCCAGGCGTGGGTCGGTCGGGCCCGGCGTTGTCGGTATCAGTTCGGCCAGGGACAGGGCCCCCACCTGGATCAGGTAGATGCTGGTCGATTCCAGCGGTTCGAGGAAGCCGCTGGCCAGGCCGATGCCGACGCAGTTGCCGGTCCAGGCCTTCGGGCGGCGGCCGGCGCGGAAGCGCAGCAGGCGGGGGTCGGCCAAGCCTTGGGCGTTGGTATTCAGCGTGTCGTGGGCCTCGGTTTCGGTGATGTGGCTGGACGAAAAAACGTAGCCGGTGCCGGTGCGGTGTTGCAGCGGGATGCGCCAGGTCCAGCCGGCCGCTTGGGCGGTTGAGCGGGTGGCCGAAGCCAGGTCGCCGGAGCGGGTAACCGGCATGGCCAGGGCGCGGTCGCAGGGCAGCCAATGCGTCCAGTTCTCCCACGGGCTATTGAGCGCGCCGTCCAGCAGCAGGGCGCGGAAACCGGAGCAATCGACAAACAGGTCGCCTGAGATGATTGCACCGGACGCCAGGGTCAGGGTGGCGATGTCGCCGGTGGCGGTTTGGGTGACGTGGTCGATACGGCCTTCGATGCGTTTAACGCCGCGAGCGGTCGCCCATTCGCGCAGGAATTCGCCATAGAGGCCGGCATCGAAATGGTAGGCATAGGCATAGGTCGAACGGATCGACTTCTGGTCTTCGTTGGGAAATTCGAAGCGGCCCTGTTGGGCAGCCATGACGGCGTAGGAGTATTCGTTTAAGGGGGCGGGGTGTTGGTTCAGTCGCCGGGCGCGCGTCCAGTAGTGATGGAAGCCCAAGCCGCGCCAGGCTTCGCCGAAGGTGCCGAACGGGTGGATGTAGCGGTTGCCCTTGCGGCCCCAGTCGACGAACTCGATGCCCAGTTTGAAGGTCGCCTTGCAATTGCGCATGAAGCGGGCTTCGTCGATGCCCAGCATGTCGTTGAAGGTTTTTATGTGGGGGAGTGTCGCTTCGCCGACACCGACCGTGCCGATGTCGGCGGATTCGATAAGCGTGATGTCGTAACGGTCGCGGTCCAGGCGCCGGGCAAAAGCGGCTGCGCACATCCAGCCCGCTGTGCCGCCGCCGGCTATGACCACTCTGAGTTTTGACGTCATCTACTGGGCTTTCAGGATTGGCTTGAACCCGCCGCGCAGCGGCATTTTGTGGAAGTCTGGAACCACGGTTGAATGGGGATGAGGACAAGAGTTTTTTTACCACGGACCACGCGGACCACACGGACTTCGAGATGCCCTTGAACCCATCGCGCGGCGGCAATCCTTGGAAAATTAAAACCGCTGCGCGGCGTCAAGAACAACCTGAAGTCCGTGTGGTCCGTGTGGTCCGTGGTAAAAAATTCTTTGGCAGGTAACGCCGCTTCGCCGCGTCAGAAGAAGCATGAGAAGCGTCGGGGAAGGTTGAACCTCGGCAAGAAACCCCACCACCGCACCTCATTCACTATGGTCATCGGTCTACGACCTCAGACCTCCGTTCATTCGAGCGGTCCCCCTCCCCGACAAGCGGGGAGGAGCAAGATAAATCGATCTATCGTGATAGTTCTGGTCAATCTTGGGGAAACCACTGACAGTAACCCCTCACCCCAACCCTCTCCCCGCAGGCGGGGAGAGGGAGTCCAGTCGCGCCCGGCTACTTTGTCGGAGCGCGACTGGATGGGGCAGTTGGTTAGTACTTGAAGCGGACGCCGAACTGGAACCGGCGGTCGTTGCGGATCCAGGCCGAGTCCTTCTTCACCGAAGCCGCACCCGGCGTCGCCGCCGAGTCGCCCATCACCATCTGCTGAATCACCGTCGTCGTATCCAGCAGGTTGGAACCATCCAGCGACAGCTCGATATTGTCGTTCAGCTTGTAGCGGATCGACGCGTCGAGGAAGCCGTTGCCCTTCTGGTACATCGGCAGGCCGATACAGCAGTCCAGATTGGCCGTCAGGAAGTCCGAACGGTGCGAATAGGCCAGGCGCGAAGCGAACGGGCCTTTTTCGTACAGCACCACGATGTTGTAGGATTCATCGGAGATGCCGGCCAGGCGGTGCGAGTCGAAGACCGCCCCGTTGACCTGAAGGCCGCCGCCGAAGCCGATCGTCCCGCCCGCCGCGTAGCCCGGCTGGTTGGCCAGGTTGGAGTTGTTGATCCCCGACTGCTTGGTGCGGGTGTAGTTGGCCTGGAGACCCAGGCCATCAAACGGCGCCGGCAGGAAGTCGAAGAAGGTCTGGTAGGCCACTTCGAAGCCCTTCAGCGTACCGCCGCCGTCGCCATTACCCGGACCACGGATCAGCACCGGCTGCGTCACCCCGTTCAGGGTCACCGCACGCGGAATTTCGGCATAGGAGATGTCGCCGTTCAGCTTCTTGTAGAACAGGTCGAAGGTGAAGGACGAGGTCGAGTTGAAATAGTGCTCGTACGACAGGTCGAACTGATCCGCCGTCACCGGCGCCAGGGCGGCGTTACCCGAGTCGGCGTTGAACACGAAGTTGTAGCCCTTCACGTTCGCCGCGGTCTTGGGTCCGTTCGGATCCGTCCAGACGATGAACGGTGAGTTCGGACCGGTGTTGATCGCCGGCGACTGGATGGCGACGTAGTTGCGCAACTGGCCGAAGTCTGGACGCGACAGGGCGCGCGATGCCCCGAAGCGGATGAAGGTGTTTTCGGTCAAACCGAAGCGCAGGTTCAGGCTGGGGAGCCAGTTTTCATGCTCGGCTCCGTAGACGCTCTTGACCGCCGGCCCGCCGCTGAAGTTACGGATGGCGTCGGTCAGGTAGCACGACACGTTGAGCAGGTTGTTCGGCCCGGTCGGCGTGTTGCAGGGCGCCAAAGTGCTGTACCAGTTGGCGTTGTTGAAGGCGACGCCGCCATGACTTTCGACCTTGGTCTGGACGTAGCGGACACCGATATTGCCGTTCAGCGTGATGCTGGATCCGAAGAGCGTCTTGTCCGCCCCGCCGAACTTCAGCATGACGTAGGCGGCGTTGGTGGTTTCGTTGACATCCAGCATTTCCGGATCGACGAAACAGCCTTCGGTGTTGTTGGCGCGCTGGCACAAAGGCGTCCAGCCCAGCGGCGAGTTGGTCGTCGCCGAGGACAGGCCGGCAACATGGCGGTCGTAATCGGCCAGGACGTCGTTCGACAGCCAGGCCATGGCGCCCGGATTGAATACGTTACCATTGTAGAAACCGTCACGCAGCGGTTCCGACACCCACATATCCTTGCCGTAGCCCTGGAAGGTGCGGCCGGGGTTGCAGGTGTAGGGGGCGGGCGTGGTGTTATCCAGGTTGAAGCCCGGGCCGTTACACGCATTCCACGGCTGGACCACCGGCGACCAGTTGTAGGCCGAGTAGCGGACCTTTTGATCGCGTTCGGCATGGCGCACGCCGGCGCGCAGGGAGTTCAGCCAGCCGCCGTCGTCGAAGCGGTATTCCAGGTCGGCGCGGGCCGAGAACTGGGTGGCATCGTTGTCTTCCCAGTGATCCTGGATGAAGGGGATGTACCAGTTGTGGGTATTGGCCAGGAAGCCCGGGGCGTAGTTGACATTGGAGCCCGGCAGCAGGTCGATGGTCGGCGTACCGTCTTCGTTGGTGCTGTACTTGACGTTGGCCAGGGTGTTGGCAGCGACCAGGATGTCGTAGTTGTTGGTCTCGGCCTCGACGTACTGCACGTCGAAATTGGCGCTCAGCTTGTCGCTGACCTCCCATTTCAGGTTGGCCGCCAGGTCGCGGGTGGCTTCTTCGTGGTTGAAGATACGCGACTCGTTCGACACCGTTGTGCCCTGGCGGGTGGTGGTGCAGCCGCCACCGCCGCAGTAGTTGACGAAGGGCTTGCCCGGAACGGCGGAGCCGATGTCCATGGCCACCTGGTCCGACCAGCCCCAGCCGCCCGACGGCCCGGTGATCACGCCGGAATCGAGCATGCCGTCGGCGCCGAAGGCGAAGGCCGGGGTGCCGTCGGCCGGTCCGACCACGGCCGTTGTCTGGGGCGAGAAGGCCGGCGCCGCCCACAGATCGAAGAAGCCGATATTGGAGGAGCGCTCCATCCAGGCGTTCTTGTAGTAGGTGTCGTTGTACTGCAGGCTGAACTCGATGGTGCGTTCGTTGTTGCGGTACTGCAAGGCGGCGGCGGTGCCGCGGCGGTCGCGGTCGTATTTCACCTGCGAGAAGTTGACCTGACGGGGCATATAGACCCAGCCGGATCCGCCATAGGGGTTGGCGGTACAGGCGACGGTGCCGTCGGCATTGACATTGGCGGCGTTGGACGTGCCGAAGCCGGCCGAGCAGAAGGCGCCGATGCGCTGCATGACCACGCCTTCGGTCTGGGTCAGGACATTGCCCTGGGCGAAGTTCAGCATGACGCCGAATTCACCAGCTTCGGTTTCCCAGCGGTTGGTGTAGATGCCGGAATATTCGAAGGTGGTGTCTTCGGAACGGTCGCCGTAATTGGCTTTGACCGAAGCCGAGATGACCTGGCCTTTCGAGTCGAACGGCATACGGGTGCGCAGGTTGACGGAACCGGCGATGCCGCCTTCGATCATTTCGGCGGTCAGGTTCTTGTAGGAGTCGACGCCGGCCATCAGTTCCGGCGAGACGTCGTTGAAGTTCAGCCCGCGCGCCCCGTCGGCAGTGAAGGTGTCACGGCCGTTGAGTTCGGTGCGGACGAAGGTCAGGCCGCGGATCAGGACCTGGGCCGGTTCGGCCGAGAAGTGGGTCGAGTCGTCGCTGGACTGGAAGCGCGATACAGTGATGCCCGGCACGCGTTGCAGCGCTTCGGCCACGGACTTGTCCGGGAAGGCGCCGATGTCGGTGGCGGTGATGGAATCGACGTGGGTGTCGGCGTTTTTCTTGATGGTCTGCGCCGTTTGCAGCGCGCGGCGGGTGCCGACGACGACGACGGCCTGGCCGTCTTCGGCGGCGGGCGCGTCCTGTGCCATGGCCACGCCTGTGCCCAGGACCGCCATGGCGGCCAGTGTCACCAGGGAGACACTCCCCCTGAGCATGACGCTGCGTTGACCCGTGTTCAATTTTTTCATTCTGTTCTCCCTTGAGGCCTCGGTGTCGAGACCCACGTTGCTGGTTACCGGACCGCAATCGTCCCGCCCGCGCCAGCATAGGCCTGCGCAGGGTGACCGTGACGGTCCGGACAGTCGTTTCCCAACATGGACAGGAGTTGTGTTCCGCCCCCGGACGCGGCGGGGAATGCCCCGCCCCTTCAGCGAACTCCTCTCTGTTATCGTGCCACCGGTTTGGGTGGCTTCCCACGTCATGATCGCGCGGGTTTTATGAAACTGCGTCTTTCGATTCGGCTTTTTGGCCGTATCAAATGATGGACATAATTTCATCGGCTTTGCATTATATTATACACGTCATATTATGCAGCCATGTTTTTATTATACATAATAAGGTTTTGTGAGGAAGAGATTCGAAACGCCTGTTAAAAATTTTCAGACAAATTTGCAAATTTGCAACAAATAGTAACATGCCATGGGCGAAAGCGCCAGTCCGACGGCATCTGCAGCTTACCCGTAACCTGCCGCGCAGCGGAGTCTACGCAAAGAGGTTGAAACACGAAACAACGTTCGGCGCAGCCAATGGCCACGAATGGACACGAATAAGGAAGGAAGTGCAGTGCCTGCCCAATGGGAGACTGCATTCTTCTTCGCGTCTTCGCGTCTTCGCGTGAGTCCTCTTTCTACCTTTAATTAGGCACGCCGTTTTGGGCGGTCACCCATCTCCAAGGGAAGTAAAATTTCACGCGAAGACGCGAAGACGCGAAGAAGAAAGTTAAAGGTGGCATCGACCGGTGAGGCTGATTTATTCCTTCTTATTCGTGTCCATTCGTGGCCATTGGCTGCGCCGAACGTTGTTTCGTGTTTCAACCTCTTGCTGTCGAATGCCGCTCCGCGGCTGGTTCAGGACGACCGCAAACAGGTATGATATTGGACTTGCTTTGGACGCATATTGGCGATAGCTGTTCAGGCAACCGCACATGATAAGGAAACACGGGATGAGCACGCGCACGGCTTTCTTTTCCGCCCTCTGTCTGGGCGCCGCATGGCTGGCGTTTCCGGCCGCCGCCGAGCCCGTCGTCGCCACCTACTATTACCCGTCCGGCGGCACTCAGGAAGCGCTGAAGCGCCCGTCGGTGCAGAAGTTGACTCACCTGGTCTATTCGTTTGTGCCGGTGTGCGGCGACAGTCCGGCCTTCGACGCCGATGAGAAGAAGGCGCGCGAACCGATCTGCGCCGGCGCGGCCGATTACGCCATCACCTTGCCCGACACGCCGCAGATCCGCGCGGAACTGGCCGCCATGGCTGAGTTGAAGCAGCGCAACCCGGGCCTGAAGGTCATAGCTTCGGTCGGCGGGTGGGGCATGCCGATGTATCCCGAAGTGGTTGTGTCTGCGGCGCGTCGAAAGGCCTTTACGGAGTCGGCCGTGGCTTTGTTGACGAAGTATCCGGTGTTCGACGGGCTCGACATCGACTGGGAATATCCCGGCGGCGGGGACGAGGCGCGCGCTCTGTTGTCCGATGCGGCACGTGTACAGGAAGCCGCAGACCATCGCGCTCTGGTCGAGGGTCTGCGCGGGGCGTTCGACGGGTTAGAGGCGAAGGATGGTCGCGAGCGGTTGTTGACCACGGCCGTTGCCGGCTATGCGCGCACGGTGGCGGGTATCGACTGGAAGGGCGTCGAGGACGACTTCGACCTGGTCTTCGTCATGACCTATGATTTCACGCCGGAGAAGTCGTTCCAGCGGATCGGCGACTATTCCGGCGGCGGCGGATGGCCCGGCCATCACACCAATCTGGTCGCCGGCCCGACGACGGATGGCTATGGCTCGGACGACATGATCCGCAACCTGGCGGCGGCCGGGGTGCCCAAGGGTAAGATGGTGCTGGGCGCCGGGTTCTATGCCCGGGAATGGAAGAACGCGAAGTTCGATGACGGGCGTTTTCCGGCCAGCGGATCGGCCGGCGAATTGGCAGGCATGGCCTCATGGACAGAGGTCCAGGCGCTGGGGCTGGAAGCCAAGGGCTGGACGGCGGGTTATGACGAGGTGGCCCAGGCGGCCTATCTGTATGATGAGAAGACGGGTGGTTTCCTGTCGCTGGATACGCCGCGCAGTTTGGCAGCCAAGGGGCGCTATGTGCAGCAGGAGGGCTTGGCCGGGCTGTTTGCCTGGGAACTGAGTCAGGACGACGCGACCTTGGTCGACGCCATGGCCGCGGCGGTGAAGGACAAAGCGGAGTAGGTTTGGCGCCGGCAAAATGACAGCGGGCCCAATCCCCCACCGTCTCATTTGCTAACCGCAAATGATCCACCTCCCCGTATAACGGGGAGGGATAAAGTATTGGCAATATTGCTTTTTCTGAACCTAACTCCCAATTCAGTTTTTGAGGTAGGCCAGTTTCAGTTCCTTTTTCAGGCGCTCGCGCAAGGCCGGCGTCATGGAACCGAGGACGCCCTTTAGGTCTGGCGGCAAATGGGCGGTGGCATCGTCGCCGGCTTTGAACACGTAAGCGTCGAACATGGCCTTCCAGTAGGCGCGTTCGCCCGGTGGTAGGGCGCCAAGCGCCAAGAGGGCCGTCAGGAAGGCGTCGCTGGCGCGTTCTAAACCCGTGGCGTAATCGCCCCACCAGTAGTTGACCATGACATTGTACGGCTCCAGCGACGTGACGTGATGCCACCAGTATTTCGGCATGAACAGCGCGTCGCCAGGTTCGAGATGGGCGATGACGGCGGATGCCATGGCTTCGCGGAATTTGGGGAAGCGGTCGTAGTCGGGAGCTTCCGGGTCCACCAGGGACAGCGGTGGTGGATTGTCCAACGGCCCGACATAGAGGTTGGCGACCTGGTCCGGCGGAAACAGCAGAAAGCGCCTGCGGCCTGCGACGACACAGGCCAGGTTATGGTCGCGGTCGTTGTGGGTCTGGGTTTTCAGCTTGCCGCCGATCCATAGCCGCGGTGTGATCTGCGGCGGCATCAGGGGGAGCGGGTTGTCAGCGATAAAGTCCGGCAGGATGGTGAGCGGCAGCATCTGGACCGCGACGAAGGGCGGATTGTCGAGCGCCAGGTTGCGTTCGATCTGGTCCAGGGTTTCCGCGAGGCCGCGATTGCGTTTGGCGAAGTTGAACTCGCGCAGGTCGTCGCCGTAGATGTAGCGGCCTCCGGAAGAGGCCGGGGCTTCCATGACGGGGACCAAAGCGCCGCGGTCTATGGCTTTGAGGTAGGCGTTCAGGGTGGCGGGGTTCGTGCCGGCGGCGACGGCGGGCCAGTGGGCGATCAGGTTTTTGAAGATGACCGGCTGTTCGGCGGCCAGGATGCGGCCGAAATCATTGGCGGCGACGGCGGGCAGTGTTGGGACATGCGGAAGATTTTCGAACATAGGCGCGCCCCTGTTTTCTTCAGGGTAGCAGGGTCAGCGCATCAAGGAAGGTGAACGAAACCGGGGTGCATACGTATTCAGTCGGGTGGTTAGCCGTCCTCGGAAGGCCCCTCACCCGATCGCGTTCACTTTGTTCCGCTCTCGTCCTCTCCCCTCTTTGGAGGGGAGAGGGAAGTAGTGAGCGCTCTCATCTGGCTTAGGAAAACAGGTAGGCCGTGGTGTCGGCAATGATCTGGCGCAGTTCCTCGCGGCTGGCGCCGGCGCGAGCGCGCATGCCGATGTTCGCCGTCAGACCCACCATCATCTGCGACAGGACCTTCGGGTCGGCTTCGGGGCGCAGGTGGCCGTAGCGTTTTGCGCCAGCGAAGAATTCCTCGAAGCGCTGGTCGAAGCCGGCAATCGCGTTTTGCACCATATCCATGATCGACTCATGGCGCGGGGCCTCATTCACCGCCGTGCTCATGAAAGCGCAGCCCAGGCAGCTTTCCGAATGGCCGGTATAGGTGTCGATCATAACGTCGAAATAGCGCCGCACGATCGACAGCAATGTGCAGCCGTCGCCCTTGCAGGTCAGGACCGTGTCCAGTTGTTCGTTGATACGTTGGCGGTAGAGCTCGATCGACTTGATATAGAGCTGCTCCTTGTCGCCGAAGGCCGAGGCCAGGCTGGGGCGGCTGACCCCCGTGGCGGCGGCGATGTCGTCCAGCGAGGTGGCCGCAAAGCCGCGCTCCCAGAACAGTTCCAGCACCTTTTCCAGCACGGCATCCGGATCGAAGGCGCGCGGACGGCCGCGGCCGCGCTTGACCATGCCGCACGCCTGGGCATCCAGCCCTTCGCTTCCGCAGACCAGCCCGCCCTCTTCCAGAATTTTCAGATCGTCCATGGTACGCTTAACTCCTGAACGCACGCCCTGCTGACAGTTTCCGGCCTTTGGCCACCTTATATAACATCACCTTAGCGCCGTTCCCGGTCCTTGGCCAGAGCCAAGAGATCGTTGGGTTTTTGCGCCCTGATTTGGGGCTTAGCATATTTATTTGCGAATTCGCATAAAAATATGTTTACAAAATGTCGCGGCGCACTATTTTATGCAGGTCCGCAATTAAATAGGACTTCGCAGCGTTCCCGCAAGTCCCGCCCCCTCCTTTCTCCCCAAAGGACATCCGTTATGTTCGATCCTGTCATCTCTTCGCTGTCGCTTGACCGCTATCGCAAAATCCTCGTCGGCACGGCCGCCGCCGCCGTTCTCGTCACCGCCGCCGGTATCGGCGTCGTCGCCACCAACCGCGCCCAGGCCCAAGACCCCGCCCCCGCGACGCCCGTCTCGGTTTCCGTCGTGAAGCTGCAGGAGGTCGCCCAGTGGGACGACTTCTCCGGCCGGCTGGAAGCCGTCGATCGGGTCGAGATCCGGCCAAGAGTCGCCGGCGCCATCAAGGCCGTCCATTTCCGTGAAGGCGCTTTGGTCAATAAGGGCGACCTGCTGGTCACCATCGATCCTGCGCCCTACCAGGCCGAGGTTGCCCGCGCCCAGGCCGATGTCGCCGCCGCCCAGGCGCGGTTGACCCTGGCCACGTCGGAGCAGGCGCGCGCCCAGCGGCTGTGGGCCGACCACGCCATCGCTCAGTCGGACGTCGAAAGCCGCACCAATGATTTAAAGGCGGCCGAGGCCTCGCTGGCGGCGGCACGGGCGCAACTGCAAAGCGCCAGTCTGAATTTGAGCTACACCCAGGTGCGTGCACCGGTCTCCGGCCGCGTCGGACGGATTGAAATCACCGCCGGCAACCTGGTCGGCGCCGGACCGCAGTCGCCGGTCTTGACCACCCTGGTGTCGGTCAGCCCGATCTATGCCAGCTTCGATGCCGATGAGGCGGTGATCAAGCGGACCTTGGCCGATTTGGGAGGCAGCGCTTTGGACTCTGTGCCGGTGACGGTCGAGACCGACAATGGCGAGGCGCCGATCGAGGGTCATCTGCAGCTCATCGACAATCAGTTCGACGGCGGCAGCGGCACCTTGCGCGCCCGCGCCGTGTTCAGCAATGCCGATGGGCGGCTGATCCCTGGCCAGTTCGTGCGCGTCCATATGGGCTCGGCGCGGACCAAGCCGGCCTTGCTGGTGTCCGAATTGGCCCTGGGGACCGATCAGAACAAGCGGTTCGTCTACGTCGTCGGCGCCGATCATAAGGTCGTCTATCGCGAAGTCGTGCTGGGCGGGACGGTCAACGGTCAGCGCATCGTGACCTCCGGCCTGAAAGACGGTGAACGAGTCGTCGTCAGCGGCGTCCAGCATGTCGGTCCCGGGTCTGTGGTGGCCGAGAAGGTGGTCGCCATGACGCCCACGTTTGGTTTGCCGGACGCGTAAGAAAGATACCCCTCCGTCGGCTTCGCCGACACCTCCCCACTTCGTGGAGAGGAGGAGATTTCCATATTCCCCGTTGTCTGCCGCGTCTCGTGTGAGGCGCGGACAGGGACGGCTGTACCCGAAAGGGCGTTCACATGAACCTCTCCAAATTCTTTATCGACAGGCCGATCTTCGCCGGCGTGTTGTCCCTGCTGATCCTTCTGGCAGGCCTGCTGTCGCTGCGGGTCCTGCCGGTGTCGGAATATCCCGAAGTCGTCCCGCCCCAGGTGGTCGTGCGCGCCTTCTATCCCGGCGCCAGCCCGGCCGTCATCGCCGAAACCGTCGCTGCTCCCATCGAGGAAGCGGTCAACGGCGTCGAGAACATGCTCTACATGTCGTCCCAGGCGACCGCTGACGGTCAGATGACCTTGACGGTCACTTTCAAGCTGGGGACCAATGCCGACCTGGCCCAGCAAATGGTGCAGAACCGGGTCAGCCAGGCCGAGGCGCGCTTGCCCGGCGATGTCCGGGCCTTGGGGATCACCACGCAGAAGTCGCAGTCGTCCCTGCCGTTGGTGGTGCACCTGACCTCGCCGAACGGCCGCTATGATGTGACCTATCTGCGCAACTATGCCCTGTTGCACGTCAAGGATCGGCTGCAGTCGATCAAGGGGGTTGGGCCCATCCAGATGTTCGGTGGCGGCGAGTACGCCATGCGCGTATGGCTGGATCCGCAGAAGGTCGCCGAGCGCGGGTTGTCGCCGGCCGATATCACCAACGCCATCCGCTCGGAAAACGTCCAGGCGGCGGCGGGTACGGTCGGTGCTTCGCCGGGCCTGCCCGACGTGACCGTGCAGATGCCGGTCAACGCCCAGGGCCGGCTGTCGACCGAAGAGGACTTCCGCAACATCATCGTCAAGACCGGTGCCGACGGCGCCGTGACCTATCTGGGCGATATCGCCCGGGTCGAGTTGGGCGGGTCGGATTATGCGTTGCGGTCCTTGCTGGACAACAAGAATGCCGTGGCCATCCCGATCTTCGAGACCGCCGGCGCCAATTCGCTGCAGCTGTCGAAAGAAGTCCACGAGACCATGGAGACGCTGAAAAAGCAGATGCCGGAAGGCGTAGACTACGCCATCGCCTACGACACGTCGGAATATGTCCACGAGTCGATCGACTCGGTGATCCATACCTTGCTGGAAGCCATCGCTTTGGTGGTGATCGTGGTCATCATCTTCCTGCAAACCTGGCGGGCGTCGCTGATCCCGCTGCTGGCCGTGCCGGTGTCAGTGATCGGGACCTTTGCCGTCATGCACCTGTTCGGGTTCACGATTAATGCCTTGACGTTGTTCGGGTTGGTTTTGGCCATCGGGATCGTGGTCGACGACGCCATCGTGGTCGTCGAAAACGTCGAGCGCAATATCGAGGCCGGCAAGAGTCCGCGCGAGGCCACCTACCAGGCCATGCGCGAAGTGTCAGGGCCCATCATCGCCATTGCTTTGGTGCTGGTCGCCGTGTTCGTGCCGCTGGCGTTTATTACGGGTCTGTCGGGTCAGTTCTATCGTCAGTTCTCGCTGACCATCGCCATTTCGACGGTGATTTCGGCGATCAACTCACTGACCCTGTCGCCGGCCTTGGCGGCCCTGCTGCTGAAGGGCCATGACGCCCCGAAGGACGGGTTGACACGGTTCATGGACCGCTGGTTCGGCGGTTTCTTCGCCTGGTTCAACCGTTCGTTCAAGAAAAGCGGCGACGCCTACGGCAAGACGGTCGCCAAGACCGCCACGCGCAAGGGATTGATGCTGGGTCTCTATGCCGGCCTGGCCGGGTTGGCGTTCGTCATGTTCCACATCGTGCCCGGCGGGTTCATCCCGCAGCAGGACAAGGCCTATCTGGTCGGCATGGTGCAGCTTCCGGATGGGGCGACTTTGGATCGGACTGAGGCTGTGGTGCGCAAGGTCAGCGAAATCGCCGCCAAGGAACCGGGCATCAAGCACGCCATCGCCTTCCCGGGCCTGTCGATCAACGGCTTTACGATTTCGGCCAATTCGGCGGTGGTGTTTATGCCGTTGACCTCGTTCAAGGAACACCGGCCGTCGGCCGGCGCCATTGCCGGGTCGCTGAACGCCAAGCTGGCCGGCATCCAGGAGGCCAATGCCATCATGTTCCCGCCCCCGGCCCTGCTGGGCCTGGGCCAGACCGGCGGCTTCAAGCTGCAACTGCAGGACCGCGGCGGGCTGGGCTATGCCGAGTTGGACAAGGCGACCAAGGCCTTCGTTGCTAAGGCCTACCAGACCAAGGAACTGGCCGGCGTGTTCAGCGGCTACCAGATCAATACGCCGCAGCTGTACGCCGATATCGACCGGACCCGCGCGCGTCAGCTGGGCGTATCGGTGGACGACATCTTCCAGACCATGCAGATCTATCTGGGTTCGCAGTATGTCAACGACTTCAACCGCTTCGGCCGGACCTACTCCGTCCGTGTCCAGGCCGACGCTCAGTATCGCGCCCGGCCGGAGGATATCGGCAAGCTGAAGGTGCGCTCGTCTTCGGGTGAGATGATCCCGCTGGCCGCCGTGCTGAAGGTCGAACCGTCGTTCGGGCCGGTCACCGCCGGACGCTATAACGGTTATCTGGCAGCCGACGTGACGGGGGGACCGGCGCCGGGCTTCTCGTCCGGCCAGGCCCAGGCGGCGATCGAACGCATCGCCAAGGAGACCCTGCCCGCCGGTATCGAGTACGAGTGGACCGAGCTGACCTATCAGCAGATCCTGGCCGGGGATTCCTCGACCCTGATCTATCCGCTGGTCATCCTACTGGTGTTTTTGGTTCTGGCCGCTCAGTACGAGAGCATGGTGCTGCCGCTGTCGATCATCCTGATCGTGCCCATGGGCCTGCTGTCGGCCATGGTCGGGGTCTGGCTGTCGGGAGGCGACAACAACATCTTCACCCAGATCGGGTTGTTCGTGTTGGTCGGGCTGTCGGCGAAAAACGCCATCCTGATCGTCGAGTTCGCCCGCGAGCTGGAAATGACCGGGTTGAACCCGCTGGAGGCGGCCATACGGGCGTCCCGGTTGCGGCTGCGGCCGATCCTGATGACCTCGATCGCCTTCATCATGGGCGTCCTGCCGCTGGTGTTGAGCCACGGCGCCGGGGCCGAGATGCGCCACGCCATGGGGGTCGCCGTCTTCGGCGGCATGATCGGCGCCACCGTCATCGGCCTGTTCATGACGCCCTTCTTCTATGTGCTGCTGCGGGCTCTGTCGGGTAACCGGCCGCTCAAGGCGCACGCCTCGACCCTGGGTGGTGAAGATGAGCCGGTTCACGATGAACCAAAGCCTGCGACCCAACCCGTCAAACTCAAGCCGGAGGCCTTCTGATGCGCATCCTTGCTCTTTCCCTTACCGCTCTGTTGCTGAGCGGCTGCGCCACCGGACCGTTGCAACAGGCACAGGTGGAAACACCTGTCGCCTTCACCGGGGCGGACAACGGAGCCACCTTGTCCGCCCCGGTGCCTCAAGTGGGTGCGTGGTGGCTGGTCTTCCGCGATGATGTCCTGAACGACCTCATCGCCCGGGCCAGTGAAAACAACCACGACATCCGCATCGCCGCCGGGCGCCTGGAGCAATCCAGGGCCCTGATGTGGTCGGCACGGTCGGGCCTGTGGCCGCAATTGGGGGCCAGCTATGCCGCCAGCCATGGCGCAGAGGTGGGCCAGTCGAAGCCGGCGACGGGTCATGCGTTGGGCGCTGAGCTGTCGTATGAGGTCGACCTGTTCGGCCGGCTGCGCGCGGCGTCTCAGGCGGCGGAGTTCGATGCGGTAGCCAGCGAGAACCTGCTGCGCGATACGCAACTTCTGATCCAGTCGCGGGTGGCAGAGACCTATTTTACCTTGCGGGGTCTGGATGAGGACCGGGCGATCGTCGCCGATACCCTGACGGCCTATCGCGGGACTTTGTCGGTGACGCAGCGCCGGTTCGAGGCTGGCGATGTCGCTGAGTTGGATGTGGCGCGGTTGCAGGCCGAGGTCGCAGCGACCGAAGCGCAGGCGGCGGCTTTGGACCAGCGCCGGGCCCAGGTCGCCCACGCCTTGGCGGTGTTGCTGGGTGAACCGGCCAGTAGCTTCGATGTGGCGGCGGCTTCGTGGAGCGACCAGGCCTGGGCCGAGGCCGTGCCGGTGATCCCGGCCGGTATTCCAGCCGAGGTGTTGAAGCGCCGGCCGGATGTGCTGGCGGCGGAAGCGGCCCTGTATGGTGCCCAGCGTCGTGTCGGGATTGCCAAGGCGGCGTGGCTGCCGGCATTGAGCCTGACGGCAGATGGCGGCTATGCGTCCGGCGACTTGGGGGACCTGTTCGAGGATGCTGCCAAATCGTGGTCTTTGACCGGGATCTTGTCGCAGGCCATCTTCGACGGCGGCCGTCGTCAGGCCGGGGTGGAATATGCCAAGGGCGGGCTGGATGTGGCGTTCGCGTCGTATCAGCAGACGGCGCTGGTGGCCTTTGCCGATGTCGAGGACCAGTTGTCGGACCTGACCTGGTTGCGGCAGCAGGAAGCGGCCCAGGACCGGGCTGTGGCGGCGGCGACGCGGGCCCTTGCCATGTCGCAGTCGCGTTATACCAACGGGTCGGCGTCGCAGTTGGAGGTGCTGGATGCCCAGCGCCAGTTGCTGGCCATCCGGCGGCAATCTTTGGCGGTGCGATCGGCGCAGTATCAGGCGACGGTCGGACTTATCCGGGCGATAGGCGGTGGATGGGGGTGACGTAGGAGGTACGGTGGCCCAGGACCGTATTACGGCATGAAAGGAATCGTGTGGAAAAACATCCTATAGGATGTTACATATACTTATGCTGAGAGTCGCCCTCGATACATCGGTTCTGGCCACCGCCCTCAGAAGTCGGACGGGAGCAAGCTTCGTGCTTCTGCGTGCCGTGCAGTACGAGAAGCTGAAGTTGCTGGCTACACCGCCACTTTTCTTTGAGTATGAGGACGTCTTGAAGCGGCAAAGCCAGCGGCAGGTGTCGGGTCTTACGTTGGAAGATGTCGACCGGTTTCTGGTCGAATTGGCCGCCGTCGTCGAGCCTGTCGATGTTCATCTGAGCTGGCGACCGCAGTTGCGCGACCCTGATGACGAACTTGTCTTGGAAGCGGCTATCAATGGGCGCGCGGACGCCCTGATAACCTATAACATGCGGGATTTTATTGGCGCGCCCGAACGTTTCGGCATTCGTCTTCTGAGCCCGGCCCAACTTTTACAGGCGTTAGTGACATGAGCAAAGCTACCTACCCCCTTAAGCTGCCGAACTCCATAAAAGCCGCCGCCGCGCGTCTGGCCAAAGAGGACGGCGTGAGCCTCAATCAATGGATCGCTGCCGCAGTTGCACAAAAGGTCGGTGTCGTGGAGACCGCAGCAGAGTTTTTCAAACGACGCGCAGAGGGTCATGCGCCGGGTGGTTTGGGCCAGATTCTCGACAAGGTGCCCAACCATTCCCCTGAGCCCGGCGACGAGCTTCCTGAAGCATGGTCGCTGGACAGGCTGAAGTGAACTTCACGCCGCCTGCCCTCGGTGTCGCTCCAACCAGGCGGCGGCAAGGTCGGGCCAGGCCGATTGGCTGCCGTCCAGTTCGCGTAAGGCAAACCCATGCCGCGCTTGGCCGAAGATATGCGCATCCAGGTCCAGGTTCAGATCACGCGCCGTCTTAATGAAGTTTAGCGCGTGCTCCACCGGCACCGATGTGTCGTGCAGGGCATAGGCCAGGAACACCGGACATTTCGGCACGCCGTGCGGTTCGGCCGCAATGCCGATCGGCCAAGCATTGTAAAAGGCCTGCTTTTCCGGCGGCGGGAAGTCTGGCTTGCCCGCCGGGGCCTTGTAATCCTTATGGTTGGCGTTGACCGGCGCATAGGCGATGACCGTGCCTTTTAGGTTCAACGCGGTTGGTTGACAGGCCAGAGTGCCGGCCAGGTGGCCGCCCGACGACAGGCCGACCAGGAAGAACGGCAGGCTCCATTCGCTCAGGGCCGTCATCGCCGTCAGACCGTCGCGCAGGGCGATATCCGCCGGGTGTACCCCGCCGTTTCCGTCAGGCTGACCCGGCAAACGGTGGGCCAGAACATAGGCATTGTAGCCGAGGGTGTTGAGCCATCCGGCGACCTCTATGCCTTCTTTTTCGAACACCAGTTTCAGGTAACCACCGCCGGCGAAGACCAGGGCCATCCCTTTCGGGTTGTCGATCTCGAACACGTGCAGCTCGCAGCGCGTCACGTGGTCAAGGGAGCGGTTGGGAGCTTCGCCCGTAAAGACGTTAGGTTCGCCGTGGCTTAAAGCTATGACCGTCATTGTACCTCCGGAGCATTGAGCCCCTCAGACGTTGGGCCCCTCACCCGATCGCGTTCACTTCGTTCCGCTCTCGTCCTCTCCCCGTAAACGGGGAGAGGGGAAAAGGGAAGCGGCCTTAGCGTCAGTCGAGGCGGACGACCACGACGGACTTGGACGGGATGTCCAGGGTCAGGGTCGAGCCCGTCACCTTGCCGCCCTTGTAGTCGACAGGAACCACTTCAGGCTTGGCGCCCGGACGGTTCAGCGAGTCCATCTTCGGCGCCGTCAGCACCTGGCCCGAAACGCCCTTGGCCTTCAACGCGCCCAGGTCGATCGTCAGGTTCAGGCCATCGACCGGGTTCATATTGGCGATGCCGATATAGACATGGCCGTCCTTGGCCTTGGCTGCCGAGGCGTTGAACGACGGGATGGTCTTGCCGCCCAAAGTGTAGGCCGGGGCCTGCACGTCCAGCGGGATCATGGTGGCGTCCTGGAACGGCACGTACATCTTGAAGGCATGGTAGGTCGGCGTCAGGGCCAGCTTGTCGCCGTCCGTCAGCACCATGGCCTGCAGCACGTTGACCGTCTGGGCGATCGCCGTCATGCGGACGCGGTCGGGGTATTTGTGGAAGATGTTGAAGTTGGCCGCGGCCACGACACCGTCGCGCAGGGTGTTGAGCTGATACAGGTGGCCAGGATTGGTGCCCGGCTCGACATCGTACCAGGTGCCCCATTCATCGACATAGAGGCCGACCTTCTTTTCGGGATCATGCTTGTCCATGACAGCGATGTGCTTTTGCAGCAGTTCGTCCATGCGCAGGGTCTGGGCGAAGGTATCCACCCATTCCTGTTGGCTGAAGTTGATCGAGGCGCCCTTCTTGCCCCAGTCGCCGGTCGGCAGGGTGTAATAGTGCAGCGAGATGGCGTCCATGCGGCGGTTGCCGACCACCTTCATCACCACGTCGGTCCAGTTGGTGTCGAAGGAGTTGGCGCCCGAGGCGACGCGGATGGCCGAATTGTCGCTGTTCTTATGGAAGAATTCCTGGAAGCGACGGTATTCGTTGGCGTAATAGTCCGGCGTCATGGCGCCGCCGCAGCCCCAGCTTTCGTTGCCGATGCCGATCACCGGCACCTTGAACGGCTTGTCGCGGCCGTTCTTGCGGCGCTCCTGGGCCAGGGTGTCGTCACCCGGCGAGGTCAGGTATTCGATCCATTCGCGCATCTCGGTCGGGTTGGACGAGCCGACATTGATCGAGACATAGGCTTCGGAATCGATCTGTTCGACGAAGTCGAAGAATTCGTGCGTGCCGAAGGTGTTGGGCTCGGGCGAGCCGCCCCACCAGTTGTTCTTGCGCGACGGGCGTTGGTCGCGCGGGCCGATGCCGTCGCGCCAGTGGTATTCGTCGGCAAAGCAGCCGCCCGGCCAGCGGATCAGGGGCACGTGCAGGTCCTTCAGCGCGGCGACGACGTCGTTACGGATGCCGCGGGTATTGGGGATTGGGGAGTCTTCGCCGACCCAGATGCCGGGATAGACGCCGGCGCCCAGGTGCTCGGAGAACTGGCCGTAGACATATTTGTTGATGACTGCGCCGGGGGCGTCGGATTTCAGCGTGCCCGAAGCCTTGGTGGTTTCTGCATGCGCCAGCGGTGCGGCAAGCATGACGGCGGCCACGCTGGCGGCGGCCAGCAAGGTTTTGGCGAACATGGGTGTCTCCTGCTCTCTGTGATATTATTGTAGGACAATTACAGTGTCCCCAGGGATAGCAGAAAGGGTTTCAAGGCGTCAACCGGCAAAAGAAGGCAGAAACCGGCCTTTTTTACTCTGACAAATCGAGGCCCCGGCGTGCAATCGTCCTCGAAAGGCCCCTCACCCGATCGCCCACGCTTCGCTCGGCTCTCGTCCTCTCCCCGCTTGGGCGGGGAGAGGTAAGATACTACGCAGCCTGCGTGGCTTTTGCCTTGGCTTCCTTGCGATAGCGGTGCAGGACGAACTCGGTGTAGCCATTGGGTTGGGTGCGCCCTTCCAGAACCAGGTCGCGGGCGGCGCGGAAGGCCAGGCCATCGCAGGTCGGCGCCATCGGAACATAGGCCGGGTCATCGGCGTTCTGGCGGTCGACCACCGCCGCCATATGGCGCAGGCGTTGCTCCACCTGGTCGATCGTGATCAGGCCGTGGCGCAGCCAGTTGGCGACGTGCTGGCTGGAAATCCGCAAGGTGGCGCGGTCCTCCATCAGGCCGATATCGTGGATGTCCGGCACCTTGGAACAGCCGACACCGAAATCGATCCAGCGCACGACATAGCCCAGTATGCCTTGCAGATTGTTGTCCAGTTCTTCCTGAATGTCGGCATCGGACGGGCGTTCCGTCATCACCGGCGGGGTCAGCAGGTCGTCCAGCGAGGCCGGCGTGCGTTGGCGGATGGCGGATTGCTGTGTGGTGACATCGGTCAGGTGGTAGTGGATGGCGTGCAGCACCGCCGCGGTCGGCGACGGCACCCAAGCGGTCGAGGCGCCCGACTGCGGATGGCCGATCTTCTGGCTCAGCATGTCGTTCATGCGGTCGGGGGCCGCCCACATCCCCTTACCGATCTGGGCATGGCCCGGCAGGCCGCAGATCAGGCCGGCATCGACATTGGCATTCTCATAGGCCGTGATCCAGGCGGCCTTTTTCATGTCGGCCTTACGGACGACCGGGCCGGCTTCCATGACCGAATGGATCTCGTCGCCGGTCCGGTCCAGGAAGCCGGTATTGATGAAGAAAACCCGGTCGGACGCGGCGCGGATACAGGCCTTCAGGTTGGCGCTGGTACGGCGTTCCTCGTCCATGATGCCGATCTTCAGGGTGCCGTGTGGCAGGTCCAGCAATTGTTCGGCGCGGGCAAAGGTGGCGACGGCAAAGGCGACCTCGTCGGCGCCGTGCAGCTTCGGCTTGACGATGTAGGCCGAGCCAGCGCGCGAATTGGCGCCGCCGTCATGGCGGGCGATCAGGGCGGTGACGATCAGGTCGACCAGGCCTTCGGGGACCGGGTTCCCCTCCCCGTCCAGCACCATATCGCTGTACATGTGCAGGCCGACATTGCGCGCCAGCATCAGGCTGCGGCCATGCAGGGTCAAGGGCGAGCCGTCCGGAGCGGTGTAGGCGCGGTCGGGATTGAGACGGCGTTCGATCGTTTTTCCGCCCTTGGTCAGGGTTTCGCTCAGGTCACCGCGCGTCAGGCCCAGCCAGTTGCGATAGACCGTGACCTTGTCGTCAGCGTCGACGGCGGCGACACTGTCCTCCATGTCCATGATGGCCGACAGGGCGGCTTCGACGACGATGTCGGCCAGGCCGGCCGGATGAGTAGCGCCGATCGGGTTGCTGCGGTCGATAACCAGTTCCAGATGCAGGCCATGGTGGCGCAGCAGGATGCCGCCGGGGCGATGGCCGGCATATTGGCTCGGGTCTTTCAGGGTTTTAGGACCGGTGGGGGTATCGGCTGTTAAGGTGTTGCCGGCATGGTAGGCGGTGACGTCGGCGTGGGAGGCGTCATTTAAGGGCGCGAAGGCGTCCAGCCATTGCCGCGCATGGTTCTGGACCTGGGCGCCGCGGGCGGGGTCGTAGGTTTTTGGCGGGTTCGAGCCAAGGGCGTCGGTGCCATAAAGCGCATCGTACAAACTGCCCCAGCGGGCATTGGCGGCGTTCAGGGCATAGCGGGCATTCGACACCGGCACGACCAATTGCGGGCCGGCCAGACGGGCGATCTCCTCGTCCGTGTTGGCTGTGGTAACGTCGAACGGGTCGGGTTCAGCGGTCAGATAACCAATGTCACGCAGGAAGGATTGGTAGGTTTGCGGGTCGGGCGTGGGGTGGTCGCGGTGCCAGTTGTCCAGCTGGATTTGCAGGTCGTCACGATGCTTCAGCAGGTCATGGTTGCGGGTGGTGTATTCGGTCAGGAGCGTCGTCAGGGCGTTGAGTGCCTGCGTGTAATCGATGCCGCTGCCGGGGATGGCATCCTCGGTGATGAAGCGGTGCAGGGTTTGCGCGACCTGATAGCCGTTGACGGAAACATAAGTCATGGCGACCTCCTTTGATCCTTGAAGGATAAGGGTTTGTCGCAAGCGGGTCAATTTTTCCGGAAATTATTTCCAAAAATTGGAAAAATAATCAAAACACTGATTTATAAAGCTTTTCATATTTCCATTCCACGGCCACAGAAAAATGGCGACGGAAGATAACAGCGGGCCAAATCCCCCACCGTCTCATTTGCTTCCAGCAAATGATCCACGGCACGGGCCGCCCCGCTCCCCGTATAACGGGGAGGTATTATATTATTTTAATTCAGTCTTTGCTTACCAGTTCCACAGGGTGCCGTCTTCGAGACGGGCGACAGGGAGCTGGGCCGGCTTGTACGGATATTTCGCCGCCAAAGCCTCGTCGATGTCGACACCATGCCCCACAACCTCGCCCGGGTGCAGGCGGCCTTTCTCAAACCTATAGGCGTGCGGGAAGACCGCGTCGGTTTCATCGGTGTGGCGCATATATTCCTGGATGCCGAAGTTCGGCACCCACATGTCGAACTGCAAGGCCGCGCCCATCGTCACCGGTGACAGGTCGGTGGCGCCGTGCGAACCGGTACGCACCTGCCACAGGGCGGCGAAGTCGGCCACGCGGCGCAGGTGGGTGATGCCACCGGAGCCCACGATCGTCATGCGGATATAGTCGATCAGCTGGTTCTGGATCAGATCCTTGGCGTCCCAGATGGTGTTGAAGATCTCACCCACCGCCAGCGGCGTCGTCGTATGGCTACGGATATGGCGGAAGGCCTCCTGGTTCTCCGCCGGTGTGATATCCTCCAGCCAGAACAGGCGGTAGGCTTCCAGGTTCTTGCCCAGTTGCGCCGCTTCGTTGGGCGTCAGGCGGTGATGGCCGTCGTGCAGCAGTTCATGACCGTAGCCGTAGTTGGAGCGCAGAGCGTCGAACAGCTTGGGGCAGAAGTCGAGATATTTCGGCGTGCTCCATACGGTTTCGGTCGGAAGCGTCGCATCGGCGGGCTCGTAATGCAGCGTGCCGCGGCCGACGCCGTAGGCCAGCTTGATGCCGGGAATGCCCGACTGGGCGCGGATGGCGGTGTAGCCGAGGTCGATATATTTGCCGACCGCGTCGATGGTGCCTTCCAGATCGGCGCCGTTGGCGTGGCCATAGACCAGGACCGAGTCGCGCGACGCGCCGCCCAGCAGGTCGGTGATCGACATGCCGGCCATCTTGCCCTTGATGTCCCAGAGGGCGACGTCGACGGCGGCGATGGCGCGCATGGTCACCGGGCCCCGGCGCCAATAGGCGCCACGGTAGAAGTATTGCCAGATGTCCTCGACGCGGCGGGGATCTTTGCCGATCAGGGCGGGAATGACGTGCTCTTCGAGATAGGCGACCACCGACAACTCACGCCCGTTCAGGGTGGCGTCACCAATGCCGTAAACGCCCTGGTCGGTTTCGATCTTCAGGGTGACGAAATTACGGCCCGGGCAGGTGACGATGACTCTGGCAGCGGTGATTTTCATGCAAGCGATCCCGAATTCTGGTCTGATCTACGAAGTGACGGCCGAGCTCACATCCGCCTCAACGAGGTCGTGTTCACACATGGGCACATTGGTCTGACCTCTTAAACGCCCCGTCGCATTTTTCAATGTTTTTTCCTGGGCCTATTCGTGCCGCAGGGTCTTTCCGGGCGATGAGCCTGCGGCTTTCCAGGTCAGTCCGCTCACTGTCATCACGGCGATCAGCAATGAGACACCGGAGCCCGTCAGGAAAAACACCGGACTTAAGGGCACGCGGTCGTCGAAATGTCCGAACCAGCGGTCCAGCACCCACCAGGCGATCGGCCAGGCCAGCAGGTTGGCCAGGATGACCGGCCGCAGGAACTGAGCCACCAGCCGTCCGGCGATACGGGGCCGTGAGCCGCCCATGGCCTTGCGCAGGCCGATTTCCACCGAACGGGCCGAGGTGCTGAAGGCCGCCATGCCATAGAGGCCGATGACGCCGATCAGTCCGACCAGGCAGGCGCCCATGACAAACAACCGCGTCATCCGGCGGTCGGCGTCGTAATAATAGTCCAGGGCTTCGCTGCCGGAGGTCAGGTCCAGAGGCATGTCCGGCGCCAGGCGGCGCCACACCGAGATCATGCGCGCCCTGATGACGTCTTCTGAAACGTTTTCGTATTTGACTATGGTCGGCATGGTGGACGCCATCTGGTCGATGCAGAGATAGACGGTCGGGCGGACCGGGTTGGATGGCCAGTCGAGGCGTTGGTCGCCGACCACGCCGACCACATGCAAGGTCGTCCGGGACACAACGATATCCTGGCCGACAGCGGCCTGGGCCGTGACGAAGCCGAAGGCGCGGACGGCGCTGTGGTTGACAACGACATTGACCTGGTCGACGCCCTGGCCGAGCGGCCCCGCGGTCAGGCCGGCATAGCTGTCGCTTTCGACCAGGGGACGCCCGGCCAGGACAGGGGTAGCGAAGACAGTGAAATAGTCGTCCCCCACCAGGACGGCGGCTGTCGCCACAACGGGCTGCGCTTGTCCGGCGCGGCCCATGCTGAAGATGCTCTGCGAAAAATACCGTCCGGGTGTGACGCCGCTGGTGATCGATACCACGTTCGGCAAGGCGACCCATTGCGCTGTGATGGCGCTGACCTTGCCGGGATCGAGGCTGCTGTTGATTAGGGCATTTGTCATCAGCAGGCCGTGGCGGTCGAAGCCGATATCCGACGTCTGGAGGTGGCGTATCTGGGCGGTAAATCCCAGGACCACGATCAGGAAGGCGCTGACCAGAGTGAATTGCACGAAGACCAGGACTTCGCGCAGGTGCAGGGTCAGGCGACCGCCCGACGGCGACCGCGTCGAGGCAAAGACCTTGGCCGGCTGGTAGGCGGCGATGATAAAGGCCGGATAGAGGCCCGCCGCCGCACCGCACGCCAGCACCGCCAGACTGAGCCAGCCGAGCAGTGGCCAACCTTGAAGGTAGTGCAGGCGCAGCGGCGTGCCGCCCAGTTGGTTGATCAACGGCAGGGCCAGTTCGACGAAGCTGAAGCCCAGGATGAGCGAAACCAGCGACAGCAGGACCGTCTCGCCGAGAAACTGCAGGCGCAACTCGCCCGTCGTAGCGCCCAGTGTCCGGCGCAGGGCGGCTTCGCGTGCCCGTATGATGGTACGGGCCGTCGCCAGATTGACATAGTTGACCAGGGCGATGACAAAGGCCAGGCCGCCCAGAATGCCGAGGGCGAAGACAGCTGCCACCACCTTTTGATCGGAGAGGTGCTCGCCGCTTAAAGGCACCAGACGCAGGCTGAGGTGGTCATGCCTCGGTGTGCCGGCGAACTGGGAATCGACGAAGACGCTGCGCCCGTGGCTGTCGATCAGGCGGTCGAACTGCGCATTCATCTGCGCCACCTGCTGCGGCCGGTCGATGGCGACGAAGGTGCGGTGGATTGAGCCCTCCCAATTGTCCCAGTTGCGGTACATCGCGATCCGCTCAGGCGTCAGCAGGCGGATCGAGCGGAAGTGGAAGCTGGAATTTGGCGGCGGGTCGCGGACGACGGCCGTGACAGTGTAAACGCGGCGATCCGAAGCGCCCTCGGGCACGTTCACCACGCCGCCGACCAGATCGCGCAGGCCGATGCGGCGGCCGACCACGTCGGTATGGCCGAAATATTTGCGCGCCATGGCTTCGCTCAGGACGATGGTGTCAGGACGCAGAGCGCCGTCCTTTCTGCCCGCGGCCAGCGGCAGGTCGAGGACATCGAACAGATTGGCGTCGGCCAGGTATTCCTCCTCCTCGATCGGATCTTCATCGAGCTGGAAGATGGAATAGGTCCGGGTCATGCGGGTGACGCGCAACTGCGGCATGACCTTGATCATGAGGTCTTTGGCTATGCCGGCGCTGGCATAGACCGGCGCGTCGGCGCCAGGCCGGCCGGTATGTTTGGTGCTGACCTCGTAGATGTGCGCGGCACGGGGCATCCATCCGTCGAAGGTCGCTTCGAAATGGACATAGAGGCTGATGATGATGAAAACGGCGATGCCGAAGGACAGGCCAAGGACATTCAGCACGGCATACAGCGGATGCCGGGCGCTGTTGCGGTAGAAGGCGATCAGGAAGGAGCGGAGCACGCCTTACACCGCCCGCGTTACCGACAGCAGCAGCCGGCCGTCCAGCATGTCGACCTGGCGCGATGCCTGGTCGGCCTGGGCGCGGGAGTGCGTCACCATCACAATCGTCGAACCCGCCGCGTTCAGGCCTTTCAGAATCGACATGATCTGCGCTCCGTTTTCGCTGTCGAGGTTCCCTGTTGGCTCATCGGCCAGAATCAGGTCGGGCGAACCGGCAATGGCGCGGGCAATCGCCACGCGCTGCTGCTGGCCGCCGGAGAGCTGGTTCGGAAAGTGGCGCGCCCGGTGGGCCAGCCCGACGCGATCCAGCGCCGCCTCGACCAGGGCCCGGCGCTGGCCCTTCAGGTCCTTGCGGTACAGCACGCCCAGTTCGACATTTTCCTGCACGGTCAGGTCGTCGACCAGGTTGAAGCTCTGGAAGACGAAGCCGAGGTGCCGGGCACGAAATTCGGCCAGGCGCGATTCGTTCAACGCCGTCAGGTCCTGGCCGTCATAATGATAGCTGCCCGTGGTCGGGCGGTCGATCGCCCCCAGTACGTTCAGCAGGGTCGACTTGCCGCAGCCCGACGGCCCCATGATGGCCAGGAATTCACCCTTGGCGATGGTCAGGTCGATATTGCGCAGCGCCGCCGTCGAAACCTCGGCCGAGCGATACAGGCGGGTGATATTCTTGAGGTCGATCATGAAGGCGGGCACCGGCGGTCACTGGGGTAACGTCACTATCACGGCGCGCGCCCACGGCGTAAGCCAAAAGGCCTGCCCGTTGACGTGATCCGGCGGAGACCCCCGTCTCCGCCGCGATCAGTCCCCCTCCCGGCGCCCCCCGCTGGAAGTCCGCTGCCTCACAATCCCACAGGGGCGGGGGCGTGGTGCGCGGATCCGATTATAACTTAACACAGTTTTTACAAAGACCATAAATACCAGATTTTATTTGACTTTTTGGAATTTTCCTGCCACTTTACGGCCACAAACCACCCTCTGAGTGTCCGAAATCGAACATGTCCGATACCCGTCGCAAAGCGCTTTTTCTCGATGATGACGCCGATATCCTGGCGGCGGCCGACCTGGCCCTGCGCCGGCACGGTTACGACATGACCGGCGCCCAGAGCCCGGACGAAGCACGCGCCCGGCTGGCCGACACGAAGTTCGACATCCTACTGCTGGATCTCAACTTCCGGCGCGGCGACACCTCGGGCGAGGCGGGCCTGACCTTTCTGGAAGAACGTAAGCGAATCGATCCTCACACGCCGGTGGTGGTCATTACCGGCCACAGTGGGCTAAGCATCGCCGTCCAGGCCATGCGGATGGGCGCTGAGGACTTCGTCGTCAAGCCGTGGCACAATGACCGGCTGATCGCCACCCTCAACGCCGCCATCGAGCAGCCGCGGGTGGTACCGCCACCACCACCGCCGGCCGACCTCAACCTGGAACGGTCCGAGCGCGAACTGATCCGCGAGGCACTGAGCCGGCACGCCTTCAACATCTCGCACGCCGCCAAGGAGTTGGGGCTGACACGGGCCGCCCTGTACCGGCGCATGGAAAAGCATGGCCTCTAAAAACGTGACCTTTAAAAACGTGACCCGAAAATATGGACTTTAAGGTCTGGCTCCGGCTCGGCGCGGCCCAGGCCGGCGTCTTTGCCTGCGGCGCCCTGTGCTGGGCCGCCGCCGCGGCGGGCCATGTGGCGACGGCCATAGTCTGCGCCGTCGCCGGCCTGATCCTGGTCAATATCCTGCTGCTGAGCCAGCGCCGCCGCCAGTCACCCGTCCAGCGCGCGCCCGACGCCACCTTCGCCTCGGAACAGAGCCGGCGCAGGCTGACGGCTCTGGTTGACGAAACCCCCTCCCCTCTGTTGCTGCAGGAGGAGGACGGCCGGCTGATCGCCGTCAACCGCGCCGCCCGCCAGATGTTCGACGCGTCGTCGGAATTGCCGGTGGCGACGCGGTGGGCGCTGCTGGGGCCCGGCGACCGGCTGGACAGCCTGCGCGGCCAGATCGACTGGCGCGGCGGCCGTTACGCCATTCACAAGGCGAAACTGGACCACGCCCTGCTGGCCATCCTGATCGATATCACGCCCGAAGTCCGCGCCGCCGAGGCGTCGGCTCTGCGCGACCTGCTCAAGGTGCTGAACCACGAGCTGATGAACGCCCTGACGCCGGTCGCCTCGATGAGCCGCAGCGCGCTGGAGCTCATCGACGACAATACCGCCGAGAGCCTGAACCTCGCGCGCGGGGCGTTGGGGACCGTGGTCGCCCGGACCGAAGGCCTGGTCGGTTTTGTCGATTCGTACCGCGTCCTGACACGGTTGCCGCCGCCGGATCTTCAACGGGTGGCCCTGGCGCCGTTTGCCGGCGAGATCGAGCAGGCCTTCCGGGCGCAATGGCAGCCGCGCGGCGTCGCGCTGGAACTGAGCGCAGAGGTCGCCGCCGCTATCGTGGTGATGGACGCGGAACAGGTGCGGCTGTGCCTGACCAACCTGTTGAACAATGCCGCCGAGGCCGCGATAGACAGCCCGTCACCGCGCGTGAGGCTGGGGTTCAGCCTGGGCGAGCGGCATGTCGAGGTCTCCGTCGAAGACAGTGGCCGCGGTATCGAACCGGCCATGGCCGAGACCATCTTCCTGCCCTTCTACACGACCAAGGCGACGGGAACGGGGGTGGGTCTGAGCCTGGCGCGGCAGATCCTGCAGGGGCACGGCAGCAGCCTCGTGCTGCGTCCCGACGGAGAGCTGGGCGGGGCGCATTTCTGTTTTACGCTGCAGCGGCCGGAAAACGCCGCCAATCCCTGGGAAGGCAGCTGAGTCCGCCTTATCGAAGTTTTACGATCCCGCTGGCCATAGGGATAATAATCTTACCCGCAGACTCGTACTGTCGCCTTTCCAGGCAAAGCTTTCATGACAGTATCGGAGTCTTCCATGGCCGCCACACAGCGACCTGCGCAACATAACGATTCTCTCGATGTTGACCAGAAACGTGCCGACCAGGGTGAAACCTTGCGAAACAAGGCCGGCGCCCCGCGTAATCCGCACACTGGCGCAGGCCATGATGAACGCGGCCAGTACGGCAAGAGCAGCGCCAATCCTGAAACCCACCAAAGTCAAACCAAGCGCTAAAAGGAGTTCGCCATGCGCAACATGTCCCCTCCCCCGCACAAACAAGACAATGGAATGGACCGGACCCACAAGGCCATGAGCCCAAGGATCCATCGCGATAATGACCATGATCGCGAGACCCATAAGGCTGCCCCAGCCAGCGAGACCGGCAACGCAAGCGAACGTCGCCAGCCGGAACCGGCCGTCGGCGGGCGTTTCGGCGCCCACCATTACAGCGGCGATCAGGACAAGCGCGGCTACGAACGCTCTTACCAGCGTGAGCACAACCAGATTGGCCGCTACGAGCGCAGCGCCCACGACCTTCAGAAGGACGGCCGCCAAAATCGTGAAGATTAGGGCCGCAAATATTAACCCCAGAGGAGAATGCCTATGATCGTCATTACCGCCATACGGTCGTTCGTCGACGGCTTCCTTCGTGGCCCCGTCGGCCGCAAGAAATACCTGCGGGCCGAGAAAAAGCAGATCAACGACCTGAACGAAGATCAGATCGACTCGATGATCGACGACACCTTCCCCGCCAGCGATCCGCCTGGCACCTACTAGATACAGGAGGTTCCCATGCTTGTCCGGGATATCATGACCACAAAATTCCATCTCGTCTCGCCCCAGACGAGCCTTGGTGAGGCCGCCAAACTGATGCGCGATGGCGACTTCGGTTACCTGCCGGTCGGCGACAACGACCGGCTGAAAGGGGCCGTCACCGACCGGGACATGGTCATCCGCGGCCTGGCCGAGGGACGCGGTCCCAATGCAACGGTGGCAGAGGTCCTGTCGGAACAGATCGTCTACTGCTTCGACGATGATGAAATCGCTGAAGCGGCCGACATTATGAAGCTGGAACAAATCCGGCGGTTGGCCGTGTTGAACCAGGACAAACGCCTGGTGGGCGTGGTTACCTTGGGCGATATCGCCCGGATCACTGAAGACAAACGGCTGACCGGCGACATAGAAACCCAGGTCGCCCAACCGAATTGAGAAAAGGACGCTCCGATCGGGGCGTTCTTTTTTTAGAGCCTGTTATGAAAATCCGTTGGGCCGAGCCGAAAAGGGCTGGTTTCGAGAACCGGAGCGGAGCGTACCGTGCTCAAAGAGCGAAGCGTTAGCACAACTTAAAATGCAGTACGTGAGCACCGGAAGCGCAGAAAACGGACCTTTGCAGGCTAGCCCAACGGATTTGCGAACAGGCTCTTATGCGACGAAGAAAAAAGCGGAATAGACCGTAACGCACAGGGCGGCCACGCCCAGCAACAGCAGGCCCATGCGGTTATCATCGGCCTGAGGTTTTTCGCGATCATCGTCGCGGTCGTGATGATGAAGACTAAACACACATGTCTCCTGAAATCCCGTGACCAGCCTCCCCGGCAGGTGAACCTTCAGCCTTGCCCGTATCGCCATAATATTGCGCTGCGGGAGACTTAAGCCCGATATAAGCAGGTGATAAGTGGCGGTCAGTGGACCGAGGTGGCGGACAAAGACGAGGCCTCTTCAGCGGACACGACGTCGGCAGGCACTTCGACAACGGACTCAGCCGGCGTTTCGTCGAAGGTGTGTTCCTTGATTTCAAACTTCGACTTCAGGAAATAGAAGGCGATCGCCAGGTGCACGATAATCAGGGCAAGCAGCACGAGCCCGATGATCAGGGCAATCAGGCAGCCCGGGTGCATTTTCTTGTTCGTCGCCATGGATACCCCCCTTTAAAACGACCGCGACATCCTGTTTACCCTGTCCATGCCCCTGGCTCAAGACATTGCTGCCTGCACGGTTTGCGCCGCCCATCTGCCGCAGGGGCCGCGCCCGGTGGTGCGCGCCGGTGATCCGCGGGCGCGAATCCTCATCATCGGCCAGGCGCCCGGGACGAAGGTCCATGCCTCGGGCGTGCCGTGGGACGATGCTTCGGGGACGAGATTGCGCCAATGGCTGGGGGTGACGGCAGACCAGTTCTATGATGAAGCGCGGTTCGCCATCATGCCGATGGGGTTCTGTTATCCCGGCCGCGGAAAGGGCGGCGACAATCCGCCGCGTCCCGAATGTGCGCCATTGTGGCATGATCGGATTCTGCAGACCTTGCCCGAGATTCGGTTGACCGTGCTGATTGGCGCCTACGCCCAGGCGCGCTATCTCGGTGACCGGCGCAAAGCAACCTTGGGCGAAACGGTGCGGGCCTGGCGCGACTATATCGGCGAAGGTTTTCTGCCGCTGGTCCACCCCAGCCCACGCAACGGCATCTGGCTGCGCAAAAATCCGTGGTTCGAGGCGGAAATTGTGCCACATCTGCGGGCCGAGGTGGCGAAAGGAATGGAAGGCGATGTGCGGACAGTTTGACGTGCTGACAGATCCAAATGTCTTGGCTCTGTTCATCGAATTGGGAAGCAGGGACAAGATTATCTCAGGCGACCGGCTCACGGTGGTCCCCACGCTTGCAGCGCCCGTAATTGTCGAAGATTCGGAAACGGGGACGCTGGGATTTCTACCGGCGCGGTTCGGGCTGGTACCGCACTGGTACACGGGGTTTCTGAAGGATTGGAAGGCCAGTACCTTCAATGCCCGCCTGGAAGAGGCCGACGAGAAACGCACCTTTCATGGCCCCTGGCGATATCGTCACTGCGTTGTGCCGGCGGAGAGTTTCTTCGAATGGTCTGGACCCAGGTCCGACCGGCAGAAATGGCGGATCACGCGCGGGGATAACCAGCCTTTGGCCTTTGCAGGGATTTGGGACGAGGCGCGGACGCCCGAGGGCGATGTCTTCAGTTTTGCCATTTTGACCCGGCCGGCAGGTCCGGATATGCAGGCCATTCATGAGCGTGAACCCGTGGTGCTGGGGCCGGACGAATGGGACGCCTGGTTGCGGCGGCGACCGGTCGGATTGCGGCGGTATTCGCCGCTGAAGATGCAGAACCTGACCCAGCAAACCTCGCTATTTTGACGCCGGTTTGCGCAGGTCGGCGGTGCGGTCAGCGACAGGTGCCAGCGGCGGCAGGCCGTTTTCCGGCCGGTCGAGATAGAACCACGCCACTGCCGAAACGTCGTCGCTGCGGTAGAAGTTGGTCCAGCCGTCGGGCAGCGACGGATCGCTCAGCGGTTTGCCGCTGTCCAGCAGTTGCGCGAAACCCTTGCGGCCGCCCGGATCGATGGTCACCGGAATCAGTTTCGCCCCCTGTTTCTGCAAACGGATAACGTCGGGTTTCATCGCGCCACCGATCTGTTGCAGGGTGACGCGCGCGTTGCCCGCGAAAAAGACCGGGTCCGGTATGTGGAAGCGGTAGAAGCTCCAACGGCCGGTCGTTTCGTCCGCCACCGGTGCCCCTTGATAGCGGTTGATATAGGCGCCCATGCCCCAGCCCGTACCGGCATAGTCTTCGGCGCCGGTGCCGTTCAACGTCGGGTGGGTCGTATCGCCGTCCAGCCAGATCTTGACCTCGCCCTCGCCCCACCAGGTCTTTTCGTAGGCGGTGTTGCTCTGGACATTGACCGAAGCGCCGAGAAAGCGGCCGCGCCCCGTGACCTTCGGCAGGATTTCGAAATCCTTGCCGAGTTCGGTCGCCCGGTCGCGATGCCACCAGGCATGGAAATACAGAGCGTCGTCCAGGACGGCGACGGCGCGGTAATCGACGTCGTAGAAGAACAGCGGCACCTCGGTTGCCGACTCGTTGGTGACGACGATGCGGGCCCCCTTGCGGAACGGCATCGGGATATAGCTGATGAAGGAGCGGCCTTCCGGGCTGCTGAACAGGGCTGTGTCCAGGGTCACCATCTGGCCGGCGTTCTGCAGGAAGAAGTCACCGAACGGCACGGAAACGGCCGGCGTCTTGGCACCGTCCCAGTAGATGTCGAGCCGCAAACTGCGCAAGCGTTCGGGCGAACGATCCTGCAGGGTCAACCACATCCGGTCGATGATGCCCGGCCCGGTGATGTCGGCCAGAACCAGGGACTGGCCCTGCGCGATGGTCTCAAAAGCATGGCCCTTGGCGCCACGGTTTTTCTGGCCGCCCGCGCCGGGTTGGGCTTTCGCGTTTTCCGGACTGGCCCAGCGCGGCGCCTGATCGGCTTTGAAGGTGTACAGGTCGTCGGCATGGGCAGCCGCAGGAAGCAGCCAGGCAATCAGGATCAGCAAAGCGCGCATCATTGCTCTCCGAAAAACTCACGCTGGGTCTTTTCCAGCTCTTCGGCGTAGCGCCGGTTGACATAGCGTTCCGTCAGCAGGCCCAGGAGTTTGTGGTCCTCATTGACCACCGCCAGGTCGTCAACGGCGAAGTGTTCGAACATGCGCAGGATGGCGACGATGTCCATGTCCGGCCGGACATAGACCTCGGTCTGTTGGGTCACGCTGCTGAGCGGCGCCGCGAGATCAAGCTTGTCCTGATAGGCGTCCGCCGTCGGCAGGATACCGCGGTAATCGCCATTGCCGTCGACCAGCAGCACTCGCGCCGTCGATCCCAGCGGGACCTGTTCGCGCAAATCGGCGACGCTGAGGTCGTCGCGCAGGGTGGTATGGTTGCGCCGCATCAGGCTTTGGGCGGTCAAGGATTTCACCCAGCCGACGTCGCGGGCGGAACGGATCGACTGGCCACGAAGATGCAGGCGCCAGGTCGAGAAGGAATAGCCAAACTTGTCGCGGACGATGGCGGCGCTGACCAGGGCGGCGGTGACCACGGCGGCGGTCAGGGCGAAGTCGTGGGTCACTTCCAGCACCATGAACGACATGGTCATGGGGCCGCCGACCACGGCCACGGCCAGGGCGCCCATGCCGACCAGGGCGGCGTTGGTGGTGTCCAGCATGGCGGCCGGATAGATGTAGTTGACTCCTTGCGCGAAGGCCGCGCCGATCAGCGAGCCTAGAAACAGCGAGGCAAAGAACAGCCCGCCGCGGAAGCCGAAGGCCAGCGAAATGACCGAGGCCATGACCTTCAGGGCGAACACGGCCAACAGGGTGGTGACCAGGGGTTGCTGGTCGAGATAGAGGTGCATGGCGCCGTGGCCGGACGACAGGACCTGGGGGAAGATGAAGGCCAGGGGCATCAGCAGGATGCCGCCGGCGACCGGCCGCCAGATCTCGCCGATCGGCAGCTTGCGCACAACGATTTCAGCCAAGGCGACCAGGCGCATGATCAATATGCCCAGGCCGGCGCAGATGATCCCAAGAACGGCATAGAGCAGGTAGCCCTGGATATCGATGGCGCGGCCGATGGTGCTGGCCATAACGAAGGGTTCGTTGTGCATCAGGGCGGCGGCCAGGACGGCCATGAGCGAGGCCGCCGCCACGGGCGCCAGGGTGGCCGGGGTGTAGGCGCCCAGCACGATTTCGAAGGCATAGAAGGCGCCGGCCAGAGGCGCACCGAAGGCGGCACCGATGGCGCCCCCTGCACCGGCACCGACCAGGGTGCGAAGCGAGGCGCGTTTCAGCTCCAGCCATTGCCCGATCTTGGAAGCGATGCCGCCGCCCATCTGGGCGAAGGCGGCTTCGAGCCCGACCGAGGCGCCGAAGCCGTTGGAAACCAGGGTCTGCAGCGAGACGATCATGCTATCGCGCGCCGGGATGCGGCCGCCGTGCAGGGCATTGGCCTCGACGGCGTCGATGGGCGCGCGGGTGCGCCTGGGAAAGGCAAAGCGGATCATCGCCAGGACCAGCCCCCCGGCCGGCAGGGCCAGAATGTGCCACCAGTCGAGCTGAAGTTGGCCGCTGAGGCGCAGGTCGGGCGAAAAGCCGTAGAACAGGACCTGCATGGCATGGGCGACGTGGGCCAGGGCGGCCGACATCACCCCGGCCAGCAGGCCGACGCCGGCGGCCAGAAGGATGAACAGCAGGTCGGATGTTTGCAGGATACGGCGGATACGCGCGGCGCCGCGCACCACCGGGCGGGTCACGGCCTTGCCGATATCCCGGCCCAAATCCTGGTCATTCTGAAGCGCCATCTGCGGCCCCGGTGACTCACCTGGCACAAGGTAGGCCGGGACCGCCGATTATGCCAGCAATTCCCGCAGCATCGCCTTGGCGGAATCGAAAGCGTGGGTATCGCGCCGCATCTGTGAGGTGAGGACCGCCCCCTGGAACAAAAGATTGATCCGGCGGCCGGTTTCCCTGGGGTCGGCGAAGCCGGCGGCGCCGGCCAGTTCGGCAAACCGCGTCTCGACATAGTCTGCCGAAGCCTGGCCGCGGGCGGTGATGCCGTCATGCTTGCCGGCAAATTCCTGGGATGCGCGCATGGCCAGGCAACCGCGATAGCAAGCCTGCGACTCCATCAGTTCGCGCCGGATATCGAAGATGGCGGCGATCTGCTCACGCGGGTCGGTGCTGCGCGCCAGGGCCGGCGCGAACAGGGTATCCTGGGCTTCGCAGCCATATTGATCCAGCACCGCCTCGATCAGGTCTTCCTTGGACGGGAAGTACTTATAGAGGGTGCGCTTGGAAATGCCAGTGTCCGCCATGACCGCATCGATGCCGGTGGCGTGGAAACCGCCCTGCTGGAAACGGTCCAGCGCGCGATCGATAATCTCCTGTTTCTTGCTCATGAATTTTTTCTACCAGATGCGCTTGACAATGTAAACTGATCTGTTTACATCACCCCATGTAAACAGATCAGTTTACATCTAAACGCGCCGCCCTAACCGACGGCCTCATCAATAGGAGAACGTCATGTCCCATATTTCCAACAAGACCGTCCTGGTCTCCGGCGCCAACCGCGGCATCGGCGCCGCCACCGTGCGCGAACTGCTCAAGACCGATGTCAAGAAAATCTATGCCGCCGCCCGCAAGCCCGACAGCCTGCCCGACTTCGGCGATGCCCGTGTGGTGCCGCTGGCGCTCGACATCACCAACGACGCCTCGGTAACGGCCGCCGCGGCAACCGCCTCCGACGTCGAGGTGCTGATCAACAATGCCGGCACGGCGGTGTTCGCCGGCTTCCTGGAAAGCCCGACCGAACTGATCGAGGGCGATATGAACACCAACTATTACGGCACGCTGAGGGTCATTCGCGCCTTCACGCCCCACCTGGTGGCCCGCGGCTCAGGCGTCATCGCCAATGTGGTCAGCGTGGTCGGTTTGACCTCGGCGCCGGGCCTGGCCGGTTATTCGGCCTCGAAAGCGGCGCTGCAGTCGCTGACCCAGACTCTGCGGGCCAACCTGAAGAGCTCGGGCGTGAAGGTACTGGGTATCTATCCCGGCCCGATCGATACCGACATGGCGCGCGACATCCCCATGGACAAGGCGTCGCCGGAACATGCCGCAGCGGAAATCGTGCGGGGCGTCGCCGAGGGCGAAACCTATATCTTCCCGGATCCGGTCGCCAAGCAGATCGGCGCCCTGTGGGAAAAGGACGGCCGGACCCTGGATACGGCCCTGGTCGGAGAATAAGGGTAGAGGCCGGGTGGAAGCCCGGCCTTTTTCTTAGGTCAACGACGTTAAGGCTTGATCCAGCGGGGTGTGGGGCACCGGGCCGATGACCTCGGCCAGCCGGTCGTCCTTCAATCCGTGCGGCACATCCCACAGGTACAGCATTTCGATCGTCGCCTTCATGAACGGGTCGAACAGCCCCATCACCGAGAAGACGAACCGCGGCATGCGCGATAGTTTGACCTTGGGTCCCGCCGCCCGCGCCAGATCCCGCATGGTGGCGTTGTGGCCTTCGAAATGGAAGACCTCATAGGCCCCCAGTTGCGCTTCTACCCCGGCCAGCCGCACCACCGCCTGCGCCAGATCCGGCAGATAGGCCCAGGCATGCATCACGTCATAACCGCCCGGTGACACGATCTTGCCCTGAGCCAGGTCCTTGGCCACCAATTGCTGCATCCAGCTATTCTTCGCCACGCCCCCGAAAACATCGCCGGCGCGCACAACGATCGTCTTCAGCCGCCCGGCCTCAGCGCGTTCGCGCAGCATGGCTTCGATGGCCACGCGGATACGGCCCTTTACGGTCGTCGGCGCGAAGGGAGTCTGCGGCGTCAGGTCCTGCGGCATGCGGGCGCCGAAATTGTAGACACTGCCCGGATAGATATGCCGCGCCCCCAGGACCTGCGCAACATCGGCGGCGGCTTCGTACAGCGGCAGGGCCTGGGTTGACCATACCGGATAGGGCACGTTCAGGCCGTTGAAGACGATATCGACCGGACCGCAGGCCTGCGCCACACCGGCGGCGTCGAACAGGCTGGCGCGGATAGGCGCGATCCCCTCGCCGGCCTCACCCGAGCGCACCAGCCCCAGGACTCTCCAGCCCACCTGGCGAAACGCCTGAGCCACTGCCTGACCAATACCGCCGCGGGCGCCCAGAACCAGAACCGATTTCATGAAGCCATCTCCTTGTGAACGGCCTCAAATTAAGATATCCATTATTGCATGATAATTGCTATAATATGCATATATGGCATGCAAATATGAATGACTGGACGCATTGGCAATCCTTCCTGGCCGTTATCGACAGCGGTTCGCTGTCGGCAGCAGCCACACGACTGGGCGCCACCCAGCCGACCCTGGGGCGGCACATCAAGGCGCTGGAAGACGATCTCGGCGTGCCGCTGTTCCAGCGTACCGTCCGGGGACTGGAACCCAACGCAGCCGCCTTGAGCCTGGTCGAAGACGCCCGTGTCATGGGCATGGCTGCCGGACGATTGGCGCTGAAGGCCGCTGGGAAAACCGAAACCCTGGCCGGGACCGTGCGCATCACCGGTTCAGTGGTGGTGTGCAACCTGGTGCTGCCCGCCATCATCGCCGACCTGCGTCACGAGGAGCCGCTGATCCAGGTCGAGATCGTGGCGTCGGACCGGTCGCAGAACCTGCTGCGCCGCGACGCCGATATCGCTGTGCGCATGTTCGACCCGACCCAGCAAGCGCTGGTGGCGCGCAAACTGGGTGAAACGCCCCTGGGCCTGTACGGCGCCCAATCCTATCTCGAAGGGCGGGGCCGTCCGCGCAATCTCGATGAACTGATGGGCCATGACATCATCGGTTTCGATCGCGAAGACGCCATGGTGAAAGGGTTTGCTGCCCACGGATACCCCGTCACGCGCGAACAGTTTCCCGTGCGCTGCGACGACCAGATGGTCGATTGGCACCTGCTGCTGGCCGGGGCCGGGCTGGGGATTGCCCAGCGCCGTCTGGGTGATGCCCAGCCACACCTGGAACGGATCGAGGCCGGGTTGATCCTGCCGGTTCTGCCCATCTGGCTGGTCATGCATGAGGATGTCCGCAACAACGCCCGCATCCGCCGGGTCGCCGACTTTCTGGCACAGGGTATCGGCGCATGGCTAAAAGTAGCAACGTAGATGCGTTAACATAATACCTCAGTCGTACAAGCCTCTGAGTTTTCACCTTTATTTTTACAAAAACAGGCGTAACCTCGCCGACAAAATTACAGGGGCGAATGTAATGAACGCAAATGTGTTTCAGGGCCGGCGCGGTGTATGGGCTTTTGGCCTGGGCTGTATTGCGGTCGCCCTCGGAGTCGTGCTGCACTTTCCGATGTACTGGATGGGCAAGGACATGGGCTTTGCCCTGGTTGGCATGCCGATGGACGCGCCCATGCTGTGGGGCATGTTCCTGATCGTCGCCGGGATCGCCACCGCTGCCTATGGCCTTTTGCCGGACAAGCTGACCGATCAGGTCAGGGCGGCCTCGAAGATCGCCGTCGCCGCGCCCGAAGACGCCAAGCTCAGTCCCGCCCATGCTCTGTTGATGGTGGTTCTGGTTGTCGCCCTGATCATCGATGTGATGAAGCCAGCCTCGCTGGGTTTCGTCATGCCGGGCCTGGTCTCGGAATACGACGTGCCGAAAAAAACCGCCGCCCTGGTGCCCTTCTTCGCCCTGATCGGCACGGTCACCGGCTCGATCCTGTGGGGGATTCTCGCCGACATCTACGGCCGCAAGGCGTCGATCCTGCTGTCGGCTGTGGTCTTTGTCGGTACGGCCATCTGCGGCGCCATGCCGTCGCTGGAATGGAATATCGGCATGTGCTTCCTGATGGGCGCCGGCGCCGGCGGCATGCTGCCGGTGACCTATGCGCTTCTGGCCGAGACCATGCCGTCGCGCCATCGCGGCTGGGCCCTGGTTCTGGTTGGCGGGCTGGGCGCCGTCGGCGGCTATTTCGCCGCTTCGTTTTTCTCGTATCTGCTGGTGCCGACCTTCAGCTGGCGCATCCTCTGGCTGCTGAACCTGCCGACGGGCCTGATCCTGATTCTGATGGGTGGGCTTATCCCGGAATCGGCCAAGTTCCTGTTGTCGCGCGGCCGCGACGCCGAGGCGCACAAGATCATGGCCCGGTTCGGCACCACCAGCCACCGCCTGAGCGAGAACGAGGAAGACACCGACGACACCTTCGCCCATCACCATGCCAAGCATGACGGCAGCGAACCGAAACTGTGGACGCCCGGCCTGATCGGTAAGACGGCGGCCTTGACGATTGCCGCCCTGGCCTGGGGGCTGATCAATTTCGGCCTGCTGTTGTGGCTGCCCAACGATCTGGTCGCCAAGGGCCATTCCATGAAAGATGCGTCGCAGCTGTTGGCGGCGTCGTCGCTGATCGCTTTCCCGACCGTGTTTGTCTGCACCTGGATCTACAGCCAGTGGAGCACCAAGTGGGCCTTCACCACCATGGTGATGCTGACCCTGCTGGGCCTGCTGTGGGTGCTGGCGTTGGAGACCTTGGGCGGCAATCCTGTTTTCCCGGTCGCCCTGCTGATCATCGGCTCGAACGGCATTCTCGCCATCCTGCTGCCCTATGCGTCGGAAAGTTATCCGTTGCGAATACGGGGACGGGCGACAGGTTGGGTCGCGGCCTGCACCAAGGCCGGCGGGGTCATGGCCCAGGCGCTTAGTATCACCGCTTTGGTGCCTCCTTTGGGCATTGCCGCCGGCATGATCATCCTGCCGATCCTGATCACACTTGGGCTGTTCGTCAAATACGGGACCGAGACCAAGGGGCTGGACCTGCGCGATCTGGAGAAGCACTAGCGCGACCGCCCTCCCCGTGGCATAAACAAATCAAATATAAGAATTCGGGGACGGCAAAATGAAGATCAACGTCACAGGTGTGTTTATCGCCAGCCTGGCCGGGCTTTTGTTCGGCTTCGATACCGCGGTCATTTCCGGCGTCACGGGTGCACTGCGTGAGGTGTTCGCGCTCGATGACGCAGCCCTGGGCTGGGCAGTATCCGTTGCCCTGTGGGGCACCTTCCTGGGCGCTTTGTTCATGGGCCGGTTGGGCGACGCCATCGGCGGACGCGACGCCTTGCGCGTCATCGGCGCCATGTATGTGGTGGCGACCCTGGGCTGCGCCATGGCGTGGAACATCGAGTCGTTTGTCGTTTGCCGGTTCATCCTGGGCCTGGCGGTCGGTGGTTCGTCGGTGCTGGCGCCGGTCTATATCTCCGAGATCGTGCCGGCCAAACAGCGCGGCGCCCTGGTCGGGCTGTTCCAGTTCAACATCGTCTTCGGCATTTTGCTCGCCTATCTGAGCAACTATATCGTCGGCCAGGTCATCGAGGGCGATGCCGTCTGGCGGTGGAAAGTCGGACTGGCCGCTGTACCGTCGGCGATCTTCTTCGCCCTGCTGTTCCTGATCGGCCAGAGCGCGCGCTGGCTGGCCGCCAAGGGCCGCATCGACGAAGCCGCCGCCAGTCTGCGCAAGCTCGGTATCCTGGAGACCGATGCCACGATCGCCGGGTTTGCCAAGTCGCAGGGCGTGGGCAAGCTGTCGTGGAGCCAGCACAAGAAGCCGATCCTGCTGGTCCTGCTGCTGGCCCTGTTCAACCAGCTCACCGGCATCAATGCCATTTTGTACTATCTCAACGACATCTTCGCCGCCGCCGGTTTCAACAGCGTATCGGCCGACATGCAGAGTATCGCCGTCGGTGGCGCCAACCTGATCGCCACCATGATCGGCATGACCTTCATCGACCGTTTCGGCCGCAAAAAGCTGCTGGTGATCGGCGCCGCCGGCGTGACGGCGGCCTTGGCCGGCGTGGCGGTGATCATGGGGCTGAACCAGGGCCAGGCCTGGCTGCTGCCGCTGCTGATCCTGTTCATCGTGTCGTTCGCCTTCAGCCAGGGCGCGGTCATCTGGGTCTATATGAGCGAGATCTTCCCGACGCCGGTGCGGGCAACCGGTCAGAGCCTGGGCTCGGCGACCCACTGGGTGGCCAATGCAGTCATATCGCTGGTCTTCCCGATCGTGGCGACACAGACCAAAGCGCTGCCGTTCGTGTTTTTTGCCGCCTGTACGTTGGTGCAGTTGATCGTCGTGGCGCGGTTCTTCCCGGAGACCAAGGGCGTGGAACTGGAAGAGATGGAGACGCGGATATAGGGCGGTCGTGCACCGGCTCCCCCTCCGTCTCGACGCGCTTCGCCTGAAGAAGGCTCGCTTGCTCGCCACCTCCCCCGGCCTCGCCGGCAGGCAAAGCGGTTGAGGATAAGTTGCGACAATCCCCTTGCCAAGCGAAGGGTTTTGCCGTGACATGCGGCGGTGCAACAGGAGCCGCCGCCATGCCCGATACTCAGTCCGTCTCAGCCCTTGACGCCTTCGTCGCCGGCCTGCCCAAGGCGGAACTGCACCTGCATATCGAAGGCTCGCTGGAACCCGAACTGATGTTCGCCCTGGCCCAGCGCAACCATATCGACCTGCCCTTCGCCGATGTCGAAGCCGTCCGCGCCGCCTACGACTTTTCCAACCTGCAGGATTTCCTGGATATCTACTACCAGGGCGCCAATGTGCTGCTGACGGAACAGGACTTCTACGACCTGAGCATGGCCTATTTCCGCCGCGCCGCCGAAGACAATGTCCGCCATGCCGAGATTTTCTTCGACCCCCAGACCCATACCGATCGCGGCGTGCCCTATGCCCATGTCATCGACGGCCTGTGGCGCGCCGCCCGGGACGCGCAGGCGCTCAATCTCTCGGTGTCGCTGATCCACAGCTTCCTGCGCCACCTCAGCGAAGACGCTGCCTTCGAAAGCCTGGCCATGGCCGAGCCCTATCTGGATCGCCTGGTCGGGGTGGGGCTGGATTCGTCCGAAATCGGCCATCCGCCGTCCAAGTTCGCCGGAGTCTTCGCCAAGGCCAGGGACATGGGCCTGATGCTGTGCTGCCATGCCGGCGAGGAAGGCCCGCCGGAATATGTCTACGAGGCGCTCAACATCCTGGAGATCGACCGTATCGACCATGGCAACCGGTCGCTGGAAGACCCTTTGCTGGTGGCGCGGATCATCGACGAAGGCCTGACCCTGACCGTATGCCCGCTGTCCAATCACAAGCTGTGCGTGGTGCCGGACCTGGATCTGCACCCCATTCCGGCCATGCTGAAACAGGGGCTGAAGGCCACCATCAATTCCGACGATCCGGCCTATTTCGGCGGCTACGTGAATGATAACTTCCTGGCCCTGACCCGGCGCGGGCTGATCAGCAAGAAGGATTGTGTCACCCTGGCGTTGAACAGCGTCGACGGTGCGTTCCTGGATCCCGACCGCCGCGACGCCTTACGCGCCGAGATCGAGGCGTACGCGGCCGGTCGGTGATCGCGGCGCGGAAGTCTGAGATTTACCACTCAGACGACGATGCAAACCTTCGCCCAGCCACGCGCTCCACAGGACGGCGCCCAGCCCCAGCACGATGACGGCAATCGCCAGGCGGAGCATGTCGAGGTCGTAGGCATGGACAAAGCGCCAGGCAAAGATCAGCGCCGCAAAGCCGAACGCCGCCACGGCGTTTCGGACGTAGTGGCGTTGCCCCAGCAGACAAGCCAGCAGCGACAGGAAAATGTAGAGGCTGGCCAGGTAGGCATAGCGCACCACGACATAGGCCGCGGCGAGATAGGTCTGGAAGGCATAGTTGACGTAGGAACCGCCGAGGAAGTTGGCCGAGACATAGGCCGCGTCTTCGAGGGCGCCGCGATACGTGTCTTGTACCCCGGCGGCGAAGGCGCTGAGGCTGGTATAGGCGTCGCCCGACAGCGGCAGGAAGATCTTGACGATCAGCACCGCCGCGATCGCCAGGTGCAGTTCGAACAGCTTTTCGATCAGCCAGACCAAAAGGCGCTTAAAGCCCATAGCGAAAATGCCCCGTAATGTCGTAGCCAAACAGCGCCCGTTCCTCCTTGGGCCCGGCGCCGATATTGTGAACGACCAGGTGTTGCGCCGGATCGGTGACCACGGCGATATGCGGCAGGTTACCCGGCAGGTTGTAGGTGACCAGGTCACCGGCGGCGTAGTCGGTTGTGTTGCGGGTTGCCGGCCTGATCGTCCCGAAGCGTTTGAAATAGGTGCGCAGATTGGGCACGCGGCGATGGTCGATATTGCTGTCGGCGCGTTTAAGGCCCCAGGCTTTCGGATAAAGGGCGAAATGGGCCTTCATATCCTCATGGACCTTCTGCTGCAGATCGACGCCCAGCGCCGAGCGATAGCCGCGGATAACGACATCGGTGCAGACACCGCGGTCGGCGGCGACATCGCCCATAGGATAGGGAATGCGGGTATAGGCGCCGTCATAAATCACGCGATGCCGGGTCTGTTCGCGCACGGCGGCGACCAGCTTCTGCGCCGGCGTATCGGCCCGGGCCGGAAATGCGGCCAAGGCCGGCAAGGCCAGGATCAGTGCGCGGCGGTCCATCAGCGATTCCCCTGTGACGGGATAAGGCTTAAAGGCCAAATTTGACCGCTTAAAGGCTATATCGATAGTGCCCGGTGAGCGGGTACGTAAAGAGTTCGTCGTCTTCGCGCGCCCCGAGGCCGCCATTCTGGATCAGCATCAGCCGGCCCGATCGCCACGACTTGCGGTCGCCGACAATCGCAATATGGGTGCGGCCGAACGGCAGGTTGGTGATGATATCGCCGGGGCGGTAGTCCGCCGCGTTTTTGGATACGGGCAGAGACTCGGCGAAGCGTGAAAAGAAGACCATCAGATTGGGCACGCGACGATGATCGATATTGGGGTCAGGCGCGGTGAGCTCCCACCGTTTGGGGTAGAGGTCGAAATTGGCGGCCATGTCTTCATGGACCAACTGCTGCAGGTCGAGGCCCAGTTGGCGGTAGGCGCGGATGATCACATCGGTGCAGACACCTCGCTCCAGCGGCACATCGCCCATGGGATAGACGATTTTGCTATAAACGCTATCATATTTGACAGTCTTGTGGATCTGGCTGCGCGCGGCGTCGACCAGGGTTCGCGTTCGCCCTTGGGTCGGGACGGACGCATGGGAACACCCGGCCAGAAGGCCGGGCATAGCCAGCATCAATGCGCGACGCCCCCCGTCCATGGCGGCTTAAAGACTGTTTGGAAAACCGTCAGGCTGCGCCGAAAAGGGTTGGTTTCGAGAACCGGAGCGGAGCGTACCTAAGTACGTGAGCACCGGAAGCGCAGAAAACGACACTTTGCAGGCCAGCATGACGGAATTTCCAGACAGTCTTTAGTTGACGGCGTCTTCCAAGCCCTTGCCGACGGCCGTGACGTCCTTGCCGACGCCCTGGATGGTGTTGCAGGCGGTGGTGATGAGTGGCAGCAGGGCCAGCATCGAAATGATAACAAAACGCTTCATGGCAGACTCCTCAGATCAGTCTTGATTCCGGTATGGTTCGCGATTGTGGCAATTTTAGGCGGTGCACACCGCTATGACAAACGGCCGCGACGGATACCGCCGCGGCCAATTGTCAGGATGGGTGGACGCCTTAGTCAGCAGCATCCTGGACGGCTTCGCCAGCAGCCTCGACGTCTTTGCCGGCGCCCTGGACAGTGTTGCAGGCGGCGACAGAAAGCGGGAACAGGATGGCGCAGGAAATCAGAAGAAAGCGTTTCATGGGAGGTGGTCCTTTCGTGTCAGTGCACAAAAGGATGATCCCCCACTTGGCGTAAGGATGGCATACGCAGTTTCGTCCGATTTTCGCAAAAAGACGGTAAATCCCCTATCCGGTTACCTGCACAAAGAGGTTGCCGGTGAGCCGTCCGGTGCGCGGATCGGAACTGAAGGCGAAATCTTCGGGGATAAACCCCGAATGCAGCAGGGCGCCCTGATAGATCAGCAGCCGGTTGAAGCGGCCGTCCACGTGCAGAATCTTTTCATAGCGGTCGTCGGAATCGCCGATAAAGCCTGGCCTGGGCTGGCCGAATTGCGCGAGTTCAACAGCGGCGGCTTCGTTGAGCGCCCGGATACAATCGGCGGTGACGCGCTCGATGCCAGTGGCGCGGTGGCGGTAGAAACAGGTGCCGGTGCCCGGAATATCATTGAGATAGTGCAGCACCGCCAGCAGGCCGGGATCGGGCGAATCGAAATGCGGCACCCTTTGCGCCGCCGCCAGGTCGTCGCGCTTGCGGGTGACCATCGAGAAGCTGGCTTCGAGCAGGTCGAAGGCATCGGCATCGAACACACCACCGATAAACGGCGCGGCCTGTTCGAGCAACGACACCATATAGGCATCGGCGGCCGTATCGGCGGGCGTCACAACACGGCGCAGGCCGGGGTAGGCCGTGCCGGTTTCGGGCGGAAAGGGTGAAAGCGCCGCGGCGGCTTCGATGGCGTTACGGGCGTCGGACAGGAAGTCGTCGATGACCACCACCCGGTTTTTCTCGTGGCCGATTTCATGAACCTGGATATCCATGGTTCTAGCTTTGCACAGAATGCGAACGCAGGTAAGGCGGTGCCATGCAGGTTGTTGTCATAGGCGCCGGTCCGGCCGGTTTGATGTGTGCCGAGGTGTTGAGCGGCGCCGGTCACAGCGTGGCCGTCTATGACCGCATGCCGTCGCCGGCGCGTAAATTCCTGATGGCCGGTCGCGGCGGATTGAACCTGACGCATTCTGAACCCTTTGAACGATTCGTCTCGCGCTACGGCAAGGCGGCCGCGCGGCTGCGGCCCAGCCTGGAGGCGTTCACGCCAGGCGACTTGCGCGCCTGGGCTGATGGCCTGGGCGCCGAGTCCTTTGTTGGCTCCAGCGGCCGCGTCTTCCCGAAAGCCATGAAGGCGTCTCCGCTGTTGCGGGCGTGGTTGCAACGATTGACGGACCGGGGCGTTTCGCTACATCTGCGGCAGGACTGGCTGGGCTGGGATGATGAAAAACTTGTGTTCGAACAAGAAAAACGTTTTACGATTCAAGCGGATGCTGTGATTTTGGCCTTGGGTGGCGCCAGTTGGCCGCGCCTGGGGGGTGACGGCGGCTGGAAGACAATCTTGGAGGCCGAGGGCGTACCGGTAAAGCCGTTTCAGCCCTCCAACGTCGGTTTTAACACCGGTTGGACACAGCTGTTCACCGAACGCCATGCCGGAACACCATTGAAGACCATCGCCCTTACCTTCGGCGGGAAGACGGTCCGCGGCGAGGTTATGCTGACCCGGCACGGTGTGGAAGGCGGCGCCATCTATGCCCTGAGCGCCGCCCTGCGCGATGCGATCGTCCGCCATGGTCATGCCGATCTGGTCATCGATCTGCGGCCGGATCTGAATGCGGGTCAGGTGATTTCCAAGCTGGGCCGAGCCTCGCCGAAGGACAGTCTGAGCAATCGCCTGCGCAAGGCGTTAGGGCTGACCCCGACGGCGATTGCCCTGATGCACGAGACCGGCGCGACGGACGTCAAGGCTGTGACTGTGCGGCTGACCGGTGTCCAAGGGCTGGACCGCGCCATTTCCAGCGCCGGTGGGATCGCCTTGGAGGCCGTGAGCGACAGCTTCGAGCTGAAGGCTCTGCCCGGCGTCTATGCCGTCGGCGAGATGCTGGACTGGGAAGCCCCGACCGGCGGCTATCTGCTGCAGGCCTGTTTCAGCACGGCGGTGATGGCGGCGCGTGCAATCGCGAATTCAGCCCAGGCTTAGAACCACACACCCCTTCGTTCCGGTTACAACTACGCGCTAAAGGTATAGCTTGGCGGCCGTGATGATATGATCAGAGAACTTGTAAATCTCATCAAGGCTGTGAAGTTCGTGTCGGGTTTCCGCCCGGTTGTCGTCAAAGACGCTGATGTATTTCTTGTTTCCATTCAGGTGAAGCCGGCATAACGGCTTTCGGTTATTGTCATCAACCAGGACGCTGAAATAGGTTTTTGCGTCTCTGAAAACGATGCGCTTTCCCTCCAGGACGTTTCGTGAAATAGCTTTGACGATGTAGAAGCCCTCCATCTCGTCGGGAGTTGTTTCCACTTCATCTTCCTTAGCCGGCGCCAGGATAGCTTTGTTCTCTACGACTATGGAGCTATCCATGGGCGTGCTGTTTGCGGAAATAGCGTTCTTCAGGCGCTCATTTGTTTGGTCGTTGAGGAACTGCGCGAGCGCCTTTCGAGTCAGCGTAGAGAACAATTCTCTGACACGCTGGGTATGCACGCCCTCATAGACTTTTTGAGAAAAGAAGCGGACGAAATCGTCGTCCGGGGACGCGAATTGAGCGGAAATTATCTTCTTGATCTGCCCGATGTATTTCAATTCACCTGCGGCATTTACGATGGAATCGATGTCAAAGGCATCTTTCGTGAGTTTGAAAAGTTCAGCGATGATATGATCGTCAATATCGAGGAAATCTAATTCCAGGAACGGCTTCTCATCCATCTTGTTCTTGTTATCAAGGTCGGTGAAGAAACGATATTTTTGACCATTGGTCAAAACGCCAATCCGGGCGCTGGCTACATGAAAATAACGGAAAAGCTGCGAAGCATTATTGATGGTTAGATCCGCCCCGACCTTCTTGCATTCGAAGAGCATTTGAACCTGGCCATTCTTCATAATGGCATAGTCGATTTTTTCTCCCTTCTTCGTACCGACATCGCATATGAATTCAGGACAAACCTCAGCAGGATCGAAGATGTCGTAACCCAAAACTTTGCTTATGAACGGCAAAACGAAAGCAGTTTTAGTCCCCTCTTCGGTTTGTATCGACGCCTTCTGCTGCTTAATCTTTGCAGCAAGCTCATTTAATTTGGTCGAAAACTCCATACTACGCCCTCCCAATCTATTTTGAGTGGCGTCACCGAGTTTGCGACCACTCCTGAGGGGCGAATTGTAATATGCCTGTTATGGCTATTGTCAATCAGCGGTAGAACAATCGGCCGACATTGGCCCTCTCCCTACGCTTCCAGCGGATACTGCATACGCTGATGAATGATGGCCAGAATTTGCAACTCCGTTTCAGAGGCAATCCGGTAAACCACCGTATAGGACATGCCGGGGATAGGAAATTCCCGCGTCCCCGGAACACGGCCTTCCCGTCCCAAAAGCGGAAAGCGTTCGAATATCATGATCACCTGTCGGATGCGCGACACCACATTGCCCGCAGCCGTCTCATTGTTACGGGCAATATAGCTTCGAATCTCAATCAGGTGACGCCTGGCCTCCCGCGTGAACCTAATCTTCAAGGCCGAGGTCCTTCCAGACCTCCTCTGCCGGGATCATGTTGGCGGGATCTTCGGCCTCTTTCAGCGCCTTGAGAATGACGCGTTCTTTCCAGGCCTGATAATCGGCATCAGGATTTTCAACCTCGTCCGAACGAAGGTGCTCAGCGAGCGGGGAAATTTTCATATCGCCGTGGGCCATGTCCCAAACATAACAGACTCTTGCACCCACGCCAATCCCATCACAAGTCCGCGAAGCATAGTGACAACCGTCGGCGGGCATGTACATCCTGCTCCGCGCGAAATGGCCCTTCCCTTTGGCTGATCGCAATAGTATCTGGCGTAACAAACAGCCCGTTCAAGGAGCCACGCCCAATGCCCGACGCCAGCCCCGCCCGCACTTCGGCCCCCGTCCAGGTCTTCGACTGGGACAGCCTGGACGACCACAAATACATGTCCGATGCCGATATCTGCGCCAGGCTGTTACGGGACAATCCATTGGACGATGAAACGCGCGCCGTGGTTCGCGCCGAAGCCGAATCGCTGGTCCGCGCCACCCGAAAAGCCGCCCAGCGCCAGGGCGTGGTCGAGAGCTTCCTGAAGGAATTCTCGCTCGGCACCCGCGAAGGCCTGGCCTTGATGTGTCTGGCCGAAGCCCTGCTCCGCGTGCCGGACGAGGCCACCCGCGACCAGCTGATTGCTGAAAAAATCTCCGCTGCCGACTGGGCGTCGCACCTGGGCCATTCCGACAACTGGTTCGTCAATGCCTCGACCTGGGGCCTGATGCTGACCGGCAAGATCATCGATGTCGAAGACAAGGCGAAGACCGACCTCGGCGGCTATCTGGCCGGCCTGACCCAACGCATGGGCGAACCGGTCATCCGCGCCGCCGTCGCCCAGGCCATCCGCATCATGGGCGAGCAGTTCGTGCTGGGCCGCACCATCGAAGACGCCCTGAAGCGCAGCAAGAAGGAGGGCTATCTGTGCTCCTTCGACATGCTGGGCGAAGGCGCGCGCACGGAACACGACGCCGTCCGCTACGCCAAGGCCTATGCCGACGCCATCACCGCGCTGAGCAAGGTCGCCAAGGGTGGGCCGGAGGCGGATCACGGCATCTCGGTCAAGCTGTCGGCGCTCTATTCGCGCTATGAGTCGGTCAAGGCCGCGGACGTCTTCGAACACCTCTACCCGCGCGTCAAGGCGCTGGCCATCCAGGCCGCCAAGGCCGATATCAACTTCACCCTGGATGCCGAGGAAACCGACCGCCTGGCCCTGTCGCTGAAGGTGCTGGACCGGTTGGCGCATGAGCCGGAACTGGGCGAATGGAAGGGCCTGGGCCTGGCCGTCCAGGCCTATCAGAAGCGCTGCCCTGAGGTCATCACGGCCCTGCGCCACCTGGCCGAGATCAGCGGCCGCCGGCTGATGGTGCGCCTGGTCAAGGGCGCCTATTGGGACACCGAAATCAAGCGCGCCCAGGTCTATGGCCGCGAGGATTACCCGGTCCACACCACCAAGGCGGCGACCGACCTGTCGTACCTGGTCTGCGCCAAGGCCTTGATCGATGCGGCGCCCTATATCTATTCGCAGTTCGCCACCCATAATGCGCATTCTTTGGCGGCCGTACGCCGCATGGCCAATGCGAAAGGCGTCAAGGTTGAGTTCCAGCGCCTGCATGGCATGGGTGAGCAGCTCTATGCCGAGGCTCTGGATCAGTTCGAGCCCTTCCCTCTGCGTGCCTATGCCCCGGTCGGCGGCCATGAGGACCTGCTGCCGTACCTGGTGCGGCGGTTGCTGGAAAACGGCGCCAACAGCAGTTTCGTCAATGCTTTGCTGGATGAGCGTATCCGTCCGGCCGACGTGATCAGCGACCCCGTGGTCAAGGTCATGGCCCATCCGAACCGCCATGCCCGCCTGCCCCTGCCGCGCGACATGTATGGCGACCGGCTGAACTCACATGGACCGGATGTGTCGATCGCCAAGGTGCGCCAGCGTCTGGGGTCCGCCGTGGCGGCGCTCGACAACCATCCGCGCGACGCCAACGCCTTGATCGGCGGCAAGCCGCATTCGACCTATGCCGCCCATGTCTATGCTCCGGCCGACCTGACGCGCATCGTCGGTGAGGTTCATGACGCCGATCCGGCCATGATCACCGAGGCCTTCGACCGGGCCGCCGCCGCGCAACCGGCGTGGAACGACCTGGGCGGTGACGGTCGCGCCAAGGTACTGGAAGCCATGGCCGACGCCCTGGAAGACCGCCACGACAAGCTGTGCGCCGTTCTGGTGCGCGAGGCCGGCAAGACCTGGGGCGACGCCATCTCGGAGGTGCGTGAAGCGGCCGATTTCTGCCGCTATTACGCCAAGCTGGCGCGCGAGCAGTTCTCCGGCCCGCAGATACTGACCGGCCCGGTCGGTGAGCGTAATTCGCACGAACTGCATGGCCGTGGCGTGTTTGTCTGTATTTCGCCGTGGAACTTCCCGCTCGCCATCTTCACCGGCCAGATTGCTGCGGCTTTGGCTGCCGGCAATGCCGTCCTGGCCAAGCCGGCCGAGCAGACCCCGCTGATCGCCCAGAAGGCGGTCAAGCTGTTCTATGGCGCCGGGCTGAAGCCCGACCTGCTGGCATTGTTGCCCGGTGGCGGCGCCTCGGTCGGCGCGGCTTTGGTGGCGCATCCGGGCATTGCCGGGGTGGCCTTTACCGGCGGCACCGACACGGCGCGGATGATCAATAAAACCCTCGCCGACAAGGACGGACCGATCGTGCCCTTCATCGCCGAAACCGGTGGGCTGAACGGCATGTTCGTCGACACCACCGCGTTGAAGGAACAGGTGGTCGACGATGTCATCGCTTCGGCGTTTGGATCGGCCGGTCAGCGCTGCTCAGCGCTGCGGCTGCTGTTCGTGCCGGCAGAGCTGGCCGATGGTTATGTCGAGGCCTTGAAAGGGGCCATGGATCAGCTGCAGCTTGGCGATCCGGCACAGTTCGATATCGATGTCGGTCCGGTGATCGATGCCGACGCTCTGGAGATGCTGAAGCTGCATCTCGACAAGCTGACGGAACGCGGACAGGTGCTGCATCAGGCCCCACTGCCCGATGGATTGAACGGGCATTTTTTCGCGCCGGTTCTGGCCGAAATTTCCGGTCCTCAGGAATTGGCGCGCGAGGTGTTCGGGCCGATCCTGCATATCGTCCGTTACGATTCCCAAAATCCGGAAGCGATGACAAACGCTTTGAAATCCAGCGGTTACGGCCTGACCCTGGGCGTACATTCGCGCCTTGAGGCCTTTGCCGAGCGCATCATGCATGCGGTGCGGGCGGGCAATGTCTATGTCAACCGCACCGTCATCGGGGCGGTTGTGGGTGTCCAGCCGTTCGGCGGCGAAGGCCTGTCCGGCACGGGGCCCAAGGCCGGCGGCCCTCTGAGCCTAGGGCGGTTTGCGTCGGAGCGGGCGGTGTCGGTAAACATCACGGCCCAGGGCGGCGACCCGGCCTTGCTGAATTTGTGAGCCGGTTATCCTCCACCGCTTGCGGGGGAGGTGTCGAGCAAGTGAGCCAGGCCGCAGGCCAGTGGCGAAACGCGTCGAGACGGAGGGGGCGTGACAAGCTCAGGGCTTCCGGCTCCCCCTCCGCTTCGACGCGCTACGCCTTTGGCTTCGCTTGCTCAGCACCTCCCCCGCGAGCGGTGGAGGATTACTTAAACACGCCCAATCGCATCACAGAGTCAGCCGGGCTGATGAAAGCGCGCAGAATTTCTGATATGACCTTGGCGCAAAGCTAGGCTATAGGCGATACTACACCAGGTTAGTCGCCTTTGGATCCAAAGACGACCGGCTCGGGTGCGGCAATCCCTGCCATGGTTCCCTCCGGAGCCACGACGTATAACCATCGACCTGACCAGGCCGTCATGACCGCATCCGCCCCCGCACAGCCGACCAACGGCGTGCCCGAGAATTTCACGCCCCCCCACCCCAGCCTGCACACCAATCGTGTGCTGCCGGGCTTCAAGGTGTCGCTGGGCTTTACCATTGCCTATGTCTCGCTGATCGTGTTGATCCCCCTTGCCGCCCTGGCCGCGCGGCCGTGGGAACATGGCTGGGCCGGTTTCTGGTCGGTGCTGACCGATGGCCGGGTGCTGGCCTCGCTGCGCCTCAGCTTCACCACCGCCGGCGCCGCCGCGGTGCTGAACCTGTTTGTCGGCACCATCATCGCCTGGGTGCTGACACGTTACAAATTTCCGGGCGTGAAGATCCTCGACGCCTTCGTCGACCTGCCCTTCGCCTTGCCGACCGCCGTCGCCGGCATTGCACTGTGTACGCTCTACGCCACCAATGGCTGGGTGGGCAGCCTGTTCGCCCCCTTTGGCATCAAGATCGCCTATACCCCGATCGGCATCTTCATCGCCCTGGTCTTTGTCGGCCTGCCCTTCGTGGTCCGCAGCGTCCAGCCCGTCCTGGCCGATTTCGACGCCGAGGTCGAGGAAGCCGCCCTGACCCTGGGCGCCGCGCCGTGGCAGACGGCGATCCGCGTCATCCTGCCAGGTCTCGCGCCGGCGCTTCTGACCGGGTTCTCGCTGTCGATGGCGCGCGCGGTTGGTGAGTACGGCTCGGTCATCTTTATCGCCGGCAACATGCCCTATATCTCCGAAATCACGCCGCAGCTCATCATCATCAAGCTGCAGGAATACGACTATGCCGGCGCCGCTTCGGTGGGCCTAATCATGCTGCTGTGGTCGATCGTCATCCTGGCCATCATCAACGCCGCCCAGATGTGGCTGTTCCAGCGGGGGCGGGCATGAGAGCGCGTCCCGCCGAAGCCCCGAAAGCCGCCGGCGCGATCGGCCTGTCCCTGGTCGCCGTCTTCTGGCTGGGCCTGATCATCCTGCTGCCGCTGGTCACCGTGCTGTTCGAAGCGTCGAAGGGCGGGATTGAGCCCTTCCTGGCCGCCGTCGCAGAGCCCGATACGATCGCCGCCATCCAGCTGACCCTGCTGGTCGCCGCTATTGCCGTGCCGCTCAACGCGGTCTTCGGCATCGCCGCCGCCTGGTGCGTCACGCGCTTCGAGTTCAGGGGCAAGGGCCTGCTCCTGACCATTATCGACCTGCCGTTCACGATTTCGCCGGTCATTGCCGGCCTGGTGTGGATGCTGCTGTTCGGGGCGCAAGGCTGGTTCGGTGCGTGGCTGCGGCTGAATGACATCCATATCGTCTTCGCCCTGCCCGGCCTGGTCCTGGCCACCATCCTGGTCACCTTCCCGTTCGTGGCGCGCGAGCTGATCCCACTGATGAACGACCAGGGCACCGACGAGGAAGTCGCCGCCCGGACCCTGGGGGCGCGCGGCTGGGACATCTTCTTTCGCATTACCCTGCCCAATATCAAATGGGCCCTGCTGTACGGCGTTCTGCTGTGCACGGCCCGCGCCATGGGTGAATTCGGCGCCGTCAGCGTCGTTTCGGGCCATATCCGCGGACAAACCAATACCCTGCCGCTGCAGATCGAAATCCTGTACAACCAATACGAATCCGTCGCGGCCTTTGCCTGCGCCTCCATCCTGGCGGGCCTGGCGCTGATCACCCTTCTTTTGAAATCCGTGCTGGAATGGCGCTTCGCCGGTGAGCTGGCCGCCAACCGGAGGCATTAATGTCGCTGACTGTATCGAACATCACCAAGACCTTCACCAAGTTCGCCGCGCTGTCGAACGTGACGTTCGAAGCCGAGCCGGGCGAGTTCCTGGCTCTGCTGGGGCCGTCAGGCTCGGGCAAGACCACCCTGCTGCGCCTGCTGGCCGGCCTGGACCAGCCCGATTCCGGCGCCATCGCCTTTGACGGCGAAGACTTCCTGCAGCTCAATGCGCGCGAACGCCGCATCGGCATGGTGTTCCAGTCCTATGCCCTGTTTCGTCACATGACGGTCGCCGACAATATCGCCTTTGGCCTGACCGTGCGTCCGGGCAAGGAACGCCCGTCCAAGTCCCAGATCAAGGCCAAGGTCGACAGCCTGCTGAAGCTGATCCAGTTGGAAGACCTCGGCAAGCGCTTCCCGGCCCAGCTGTCCGGTGGCCAGCGTCAGCGCGTCGCCCTGGCGCGGGCTTTGGCCATCGAGCCGCGCATCCTGCTGCTGGACGAACCGTTCGGAGCGCTGGACGCCTTGGTGCGCAAGGACCTGCGCCGCTGGCTGCGCCGTATCCACGATGAGACCGGCGTGACCACCGTGTTCGTAACCCACGACCAGGAAGAGGCGCTGGACCTGGCCGACCGCGTGGTGGTGCTGAAGGAAGGCCGCATCGAGCAGATCGGCAAGCCCCTGGAACTGTATCGCGATCCCAGTTCGGCCTTCGTGTTCGAGTTTTTGGGCGCCAACAACCAGGCCGCAGGGACGTTGCGTGGCAGCAGTGTCGATTTCGGCGGCTTCTCGGTGCCGGCGATCGTCAAGGGCGCGGCCGACGGTACCGCCGTGGCGCGATTCCGGCCATTCGACACCCAGGTCAGCCGCTCGGGCCCGGGCTTCCCGGTCAAGGTGCTGTCGGTGCTGCCGGCGGGCGCCAACCTGCGCCTGGAGCTTCAGGGCGCCGATGGACAGGTGTATGAGACCCAGCACGCCCATGACCAGGAAACCAGCGATCTGAAGGCTGGTGATACGGTCAATCTGCTGCCGACCAAGGTCTACGTCTTCGCCTGATCCGTCAGGACCAAAACCTCGACCAGATCGGCAAGGTTGGCGGGCTCGACATTGACGCCCACCCACAGGTCGTCGTGATCGCCGACACCGCCGGCATCGCCGCATCCTATCCAAAAGAAGACATCGCCGTTTTCTCCGGCGACGGTATGACGTATTGCGGCAGTTTTCAGTCCGCCCTCCATGCTGGGGGCCTGGAAAAGCCGCACGTCGATCAACCGCGCGCCCTGAACGCCCTCCCAGGGGCCGTCAAAACGGCAGCGTATCCGATCCAGGCAGCCGGCTTGCCAATCGACTTGCTGGCTGACCGCTAGGTGATAACCATACACCCGCGGCTTCCAGGCCCAGGTGAGGAACACATCCGAACCCTCAGCCGGAGCGATCATGACAGCACCGGAAAAGACGAAAGCCGCTGCGCCCAGGTTCGTGACCACATCGGGAGTATCCGCCGTGATCGGCATCCAGGCGACAACTCGCAGCTCACACCCGATCAGGCCTGCATAGGCTTCACGCCATTCGTAAAAAGGATCGCTCATGGATGGGGCCATACCATGAATATGGATGATCACGGCGCGATATCCGCCGGGCCTATGCGAGCTGAGCCTCGGCAAGGGGTTGAAACACGAATGGCCACGAATGAACACGAATAAGAAAGGAATTCAGAGAACAACCCGTTTCCAATCGAGCTTAGGCCAACGGAAGTTCAATATGACACCCACTTGGCATCCTGTAATTCGAAGGTAGTTTGAAACCTGAACAAGCTCATTATTGGTAATCCTGTCGATGCATTTCATTTCGACGATAACCTTGCTGAAAGCGACCATGTCCGGAATATATTCACCTACATTCATACCCTTATAGATCACGTCGAACCGCTGTTGGCTAACGAATGGAACGGCGCGAAGCGCCAATTCAATCGCCAAGGCCCGCTCATAAGGTCGTTCGACAAGGCCGTGCCCCAGCGTGTTGAGGACTTCCATCGCCGCGCCGACGATCTGGTAGACTTCGTTCTTCAACAACAATTCCTTATCGATCAATTCCATCTTGTGTTCCTTTCGGCGCGAAGCGCATTCATTTGATTTTACTCAGGTATGCCGGCGATAATTCCATTCCTTCTTATTCGTGTTCATTCGTGGCCATTCGTGTTCCAACCCCTTACATACAGGGCCGCTACGCGGCGGATTCAGAACAAAGACAACTGCTTTTCACCACCGATAAACCGGCTGTAATCAAGGCTCCGCCGGCCGTTCACCCGGTCCAGGCCGTATTTGCGTATAGCCAACATAAAGCGCTGTTGGATCATGCCGGCATACTGGCCCTGCCCAACCATGCGCGAGCCGAAGCTGCTATCGTTCAGCTTGCCGTCACGGCATTGGCGGATCAGGTTCAGCACCTTGTTGGCCCGGTCCGGGAAGTTCATCCGCAGCCACTCCTCGAACAGGGTCTTGATCTCGTAGGGCAGCCGCACGATCGTATAGCCCGCCCGGTCAGCGCCAGCCTCAGCCGATGCCTTCAGGATCGCCTCGATCTCATGACAGGTCAGGCCCGGTACGATCGGCGCCACCAGCACCCCCGCCGGCACGCCGGCTTCGCGCAAAGCCCGCAGGGTATCCAGACGCCGCGACGGCGTGGCGGCGCGCGGCTCCATGATGCGGGCGACGTGACGATCCAGGGTCGTGATGGAAAGGGTCGCGCTGACAAGGTTCTCCCTGGCCATCGCCGACAGGATATCGAGGTCGCGCTGGATCAGGGCGGACTTGGTGATCAGGTGGATCGGGTGTTTGAACTCGGCCAGCACCTCCAGAAGGCTGCGCGTGATGCGTTCGGTCTTTTCGGTCGGCTGGTAGGCGTCGGTATTGATCCCCAAAACCATCGGCCCCGGCGTGTAGCGCCGATGGGACAGTTCCTCGCGCAGCAGTTTGGCCGCGTCGGGCTTACGGAATATGCGGGTCTCGAAATCCAGCCCCGGCGACAGGTCGAGATAGGCATGGGTCGGCCGGGCAAAGCAGTAGATGCAGCCGTGTTCGCAGCCCTTATATGGATTCAGCGACCGGTCGAACCCGACATCCGGCGAGGTGTTGCGGGTGATGATGGTCCGGGCGGAATCGACGCCGAGGATAGTCTCGCGCCGTTCAATCTCCTGGCGTTCCTCCGTGGTCCAGCCGTCGTCGAAGTCATAGCGGTCCGCCGCATCGAACCGCCCGCTTGTGCGGTTGGACACGGCGCCCCGCCCCTTGTGCAGCCGGTTCGGCAGGGCAGTTTCGTCGCTGATCGGCTCCGTACGTATCTTGGGGAAAGGCATGAGCCCATCCTAGTCACGCCGCGGAACAAATCAAGAACGAACTAATGCAGCGTGAATTCGCCATCAATGGCGCGCCATTCGCCCGGCCGGATCAGGCGCTGGTGATTGTAGCGCACCGAATGCAGCGGCCCGTCCAGATTACGCTCCCAGAAGTCGAGGAACTTGCGCATGTGCGGAAAATCCGGCGCGATATCATAGTCCTGCCAGACATAGGTCTGCAGGACCGAGCGGAAATCCGGCATGTGATAGAGAATATGGGCCGTCGTCAGGCCGTAGCCCTGCATCTGCAGGCGGAACTCGGGGGAAACACGCATACTCAGGGTCCCAGGTGTTGACACACACCCGAAAGAGTGCCACAAGCGCGCCGCCTTTCAAGTAAAAAATTCAGCAAATTCAAATTGTTAGCAGCACATGCAAGCGAGTGCTGCCAATACGGCGATTTTGTGGCCATCGCCGCATTGAATCCTTATAGTGACTCCGACTCTAGTCGGGGCACCAGGAGTAGAGGCGTGGCGGATTCCGTACGGCAAGACATGACAGATTCCGCAGCCGCCGGACTGTTCCGCGGCGACAGCGAAACCGCCGCCCTGATGCGCGAACGCGACTGGTCAAAGACCTCCCTGGGCCCGGTGTCCGGCTGGCCGCAGTCGTTGAAAACCGCCGTCCGTATCATGCTGACCTCGCGCCAGCCCATCTGGATCGGCTGGGGGGCCGACTTGGTCTTTCTGTACAATGATCCCTACAAGTCGATCGTCGGCGGCAAGCACCCGCATATGCTGGGCCAGCCGACCTCGGTCGTCTGGGCCGAAATCTGGGAGGATATCGGGCCGCTTCTGGCCTCAGCCATGGGCGGCAGCGAAGGCACCTATGTCGAGGAGCAGCTCCTGATCATGGAGCGTAATGGCTATCCCGAAGAGACCTATTACACCTTCTCCTATTCGCCGATCCCCGACGACGACGGCACGCCCGGCGGCATTATCTGCGCCAACACCGAAGACACCCGCCGCGTGATCGCCGACCGTCAGGTGGCCCTGCTGCGTGACCTGGCCTCGGCACTGACCCAGGCGCGCACGGTCGAAGATGCTTGCGCCCGCGCCGCCGAAGCCCTGAGCCACAATCCCCGCGACCTGCCCTTTGCGCTGATCTATGTGCCCGACGACGATGACCTGGTCCTGGCCGGCAGCACTGGTATTGCGCCGGGGGATCCGTCCGCGCCGCGACGGCTGCAGGCCGACCGGACGACCTGGCCGGTTGCGCCGGGCCGCGCCGTGGTCCTGCCCATAGGGGACGGCGGCGTGCTGATGGCCGGGCTCAATCCGTATCGGCTCTATGACGAGGACTATGAAGGCTTCCTGACCCTGGCGGCCGGTCAGATCGCCGCCGGTATCGCCAGCGCCCAGGCCTATGAGGACGAACGGCGCCGCGCCGAGGCCCTGGCCGAACTCGACCGGGCCAAAACCGCCTTCTTTTCCAATGTCAGCCATGAATTCCGCACGCCGCTGACCCTGCTGCTGGCGCCTCTGGAGGAGGTCCTGGCCGATCCCGCGACATCGCCGCGCGACCGTGAACGGCTGGAGATCGCCAACCGCAACGGCCAGCGCCTGCTGAAACTGGTCAATGTCCTGCTCGACTTTTCGCGCATCGAAGCCGGCCGCACCCAGGCCGCCTTCCGGCCGGTCAACCTGGCCTGCTACACCGCCGAATTGGCCAGCAATTTCCGCTCGGCCATGGACAAGGCCGGGCTGGCGTTCAAGCTGGACATCCAGTCCCTGGCCCAGCCGGTCTATGCCGATATCGAGATGTGGGAAAAGGTCGTCCTGAACCTGATTTCCAACGCCTTCAAATTCACCCTGGCCGGCGAGGTCGAGGTCCGGCTGAGCGGCGATGGCGACCACGCCCTGCTAGCCGTACGCGACACCGGTCCTGGTATCCCCGAACACGAACAGGCGCACATCTTCACCCGCTTTCACCGCGTCGAAGGCGTCACCGGCCGCAGCATCGAAGGCAGCGGCATCGGCCTGGCCCTGGTACGTGAGTTGGTCCGGCTGCACGGCGGCGAGGTCTGGGTCGAAAGCGAACCCGGCTGCGGCAGCACTTTCTTCGTCCGCCTGCCCTTCGGGCGTGCGCACCTGCCCGCCGATCAGGTTCACGAAGAGACCGCTCGACCGGGCGGGCGCCGCCCCGAAGCCTATGTCGAGGAGGCCCTGCGCTGGCTGCCCCAGGCGGCCGACGTCGTGCTGGAACTGCTCGATGCGCCGCAGCAGCCCCGACCGCGGGTCGTCCTCGCCGACGACAACAGCGACATGCGCGACTATATCCGCCGCCTGCTCAGCGACGACTACGACGTCGAGGCGGTCGGCGACGGCGAACAGGCCTGGCAGACCATCCTGGCCACGCCGCCCGAGTTGATCCTGACCGATGTCATGATGCCGGAGCTCGACGGTTTCGGCCTGCTGCAGCGGCTGCGCGGCAACGAAGCGACTCGGCAGTTACCGGTGATCATGCTGTCGGCGCGCGCCGGCGACGAGGCCCGGGTCGAGGCGCTGGACGCCGGGGTCGACGACTACCTGGTCAAGCCGTTCAATGCCCGTGAGCTGCTGGCCAAGGTGCGGTCGCAGATCCAGATCTCGCAGCTACGCCGTGAGGGCGAGGCCGAGGTCCGCCGCGTGCTGGAAAGCATCCGCGACGGCATCATGGTCATCGATCGCGACTGGCGTATCGCCTATATGAACGGCGCCGGCCGCGACATCATCGCCGGCCGTGGCGTCGATCCGGACGCCATTGTCGGCGTTAGTCATTGGGAAGCCTTCCCGCACGCCGTCGGCACCTTCGTCGAAGACCACCTGCGCCACGCCATGGACGACCGCACCGTGGTCGAGTTCGAGAACTTCTACGCCCCGTGGCAAAGATGGTTTTCGATACGCGTCTACCCGGTCGAAGACGGCGGCGTATCGATCTATTTCCACGACATCACCGAACGCAAGGAAACCGACGCCGCCCTGCGCCTCAGCGAGGAACGCTGGCGCGGCCTGGCCGAATCCATGCCGCAACTGGTGTGGATCGCGCCGGGTCAGGATGCCGGCGTCTCCTATCTCAACGAACAGTGGGCGCACTATACCGGACGGTCGATGGCCGAACTGATCAACGAAGGCTGGGTCGACAACCTGCATCCCGACGACCGCGAGCGCATGTTCGAAACCTGGAATGCCGCGGTCGCCGGCGAGGGGTTGTACGACATCGAATACCGGCTTCGGCGCTTTGACGGCGGCTATCGCTGGTTCAAGACGCGCGGTGTGCCGGTGCGCGAGGCCTCGGGCCGGCTGAATGGCTGGTACGGCACCTGCACCGACATCCAGGACATGGTCGAGGCACGCGTCGCCGCCGAAAGCGCCAATCGCGCCAAGTCGGAATTCCTCGCCAACATGTCGCATGAGATCCGCACGCCGCTGAACGCCATTGTCGGCCTGACGCACATCATGCTGAACTACAAGACCAATCCCGAAGCCTTCCCCAAATACCTCCAGACCATGAAGGACAGCGCCGACACGCTGATGCAGCTTATCAACGATGTGCTGGACCTGGCGCGGATCGAGGCCGGCCGGGTGGAACTGGAACTGGCGCCCTGCCCGCTGCACCAGGTGGTGCGCGAATGTCTGGACATCACCCAGGTCAAGGCACGCGAAAAGGGCCTGGATTGCCATCTCGGTTTCGGTTTACCGCAGGGCACCGTAGTCGAGACCGACACCCTGCGCCTGAAACAGATCCTGATGAACCTGCTGTCCAACGCGGTAAAATTTACCGAGACCGGCGGCATCCAGATCCAGGTGGTGGCCGAACCGCTGCGCGGCGGATTGCTGCCGGTGACCATCGCCGTGCGCGACACCGGGGTCGGCATCGCCGCCGACAAGATCGAGCACATCTTCGACAAGTTCACCCAGGAGGACGCCTCGATCACGCGGCGCTTCGGCGGATCGGGCCTGGGGCTGGCGATCAGCCGGCGCCTGAGCGAGATGCTGGGCGGGCCGCTGACGGTTGAGAGCGAGGTCGGCAAGGGTACGGTGTTTTCGCTGTCCCTGGCCCTGCCGGTGCTGGACAGCGGCGTGGCCGACACGGCTGGCGCCGATGCCGAGACCCGCAATGGCGACCGCCGCCGTATTCTGCTGGCCGAGGACCATCCGGCCAATGCGTTGGTGGCGACGACCCTGCTGGAAAGCTTCGGCTATGACTGCGAAGTGGTGGCCACCGGCAGCCTGGCGATCGAACGCTGGTGGACCGGGCGCTACGACCTGATCATGATGGATGTCCAGATGCCGGACATGGATGGTTTCGAGGCGACTCAGCAGATTCGCCAGGCCGAACGCGCGACCGGTCGGGCGCGGACGCCGATCCTGGCCATGACGGCCCACGCGCTGAAGGGCGACCGCGAGAAATGCCTGCAGGCGGGGATGGACGACTATGTCGCCAAACCCTTCGATGCGCGCGAACTGGAGCAGAAGGTCGAGGGGCTGTTGAAGGTAAAAGCCTGAGTGCGTCTTGGAACAGCCGCGCAGCGGCATTTCTAGCAAGAGGTTGAAACACGAATGGCCACGAATGAACACGAATAAGAAAGGAATATCAGAGTCTTAGACGTTATCGCTCCAGAGCGCGGTAGCGCGACCTTATTCGTGTCCATTCGTGGCCATTCGTGTTTCAACCTCTTTACGTTGAGGCCGCTACGCGGCGGGTTCAGGGCATTCTAAACGCGTTTTACCGGCCCTTGCCTGACCAAATTCCCCCAGCCCTTCCAGACAATTTTCAGTAGAAACTCGCCACAAATCGGTCTAATTTTCTACACCGTCAGTTTAGATTAATTACCATTGACCCGGTTGCCATTAAAACATATCAAAATGGTGTAGTTTATATCGGGCTCCGGAGAGGCAACACATGCTATCCATGAAAGCCAAATACGCGTTGAAGGCGCTGATCCATATGGCTCAAAGCACCTCTCCGACCTTGCCCAGCAAGCAGATCGCGGAGGCTGAAGACATACCGCAGAAGTTTCTGGACAATATCCTTCAGGAACTGCGCCAGAACGGCATCGTCGATTCCAAGCGCGGCATCTTCGGTGGTTACTTCCTGGCCCGGCCGGCGAGTGAAATCTTTCTCGGCGATGTCATCCGCGTCATTGACGGCCCCCTGGCGCCCATCCGCTGCGCCAGTCTTACCGCCTACCAGAAGTGCGACGACTGCCGCGATGAGGCCACCTGCCACCTGCGCCGCCTGATGCGGGATGTCCGCGACGCCATGTCAGCCATTCTCGACGGTCGATGTTTGCAGGACCTGGTCACAGCGCCGGATCTCCTGGACGCCCGATCCGCCTAAAGCCTAACCGAGTTTCCTCCCCCAATACCGAATTCAGACGAGGATCACATGAGTGTACCGTCAGATGTTTCCGTGCGCCCGGATCTCAGCCTCAGCGAGGTCGAGCGCCACATCCTGAACACCTTGCGCAATATCCGCTTCGGCGCTCTGGAGATCGTGATCCACGACTCCCGCGTCGTGCAGATCGAAAAAAGTGAAAAGACCCGCTTCGACGTGAAGGGCAAGCCCCTCACCGAGAGCATTTCCTGACACCCAAAACGCGGGTCAACCCGCACAATGGCCAGCTGACCGGACCTCTGGAAGTCGCGCCGTTTCTTAAAACAAACAGCACCCACACAAAGAGACCTTCCATGAGAAACCTGCTCCTGGCCACGACGGCCCTTGCCTTTGCCCTGCCCGCTCTCCCCGCCCTTGCCGCTGGTGGCGGTCAGGTCGTCGAAACCGGCGACACCGTTGTCGTCAATGCCCGCCGCCGTTCCGAAAACGTCCAGGACGTTCCCGTGTCCATCGCCGTTGTCGGCGGTGAACAACTGAACCGCTTCGGCATCAGCAACGTCGATCAGCTTCAGCGTTACCAGCCGTCCATCCAGCTGATCACCAGCAACCCGCGCAACACCGCCACTACGATCCGCGGCCTGGGTTCGACCATCGGCCTGACCAATGACGGCCTGGAGCAGGGCGTCGGCATCTATGTCGACGAAGTCTTCTTTGCCCGTCCGGGTTCGGCCCTGGTCGACCTGGTCGATATCGACCGCATCGAAATCCTGCGCGGCCCGCAAGGCACTCTGTTCGGCAAGAACACCACGGCCGGCGCGCTCAGCATCGTCACCCGCGAACCCACCTTCACGCCGGAAGGCAGCCTGGAAGGCACGATCGGCAGCGAGAACTTCGTCCAGGTCAAGGGCGTCCTGTCGGGCCCGCTGGTCGATGGCAAGCTGGCCGGCCGCGTCGCCTTCGGCGCCACCCGCCGCGACGGCCTCTACGAGAACGTCACCACCCACACCAAGCAGAACGACCTGAACAGCCATGTCGTCCGCGGCCAGCTTCTGTTCACCCCGACCGACACGCTGAAGATCAAGCTGTCGGCCGACTACGCTCTGTCGGATCCGGAAGCCAACACCCAGGCGTTCGTGCGTTACGGCCAGACCCTGCGCAACGCCAACCGCCAGTATCCCTACCTGGCCGCCTATTACGGCTACACCCCGGCCTCGACCAATCCGTACGACTTCAAGGTGGACGTCAACGGCGAAATCCAGGCCAAGCAGCGCGTCAAGGGCGTCGCCGCCAATGTCAACTGGGACCTGGGCTGGGCGACCTTCACCTCGATCTCGTCCTATCGCCTGTGGAACTGGTGGCCGCAGAACGACCGCGACTACACCGCGCTGTCGATCCGCACCCGCTCGTCCAACCCGTCGGAACAGCGTCAGCTGAGCCAGGAATTCCGTCTCGCCTCCAACGGCGAAAAGAATATCGACTGGGTCGTCGGCCTGTACGCCTTTACGCAACGCGTCGAAACCAACGGCACCGAACAGTGGGGCATCCATGCCGCACGCTGGCTGATCGGTGAAACCACCGGCAGCACCCCGGTGCCGGAAAACCTGCTGGACGGCTACACCCAATCGATCCACGCCGTGTCGCGTACCGACTCTTACGCTGCCTTCGGCCAGCTCACCTGGCACGCCACCGAGAAACTGGATGTCACGGCCGGCCTGCGCTACACCTCCGAAGACAAGAGCCAGGTTTATCAACAGGTCGCTTCCGGCGGCCTGGCGACCACCAACGCGGCCCTGATCTCGGCCAAGAACGGCATTTCGCGGACCTATTCGTACTATGCCGACCTGTCCGACAGCAGCCCGTCGGGCCTGCTGAGCGTGTCCTACGAGATCAATCCGGATCTGCGCATCTATGCCAGCACGTCGAAAGGCTACAAGTCGGGCGGTATCAACGCCGCAGGCATCCCGACCGACTCGGCCGGCAACCCCATCCTGGCCAGCGCCGTGCTGCGTCCGGAAGAGGTTACCAGCACTGAAATCGGCCTGAAGTCGCAGTTCTGGGGCAAGCGCGGTACGTTTAACCTCGCCGCCTATTCCTCGGACATCGAGGACTATCAGGCCAACGTCATCGACTCCGGCCTGGGTTCGCTTCGCGGCTACCTGGCCAATGTCGAAAAGGTCGAAGTCCGCGGCGCCGAAATCGACGCCCGCGTCCGTCCGCTCGACAACCTGACCATCTTCGGTACCCTCAGCTATACTGACGGCAAGTATGCTTCGTTCAAGAACGGCCCGGCGCCGCTGGAATTGCAGGCATCGGGTAACTCGGTCGTCGACCTCAGTGGCAAGGAGTTGCCGGGCGTGTCGAAGTGGGCCGGTTCGTTCGGCTTCGACTATGGCTGGGATCAAAACATCGGCCAACTGACCGGCCAGGCCTACCTGTCCGCCGACACCTCGTTCCGTTCCGAATGGAACTCCGACGCCTCGGTGTCGAAGTATGCCGTGATCGAAGGATCGACCGTCACCAACCTGCGCCTGGGCTACCGCGCCTCGGGCGGCACCGAAGCCTTCCTGTGGGTGAAGAACGCCTTTGACGAAGAATACCTGACCATCCTGACCATCCAGCAGGGTAATTCGGGCGCCATCTTCGGCCAGCCGGGCGATCCGCGCACCTTCGGCGTCACTGTCCGCCGGAAGTTCTAATCTATGGATCGTCGGCAGCTTCTGACCGGCAGCCTGTTCGGCGCCACCCTGGCCCTCACGGGGTCCGGGTGTGCGCCGAAACCCGCTACGGGGGCGGTGGAGCTGCTGAACGTTTCCTACGACCCGACGCGCGAACTGTACGCCCAGTATAACGAACTGTTCGCGCGCTTCTGGAAAGACACCACGGGCCAGGACGTCACGATTCGCCAGTCGCATGGCGGATCGGGCGCCCAGGCCCGCTCGGTTATCGACGGCGTCCAGGCCGATGTCGTTACCCTGGCGCTCTCGCATGACATCGACAGCATCGCGCGCAAGACCGGCCTGATCGCGACCGATTGGCAAAAGCGCCTGCCGAACAATGCCTCGCCCTACACCTCGACCATCGTCTTCCTGGTGAGGAAGGGTAATCCGAAGGCCATCAAGGACTGGGGCGATCTGATCAAACCCGGCGTCCAGGTCATCACGCCCAACCCCAAAACCGGCGGCGGCGCCCGCTGGAACTATCTGGCCGCCCTGGGCTGGGCACTGAAACACTATGGCGGCGATGAAGCGAAGGCGCACGACTATCTCAAGGCCTTGTTCAACAACGTGCCGGTGCTCGATTCCGGCGCCCGCGGTTCGACCGTGACCTTTGTCGAGCGTCAGGTCGGCGACGTGTTGCTGGCCTGGGAAAACGAAGCCTGGCTGTCAATCGAGAAGCTTGGGCAAGGCCAGTACGAAATCGTCCTGCCGTCCCTGTCCATCCTGGCCGAACCGCCGGTGGCCGTGGTCGACAAGGTCGCCGACAAGAAGGGTACGGCCAAGGTGGCCAAGGCCTATCTGGAGCACCTCTACAGCCCGCAGGCCCAGGACATCATCGCCCGCAACCACTATCGCCCCAGCGATCCGCAGGTGGCGGCGCAAAACGCCGACCGCTTCCCGCGGATTCCCACCGTCACCATAGCCGACTTTGGCGGCTGGGACGCTGTCCAGACCAGGCACTTCGAATATGGCGGCGTTTTCGACCAGATCACCACCAAACCCGCGTCTTAAATTTCAACTTGCACTTTTGCCCCTTCGCCGCCACTTTCCGCGGCGGGTGCTTCGCCACTACGAGAGGACAACCTTATGAACCGGCGTGAACTTTTTGCAGGCGGTCTTGCCGCCTCCTCCCTGACCCTGGCGGCCTGTTCCAAGCCCGCGGCCAAGTCTACCGCGACCAAGCTGCTCAACGTCTCGTACGACCCGACGCGCGAGCTGTACGAACAGTACAATGCCGCTTTCGCCGCCTACTGGAAAGGCAAGGGCAACGCGGACGTCACGGTCAGCCAGTCGCACGGCGGTTCCGGTGCCCAGGCGCGTTCGGTCATTGACGGCGTCAACGCCGATGTGGTGACGCTGGCCCTGGCGGCCGATATCGACTCGATCGCCGAAAAGACCGGCTTCCTGCCCAAGGACTGGCAAGGCCGCCTGCCGCACAATTCCTCGCCCTATACCTCGACCATCGTCTTCCTGGTCAAGAAGGGCAATCCGAAGGGGCTGAAGGACTGGGGCGACCTCATCAAGCCGGGCGTCGGCGTCATCACCCCCAACCCCAAGACCTCGGGCGGAGCGCGCTGGAACTACCTGGCGGCCTATGCCTACGGCCAGCAGGCCGGCGGCGACAAGGCGGCCGTCGATTACCTGAAGGCGCTGTTCGCCAATGTGCCGGTACTGGATACCGGCGCGCGCGGCTCGACCGTGACCTTTGTGGAACGCGGCGTCGGTGACGTGCTGCTGGCCTGGGAAAACGAAGCCCACCTGTCGGTCGAAAAGCTGGGCAAGGGCGAGTTCGAGATCGTGGTGCCGTCGATTTCGGTCCTGGCCGAGCCGCCAGTCGCCGTCGTCGACAAGGTCGCCGAAAAGAACGGGACGCTGGAACTGGCGAACGAATATCTGAAGTATCTCTACGAAGAGGCTTCGCAGGAGATCATCGCCCAGAACTACTACCGTCCGATCAGCACGACGGTGGCGGCGAAATACGCCGATCGCTTCCCGCAAACCAAGCTTGCCTCGATCGCCGATTTCGGCGGCTGGACGAAGGTTCAGAAAGAGCAGTTCGAATACGGCGGCGTCTTCGACCAGATCTACACGAAGAAGTAGTCGAGAAGCGCCGCCGTTATTTTTAGCGCGCTAACGCTTCGCTCCTTGAGCGCGGGCGGCGTATTCGACCAGATCTATGCAAAGAAGCCGGCCTAGAATTATCCTCCCCCGCCTTGCCTGCCGGCGAGGCCGAGGGAGGATAAGTCGTCTCATCCTGGTCGCACCAGGACGTGCTTCTTGCGACCGGCGGAGAGTTTCAATTCGTCGCTGATGTCGATCAGCCTCCCATCGTCTTCGACCACCTCGTCGTTGATGCGGGCACCGCGGTTCAGGATCAGGCGGCGGGCTTCCGACTTGCTGGACACCAATTTGGCCTGAACCAGAAGGTCTACCACCGAAACACTTCCGGGCACCTCGATCACCGGCAGACCATCGAGTGACTCGCCGCTGCCGAATGCCCCGGCTGCAGTTTCGGCGGCCTGCAAGCGGGCATCTTCGCCATGGGCTAAGCGCGTCGCTTCGTCGGCCAGGACCGTTTTGGCGGCGTTGATATCCGAACCTTCAAGACTTTCCAGGCGAACGATTTCCGACTCGTCCAGATCGGTGAACAGGCACAGGAACCGGCCGACATCGCGGTCCTCGGTATTGCGCCAGAACTGCCAGTAGTCGTAGGGCGACAAACGGTCGGCGTTCAGCCACACCGCCCCGGCCGCCGTCTTGCCCATCTTGGCGCCCGACGCCGTGGTCAGCAGCGGCGCCGTCACGCCAAACACCTCCTCGCCGTCCATGCGCCGCACCAGGTCGATGCCACTGACGATATTGCCCCACTGGTCGGCACCGCCCAGTTGCAGCCGGCAGCCGTAGCGACGGTGCAGTTCCAGGAAGTCGTAGGCCTGCAGGATCATGTAGTTGAATTCCAGGAAGCTCAGGCTTTCCTGGCGGTCGAGGCGCGACTTGACGCTGTCGAAGGACAGCATGCGATTGACCGAAAAATGCGGCCCGACCTCACGCAGCATGTCGATATAGCCCAGCCGGTCCAGCCAGTCGGCATTGTTGACCAGGATCGCGTCGGTCGCGCCGTCACCGAACGTCAGGAACCGGTCGAATACCCGGCGGATACCGGTGATGTTGGCGGCGATCTGCTCGTCGGTCAGCATCGGCCGGCTTTCCGACCGGAAGCTTGGGTCGCCAATGCGAGTGGTGCCGCCGCCGATCAGCACGATCGGCTTATGTCCGGCGCGTTGCAGCCGGCGCAGGAACATGATCGGCAACAAGTGGCCGATATGCAGGCTGTCGGCCGTGGCGTCGAAGCCGGCATAGACCGGCACGGTTCCGGCGCGGAAAGCCTGGTCCAGGCCCTCGGTCTGGGTGCATTGGTGGATGAAACCGCGTCGGGTCAGGTTTGAGAGGGTATCCATAAGAGGTCCTTTGGGCATTAGCCGCCAGGAGGACCGTCTTTTCAAAAAACGAAAGCCGCCTGGGCGGCGGCTTCGTTTCGTTCAGTCATGATCGAACCGCACCGCGCTATGGAAGCGGCGCATAATAGACGCAGGCAAGGGTGCGGACGGTGATCATGGGAGCGGAAATAGACGCTGGCGCAGCCGAAGTCAACGGTGTCAGGACACCTCAGGGTAGAAGGTTCAGATTCCGCTTCCCCAAATGCGGGAATCGCCTTCTAATACGTCATACCAAGACCATCTTGCGGCAGTCTCCAATCACCCCGGAGCCTGCCGTTTTTTTGTTGCGGTGTGGCTTGGCACGATGCTTGATAGTCTTTGATGGCAAAAGGCAGTCGGGGTATCGGGCGTGATTTCGCGTAGGCGTTTGTTAGTATCGGCGGCAGCCACGGGTGTGGCCATGGCCCTGCCCGTTCGCGCCGATCCGCTGGGCCAGGCCGATCCCACCCTGTTCGTCGATCCGATGATCGGCACCGGCGGCCACGGTCACGTCTTCCCCGGCGCCACCGTCCCCTTCGGCATGATCCAGCTCTCGCCCGATACCGACAATGCACGATGGGAAGCCTGTTCGGGCTATTATTACGACGACGAGACCCTGCTGGGGTTCTCGCACACCCACCTGTCGGGCACCGGCGCCAGCGACATGATGGATCTGCTGGTCGTGCCATTCCTGGGAGAGACGAAGCTTTCACCCGGCACCCTGAGCAATCCCGAAGGCAGCTATCGTACCCGGATGAGCCACGAACACGAGGTGGCGACGCCCGGCTATTACAGCCTGATCCTGCCCGACAGCGGCATCCGCGCCGAACTGACCGCCACAGCACGCGCCGGACTGCATCGCTACACCTTCCCGGCCGGCCAAAGGGCGCGCATTCTGCTGGACTGGACGCACGGTTATCGCGACCGCGACCGCTCCCAAACCCTGATCGCCTCGGCGCAACTCCAGGCCAACAGCCCCACCGTCATCGCAGGATCGCGGCGCGTGCTGCAGTGGGCCAATGGCCGGCATATTCACTTTGCGCTGCGGCTGTCGCAGCCGTTTGAGAGCATCCAGTATTTCGAGAACGACCAACCGGTCGACGACATCGCCGCCCTGACCGGCCGCAAACTGAAGGCGGTTTTGGATTTCGGCGTGCTGAGCGAACCGCTGATAATGAAGGTCGGGGTGTCGGCGGTCGATATTCCGGGCGCCCTGAACAATCTCGATCTCGACCTGCCCCACTGGGATTTCGAAGCCGTCCGCGGCGCTGCGCGAGCGTTATGGGCCGAAGCCCTGTCGCCGATCCGCATCGAAACCGGGAACGAAGCCGATCGCCGCATCTTCACCACCGCCCTGTACCACGCCCATATGGCACCGACCCTGTTCAGCGATCGCGACGGCCGTTATCGCGGCATGGACGGGCAGTTGCGCAACCTTGCGCCCGGTGAGGTCAATTACAGCACGTACAGCCTGTGGGACACCTATCGCACCTGGCATCCGCTGATGACCATCCTGGCCCCCGACCGCGCCGCCGCCTTTACGCGCAACCTGATCGACCAGGGCCTCCAGAGCCCCGCCGGACCGTGCATCTGGCCGCTGCAGGGTGTCGAGACCTACTGCATGATCGGCTGGCATTCGGCTGTGGTCATCGCCGAGGCGCTGAACAAGGGCTTGCCGGGCATCGACGCCGCCAAGGCCTGGTCGCTGTACAGCACGCTGGCTTTTCAGCGGAATGAGTTCGGCCTGGACAGTTATCGGGCCAAGGGCTTTATCCCGGCCGACGTCCAGAACCAGTCGGTCAGCAAGACCATCGAGTACAGTCTCGACGACTGGGCCATGGCCCACATCGCGAAGTTTGCCGGGGCGAGGACGGAAGCGCAGACGCTGCGGCAGCGGTCGGGCAATTACCGCAATGTGTTTGATGCCAAGACCCAGTTCATGCGGCCGCGTCTGAAGACCGGGCGCTGGGCCGAGCCGTTTGATCCGCGCGCCATGGGCCATAATCCGCGGTGGTGGGACTATTGCGAGAGCAATGCCTGGCAGGCGACCTTCGGCGTCCAACACGATGTTTACGGCGCCATTGCCCTCTTCGGCGGCGATGCGGCGTTCGAAGCGCGTCTGGATTCGCTGTTTGCAGCGTCGTCGGAACTTTTGCCAGGCGCGCCGCCCGACATGGACGGCATGATCGGCCAGTATATCCACGGCAACGAACCGTCGCACCACATCGCCTATCTCTATGCCTATGCCGGCACGCCGTGGAAGACCCAGGCGATGGTACGGAAAATCCTGCGCGAGCAGTACCGCGACGGGCCGGACGGCATGTCGGGCAATGAGGACTGCGGCCAGATGAGCGCCTGGTACATCATGTCGGCTCTGGGCTTCTACCCGGTCGATCCGGTCAGCGGGACTTATGTGTTTGGGGCGCCGCTGTTCCCGGTGGCGGAGGTTCAGGTCGGTGAGAATGTGCTGCGCATCGTGGCCGAAGGCGTCGACAGTGGGCCTTACATCCAAAGCATCACCCGTAACGGCGAAGCTTACACGCGGTCGTGGATCAGCCATGCCGACGTGATGAGCGGCGGCGAGTTACGGTTTGTGATGGGCGCGGAACCGAACCAGGACTTTGGCCGGGATTTGGCGAACCGTCCGCCATCGTTTGTTTAGGTCCTATTTCAGAAGTTTACCTGTCCATCGATCGCGTCCAGCCCAATAAGTGCAGCTTGGACATTCTTCGCCTTCAGGATAATCGATACCTTCCTCATGTGGACACCCAATCAGGCGATCGACCATGGCGACGGAATGCACGTCGTTTTCATGAAGAAAATCGACAATCTCGACGATGACGGAACTGTCCTTGCGGACGTCGCCAGTGTCCGAGAACCAGCGGCGCATATCCTCCGGCTCGCTGTCCGGCTCAGCCATGATACTGACGCTTACCTTGCTAGCACGGGTATTGTCCGGACCATAGAAGGCAATCGTTCCAATGGGATATGAGCGTGCGCCTTTCTTGGCCTTCTTCTCCAACCATTTCCTGGCTTTGAACTCAGGCGTCATGATGAGATCTCCTTGTTCAACAAAGCATCCCGATAGCGACGGCTGGCGACGATTTCGCGGCCGTCGCTTAACGTAATGCGCAGGTCGCCCGACGATGTCGCGACATAGCTTTTCATATGCACCGGGTTCAGCAAACGCGAACGGTGGATGCGCGCAAAGCCGGTCAGGCGCTTTTCGAACTCGCTCAAGGTACCACGGATCAGCAGCGGTTTGGCCGCCAGGTGCAGCTCGACATAGTTGCCCGCCGCCTCGGCATAGATAATCTCCTCGGGCGCAAGGTAAAACGTCCGGCCATCGGTCGTCACCTCGATGCGGCCATCGCCTTCGGCCTGGGGCTTGAGTTCGGTGACGCGGTCATAGGCCCAGAAAAACGCCAGGAAAAGCAGATAGGCCAGGCCATCCTTGCGACCTTCATAGATCAGTTGCAGCAGCAGATTGCCATGACTGAAATCGTAGGCCGAACCCATGGCGGCATAGACCACCTTGCGCACGCCGACCATGATCGCGACGTGGTTCAGCGAAAACATCACCAGCCCAACCGCATGAAAGACGGCAAACTTCATCAGGCTCAGCCGGCGCCAGTGATAGCGCCGGTACCCGATCCAGATCACCGGCAAAATAATCATGATCGCGATGGCGCTGCTGATCTCCCAGGTGAAGGGCGCCCATACCGGGAAATCACGGTCACCGGGCGGGTTTTCGATCAGTTCGGACGAGATGTTGACGATGGTGTGCATCCACAACAGCGCCATGACCGCCAGATAGAGCCGCCAGGGTATCCAACCGGCTGTCCCGGATTGTCCGCCGTTCGTCCCTGAATTACCGCCGCTGGTCACCGCTCGTCCCATGCCTGCTGCCGCCCGTGTCGCGATCCTTGCCCCAGGATAACGCTGTGGCAGCTATGGCGCCAGTACTCATGGAGAGCAAAATGGAAACGGCGGCGCGGCGCTACGATCTCGACTGGTTGCGGATCATAGCCTTCGGGTTATTAATTTTTTACCATATCGGCATGTTTTACGTGACCTGGGGTTGGCACGTCAAAAGCGACCATGCTTCGTCCGCCATCGAGCCCTTGATGCTGGTGGTCAATCCGTGGCGGCTGGAACTGCTGTTCTTTATTTCGGGCGTCGCCACGCGCTTCCTTGCCGACAAGTTGCCCACTTGGAAGCTGGCCGGGTCGCGCTTCAACCGCCTGTTCTGGCCGCTGGTCTTCGGCATGGCCGTCATCGTGGCGCCACAGAGCTTCTATGAGATCAAAACCGATCTGCACTATGCCGGCAGCTATCTCGAATTCTGGGGCAAGTACCTGACCGGCTACGGCGAATGGTGCGATCACGAAGGCTGCCTGACCGTGCCGACCTGGAACCACCTGTGGTACGTCGCCTATCTGCTGGCCTACAGCCTGATCTTCGCCCTTGTCTGGCCGTTGCTGAAACGCATCCCGATGTCGTGGGCCAAGTCCCTGCCCGGCTGGGTCTATATCGCCGTCCCGGTTGCGCTGTACTGGTTCGTCAACGGCTATCTCGAGCCGCGCTTTGAAGAAACCCATGCCTTTGTCGGCGACTGGGCTGTGCATACAATGTCCCTGGGCTTTTTCATCCTGGGCGTCATGGCGGCCAAGTTCGACCGCCTGTTCGACATGGCGCAGAAACTGCGCTGGATCAGCCTGGCCACCGGCCTGATCAGCTATGGCGTCATTGCCTGGCTGCGCTACCTCTATTTTGCCGGCAAACTGCCGATACCGCTGGAGATTGCCTGGCCGCTCGGAACCCTTATCGAAAGCCTTCAGGCCGTGTTCCTGATGCTGGCCTTGCTGGGGTTTGCCCGCCGCCACCTGGCCGACAAAGACGGCCCGATCCGCCGGACTTTGACCGAGGCCATCTTCCCCTTCTACATCGTCCACCAGACCATCACCGTGGTCGCCGCCTATGAACTCAACCGGCTGCATTGGCCGGTCGCTATCGAGGCGACAGCCCTCGTGATCATCACCTTTGGCGGCTGCTGGCTCAGCTACGAAATCGTCCGACGGATACCGCCGCTGCGGCCGCTGTTCGGCTTGACGTACAAGGCAAAACGCTAAAAAGTCGCGGCCACGGAACATAAGGATATCGCCGTGGCCGCTTCCCCTCACCCGCTGGTCGTCAATGGCCGCCAGGCCTTCAAGGCCGGCGATCTTCCGGGCGCCATGAGCCTGTGCGAAATGCGCCTGAACGACTCGCCCATGGACACCCAGGCGCTGGAATTGAAAGCGGTCATCCTGCAAGGCCGTGGCGACATGGCCGGCGCCGAAGCCGCCATGCGCCAGGCGATCGCCGCCGACCCGGCCTGCGACTGGGCGCTCAACGACCTGCCCCTGCTGCTGCGCGAACAGGGCCGCGCGGCCGAGGCGGAAACGGCGGCGCGCGAAGCCGTCGCCGCCCGCCCCGATGACGCCCAGGCGCACCTGCAACTGGGGGTCATCCTGGCGGAAAAGGATGACCTGCCCGCCGCCGAATACCACAATCGCAAGGTCATTGAACTGGCCGGGCCGCACCCTCAGGCCCTGCTCAATCTGGGCCTGACCCTGTACAACCAAGGCCAGATCGAAGAGGCCGAGGACCTGCTGATGCGCGTCCATCGCCAGTCGCCCGACAATTCGATGATCATGGCCCACATTTCGCGTTTGCTGGAAGCGAAGCGTGACATGAACGGCGCCTTCGCCTGGCTGGACCGCGCCGAAGCCTCCGGGCGGAAAACCGGCGAAGACTTCACCGTGCTCCGCTCGGTCTATCTCCGCAACACCGGCCGCGCCCAGGAAGGCCTGGACCTGCTGGACCGCAGCCACACCCTGGCAGCGCCGGCGAAATTGGAACGGGCGCACCTGCTCGATAAGCTGGGCCGTTATGACGAGGCCTGGCAGGGCTTTGTCGAGGCCAAGGCCGGCCTGGCGCGCGACCGTGGCGTCCGCTATCCCGCCGACAAGGTCGCTGAGCGTTACGCCGCCCTGGCCGGCTTCTTCACCCGCGACACCGTCCGCCGTATGCCCAAGGCGCGGGTGCGCGGCGACGTCGCCCAGCCGATCTTCATCCTGGGCTTTCCGCGGTCGGGCACCACCATGCTGGAGCAGATGCTGGCCAGTCACCCCCAGGCAGGCGCCGGCGGCGAACTGCCGTTTGTGACCGAGTGGCAGGCCCTGGTGCGTACCCTGCTGCCGGGCGATCGTAACTTCCCGGAAAAGCTGGCCTTTCTGAGCGGTGCCGATTACCACCACGTGCCGGGCGCCTTGCGCGACTACTATCTCGGCCGCGCCGAAACCTATGGCATCATGCCGAAGGGCCGATCGCGGTTTACCGACAAGATGCCGCTGAACGACGTCTATCTGCCGCTGATCCAGATGGCGTTTCCGGCGGCGCCGATCGTCCGCCTGGTCCGCCACCCGCTGGATGTCGCCGTGTCGATCCTGTCGCACAACCTGACCCACGGCGAAAATGCCGGCTATGCCATCGACAGCATCCTGTCGCACATGATGGCCACCCATGCGCTGAACCAGCATTACAAGACTGTGTTGGACCAGTCGGTGATGGAGCTGAAATACGAGGACTTCGTCGCCGACCAGGACGGCCAGACCCGGCGGGTGCTGGGCCACTGCGGGCTGGAGTACGATCCGGCCTGTCTGAAGTTCCACGAAAACCCGCGCCATGCCCCGACCCCGTCCTATGCCCAGGTGTCACAGCCACTCAACAACCGCTCGGTCGGGCGGTGGAAGAACTATCGCCGCCATTTCGAGCCGTATTTCGACAAAATCCTGCCGATGATCGAGGAATTGGGCTACGGAGTCGCCTGAAAGCCACGGTCCTGTGGCTTTGATGACAGTTCCGTGATTTCGCATTAGCGAAAGGCGCCATACCCGTGTTAGCTTTTTTCGGATGGACGGGGCCGGTATCGACAAGCAGACGCAGGAAGCGGCATGGTGGAACGCCTGGCGGCGGTTTGACCTGTCGTGGGAGGGCCTGGCGCGCCGCGAGGGCCACAGTGATGCGACCCTTCAGGACTATTGGCGCAATGAGGCCGGGCGGCTGATCGCCGAACCAGGCACCGCGCGTCAGTGGACGCGGTTTCATTGTCCGTTCGTCTTCGAGGACGGTACGCCGTCACCGAAATCGCATTGGACCGCGGCCGACTGGGCCGATCTGCACAGCAGTCTGCGGACACGCCTGGCCATGGGGAGCGAAGCCAAGCCCTGCCTGCTGACAGGCGCCGTGCTGGACGGTCTGTTCGAGGCCGAGGCCGAGGTGCCGGACGCCGAAGGTTTTCTGTGGTTGCGGGCCAATTGGGCCTATTTTCGCGATGGCGTCGATTTGAGCCGCAACGGTTTGGGGCTGGCGGATTTCCGGGCGGCCTGGTTCGGCGGCAAGGCGGTCTTCGAAGGCGCTCGCGCCGTAACAGCCGAGTTCGACGGCGCCCTGTATGGCGAGCGCATGGGCCGCACGGAGGTCCAGGTCCGGGCCGAAACGACCGTGGAGCCGGTTCGGGTTCAGCCGCGTCTGGTCGAGCCGGAACTTGAGGCACCGAAAAAGGACATGGCGGGCCGTGTTGTGGCGGCGGTAGTCATTCTGGGCGGCCTGGCTTTGGCGCTTTGGTTCCTCATCCAAAACGCCTGAGCAGGCGGTTATTGCGACGCCGGTGTCAGGCGCACCTCCTGCAAGGCCCATTCGGGTGGCGGTGCGTTTTGCGCGAAGGTAAAACAGAGATCGTTCGTCCCCGCTACCACCGGCAGGTCACCCGTCAGAACCGTCACGCCGGTCGACCTGGCCGCCTTCGCCAAGGGTAAACGCGCGACCGGATCGCTCGTACAATCGCCGACACGGACCAGCAGTTCGCCGTCCTTGGTTTGCGGCGTGTCGAACGGTATTATCTGCCCAGGCCGGTTGCCAAGCTGGAAGTTGAACGGATAGTTCGCGACTTTCGCGGTGATTTTGAACCCCTTCGAGGTATCCGCCCCGCGCCAGATCCAGCACGGCTTCAGGATGTCCATCAGCATCACCGCGCGTTCGCCGCCGTCGTCTTCCAGCGCCAGGTTCAGCTTGCCTTCGCAGATGTCCAGGTCGTAGCTGGTGCGCGTTTCCAAGGCTGCCCGCGTCACCGACAGTTTGCGTTCGCGGCCCAGGGGGTGGCCGTTCAGGAAGGTCTGCGCCGTCAACATCGTACCCTCAGCCACCGTCACCGGCGCAGTATACACCCCGCCATTCACCCGGATTTCGCCCAGATCGAGGCCGTTCTTCAGCGCCACGGTGATCTTATCGCCGGCTGGCGACAGGGTCATATGCGGCTCGAACGGCACGGTGTTGTAGCGCATCCCGACCGCATCGAGCCGATGCAGGCTCGACGGCAGGCGGCGGGTAAAGTCGTTCCAGTCGCGCGATGCCGCCGGGCTCCAGCCGACCTCAGCCACGGCCGTCAAGCGCGGAAAGACCATGATCTCGACGCGCTCATCGGTGCGTATATGCTCGGTCCACAGATTAGCCTGCAGGCCAAGGACATGCTTGCGTTCGACCTCGGTCATCGCGTCCAGAGCCGGGTTGAAGTCGTAGACCGTCCTCAAGGTCGTCGGCTTGCCGCGGCCGGGCGGCTCGTCGCTGAACGGACTCTGACGATGGTCGAAATACAGCATCGGCGCCGGCGACAGCACCGTGTCATGACCCGACTTGGCCGCCGTCACCGCACCGTCGACGCCGCGCCAGCTCATAACGGTGGCATCAGGCGCTATGCCACCTTCCAGAATCTCGTCCCAGCCGATCAGCCGCCGGCCACGTTTCGTCAAGCTCTTGCCGACTCTCTGGATAAACCAGGATTGCAGCTCGTGTTCGTCTTTGAGGCCCAGTGCCTTGATCTTTGCCTGGATGGCAGGTGAAGCCTGCCACTGCGGCTTGATCGCCTCATCGCCGCCGACATGGATATAGGGGCTGGGGAACAGGTCCATGACCTCGTTGAACACCGTGTCCAGGAACACAAACGTACGGTCTTCGGTATTGAGCAGGTTGGGATAGACGCCCCAATCGGACATGCCCTGCTTCGGCCGCGTGCCTTCGGTGCCGAACTCGGGATAGGCCTGGATGATCGCGGTGGCATGTCCCGGGACGTCGATTTCCGGCACCACGGTGATGTTGCGCGCGGCGGCATAGGCGACGATGTCGCGGACCTGGTCCTGGGTATAATAGCCGCCATACCACAGCGGCTTACCGTTCTTCCAACCCGCCGCACCGGCCTCCTGACGATAGGCCGTTTTCTGCGTCAGCTTCGGATAGGCCTTGATTTCCAGCCGCCAGCCCTGGTCGTCGGTCAGATGCCATTGCAGGATGTTCAGCTTGTGGATCGCCATGGTGTCGATGATCTTCCTGATCTGATCCGGCGACTGGAAGTGACGCACCGAATCCAGCATCAGACCGCGCCACTGAAACCGCGGCGCGTCGACGATAGCGACCATGGGCAAATCGACGGCGCCTGTGGTCGCATCCTGAGTCGCCAGTTGCCACAGGGTGACGGCGCCGTAGAACAGGCCTTCGCGAGACCCCGCCGCAATGATGATGGAACCGGGGGTGACGTCGAGCCGATAGGCCTCGCCCGACGAAGAACCGCGGACAAAGGATATGGCCGCTTCCCCCGCGGGCGCTGCACCGGTCACGATCTCGAGGGTCAGTTTGCGCGCCTTCAGTTGGTCGCGCAGATAGACGGCGGCGTTGCGGGCATCGGCATCACCGGCCGGCACATAGATTCGGGTCTTTGCTGTCAGGGCAAAGCTCCCCTCGCCTTGCGTCATCTGCGCCGGCACCGGCGTCAGAGCCGGCATGGCCATAGCAGGCGTGATGAGGGCGAAGGCAGAAAGGGCCATCGCAAGGATTGTCAGCTTCATGTTCCGCCTGCTCTCATATCTGAACGAGCCTGAAAATCTTCTCCTCCCCTGTTTACGGGGGAGGTGGATCATGGCGTAGCCATGAGACGGAAGGGGATATTCCACTGGCAGTAACGCCCCTCCCACCGCTTCGCGGTCCCCCCTCCCCGTAAACGGAGCGGGAGAAGAAAGAACAAGTCATTCCGCTTTGGTCCAGTCTGGACTTCTCAAAAAACAAGAGCAAGCCCGGTGTGACGCCGGACTTGCTCGCTCGTTTCTGATCACGCCGCAGGAGGATATGCGGTGGTGAGGAATGGCCGGTCGTATCGTGCCGGGATCGCGTCCGCCAAGGGGGCGGCAAACACAGGATCGAAAATCCCGACAACCGGTCAGCACCGCATTGGGAAAACGACGGCGGACCAGAAAACTCCAGGCCGGAGATGCCACACCTTCGGCCCGGGTAACGCTTTAAAATCTGCTTGGAAAGCCGTCAGGCTGAGCCGAAAAGTGCTGGTTTCGAGAACCGGAGCGGAGCGTACTCAAGTACGTGAGCACCGGAAGCGCAGAAAACAGAACTTTGCAGGCCAGCATGACGGAGTTTCCAACAGATTTTTAATACTTCAGGCGGGCGCCGACGTAGAACGACTGGCCGTTGTCGTAGTAGGCACGCGGGATGCTGGGATCGCCGACGAAGTAGTACAGCTTCTCATGCAGCAGGTTCTGCGCATCGACCGTCAGGGCGACATTGTCTGTCAGGTTGTAGCTGAACGAACCATCGAGCGTGCCGTAGTCGTCCTGCCACATGGTCGTGCCGCGATCGCTGCCCGAGTTGAACTTCGAGCGGAAATTATAGGCCAGACGCGTGCTGATCTTGTCGTTCTCGTAGTAACCCGTCAGGTTGTAGGTCGTCTTCGAGTTGCCATCCAACGGCTTGCCGTTGTCGTACTTGGCGTCGACATAGGTGTAGTTGAAGATGACGCCGAAGCCGGTATCACCGAAGGGCTGCTGGGCATTGAACTCGAAGCCCTTGGCCGTCGCCTTGCCGCCGTTGGCCGGACCCGACATGGTGAAGTTGGCACCGTTCGGGGTCTGGATCGTGCGGAAGAACTGCGTGAACGACTCGGTTGTGATGTAGTTGTCGATGTCGAGGTTGAAGACACCGAACGACAGCAGGGCCTGAGGTTGATAGTACCATTCGGCCGTCAGGTTGTACTGCCAGGCGCGATAGGGTTCCAGGTTCGGGTTACCGCCCGCCGTGCCGGTGAAGTTCGAGTCGACCAGCGAGAAGGCGCCGGCCAGCTGGGCGTAGCCCGGACGGGTCATGACCTTGGCGGCGCCGGCGCGGATCAGCACGTCGTTGCCCAGGTCATAGGTGAAGTCGGCGCTGGGCAGATAGTCCCAGTATTCCTTCTCGGTGGTTTCCGAGCCCCACGAACCGAAGACGTTGGTGACGGTCTTGACCGGCGCATTGGCCGACCATTGCGTCGACGAGGTCTGGGTCTTGACGGCGCGCAGGCCGACGTTCGAACGCCAGTTGTCGCCACCCAGCTTACCCATCACGTAATAGGCGGTGGTCTTTTCCTTCACACCGAACGACAGCGGCGGATAGAAGGCGAAGGTACGGCCGCCGTTGTGCGTGTCGAGATAGTCATAGACCGCGGCACCATCGGCATAGGAGTAGCCGGGGATGGCGCCGACGCCGTCGCCGAAGTCGGACGGAGTCACGCCGCCTTTGAACACCGTGCCGAGGTCGACATTGCTGGTGCCGCTGTTGGCGCCGTTGCCGCTCCAGGCATAGGCCAGGTAGTCCAGGTCGCGCGAGTGGTCGGTGTAGCGGGTGCCGAACAGGACCGACTTGAAGAAGCCGCTGTTGAAGTCATAGCGGAAGTCGAACTTGGCATAGGCTTCCTTGTCCGGCGACGAAATCGTGCCGCCCCACGACCAGCTGAACTTGTTGTTCAGGTAGGTCGCGGCCGACGGGTCGCTGCCCAGGCCCGGGAAGCTGACCTGGGTAACCGGGTTGCCCAGGGTATAGCTGGCGCCGACGTTGTCCCAGTAGGTTTCCCACGCGGCGGTGTCGTCGGTGACGCCTTCGCCCGAGGTGAAGCCGACCTGGGCCTTCATCGAGAAGTTTTCGGTGAAGTCGTAGTCGACGTCCAGGTTCAGCACGTAGGTGCTGGAGTGGGCCTTGCGGAAGATGTCGTCCTGGACGATCGAGCCGCCGGCGGCCGTGGCGTCGGCCGCGTCCCAGGTGGCCGAGGTGACATAGCCGTTGGAAGCCGTGTAGCTGTTCGGCGTCTGACCGGCCAGACGCGAGCCCCACAGCATGAAGTTGTGGTTTTCGTTGTCGGCGCCCAGATGCGTGACCAGGCCCGAGAAGGCGATGTCGAGGTTTTCACCCTTCCATTGCGTCATAAAGTTGACGCCCTGGCGGACACGTTCCTGGGTGAAGTAGGCCGAACCGATCAGCGACGGCACCAGCAGGGTCTGGCCCGTGCCGGCGAAGTTGGCCTGCGGCGTATAGCCCAGGATTTCCTGGCCATCGCGGCGGAACTGACGCTTTTCATAATAGGCGCCGACCAGGAAGCCGAAGTCGCGGTTTTCGCTCTTCCAGCTGTACATGCCCGACACGTTCGGCGACCATTCGTCGGCCAGCGTGGCGTACATGCCCTGGGCCGAAACGGCGAAGGTGCCGGCCGGCAGGTCCAGCGGCTTGCGCACATGGACGTCGACCGTACCGCCGATGCCGCCTTCGGGCAGGTCAGCGCGCGAGGCCTTGATGATCTCGACCGTGCCCACGACTTCCGACGGCAGCATGGTGTAGTTGAAGGAACGGCCGCCATTGGTCTGGTCAAGGACGAACCAGTCGCCGGTGGCGATGTTGTGGCCGTCCATCAGGGTCAGGTTCAGGGTCGGGTCGGTGCCGCGGATCGAGATGCGCTCGTTTTCACCGAAACCGCCGGCATTGGCCGAACCGGTGACGACGTTGACGCCGGTGGCGCGGGCCAGCGAGTCGGCGACGTTCTTGTCCGGGAACTTGCCGATGTCTTCGGCGGTGATGACTTCCGTCACGCCGTCCGAGTTCTTCTTCTGGCGCAGGGCGCTTTGCAGCGACTTGCGGATGCCGGTGACGACGACGGGCGAGTCGTCGGTGGCCGCCGCATCCTGGGCGAAGGCCGTGGTGGTGATGCCTGCGGACAGGGCCAGGGCCAGAGTGGCCGCGCCTGTCATCATCAGGACCTTGCGTTGAAACTTCATAATGTCTTTCCCTCAGTTTTACTTATGCCGCCTGCGGTCTTGGCGAGCCCCGGAACCAGTTATAATGCCGCTATAAGCCTTGGATAGGTGCGGAAGGCGTACCACAAAGGCACCACAACATACCAACCGCATACCTTTAGCGAATTCAACGCTAACTTTGGTTTCAAAAATCTGTCAATAATTTTTTACATTGGACTTAATTTGGGCTGAAATCAGCGCACCAATGTGGCAATTTTATCGCGCCGCAACATGGTTACCCGCAGCGCAAAGCCCTTGCCCGCAAAGCGAAAGGGGCAAAATTTCCGTTTTTTGACATCAGAGCTTGTTTTTTGCAATGAAGTCAGCCATACCAGTTACACAAATTGGTATTATCAGGGGACGAAATCATGTCAGATACCGGAATCGCCAAAGCGCCTCAAAAGACTCCCTGGGGCGCCGTCTTTCTCTTCTGCCTGCTGTTCTTTATCTTTGGTTTCGTCACCTGGCTGAACGGACCGCTGATCACCTTCGTCAAGCTGGCCTTCCAGCTCAGCGACGTCGAAGCCTTCCTGGTGCCGTCAGTCTTCTTCTTGTCCTATTTCTTCCTGTCCCTGCCCTCGGCCTTCCTGCTGCGTAAGACGGGTATGAAACGTGGTATGGCCCTGGGTCTGCTGGTCATGGGTATCGGTGCGGCCTGTTTCGGTCAGTTTGCGACCATGCGCATCTTCGAAGGCGCTCTGACCGGCCTGTTCATCATCGGCGCCGGCCTCTCGATCCTTCAGACCGCGGCCAACCCCTATATTTCGGTTCTGGGCCCGATCGAATCGGGCGCCCAGCGCATCGCCGTCATGGGCCTGTTCAACAAGGGCGCCGGCTTCCTCGCGCCGATCCTGGTCGGCACTTTCATCCTACACGGCATCGGCAGCCTGGGTGCCGAGGTCGAAGCCGCCACCGATCCGGTCGCCAAGGCGGCCATCCTCGACGCCTTCGCCGCCCGCATCCACACGCCCTACATGGTGGTCGCCGTCTTCCTGGCCCTGCTGGCGGTCGGCACCTGGTTCTCGCCCCTGCCCGCTCTGGGCGAAGATGCCAACCCGTCTTCCGGTAAATCTACGCGCGGCGCCATTATCCAGATGCTGTTCGGCTTTCTGGCCATCTTCTTCTATGTTGGCATCGAAGTTCTGGCCGGCGACGGCATCACGACCTACGCCAATGACATGGGGCTACCGATCGAAATCAATATCTATCTGCCCTCGGCCACCCTGATCGGCATGATCATCGGCTATATCTGCGGCCTGATCACCATCCCGCGCTTCATCAGCCAGGAACGCTACCTCACCTTCTCCGCCATTCTGGGCATGGTCCTGGCCATCGGCGCCTTCTTCACCAAGGGATATGTCAGCGTCGGCTTCGTCGCCGCCCTGGGCTTCGCCAACGCCATGATGTGGCCGGCCATCTTCCCGCTTGGCATCCGCGGTCTGGGCAAGCTGACCGAGTTCGGCAGCGCGCTGCTGGTGATGGGCATTGCCGGCGGCGCCGTAGTGCCGCAGCTCTACGCCCATCTGAAGGACGACGTGCCGTTCCAGGCCGTTTTCTCCGGGCTCGCCCTGATCTGCTACGCCTACATCCTGTTCTTCGCCCTGATCGCAGGGCGTGAAAGCAAGGCCGCTACGGATGCCAAAACCCAGGCGCGTGCGGCTGAATTCTAAGCACGTCACGTAAGCTTGAGCCCGAAATGTCCTTCGATTCGCCTATGATACCGTTCATGAACCAGAGTTCCGCCTTTCAGATATTTGCCGGCGTCGACGGCGGCGGCACCAAGTGCCGTGTCCGCCTGCGCGACGCTCAGGGCGCCCTGATCGGCGAGGCCGAGGGCGGATCGGGCAATATCCGGCTGGGCCTGGACCTGGTGTGGAACAACATCCTGTCTGCGCTGGATACTGCGCTGGGCAAGGCCGGACGCAACCGCTCGGTGTTTCCGAAAATGTCGTTGGGCCTGGGCCTGGCCGGCATTTCGGACGCTGGCGACGCCGCCCGCACCATCGCCGCCGGTCCCGATTTCGGCCGCTGTGACGCCTCTTCGGATGCCCACACCGCCGTGCTGGGCGCTTTTTCCGGTCGCGACGGTGGCATCCTGATCTCGGGCACCGGCAGCGCCGGCTATGCCTGGGTCGGGGGCAAGGCCATCCAGGTCGGCGGCTGGGGCTTCGAACTGGGTGACGAAGGTTCGGCGGCAGACCTGGGCCGCAACGCCCTGCGCGCCGCCTTGCACGCACATGACGGCCTGGGCCCGGTGACCGAATTTACCCGTGCCGTCATTGCCCATTTCGGGGCGCCGGCCGACATCGTCCACTTCGTCACCGACGCCCGCCCGCGCGACTACGGCCAACTGTCGCCGATGATCATGACATTCGCCGATGCCGGCGATTCCGTCGCCGTCACCCTGGTCGAGGACCAGGCGCGGTTCATGGGCCGCTATATCGGCCGCCTGCATGAGCTGGGCGCCGCCAAGGTCTGCCTGGTCGGCGGTATGGCGCCGGTCCTGCAACCCTGGCTGTCGCCGGCGGCGCGTTCCGTGCTGGCCGAGCCCGAACACGACGCCCTGGAAGGCGCCATCCTGATGGCCCAGGGTGCGGCCAACGGGCTTTCCAGTGTTTTGGCCCCCCCGCAGGTAACCACATGAGCCGTTACCTGCTGGAAATCTGCGTCGATACCGCCGCCGGGCTGCACGCCGCGGCCACCAACGGCGCCGACCGAATCGAACTGTGCGACGCCCTGGGCCAGGGCGGCCTGACACCCTCGGCCGGGCTGATGCGGCTGGCGGCCGATACCGGCTGCCCGGTGCGGGTGATGATCCGGCCGCGCGCCGGCGACTTCATCTATTCCGACGACGACCTGGCCATCATGCGCCACGACATCGCCATGACCGCCGAGATGGGCCTGGCCGGGGTCGTGTTCGGCGCCAACCATGCCGATGGCCGGCTGGATGTCGAGGCTTTGGAAGACCTGATCCGCCACGCCCGGCGCTTCAAGCTGGAGACGGCGCTGAACCGCAGCTTCGACCTGGCGCCGGACCTGCCGTGCGCCCTGGAAACGGTCATTGCCCTGGGCTTCGACACCATCCTGACGTCTGGCGGCGCGAAGTCCGCCCCGCAAGGCGCCGCCATGCTGGGCGAGCTGGTCAAGCTGGCCAAGGGCCGCATCGAAATCCTGGCCGGGGCCGGGGTGACGATCGCCCACGCCGAGGCGCTGCTCGACGCAGGGCTGACCTCGCTGCATTCGTCGTGCGGCGCACCCGTAGCCATCCGCAGCCCGCGCGCCGCCGAGCTGGGCTACTTCTCGGCCGACCTGCGCGACACCGATCCGGCCCTGGTCGCCGCCCTGCGCGCCGCGCTCGATACCTATGAGGCCTCCCATGTCGTTTGCTGACACCATCGGTCACCTCAGCAAGGAGGACCCGGCGCCGCTGTACCTCCAGCTGCAGCGGGCTCTGCGGGAGGCCATTACCCGCCGCCAGTTGCACCAGGACGACGCCATCCCGCCGGAACGCAACCTGGCCGACGACTTCGAGGTCTCGCGCATCACGGTGCGCAAGGCGATCGACGGCCTGGTCTCCGAAGGCCTGCTGACGCGCCGTCGTGGCGCCGGCACCTTCGTCGCCAGCCGGGTCGAAAAGAGCTTTTCGAAACTGTCCTCCTTCTCGGAAGACATGCTGTCGCGCGGCCGCAAGCCCCATTCCGAGTGGGTCAGCAAGTCGGCCGGCGCGGTCACCCCGGAAGAATCCCTGTCCCTGGGTCTGTCGCCCGGCGCCCTGGTCTACCGCTTCCATCGCGTCCGCTATGCCGACGGCACGACCATGGCTTTGGAATATTCGACCATTCCCGGCTATTGCCTGTCATCGACCGAGCAGGTGACCACCTCGCTGTACGAAGCGCTGGAACGCACCGGCCACCGTCCGGTCCGCGCTCTGCAGCGCCTGCGCGCCATCGCCTTCAACGCCGAACAGGCGGAACGGCTGGGCGTGAAGCCGGGCGATCCCGGCCTGTTTATCGAACGGCGCGGCTTCCTGCAGGACGGACGCGCCGCCGAATTCACCCAATCCTATTACCGTGGTGACGCCTATGATGTCGTCGCCGAACTGAACGATGTGAGTTGATGATGCCCTCCCCCACCCTGACGAGAACCGCGATGGACGAGACCCTGATGCACAGCGAAGCCGCCGAAGGCGGCGCGGCCGTGGCGCGCTTCCTGTCGCATAATCGCGCCGCCCTGCAACGCCTCGGCGCCCGCCTCAAGGCCCAGCCGCCGCGCGCCGTGATCACCGTCGCCCGCGGTTCGTCCGACCACGCCGCCACCTTCGGCAAGTACCTGATCGAGACCTTTACCGGCGTGCCGACCTCGACGGCGGCCATGTCGGTGTCGTCCATCTATGCCGCGCCCCTGGTCGCCGCCGACACCCTGTGCATCGCCATCTCCCAGTCCGGCCGCTCGCCCGACCTGCTGGCCTCGGTCGAGGCCCACCGCAAGGCCGGCGCCTATGTCGTCGCCCTGGTCAACGATGAGGATTCGCCCCTGGCCGCCCTGGCCGATGAACTGCTGCCGCTGAAGGCCGGCCCGGAAAAGTCGGTCGCCGCCACCAAGTCCTACATCACCTCCCTGGCCGCCCTGGCCGCCATCACCGCCGCCTGGTCCGGCGACCGCGAGCTGTCGGACGGCCTGAGCGCCCTGCCGGGCCTGCTCGACAAGGCGTTCGCGCTGGACTGGTCGCCCGCCCTGCCCGTGCTGAAAGACGCCCGCAACCTGTTCGTCATCGGCCGCGGCTATGGTTTCGCCGTCGCCCAGGAAGCCGCGCTGAAACTGAAGGAAACCTGCGCCCTGCACGCCGAGGCCTTCTCCTCCGCCGAGGTCCGCCACGGTCCCATGGCCATCGTCAATGACGGCTTCCCGGTGATCGCGTTTGCGACCTCCGACACTGCCGGCGACGGCGTGCGCGACGTCTGCGCCGAATTCGCCGAGCGCGGCGCCGCCGTGCTGCTGGCCAATCCGGAAGGCGGCATTGCCGGCACCACCCACCTGCCGGCGCTGGGCGCTGTGGCGGCGCTGGAGCCCATCCTGCAAATCGCCAGCTTCTACCGTCTGGCCAACAGCCTGTCCCTGGCGCGCGGTCTCAACCCCGACTCGCCGCCGCACCTGAACAAAGTGACCAAGACGGTATGAGCAATTTAGGAAAAGTGGTCGCCACTTTTACGTTAAAAATTGCGACCAAGAAACCATCATGGGCATTTTCGCCCGAAGGCGAAATAGGCTCATGACCTCTGTTACCTTTACCAACGCCAAGATCGTCACCCCGAACGGGATCGTTTCGGGATCGCTGATCTGCGACGGCGAGACCATCGTCGAGATCGGCGACGTGAGGCCGCGCGGCGAGGTCGTTGATGTCGCCGGTGGCTATCTCCTTCCGGGCTTTATCGACACCCAGGTTAATGGCGGCGGCGGCGTCCTGTTCAATGACGAGACCACCAGCGATGGGATCGCGGCCATTGCCCGCGCCCACCGCGCCTATGGCACCACCGCCCTGCTGCCGACCCTGATCAGCGACGAGCTGAGCGTCATCGACTCGGCCATGCGCGCCGTCGAAAAGGCCATCGCCGCCGGCGTGCCGGGCGTGGTCGGCATCCATATCGAAGGCCCCTTCATCAGCAAGCAGCGCAAGGGCATCCATAACCCAGAGATGTTCCGCACGCTCGACGCCGAGTCCAAGGCCCTGCTGAAAAGCCTGAAGGCCGGCAAGACCCTGGTGACCCTGGCGCCGGAAAACTGCACGCCCGAGGACATCAAGGAACTGGCCGATGCCGGCGTGATCATCGCCGCGGGCCATACCAATGCCACCTACGACCAGACCGTGACGGCGCTGCGGGCCGGGGTGACGGGGTTTACCCATCTGTTCAACGCCATGTCGCCCCTGACGCATCGCGCGCCAGGTGTGGTTGGGGCCGCTCTGGAGGATCTCGACAGCTATTGTGGCCTGATTGCCGACGGCCGCCATGTCGACTGGGCGGTCTTGCGGATCGCTCTGCGCGCCAAACCCATCGACCGCTTCATGTTGGTGACCGATGCTATGCCGACTGTGGGTTCGGACACCAAGACCTTCGTACTGAACGGCCAGACCATCCATGTCGAGGGAGGTGTCTGCGTCGGTCCGGACGGGACGCTGGCCGGTTCGGACCTGGACATGGCCACCGCGCTGCGCAATACGGTGGAGAAGGTCGGTATTCTGATCGAACAGGCGGCCATCATGGCGGCCGGTGCTCCGGCGGCGTTTTTGGGCTTGCAGGCGGCGCGCGGCAGCCTGGTGCCGGGTCAGCGGGCGGATATCGTCTGGCTTGACAAGGCTTTGCAGGTCCGCGGGACGTTCATCGGCGCGAAAACGGAAGAGACCGTCGCGGCTTGACCAGGATTATTCTGCCCGCACGCGGGCAGAATAATTTTTAAGCAATAATATCCGGCCGGATCTTGTCTTCCAGCGTCGACATGCGATCGCGCACGGCCAGCTTCTTGCGCTTCATGCGGGCAATCAGGATCTGGTCCGGCAAGGGCATGGTCTCCAGCGCCAAGATGGCATCGTCCATATCCTTGTGCTCTTGGCGCAGCAGGGCCAGTTCGCCACGCAGGGCAACCGTCTCAGCCGAAATCGGCAGTTCGCGCACCCGCGGTTCCAGGTCGTCCGGCTGGATATCCGGCACCAGTTCCAGGCGCGATTCGCCATCCTGACGCTGCGCCACCCGGCGTTCGACATCCCCTCTGGCCACATCGCCATCCGTCTTGACCAGGTGCAGACCGTCGCCGCCGCGCAAGGACCGGATGTTCGTGTCGTCGTGCATGAACGACTCCCTGATGACTTAAGGGGTTGATACGCAAGGACAAACGGGAGGCTCCCGAAGGTCACAGGCGGTGAGAGTATAGCGCAAATTTTAACCTTTGGTAAGGGCCTGCGTCAGTTCCGACAACACTTCCTGATGACCACTTCCAGACCACACGGCATGAACCTGTACAAGCCCGTCGCGCAGAGCCGCAGCCTGGTGTTCCGGCGGTAGCCGCGGACCGGCGCGGACCAGCGTTTCCAGTTGCGCCATAAGGGCTTTTTCGGCCTCAAGTTCGACCGCCTTGACCCGTTCGCGCAGCCTGAGGCGGCCGTCGTCATCACCCGAATGCAGCGCGGTTTTCAGGCGCCGCCTGACCTCACGTAACGGCACAATGACCTCATCGGCCCAAGCCAGCGCCATCTCCGCGGCGCGCGCGGCCAGGCCTTCATCGATTCGCACGCCATGCAACGACGCCCACGCCGCCCACAACAGCAGAGGCACATTCTGGTCGTGGTCATCCTGGAGCCGCAAACACGCCTGCGCCACACCTTCGCGGCCATAGGATTCGACGGCCCAGTCCCAGAACTCAGACATTATTCAAGTTTTCTGGACCTTTCAGACCCTGCCAGCGCTGGATATCGACCTCGATGCCGAACAGATCCAGGGCCCGGCCGACGCTCTGGTTGACGATCTCCTCGACCGTCTGAGGCCGGGTATAGAGCGCCGGCATCGGCGGGGCGACGATGGCGCCCATCTCGGTCACCGCCGCCATTGTGCGCAGATGGCCCAGATGCAGGGGGCTTTCGCGCACCATCAAAACGAGTCGCCGGCGCTCCTTCAGACAGACATCGGCGGCCCGCGATACCAGGCTGGAGGTCACCCCCGTGGCGATCTCGCTCAGGGATTTGACCGAACACGGAGCAATCAGCATGCCCATGGTACGAAAAGATCCCGAAGCGATGGTGGCGCCGATATCACCGGGCTTATAGACCACGTCGGCCAGGGCGTGGACATCGGCCAGCGAAAAGTCTGTTTCGACACTGAGACTTAGGGCCGCGGCGCGGGACACGACAAGGTGCGTCTCTACCTTTGCGTGTTTTAACATATTAAGGGCATTTATGCCGTACACGGCACCGGACGCGCCACTTATGGCAACAATAAGTCTCTGATTGTGTTCAGTTTTAGACACGTTTTCCGGGCTCCACCACCCTGCGCTGCATTAAGTTTTTGTGCACCAAGAATCTCAACAACCTGTGAACGGATGTAACTTATCGTGACTTCACATTCGCCTCACGCGGGTGTTCCAATCGGTTCTTCCGGACACGGGGTCCGGAAGCCCCCCTGAGACATGAGGATCAGCCGTATGTCCATCGAAGCGAGAGTTCGTGAACTCGACCACCGTCACCAAACCCTCAAAACGATCATCGCCCGTGAAGAACGCAGTCCGTCCGTTGACTCCTTATACCTTACGGAGTTGAAGCGGAAGAAGCTTAAGCTCAAGGAGGAAATCGAACGGATCAGGGCTCATATTCGACAGGATGTCGACGAGCCCATGCTCCAGTAGCGCCGCGGGCGCCAGGTTTTTACAATTGAATCTTCGAAGACCCCCGGAGCGAGGACGCGGCCGGGGGTTTTTCATGCCCCAACCTGTCAGGTATACTTGACAGGTAGTCGGCAATCTGTCAGGTATACCTGACAGCTTCTCCGCAGGAACCCCTATGCCGGCCTTCATCCCTACCCCGACGTTTCGAGACCACGCCCTTGCCGGGCGTCACGCCTTCTGGCGCTATCTGGTTGCCTTCCTGATCGCCCTTCTGGTCGAGGCGGTCGTATCGGTGATCTACGTCGTCGCCGTCCTCATGGCAGGCCTCTCCCCGGCGGAGCTTCAGACCGCCGTGGCCGATCCGGCCCGGCCGATGCTCTTCTTTCCCCTGATCGGCGTCAGCTTCGCCGGCTGGCTGATCGGCTTCGGCCTGGGCGCCTTATGGCTGCACGGCAAGAATCCGCTGCGTCTGCTGGGCAACTGGACCTGGACCGGCTTCCTGCTGGGTCTGCTGGTCTGGCTGGTGGTCCTGGTCGCCAATACCGTGGTCGACTACGCCTTGCAGCCCGAAGGCTTCACCCTGCGGATGGCCCCGGTCGATCCCGCCGTGATCGCCGTCATCGTCGCAGCCCTGGCTGTCCAGACCTTTACCGAGGAGTATTTTTTCCGCGGCTACCTGACTCAGGCCCTGCTGAAGATCAGCAAGAACAGCTGGATCGCCATTATCGTCGGCGGCTTGATCTTCGGCGCCTTCCACATCCCCAACGGCATCCCCCAGGCCGTCTCGGCGGCCGCCATGGGCATGGCCTTTGCCTGGATCACGATCCGGACGGGCAGCATCGCCTTTGCCGCCGGTGTCCACTTCATCAACAATCTCTACGGCGCCGTGGTCGTGGTGTCCGGCGAGGACGTCTTCAAAGGTGCCCCGGGCCTGGTCACCCAGGTCACGCCCGACCTGATGGCGTGGGATATCGGGATTACCGTCGTCGCCCTTTTGGTGATCATGATCGTCCTGGCGCGCCGCATCCCGCGCCCGGCATAAATGCGAAATTCGGTCAGGGACTTGCGGATGCAGCGCGGCTGGAGCCAGGGCGAACTGGGCGAGCGCCTGGGCGTATCGCGCCAGGCCGTCAACGCCATCGAAGTCGGCAAGCACGACCCCAGTCTCGAGTTGACCTTCAAGCTGGCCTATCTTTTCAACCTGCCGGTGGAGGCGCTGTTCCATCCGGACTTCACACCACAGGACATACGCGATGACCAAGGGGAATGACGCCGCCGCCAAGCCGCCGATGTGGAAACGCTATGCCTTTTCGGCCGGCATGCTTTGCGTCGGCGGCGTGGTCGGGTTCGGCGGCGGCCGTTTCCTGTGGCCGGGCGCATCAGGCCGGACGTGGTCGGACACCCTGTCGCTGATCATCGCCCTGGGCCTCGTCGGCATGGGTGTGGCCGTCCTGGCCGGTCACTGGATCGACCCGCTGGGCCGCGCGATGGCCCGGTCGGATTCGAAGCGCCTTGACCCGTTGATGAAACGCCTGCTGGGCCTACAAGGTGTAACCCTGATCCTTGCCGGCCTCGTCATGGGCGGTGTCCCCCTGCTGGCCCAGGCGTCGATCCAGGGCAATGTCGCGGTCTATGCCGGGGTGGTCGCCGTGTTCGCACTGCAGACGGGAGTCAACTGGCTGATCTGGCGCCACGGCGACGAATTCCACCGTCGCGCCATGCTGGACACCGGCGCGCTCAGTTTCTGGATCCTGCAGGGCGCCCTGTTCCTGTGGGCCGCCGCCGAGCGCCTCAACCTGGCTCCGGCCTTGAGCACCTGGGACCTGATGGCCGTCACCATGGCAGTGTACCTGATGCTGTCGTCGTTCGTCGCCTGGCGGCTGGGCAACACCTAGAGCAAACTATCCTTCTTCGCGCCTTCGCGTGGGACCTTTCTGTCTTCCGCTTTATGTGTGGCCATGACAGCAGGAATTTCACGCGAAGACGCGAAGGCGCGAAGAAGAACGTCCAACCGACTGAGTCCCTAGGTCGCCCGATTGATGACTTTGGCGTCTAGTCTGGCGCGCACCTGCGCCATGACCTCATCGTGAGGCGTTACCCGCCCGGCCTTCACATCTTCAAGACCGCGTAAAATGCCTTCGACGATCTCAATTTCGCTTTCTTCGCCAGGCCAGACACCCTTTGGGTTACCGGATTGAGATTGCTCCGTCATCACGCCATCTTCACGGTGCGGATGGAGAATTGCGACACCAGCTTCGACACGCCGGGCATGGTCGACAGCACGTCGCGGTGGACGTCCTCATACGACAGGCTTTCGCGCAGGACGATCTTGAGCAGGTAATCCGCCTCTCCCGACATCAGGTGGCATTCCTCGATGGCGGCACAGGCGATGGCGGCGCGTTCGAACTTCTCGAACGTCTCGCGGCGCTGGTCCTGAAGCGTGACATGGACGAAAACCGTCCCTTGCTTACCCTGGACATTTTCGGCGATGACGGCGCGATAGCCGGCGATCACACCCTTCTGCTCCAGGATCTTGACCCGGCGATGGGCGGCCGAAGGTGACAGGCCGACGGCCTGGCCCAGGTCCGCCGAGGTGGCGCGGGCATTGCCGCGCAGGACCTTGATCAGCTCACGGTCGAAGGAATCGAGATCGGAAAATTTATCGCTGCCCGCCATGTTTTTGAATTTATATCCAACTGTTCAGCGAGGCAATGCTAAAAATTTCGAGAATTTATCGCTTCCGACGCGATATAATTGATTTCAAGGGCAACCACCCGACCGATCAGATTTCGCGTATAGTTTGTGCCGTGTGAGGCGCCTTATCGCCCGCGGCCCGGCAGGAAACAGCAGGAGCCACAGCCATGAAGATCAGCGTCCCCAAGGAAATCAAGAACCACGAATATCGCGTCGGCCTGGTGCCGCACGCTGTTGCCGAACTGACCCACCAGGGTCATCAGGTCTTCGTCGAAACCCAGGCCGGTGCTGAAATCGGCTTTTCCGACCAGGACTATATCGATGCCGGCGCCACCATCCTGGCCACGGCAGAAGAAACCTTCGACGCCGGTGAGATGATCGTCAAGGTCAAGGAACCGCAACTGCACGAATGCGCCCGCCTGAAGCCGTCGCAAACCCTATTCACCTACCTGCACCTGGCCGCGGACAAGCCCCAGGCCGAGGCCCTGATGGCGTCGGGCGCCACCTGCATCGCCTATGAGACCGTCACCGAAGCCGCCGGCGGCCTGCCGCTGCTGCGCCCGATGTCGGAAGTCGCCGGCCGCATTTCCGTCCATGTCGGCGCCACCTACCTGCACAAGGCCTTCGGCGGCCGCGGCGTGCTGCTGGGCGGCGTGCCGGGCGTTGCCCCGGCCAAGGTCGTCATCATCGGCGGCGGCGTGTCGGGCATCAATGCCGCCCAGATGGCGGTGGGCCTGCATGCCGATGTCACCCTGTTCGATATTTCCGGCGCCAAGCTGATCGAGATCGACCAGCTGTTCCACGGCCGCGTCAAGACCGCCTACTCGTCCAAGGGCGCCCTGGCCGAAGCCATCCGCGACGCCGATCTGGTCATCGGCGCCGTTCTGATCCCGGGCGCCGCCGCGCCGAAACTGATCACCCGCGACATGCTGAAGACGATGAAACAGGGCGCGGTCCTGGTCGACATCGCCATCGACCAGGGCGGCTGTTTCGAGACATCGCATCCGACCACCCACCAGGAACCGATCTACCTGGTCGACGGCATCGTCCATTACTGCGTCGCCAACATGCCGGGCGCCGTGGCGCGGACCTCGACCCTGGCGCTCAACAACGCCACGCTTCCGTTCGTGCTGAAGATGGCGCGCATGGGCGTGTCGGCAGCTTTGGCGGCCGATCCGCATCTGCGAAACGGCCTGAACGTCGCCAAGGGCAAGATCACCTACCAGGCGGTCGCCGAAGCCCTGCACCTGCCGTTCGCGGCGTAAGGCCATAAGAGCCGGCGCCGCAACGCGCGGCGTCGGTTGTTTACGTGACGTCGCGCCAGTCTTCCGGCAGTTTGCTGCGGATGACTTCCGCTCGGGCGGTGGCCGTATTGACCTGATCCGGTGTCAGCGTCGTTGTGAGGCTGTCGATCTCCGGCGGACGCTCGACATCCTTGCCACCGGCATAGACCAGGAACCAGCTCAAGGCCTGAACCGGCGCGTTCAGCCGTGTCTTGTCCGCGTACAACCGGGCCAGGTCCAGTTGCGCTTCCTTGACGTTGCCGCGGGCCGCCATCTCCAGCCAATGCACCGCCTTGACGTCATCACGCGGCACAGCCTCACCCTTTTCATAGATGGTTCCGAGTATGTACTGGGCAAAACCATGGCCGCCTTCCGCCGCCTTGGTGTAAAGGGCGACCGACCGGTCAAGATCCTGATCGACGCCGGTGGCGTTGTAATAGGCTTCGGCCAACAGGGTTTGAGAATGGCGGTAGCCCTGGTCGGCCGCCTTCCTCAGCCAGGGGATAGCCCTTTCCGGATCGGCCTCAATCCCATCCTCGCCATAGAAATAGATTTTGGCATAGTCATTCTGTGCGTCAGGCAGCCCCCGCTTCGCGGCCTTCAGCAGCAAGGGAATAGCCAGGGACATATCCTTTTTGACGCCATAGCCCTCGCGAAAATGGGATCCCGCCATGTACTGCGCCGGAGCGTAACCTTTTTCGGCCGCCTGGAGGAACAGGGTATGGGCGCCGGCAATGTCATCGTGCTGCCAGGCCACCATACCCTGACAGAAAAGGGTTTCCGGTGTGCCGGCCGGCATCGGCTTGCCACTGGCGCATGCTGCGATGACCTGGTCGACGGTGCTGGCCCGAGGAGAACAGCCTGCCATGGTAAGCAACAGCACCCCGCCGACGATTCCCCGGATCTTCATCGCTTCCCCCCCGTGCTCTGTGCCCGCATAAATCTAGCACGGGCCATAAGGCACGGTCGAAAAAAATTGCATACCGGTGATCCACTCGACGGCACCCGTCGTAATACGCCTTATCAGAAATTCCGGCCGCTCCCCTATGACGGCCGGTGTTGGCGCCCAGGGACCTTCCCCCCCCCTCCCCTGGGCGCCGTTTTTTTTCGCAAAATTTACGCTTGAAAAACACGGTTTTTGCCACATATTCGTATGACAAGCCGCAAAAGACGGCTGTTAGAGCGCATCCCGAAAAGTGTGACGCACTTTTCGGATAAAGATGCGCGTAAAAGCAAAAACTTAGAGCGCCGATCCGATTCTTCCGGATCGAAACCCGCTCTAAGTCTCGAAAAAGGGGAAACCATGGCCCAGCCGCCCAAGATCCGTCGGATCGGCGTCGAAGAACTGGAGATCGTGCGCGAACTGGCGCTGATCATCTGGCCCAAATGCTATCGCAACATTATCGGCCCCGACCGGGTCGACGCCATGCTGGCTGTCCTGTACGCCACCGACAATCTCGAAGATGAAATGATCCGCCTGGGCCATGTCTTCTGGATCGTCCGCTACGGTGACCTCAATGTCGGCTATGCCTCGGCCTATATGGATGGCGGCCGTCTGTGGCTGAAGAAGCTGTATGTCCGCGACGATCATCGCGGCCTGGGGTTAGGCAAGGCGCTGATCGAAGCCGCGCTGGAGCATTTCCACACCGACCGCATCACCAATTCACCACCACTCGAAATGGCGCTGTACGTCAATAAGGACAACACCCCGGCGATCAACTATTACCTGCGCTCCGGCTTCCAGGTCGAGGCTGAGGTGCCGGTGCAGATGGGCCCCTACGGCTTTACCGACTACGTAATGCAGAAGGCCATCTGAGAACCGGGTTGCAAATGGGGCAGGCCGGCCTGCCCCATACTGCAAGCAGCCCCACCTTTACGCCTTGCTTATTTTTCAAGTAACGACCTTTATAAATTCTTTACTACACTTAAGGTATCGGCCAAAAATACGGCCAGATTATTGCACCGCACACGCCTCAAGGGAATAGATGGGCGGTAAACAATCCCGTTATCAGGTATTTACGCCCTTTTTACTGCCTGATTTCCGTGTTACAAAAATTAATGTTCTGTTAAATCACGGTTAATCACCACTTAACACGGCAAGGCAGGCGCAAGACTTGCCACGATACATCTGCCCCCTCTCAGGGCGAAACTGACCAAAGCCAGTGCCAACGCTATCACGACCCCACTCAAACCGTGGAGCCCTCCGATGCCAAACATTACCCCAAACATTACCCAAGTCCGCACCATCTCCATCGACGACCTCGACGAGGTCCGCGATCTGGCCATGACGATCTGGACCAAGCACCATCGTTCGACCATCGCCCCGCTCGACATGGACGAAACCGTCGCCGCCCTGTTCGACCTCGACCAGATGGAAGAGGATATGCGCGAACGCGGCCATGCCCACTTCATCGTCCGCGCCGGCCGTGCCGATGTCGGCTTTGCCTCCGCCCACCTCGAAGGCAGCCGCGTCATCATCACCCACCTCTATGTCATGAGCGATTTCCGCGGCTTCGGCCTGGGTAAGACCCTGGTCCGTGCTGCCCAGGATCACTTCGCGCCGGTTCGCGACCTGGTCATCCTGGTCCATAAGGGCGACAACGACTCGGTCGATTTCTGCCTGCGTTCGGGCTTTGCCGTGGCGCGCGAGATCAGCAGTGAATTCGGCCAGTACGCCTTCACCGACTACGTCATGCACAAATACGTCAACCCCAGCCATATGGTCACGGCATAAGGTCGAAAGCGGACGGCCCGCCCAAAATCCCCTGCCAGGCCAGCACGATCAGACCGTGGAAGACCACACCCGGCCAGAGTGAGCCCGTGCGGTAGCGCATGGCGGCGCAGCCTGTGCCCAGTATGGCCGCGCATATGAGAAAGCGCGGTTCCAGAAACAGGCGCGCCCCCGGCAGGAAGGTCAGGGCTTCGGACACGTGCCACAGCGTGAAAAGAAGGACGCCGGCCGCCATCCATAAGATGGGGCGGGCGCTTTCGTGTCTGGAAGGCAGCGGCCCGCGGAAGATCAGTTCCTCGGTAAAAGCCGGCACGACAAACACCAGCAGCGACGCCCACTGCAGTCTTGGTTGCCAGGACAGCAGGCCCGTCAGGCCGGCGACGGTACCAATGGCCAGTGCGGCGACCAACGCGATGGCCGCCACCTCCCGCCATTCGTCAGCCTTGGGCCATGTGGAAAGCGCGCGCAGGATACGTGACAGCATGACGTTGTTTTAGCGCGGCCGGCGCACATATGCTACCGTCAGCCACGGCATCAGCCCCCTAAGAGAACCGCAGACCGCGCAACTGAAGGCAAAGTAACGCCCTCTACGATGCCTTGGCCAGCTTTTCCGCCTTCGCGATATCGCCGGCGGACATGGATTTCTTGATGACGGGAATCGCCGCGATGGCGTCCTCGTCCTTACCGGCGGCGGCCAGCAGGTACCATTTCAGCCCCTGAACCCGGTCCTGAGGCACGCCCATGGCGTTTTCGTACATCACGCCCAGCTGGTACTGCGCCCAGGCGTCATCTTCCGCCGCCGACTGGCGCAGCCATGTCAGGGCCTGGGCATAGTCGGTCTTGACGCCCTGCCCCTCCATGTACATGTAGCCGATGCGGTACTTCGCCCGCGCCAGGCCCTGGTCGGCACTCTTGTGGTACCATTTCAACGCCTGGTCATAGTCCTGCGGCAGGAAATCGCCGAAATAATAGTGATCGGCCAGACGCATTTGTGCGATCGAGCTGCCGCTGAGCGCGGCCTTGGCGGCGAACTTGAAGGCTTCCGCCGGATCGGCCTCGACCCCGGTTCCTTCGGCGTAGAAGCGGCCAAGCGCCAGCTGGCTGAAAGCGCAGTTCTTGACATCCCCGCGCTGGAACCATTGAAACGCCAGCTCGACATTCTTCGCTTCGCCCAGGTCGCCGTCTTCGTAGATATTGCCCATGGCGTAGATGCCGTCGCATCCGCCCTGCTCAGCGCTGCGCCGGAAATAGTCCTTCGCCTTGGCCACGTCCTGAGCAACGATCCAGCCGTTTTCATAATAGTCACCCACCGACGACAGGCCATAGGCGTCGTTGAGATCGGCGGAAGCGCGATAGTGTTCCAGAGCCTTCGTCCGGTCTTCTGGTGTGCCCAGGGCGTTGGAATAAATGTCCCCCAGGCGGTTGTGGGCCTGGGCATAGTTCTGGGCCGCCGCCAGGCGGTACCATTTCATGGCCTCGGCATAGTCGACGGCGACGGAATTGCCGTTCTCATACATCCAGCCGACGCTGTACTGGCCTTCGGCGAAGCCCTGCGCCGCCGACAAACGGTACAGTTCCAGCGCCCGCGCTTCATCCAGCTCGACTCCGTTCCCGGACAGGTACAGGTCACCCAGGGCACTCTGGGCTTCGGCGTCGCTGGCCGAGGCCTTGAACAGCCAGTTGAAGGCCTGGTCGTAATCGCGCTTGACGCCCCGGCCGTCGGCATAGCGGCGGCCCAGCTCGGTCATGGCGCGCACATCGCCATTCGTGCCCCGCGTGGTCAGATCGGCAAGCGCGGTCGCGCTCAGGACCGGTTCTGCGACCAGAGGCGCCGGCCCTTGCGCCAGAACCGGCGTGGCGGCCAGGATCAGAGCGACGGCGGCCGCGTTTATCCAGCTACGGATCATGATGGTTTCCCCCATATATAGTGCATTTCAGGCGACCATAGCGGGCCCCGGGCGCACTGTTGAGCGAAAAGTGCGCTTTTGCCCTCTTTAAAAATGGGTTAAGACACATCACATCTGCGGGTCGGGGGGCAAGAGGCTCTCCACACGGGCAATAGGGAGCTTCTTCATGTTCAAGCGCGTTTTGGGTCTGATCGCCGTTGCGGGTATGGCCCTGAGCCTGGCCGGCTGCGGCTACAATACCATTCCGACCAAGGAAGAAAACGCCAAGACCAAGTGGTCTGACGTCGCCGCCGCCTATCAGTACCGCGCCGATCTGATCCCGCAACTGGTCTCGACCGTCAAGGGCGCCGCCGCCAATGAGCGCGCCATCCTCAACGATGTCGTCACGGCGCGCGCCAACGCCACAAAGGTTTCGGTCGACGCCTCGACCATCACCGATCCGGAAAAGTTCAAGCAGTTCCAGGAAGCCCAGAACGGTGTCGGTTCGGCGCTGGGCCGGCTGATGGTCATCCAGGAAAACTATCCCAACCTGAAGTCCAACGACAATTTCCGTGACCTTATGGTCGCCATCAACGGCGCCCAGTCGCGCGTCCTGATCGCCCAGAAAGACTACAACGCCGCGGCCCAGGACTATAACACCGAACTGCGCACCTTCCCGGGCGTTGTCTGGGCCAAGACGGCCCATTCCAGCGCCAAGCCGATGGCCTACTTCACGGCCCTGGATCCGGCGGCCGCCACGCCGGGTGGCGCGGTCAAGGCGCCGGAAGTCAATATGGACAGCGTCGGCGCCCCGGCGTCGAAATAAGTCGCGACAGCAAGGCCAAAGCCCATGAACCGCTCCGCCAACCTCGGCTTCCGGCCATGGCTGATGGCCTTGCTGACCCTGCTCTTTTGTGCGGGAAGTGCTTTTGCCGCGCCGCAATTTCCGGCCCAGAACAATACCCGCGTTGTCGATGAGGCCGGTATCCTGTCGGCCCAGACCGAACGTGACCTCAACGAAAAGCTCAAACAGCTCGAAGACAGCACCACCGACCAGGTTATTGTGGTCACTGTCAAGGATCTGGGCGGCTATCCGATCGAGGACTACGGCTATCAGCTGGGCCGCGCCTGGGGCATCGGCCAAAAGAACGACGTTCAGTCATCGAAGGGCCAGACCCTCAAGGACAACGGCGTCATCCTGCTGGTGGCGCCCAATGACCGCAAGGTGCGTATCGAGGTCGGCTACGGCCTGGAACCCGTCCTGCCCGACATCCTGATGGGCCGCGTCGTCCGCGACGTCATCCTGCCGGAGTTCAAGGCCGGCAATTACGACGCCGGCGTCACCAAGGGCGCCGACGTTATCGTCCAGACCCTGTCGATGGAGCGTGGCGCCGCCATAGACCAGGCCAAGGCGGCGACGGCCCAGAAGGTCGAAATCCGCCAGAAGGAAAAGGGTGGCTTCCCGATCCTGGCCATAATTATCATCCTCGTCGTCATCTTCATGTTCTCGCGCGGCTGGCTGCCCTGGTTCCTGCTGGGCAACATCCTGGGCGGCGGCTGGGGCGGCGGAGGCGGCGGTGGCTGGTCCGGCGGCGGAGGCGGAGGCGGTTTTTCCGGCGGCGGCGGGTCGTTCGGCGGCGGCGGTGCGAGCGGGAGCTGGTAGACATGGGCACTCTGAACATCGACCACAGCCGCATCAATGCGGCCATCGCCCGGGCCGAAACCGGGACCTCCGGCGAAATCACCTGCGTTGTCAAAAACAAGGCGCTGGATTACGGCGAAACACCCCTGGGCTGGGCGGCTGTAGCGGCCCTGACCCTGCCCCTGGTCGTGGCGACCATGGGTATGCTGCCGCACCACTGGCTGGAAAACCTGCTGTCGCCGGTCCTGGGCTGGCACGGCCTCTCCGTTGACGGCAACCTGCTGACCTGGGAAGCCATCCTGACCTATGCTGTGGTACAGTTGGCCGTGTTTGCCGTGGCCTATACCGTGATCCGCTTTACGAGCCTGAAACTGGCCTTAACGCCGCTGGCGACCCGCCGCGCCAAGGTCCACCAGAAGGCTCTGGAACAGTTCTATGCCCGCGGCCTGCACCTGACGGCGGCGCGTACCGGCGTGCTGATCTTCCTGGCGGTCGAAGAGCACGTCGTCGAGGTCATCGCCGATGCCGGCATCTACGACAAGGTCGACAAGAGTTTCTGGAACGACACGGTGGCCATCCTCTTGAAGCACATCAAGACAGGCGACGCGACCGACGGCTTCGAAGAGGCCATCACGGTCTGCGGCGCCGCCCTGGCCCAGCACTTCCCGCCGACGGACGACAATCCCAACGAACTGCCAGACGTCCTGATCGAGATTTAATCGGAAAACCGGATTTTTCGCTTGCCCTGACCGCAACCTTTCTGTATCAGCACGATAACACATTGGCACGCCAAATCGAGAGGAGCAACGCTGTCATGACCGACGTCTGCACACATGGCACGGCGCTTTCCGGCGCGGCTATCGGATAGTTTCACTTGCGCAGGGATGCCGGCTGGCGTATCAGCCCGCTGATACAACCGGAGACACGCGCATGGCGGCCGACCATCCCAGCCTCAAGGACGATATCACCCTCCTCCACCAAGCCTTCCTGCAGTTGAAAAGCCAGGACGAGGTCAAGGATTTCCTGACCGACCTGTGCACCCCGCAGGAAATCCGGGCTCTGGCGGAACGGTTCCGGGTCGCCTGGCTGCTGGATGACGGCGAACTGTCCTACCGCCAGATCTCGGACCAGACCGGCGTCTCGACCACCACTGTCACCCGCGTCGCCAATTTTTTGAACAACATGCCCCACCAGGGCTACCGCGCGGTCCTCGACCGCATGAAAACCGATAAGAAGACCTGAAGATGACCGAACCCCGCCTCCGCATCGCCGTCCAGAAGTCCGGCCGCCTCGCCGAACGCTCGCTGGAACTGATCACCGGCGCCGGCCTGCGCGCCATCCGCGGCGCCAACGAGCTGCTGTACCGGGTCGAAAATCATCCGATCGACCTGCTTCGGGTGCGCGACGACGACATTCCGACCTTCGTCGACGACAATGTCGCCGAACTGGGCATCGTCGGTTACAATGTGCTGAAGGAACACTTCCCGGACAAGGACCTGGAAGAGATCATTGTCATGCGTCTGGGCTTCGGCAAGTGCACGCTGAAACTGGCCGTGCCGGTCAATTTCGACTACCAAGGCCCCAAGAGCGTCGCCGGCAAGCGCATCGCCACGTCGTATCCGAACATCCTGAAACAATGGCTGTCCGACAACGGCATCACCGCCGAGGTCATCGAGATGCGCGGCGGCGTCGAAGTCGCTCCGCGCATGCACATTGCCGACGCCATCTGCGATCTGGTCTCCACCGGCACCACCCTGGAGGTCAACAATCTCAAGCCGGTCGAACTGGTGCTCAAGTCCGAAGCCGTGCTGATCAAGGCGCCGCACGCCCCCCAGCCCGACCTGGCCCACATCTACGACATGGTGGTGCGCCGCTTCGACGGCGTCACCAAGTCGACTGGCGCCAAGTATGTCATGATGAACGCGCCGCGCGATCATCTCGATGAGATCATCAACCTGATCCCTGGTTCAGGCAGCCCGACCATCATGAACCTGGTCGATCCGTCCATGGTCGCCGTTCACGCCGTCTGCGACGAAAGCGTCTTCTGGGAAACCCTGGACCGCCTGAAGGCCGCCGGCGCCTCGGCCATCCTGGTGCTGCCGATCGAAAAGATGATGCCGTGATGCGCACCTTCATCTGGAAAGACCTGGATCGGGAGGGGCGTAAGGCCGCCTTGGCCCGACCGGAAAACCGCCGCGATCCTGCGGTGCTGGCGCGGGTGCGCGACATCTTCGACGATATCGAAGCGCGCGGCTTCGAGGGCTTGCGCGACTGGGCAGTGAAGCTGGACGGCTTTGCGCCCGACCGGCTGGAGTTGACTGCGGCAACGGTTGACGCAGCCCGCGCCCAAATGACCGGCGAAGATCTGGCGGCCATGGAACTGGCCGCCGAAAACGTCCGTGCCTTCCAGCAGGCGGAACTGCCCGGCGATGGCCCGGTGATTTCGCCCAAGCCCGGCCTGTCGCTGCAACGCGTCTATCGCCCGATCACCACGGCCGGCCTGTACATTCCGGGCGGCCTGGCGCCGCTGTTTTCGACCCTGATCATGACGGCGGTTCCGGCGGCGGTGGCCGGCGTGCCCAACCGGGTGTGCATCACCCCGCCGGCGCGCGACGGTTCGCTGCACCCGATGATGATCGCCTGCGCGGCGGCCTCGGGCCTGGACGCCATCTGGCGCGTCGGCGGCGCCCACGGCATCGCCGCCATGGCTTTGGGCATCCTTGACGGCGTTCCCGCCGCCGACAAGCTGTTCGGCCCGGGCAACAAATACGTCACCGAAGCCAAGAAGTACGCCACCGAGCGCATCTCGGGCCTGGCCATCGACATGCCGGCCGGTCCGTCCGAACTGCTGGTCATCGCCGACGACACCGCCAATGTGAAGCTGGTCGCTGCCGACCTGCTCAGCCAGGCCGAGCACGACTCCGACGCCCAGGTCATCCTGGTCGCCCTGTCTGCCGACATAGCGAACCGCATCGCCGCCGAGGTCGCCATCCAGGTCGAGCGCCTGCCGCGCGCCACCATCGCGAAAGCATCGCTGAATCAGGCGCGAATCTTTATCACTTCCAGTTTCCGCGAAGCGTCCGAAGTGTCCAATCTGTACGCCCCTGAACACCTGGCCATCCAGATCGAGGACGTCGACGCCATCGTGCCGCTGCTGACCGCAGCGGGGACCATTTTCGCCGGCACCTATGCCGCGGAAACCTTTGGCGACTATGCGGCGGGCCCCAGCCACGTCCTGCCGACCGACGGCGCGGCACGGTCCTACGACGGCATAACCGTGCGGTCCTTCCTGACCAGCTTCGTTGTCCAGAAGGCCACCCGCGAAGGTGCCGCCGCCATCGCCCCTGCTGCTGCCCGCCTGGCGCGGCTGGAAGGGCTTGAGGCTCACGCCCTGGCGGCCGATTTCAGATTGGAAGTGTAGAGATGTTCAACTCCCCCTTCTCATCCCTCGGCGGCGCCGGCCTGGAAGCCGTCCCGCCTTCGCTGGAGCCGTTGCGCGAGCGCATGGCTGGCTTTTACGGCGTCGAGCCGCATCAGCTGATGGTCACCCGCGGCGCTTCGCACGGCATGGAAGTTGTGATGCGCCGGTTGCGCGTGCACGGCCATGAGTTCGTCTGGGCCGGCCAGGACCACTATATCGAAGACCTGTGCGGGGTCTATAGCCTCGCCATCCGCAAGCCTCCCGAAGCCGGCACCCTGGCGCGCGGCGGCGGCTTCTATCTCATTGATAATCCCAGCCAAAAAGACGGCCGGGCGATCGACCTGGTGACGGCACGGACCCTGGCGGTCGACATCTTCCCGACCCTGCTGGTCATCGACGAAAGCTATGCCGATGCCTCGGACGGGTCGCTGATCGACCTGGCGACCAGCGAGCCCAATGTCGTTGTGCTGAAGAGCATGTCCTTCCTGTTCGGCATGTCCGGCGCCCGCGCCGGCGCGTTAATCGCCAACACCAAGACACTTCAAGGATTGCTGAAGTATTGCGAACCACATCCGTTGCCGACACCGTCGGTGCGGGCGGCGGAGAGCGCCCTGTCGCCATCGCGGGCCCTTTCCGTACAAGCCCGGATCGACCTGATCCGCGGTGAACAGGCGCGGTTGCGTGAACGGTTAAAAACTTCGCAATTACTGGAAGCGTTCGATTTGAACGAAGGTCCCTTCCTGCTTTTGCGGCCGAAAAACCTGATCGCCACCCAGACCGCTTTGAAGCGGCTGGGCCTGTCGCCTCAGGTGACCCCGACCGGTCTGCTGCTGGCCTTGGGGGATGTCGCCACCAACAACCGCATCTTGAAAGCGCTGGACGTCGCCGACGACGCCAAGCCGCCGCGCGTCGGTGAGGTCATGCGCGACACCAAGGAGACGCGGATCTCGGTCCTGGTCAATCTGGACCAGCCGAAACCGGTGAAGGTCGAGACCGGTATCGGTTTCTTCGACCACATGCTGGACCAGGTCGCGACCCACGGCGGGTTTTCGCTGCAACTGGCTTGCGAAGGCGACCTGCATATCGACGGCCACCACACGGTCGAGGACTGTATGCTGGCTTTCGGGTCGGCGCTGAAACAGGCCCTGGGCGACCGCATGGGGATGGCGCGGTTCGGGTTTGTGCTGCCGATGGACGAGACCGAGGCCAAGGTCAGTATCGACCTGGGCGGCCGGCCGTTCTGCGTCTTCAAGGGCGATTTCCAGTCGACGCACATCGGCGACTACCAGACGGAGATGACGGGCCACGCCTTCCGTTCGCTGTCGGAAACCCTGGGGGCTTCGATCCATGTCGAGGTCGACGGCGGCAACGATCACCACAAGACCGAAGCCTGCTACAAGGCCCTGGGCCGGGCGCTGCGCCAGGCGACGCGGATCGAAGGCGACGCCCTGCCCTCCACCAAGGGAATGCTGGCATGATCACGGTCATTGAACTGGGTTGCGCCAACACGGCTTCAGTGCTGTTTGCGCTGGAACGGCTGGGTGTCGAGGCGCATCTGTCGTCGGATGCCGCCGAGATCGCCGCGGCGAAGAAGGTGGTTTTACCGGGTGTCGGCGCGGCGGGTTTCGCCATGAACCGCATCCATGAACTGGGCCTGTTCGATGTCATTCGCAGCCTCGATGTGCCGCTGTTGGGCGTCTGCCTGGGCCAGCAACTGCTGTTCGAAGGCTCCGACGAAGGCGATGTCCAGTGTTTGGGGCTGATCCCCGGCCGGGTCACCCGCATGGAGGCATCCAACAACTTCGTGGTGCCGCATATGGGCTGGAACCAGCTTGCGGTCACGCGGGACGATCCGCTGACGGCGAGCGTCAATGACGGCGACTATGCCTATTTCGTCCACTCCTTCGTCTGTCCGGTCAATGAGTGCACCCTGGCGACCGCGACCTATGGCGAACCGTTCGCCGCGATGGTTCGCAAGGGCCAGGTCTGGGGCTGTCAGTTCCACCCCGAACGGTCTTCGGCCACGGGCGCCAAAATCTTGGAAAACTTTGTGAAACTATGATCCTTTACCCCGCTATCGACCTGATCAATGGTGAATGCGTCCGTCTGTCGCAAGGCCGCTTCGACGCCGTCACCAAGTACGACTCCGATCCGTTCAAGCGGCTGGGCCTGTTCAACGGCGAGCACGCCCAGTGGGTGCACATTGTCGATCTGGACGGCGCCAAGGCCGGATCGCCGCAACAGCACGACCTGATCGGCCGGCTGGCCAAGGCCTCCCAGGCCAAGATTCAGACCGGCGGCGGCGTCCGCACGCGCGCCCACGTCCAGACCCTGCTCGACGAAGGCGTCTCCGCCGTTGTGGTCGGCTCGGCGGCGGTCAAGAACCCCGAAGAGGTCCGCGGCTGGCTGAGCGATTTCGGCAAGGATCGGATTACCCTGGCGCTTGATGTTCTGCCGACGGCTGATGGCGATTTCGACGCCGCCCTGCATGGCTGGGTCGAAGGCTCGGGCATCTCGCTGTGGGATGTATTAGATTATTATCCGGTCGGCGTCGCCCAGCGCATCCTGGTCACCGACGTGTCGCGCGACGGCATGCTGATGGGCCCGAACATGGCTTTGATGACAGCCCTGCGCCGCAAGCGGCCAGACCTGGAGATCCAGGCTTCAGGCGGTGTGCGTTCGATCGAGGATCTGCATGACCTGAAGACCCTGGGTGTCCACGGCGCCATCGTCGGCAAGGCGATCTATGAGGGTCTGATCGACCTGAAAGCAGCCCTCAATGTTGGCTAGGCGCATCATCCCCTGTCTCGATGTCAAGGACGGCAAGGTCGTCAAAGGCGTGCAGTTCGTCGGCCACGAAGTCCTGGGCGACGCCGTCGACATGGCCCTGCGCTATCGCGACGAAGGCGCCGATGAACTGGTGCTGTACGACATCACCGCCTCGTCGGAAGGGCGCACGGTCGACTACAATTGGGTGCGCGATATAGCCCGGGCGCTTGATATTCCGTTCTGCGTCGCCGGCGGCATCCGCTCGGCGGACCAAGCCGTGAAATGCCTGAACAGCGGCGCCGACAAGGTGTCGATCAATTCGCCGGCCCTGGAGCGGCCCGATCTGATCAACGAACTGGCCGAGATGGCAGGGTCGCAGTGTGTCGTCGTCGGCATCGACAGCCGGGAGATGGATGGGGACTATTACGTCCATCAATATTCCGGCGATCCGGACAAGATCCGCCAGGCTGGTCGCCGGACCCTGGACTGGGTCGTGGAGGCGCGCGACCGCGGCGCCGGTGAGATCGTGCTGAACTGCATGAACCAGGACGGGGTGCGCAAGGGGTATGACCTGAAGCAACTGCGGCTGGTGCGCGACCTGTTGGACATTCCGCTGGTGGCCTCAGGCGGCGCCGGTGCGCCGGAACACTTTGTCGAGGTGTTCGACCAGGCCGACGTTTCGGGCGCTTTGGCGGCCAGCGTCTTTCACAAGAAGATCATCCACATTCCTGAGTTGAAGCGCGACTTGCGTCAGGCCGGGATAGCTGTGAGACTGTAAGTAAGAAACCCCACCACCGCACCTTGCTCGTTGCAGTCCTCGGCCTTCGGCCTCAGACTTCCACTCACTCGAGCGGTCCCCCTCCCCGACAAGCGGGGAGGAGCAAGAAAGAGCGATGTCGTCTTCTTGTGGTGACTATGAACAACGAGCTCCTGATGGCCGAACAGCACACCCTGCCCAATCCCCTCACCGTCGACGACATCGCCCGCATCGACTTCGCCAAGTCCGGCGGACTGGTGCCCGCCGTGGTCCAGCATGCCGACACGCTTCAGGTCCTGATGCTGGGCTATATGAACACCGACGCCCTGCGCGAAACCCTGACCGGCGGCCAGGTCGTGTTTTATTCGCGGTCGAAAGACCGGCTGTGGCGCAAGGGCGAGACCTCGGGCGATGTGCTGGTGCTGGACCAGGTCCTGGCCGACTGCGATGAAGACGCCGTTCTGGTGCTGGCGCGGCCGGAAGGCCCGACCTGCCACACCAAGACCACCTCGTGCTTCGGTATGGAGAACGCGCCGGGCATCGGTTTCATGGCGCACCTCGCCAAGGTGGTCACCGAACGCGCGGAAGCGTCGCCGGCCGACAGCTACACCGCGCGCCTGATGCACAAGGGGATCGCCAAGATCGCCCAGAAGGTCGGCGAGGAAGGGCTGGAAACCGCTTTGGCCGGTCGTGCCGGTGACCTCGACGAACTGCACAACGAAGCCGCCGACCTGCTGTATCATTTGAGCGTGCTGTTGATGGCGCGAGATACCGGTCTGGGGCCCGTGCTGGATATCCTGCGCGAACGCCACAAGGGCTAATCCTCGGCCAGGTTCTGGCCCAGGTGTTTGCGCAGGCCTAGGCGCTGTTCGAACGTCATGTCGCCCATCAGGCCGCGCCGATCCGGCGGCAGGTGCTCGGCCGGCGGGCCGTTCTTCTGGAAGACGAAGTGGTCGAACATGCCCTTCCAGGCGTCGCGCTGATCCTCGGGTAAGTCGCGCACCGCCAGCATGGCCAGGACCAGGGCCTGCATCGGCTGCCCCCCGGCCGCCTGGATGTCCAGGGCCGGGTTCCACCAGTAGTTCATCTGGACATTGAAGCCGCCCGACGACACGACATGGTGCCACCACATATAGGGGATGTAGAGCACATCGCCGGGTTCCAGGTCGGCGACGGTGGCCGCCTTCAGCGCCTCGGCAAAGCGCGGATGGGCGGTGAAATCCGGGTTCTCCAGGCTGGCCATCGAAGTCGGGACGTTCGAGACCGTGCGTTCGAACGGGCCCATATACAGGTTCGGAAGCTGGTCCGGCGGGAACAGGATGAAGCGTTTCTCCCCGCCGATCATGCAGACCAGGTTTTCCGACAAATCGAAATGGATCTGGGTGATCGAGGTGTTGCCGATCCAGATGCGTGGTTCGGCGTCGACACACGGCAGCTGGTTCTCGGCCTTCATCCGCGGCAGGTGGTCCTTGACCGGCGCCGACTGGATATAGACGTGTTCGGCGTTCGATTGGTTGCGGATCTGGCGGAGCCGTTCCAGGGTCACCGATAGCGGCAGGTTGCCGCGTTGAAACGTGAAGCCATCAATGGTCGAATTGTAGAAGAACTTGCCGTCGCCCGGCGGCTGGCGGAAGGTCGCCGCCGGCGCCCCATTGTCGCAGGCCTTCAGATAGTCAATCAGCGCGTCGGCCGATGTTTGTGATGCTCGGACGGACGGCCAGTCGCGAACCACGCCTTTGAAAACGATCGGTTCATGGGCGTCGGCCACCGCCTGAGCCAGGGTGGCCAGGGTGATGTCGGAACGGGTAGCGACGGTGGGAAAGGGCGACATGGCTTAAGCGATAACCCATTGTGTTTGCGGGGACAATATCAGAGGCTTGCGGGGACCGCCGGATGGGAATGTAAGCGTGGAAACGCCTGCGGGCCAAATCCCCCACCGTCTCATTTGCTTCCAGCAAATGATCCACCTCCCCGTATAACGGGGAGGTATAAGGTATTGATAGTGTATCGCTTTTAAGAACCCAGCCTGTCTTAGAAAGCGCTCCCACAGTAATTCCTCTGTACAGACCGCGGAGTCGTCGCGTAAACTTGGTTAACGGGGATATGTGGAGGGTCCGATGATCAATCTGGCATGGAATACCCAAGGACGTATCGGCCGCCGCGCCTACAAGGATGCCGCCGGCAAGCTCGACTGGATGACCGTCTTGGGCATTATCCTGGCTTCGGTCGTGGCGCTGACCTTCACCCAGCACAACATGCCGCTGTCGGTCGCCGCCGTCGGCGTCATCATCGCCGTCATCCTCTATGTCCAGTACCGCGCCGCGCAGCTTTCGATACGCCGGCTGCATGACCGGGGCCTGCCCGGATTCCTGTTGTGGCCTGTCCTGCTGGTCGGGCTGGGTGTGCTGGGTTTTGGTGCCTGGGTGCTGTTGAAAGCCATGTATGCCGGCGAATTCTGGAGCTTTATCGGCGCGCTGTTCGAACTGGCGACACCGTTCTTCCAGTTGGTCGTCTTCAACGGCATCGGCCTGACCGCCGCTATCGTGCTGGCGCTGTACAACCTGTTCATCGCCTACAATCTCAGCGCCGAAGGCAGGCCCGTCGACAACCGCTACGGCCCGGCCGAGTAGGTTTTCCTGCCACATCGGCGTGATTTTCCGCCGATCGACACCGTCTCAATTGCAACCGTGACGAATTTGCGGCATGATGATGACGGACTCGCGGCGACGCGGTCCTCCCGAAGCGCGTGAACGGATTCCCTGCCATGTCGTCCCTGTCGGACATGATGAGCGCTGCCCTCGCCGGACTTCTGTCCGCCGCGCTGGTGCATTTCGGCGCCAGCGACGCATCCGACAAGCCGAAAAAGCAACCCCCCGCCACCCAGCGCACCGTCGACAAGCCGAAGAGTTCCCGCGCGCCCGTGCCGGAGAACGACGATCGTTTCTCCCCCAGCGGCGCACCTGCCCCGCGCGTGGTAAAGACGCTGGCGCCGCGCCCCTGAAAGCCCCAGATTCCTCTCCGTTAACTGACGAAAACCTTTGCTAAATTAGCCCTTTGCGGCTAACTTTCCCGTGTTGGGAGAAAGACGGGGGGAGAAACCCGGCCTGTCCGCTTCGCGCAATGCCCGTTGACGCTGACCTGAGTCGGGCCACAGGATACTTGAATGAAATCACGCCGCCCCCCGCTGAACCTGACCGAACCGAAAGGCATCCGCCGACGCACGCCGCGCGGAGAGCTCATCAGCGAGGACGCCATCGAAACCGCCGACGGCGCCGAAGACATCTTGGAAACGCCACTGAAGGCCGCCGAGGAAGCGTTCCTGGAAGCGCCCGCCGAAAGCCATGACTTCGATATTCCCGAGACGATTTCGAGGCCCGAGACGATTTCCCGGCCTGAAACCGTTGCCAAGCTTACGCCGCCGCCCGAGGCGACCCCGCCGGCCAAGTCCACCGCAAAAAAGCCGGACGAAGAGCCGGTGCGCCGCGACCTGTCCGCAATCAAGGTCCAGCCGGAAGGCGTCATGAAGGCCACCGGCGCCTCGCCCACCGTCTTCTGGGGCGCCACCGCCCTGGTCAGCCTGCTGTGGGCGTGCGGCCTGGCCGCCTTCGTCCTGGGGGCGCAAGGATCGCTGACCGCGTTCCTGTCCGAGCCGGTGCGCCTGGCCATTCTCGCCTTCCTGGCCCTGTTCCCGGTCGGCCTGATCTTCGCCTCGGCCTTCGCCCTGCGCAACGCCGCCGCCCTGTCGCGCCAGACCCAGCGCACCGCCGCCCTGGCCGATGCCATGCTGGCACCCGCCGCCTCGGCCGCCTCCCAGACCACCGACCTGGTCGATGCCCTGCGCAACCAGGTCGACCACGCCGTCCGCGCCGTCCGCCTGGCGCACAACGACATCGCCGAACTGTCCGCACGTTTGAAGGCCGAGACTGACCGGCTGCAGGACGCCGCCCAGATCGCCCGCGCCGCCACGGCCAGCATCACCCGGTCGTTGGAGCACGAACGCGAGGCCGTCAACCTGATGAGCCAGTCGCTGGGCGCCCAGTCGAGCGGCATCATCGAAGCCGTCGACCGCCAGGCGCGGATGGTCGCCGATGCCTCCGACCTTGCCCAGACGCAACTGCGCGAGGCCGAGGCGTCGCTGGCTTCGACGGCGTCGGACATGATGGGCGCGGCGTCGGATGTCTCCGATACCGCCCGCCGCATCTCCGAGGACCTGGACCGCCAGACCCAGCGCCTGGAAACCGCCGGCTCCGGCGTCGCCGACCAGATCCGCAGCGTCGAGGAAGGTCTGTCGCAGCAGCGCGCCGGCTTGGTATCGGCTGCCCTATCCCTGCGCGCCGATCAGGAAGACTTCGCCGTCCATATCGAAAATCAGCGCGCGCAACTGACCGAGGCCCTGTCAATCACCCGCGTCGCCACCGTCGATCTGGGCGAGACCTCGGCCCGCGGCATCGATGTCCTGCGCGACATCGTGCTGACGGCGCAGGAGAATTTCCGCTCGGTCATCGGCGCCGCCGAAAATGAGCGTACGGCCTTCGAAACGCGGATCCACGCCACCCTGTCGAACATTTCGATCATGGCCGCCGACGCCCGCGACGACCTGATCTCGGAAACCCGGCGCTCCCTCGATCAGTTGACGTCTTCGGCGACCGAGACGCGCAAGGCCGCCGACCAGGCCGCCCAGGCGGCGCAGTCGCGCGTCGACCGGCTGAACGAGACCATTTTCGAAGCCAGCAAAAAGGCCGACGAGGTCTTCGACACGCGGTTCAACGCGGCGCGCCGGCTGATCGAGAACTCGGCCGAACTGATCGCCGAGGCCGGCGACCAGACCGCCGAAAAGCTGGACCAGAGCTTCTCGCACGCCCGTGAGGCCATCACCGAGGTGGCCTCGGCGCTGAACGAACTGACCACCTCGGCCGACCAGCTACCGATCATGGCGCGCGACCGGCTGGATGAAATCCGCCGCGCCGTCGAGGACGGTATCGCCGCTATGACCGCTGCCGCCAAGCGCGCGTCGATCGAAACCGAAGCCGTGGACCAGGCCTTCCAGGACCGGGTCAAACGCAACTACGACATGCTGAACGAGGCCGTACGGTTGATGGGCGTGATCTCGGGCGAGCAGCCGCTACCCCAGAACACCGCCGAGGCGCCGGTGCGCGACCGCGATTATGGCCGCAACCTGCAGATACGCCGCGCCGCCGAACCGCCCGTGGCGCCGCAGCCGGCGCCTGCGATTCGCCAGACGCCGCCGGCGCCGGTGAGCCAGTCGGCCCAGCGCCTGCGCCTGTCGCCGATCAGCGAAACCCGTGCTTCGCCCGGCCCGCAGCCCCGCCAGACACCGGCGCCGCAACCGCAAGCCCAGCCCCAAGCTCAGCCTCTGGCGGCCGGCAAGACTCCCGATGGCTGGTCGTGGCGCGATCTGCTGAACGGCATGGACAGCACCACCGAAAGCCGCGCCGAGGCTTCGGTCCAGACCTACGAACCGGCCCCGGTCGCGCCGCAGCCGCCGCTTGATCCCGAGTTCGACAGCCTGGACGACATCATGATCAATGAGGTCGCCGCCATGGGGGTCGACGCCGCCGCGCTGCTGTCGCGGTCGCGCATCGAAGAGACCATCTCCGCCATCATGGCCGAGGATAACGAAGGCGCGCGCATGGTCGTGCGCCGCGTCGCCCCGGCGGCTATCCGGCGGTTGAGCCGGCGGTTGCTGACCGATGGGAATTTGCGTCAGCAAGCGAACGACTTCGCCACCTATTACGACCAGCAGATCAATATGGCGCTGATGGCCAAGGAGCCGTCGCGGGCGCTGAACGATGTGCTGGCGACCGAACCCGGTCGCGCCTACCTGCTGCTGGATGCGGCGATTTCTGACCTGATCTGATGCGCCTTATTGTCCGCGACGAAACCTTCCCGATTGCCGGGACCTTTACCATCGCCCGCGGGTCGAAAACCGAGGCGAAGGTGCTCTATGTCGAACTGCATGGCGGCGATCATGTCGGCCGCGGCGAGGCCGTGCCCTATGCCCGTTACGGCGAAAGCCTGGAAGGTTGCCTTGAACAGCTGGAGGGCGCCAGGCATCGCATCGAGACGGCCATCACGTTCGGCGAGCTGTACAATATGTTGCCGGCCGGTGCGGCGCGTAATGCCGTCGACTGCGCCCTTTGGGATCTGAACGCCAAGAAGACGGGGATTGCGGCCTGGAAAACGGCGGGCTTGCGACGGCTGGATCCGTTGAAGACGGCCTTTACCTTGAGCCTGGATACCCCCGAAGCCATGGGCCAGCAGGCCAAGGCCAATGCACGCCGGCCTTTGTTGAAGCTGAAGATCGGTGGCGTTGACGACATCGACCGGGTGGCGGCGGTCAAGCGCAACGCCCCCAATGCCCGGCTGATCGTCGACGGCAATGAGGGTCTATCGTTCGATGACCTGCAGCGGGTGGCGCCGGAGTTGAAGCGGCTGGGCGTCAAGCTAATCGAGCAGCCGTTGAAGGCGTCCGAGGACGAGCAACTTCTGAACTATGAGTGCCCGATACCTTTATGCGCCGATGAGAGCCTGCATACGCGGGGTGAGCTGGACCGGGTGTCGCGGCTGTATGCCGTGGCCAATATCAAGCTCGACAAAACCGGCGGATTGACCGAGGCCCTGGCCTTGAAGACCCGGGCTTTGGAAGCCGGCATGGGGATCATGGTCGGCTGCATGGTGGCGACATCGCTGAGCATGGCGCCTGCGATGATCGTGGCCCAGGGGGCGGATTTCGTCGACCTGGACGGGCCGTTGCTGCTGGCCCAGGACCGCGAGAACGGTCTGGAGATTACCGGTTCGGTGCTGCATCCGCCGAAGCCGGCGCTGTGGGGCTGAAGACGGTAGGAGGGAACCACGGAAGGCGCCGAATTCCGGTTACGGCACTTCCCGCGCGAAGCGCCTTCACTCCCAGAGACTATGAGCAACGCACTCTGCTTCGGCATCCTGGATTTCCGTGTTTTCAGTGTCGCCGCGCAGCGGCTTCCGTGTGATCCGTGTTCCCCTTCTTCGCCTTAGAAAGCTCTCAGTCAGCCGGCTTACCGCTGACTTTTCAGAGGAACACGGAAAACACTGAAGCGCCGCCGACGGCGGCGTACACGGAAAGACACGGAATTCAGGATATCAACACGTCAAGCGCGATCCCATGATACCTCGTCATGAAGGCGCTTCGCGCGGAAGGTGCCATAACCGGAATTCCGTGTCTTCAGTGCCGTCGCGAAGCGGCGTTTCGGTGCCTTCCGTGGTCAATCTTTCTTCGATACACAGCGCTCATCCGGATTTACGGCACCACAAACCGCTCGCGGTTCAGGTACAGCCACCCCGCACTCAGCAGTCCAACACCGGCCAGGCCCGCCATCAAACCATAGCCGCCGACGCCGAAGGCGGCGAACACCGCCCCCGACAGCATGGTCCCGATCCCCATCATCACCCCGTTGGCATAGGCTGCATTGACCGTCTGGGCCAGGCCCTCATAGCCCTTGGGCGCCAAGCGATAGATCAGTTCCAGCCCGGCGAAATAGACCGCCGCAAAACTGAAAATATGCAGCAACTGCAACGGCCACAGCAGCCATAGCGGCGGTCCGAACGCCATCACGCCCCAGCGCGCCACCGCCAGCACCGCCGCCAGGATCAGCATCCGCCACGGCCCGACCCGGCGGCGGAAACGATCGGCGAACATCATGAAGGCGATCTCGCCCACCACGCCCACTGCCCAGAGATAGCCGCAGGTCGCCGTCGACAGGCCGCTGTTCTTCCAGATCAGGGTCGAAAAGGCATAGTAGAAGCTGTGCGACGCCTGCAGGCAGCCCACCGCCAGCAGCAGCCAGAACAGGCCGCGATTGCCCATCAGCACGCGCAGCCTTTGCCAGGCGGTCTCCGAGCCCTGGAGGTGGCGCAGGTCCTGACGCGGTTCCGCAGGCAGGATGAACCGCCCCGACACCGCCATGATGGCGACGGCGATCACCACCCACCACAGGATCAGATCGGGTGACGCCCACACCAGCAACAGCCCGAGCAGGACCTCAGCGACGACGAAGGCGAACGAACCGATCGACCGCGGAACGGCGTAGTTGAAGCCGTGGCTGCGCGACAACTGCCAGGTCATGGAATCGAGCATCGGCGACACACTGGTCGAGCAGGTATAGGCGCAGGCATAAAGGATCAGGAAGGCGGCGAACCGCCACGGTCCGTACAGCTGCGACAGACCCATCAGGGCGTAGAACAGCGCTGCGGCCGCGGCAAACCACATCATCGGCGTCCGGTAAAGCGCGAACCGGTCGGCCCAGAGGCCGCTCAAAGGGCCCGACACCGCGCGCAACAGCAAGGGCACGGCCAGGATAAGACCGATCTGTTCGCCGGTCATGCCGTGGTGGTCAAGCCACACCGGCATGAAGGGCAGATTGGCGCCCGTCATGGAAAACAGCAGGATGTAAAACAGCGCCTGCCGGTTTTGCGTCGTGAAAAGGGTTGTGGCCTGCGCCATTTGGGCTTTAGAGTGTTACCTGAAACTATCGCCTCCTCTCTTAGAGCTCATGACCGATTCTGCCAATTCCAAGCCCAGGCCCATGCCACCGCGCGGCCTCTATCCCGACATCGAGCCGTTCGACAGCGGCCACATGGCGACGGAAGGCAAGCATCGCATCTATTACGAGCAAAGCGGCAATCCGGCCGGCCTGCCCGTGGTGGTGCTGCACGGCGGCCCCGGTGGCGGGACTTCGCCCAACCTGCGCTGCTACTTCAATCCGGACGGCTACCGCATCATCATGCTGGACCAGCGCGGTTGCGGCAAGTCGACACCGCATGCCTCGCAGGACATCTCGCTTGAGGACAACACCACCTGGCACCTGGTCGCCGATATCGAGCGCCTGCGTGAAAAGCTGGGGATCGAAAAGTGGGTGGTGTTCGGCGGATCATGGGGCTCGACCCTGTCGCTGGCCTATGCCTTGAAACACACCGACCGGGTGGCGGCGTTGATCCTGCGCGGCATATTTTTGGTGCGCAAGTCCGAGCTGGACTGGTTCTACCAGGAAGGCGCGTCGCACCTCTATCCCGACATCTGGCAGAAGTTTTTGGCGCCTATCCCCGAGGATGAGCGCGGCGATATGCTGAACGCCTATGTGCGGCGCCTGAACGGTTCCGACCGGGCTCTGGCGACGCGCTGCGCCCTGGCGTGGAGCGGCTGGGAAGGTGATACGTTGTCGATCGAAGGTCCGTCCGAGGCGGCGTCGAAGTTTTCGGATCCGGAGTTTGCGTTGGCGTTTGCGCGGATCGAGAGCTGGTATTTCAAGAATGGCGGGTTCTTCGAGACCGACAACTGGGTGCTGGAGAATATCCGGACGTTGAAGGACGTGCCGGCGTGGATCGTCCAGGGTCGGTATGACGTGGTGACGCCGATGAAAACGGCCTGGGAACTGCATCAGGCCTGGCCGGAAGCCCGGTTCAACCTGATCAAAAAGGCCGGGCATTCGTCCAGCGACCGGGGAATCCTGGAAGGGCTTGTCGCGGCGGCCGATGAAGCTCTGGTGGCCCTGGGGAAGTAGCGATTGTCCTGAAACAGGGCGGCGCTCTACCTATGCATACCCCTCCACCGCTTCCTTGCGCGGCAAGGGCTATACCCTTGCTCGCTCACCCGACCTCCCCACTTCGTAAGGAGGAGGGCGTTTGTAACGTCGGACATTCGGTAACTTGAAGCTTTGAAGACGCGGCTTATTCCATAAGGTTTGCCAGCATCGACGACTGTTTCGGCAGCTCCTGGTAGCGGTGCACCTTCACGCCCAGGATCAGGCCGAAGCCCGCCATCACCGTTAGCATAACCGAGCCGCCGTAGGACACCAGCGGCATAGGAATCCCCACCACCGGGAACAGGCCCATCACCATGGCGCCGTTGATCAGCACGTAACAGGCATAGGTCGCGATCGCGCCCGACGCCGCCAGCCGGCCAAAGTGCGAGTGCGACAAGGCCGCCATGCGCAAGGCCATGATGATGATCGTGCCGCTCAGCAGCAGCACCATGGCGCCGCCGACCATGCCCAGCTCCTCGGACACCGCTGCCATGATGAAGTCGGTGTGTTTTTCCGGCAGGAAGTTGAGCTGAGATTGCGACCCCAGCCCCAGACCCTTGCCCAGCAACCCGCCCGAACCCATGGCGATCTTGGACTGCAGGATGTGATAGCCTTCGCCGGACGGATCGCCCTCAGGGTTCAGGAAGGTCAGGATGCGGTTGCGCTGGTAGTCGTGCAGCACGAAGAAATAGGCCAGCGGCACGGAGATCGCGCCCATCAGGCCGGCGCCGGCGATGGCCTTCCAGTTCAGCCCGGCCAGGACCATGACGGCGCCGCCGGTCAGCAGGATCAGCATGCCCGTCCCCAGGTCCGGCTGGTGCATGACCAAGGCCGAGGGCACGGCGATCATCAAGGCCGGGACCAGCAGCCAGAAGGACCAGTTGGCGTCCTCGGGCTTGCGTTCGTGATAGAAGCGCGCCAGGGCCAGGACGATGGCCAGCTTCATGAATTCCGACGGCTGGAAGGAGATCGGACCGAATTCCAGCCAGCGCTGGGCGCCCATGCGGGTGTCGCCGATCAGCTCGACCAGGATCAGCAGGATCAGCGACACGGCATAGGACGGATAGGCCAGCCACAGCCAGAAGCGCAGGTCGACCACCGCCAGGACCAGGGCCATGGCCAGGAACAGGGCGAAGTTGCGCAGCTGGCTGTAGGCCCAGGGCTCCCAGCTCATGCCGCCGACGCTGTACTGGATCAGGGCGCCGATGCCCGCCAGCATGGCCAGCAGGGTCACGAAGACCCAGTCGATCTGACCGATCTTGCTGTCGTAGCGTTCCCGCTGACCGGGACGTGAAAGCGCACTTTGTACCATGATAATCTCTAATCAGCGGGAGGTGTTTCGGCCGGCTGGCCTTCATTGGGCATGTCGCTGGCGCCGGCGGCCTCGCCGCGGGCCAAGGCGGCGGTATCGAGCGCGGTACTGACCGGGCCGACGATGCGTTTCTGGATCTCAGGGTCCTTGATCATGGCCAGGCGCATGATCTCGCGCGCCTTGGGCGCGGCGAAGCGGCCGCCGGCGACGCCATGTTCGACCACCACGGCGCAGGCATATTTCGGCGCGTCCGACGGCCCGAAACAGACGAACAGGCCGTGGTCCTTGTGCATCCAGTCTGCCGCCTTGCGGGTGCCGGCCTTGGCATAGTCGATGACCTGCGCCGTGCCGGTCTTGCCGGAAATCGTGATATTGGGGCCAAGGTCGAGTTGTGAGTTGGTGCGGCCCGTGCCGCCAGGTTCGTTCGACACCGCCCACATGCCGCCGCGGACGATATCCAGATGCGCCTTGGGGATGCCGAGGTCGGCGAAGTCCTTGGTATGGTCGATGACCTTGTCGCCGATCTGGCGCACCAGGTGCGGCTCGACCGCCTTCATGCCGTTGGCAATGCGCGAAGCATAGACGGCCAGTTGCAGCGGCGAAACGTGAACATAGCCCTGGCCGATGGCCACCGAAGCGGTTTCGCCGGGATGCCATTTCGGGTCGTTCGCACGGCCCTTGGTCCCGTTGAAATAGTCGCGCTTCCACTGCTCGGTCGGGATAAGGCCGCGCTTCTGGCCATCGATCTCGAAACCGTCCCAGGTATGGCCCAGGCCCAGCTTGCCGGCGAATTTGGCGATACGGTCGACGCCAGCGCGGTTGCACATGGAATAGAAGTAGGTGTCGCACGAGAACTTGTGCGCATTGCGCATGTTCACCGAGCCGTGGACGCCGTGGCAGCGGAAGAAGCGGTTGCCGACCTGGTAGCCGCCGCGGCAGAAGACCTGTTCCTCCGGGTTGATCCCGGCATCGAGAATGGCCAGGGCCGTCGCCATCTTGAAGGTCGAGCCCGGCGCGAAGGTCGAGCCCACCGACTTGTCCAGCAACGGCTTGCGCTCATAGTCGGCCAGCAGGCGGTAGGCCTTGGTCGGAATGCCGGAAACGAACAGGTTGGGATCGAAGCTGGGCGCCGACACCATGCAGATGATTTCGCCGGTGTGGATGTTCATCATCACCGCCGAACCGGAATCGGTGCCAAAGGCTTCGAGCGCCCGGTTCTGGATGTCGAGATCCAGCGTCAGGGTAACGTCCGCGCCGGGCATGGCGGCGATCGAACCGTCGCCGTCCTCGCCGACCACCTTGCCGCCGGCGTCGACCTCCATCTTGTTGCCGCCGGCCGTGCCGCGCAGGATGTTGTCGTGGGACTTTTCGATGCCCTGCTTGCCGATGCGGAAAGACGGGTGGTGCAGCAGGTTGATGTCGGCGTCGGGCTTTTCGCCTTCGACCTTCATGTCGGCGGCGTTGATCTTGGAGACATAACCGACAACGTGGCTGAAGGCGCCGCCGTGGTGGTAGGCGCGAAGCTGGTCCATGTCGGCGACCACGCCCGGAATGTCGGCCGCATAGAGGCTGACCTTGGAAAAGTCCTCCCAGCTCAGGTCGCCGGCGATCAGGGTCGGCACGGAACGCTTGTTCTGGTTGATGTCGCGCAGGATACGGCGGCGCATGGCCACGGTCTGGGGTAGGATGTAGGCGACCTGGTCGAGGGTCGAGTTGATGTCCTTGACCTCGTTGGTCTCGATCATCACCCGGAAGGACGGCCGGTTGCCGGCGATCACCCGGCCGTGGCGGTCCAGGATATCGCCGCGCGGCGGCGGGATGACGCGGAAATTGAACTGGTTACGCGCCGACAGGGTGGAATACTTGCCGCCCTGCACGATCTGCAGGTGGGCCAGCCGTGTCCCCAGGGCGAACAGGCCCAGAGCCGTCAGCCCGCCGATCAGGAAGGCACGACGGGTGAAGACTCCCTGGCTTTTGTTGATGTCATTGAAGACAATCGACATTTCCGGCATGGCGCGATGTCCCCTAGGCCGGCGGCGGGGTAGCGCCGGCCGTCGTTTCGGTCGGTGCGACGGGAATATCGACGGGGTGCGTGGCGGCCTCGGCCTCGGCGGCCTTGAGCGCGGCCGGGTCGAAGGTGTCCTTGACCGGGCCGACGATGCGCTGACGGACCTCGGGGTCCTTGATCAGGGCCAGGCGCATGATCTCGCGCGCCTTGGGCGCGGCCGAGGACGCGCCCCAGCCGCCATGCTGGACGATGACGCTCATGGCGTATTTCGGCTTGTCGGCAGGGGCGAAGGCGATGAACCAGGCATGGTCGCGCCGCTCCCAGTCCAGGTGCAGGGTGGCGCGCGCCCCATCCTTATAGGTGTGCGACTGGGCGGTGCCGGTCTTGCCGGCCATGACGATCGGCCCCAGGTCGAGCTTGCCCGACCGGGCGGCGGTGCCGCTGGTCACCACGTCGGCCATGGCGGCGCGCACCATGTCGATATGGCTGGGAGCGACCGACAGATCCGCGAACTCGGGGTAGTTGACGGCCTTGCCGCCGATCGCCTTGATCAGGTGCGGCATGACAACCTTGCGGCCATTGGCGATGCGGGTCACGCTGACGCAGTTCTGCAGGCAGTTGATATTGGTGAAGCCCTGGCCGATACCGATCGACGGCGTGTCACCCGGCCACCAACGCCCTTCGGCAGGCCGCCCGCGCTTTTCGAAGTATTCCTTTTTCCAGGCCTTGTCCGGGACCACGCCCGGCTTCTGACCGTCGATGCCGATGTCGAAAATCTGGCCCAGCCCGAACTTGCGCGCGACCTCGGCGATCTTGTCGGGGCCAACCGCCACGGCCATGTTGTAGAAATAGACGTCGCACGAGGTGACGATGGCGCCGTGCATGTCGAGATTGCCGTGGACGCCGTCGCAGCGGAAGACGTGGTTGCCATACGGAAACACGCCGCCGCAGGTATGCCGCGTCGTTTCGGGAATGCCCGCTTCCAGCGCGGCCATAGCCACCAGGCACTTGAAGGTCGACCCCGGCGGGTAGGTCCCCGACAACGCCTTGTCCAGCAGGGGGCGGCGCTCATATTCGTTGAGCAGCTTGAATGTCTTGCTGGGGATGCCTGAGACGAACAGGTTGGGATCGAAGCCCGGTGTAGAGCTCATGCACAGGACCTCGCCCGTGTGCACGTCCATCATCACCGCCGCGCCGGAGTCGGAACCGAACACGTCGACCGCACGTTGCTGCAGGTCGGCATCCAGGGTCAGGGTGACGTCCTGGCCGGCGACCGGCGCGCGTGAACCTTCGGAGTCTTCGCCGACGGCGCGGCCGTTGGCGTCGACCTCCATCTTCTTGCCGCCGGCCGTGCCGCGCAGGACGGTGTCCAGGGCCTTTTCGATGCCCTGCTTGCCCATGCGGAAGGACGGATGATGCAGCAGGTTGAGGTCGGCCTCGGGCTTTTTCTCCTCGGCCTCCAGGTCCTTGGCGTTGATCTTGGAGACGTAACCGACGACGTGGCTGAAGGCGCCGCCGTAATAATAGGCCCGCACCTGGTCCATGTCGGCGACCAGGCCCGGAATATCGTTGGCGTAGAGGCTGACCTTGGAAAAGTCCTCCCAGCTCAGGTCACCGGCGATCAGGGTCGGGACGGACCGCTGGTTTTGGTTGATGTCGCGCAGGATGCGGCGGCGCGAGGTGACGGTCTGGGGCAGGATGTAGGACACCTGGTCCAGGGTCGAGTTGATGTCCTTGATCTCGTTCGTCTCGATCATCACCCGGAAGGACGGCCGGTTGCCGGCGATCAGCTTACCGTTACGGTCCAGGATGTCGCCGCGCGGCGGTGGAATGACGCGGAAATTGAACTGGTTACCCGCCGACATCCTGCTGTATTTTCCGCCCTGAACGATTTCCAGGTGCGCCAGGCGGCCGCCCAGGGCAAACAGGCCCAGCGCCGTCAGGCCGCCCATCAGGAAGGCGCGCCGGGTGAAGACCCCCTGGCTCTTGTTGATATCGTTGAAGACGATCGACATTTCCGGCATGACGGCGCGCCTCTACTGGAACCGGACGTCGGCATGGAGATATTTCTCCATGAGATACCACACCACCGGGAAGCCCGCGCCGGTCGCCAGGGCCTGTTCGATGACGCCGAAGATACGCGGTACGCTGCCCGTGTCGATCGCCATGAAGGTGGTGCAGATGGTGAAGAAGATGATCTCGGTAAGGACGAAGACGCCGAAGACGATCGTCCAGTCCTGGCCGATGAGATAGGTGCGGGCAAACACCAGGGCGGCATAGACCAGCATCAGGCTCAGGGTCCAGAAACCGAGCGGCGCGCCCCAGAAGAAATCGAGGAACATCCCCAAGGCGCCCAGGACGAAGGGGGCGATATAGGAAGGCCGGATCAGCGGCCAGGCGAAGGCCAGCAGGAACGGTGTCACCGGTTCCGGCAGATACAGGCCGAAGGGCTGGAAGGCGGTGGCCAGGACAATGGTGGCCGCCACGCTGATCAGGGCGGGCAGGATGATCCAGTCCCAGGGACCGACGATCTTGGCGGCCATGCCCCCGCGCATCCCCCGGTTCAGCGGGCTGCGTTCGAACAGGCCGCGCTTCAGGAGGGGTTTCATGGCTGGGTCCCCGTCGGGGTGGAAGGTGCCGCCGCAGGCGCGGCTTCCGGCGTGTACGGCTTGAGCGCCGGGGTCGAGGTGGCGACGGACGACGACGAGGACGACGCCGGGCGCGGACGTGGCGCCGAAGACGAGGATGACGACGCCCGCGTCACCGGCGGCTTCACCTGTGCGGCCGGAGTGGCCGGGGTGCTCGCTGCCGCGCTGCTGGTCGCCGAACTGGCGGCGGCGGAAACAGAGGCCTGAGACTGCGGGTCGACCTTGGGCATGGCCGGCGGCGGCAGGATGTCGGAAACCGGCGGACTGCGCAGCAGGGTCGAGGCGTCGGGCAGTTGCGAGAAGTCCTTGAACTTGACCACCTTGACGAAGTCGATCGGTCCCCGGTTGGAATAGAGGCGTACGCGCCAGACACCGTCAACGCCCTTGACCGCCTCACCGACGGGCAGGCCACGCGGGAAGATGCCGCCGTCGCCCGAGGTCAGGATCTGGTCGCCTTCACGAACGCTGTCCTTGCCGCGGACGAAGTCGAGCTTGGTGTAGCCGGTATTGCCGTCGCCGTTCATCATGGCGCGGGCATCGGAGCGCATGACCATGACCGGCACATGCGAGGTGACGTCAGTGACCATCAGCACACGCGACACGTCGGGTGATATGCCGACGATGCGACCGACCAGGCCCTGGTCGGTAATGACCGGATTGCCGAAAGTGATGCCCTTTTTCGAACCGGCGTCGATCAAGCGATTGTTGGCGAAGGGACCGCGCGACACCGACACGGAGCGTGCTGCCACCATTTCCAGCGCCGGCTCGGTGCGCAGGTTCAGCAGCTTTTCGTAGCGCGAATTGAGGTCGCGCTCCTGCTTGTACATGTTTTCGTACTGCGACAGTTCCGCCACCTTCTTGCGCAGGATGCGGTTTTCGCTGACGGCAAAGAGATAGTCGTCCAGCCAGTTGGTGCCGTCGCCGACCTTGTGCACCGGCCAGGACAGGACGTTATTAACCGGCCCGGCGGCGCTGTCGAAGCCCTGGCGGCGGGCATAGGCCTCGGCCTCGACCTGCTCGCTGCGGTCGCCCAGCAGCATCAGGGCTGCGATGATGCAGACCAGACCGACCACGCCCATCACCGCCCAGGTCATGGGCAGTTTGAGATGTTCGAAGTGTTTGTTGTCTCCGTACGACACGCTACTCATCCCCTAATGCCGGAGAACTATATTGGTTCGGGTCCGCCGTCCCTCGCCTCTAGTCGCTAATTACCGCGATTCTATGACATGGTGGCGTCGAGAATGCCCTTCATCCACCGCGGATGTTCCAGCACCCGGCCGCAGCCGATAGCGACGCAGCTCAGGGGATCTTCAGCGACCGACACCGGCAGTCCGGTCTGGTCACGAATTTCGATGTCCAGGCCGCGCAGCAAAGCGCCGCCGCCGGTCAGCATGATGCCCTTGTCGGCGATGTCGGCCGCCAGTTCCGGCGGGGTCGCTTCCAGCGCCACCTTGACGGCGTCGATGATCTGGGCGACCGGCTCGGCCAGGGCTTCCGCCGCCTGGCGCTCAGACATGCGGACTTCGCGTGGCACGCCCTGCATCAGGTCGCGGCCCTTGACGTCGATGGCCATGCCTTCGCCGTCGTGCGGGACACGGGCGGTGCCGATGTCCTTCTTGATGCGTTCGGCGGTGGTTTCGCCGATCAGCAGGTTGTGGTTACGGCGCATGAAGTTGGTGATGGCTTCGTCCATCTTGTCGCCGCCGACGCGGACCGACTTGGAATAGACAATGCCCGACAGCGACAGGACGGCCACTTCGGTGGTGCCGCCGCCGATGTCGACGACCATCGAACCGGTCGGCTCATGGATGGGCAGTCCGGCGCCGATGGCAGCCGCCATGGGCTCGTCCAGCAGGCCGACGCGGCGCGCCGAGGCGTTGAGGCAGCTGTCATTGATGGCGCGGCGTTCGACCGCGGTGGCGCCCGACGGCACGCACACGATCACCTTGGGGTTCACGAAACCCTGGCGGTTGTGGACCTTGCGGATAAAGTGCTTGATCATTTCTTCGGCGACTTCGAAGTCGGCGATGACGCCGTCCTTCATCGGCCGGATGGCCTCCATGTGGCCCGGCGTACGGCCCAGCATCTGCTTGGCCTCTATGCCGACGGCATGGACGACCTTACGCCCGCCGATATTGCGCAGCGCAACGACCGACGGCTCGTTCAGGACGATGCCCCTGCCCTTCATATAGATCAGGGTATTGGCCGTACCGAGATCGATGGCGATGTCATTGGAAAATCCGCCGAAGAAGGATTTGAACATGGAGGAAACTGCCTTGGGACGCGATTATGCCGCGTCAGTATTCGATGCCTGGGATAATCCGGATACACTCCCCGCCTTTCCAAGGTCTGCGCCTTGAATCAACGGGTCATAATTGCCGGAATGGCTTCACTTGCCCTTAATGAGACCCAATTTCAAGGGGGTTGTCAGGCTTGCAAAAAAAAAGTTGTATTCAACCCACGGGGGAAATGGTTAACAGATTGTTTTGCCTCATGAATCGACCTTGTGACAACAATCGATCACACAAATTGTCATCCGCCCGAACGCGATGATTCAGCCCTTGTTCTTGGCCCGCAGATACATGGTCCGGGCCAGCAGCATCAGGGCCAGCCAGACCGCCGCCAGGGCCGCCATCGACAGGGCCAGTTTCCAGTGTCCCTGGCCGGTAAATGCGTTCAGCGAACCGCCCATCAGCGCCACCAGGATGATCTTGGGCAGGCTGCCCAGGGCGCAGCCGGCGATGAAACCCCAGAACGAGGCGTGCGAGGCGCCGAACGCCATATTGACCACGATCGGCGGCGCGGTCGGGATGTTGCGCACGATGAACGAGGCCGAAAAGGCGTTCTTGCCGACATAGGCTGACAGTTTGTTCAGCCGGTCGCCGCCCAGCTTCTGCAGCAGGCCCGAGCCGGCGAAACGGCCGATATAGAATTGCATGGCGGCGGCCACCTGGGTGGCGAACCAACTGTAGAAACCGCCCCAGACCGGTCCGAAGGCGACGACACAGGCGGCGATCAGCACGAACTGCGGCGCCCCCACCAGACCCGAGAGACAGAAGACGGCCGTGACGATAACGATGGCCAGCGGCGAGCGGGCGTAGGCCGCCATCCAGTGCTCCAGGCCGGACATCATCTCCTGGCCCCAGGGCGACCGGCCAAGCAGGATCACGCCCGCCACCAGGGCCAGCAGCAGCAGGCTGACCCAGATGGCGCGTACCATTTTGGTATCAAGGTTGAGAAAAAATCCGGAAACCTTTTCCCAAATTTGTTGTAGTTTATTGTGCATTGCACACCATTATGGCCAAGAAGCTACACTTCTAACAAGTCTTTGCGCCGAGCAAGGATTTTTGGCCTCCAGGCAAGAGAATTTGACCCAGATGAACGATGAACCATGGACAAACGAGCGCCACCGGGTAAAGAGAGGCCTGCATTTTTCCGCCTCAGCAGCCGACCCCAGAGGACCCGTCATGGCCGTGTTTTCCGAATCCGATACCCTCAAGCGCGTTAAGCCTTCGCCCACCCTGGCCGTCTCGGCCAAGGCGCGTGAATTGACCCGTCAGGGCAAGAAGGTCATCAGCCTGTCGGCCGGCGAGCCCGATTTCGACACGCCGGAAAATATCTGCGACGCCGCCATCAAGGCGATCAAGCGCGGTGAGACCCGTTACACCGACGTCGACGGTATCCCCGAGCTGAAGTCGGCCATCGTCGACAAGTTCAAGCGCGAGAACGGCCTGGAGTACAAGACCACCCAGGTGTCGGTCTCGCCCGGCGGCAAGCCGGTCATCTACAACGCCATGATGGCGTCGCTGAACCCGGGCGACGAGGTCATCGTGCCGGCCCCTTACTGGGTCAGCTATCCCGACATGGTGCTGCTGGCTGGCGGCACGCCCGTCTTCGCCATCGGCGAAATGGAAACCGGCTTCAAACTGAAGCCCGAGACCCTGGAAGCCGCCATCACGCCCAAGACCAAGTGGCTGATCCTCAACTCGCCGTCCAACCCGTCGGGCGCGGTCTACACCGCCGACGAACTGCGCGGCCTGGGCGAGGTGCTGAAGCGCCACCCGCACGTCTGGATCCTGACCGACGACATGTACGAACACATCCTGTTCGACGGCATGACCTACGCCACCATCGCCCAGGTCGTGCCGGAACTGTATGAGCGCACCCTGACCATGAACGGGGTGTCGAAGGCCTATTCGATGACCGGCTGGCGCATCGGCTACTGCGCCGGCCCTGAGCCGCTGATCAAGGCCATGTCCAAGATCATCTCGCAATCGACCTCCAACCCGTGCTCGATCGCCCAGTGGGCCGCCGTCGAGGCGCTGAACGGGCCGCAGGACTTCATCCCGCAGCGCAGCGCCATCTTCCAGAAGCGCCGCGACCTGGTCGTGGCCATGCTGAACGGCGCCAAGGGCATCCACTGCCCGCCCCCGGAAGGCGCCTTCTACGTCTATCCGTCGGTGGCCGGCTGCATCGGCAAGCAGGCGCCGTCGGGCAAGATCATCACCTCGGACGAAGACTTCGCCGGCGAGTTGCTGCAACAGGAAGAGGTCGCCGTCGTGCACGGTGCTGCCTTCGGCCTGTCACCCTTCTTCCGCATCTCCTATGCCACGTCGGAGATCGTGCTGACCGAGGCCTGTTCACGCATCCAGCGCTTCTGCGCCTCGCTCAAGTAATTTTTTACCGGGCGACGGATTTCGGATACACCGGCGTTTTTTCTCACCCGTGAGCAGACGCCGGCCTTGTCCCGGGGGACAAAACCGGGCAAGACTTCCACTATATGAACCTTTCGTCGCAGTCCTGGCTCATTCCGTCCTCTCTGGTCCTCTTCGGACTGGCGGGCTCTGCCATTTCGGCGGCGCTGTTCAGCCTTCTGGTGCTGAATGGCGGGCCGGTCGACCGGCCGCGCGAACGCGGCGCCCACACCGTCCCCACCCCGACCAGCGGCGGCCTGGCCATCATGGCCGGCTGCGGTGTCATCTGTGCCGCGGTGTTGTGGTTCGCCGGCGATGCGGTGCCCGGCCAATGGCGCGACGGCGCTCTGCTGTTCGGTTTCGCCAGCCTGATGGGCCTGTCCGGCGCCCTGGACGACCTGATCGACTTGCCGGCGACCCTGCGCCTGGGTTTTCAGATCGGCCTGTGCCTGCTGTTCGCCTGGCTATTCCACGTCGATACCCTGACGTTTGGCCCCGGCCTGGTGGTACGGCTGGATCCGTTCACCAGCACGCTGGGCTGTGCCGCCTGGCTGGTTCTGGGGATCAACACCATCAATTTCATGGACGGCGCCAACGGCCTGGCGTCCGGCACCCAGAGCCTGTGCCTGATCGTGCTGGCCGGCCTGATTCTGCTGCTGGCGCCGGTTGTGCCGCTGGGCAGCGACCTGGGTGTGGTCCTGTTGATCTGTATTTGCGCCGCCGGCGCCCATCTCGGCTTTCTTCCGTTCAACCTGGCGGGCAAGGCCTTCCAGGGCGATGCCGGCGCCCTGTTCGGCGGGGCGCTGATCACGGGCGCCAGCCTGGTGGTCAAGGCCTATGGTGTCGGGTCGGTGTGGTTCGGCGGCTTCCTGCTGGCGCCACTGATCGTCGACGTGGTCCTGACCCTGATCACGCGCCTGCGCCAGGGCAAGGACGTCATGCGGCCGCACAAGGAGCACCTGTATCAGCTATGGCTGCAACGCCGCGATTCCAGCCATGTGCGGCTGTCGGTCCGAATCTGGGCCCTGTGCGCCATCAGCAGCGGCGTCGGTCTGGTGGCGCGCGCCATCGACCTGGTTTATCACACAGATATCCGTTTCGCCTGCCTGGCGGCCATCATCCTGTTGTACAGCCTGATCTGGGGCCGTATCCGTCGCGACCTGCTGCAACTGGCGCCGATCGCCAAACCGTCGCCGGTCGCCCTCACCGCACCAGAAGCGCCATAGCCAGATCGTCTTCGTAGAAACCGGCCTCGTCATAGATGCGGTTTTTCAGACGGCCCTCGACGACGAAGCCCAGGCTTTCATACAGCGCGATGGCGCGGGCATTGCTTTCGCGGCAGCCCAGTTCGATGCGGCGAATGTGCGGCAGGACGGTTTCGATCTCCGCGATCAGGCCTTTGAACATGGCCCGCCCTGCCCCCTGGCCCTGCGCCTGCGGATGAACGGCGATGGTGATATCGCCGAAGACATGGGCGAACTGCGACTGCGGCATCGGCCAGCCGTGGATTTCGCCGATGATGACGCCGTCACGGACGGCGACCAGGCTCAGCCCGGCCTCGACCGCCTGTTTCAGGAAGCCGCCGACATAGGCGTGGGTGATCTCGTCGGGCTTGCGCGACAGTCCGCCCGAGGCCGCCGCGGCTTTGTAGAGGGCGATGATTCCGTCGGTGTCCTGCACCGTCGAACGGCGAATATCAGGCGTCATCTTCGTCTCCGACCTTGGCGCGGCCGGCCTTGATGCCGGAGCGGATGGACTTTCCGACCAGGCGGCGTTGCACCGAACCGCGGGTCGGCTTGGTACGGATGCGCGGCGGTGGCGGCGGTTCGGCGGCCTTTTGCACCAGTTCGACGAAGCGCTCCAGCGCCGCCTTGCGGTTCATTTCCTGGGTGCGGTGGACCTGGACGAACAGCACCAGTTCGCCATCATTGGTGACCCGGCGCCCGCCCAGCTTGGTCAGGCGCTGCTTGACGTCGTAGGGGATGGTCCAGTTGTTGGCGATGGAAAAGCGCAGTTCGACCGCGGTGGCGACCTTGTTGACATTCTGCCCGCCAGCCCCCGACGCCCGCACGAAGCTTTCGTGCAGCTCGTCGTCCGGAACCGAGATCTGGGGCGTAACGAAAACCATGTCGCCTTGTGACGGAGACCGTGGAAAATGTCTAGCGGACCTTGGCGCGCAGCGACAGGTCAAGCGCCAGAAGCGGCGCCAGGCCGTCGATCATCGGCGTCGTCGGCAAGCCGGCGGCATGGAGTTGATCCCCCGTCCAGTTGTTGCAGAGACGGGCGATCGAAAAGTGCTGGTTGCTGGTGAAAAACGGATTTCCGGGCGTGGTGACCTTGTCGGATACAGGCGCGCCGTTTTGGGTGATGAAGGAGGCTTCGATACTGTCGGCCATGGCGGTGAAGCCGGCACGCGACATATGGACGGTGAGGACATCCGGCGCCTTCCAGGCGACGGCGGGGTCGGTGTCGATGCCCCAGACGCGGATGACCGACGGATTGTTGGGCGCGAACAGGGCGCGCAGGCCATCGAGGGCGCGTTCAATGGACGATCCTTTGCCGCTGTAGAAACCGGCATCGCCCCAGCCATAGACGAGCCAGTTTTTGTCGCCGGCCGCCTGCCCGGCCTTGGCGAGGATACCGCCACGGGTGTTCACCTCATCGGCCGGCAGGATGATGTCGGTATGGAAGCCATTGTTCAGGATATAGACGGTGACCGTGTCGTTGGTGGCGGGATAGAGCGCCTTGTTGCCGTGCCGTGCGGTGAGAACGGTCATAACGAGGAACAGGGCCAGGACAGCCAGCGGCGCTTTCCACATCCAGCCTTTTCGCGGCCACGCCAGTTTCAAGTGAGGTCCCTCCCAAGCACACATTGAACCATGTTCAAAGTGATTTGTCCATGGGAGGCGATTGTGCTGATCAGGATTTTCTCGGGCAAGCCGGTAGAATCAAACGACGGAACACCCGGAAAGAGACGGAAAGAAACGGAATTCAGGCCAAGCTTCAAAATCCGCGCGAAGCGCAACCATTCAAGTGAATGCCGCTACGCGGCGGACTCAGGACAGCTAAGAATTCCGCTTCTTTCCGTCTCTTTCCGGGTGTTCCGTCGTTTGATTCTACTGATTTTCCGGACGTGCTCAACAAACACAAAAGAAGCCCCCGGACCAAACCGGAGGCTTCTCGAAATCCAACTGTCAGAACCTGATCAGCCGAGCGTGGCGTTCAACATCCACAAATGCTTCTCATGGGCCGCCAGGCGAGTATTGGCCAGGTCCTGGGACGGACCATCGCCAGCCTTTTCCGCCGCCGCTACCAGCGACTTCAAGGTCGCGATTACCTGCTTATGACCGTCCGCCAGATCGCGCACCATGTCCTCGGCGCCCTTCTTGGGATCGCCTTCAGGCACCGACGTTAAACCCGCAAAGGCCGTACCGGTCATCGGCGCGGTCTGGCCCAGGGCCAGGATGCGCTCGGCGATCTCGTCCAGGGCCGTCCATTGTTCGGTGTACTGATCCATGAACAGCAGGTGCAGCGAACGGAAGGTCAGGCCGCGGACATTCCAGTGATAGCCATGGGTCTTCAGGTACAGGTTATAGCTGTCGGCGAGAACCTTCGACAGTTCCTTGCCCACGGTCTTGTCGTGATCGACTTGGGTGGAAACAGCAGCATCGGCCATGATAAAATCTCCTCAGAATGACGGTACCGAGATATGGCCCGTGCCGTAAGGATTCAATACAGGTCCAAGGGATTTTTAACGGCCTTGCGTCTGATCACCTTCGGCCAGTTGCTTCATCTGCCCCATGGTGCGGCGATGGACCTGCCGCGTCACATCCTCAGCCCAGCCGGCGAAATAGGCCGCCGGACGCACGTGCAGCCGATAACGGCCAGTCATAGTCAATTTGGTGCGGCCATCGCTTAGAGGCGTCAGCACGACCTCGCCCTCGTCAAAGGTCAGGTGGCCGAAGATCTCCGGATGCTGCATCTGACCGGTCACGGCGAAGACGAGCCGCCGGTTGGGCTCCAGAACTGTGATACGCTCGTCATAGGCATGGCCGCCGGTAAAGCGGCATTGCCGGCGGGCGCCCACCGCCCGAGCTTCGGCGACCGAGTGCGTCGGCGACGGCAGACCCATCTGCCAAACCCAGTAGTCGGGCTTTTCGTTAATCTCGGGATAGCTGACGACATAGCGCCAGACCACGTCTGGAGGCGCGTCGATGACAACGCTGCTGGAGACCTCGCGCGCCACATCGGGCACCGGCCCCAGGGTTTCTCCAATCACCAGAACCAGAGCCAGAGGCGCCAGGCTGACCGAAGCCGATCGGCTTTTCCCCCGCCGCGCCACCAGCCGCCCAATAGCGTAGCCGATGGCGATAAGCGCCAGCAGCAGGGGCGACGCCATGATCAGGCAGATCAAGCCTTCGCGCAGGGGCAGGAGGGCAATCAGGCAGTCGACGATCAGGATGCAGACGATCAGGCCGAAGCCCGCCCCGCCCGTCACCTTTTCACGCCCCAGGGCCAGCGCGGCGGCAAAACCTTGCGCCATGGGCAGCAACAGCAGGATGCTGCCGTTATACAGCCACGACGGCGTTTCGCCCGAGAACGGGTTGAAAGCATGATCCTTCAGGAACAGGACCGCGTAGTAGGGAAGGAAGATGCCCAGTCCCGCCAGGATGGCCCACAACAAGGCCTTTCTGAAATAATTACGTCCGGCCGGCTTCATCTCAATCATGGTTCCTTCCATTCGTCATTTAGCTTAATAACTAAATATTGTGGCGTCAATTGTCATAATTCGTGATCAGGCTTGTGACCGCTTCCATATTGCATCCTTCAGCGATCTGGCTATTTTAAAGCCACCTTATGCTGAAAATGAGCATAAGGGTCGAAAAGGACCGAAGCGATGCCCGATACTGCATTTCCGTTAGAGTTCACGCCTGCTGTCGCAGCCGAAACCGCGGCCATTCGCGCCCGTCTGGCGGGCAAGGTGTCCGAGTTGGAATGGCAGCTCCAGGCGCCTTTGATCGCCGCTATCAACCGGCTGAAAAAGGAAAAGAACGCCGTCGTCCTGGCGCACAACTACATGACGCCGGAAATCTTCCACGGGGTCGGCGACTATGTCGGCGACAGCCTTGGCCTGGCCCGCGAAGCCGCTAAATCGGATGCCGCCATCATCATTCAGGGCGGGGTCCACTTCATGGCGGAAACCTCCAAGATCCTGGCGCCGGACAAGACCGTGCTGATCCCCGACATGCGCGCCGGCTGTTCTCTGGCGTCCAGCATCACCGGCGCCGATGTCCGCCTGATCAAGCAGCGCTATCCCGGCGTGCCCGTCGTCACCTATGTCAACACCACGGCCGATGTGAAGGCCGAAACCGACATCTGCTGCACCTCGGCCAATGCTGTTCAGGTTGTGGAATGGGCGGCGAAGGAATGGGGCACCGACCGGGTGATCCTGATCCCCGACCAGTTCCTGGCCAAGAATGTCGCCCGTCAGACGGATATCAAGATCATCGCCTGGGCCGGCGCCTGCGAGGTCCATGAGCGCTTCGATGCCGACGATATCGCCCAGGTTCGCATCGCCCATCCGGGCGCGGTCGTTCTGGCGCACCCGGAATGCCCGCCGGAGGTGATCGCCGCTTCGGATTTTACCGGCTCGACCACCGCCATGGCGGACTACGTCACCAGGAACAAGCCGAAGCAGGTGGTCCTGATCACCGAATGCTCGATGGCCGACAATGTCACCGCCGACGCGCCGGGTGTCGAGTTCCTGCGGCCATGCAACCTGTGCCCGCACATGAAGCGGATTACCTTGCAGGGCATCTATGACAGCCTGGTCAAGCACCAGTACGAGGTCACGGTCGATCCCGATCTGATCCCGCGCGCTGCCCTGGCCGTGCAACGCATGATCGACATGCCGCCCCTGGCCAAACCGGCCCGCTACGACATGGTCAAGGCCCGGCATCACGTCGATGTCGAGATGATTTCTTAGTCCTTCGCACTGCGAAGCCGGAAGGAGGCCTGTCATGGCCGCTGAAACCTATATCCACAATGGTCCCCTGGTCATCGGCGCCGGTTTGGCCGGTCTGTCGGTCGCGCTGAACACCGCCCCGCACAAGACCCTGGTCCTAGCGCCCGTGGCGCTCGGCGTCGCCTGCTCGTCGGCCTGGGCCCAGGGCGGGATCGCCGCGGCCCTGTCCGACGAGGATTCGCCCGAAGCCCACGCCCGCGACACCATTGCCGCCGGCGCCGGCATCGTCGACGAACTGGCCGCGAAAACCCTGACCGAGATGGGGCCGGAAACGGTCCGCAAACTGAATGAGTTGGGTGCGCCTTTCGACCACAACGCCGACGGTGACTTCGTGCTCAACCGCGAAGCCGCCCATGGCCTGGCCCGGGTCGCCCGCGTCGGCGGCGACCTGGCCGGCAAGGCCATACTGGAGGCGGTCGTCAATGCCGCCCTCAACGCCAAACATATCGAAATCTGGGAACCGGCTTTTGCCCTCGGACTGATCACATCGCACGAGGGAGATGTGATCGGCGCCGTGGTGCAGCACGGCGAACGGCGCGTCCATGTTTTCGCCCAGGCCGTGATCATGGCCAGCGGTGGATCGGGCGGGCTGTTCGCCGTAACGACCAACCCGGCCAACCTGCGCGGCGAAGGCATGGCCATGGCCGCTTTGGCCGGCGCGACCATCGCCGATCCGGAGTTCGTCCAGTTCCACCCGACCGGTCTCAAGTTCGGGCTCGATCCGGCGCCCCTGGCCACCGAAGCCCTGCGCGGGGAAGGCGCTACGCTGGTCGACAAGGACGGCGTGCGGTTCGCCTTCGAGGACCACCCGGACGGCGAACTGGCGCCGCGCGACATCGTCGCTCGCGCCGTGCACAAGGCCAATGCTTCGGGGCGCGGGGCGTACCTGGATTGCCGCGAAGCGATCGGCGACCATTTCCCGGCGGAGTTCCCGACGGTGTTTGCCTCCTGCATGGCCCAGGGCATCGATCCACGCACCATGCCCCTGCCTGTCGCGCCGGCGGCGCACTACCACATGGGCGGCATCGCCACCGACATCTTCGGCCATACCTCGCTGAAGGGGCTTTACGCCGCGGGTGAATGCGCCTCGACCGGGGTGCACGGCGCCAACCGGCTGGCATCGAACTCGCTGCTGGAAGCGGCAGCTTTTGGCGAGCGCGTGGGCGAAACCGCCATCACCGAACTGCGCACGCCCGATCCGGCCAATGCCGTCATTCCCGAGGTACCGCCCCAGATGGCCGGCGCCGACATCCTGCGCCTGCGCGAAGCCATGAGCCTGCAGGCCGGGCTGGTCCGCGATGCGAAAGGCCTGGGTGAACTTCTGGGCCTGATCGAGGAACTGGAAAACCGTTACCCGGGTGCACTTCCTTTGGTCAGCGCGCGTCTGATTGTGGTTTCGGCCTTGCAACGGAAAGAGAGTCGCGGTTCTCATTATCGCAGCGATTATCCGTTGCCTTCAGCGGCGGCGAAACGCACATTTACAAGCTGGACCCATGTCCGCGCGCCACAAGGGGAATTTGCCTGATGTACCTGACCGGTCTGCCCGATCTGCTCGTCGAACCCGTGATCAAGGACGCTTTGCGGGAGGATCTCGGCCTGGCCGGCGACGTCACCGCCCAGGCGGTCATTGCCCCCAATGCCCGCTTCAAGGCCGAGTTCAAGGCGCGTGAGGAAGGTATCTCCGCCGGCATCGACTGCGCCCGCCTGGCCATATCGTTCATGGACCCGCAGGCGCGCTTCGAAATCCTGCTGCCGGATGGCAGCCAGGTTGCGCCCGGCGCGGTTATCGCACGCGTCGAAGGCAAGGCGCGCGCCATCCTGGCGGCCGAACGGGTGGCTTTGAACCTGCTGTGCCATCTGTCGGGCGTGGCCACCCTGACCTCAAAATATGTCGCGACCGTCGAAGGTCTGAAGACCAAGATCGCCTGTACGCGCAAGACCCTGCCGCTGTTGCGCGCCCTGCAGAAGCACGCGGTCAAATGCGGTGGCGGTCATAACCACCGCTACGGCCTGGACGACGCCATCCTGATCAAGGACAACCATATCGCCATCTGCGGCGGCGTGGCCCAGGCGATGGAACGCGCCAAGGCCGGGGTCGGCCACACCATGAAGATCGAGATCGAGGTCGACTCGATCGCGCAACTGAAGCAGGCCCTGCCCTATGCGCCGGACGTGCTGCTGCTGGATAACTTCTCGATCGACATGTACGCCGAAGCCGTGAAACTGGCGGCAGGGAAGACCATTCTGGAAGCTTCGGGCGGGGTCAATCTCGATACGGTGCGGGCGATCGCCGAAGCGGGCGTGGATGTGATTTCGGTCGGGGCATTGACCCACTCGGCGCCGAACTTCGACATCGGGCTGGACGCGGTTTGACGGCTGTCGCGAACCGCTGTACAATAATACGTACAATAGGTGCCCTATGCGACATATCAGCTATTCTGCCTTTCGCGCCGACCTGGCCAATCAACTGGACAAGGTCAACGAAGACCACGCGCCGCTTCTGATCACCCGTCAGAACGGCGCGCCGGCTGTGGTCATGTCGTTGGAGGATTTCTCGTCATGGCAGGAAACGATGTATCTGCGCTCCAGCCCGCGTAATGCCGAGCGTCTTGATGAAGCCATTCGGCAGTTGAATGCCGGCCTGGGTGAAACGCACGATCTGATCGAAGAATGAACCTGAGCTTTGCTCCGACGGCGTGGGACGATTACCTGGACTGGCAGGCGACCGACAAGGCGCAACTGAAACGGATCAATGCCCTGATCAAGGATGTGATACGATCACCTTTCGAAGGTATCGGCCAGCCGGAGCCCCTGAAGCATGACTGGTCAGGTTATTGGTCACGCCGCATCGATCAGGAACATCGGCTGATTTATCGCGTTACCGACGATGCGATCCTGATCGCCCAGTGCCGGTTTCACTATTAGACGCCGCCGCGGACGAAGCTAAGCTTCGACACCCAGGCACTGAGCGGCTTGTCGACCACAGCGTCGAACAGGAAGGCCGTGATCATCGCCGCCAGCAGCGCGGTGGCCCACAAAGCCCACTGCGCGGCAAAGCCCAGGTCCAGCATGGCCACGACCTTGGGGGTCAGGCTGAACCACACGGCACCGACCAGGGAATGCACCAGAAACAGGGCGAACGAGGCCCGGCCCAGGCGTTGGCTGACCGGCATCTCGCGGAAGGTCACGGCGCCGGACACGGCCAGGACCGTGCCCAGCAGCGTCAGAATGACCGTGTCGAGTATCAGGTGGCGTGGCAGCAGAGCCAGCCCGACCGCCCCGGCCAGAGCGAAGGTAACCAACGGCCAGAACAACGCCTGACTAAGACGCAGGCTGGCTGTGGCGCGCTCGATCAGGTTGCCGAGAATGAACAGGGGTATGGCGCGCAGCAGGCCCCAGGCCAGGGGCAGGTCGGCGAAGGCATGTTTCGCTACGGTTTCGGCCAGGATGTGCCCCATGGCCAGGACCGCGACGGCCACCCCGGCCAGGATGATCAGCGGCCGGTCGTGCACCCAGCGGGCATAGACGGCGAACAGGCCATAGCACACCAGCAGGGCGGACAAGGTCCAGGTCGGGATGTTCCAGGTCGGGGTGCCGATAATCCCCCAGCCATGGACCATGAAGGCCTGGGCGAACAGGGCGTTGAGGCCGTAGTGGTCGCCGTGGTTGGGCGGGAACCCCAGCAGCGTCGCCGTCACGATGAAGGCAGCGAAGGTCAGCAACACCACCACATGTGACGGCCATAGCCGGGCAAAACGCTTGAGAAAGAAGTGGGTCGGCCGCATCTGCGACCGGGTCAGGCGGTCGCCATAGGCGCGGGACAGCACGAAGCCCGACAGCATCAGGAAGAAGTCGGTGGCCAGCCAGCCCTGTTCGAAAATCGGGCTGACCAGGCGCAGATTGAGCGGCGCCGACGGACCGAAGTGGAACAGCAGGATAAAGGCCGCCGCCAGGAAACGCAGCACATCCAGGCTGGCGCCACCACGCCGCGCCGGTATATCGGCCGGCGCAACGGAGGACACGGAGGGAACGGACAGAGGCTTCACTCTACCCGCATACCGTATCCGCGTTAAGAAGCAGAAAAAAAGCCGCCTGGTGAGGCGGCTTTTCGTCTTATTTCTTTGCCGGTTCGGCAGGCTTGGGCGCTTCGCGCTTGATGCCGGCCTTTTCACCCGCCTTCATGTACTTGACCAGGACACGCTGGCCGATCAGGAACGGCGTGCCGTCCGCCGACACAACCACCTCGACAACGCGCTCGTCGCTGGCTTCGTTGCCGCTGTCCGACTTCAGCTTGCGCGCGCCGAAGGTCGCGGCGATGCGGATGACCTTGCCGACATAGGTCTTGGTCTGGTCGGCTTCGGGAATGATCTCGACCTCCTGGCCGACCGACACGTCCGGAATCGAGCTTTCGACGATTTCCGAACGGATAATGTGCGGCACGGCGGGCTCAAGGTCGAACATGGTAGACACGTTCAGGGTCGAGGCGCCGCCGCCCGGATTGGCATAGCGGCGGATAATCTTGCCGTCCATCGGGGCGCGGATAATGGTCAGGTCGAGATTATACTCGGCCTGGGCCAGTTGGGCGCGGGCCGTGGCGACCGCGGCCTGCTGGGTACCCAGGGTCGCCTGGGCGGTCGCGATGGCGTCGCGTGCCTGGTCAAGCTTTTGCTGCGCCACGAAGTTGGACGGCGCCAGCTTGGCGAGGCGATCATATTCACGTTGCGCCGTGGTGATGGTAACCTGGGTCAGGGCCAGTTGGCTTTCGGCCTGGTGGACCTGGGCGCGGGCGCTGTTCACCGCCAGCGCACTGTCGCGGTTTTCCTGGCGGGCCAGGATCTGCCCCTTGGTGACGGTATCGCCTTCCTGGACCAGGACCTCTTCGACGATGCCAGCGCGGCGCGCGGCAACCTCGATGACGCCGCCCTCGACATCCACCTTGCCGTTGGCAATGGCGGCATACGGGCTGGGGGGCGCCTTGACCTCGGCCTTAGGGTCGGCCTTGCCGCCCGGCGGCGGCATGTTGCACGCCGTGAGACCGGCAGTAACCGTCAGAACGACGGCAAGGGCGGTAGCGGAAACGAATTTGCGAGACATGATGCTTCTTTGTTTCTCTTCGATATCAGGCGATTGAGGGCGGTTCCGAAATCATAGTGTCGCTCAGAATCTTCCCGTCTTCCATGTGAATGACGCGGTCGGCATAGGCTTCGAGGCGCGGATCGTGGGTCACGACGATCACGGCGGCGCCGCGCTCCTTGGCGGCCTGGTGCAGCAGCTTGATCACGACCTGGCCGCTGACCGAGTCGAGCGCCGAGGTCGGTTCGTCGGCGAACAGCAGTTGCGGCATCTTGGCCAGCGCGCGCGCGATGGCGACCCGTTGCTTCTCACCGCCCGACAATTCCGCCGGCTTCTGGTTGAGGCGATGCCCCAGGCCGACCGATTCCAATGCCGCCACCGCGCGTTTGCGGACGTCGGCCTTGGGCACCTTACAGTATTTAAGCACCTGCTCGACCTGTTGTGTCGCGCTGAGGGCCGGGAACAGGTTGAACCCCTGGAAGATAAAGCCGCAATGGTCGAGACGGAACTTGTCGATCTTGCTCCGCTTCTTTTTCCACAGGCTTTCACCCAGGGCCAGGACCTCGCCTTCGTCAGGCTGCATCAGCCCCGAAAGGGCGGCGATCAGGGTCGACTTACCCGAACCCGACGGTCCCATGACCATGGTCACCTGGCCATGCCAGGCAGTGAAATCGACATTTTTCAACACCACCTGGCGTTGCTTGCCGATCTTGTAGCCTTTGGTGAGTTGTTTGGCGTCCAGGGCTAATTTTGCGCTCATCGTAACAGGTCCGCGGGCTGGCTCTTTTTCAGGACGCCGAGCGATAACAGGCCCGACAGGACGGCGATGGTGAGCAACATGACACTGACCGCGATGATCGACCACAGCGGATAGAACATGCCCAGGGCAAAAAACTTGGCCAGGTAGGTGACCCCTACCAGCAGGATGGCCGTCACGCCCAGGCCGGCGACGCCGACCCAGAAGCTGAGCTCCATGATGACGAGGCGCAGGTTACCCATCGACACCCCCAGGGCGCGCAGGGATGCGAATTCCTTGATATTGGCCAGGATGGCGCCTTGCAGGGTTTGCCAGGTAATGACGATACCGATGAAGACACCGACCACCAGCATGAAGCCCAGCATGATGACGATGAAGGCTTCCTTGAACATCGAAGCCTGATTGCGCTCCGACAGTTGTTCACGCGTCCAGGCCTTGAACTGCCCCTTGCCGATGACGTTCAGCTCCTTGGCGACCTGCTCAGCCTGAGACGGGTCGGAGATCTTCACCAGGATGGTGCCGACGCGCGGGCCTTCATCGGTAATGTAGGTCAGCTTGGCGGTCTGGCGCGACATGAAGACCATGGCGTTGAACATGCTGGGATAGTTGTCGACCGTCGCGCGGACGGTCACGGTCTTGCCGTTCAGGGTCGCCTTGTCACCGACCTTCACCCCCAGCTTGGCCAGGCTGGTGCGGTCGACGACGACACTGTAGGGCTCCTGCAGGGCGACGATGACGTTTTCCGGGAAATCGGTCGGCAGGGTCACCGCGTTTTCCATCGGGTCGACGACGATAACCTGGACCCCGTCCTTCTTGGACGGCTGCTCCGGCGTAGGGAAGTTCGACCAGAAGGCCCAGTTCACCGAATAGGGCATGACTTCCTTCACCGCCGGGTGCTGATACAGCACGGGAATGTTGCGTCGCGGCTGCGTGGAGCCGAAACCCTCGGCATCGACGGGAAGGACCATCAGATTGGCCGGCGAACGGTCGATCGTGGCGGTAAAGCTCTTGCCGATACCCATGAACATGCCGACCATCGACATGACCAGCAGTCCGGCCACCGCGAGGGCGATGACGGCCGCCATGTAGCGCCGCCATTCATATATAAGTGTCGATAGGGCGAGGGACATAATACCACTTCAAACGGCACCTGAACGTGCAGGCGCACCTTTTACGAGTTTCTTATAAAGGTCTAATTAAATCATCGTAACTTGCGTTACGAATTGGCAATGTTGCCGGGAAACCATAGCTGCCCCTTGTCAAAACCCGCAGTGTCGGACAGCGGGTTTCGATAAGAGACTGTGGAATCTGAGAATTTGCGGCGATTACAGTTCTTTTTTCGCCGCAATGAAATAAGCCAGACCGGACCAGAGGGTCACGACCATGGCAATCAGCAACAGACCGTAGGAAATCATATAGGCCTCATCCGTCCAGTCCAGTGGCAGGTTGAAGGCGGCCCAGCTCTGCGCCAGCAGCATGGCGCCCAGTGCGACGAGCTGGATGGTGGTCTTCGCCTTGCCGAGGAAAGTGACGGGAACCTTGACGCCCTTGCCCGCCGCCGTTTCGCGCAGGGCGCTGACGGCGAATTCGCGGAACAGAATAAAGGCTGCCGGCAGGGCGAAATAAGGATCGCCGGTATTGATGGTGAACAGGCCCAGAATGGTGCCGCAGACGAGAATTTTGTCGGCGATCGGGTCGAGAATGGCGCCCCACTGGCTTTCCGCGTTCAGCTTGCGCGCCAGGATGCCGTCGAACAGGTCGGTGAACGCGGCGATGACGAAAACGTAGAAGCCCCAACGCTGGAACGGTTCCATTGCGACCGAATTGACGGCAAGAAAGGGAATGCCTCCCGCCGAAGCCGCCAGCAGGCAGAACATGATGATGCCGGCCACCAGCCGGATCATGGTCAGGATGTTGGGGATGGGGTTGACCTGCTCGCCTGTCATATTACACGCCTTGCTTCAGTTGGCTCGCACGCGGGATAGCACGTTCCCGCCGCAATACCAGTGGATTTTGTTGCGGAAGAGGCTGACACCTGCTAGCAATTGGCAATTATTGCCAATGAGATACCCATGCCAACGCGCAATATCAACCTGACGCCCCACTATGATGACCTTGTCGCCGACTATGTCACGAGCGGCCGCTATCAGAACGCCAGTGAAGTTATCCGCGAGGGACTTCGGCTTATGGAAGCGCGCGACGCCGAAATGACCGCCAGGCTCGAAGCCCTGCGTTCTGCCGTGGATGTCGGCATTGCGGACATCGAAGCCGGCCGGTTCCGTGAATTCGCCAGCGGCACCGAATTGTCAGCCTATCTTAAAGCCCGTCGGGCAGAGCCCAGGTGACACACAGGCAATGGCAAATCAGGCTGACTGCACGGGCCGAATCCGACTTTCTCAATATTCTTGACTCGACAGCCGAACGGTTCGGCCCTCGCCAGGCAGACGTTTACGAAGATCATCTCCTGGCTGCCTTGAGGGCATTGGAAGACGGCACCGATATTCAGGGTCGGATAGAGCATTCCGACATTCGTCCGGATGTGTTTGTGTATCGCGTTGCGCGGCGCGGCATACCGGCCCGGCATTTGATATGCTGCCGGGTTCTTGATGATCAGGTCATTGAAATTCTCCGCATTCTCCATGATGCCATGGATTTGCCGCGTCACATACCTGCATCAGATCTTTGATTTTCCAGCGGCGCCCTTGACGCTATGCCTCCCCTCCTCTATCGCCGCCGCGTGCCGAAGGTGCTCCCGTCACGGCGGGAGAGAATAGGGAACCGGGTGTAAACCCCGGACTGTGCCCGCAACTGTAAGCGCCGAGCTGTCCGCATCGCCACCAAACCGGGAAGGCGCGGACCGCGTTCGAGGCGCAAGTCAGGAGACCTGCCCGCGGCTGTCGTCCTTTGTTACCGCCGGGACCAGCGGGACGAGCTCGGGAATCCCCTTGAGAGACGATGTGTTTGTCAGCCGCCGTGTTCGCACACGACGGCTTTCGTCCCTGACTGAAAGACCGCTTAGAATGATCAAGCGCCCCCTCCTCCTCTCCGCCGCCGTCGCGGCCCTGGCTCCGGCCGCCTTCGCTCAAGACGAAGACGTCATCATTTCCGTCACGCGCCAGCCCCTGCCCGCCTCCAAGGTCGGCCAGGCCGTTGCCGTCCTCGACCAGACCGATATCGATACCTATCAGTCGGTCTATCTTGCCGACCTGCTGACCCACACGCCCAGCCTGGTCGTCACCCGCAACGGTCCCCCGGGCGCGGCCGCCAGCGCCTCGATTCGCGGCGCCGGCGCCGACCATACCCTGTACCTGCTGGATGGCATCCGGCTGAACGACCCGTCCCAGGTCGGCGGCGGCGCCAATCTGGGCCTGATCGCCGCCGACGACGCCGGTCGCATCGAAGTCCTGCGCGGCCCCCTGTCCACCCTCTGGGGTTCGGGCGCCCTGGGCGGCGTGGTGAGCATCACCAGCCGCGACAGCCATGCCCCGCTCGAAGCCACCGCCGCGTTCGAAGGCTATGACGAATACGGTTCCGCCCGCACCGCCGTGGGCGGCAAGACAGACCGTTTCACCTGGCGGCTGTTCGGCAGTTCGGTTAGCGACGACGGCGTTTCGACCTTCGCCGGCGGCAGCGAAGCCGACGCCTTCACCCAGACCAGCCTGGCGGCCAGGGGCAGTCTGGCGGTCACCGACTCGGTCACTCTGCGCGCCTTCACCACCTACAGCCGCAGCCGCAACGACTATGACGGCTATCCGGCGCCGCTCTATGCCTTTGCTGATACCGGCGAGTTCGGCCGCACCGCGACCCGCCTGAGCGCTGTCGCCCTGGAACACCGCTTCGACAAGGGCGAACAGGTCCTGTCGTTCAGCGAAAGCCAAGCCGATCGCCACGACTTTTTCAGCGACGGTTCGGAATTCGTCGCCCGCGGCGGCATCCAGTCAGCCGACTACCACATCCTGTACCACGTGAGCGACGCCACCCGTCTGCTGGGCGGCGTGTCGTACGAACGCGACACCATGCGCATCGCCAGCCCGGCGCCGTGGGATCCCAACCCGACGCCGCTGAGCGTCTCGGTCAACACCGCCAGCGTCTACGGCCAGCTCACCCAGGATGTCGGCCCGGCCACCCTGGCCGTCAGCGCCCGCCACGATGACAGCTCCAGCTTCGGCGCGCTGGACATCGTCCAGGCCTCCGTCAGCGCCCCGGTCGGACCGTTCCGCCTGCACGCCAGCGCCGGCACCGGCGTCAAGGTGCCGAGCCTCTATCAGCTCTACAGCGACTACGGCTCGGCCGGCCTTGTGCCGGAAAACGGCGTCACTATCGACGCCGGCGCCGACTACGTGCTCGCTGATGGCCGGATCGGCGTCACCGTCTTTACCCGCACGGTGCGCGACCTGATCAACTTCGGCTATGACGGCTGCCAGCCGGCCCAGCTTTATGGCTGCTACGGCAATATCGACCGGTCGAAAGCCAGCGGCGTCGAGCTGACCGGCGCCTATGCGATCGGTGCCTGGACGATCCGCGGCGACTACAGCTTCCTCGACACGCGCAACGAGTCCGCCGGCCTGACCGGCAAGGCCCTGCCGCGCGCGCCTGAGCAACTGGGCAGCCTGGATGTCGACTATCGGGTAACGGAAAAGGTGTCGCTGGGACTCGGCCTGCGCCATGTCGGCGACAGCTTCGACAACGCGTCGAATACGCGCGTGCTGCAGGCCTATGACCTGGTAGACCTGAGGGCGTCCTACAATGTGAACGACCGCGTGCGGGTGTATGGCCGGATCGAAAATGCCGGCGATGCGCGCTATGAAACGGCCAGTTTCTACGGCCAGCCGGGCCGCCGGATATGGCTGGGGGTATCCGCACGCGTCTTTTAAACTGGCAACCCCCGCGAACAGGGGGTTGTCTTGAACCACCGACATGACAAGAGTGGCAATGTTCTTTTAAGTCATTACCTGAATAGTCTTTTTCCCATCAGGCCGCGGGGCTCCAACTCCCGCGGTCTTTTTTTATGGTTCAAATCCTTAGAGCGCTCCGAAGTCCGCCTTGCCACCGATCTTGGCCACGACTTCAACGCCTTCGATCCGCATGGCCTTATCGACCGCTTTCAACATGTCGTACAGCGTCAGCGCCGCAACACTCACGGCAGTCAGGGCTTCCATCTCAACCCCGGTCTGGCCGGTCGTCCTGACCTCGGCCGAAATCGCAAAGCCCGGCAATGCACTGTCTTCGACGATCTCGACCTTGACCTTGCTTAACGCCAGCGGATGACACAGCGGGATCAGGTCCGCCGTTTTCTTGGCCGCCATCACCCCGGCCAGTTCCGCCGTCGATACCACCGCGCCCTTGGGGGCCTTGCCTTCGCGCACCAGGTCCAGCGTCGCCGCGGCGCAGATCAGCCGGCCCACGGCCCGCGCCGTGCGTGCCGTCACCGGCTTATCCGAAACATCGACCATGCGCGCCCGGCCGGCGGCATCGATATGCGACAGATCGCTCATGACCACCTCTTCAAGCTTGCCGCATCCTCGGGCCGCGGCTCGATCCAGCGGTCGAGGCCGTCGCCGACCTCGCGTTTCCACAAGGCCGCCTCGGACTTCAGCCGGTCCATCATATAGTCCACCGCTTCGAAGGCCGCGCGCCGGTGCTCGGAGGCCGCCGCCACGAAGACCACCGGTTCCCCGGCCTCGACCCGGCCGCAGCGATGCAGCACCGCCACCGCCCGGATGTCGAATCGTGCCTTGGCAGCATCGGCGATGGCGCGGATCGATGCCTCTGTCATGCCGGGATACCAGTCGAGATAAAGGTAATCGACCCCGCCCGCTTCGGACCTCACCACGCCGGTAAAGGCGGCCACTGCGCCATAGTGGCCGTGTTCCACCAGGAACTCGCCATGGGCAGCGGCGGCATTAAGTGGCTGTTCCAGAAGTTGAATCCGCACCCTAACCTCCCGAAAAGACCGAAAAAAACGCCACCTCGTCGCCATCGGCCAGGGTCTGGTCGCTAAAGACCTGAACCTGGTTGACGCTCATTCGCACAGCCGCCGCATCCCCGGCGAAAAGCGAGTCACGCAGGCCAACCAGGCTGTCGGCGTCGCGTACGGTCTTTCGCATGCCGGTAATATCTGCCATACGGCCGAAAAAAAGAACCTGAACCTGCGCCATATTTCCTCGCGCCAACGCTTGATCAAACGGACCTTGCGTCAACCGCCGGCAAAATTCTATAGCCAAACGCCGCATAACTGCTTGATAAAGGCCCCATAACCGGTTCAATACCCCTCGATCAAGCCAAGCCTTTCCTCCGGGTCTACATGAGTCTCTCCAATTACCGGCTTCTGCGATTCCTGGCCCGGCTCTTCGGCAAGAAATCCAACACCCTCCCCCTGCCCGAACCGTCGGACCCGGCGTCGTTCAAGGTGCTGTTGCATCGGCCGCAGGTCTATCTCGATACCGAGCGTCTGAAGGCCTTCTATACCGGCAAGCGCATTCTGGTCACCGGCGCCGGCGGTTCGATCGGCTCGGAAATCTGCAAGCAGGCTCTGTCCCTGGGGGCCGGCCACGTCACCCTGGTCGATCACTCGGAACTGGCGCTGTATGAGATCGAGCGCGCCATCCGCAGCGACTTCCCCAATGTTACGGCGCGGCCGGTCCTATGTTCGATCCGGCGCAAGGAGCGTTTCGCCGCGGTCGTCGCCGAGGCCAAGCCGGACTTTATCTTCCACGCCGCCGCGCTGAAGCACGTGCCGATGGTCGAGCTCAATCCGTGCGAAGCCGTGCTGACCAACGTCCTGGGGACACAGTACGTCATCGACGCCGCCAAGGCCGCCGGCGTCAAGCAGCTGGTGCTGATCTCGTCGGACAAGGCCGTGGCGCCGTCGTCGCTGATGGGCGCCACTAAGCGCCTGGCCGAACATCTGATCCGCACCCAGATTTCCGATACCCATCAGGCCTGTGTCGTCCGCTTCGGCAATGTGCTGGGCTCGACGGGCTCGGTGGTGCCGCTGTTTACCTCGCAGATCCAGCGCGGCGGACCGATCACACTGACCGACAAGGATGTCGAGCGCTACTTCATGACGATTTTCGAGGCGGTCCAGTTGGTCCTGACCTCAGCCATGTACAATGCCCAGACGCCCGATCATAAGTCCGGACTATATATCCTGGAGATGGGGACGCCGATCAAGATCATGGATCTGGCAACCCGAATGATCAAACTGTACGGCCTCACACCGGACAAGGACATCAAGATCACCTTCACCGGCCTGCGCGAGGGGGAAAAGATCACCGAGGCCCTTGTCGACGACAACGAGATTCGCGAACAGGTCCAGCCGGGCATCTACGAGGTGGTCAACCAGGCCCATGTCGACGCCGTCGGCGACGAGATCATGCAGACCCTGTACGGCCTGGCCCAGGAAGGCCACGACGAACAGGCCAAGACCATGACCTTCAACCTGGTCAAGTCGCTAAGGTCGGTTTAAGTCCCCTTGCTTCCTTATCCGGCATGCCGCATAGCTTGGCCGCATAATCGGTTACGGATGAAACGGAGGCGCGCATGATCGCCCTAGCCCTGCACGGCGGCGCCGGCGCCCGCCACGGCCGCGACTATTCCGCCGAAATCGACCATATGCGCGAAGTCGCCACGACCGCCCGCGACGCCCTGCGCAGAGGGGGCCGCGCCTTCGACGTCGTTACCGAAGCCGTCGTCGCGCTGGAGGATTCCGGCCTCTATGTCGCCGGACGCGGCGCCTCGCCCAATGCCGCCGGCCAGTATGAGCTGGACGCCAGCCTGATGCGCGGCGCCGACCAGGCCTGCGGCGCTGTCGCCGCGTTACAGAACTTCCAGAACCCTATCCGCGTCGCCCGCGCCGTGCTGGAAAAGACGCCGCATGTCATGCTGGCCGGCGAAGGTGCCGCCCGGTTTGCCGACGATCAGGGCATGGCACGCCTGCCCGACGGCACGGCCTGGTTCACCCGCGCCGGCCGTGGTGAATCCAACCACCCACCGGGAACGCTGAGCCATGGCACGGTCGGCTGTGTCTGTCTCGATTCGTATGGCGAGCTGGCGGCAGCGACCTCGACCGCCGGCGTCTTCGGCAAGCTCCCCGGCCGGGTCGGCGACACGCCGCTGATCGGCGCCGGCACCTGGGCCGACCTGCAGACCGCGGTCTCCTGCACCGGCCAGGGCGAATACTTCATCCGGATCAATGCCGCCGCGCAACTCGCCTTCCGCCACATGGCCGGCGAACCGCTGGACGACGCCGCCGACGCCGTTCTGGGCCAAATCGCCGGCATGGGCGGCGAAGGCGGCCTGATCGCCGTCAATGCCGTGGGCCATGTCAGCGTGCCCTTCCGGTCCCAGGGTATGAAACGCGCCTGGTTCAGCGGCGACGGAGACATTTGTTCGGAAGCGTTTTAAGATAAGGGCGGTTTAAAGGGAAGCTGCCATGCCAGAGCCCCATTTTCGTCTCAAGGACACGCTAGGCTTCGAACCGAGAAGTCAGTTTTTTGGCGTTAGGCGTGGTTCTGTGGATTTCGAGTCGGCATTGGCGTTATCGCGTTTTGGATTGGGCAGCACGGCCGCCGGGCTGGAAGCCCTGCCGCGGCCGGCGCGCGACCTGATCTTCGACGAAATCGACCGCGGGCGCGTGGCGGCTCCGGGCAATGGCCGGCTGTCCGCCTCCGAAACCCTGATCTCCGAGGCCGCCGCCTTCTTCCAGACGCGGCTGAAACCGGGTGAAACCAAAACGCAGTCTCCGATCGGCGCCGCTCTGGATGCCGAACTGACCGCCCGCTATCACGACATCTACCTGACCGCGCCGGTCGGTTTCGGCGAGCGCCTGGTCATGTTCTGGATGAACCATTTCGCCGTCAGCCTGGATAAGGGCGCCGCGGTCCATATCTCTACCGGCGCCTATGAACGCGAAGCCATCCGGCCCTATGTATTCGGCCGGTTCACCGACATGCTGCTGGCGGTCGAAACCCACCCGACCATGTTGTACTACCTCGACAACGTCACCTCGACCGGGCCCAATTCGAAGACCGGCCAGCGCCTGGGGCGCGACATCAACGAAAACCTGGCGCGCGAGATCCTGGAACTGCACACCCTGGGTGTCGATTCCGGCTACAGCCAGGCCGATGTCACCGCCTTCGCCAAGGCACTGACCGGATGGACGGCCAACAAACAGTCCGGCCGTGACGGTCCGGTCGGCGGCTTTACCTTCCGCGGCAACCAGCACGAGCCCGGCGAAAAGACCATTCTGGGCGAAGACTACCACGCGGATGGCTTCTTCCAGGCGGCCGATATCCTGGTGTCCCTGTCCAATCACCCGGCGACGGCGAAACACCTGTCGACCAAGCTGGCGCGGCACTTCGTCTCCGATACGCCGCCGAAAACCCTGGTCGACCGGCTGAGCAGTACCTGGCTGGACACCGGCGGCGACCTTCAGGCCGTCTATGCTACCCTGATTGAGTCCGAAGAATCCTGGTCACCGGCGCCGGCCAAGCTGCGCACGCCTCAAGAGCACCTGATCGCCATGTTGCGCGCCACCGACACGCAGTTGGCGCCCGGCCTGATCAAGCGCACCCTGACGGCCATGGGCCAGCCGCAGTGGAAACCGCCCGGACCGAACGGCTTTCCCGACGTCAACGCCGCCTGGCTGACGCCGGAGGGCCTGAGCGCGCGCATGGAGGTGGCCGCCCTGGTCGCCGCCAAGACGGCGCGCGACACCGATCCGCGCGAATTCGCCCCGGCCATATTGGGACCACGCCTCAGCGACGGGACCCTGGCCGCCATCGAGCGCGCCGACACCCTGCGCCAGGGTATCAGCCTGGCCTTCATGGCTCCTGAATTCGTGAGGCGCTGACCATGATGAACCGCCGCCATTTCCTGGGCGTCACCGGCACCGCCGCCTTCGGCGCCTTTATTCCGCGCATCGCCTCGGCCGCCGGGGCGCGCGATCCGCGCTTCGTCACGATCATCCTGCGCGGCGCCCTGGATGGCCTGACCGCTGTGCCGCCGGTCGGCGATCCGGACTATGCGCGCCTGCGCCAGGCCTTCGCCATCACCTCTCCGCTGAAGCTGGATGGCCTGTTCGCCCTGCACCCGTCGCTGCCCAACCTCGAGCGATATTACAAGGCCGGCCAGGCCACCATCGTCCATGCCAGCGCCACGCCCTACCGCGCCCGGTCGCACTTCGATGGCCAGGACGTGCTCGAGTCGGGCTATGCGACACCGGGCTATACCAAGACCGGCTGGCTGAACCGGCTGCTGAAGGCCCTCCCCGCCGCCCAGCGCGCCGGTGGCAGCGGCCTGGCTGTCGGGACCGTGCCGCCGCTGGTCATGCGCGGCTCGGCCGAGGTCATGGGCTGGGCGCCGTCGTCCTTGAACCTGCGGGACGATAACTTGCCGCCGCGTATCCTGGCTATGTACCAGGACTCCGATCCGGCCCTGGCGCGGGCCTTCGACACCGCCCTGGCGACCGACCGGCTGGCCGGCGAAACCACCGGCGAAGTACCGGGCAAATACCCGATGACGGCCATGGCGAGCGGCGCGGCGCGGTTGCTGGCGCGCGACGACGGCCCGCGCGTGGCGGCCCTGGCCTTCAACGGCTGGGACACCCATACGCGCGAAGCGAAGAAATTGGCCGAACTGTTGGCTGATCTGGACGGCGCCCTGGCCGCGTTCGAGACCGAACTCGGCCCGAAATGGCGCGACACGGTGATCCTGGTGGCGACCGAGTTCGGCCGCACAGCGGCCATCAACGGCACCCAGGGCACCGACCACGGTCAGGCGACGGCGGCCTATCTGGTCGGCGGCGGGGTCAAGGGCGGCCGGGTGATCGCCGACTGGCCCGGCCTGGGTAAGGCGCAGCTGTACGAAGGCCGCGACCTAATGCCGACGACCGACCTGCGCGCGGTCATCAAGGGCACCCTGACGGAGCTGTACGATCTGTCGCCGAGCGTTCTGGCGAGCGATATCTTCCCGGACTCGGCTGGTATCAAGCCGGCGACCGGCTGGATTGCCTGAAGCCGCACGGCCTGCGACGCCCTGTCACATCCAAAATTTCCGAAATAAGAACACCGTTCCGAGAAAATTTCCGACGGCGTACATGCACACGCTCAGATTTATGCGCAGCGCACAATAACGCGCCATTCTTACAATTTTGTAATTATAACTCATTGATTTTGCGTAATAATTAAATCGAGTTCATGACTTGGTATTAATTTGAACTATGCACGCCGGGGGCGCATATCACGGACATCAGCAACGTGCTTCACAAGGAGTTAAGCCAATGTCCACCCCCGTCGCTACCGCTTCCGCCCTCTTCGCCCTGACCCTGTTCATGGTCGTTTCGCTGGTCACCGCCACCGGCCCGGCCAACACCCTCCAAAGCAGCCTGGCCACCGTCGAAGCCGCCGCTTCGAACGGCTGATCCCCCTCACCTCAACCCATCATCAAAGGAATCTTATCATGACCCGCACCATGCCCACCATCTTCGCCCTGGCGACCTTCACCGCCTTCATGGCCATCGCCCTGTTCAGCCTCGGCGGTTTCTAACCCCACCTGTAAGCCCAAGCGTAAAACAAGGCGCGCGGAGCCCCAAATCCTGGGATGCTCCCGCGCCTGTTTCTTTGCCCGCGGACTTACGCTAGGGTTGCGTATGATCACAACGCTCAGCCTGGCCGGATACCGCTCCCTGCGCGATGTTTCGCTGGAGCTGGAGAGCCTCAACATCGTCACCGGCCCCAACGGATCCGGCAAGTCCAGCCTGTATCGCGCCCTGCGCCTGCTGGCTGAGATCGCCCAGGGTGGCGTGGTGCGGCTCCTGGCGCTGGAAGGCGGCATCGACTCGGCACTTTGGGCCGGCCCGGGCAAAGGTCCGATCAGCATTCGGCTGGGGTACGCCACCGACGATTACGGCTATGCCATCGACCTGGGCCTGCCGATCCCCGGCCTGTCCATGTTCAACCTCGATCCGGTCATCAAGACGGAAAGCCTGTGGGTCGGTCAGGTACTGAGGCCGCGTAACGAACTGGCCCGGCGCGGCGGTCCCATGGTCAAGGTACGCGACGGCAACCACAATTGGCAGGTCGTCCTGACTGATTTGGCGCCGTTTGACAGCATGATGGCCCATGCCGGCGATCCGCAGAACGCCCGCGAACTGTTGATGCTGCGTGAGTTCATGCGCAACTGGCGCTTTTACGACCATTTCCGCACAGATCGCGACGCGCCGGTGCGCCAGCCTCAAATCGCCACGCGTACGCCCGTACTCAGCGGCGATGGTCACGATCTGGCGGCGGCGATCCAGACCATATACGAAATCGGCTTTCCTGAGGATTTCAATGCCGCGCTGCAGGACGCCTTTCCGGGCGCCCGCGTCGATATATCCAGCAACGGCGCCTATTTCGAACTGTCCATGGCCCAACCGGGCCTGAACCGGCCTTTGCAGACAGCGGAGCTCTCCGACGGTACCCTGCGCTATCTGCTGCTGATCGCAGCGCTGCTGTCGCCGCGACCACCGCCCCTGATGGTGCTCAACGAACCGGAGATGAGCTTGCACCCCAGCCTGCTACCGCCATTAGGCCGACTGATTGCAAAGGCATCCCAGCGCTGCCAGATGATCGTCGTATCGCACGCACCGGAACTGGTGGCCGCCATCGAAGAAGCCGCGGGAGCACGAAAGATCGCGCTCTACAAGCACAATGGCGAAACCCGCATCGAAGACAATGAGCCTCCGCCGTGGGAATGGCCGGACCGTTAGCCCGGCTTGACCATGTTTTCCGGACGGACGAACTGATCGAACTCTTCGTTCGTCAGGTAACCGCCACCGACCGTTTCCTCGCGCAGGGTGGTGCCGTTCTTGTGGGCCGTCTTAGCGATCTTGGCGCAGATGTCGTAGCCCAGGCGGCCGTTCAGCGCCGTCACCAGCATCAGCGAGTTTTCCAGGCCGCGCTTGATATTGTCCAGGCGCGGCTCGATGCCGACGACGCAGTTGTCGGTGAACGAGACCGCCGCATCCGACAGCAGGCGCACGGACTGCAGGAAGTTATAGGCCATGACCGGATTGAACACGTTCAGCTCGAAATGGCCCTGCGAACCGGCAAAGGTCAGGGCGGCATGGTTGCCGAAGATCTGGACGCAGACCTGGGTCATGGCTTCACACTGGGTCGGATTGACCTTGCCAGGCATGATCGACGAGCCCGGCTCGTTTTCCGGCAGGGCCAGTTCGCCCAGGCCCGAACGGGGGCCCGAACCCAGGAATCGGATGTCGTTGGCGATCTTGAACAGCGAGGCGGCCACCGTGTTGATGGCGCCGTGGCTGAAGACCATGGCGTCGTGGGCGGCCAGGGCTTCGAACTTGTTCGGCGCCGTGGTGAAGCCCATGCCAGTGATGGCGGCGATGCGTTCGGCCACGCCTTCGGCGAAACCGATCGGGGCGTTCAGGCCGGTGCCGACCGCGGTACCGCCCTGAGCCAATTGCATCAGCTTGGGCAGGGTCTGCTGGATGCGTTCGATGCCGTTGGTCAGCTGCTGGGTATAGCCCCCAAACTCCTGACCCAGCGTCAGCGGCGTGGCGTCCTGGGTGTGGGTGCGGCCGATCTTGATGATGTTCGCCCAGGCTTCCGCCTTGTCGTTCAAAGCGTTGCGCAGAACCTGCAGCGCCGGCAACAGGCGGTGGACGATCTCTTCGGCGCAGGCCACGTGCATCGCCGTCGGATAGGTGTCGTTCGACGATTGCGACATGTTGACGTGGTCATTCGGGTGGACGGGCTTCTTGCTGCCCATCTCGCCGCCCAGGATTTCGATGGCACGGTTCGAGATGACCTCGTTGGCGTTCATGTTCGATTGCGTACCCGAACCGGTCTGCCACACGACCAGCGGGAAGTGATCGTCCAGCTTGCCTTCGATGACTTCATTGGCGGCCTGGATGACGGCGGCGGCGACCTTGGCGTCCAGCTTGCCCAGGGCCTGGTTGGTTTCGGCGGCGGCGCGCTTGACGATGCCCAGCGCGCGGACGATCGGCAGGGGCTGCTTTTCCCAGCCGATCTTGAAGTTGCCGAGCGAGCGTTGCGCCTGGGCGCCCCAATACCGGTCGGAGGCCACTTCGATAGGGCCAAAGGTATCGGTTTCAACGCGGGTCTTGGACATGGAACGGGTCTCCGAAGGGGTTGAGGGGGGCTCGTTGCCCGAAGGGCCGGCCTGGACGGTCTGGACCGTTTCGAACTTCGCTCCGGTGCCCGGACGTTTCTTGTCCTTCTTACCCCAGCCAAACATGGGCCACTCCTCACTGAAAATGCCGGCCCGTCCTAGAACCTGACCCGTTAAAGTGCAATGAAAAACCACCCCGAAGGCGATCGGCCTTCCGGTGCGCAGCGTAAAGGCCACTAATACCAACCTACCTTGAGGCTGACACATATGTGTTGGTTGGTATTAGTTTTTTCAGCTCAAACGCCGCATGGCTCCTCGCATAAGCTCGGGCGGGCAGTCGCCCTTGCCAAGCTGAATGAGTCAAAGTCATTGCAGCTTGGTGTAAGATTTATTGACAGGGCAGTTCCTGCGCCAGCGCGCCCTCGCCGTCATAGCGGTAGATGCGGCATTGCGCCGGGTCGTAGCCGCTCAGGTCGAGGCCCTGGGTCTTGCCCAGCACGCCGCGGACTACTGAACGGACTTCGCCGGTTTGCGGCAGCACGGCCGGCTTGCGGACGAAAGCTGCTTTCAGCCGCTGGCTGACCGTCGGCTTTTCCGGCTCCAGATTGCCGGCCAGGACCAACAGCGGCCGCCAGATCCGCGTGGCTGTCTGTTTCGCTTCCGGCGTGGCATCCTTGGGCAGTTCGACCGGATTGGCCCGGCCGAGATTGACGACAAAGACGGACACTTGCTTCGGATCGGTGCCGGCGCGCAATTGCTTCGCCACGACCTGGGCGCGGCTGCGTGCCAAATCGAACTGTTCGGCCGGATCGCCTTCCGGCGAGGCGGCGCCGACCACCACGACATAGGATTGGTGGTCCAGCGGCTTGGCCAGGCGGCAGCTATCAGCTTCCAGATTGACCGCCGAATTATAGACCCACACGCCCTGGGGCGTCTGATAGCCGGCGGCATCGTCGAAGGCGCGGCAGGTCAGGTCGACAGCCTTGAGCGGCCGCGCCACGCTGGGTTCCGACAGCCGCATCAGGGTGTAGATCAGCAGCCCCAGCAGGGCCAGCAGCACCAGGGCCAGGGCCCGTTGCGCCAGGGTCGGTCCAGGAGGTTCCTGGCGCGCGCGGCGGGCGATCTGGCGCTTGATCAGGAACATACGCGCGCTGGTCAGGCCGTAATAGGCGGCGACCGCCTGCAGCACGAACAGCCCCAGCAGGGCCAGCACGGTCCACGGATCGAGCTGGATCTCGTCGGTCAGTTCCGGCGCCAGCAGATAGTTGTTCAGCGTCATCAGCAGGACGGTGACGAACATGCCGATACCCAGCAGGCGGGTCACGCCGTGGATATGGTCGCTCTCCGGCGTGTCGGCCAGGCTGAGCAGACCGTCGGCCGCCTGGGCGCCGCTGAGCTGGCTGCGCAGGCTGTGGGTCTCGCTGTCCAGTTCGGCGATGCGCGCCTGCAGCGGCGGCACGGCGTCGAATCCGGCCTCGCTGAACAGATTGGCCAGATCCTGCGTGAGGGCATCCAACCGGCTGGCGCTGGTCGTCGCGGCCTGGTGCAGCTGCGCGACGCCGGCATCGACAGCGGCCAGGGCGGCGGCATAGTGCGGCCGCGCCAAAGCGGCGGTGTCGGCATCGGGCGCGTCCTCGACCTGCCCGGCCTTGAAGTCGGTATGCAGGCGCAGAGTATGAAATTCACCCGATTGCCGCACCAGCCAGCCGCGCCGCGTTGTCTCGGCGGCGATATCCGCCTGTACGGTCAGGATACGGTCGCGCAGGCCTGTCAGCCGCGTCAGTTCGCGCACCCTCACATCGATATGCTGGTTGACGTGTTTCTGCTGATCGCCGGTGCTGACCTTGCGGAAGAAGGACATCATCTTGCGCAGCCAGCCCTGCTCGCGGCTGATCAGCAGCGACCAGACGACGATCCCGGCGGCCACGGCATAGATGGCCATCATCACCGAACAGAAGATGAGATAGGCGAACGGGTCTTCGCTGGGCGCGCCCAGGAAGGCGGCATAGTCCTCGCGCACGATGTTGTGGTCGGCGCCGGCGGCCACCTGTTTGAATTCGTTGACGACGAAGGCGGCGAAACTGACCAGGGTGCCCAGCGACATCAGGAAGACGGCGGGCCCGCCGAGGCCGGTATCGGTGGCGCGGTCGTCGATCATCTGGCTGAACAGGACGATGATCACCGACAGGGCGGCATAGATCAGGATCTGCAGGAACCAGAAGGCCGGCCAGGCGGTGTCGTTGCCGGCGACGGCGCTGCCGCCGAGTCCGGCGGCCAGGTACGAGATGACGACATAGGCCAGCCCCAGCAGGATGGCGCGCGAAAAATCGCCCAGCCCCGCCGTGTTGCGCGGTTTACCCGCGGCCGGGGCCTTTTGCCCCATTGCTTCCGTGGTCGCCATCTGCCCCTGCGCCCAGCCCGTTTGTGAAGATTAACAAACATTAACCTTGTTGCGACCGCAACGGACGAGTTGGCGCTACCGCCGGTTTATTCCGCGGTGTGACGAATCCGCACCGGACCAATCGTCCGTGTTCACGCCATCTCGGCCAAAAAGCCGCCGGTCTGGCGCGCCCAAAGTCGGGCGTATAACCCTTTGGCGTGGATCAGTTCATTGTGGCTTCCGGTCTCGATGATCCGGCCGCCGTCCATGACCACCAGCCGGTCCATCCGCGCGATCGTGCTGAGGCGGTGGGCGATGGCAATCACGGTTTTGCCCGCCATCAACTCCAGCAGGCTGTCCTGGATGGCCGCTTCGACCTCGGAATCGAGCGCCGAGGTCGCCTCGTCCAACACCAGGATCGGCGCGTTCTTCAGCAACACACGGGCGATGGCGATGCGCTGACGCTGGCCGCCCGACAGCTTGACGCCGCGTTCGCCGACATGGGCATCCAGGCCCGACCGGCCGCGATTGTCGCGCAGCTCCGGAATGAACTCCCAGGCACTGGCGCGGCGGGCGGCTTCGATGATCTCTTCGTCCGAGGCACCCGGCCGGCCGTAGGCGATATTGCTGCGGATCGACCGGTGCAGCAGCGAGGTGTCCTGGGTCACCATGCCGATATGGGCACGCAGGGAGTCCTGGGTCACGTTCGCGATGTCCTGGCCGTCGATGGTGATCCGCCCGCCAGTGAGGTCATGCAGGCGCAGAAAAACATTGACCAGGGTCGACTTTCCCGCACCTGACGGTCCGACCAAACCGATCTTCTCGCCGGCGGCGATAGTCAGGTCGATGCCGTCGATCGCCGCCCGGTCGGCCTCACCATAATGGAAATGGACGTCCTCAAACCGCACCACGCCTTGGTCGACGTGCAAGGCGGTGGCGTCCAGCGCGTCGGTCACCTTGTGCGGCTGGGCGATGGTCTCGATGCCATTCTGGATGGTGCCGATGTTTTCGAACAGGCTGGTTACCTGGAACATGATCCAGCCCGACATGTTGAGGATGCGCTGGGTCAGCGCCCCGGCCAGAGCGATGGCGCCGATGGTGATAGCACCCTGGCTCCACAGCCAGATGGCCAGCACCGCGGTCGCCAGCAGCAGGGTGACGTTCATCAGGTTGACGATGATGTCGAGTTGGGTGATCAGCCGCTGCTGGACCCGCCACTTGGCGGTGTTGATCTCCATGGCCTCGCGGACATAGGCCTCTTCGCGCGACGGATCGGCGAACAGCTTGACCGTCTGGATGTTGGTGTAGCTGTCGACCAGCCGCCCGACCAGGGCCGAGCGGGCTTCGGAACCCGCCTCCGACGCGGTGGACAGTTTCGGCACGAACCGCCAGCAGATCAGGCCATAACCCATGCACCAGACGACCAGCGGGATGACCAGACGAACATCGGCCTCCAGGAACATGTAGAGGGCGCTGGAGAAATAGACGACAACATAAAGAAAGGTGTCGGACAGGGTGATCAGGGTGTTGCGTACGGCCGAACCCGTATCGGCGACCTTGGACGCCACCCGGCCGGCGAAGTCGTTGGCGAAAAAGCTGATCGACTGGCGGACGATATGGCGGTGCGACTGCCACCGGATCAGGGCCGGGAACTGGGTGGTCAGGCCCTGTTGCAGCAGCAATGACTGGATCAGGACCAGGATCGGCCAGGCGACACCGATCGTGACCAGCATGGTGATGAAGGTCGCGCCATGTTTTGCCCACAGCTCGCCCGGCTTCGAAGCGGTCAGGATATCGATAATGTCGGCGACATAGCGAAAGACCATGACTTCGGCCAGGGTCGCCAGCAGCCCGACCAGCAACACGGCGGCAAACAGCGGCCAGACCTGGCGCAGATAGCTCCAGACATAGGCCACCAGCCCCGACGGCGGGGTCTTATCATCATGCGGCCGGAACGGATCAATCAGCCGTTCGAAGGGGCGAAACAGAGTATTCAGCATTCTTTACCTGATACCTCCCCGCGCTTGCGTGGGGAGGGGGACCGCTCGAGTGAGTGAGACCTTAAGGTCGAAACGAATGAGGTGCGGTGGTGGGGCGACTTCCTTACGGCGCTTCTGAAAGTAAGTCGCCCCACCACCACATCTCGTCCTTCGCTACGCTTCGTCCTCGTGCGGTCCCCCTCCCCGTCCCTTCGGGCCAGGGAGGTATGAAAAAGGCGGGCCTTGCGGCCCGCCTCCGAATTCCTGTCAGGATCAGCGCTTTATTTCGCGCCGAACAGACGGGCCCAGAAGCCGGGCTTTTTCTTGGTGGCCTCAGCCGCCTTGCCGGTGATTTCGTGCGCCTTGTCGGCGGCCTTGTCGATCACGTCGTCAGCCTTGCGGGCGATGTCCTCGACCACCGGCTTGGCCGCGGCTATGGCTTCATCGACCTTGTCCTTGGCCGCATCCAGAGCCGCTTCGACCTTCTCGCCGGCTTCCTTGATATGGGGCTCGGCAGCGGCCTTCAGTTCGTCGAACTTTTCGGCGGCGACGGCAGTGGCTTCGTCCAGCTTGTCCTTGGCCGCGTCCAGCACCTCTTCGACCTTCTTGGCGGCCGGCTTCTTCGCGGCGGGCGCCTTGACCGCCGGGGTCTTCACGACGGCAGGGGCTTTCTTGACCGCCTTGGGAGCGACTTCCAGCACGGCCGGCTTGACGTCGTTGACCAGCGGGGCCTTCTTCGGCGCAGCCTTGGCCGCCGGCTTTTTGGCAGCCGCCTTGGGCGCCGCGGCGGCCGCTTCGGCCTTGGCCACAGGGGCCTTGCGGGCAATCGTCTTCTTCACGCCGGCGTCGGCCGGAATTTCATTGTCGCCAGTCGTCTTTTTTGTGGTAGCTCTCGCCATCTTGTGTCCTTAAGTGCCAAACCGTCCGAATCTCGCACGTTCGCAAGGAAATTAGCCGAGATTGGGCGCTGAATCAAATCCTACCGCAGAGCAGCATGTCCTATAACCCTCAACAAATCGTGGCCCGCGGCCCGCGCGCCGTCGCCGAAGCCGCCGCCGAAGCCCTGGACGCCGACGTCGAGCTGGATGGCTTGACCTATTCGATCCTGGAAGAGGACGAAGACCACGACCTCTGGCGCATCGACGCCTTCCCGACCACCGAGGAAGAAGACGCACAAATACAACGGGTTCTGACGGATTTTGACGCATTGGTCGTCACCGCCGAGCAACTGGCCGACGCCGACTGGCTGGCCATGGCGCTGTCGGGCCTACCGCCCGTGCGCGCCGGGCGCTTCTTCGTCTACGGCATTCACGACCACGGCCGCGCCCCGGTCAATGCCGTAAATTTGCGCATCGAAGCCGGCGCTGCCTTTGGCACCGGCCATCATGGTACCACCGTCGGCTGCCTGATTGCCTATAACGACCTGCTGAAAAAGTCGCGATTCGGCCGCGTGCTGGATGTCGGCGCCGGCACCGGCGTGCTGGCCATCGCTGCCGCCAAGACCGGCACGCCGGTCGCTGTCGGCACCGATATCGACGCCATCTCCGTGCGCATCTCCAACGAAAACGCCACCCTGAACCAGTCGACGGCGCGCTTCGTCCATGCCAACGGGCTGAACCACCGCAAGGTGCGTCAATCGGGCCCCTACGACCTAGTCTTCGCCAACATCCTGGCACGGCCCCTGGTTGGGCTGTCGATGGATATCCGCGGCGCCTTGAAACCGCAGGGCCTGGTCATCCTGTCGGGCCTGCTGCGCACCCAGGAGCGCTTCGTCAAGGCCGCCTATCTCAGCCACGGTTTCAAGGTGGTGCGCCGCATCCACCGCGACGCCTGGTGCACCCTGGTCATGCAGCGGAACTAGAGCGTTTATACGCTCCGCGCGTTCACACGGTGCTTCCGTGTGAACGCGCTTTGCTCTAGCGTTTTTTCTTGATCCACTGGTCATGAACATGCCGGCGGATCACCTCCGCCCGGAAGCCTTCGGGCGCCGGGCCGCCGCCTTCGTCATGGTACTGACCGTCCCAGGGTTCCGGTTTCAGGACATACTGGAAGGGCCAGACGTCGCGACGGTTCCGGCCGCAACCGATACAATGTTGGGGCGGCGCGCTGTGCCGCCACGTGCCGTCGCTGATCCCGACGGAAAGACCGCAGCGCGGGCAGCGGGCATTGCTGCTGATCAGCATCATCGCCCAGCCAAAGACGAACACGCCGTCGTACCAGCCCGGATCACCGCTCCAGACACGATACCCGGCATAGGCCACAACGCCCGCCGCCATCAGCCAGTTCCAGCCCAACAGAAGGTCGAACATCACCGGTGCCGCCAGCGGGATCATCCATACGCCGGCGCCGTTCATCAGGCCTGCGCCCATGACCATAAAGCCGGTAAAACCCAGAAATCCGTAGCGCCTCATCGCCCTCACCTTTGCGTGGCAAGAGAACCACAGCCGGCACCTTCCCGCAACGGGTGAAGACAAATGCGGCTTGGCATCGATGGGATAATATGAATTAAATAAATCAAATATAAAAAATTCTCAGGGAGCTTCTCATGTCCGCCATGAACCGCCGTCTTTTCACCACCGCCCTTGCCGCCATGGCCTTGGCAGGCCCCGTTCTGGCCCAGGAAGCCGCACCGGCCAAACCCCAGCCCATGGTCATCTATGATGACTCCCTGGCGCCGGGCTGGAACAACTGGAGCTGGGCCAAGACCACTCTGTCGACCGATATCGGCGCCGACGTGAAGCCGATCTCGATGCAGAGCGAGCCGTGGCAGGCCCTGTACCTGCAGCACGCGGCATTCTCGACGGCCGGCTATACCAAGCTGACCTTCTATGTGAATGGCGGCCCCGCCGGCGGCCAGACCATCTCGGTCAAGGCGCTGATCGGCGACAAGCCGGTCGACCCCGGCTACACCATCCGCCTCAACGCCAATACCTGGAACGTGGTCGAAGTTCCCCTGGCCGACCTAGGCGCCGCCGACCAGACCATCAATGGCCTGTGGTGGCAGGCCCAGAACCAGCCGGTCAGCACCTGGTACATCACGGTTATTCAGTTAGAGTAGTTATCGGATTTGAAGTCGCCACATTGCCTGTCTATAGTCGCCTTAGATACGAACAGGTGCCTCATGACTCCCGATACCCGCTCCGCTCCGACCGCCTTCCAGCAGTTCGACGTCACCACCCATCCGTCCCAGGGCGTCGCCAACGTCGCCGCCCTGCGCGCCGAAATGCGCCAGCTGGGGTTGGACGGATTTATCGTGCCGCACGAGGACGAGCATCAGAACGAATACCTGCCGGACGCCAATGAACGCCTGGCCTGGGTGTCGGGGTTCACTGGCTCGGCCGGATCGGCGATCGTGTTTCTCGACCGCGCCATCCTTTATGCTGACGGCCGCTATACCTTGCAGTCGCGCGAACAGACCGACCGCAGCGTCTGGGAGGTCAAGGACTTCCACGGTAACTCCCTCGCCGACGATATCGCCGCCGCCCCGGCTGGGTCGGTCATCGGCTATGATGCCAGCCTGATCAGCCCGACGGGGTTGAACGCCCTGCTGGCCGCCGCGGCCGGCGCCGGTGTCGAGTTGAAATCCCTTTCGCCCAATCCGCTCGACCTCGCCTGGGGCAGCGCGCGACCGGCCCAGCCGGCGGCGCCGATCGTGCCGCAGCCTCTGGAACATGCCGGCATCGCTTCGGCCGACAAGCGCGGCCAGATCGCCCGCAACCTGAAAGCCAACGGCCTGGCCGCCGCCCTGATCACCGCCCCCTCGTCCCTGGCCTGGCTGTTCAACATCCGCGGCGGCGACGTTATCCGCTCGCCCTTGCCGCTGGGCCAGGCCGTGCTGAAGGACGACGGCTCGGCCGAACTGTTCATCGAACCGGCCAAGGTGACCGATGGCCTGCTAGAATGGCTGGGCAACGAGGTCAGCATCAAGACCCCGGCCGAGATCGAAACCACCCTGGCCGGACTGTCGGGCCGCAACGTGCTGATCGATGCCGCCCTGTCCTCGGCCTACTGGCTGGAAGCCCTGACCTCCGCCGGCGCCAAGCCCTTCCTGGCCGACGATCCGTGCCTGCTGCCTAAGGCGTGCAAGAACGCCACCGAAATCGCCGGAACGCGCGCCGCCCATATCCGCGACGGCGCCGTCCTGACCGAATTCCTGCACTGGGTCGCCACCGAAGCGCAAGAGACCCTGCCGACCGAAATCGAAGTGGCGAAGAAGCTGGAGTCGCTGCGCGTCGCAGCCGGCGGTTTGAAGGACCTGTCCTTCGACACCATTTCCGGCTTCGGGCCGCATGGCGCCCTTCCCCACTACCGCGTCACCACCGCGTCGGATCTGCGCATCGCGCCGGGCAACCTGCTGCTGGTCGATTCCGGCGCCCAGTTCGCCGACGGCACCACCGACGTCACCCGCACCATGGCCATCGGCACGCCAACCGCCGAACACAAACGCATGTTCACCCTGGTGCTGAAGGGCCATATAGCTCTGGCCACGGTAAAGTTCCCCGCCGGCACCACGGGAACGCATCTCGACGCACTGGCGCGGCAATATCTGTGGGCGGAAGGCTTCGACTACGACCACGGCACCGGTCACGGCGTCGGCGTCTATCTGGGTGTCCATGAAGGCCCGCAACGTATCGCCAAGGCACTGAACCGCTATGCCCTGCAGACGGGGATGATCGTCTCGAACGAACCCGGCTTCTACAAGGAAGCCGACTTCGGCATCCGCATCGAAAACCTGCAATACGTCACCGAAGCCAGAATCCCCAAGGGTGGCGAGCGCGCCATGCACGGTTTCGCCAACCTGACCTGGGCGCCGATCGACCGCAGCCTGATCGCTGTCGAGATGCTGAGCCCGGCCGAACGTACATACATGGACGATTACCATGCCGAGGTCGTCCGCCTGGTCGGCCCGCTGGTGAAACCCGAGGTTCGCGCCTGGCTGGACGAGGTCTGCGCGCCGTTGTGATTTACCCACTTAATCTGGCAGCGAATATGCACTATATTCGGGTGGTACGGAGCCTTTCATGAGCAAGATCGAAGTTTCCAAAGCCCGCAAAGCCGGCGCCCGCCCCAAGACGGTCAGTGTGAAAACCGTGACACTCGATGGTGGCGAGAAGAAGCGCATCTATACGGTCAGTACGAACAGCCCGAATCTGGGCGAGGACCTGCTCTACGTTTTCCAGAAGAGTGTCGATAAGATCCGGGAAGAAAATTTGAAACTCTTCGGGTCGAGGTCGGGACGGTAGGTGACGGCGCCACGCCTGGAAAAGCCACAGCTTTGGATTATCGCCGGTCCGAATGGTTCCGGTAAAAGTTCCGCCTATGGCATGTTGGGGATGGAATCGCCGCAGAATACGATCTGGATCATCAACCCGGATATTCTCGCCAAGCGCATTTCCGAACACGAGCAGTTGCCTTTACCGCAAGCCAATCTATTGGCAGTCCAGCGGATCGAAAGTTGGCTGTACAGTTCAGTCGCGGCCTACCAGACCATTGGTGTTGAAACTGTTCTTTCCAGTGGGAAATATCGCAAGCTGGTCGAAACCGCCAAGGCGAATGGCTTCCAGATAAACTTGATTTACGTTTATTTGCGGACAGTCGATCTCAACATCGAACGTGTACATCTGCGGGTGAAGCGAGGCGGACATGATGTTCCTGAAGACAAGATTCGTGAACGTCGTACCCGCTCTTTCGAACAACTCAGCTGGTTTTTCAAAGAAGCCGATAACGCCTATATCTGCGACAATTCCAGCGCCGGTCCCGTGCTGATGATTTCAAAGGAGAATGGCGACGAATTCTCGGTTAACGTCGATACGCTTCCCGACATCGCCAAGGCGGTAACCATCGCTCACGCTGAATTAAGCGACATATTTGAAGCTCAATCCAAGATCTAACCGCGGCCGTAAAACGGCATGCCGCCGGCCATGACCGTGACGAACGGGATATTGGCTTCCGGCGGCAGGCCGGCGATATGGACAACCATCTTCGCCACCTCATCGGCCGACATGCGCGGCTCCGGACGTAACTGGCCGTCCGCCTGAATGGCGCCAGACACCATATGTGTCGACATGTCGGTGACGGCGTTGCCGACATCGATCTGCGAACAGGTGATACCAAAGGCACGGCCATCCATCAGCAGCGACCGGGTCAGGCCGGTGATGGCGTGTTTCGACACACTGTAGGCAGCGCTCAGCGGCCGCGGCATATGGGCCGATAGCGAACCTGTATTGATAATACGTCCGCCGTGCGGGTCCTGCGCCTTCATGATGCGCATGGCTTCGCCGGCGCACAACATTGCGCCGAGGATATTGATATCCAGCGTCATCCGCAACTCGTCGATCGGCAGGTCTTCCAGCGGCAGGAAGGGCGGATTGTAGCCAGCATTGTTGAACAGCACGTCCAGTCGGCCGTATTCGGCCACCGTCTTGTCAAACAGGGCGGATACCGCCTGCGGGTCGGTGATGTCGGTCGGCACGGCCAGCATGTTGGCGCCGAGCTTTGCCGTATCATTCAGCGCATCGGCGCGGCGGCCAGCCAGCACGACCGAATACCCGGCCTGGGACAGGTGAAGCGCTGTGGCGCGGCCGATACCGCTGCCGGCGCCGGTGACTAGGGCAATCTTGGTCATGGCGCACATGAACGCGTCACGGCGTTATGGTCAAGCGCTTCGAACTGTGCCAAGTTCGCGCCGATTGAGAGGATGCCCGATGCGCAAGATTTTGTTCGCGACCACCGCCCTGCTGATGTGCGTAGCTTTAAGCGGCTGCATCACCCGCGGCTGCGACAACAAGCCGGTCAAGACCTGCGACAGCCAGAAGGCCCCGATGGGTTATGAGACGGCTGTAAAAGCGCTGAAAATGCTCGCCAGCTAGGCGATCAGCGCCAGCCATTCGTCTTCGGTCAGGACCTGAATCCCCAATTCGGCCGCTGTTTTCAGCTTCGAGCCCGCGCCGGGGCCGGCCACCACCAGGTCGGTCTTCTTTGAAACCGAACCCGACACCTTGGCGCCCAGCCGTTCGGCTTGGGCCTTGGCTTCGTCGCGGGTCAGCTTTTCCAAAGTACCGGTGAACACCACCGTCTTTCCAGACACCGGCGAGGTCGAAGCCACGGCCTCGGCATCCTGCACCCGCACCTGTTCGATAAAGCGCTCATAGATGCCGCGCTGATACGGATGGGCGAAATAGCTGGTCACCGAATGGGCGATGACCGGTCCCACCTGGTTCAGGTCCTTGACCGAATTGAAAGCGTCCTCGTCGCCTTCGGCCGCCTTGACCAGAGTGTCGTGGAAGGCGCGTTCGCTGGTGAAGGCGCGCGCCAGCAGCTTGGCCGTGGTGTCGCCGACATGCTTGATGCCCAAGGCCGCAATAAACCGTTCCAGCGGGAGGTCGCGGCGGTTGTCGATATTGGCGAACAGCTTGTCGAGATCGGTAAAGGCGCGATCGGTATCGGCCAGTTGCTTCTTGACCGCCTGGCCGCTCTTTTCCTGGCGCGCGGCCGACTGGCGCTTGCGCTCTTCCAGCACGATGACCTTGGCGGCCTCGGCCTTTTCGTGCAGGCGGTAGATGTCGGCCGGTTCGGCCAGGATGCCACCGCGGTTGAATATCTCGATATAGGTCTCGCCCAGGCCTTCGACGTCCAGCACCCGGCGCGACACGACATATTTCAGGTATTCGATGCGCTGGTGCGGGCAGGCCTGGTCACCCGAACATTTGCGCGCCACGCCTTCGACGCCAGCGGCATTCTGTTCGCGCACCACTTCGGTTTTCAGCGGACAGGGACAGACGGTCGGAAACTCATAAGGCACGGCGGTGTCCGGCCGTTCGTCGGGCTCGATGCCGACGATCTGGGGAATAACGTCACCGGCGCGCTGGACTCTGACCATGTCGCCGATGCGGATGTCCTTGCGTTCGATCTCATCGGCATTGTGCAAGGTCACATTGGTCACCACCACACCGCCGACATTGACCGGCTGCAACCGCGCCACCGGCGTCATCGTGCCCATGCGGCCGACCTGGATATCGATGGCGGCCAGGCGCGTCAGGGCCTGCTGGGCCGGGAACTTGTGGGCGATGGCCCAGCGCGGCGAGCGCGACACGAAGCCCAGCCGGCGCTGCCAGTCGAGACGGTCGACCTTGTAGACCACGCCATCGATGTCATAGCCCAGGCCGGACCGGTCGCGGCCGACGCGGTTATAGACGTCGAGCAGCCCGGCCGCGCCGTCGACCTGGGCCGATTGCGGATTAACCTGGAAACCCCATTCGCGGAACTGCGCCAACGCCTCAGTCTGGGTGGCGACAAAGCCCTCGTCGCTGACTTCACCCCAGGTATAGGCGAAGAAGCGCAGCGGCCGCGCCGCCGTCACCGCCGCATCCAACTGACGCAGGGAACCCGAGGCGAAGTTGCGCGGATTGGCGTAGGTGCGACCACCTTCAGCCTGGGCCTTCGTGTTCATGTCGGCAAAGGCCTGAAGCGGGACATAGATTTCGCCGCGGATTTCGATCCGTTCCGGGTGGCCGGTCCCGCTCAGGCGGTGTGGAATGTCGGCAATGGTGCGGATATTTTCCGTGACGTCCTCGCCGGTGCGACCATCGCCGCGCGTGGCGCCGCGCACCAGTTCGCCCTTCACATACAACAAGCTGCACGACAGGCCGTCGATCTTGGGTTCGGCGGCAAAGACCACCGGCTCTTCGGCCGGAAGTTTGAGGAACCGGCGGATACGGTCTTCGAAGTCGGTGATGTCCTCATCGGCAAAGGCATTGTCGAGCGACAGCATCGGCACGCCGTGAACCACGGGCGAGAATTTTTCCGAGATGACTGCCCCAACCGTCTGGGTTGGCGAATCGGCCGTCTTCAATTCGGGGAACTGTTCTTCCAGGTCACGCAGCCGCTTTTCGAGTGCATCGTATTCAGCGTCGGTTAGTTCCGGCGTTTCTTCACGATAGTAGAGGTCGCGATGGTACTGAACCTGCCCCGCCAGTTCGGTATGCAGGGCGCGGGCGTCGTCGAGAGTCATTTTGGGCTGCCGGTCGAAAGAAGAAACCACGAATGGACACGAATGAACACAAATTCGCGCCAGGGCACGACAGCATGTCATCCTTATTCGTGTCTATTCGTGTCCATTCGTGGTTTCAATTTCTTTTGTGACGGTTAGTACCGCCACGGTCCGTTATCGGGGTCGCTCGGATCGTCCAGAGCCTTGTGCGTCAGGTGGTAACACAGCAGGACCAGGCAGAAGAAACCAGCGACCACCATGCCGATCAGCGTCCAGAATTTGAGATCGGCGCGAAAGGCCAGGGTCTCGGCATAGGACATGCCGCGATCATTCAGAGTCCAGGCAACACAGCCGATGACGACGGCCGCCGTAACGCCGGCGAATTGCAGCACGAAAAAGAACAGGTGTCGGAGCAAAAACATCATGACCGCACCTCCTTTACGCCTATTATATCACACCGCCTCGGCGGATTTAAGCCGTACCGCCGCCGCCCGGGCTTCCGGCGTGATCGAGGCGCCCGACAACATCCGTGCCAGTTCCTCCAGCGCTTCATCCGGGTTCAGGCGTGACACCTGAGACCGCATACCGTCACCATGGACATGCTTGCTGACCTTCAGATGCGAATCGCCGCGCGCCGCCACCTGCGGGCTGTGGGTAACAACGATCACCTGCGACCGCTCGGCCAGGCGCTTCAGCCGCAAACCAACCGCATCGGCCACCGCGCCGCCGACGCCCTGGTCGACTTCGTCGAAAATCATCACCGGCCCCGCGGCACCTTCCCCGCCACGGCCGGCCAGGGCCGCTTTCAGCGCCAGGGCAAACCGCGCCAGTTCGCCGCCCGAGGCGATGACGCCCAGGCCACCCCACTCCGCGCCGGGATTGGTCTTGACCTCGAACTCGACGACATCACCGCCGGCAGCCGTATAGCGTTCCGGCTCAAGCCTCTTCAAAGCGACGCGGAAACGCGCCTTGTCCAGCTTCAGCGGCACCAGCTCGGCCATCACCGCCGCGCCCAGGGTCTCGCCGGCTGCCACGCGCCGCGCCCGCAGCGCTTCGACGGCGGCATGGAAGACGCCCTGCGCCGCCGCGATCTGCTTGTCCAGCCTCGCCAGGTGCGCGTCGAGATCTTCCATCCCAGTCAGCGCCTTGGCAATCCGCACCCGCTCCGCCGGCAAATCGTCGACCAGAACGCCGAGTTTCCGCGCCATGGCGCGCAGGGCAAACAGCCGTTCCTCGACGCGATCGAGTTGCCCCGGTTCAAGATCGAGGCTGTTGCCGGCCTGATCCATCAGCGCCAGGGCTTCGTCGGCGGCGATCAGGGTGCGATCCAGGGCATCGGCCGCCGCCGTCAGCCGCTGTAACACCTCGTCCTCGCCCGTTGCGCCGGCCTGCATGGCCCGCGTGCGGGCATGGTCCAGAGCACGGAAGGCCTTGGCCAACCGCTGCGACAGCAGATCACCGCCGACGGCGTCACGCGCCTCGGTAATGTCTTCCAGCGCCCGTTCCGACGCCCCCAACAGCGCCCGTTCGGACGCCAGTTGCGCTTCTTCCTCGGGCTGCGGGTTCAATCTCTCCAGCTCCTGCAGTCGCAGGGTCAGGGTTTCCAGTTCCGCCTTGTCGCCCTGGGCGCGTTTGATCAGGTCGCGATGCTCGTCCTTCAACGCCTTCAAGGCTTTCCAGGCTTCGGCAACCTGGGCGCGCTCGCCATCACAGGCGCCGTAAGAATCGAGCATCCCCAGATGCGACCGCGCGTCCAGCAGGCCGACGGTTTCGTGCTGGCCATGGACCTCAAGCAGCGAGTCGCCCAGCGCCTTGAGCACGGCGACACTGACGGGCTGATCGTTGACGAAGGCCTTGGAGCGGCCGTCCCGGCCGACCAGGCGGCGCAATAACAACGCCTCACCGGGCTCCAGCGCCAGCCCCTTGTCTTCAAGGAAATCATAGACAGCATGGGCGGCCGGCACTTCGAACTCGGCGGTCACCGAAGCCTGGTTGGCGCCGGCGCGGATCAGGCCGGTATCGGCGCGCGCGCCGGTGGCCAGGCCCAGGCTGTCGAGCAGGATGGACTTGCCAGCACCGGTTTCCCCGGTCAGGACGCTAAGGCCCGGCTGGATATCCAGTTCCAGTCGGTCGACAAGCACAACATCGTTGATGGTCAGGCGGGTGAGCATCGGCGCGCTCCGTGATTCACTGCGCCCATTAGACCTCATTTTGTTCTTCTCAACAAGAACATTTCAGGAACTTACGTTTTGGATGTCGAGGCGACGTAACTTCCCCGAAGCTTGCCGGGCTTTTCGATCAGCCGATGGTCTTGTTCATGGCGGCCACAAGACTTAGCAAATTCCACCGCAGCGGCAACATCGGCTTGAAACGTCGAATATTCCGCTTCCGAGATCGCATAGTATTCGTCGTACTCGATGTAGGGGTTTACCACGTTGATAGCAAAGAAGTAGCCACCTGTCCGCTCATCAATGCCCAAACAATATCTGTGGTCGCGATTGACAAGCGTATCCTTGAACCTGGATATCACTGGTTTTACAGGCTTTTTTGGCTTCTGCAGGACCAGCATAAGCAATAGCAGAACGAAAGCTGCCGCTACACCAACGCCAACCCAGCCCCCGGGCACCATATGCACGAGTTCTGTGCTCACCCGGCGTCGGGACGCAGGAAGCCGAACCAGCCCTTCTTGTTCTTCTTGGCGTCAGGGGCTTGCGGGCCCTTCTTGCCGTTGGGATCCGGCGCGATGTCGGGACGGTCGCCCTTCGAGGTCAACAGCTTGTAGGCCTCGGCATACCAGCGGTCACCCGGATAGTTGTAACCCAGCACGGCGCCATTACGCATGGCCTCCTCATGCAGGCCCATTACTTCATTGGCTTCCACCAGGCGATACAGGGCTTCCGGCGTGTGCGAGGTCGTCTGGTAGGTGCTGGCCACCGTCTTGAACCGGCCGATGGCCGCCAGAGGCTGGTTGTCATTCAGGTAGTAGCGGCCGATTTCCATTTCCTTGCCAGCCAGCTGGTCCTGCACCATGTCGATCTTGACGCGGGCGTCCTTGGCGTACTCGCTGCTGGGATAGCGGCGGACGACATCACTCAGCAGGGCCTGGGCCGAGGTGGTCGACGCCTGGTCGCGGCCGACATCGACGATCTGTTCGAACGAGCAGATGGCCTTCATGTAATAGGCGTAGGGCGTCAGTTCGCTGCCCGGATACAGGTGGATGAACTGATCGGCGGCCGCCGAGGCCTCGGCATACTTGCCGGCCTGGTAGTGCGTATAGATGGTCATCACGATGGCGCGGCGCGACCATTCCGAATAGGGGTGCTGGCGCTGCACTTCCTCGAAATACTGGCCGGCTTCGTTCCACGACTTGTCGTCCAGCCGCTCCATGCCGGTGGCATAGAGGAGTTCAACCGGACGCTCCTCATAGACCAGATGCTGTTCCGGGCCTTTACCGGAGCAGCCCGACATCGCCGTCAGGGCGACGCCCGCGGCCAGAACCCCCACGGCCAAATTGAATGCCGAAGTCTTGAAAAGCCGACCAGAGATCACGGAACACCCTCGAGAAAGCGTCCGCCCCGGACGCAGAGATAAAGTCTTTGAGGATATCTACACGATGGTCAAGACGTCGCCAACCGGAATTAACCGAAGTGTGGCTTAGCCGACATCCGCCAGGGCGGGGCCACGGGTGACAATGCGGTAGGCATCCGGGCGCGACAGTAGTTCGCGAACAAGGGCATTATTAAGGCCATGACCGGCGCGAATTCCTTCAAACCTGCCAAGAATCGGCATGCCCAGGACGTACAGGTCGCCGATGGCGTCCAGCGCCTTGTGACGGGCGAATTCATCGACGTAGCGCAGGCCGCCTTCGTTCATAATGGTGTCGCCGTCAATGACGATGGCGTTGTCCAGCGAACCGCCACGCGCCAGGCCGGCCTTGCGCAGGGCTTCGACGCCCTGCAGGAAGCCGAAGGTGCGGGCTGCGGCCAGCTCTTCACGGAAAGACTGTTCGGTGACGACCAGGTCGACTTCCTGATGGCCGATCGGCGTGCCCGGGAAGTCGATCTCGAAACGGACTTCGAAACGGTCGCACGGCAGCAGCACCGCCGACTTGTCGCCGTCAAAGACTTCGATCGGCTCCAGGATTTCGATGACCTGTTGCGGCAGGGACTGGCGGCGGAAACCGGCCTGGTCCAGCAGTTGGACGAACGGCAGGGCCGAGCCGTCCATGATCGGCACTTCCGGGCCATCGAGTTCGACTACCACGTTGTCGAGGCTCATGGCCGCAAAGGCCGCCATGACGTGTTCGATGGTCGAGACGGAAACGCCCGAAGCATTGGTGATAACGGTGCCGAGATTGGTCTTGGTGACATTGTGGGCGACGGCCGCAACGCGGTTGTCGGTGCCCTCGATATCTGAACGCACGAAGACGACGCCGGTGCCGGCGATGGCCGGACGCACGACCATGCGCACAGGTACGCCCGTATGCAGGCCCATACCGGCGATGATGGCTGCATGGGCCAAAGTCTGTTCGTTCTGATCAGGCAACATGACGCTAAACCTACACTCTTCAGATGAAGAAACCGCTGTGTACCGCCCCAGCAAGACATAAAAAACGGGACGCAATTATGTTACGTCCCCGTCAGGTATCTCATTTTCAACATCCGTTCACAAACGAACTTCTATTTCGTTTTGTAACCACGTGCTTAATGCGACTTTAAGGCCACGTTATTCAGCTCAAACGCCGCGTGGCTCCTCGCATAAGCTCGGGCAGGCAGCCGCCCTTGCCAACGGCTTTGCCGTTGGAGTTCCCCTGTCACACAACGAAAAACCAGGCCCTTTTGGACCTGGTTTTCCACGCTTCTTAGAATTTGCTTTCAGCGCCCTAAAACCGATTTGGACCGCATCCTGCGCCGTGGCTTTGCCACGGCATCAGTTAGCGAGGCGCCTTAAGAAAGAAGGAATTTCGAGATCGTCCTCCGCCTCCATGGAAGGCTGTTCGACCGGGCGGGCCGCCGGGTTGAGGTTGGACTTCTGCGGCGCCGGGACGTAGCGGTCCTGGGTCTCTTCCGCGACAGCTTCCGTCGGGCCGCCGGCTTGCGGGGCATTGCCCCGCTGCGGGAACAGGCCGCGCCAGAAGGATTCACGCCCCTCGTCTTCGGTCTGCAGGCGCGGCGCAGGCTGAGCTTGCGGTGCCGGACGAGCCGTGACCTGCGGCGCCGGTGCCGTCGCCGGCGTCTCCAGGCGGGCATTGGCGTAAGGATTCGGCCGCGAAATGGCCGGACGCGACACGGGTGCCTCGATCCTGGGCTCAGGCGCAGCCTCGAACTCATCCTGGGCAAAGAAGGCGTCGTCGCTGGCCAGCGGATCGACTATCTTGCTGACGACCTGCGGCTCAGGCGCCGGAGCCGCTGCCTGCGGCGTCGGCTCGAACAGGCTGGACCGCGCCGGAGTCAGGCTGGGCATGACGGGCGCCGGACGGGCTTCGGCAGCAGGCGCCACCGGAACGGACTGAGGTGCGGGCGCCGCCTGTGCTTCCGGACGAGAGCCATAGCCCATGCCGAAGGTCGGCGGCGGTGTCTGTGCCCGGACCGGCGTATTCAGCGGCGTCTGCAGGGCGACGCCGTCCATACCGGTGGCGACCACCGACACGCGTAGCTTGCCTTCCAGGCTCGGGTCGAAGGCGGCACCGAAGATGATATTGGCTTCCGGATCGACTTCCGAAGAGATGGCGTTGGCCGCTTCGTCGACCTCGTGCAGGGTCATGTCCAGACCACCGGTCACGTTGACCAGCACGGCCTTGGCGCCCTTCAGCGAGGTTTCGTCCAGCAGCGGGTTCTGGATGGCGTTCTGGGCCGCCAGGATGGCGCGATCTTCACCACCGGCTTCACCGGTGCCCATCATCGCCTTGCCCATGTCGGACATGACCGAGCGGACGTCGGCGAAGTCGAGATTGATCAGACCCGGCAATACCATCAGGTCGGTGATGGAGCGGACGCCGGCGTGCAGCACCTGGTCGGCCATGCCAAAGGCTTCGGCGAAGGTGGTGCGCTCATTGGCGATGCGGAACAGGTTCTGGTTCGGAATGACGATCAGGGTGTCGACATAGCGCTGCAGCTCGGCGATGCCGGCATCGGCCAGACGCATGCGGTGACGGCCTTCGAAGGTGAAGGGTTTGGTCACGACGCCGACGGTCAGTATGCCACGCTCGCGGGCGCACTTGGCGATGATCGGCGCCGCACCGGTACCGGTGCCGCCGCCCATGCCGGCCGTGATGAAGACCATATGGGCACCGTCGAGATGCTCATTGATGATGTCGGACGATTCCTCGGCGGCGGTCATGCCCACTTCGGGATGCGCTCCGGCGCCCAGGCCCATGGTGATGCCGACGCCCAGCTGGATGCGGGCATCGGTGCGCGAAAACTGAAGCTGCTGGGCATCGGTGTTGGCGACGACGAATTCCACGCCCTCCAGACCGGCCTCGATCATGTTGTTGACGGCATTGCCACCGGCGCCGCCGACGCCGAAGACCACGATACGCGGCTTGAGTTCCGTGGCGCGCGGAGCGGAGAGAGAAATACCCATGGGCTCGGACCAACCTTTCACAAATTTCCCCTTTCAGAGGCATGTCAAGCGGGGCGCTTCGATGTCTCCGGTGGGTTCCGGACAGGAGACATCGAACATGCTTAACGAAGTGTTACCCGATACCTTGAGTCGGGCCGTTTTGAAGTGCTTACGGTAATAAATTTTAAGAGAGGTTACCGAAACGTGGACGTGATAGCGGTGAATCGCGTCGTAAATGAGTCAGTCCGGTTGCGCACTTCGCGCATGAGCTGAAATCGCGTTAAGACAACCCTAACAGAGCCCCCGCCAGCCACAGCATCGGCGCCTGACCGTGCAGGTCACCCGTCACCCTGGGCCGGTCGAGATAGTATTGCACGTCCTGCGACTGACCGGTGCCGACGCAGACATCGGGCAGCAGGCCTTCCATTGTCAGCCTCGCCGTCAGCGCCGTCCACGCCCGGTCGACATTTTGCCGCGCCGAAGCCTCCAGCAGCCCGCGTCTAACCCCCGTCGCCAACGCGAAACCAAACATCGCCGTACATGACGATTCCGGCCAGGACTCGGCCCTGTCGACCAGTTGCCGCCACATGCCATCGCCGCTCTGGTGCTGCAACAAGGCATCCATCATTTTGCGATAACCGCCTTCCACCACCGGGTAGCTGGCATGGCCCACCGGCAAATCGGCCAGGACCTCGGCCAGACCGGCGGCCACCCAGCCATTGCCTCGCCCCCAGTGAAACGGCGCCTCCGGCCCGTGGAAGAACAGGCCATTGGGCTGCTGCAGTTTCTCGACATAGGCGGCCAGTTCGCGGCCGGCACGATCGATATAGAGCGGGTTGCTCGTGGACCGGTAGGCCTGAGCTTGTAACGCTCCGATCATCCACATGTCGTCGATCCAGAACCGCGTCTGAGTGGTCAGGCCGTCCGGCCGCAAATCCCGCCATTGCCCATCGGCCAGTTCCAGACCATAGGCCAGGTCGGCAGGGTCCTTGCCCTGCCGGTAGAGTTCCAGCGGCCAGACGCCGTAGACATTGGCGTCGACATGGTTGCGGGTATTGGGAATGTTCTCGCTGAGGACACGCAGGTGACGCTGCTGGACCTCATCCACCAGCGCCGTATCACCGAGCAAACCACCCAGCTTTGCCGCGCCATAGGCCGTGGCGGCCTCGGCATAGTGCACGGCCACCACATCGCCGGTGTCGTACATCATGATGTTGGGGCGGCTGAGGAATTCACGGGCGACCTTGGCGCCTATGTCGGCCACACCGGTCTGCGCCAAGGCCGGTCCGGCCAGCGCAGCCGCGCCGATCCCGCCCAATGCCGCGCGCCGGGTCATTCGAAACGCCATGGTACCCTCTCCTGTTTTTCGGAGAGCGTAGTCGTTTAGAGATTGCTCTTCAACCAGTCGACGATGCGGCCGAAGATGTTGCCGCCGCCGTTAGGGGCGTCCTTGGGGCCGATCTTGGCGGCCATGATCTTCTTCACCGGCACGACATCGCGCGGCCCGTACAGGGTGCGCAGGATCACCCCTGCAGTCGCCGCGAACGACGGTCCGGCCGCGGCGTCGCCCAGGTGCGGCACGCGCATCGGACGGCCCAGGCGCACCGGGCGGTCGAACACCCGGATGGCCAGCTCACGCACGCCCGCCAGTTGCGAGGCGCCGCCGGTCAGGACGATGCCGGCGCCCGGCTCGATCTGAATGCCCGAAGCCTTGATCTTCTCGCGCAGCAGCTCGAAGGTCTCCTCGACCCGCGGCGCGATGATGCCCTTCAGGATCGAGCGCGGCACGATGATCGGCGCGCCGCCGCGTTCGTCGCCGCGCGGCGGGGCTTCGACCGTTTCGCGGTCTTCATTGGCCGAAGCGATGGCCGAACCATGCAAGGTCTTCAGCCGCTCGGCGCCGGCCAAGGTCGTCGACAGGCCGCGGGCAATATCGGCCGTGACATGCTGGCCGCCGACGTTCAGGCAGTCGACATGGACCAGGGTGCCGTTGGCGAAAATGGCCGCCGTCGTGCTGGAGGCGCCCATGTCGATACAGATGCAGCCCAGGTCCTTTTCGTCTTCTTCCAGTGCCGCCACCGCGGCCGCCAGGGGCGCCGAAACTATGGCCTGGACTTCGAGATGGGCCTGACTGACGCACTGCTGGATATTGTTGAACACGCTCTCGTCGATGGTGACGACCAGCAGTTCCAACCCCAGACTACGGCCATTCAACCCGCGCGGGTCGGCAACTCCGGACTGGTCGTCGACGCTCCACGACACCGGCAGCAGGTGGATGGCGCGGCGGTTGGGGAAGCGCACCTGGGCCAGGGCCGAGGCAATGGCGCGATTGAGGTCCAGATCGGCGATGGGCTTGAGTCCCAGCGAAACCTGGGCCGAGACCTTGTGCGAGGCGGTCTGTGCGCCCGGGATGGTGACACGCACGCCCTGGATCGAGACATTGGCCATGGCTTCGGCGCGTTCGACGGCCTGGGCGATGGCCTGGGAGGCCGCCTCCATGTCGATGATCGAGCCGGCGCGGATGCCGCGCGACTGGACATAGCCCACGCCGGCGACGCGGATCGACTGGTCGGCATGGCGCGCGCCTTCCGGCCGCATGATGAAACAGCCGATCTTGGACGAACCCAGGTCCAGCGAGGCAATCAGGCCGGTGGAGGCCGTCGGGCGCGGCGCGCTGGCGGCCACGGGCTGGGGCGCGGTTC
>NZ_AWGD01000037.1 GCF_000495795.1 Asticcacaulis sp. AC460
TGGCCAGGAAGGCAGCGGCCTGGGCTACGGCATCTACGCCCAGCGCTACAACTCGGCCGGCGTCGCCCAAGGTGGCGAAGTCCACGTCAACACGGCGACGGCGGGCAACCAGCGCTTCCCGACCACGGCCGCGCTTGAAAACGGCGGCTATGTCATCGCCTGGCAGGACAGCACCTCGACCGAGATCCAGTTCCAGCGCTACAATTCCAGCGGTGTGGCCCAGGGAACCAATACGGTGGCCAGCGCCAGTGCGCCGGGCAACCAGTCGGATCCGGCGATCGCAGGCTTAAGCACCGGCGGCTTCGTCGTCGTCTGGACCAGCAGTGACGATGGCGGTGGTTCCGGTATCTACGCCCAGCGCTTCACCGCCAGCGGCACGGCTGACGGCAGCACCATCCTGATCAACACCACCACCTCGGGTGAACAGGTCGCCGCTTCGGTCAGCACCCTGGTCAATGGCAGCTTCGTGGTCACCTGGACCTCGGCCGACGCCGCCAACAACGGCATCTTCCAGAAGATCATCGAAGCCAATACGGTTCCGTATCTCAGCGGCGCCCAGGCCGAACTGTCGGCCGGCAGCGAAGATCATAACTATCAAGTTACGCCTTCGACCCTGCTCCAGGGCGTCACCGACGATGAAGGCCACAGCCTGACGGTCACCGGCATCACCGGCAGCAACTTCACCGCCGGCTACAATGATGATGACGAGGTCTGGGTCATCACACCCACCCACAACTACAATGGCCCTCTGGTCCTGAACTACACGGTCTCCGACGGCCACGGCGGCACCCTGAACCTGACCCAGGAACTGACGATCAACGCCGTCAACGACGCCCCGATCCTGACCGGCACCCTCAGCGCCTCGGCGACCGAAGGCGGCTCGTCCGTCACCGTCGACGCCCTGAGCAATGCCAGCGACGTCGAAAACAGCAGCCTGTCGGTCTCGGCCACCGGCCTGCCCTACGGCGTCACCAAATCGGGCAGCGTCTTCACCTTCGATCCGACCAACAGCGCCTACGACTACCTGGCGGCCGGCGAGACCGCGAGCGTGACCGTCGGCTACGTGGTCACCGACGGCAATCTGGGAACCAGCGCCTCGTTCACCATCACCGTCACAGGCACCAACGACGCCCCGGTGTTCGAGGTCAGCGGCGATACCTCCGCCAGCCTCACCGAAGACACAGTCGCCACCAGCCTGACCTCTTCCCCGCCGGTGCTGGAAGAGCTGACAGCCACGGGTTCCATCGACTTTACGGATGTCGACCTGCTCGACACCCATACAGTTACGGTCACCCCGGGCAATGTCATCTCCAGCGTCACCGAGTACTATGGCGCGCTTACCGCCGAGGTCAGCCCCGACTCGACCGGCGACGGCAGCGGCACGGTCAACTGGAGCTTCAGTGTCGATAACGCCGACATTCAGTTCCTGGCCGCCGGCCAGACCTGGACCCAGACCTACACGATCCAGATCAGCGACGGTCATAGCGGCTACGACACTGAAGTCGTCACCATCACCCTGCACGGCACCAATGACGCGCCGACCCTGAGCAGCAGCCAGGCCACGCTGGGCAGCGGAACGGAAGACCAGACCTATACGGTAACGCTGGCGCAACTGCTGACCGGCTTCTCGGATGTCGACACCCTCGACGAACTGGCGGTGTCGAGCGTCACCTCCAACCATGGCTCCGTGAACAACAACGGCAACGGCACCTGGACTGTCACCCATACGGCCAACTATAACGGCAGCGTCACCCTCAGCTATACGGTCTCGGACGGCGAAGGCGGTTCCCTGCCGGCGACGATCTCCTACAGCCTGACGGCGGTCAACGACGCCCCGATCGGCAACGACAGCGTCTCGATCAGCGGCACCGAAGATCAACCCAGCAACATCGACATCGCCGACCTGATCTCGGACGTCGATCATACCGATGCCCAGTTGACCCTTTCAGGCACCAGTGCCAACGGCACGGTCACGGCCAACGGTACGGTCCTGACCTTCACCCCGACGGCGAACTTCCAGGGCTCGACCACCATCAACTATACGGTTTCCGACGGTACCCTGTCCGATACCGGCACGCTGTACATCTTTGTCGCCAACGTCAACGACGCGCCGACCGCCGATAGCTTCAATGGCGGCACGACCGACGAAGAAACGCAGATCGTCATCGATGTCGCCGGCCATATCGCTGACATCGACCCGTCCGAATCCCTGACCATCAGCGCCGCTGTCAGCGACCAGGGCTCGGTGTCGATCAGCGGGACCAACCTGACCTTCACCCCGGCGAGCAACTTCTACGGCAACGCCACCATCACCTATACGGTGAGCGATGGCGACACCACGACCCAGGGCACGATCACGGTCGCGGTCACCAACACCTACGACGCCCCGACCGTCATTCCGGGCGCCACGATCCACATGCAGGAAGACACGGTCAAGACTCTCCATGTTTCGGATCTCCTTGCCGGCGTTGAAAACCCCGACGATGCCGATATCACGGTCTCGGACGTCTTCGCCTCCGAAGGCACCATCACCCTCAACCCGAACGGCACCTACCGCTACAATCCGCCGAACGACTACTACGGCCCCGTCACCATCAACTTCACGGTATCCGACGGCACCACCGACGTCCTGTCCGAGATCACGATCATCATCGAGAACGTCAACGACGCTCCGATCGCGCCGACCAGCCCAGGTTCGCTCGGCTCGGTGAACGAAGACGCCGTCTTCACCGGATCGGATGAGGCCCTGCTGACCGGCTGGACCGATATCGACTTCGAACGCGACGAGGACAACGTCCTGCCGGACCTGGTCGTGTCGGATATCTCGGTCAACCACGGTACGGTCGTCCGCGACGGCCACGGCGGCTTCACCATCACGCCGGACGCCAACTATAACGGCACAGTCACCGTCACCTACAAGGTGTCGGACGGCACGACGCAGGTCACCGCCACCCGCAGCCTGACCGTTACGCCGCAACCCGATGCTCCGGACCTGACCGGCGAACCGGCCGACCTGACCGGCGCCCTGGAAGACCAGACCTTCAACATCACCACCGCCAGCCTGCTGCAGGGCGTTACCGATCCGGACGGCGGCAGCCCCAGCTTCACCATCACCGCGATCGAGGTCGATGAAGGCGCCATCAACCTCGTCAGCGGCAACTATGTCTATACTCCGGATGCCGACTTCAATGGCGATGTCACCATCACCTACACCGTCTCCGACGGCAGCCTGACGCGTGTCCTGACCAACACCTTTACCGTCGGTGCCGTCAATGACGCGCCGCGTGGCACCGCTATGACCTTCGATCCCATAATGGAAGACGGCATGGTGGCGTTCGAAGTCAGTGACTTGCTGGCCAACATCGTCGACCCGGAGGACGACCTGAACACCTCGGGTTGGTCCTTGAACCTCTACAACTCCGAAAACGGCACCTTCACAGTTAATACCAATACCCTGCTGTATGAATTCCGGCCCAATGCCGACTTCTACGGCGTGGCGAGCTTCCGCTACACCGTCAGCGACTTTTACGGTGGCACGACGGAATTCACCGGTTCAATCACAGTTACGGCCGTCAACGACGCGCCGACCGGTACGGCGGGGACCATCACCGGCGCCAGCGAAGACACGGTGACGAACATCAGCCGCGACACCCTGCTGTCGGGTATCAGCGATGTCGACAACCCGACCAAGTCGGGCTGGACCATCCACTGCCTGAGCGCGACCAACGGCACCTTTGCTTCGGATGGCAGCGGCGGCTTCACCTTCACGCCGACCGCCAACTATAACGGCAGCGCCTCGATCACCTACAAGGTATCGGACGGTTCGGGTGGCTCGACCATCTTCACCAGCACCTTCTCGGTCGCCGCGGTCAATGACAACCCGACGGCGCCGGAAGATCCCATCGACCTGGGTACCGCCACGGAAGATCAGCCGATCACCATCGACGCGGAGGACCTGCTGGCCGGCTGGACCGATGTCGACGGACCGACCACCTTCACGGTCCACAACCTGGATGCCGGCGACGGCTTCACGGTGGTCGACAACCACGACGGTACCTTCACGGTGACCACGCCGGACGACTACACCGGTGAGATCGCCTTCACCTACGAAGTCCACGACGCCACCACCGGCGTCGGCTACGGCGAAGCCACCATCGAGGTCCAAAACGTCTATGACGCGCCGGAACTGGATACCCCGGTCGAACTGGACAGCATCGACGAAGACACCTCCACCACGGTGTCCACTGAGGAACTTCTTCAGGGCTGGAGCAGTGCCGACGGCCTGAGCCTCACGATCTACTCGATTAGCGCCAGCCATGCCTCGGTCACCGAGGAGGATGGTATTTACACCGTCACCCCGGACGCAGATTACAATGGCACCGTGGTTTTAACATACTGGATCTCTGACGGCGAAACCGCCACCCCAACGACTCTGGAGGTAACGGTCAACTCGGTCATCGACCTGATCTGTTCCAGCACCTCCACCACCCTGGCGGCGGGCAAGGACAATCTGAAGCTGACCGGCAGCGACGACATCGACGGTACCGGCAACAGCCTGAACAACGTACTGACCGGCAATTCGGGCATGAACCGCCTCAACGGCAGCACCGGCGCCGACACCATGTACGGCAAGGGCGAGGATGACCTCTACATCGTCGACAACATCGGTGACGTGGCATCGGAGCAAAGTGTGACAGGCATCGACGACGGCGGCTTCGACACCGTCCGATCCTCGGTCTCCTACACCATCGGCGCCTTTATCGAAAACCTGCGCCTGACCGGCACGGGCAACATCAACGCCACCGGCAACTCGCTGGCCAACTACCTCTACGGCACGTCGGGCGCCAACATCCTCGACGGTTCGTATGGCGGCGACATCATGGACGGCGGCGCCGGCAACGACACCTACTATGTCAATGTCGCCACCGACGAAGTCATCGAATATGTCGGCGGCGGCACGGCCGACACTGTTATCTCCCAGGTCAGCTACACCCTGGCCGACAACCTGGAGAACGTCGAACTGGCCAGCTGGGGTACAGCAGCGACCAATGCCTGGGGCAACGCGGTGGCCAACCACGTCACCGGCGGCCGCGGTTCCAACCAGCTCTACGGCATGGACGGCAACGACACCATCTCTGGCGGTGAAGGCAACGACACCCTCGACGGCGGTGCGGGCGCCGACTCCATGGCCGGCGGCCTCGGCTCCGACGTCTACTATGTCAACGACACCAACGACGTCGTCTTCGAAGACACCGGCACCGGCACAGGTACGGACACGGTCATCTCGACCGTCACCCGTACCCTGGCCGCCAACGTCGAGAAGCTGGAACTGTCCGGTTCGGGCGCCATCGACGGCACCGGCAACACGCTGAACAACACCATCACCGGCAATATCGGGGCCAATGCCCTGGACGGCGGTGCGGGTGCCGACACCATCTCCGGCGGCGCGGGCATCGACCGCATCACCGGCGGTACGGGCAACGACAACCTGACCGGCGGTACCGAAGCGGATACCTTCGTCTTCGCCAAGTCGGGCGGTGGCACCGACCACGCCACGGACTTCCAGGTCGGCATCGACCACCTGGCGTTCAACGCGTCGGAGTTCACCAACAGCCTGGCCAACACCCTGTTCACCAGCAACGCCAACGGTACGGCGGTCGGCAATGTCGGTCAGTTCATCTACAACACCACGACCCACACCCTGGTCTGGGACAGCAACGGCACGGGCAGCGGCGGCGTTACGGCCACCGTCGTCTTCGACAACAATGTCACCATCACCAAGTCCGACCTCGTCTTCCAGTAACACCGGCCAAACCCGGAAAAATCAAGGTTCAAATCAGCCTTCGTGCGCCATCACATCCGTGCGGCCATATGGAGCCGGGACGGAACTTGACCTCGCGGCGCGAAGCAGCACATAGGATTTGCAACCTTGATCCGGGATGGCAGGTTTTCGCAGCATGGACACCGCCCTTTCGGAGGCGCTAAACCGGATCGTCGGCCTCGGCCAGGCTGGCCGCTTCGCCGAAGCGCAAGCCCTGGCGCAGAGCCTGACGGCTGATCGCCCCGATGACGCCGCGCCCCACCATCTGCTCGGGCTGGCATTGCAGCAGGGTGGGGAGCCCGAAGCGGCGCTCCTCCCGCTTCGCCGGGCGATGGACCTGGAACCGCAGACGGCGGTCTTCCATATGCATTTCGGGATCGCAGCGGCCCAGGCGGGTCAACTGGACGCAGCCGAGTCCAGCCTGCAGCGGGCACTGGACCTGGCGCCCGGTCATGTCGAGGCCCGTTACAATCTCGCCCTGATCCTCGAACGGCAGGGCCGTCTTGCCGATGCGGCCGAGGTTTTGACCGCACTGGTCGCCGCCGCGCCCGACCACGTCGCGGCCCGGATCCGCCTCGGCACCCTTCACCGCAAGAACGGCCGGCTGCCTGAATCTCTCGACATGATCGAAGGCGCTCTGCAACTGGCGCCGGGCCATGCGGACGGCCATTTCGCCCGCGCCATGACCCTGGTCGCGCTGGAGCGCAAGGATGAGGCCGAAGCGGCCTACCGTCAGGCGATTCGGCTGCAGCCCAACCTGCAGATGGCGATCAACAATCTCGGTATCCTGCTGGAAGGTCGCGGCCAACCCAGGGAGGCCATGGCGGTCTATGAGGCCGCCGTGGCGCGTGACCCGACCCAGTCCGCGCCGCGGCTCAACCTGGCCCGGCTATTGGCCGACAGCCGCGAAACCCGCCGTGCCATCGATCACTACCGCTTTCTGCTGGCGCGCGACCCCGACAACCTGGCCGTCCTCGATTCTCTGGTCTTTCACCTGCGCGAACTGGCCGACTGGAGTGAGATCGACACCCTGATGGACCGCCTGGTCAAGGGCATTGAGGCGCGTGCCGCCGCCGGTGAAGAGGTCGCGGTGCCGCCGTTCAGCGCCCTGTCCCTGCCCCTGACGTCACAGGTCCAGCAGGCCGTTGCGCGTTCGCACGTCCGCAAGCTGGCCGGCAACATCGCGCCCTTGGCACCGCGCCCCCTCTCCGCGTCGGGGCCGCTGCGCATCGGCTACCTGTCGGCGGATTTCCGCGAACATCCGGTCGCTCATCTGGTCGCAGGGCTGATGTCCGCCCACGATCGCCACCAGGTGTCCGTCACTGCCTACGCTCTGGGGCCGGCGGACGACAGCCAGTGGCGCCAGCGGGTCATTGCCGGCTGCGATCGCTTCGTCGCCCTGAAATCCGGCCAACCCCATGCCTCAGCCCAGCGTATCCGCGACGACGGGATCGACATACTGGTCGATCTGACCGGCTACACCCGGTTTGGCGAGCCCGAGATCCTGGCGCATCGGCCGGCGCCGGTTCAGGTCAACTGGCTGGGCTTTCCCGGCACCTTCGGTGCACCATGGGTCGACTTTGTCCTGGCCGATCCGGTCGTGGTGCCACCGCAGGACGATGTCTGGTTCGATGAGACGGTGATACGCCTGCCGGGCTGTTATCTGATTCACGACCGCAACCAGCCGCTGGCGGAGTGGACGCCGACGCGCGCCGAACTTGGGCTGCCGGAACATGGCTTCGTGTTCTCGTGCTTCAACAACGCCTACAAGATCACGCCCGAGGTTTTTGCCGACTGGATGGCGATCCTTGCCGCAGCTCCGGACAGCGTGCTGTGGCTGCTGAAGGGCCCTGATGAATCCCTGACCCATTTCCGCATGTATGCGCAGGAACACGGCATCGACCCCGACCGGCTGATTTTTGCCAGCCATGAGCCCAAACCTCGCCACCTCGCGCGTTACCGGCAGGCTGACCTCATCCTCGACACCCCGATCTACAATGCCCACATCACCGCCAGCGACGGCATCTGGGGTGGCGTTCCGGTCCTGACCCGACCGGGCGACACCTTTGCCGGCCGGGTGGCAGCCAGCCTGGCGCGCAGTGTCGGCCTCGACGACATGATCGTCTCAAGCCGCGCGGACTATGTCGCGCGCGCCGTCGCCCTGGCGAAGGACCCTGACGCCTATGGCGAGGTCCGCCGACGGATAAGCCAGGCCCGCTTCAACAGTCCCTTATTCGACGTCCAGACTTTCGCCCGCCATCTTGAGGCGGCCTTTCGCGACATGCGCGCGGCCAGAGGTGGATGACCTGACGTGAAGGCCATGCGCGCCATTCTCAAGGCGGTCCTCCCCGGGCCGGCGGATCCGATCCGGATTGTCGATATTGGCGCCAGCCCGATCGACGGTGACCCGCCCTACGCGCCGCTTCTGGCCATGGGACGGGCGCAGGTTACGGGCTTCGAACCCGATGCCGCGGCGTTGGCGGCGCTCAACCTCAAAAGGGGCCCGGCGGAAACCTATCTGCCGCATGCGGTGGGCGATGGGGGGCGTCATATCCTGCATATCTGCAAGGCCCCAGGCATGACCTCGCTCCTGGAGCCGAACATGCCGCTGCTGGAACTATTTCATGGTTTTGGCGCCTGGGGCAGGGTCATCGCCACCGAGGCGGTCGACACCGTGCGGCTCGACGACGTACCGGAGGTTCGAGGCGTGGAATACCTCAAGATCGACATCCAGGGCGGCGAACTCATGGCCCTGCAAAACGCCATGCAATGCCTGCAAACGGCGCTTCTCATCCATACTGAGGTCGAATTCCTGCCCATGTATGTCGACCAGCCACTCTACGCCGATGTCGACCGCTTCCTGCGCACCCAGGGCTTCATGATCCACCGGTTCGCCCCGCTCACCAGCCGGGCGATCAAGCCGCTCATGATCGGCAACGATCCCCGTGCGGGTTTCAGCCAGGTTCTGTGGGCGGATGCCGTATTTGTGCGCGACATCACGCGCCTGGACCTGATGACGGCGGACCAACTGCTGCGGCTCGCCGAGATACTGCACGATGTCTACCGTTCGTACGACGTCTCGCTGCACCTGCTGAAGGCCTATGACCGGCGTTGCGGTACTGCGTGTGGCGACATCTATTTGCAGGCCGTAACGGCCCGGCAGCCGTCATAGGTCAAAGCGCCACCACCGCCTCGGGTCGCGCCTGGCGCAGGATCGAGTCGGGCAGGGACGGCCCCTGACCCATCGAGTGTTCGAAGAAGACCGAACTGCTGGCTTGATTGAACGGAATGTTCAGCGCCTGGCGTACCTCCGCCTCGATCCGGTCGCGCAGGCTCACCAACTGGTCTGAACTGAGATAGTCGGTGAAGACGAACGACTGATAGCCGCCACCGGGGATGCCCTTGTAGTAGTCGGCCGTCACGGCGTAGTCGACGGTGCGGGCATGCAGCCGGTCGCCGGTCTTCGGGTGGCTATAGGTCCAGACATCGGGCAGGCTGTCGTGCGGCACGGCCAGGTCGTGATAGGGCGTACCTGGATAGGGCGTGATCAGGGTGACGTCGAAGTCGTCGACCCGATGCCCGATCAGCCAGTCGCGGATGGCCAGCGCCGTCTCTTCACTGTCACCCGGATGGCCCATCGACATCAGTGCCTTGACCTTGAGCCCGTGGCGTCTGGCGATCGCCATCGCGCGGTTATTGTCGTCCAGCGTGGCGCGCTTGTCGATATTGGTCAGAATGCGCGGCGCCGCGGCTTCGAAGCCGCACAGCAGCCAGCGGAAACCGGCCCGGTACATGGCCGCCGCCTGAGCATCGCTGAACAGCTCCGCCTTGATGAAGCCGCGCAGCCGGAACTCGACGCCCAGCCGTTCCTGCAGGGCCGTGAGTTGGTCCATCAACTCGACCAGGCGCGGATTGACGTTCAGTTCGTCGTCATAAAACATGAAGCCGCAATAGCCGTACTCACGGTGCAGGAACTCGATTTCCTGCACCACGGACTCGCTGGACCGGGTGCGGATCAGGCGCAGGCTGCGGCTGTTGCGGCCGCCGCAAAAGCCACAGTTGAACGGGCATCCCAGCTGGGCAATCAGGTTGGTCGCCGGCCGGCCTTCGATCTGGTAGCGGTAGCTCTTCATGTCGATCAGGTGCCGCGCGGGGAGCGGACTGGCCTCATAGTCGGCATTGGACATGAACAGCGGGCTGTGATGGTCGTCGCCGTCGATATACTTCGGCGGCGCCTTCGCCATGGCGGCAAAGATGGCGCTTTCGCCGTCGCCGGCGCACAGCACGTCGAAGGCGGTTTCCAGCAGGTCGACGCCGCGTGCGCCGCGTCCGCCGACGGTTCCGCGTTTCTGTTCCACCTTGCGCGCCGCGTACATCAAGGTGGTGTGGGGCCCGCCCAGGATCAGCCGCGCCTGGGGCCAGCGATTGCGCAGAACCTCGCGGACCTTCATCACGGCGGGTAGTTGCGGTGTTGTCGCGGTCAGGCCGACGACATCATGCGTCGTGCCGCTGCAATAGTGCTCCAGCACATCGAGATAGTTCTGCACGCCGGACAGATCGACAAAATCGACGGTGCAGCCGGCGGCTTCGAGCACGGCGGCGACCTTCAACAGACCCAGATTAACGAACACCCGTTCATCCAGCAGGAAGGCCGACGGCGGGTTTATCAGGCATATTCGCGTGAAGTGAGGCGCCATCGCTCTTGGGTACCGCAGGGTGATCGGGAGGTCGCGATTCGACCGGACTATTCCTACCACGCGCCGCTGGCCTCTCAAAACCCGTGGCTTACAGATCGCGCCGCCGGTGTTAGACGATGACGGGCCTGCGCCGTGATTCTGCCCGCGGCCGCCGCAAAAAGGGAACCGCCCCATGAGCCTGTCTCGCAAACGCGTCCTGGTAACGGGCGGCGCCGGATTTCTCGGATCGCACCTGTGCGAGCGGCTGCTGGCGCGCGGCGATGACGTGCTGTGCGTCGACAACTACTTTACCGGCCGCAAGGACAATATCACTCACCTGCTGGGGCTGCCGCAGTTCGAGGCCCTGCGCCACGACGTCACCCTGCCGTTGTTTGTCGAGGTCGACGAGATCTACAACCTGGCCTGTCCGGCCTCGCCGGTCCATTATCAGTTCGACCCCGTACAGACGATCAAGACCTCCGTTGTCGGCGCCATCAACATGCTGGGCCTGGCGCGGCGGCTGAAGGTGAAGATCCTGCAGGCCAGCACCAGCGAGGTCTATGGCGATCCGGACGTTCACCCGCAACCGGAAAGCTATCGCGGCAATGTCAACGTCCTGGGGCCGCGGGCCTGTTACGACGAAGGCAAGCGGGCCGCCGAAACCCTCTTCTTCGACTATCACCGCCAGCACAAGGTCGCGATCAGGGTCGCGCGCATCTTCAACACCTATGGTCCGCGCATGCAGCCCAATGACGGGCGTGTCGTGTCCAGTTTTGTCGTTCAGGCCCTGCGCGGTGAGCCCATCACCCTCTACGGCGACGGCAGCCAGACCCGGGCCTTCTGCTACGTCGACGACATGGTCGAGGGGCTTATCCGCCTGATGGACACGGGCCCCGAGGTGACGGGCCCGGTCAATATCGGCAATCCGCATGAGGTCGAGGTGCGCGACCTGGCCCAGCGCATTATCCGCCTGACGGGGTCGTCGTCCCCGCTCGTCTATCGGGACTTGCCGCAGGATGATCCGGCCCGCCGCTGTCCCGACATATCCCTGGCCCGGCAGGTGCTGGAGTGGCAGCCGGCTGTCTCGCTGGATGAGGGGTTGCGCGCCACCATCGCGCATTTCCAGAGCCGCCTGGCGGCTGGGCGCGAGCCGGCAGCCGGGTGAGAAAATACGAGGTCAATCAACGTATTTGTGCGCAGGCCCGGCGGGGCGCAGACGGAAATCGTTAACCTTACCCATGATATCACAACCAACGGTAAGGGCTGACTTTTCATGATCGATGCGGCTGAGCGTAGGCGAGCTGTGTCCGGCAACGCGACCGCGTCCGGATCGTCCGCACCTGTGCTCCCGATTCAGGTTCAGGCGACCGGCGACATGGCGGCCGTGTTGCAGGAGCTCGGCATAGCCCTGGCCGTCGCCAGCTACCAGGCGTCCCGTGTCATCGTCATTTCGGCCGATACCGCCGGCCTCACGGTCCTGCCACGCAGCTTCGACAAGCCGATGAGCCTGGCCAGTACCGACGGCCGGCTCGCTATCGCGACCCGCAACGAACTGGTCGTTCTGTCGGCATCAGACGCTTTGGCGGCCGGTTACCCCCGCGCGCCGGACACCTATGCCCGCCTGTGGTTGCCGCGCAGCGTGCGCTTTACCGGCGAAATCGATCTGCACGACATCGCCTTTGCCGGCGACACGGTTGTGGGCGCCGCCACGCGCTTTTCATGCCTGGCCAGGCTGGACGACAGGGCCAGCTTCACGCCGCTCTGGCGTCCGCCCTTCGTCTCGGACCTGGTCCCCGATGACCGCTGCCATCTCAACGGCATGGCGCTGGATGCCGCCGGTGCCCCGCGCTTCGCCACCGCCCTGGGCGCGACCGATACGGCCGAGGGCTGGCGCGCCGGGCGCACCGGGGGCGGCGTGCTGATATCCGTCCCCGATGGCGGCATCGTCCTCGACGGGCTGTGCATGCCGCATTCACCGCGATTGTTCGGCGGTGTCCTGCATGTGCTGAATTCCGGCGCCGGCGAGGTCATTCGTGTCGAAAGCGCGGGCCGTGCGACGGTCCTGGCGCGCCTGTCCGGCTATACCCGGGGTCTGGTGGCGCAGCGGGATATCCTGTTCGTCGGCCTGTCGCGTCTGCGCGATCGCCACGGCGCCGGGCGCGATCCCCTGCCCGTGGAGGCCGACACCGTGTCGTGCGGCGTCGTCGCGCTTGAGGCCACAACCGGCCATGTCCTTGGCCGTCTCGATTTCGCCGGTGGCATCGATGAGATTTCCGATCTCGCCGTGCTTTCCGGCGCCGGCCGTCACGGCATTCTGAACCACAGCGAGCCCGGCCACCGTGCCGCGCTTGCCCTACCTGAACAGGGCTTCTGGGCCCAACCCGGCCCTGGCGGCCAGGCCTTACCATCGGATAACACCCCATGAGCGACAACGCTAAGACTCACCTCGACAAGGCCCTGCTGGCCAACAACGGCGACGGTGATTTCGGTATTGCGGCGGATGGCGCCGGCCGCGGTCAGGTCTACCTCCAGGCCCTGGCCACGCCCGACCTGATGCCGGTCCAGGCCTCGGGTCCGGTGGTTGCCGGCGACGGCGATACCGGGGGGAAGTTCGCCGCCTACGGCTTCGAAAGCGTCTCCGCCGGCAGTGGCCTGATGCAAGCCGCGCCGACAGGGGAGTTCCAGGTCAACACCTACACGACGGGGACCCAGGCGAGACCTTCTGTCGCGGCCGATTCCGACGGCGACTTTGTCGTCGTCTGGCATTCCAACCTCCAGGACGGCAATGGCAACGGCATCTTTGGCCAGCGCTTCAATGCGTCCGGCGTCGCGCAGGGCTCGGAATTCCGCGCTAACACCTACACGACCAGCGCCCAGCAAAATCCGGATGCCGCCATGGACTCGGACGGCGATTTCGTCGTGGTCTGGGATGCCGCCGGCAATCAGGACGGCAACGGCGTCGGTACCTATTTCCAGCGTTATAACGCTTCAGGCGTGGCGCAGGGAGGCGAGACCAAGGTCAACACCTACACGACCGGCGCCCAGGGGGCGCCATCGGTCGCCATGGACACGGATGGCGACTTTGTGGTGGTGTGGCAGTCGAACGGCCAGGATCTCAGCGGCTATGGTGTTTTCGGACAGCGTTACAACGCCTCCGGCGCTGCCCAGGGCGCCGAGTTCCAGATCAATACCTATACGACCGGCGCCCAGAGCAATGTCCAGATCGCCATGGCCGATAACGGCGACTTCGTCGTCACCTGGACTTCCAACCTCCAGGACGGCGACAGTTCGGGCGTCTTCGGACAGCGCTATAATGCTTCAGGCGCCACGCAAGGCAGCGAATTCCAGGTCAACACCTACACCACCGGCGTGCAGAACAACGCCAAGGTCGCCATGGACGCGGACGGCGATTTCGTTGTGGTATGGCAGTCGAACGGCCAGGATGGCGACAACAACGGTGTTTACGGCCAGCGCTTCAATGCTTCCGGCGTCGCACAAGGCTCGGAATTCAAGGTCAATACCTATACCACCTCGGGCCAGGGATCTCCGTCAGTCGCCATGGATGCGGACGGCGATTTCGTCGTGACCTGGGCCTCCAACTTCCAGGACGGTGATGTGTACGGCGTTTACGGCCAGTATTACACCGCCGCCGGCGTCGCAGTCGGCAGCGAGTTCCTTGTCAATACCTACACCACCAACACCCAGATACGCACCGATGTGCGCATGGATGACGATGGCGATTTCATTGTGGCCTGGGACTCCGCAGGTCAGGATGGCAACGGCACCGGCATCTATGCCCGCATAATCTCGGCGCCGTCCACGGCGCCGGTCCTCGCCAACCTGGCCGGCGACAGCTTCGCCCTGGCGTCGGCAGGCCAATTTACCGCGCTCGACGGGGGCACGGCCGCAACCATAACCTCCGCCGCGCTCACGACCGCCACGCTCGCCGTCAACCGGGTCAAGGCCGGGGTCGCTGACGGCAACGCGCACGACACTTACAGCCTGCTGAGCAGCAGCCTGTTCAGCGTCGATATCAGCGGCGGGGCGTTCGGCGGCGTTTCGGCGGGCGCCCTTGCCGGCGCCACCGGCGACGTCACCGGCACGCTGGTCAGCACGGCCAGCGGTCTGGCTTTCGCGCGCTATACCTATGTCTACGCGACCGGCACCCTGACCATCGCGTTCGGCGCCGCGTCGGGCGACAGCGGCGTCACCGGCACCCCGACCGAGGCGCTAATCGCGGATGTCCTGGCCCATATCGGCTACGGCAGCGCCAGGCCCTATGGCGACGGCACCCTGCGCGTCACCCTGCATGACAGCGGCGGCGATGCGACGGCCGATGTCACCTTTACCAGCGCCAACATCTATGTCGACCGCAGCGATGACGACGCCGGCGGCGACGCCTCCGACGGCTTCTCTCTGCGCGAGGCCCTGGCGCGCGGTGTTGCGCAATCCGGCGCCGATACGATCCATCTGGGACAGCTGACGGCCGACACCACGGTGACCCTGGCCGGCAGCACCGCGACCCTGGGCGCGGGCGATACGCTCAAGGCCGACACCAACAACCTGACCATCGCCGGCAGCACGGGCGGCGGACTGGTCCTGGGCGGCGCGGCAACCGTCGAGACCGCAAACGGTGCGGTGCTGACCGTGACCGCCGCCCTGTCGGGTGGAAACGTTCTGCTGACCAAGACCGGTTCCGGCACGCTGGTGTTGACTGGTAACAATTCCGGCCTGACGGGTGGAATGACGATTTCCGAGGGCACGCTTTCGGTGGCAGGCGATGTCAACCTGAGCACCGGTTCGCTGAGCATGGGCGCCGGTACGACGCTGGAGGCGACGGGATCGACAACCATCGACAATGACATGGCCATGGGCGTAGGCGGTGAATTCACGGTCGAGGTCGGGGCGGACGTGGAGTTGACCCTGACCGGAGAGACGACGGGAACCTGGTTCAGCTATATCAAAACCGGCGCCGGCACCCTGGTGCTGAACGGCAATGGAGAAGCGGCGAGCTCTTCCATGATCGTCGAAGCGGGTACGGTCGAGATCGATACCACCGTCAACCTGGGTTCGGGCGCCGTCACCATGAAAGATGGCACGACGCTTGTCGTGACAGGTGACACCACCATTGAGAAGGAGTTTTACCTGGAAGGCGCAACCACGATCAGCGTGGACCAGGACGTAACCATAACGATGATCCTAACCAGTAGTTCGGGCCTGACCAAGGCCGGCGCGGGTACGCTGACCGTGAGCGCTCCCGATCTGACTGGAGACCTGATCGTGTCCACGGGGACTCTGGTCATGGGGGGGATTGGCAGCAACAGCAATGTCTACCTGGCCGAGGGCACGACGCTGTCGTTCGCGGGCGGCGGGGGTATCGACGGCACCGTCACCCTGGGCGGCGCGGCGACGATCGCGGTGGCGCAGGACGCGACGCTGAGCGTGAACGGCAGTCTCATCGGGTCGGCGAACCTGACCAAGGACGGCGCGGGTACGCTGGTCCTAGCCTCAGGGGACAATGAAGCGAATCTGACCGGCGCACTGATCGTCGCTGCAGGTACGGTGTCCGTTGAGCAGGACAACAACCTGGTCGGCGGTACCGTCACGCTCAAGGCCGGCACGACGCTGGCCGTTACCGGCACCGACGCCGAAATCGACAATGCGATCGTGCTGGACGGCGCGGCGACGCTTGAAATCGGCAACACCGCCACCCTGTCAACGGCGTTAACGGGTTCAGGCGGGCTGACCAAGACGGGCTCGGGCACCTTGGTGCTTTCGAATACCGGCAACGAAACCAACTTCACCGGTGGCGTGATCGTGTCCGAGGGCACGCTGTCCGTGACGGATGACGATGCCCTGGTGGGCGGCACCGTGACCCTGGCCGAAGACACCACGCTGGACATTTCAAGTTCTTCGATCGACAACGCCATTGCGGTGACGGGCGCGGCGAAGATTGCGTTTTCCGGTTCCGCGGAATTGAGCGGTAATCTGACCGGTTCGGGGGACCTGAGCTTCGAAGGCCCTTCAAGTGCGACCCGGCTCACCCTGAGCGGGTCGAACGCGGCTATGACTGGCGGCCTGACCGTTACCAGAGGCCGGCTGAATGTGGCCAGTGACGACAACCTGTCAGCCGGGACGGTTACGCTTGGCCAAGGCGCGACGCTGGTCGTCACCGCCGATGCGGAGATCGACAATGCCGTCGTCCTGGACGGATCGGCGAAGGTCGAGGTCGCGGAGAACCTGTCGGTTACCCTGAGCGGCATCATCAGCGGGGCGTATACCCTGGACAAGGAGGGCGACGGCGCCCTGATCCTCTCGGGTAACAATTCCGGCCTGACCGGCGGGCTGACGGTCTTGGCCGGCAGCGTCATGGTGAGCGATGACACCAATCTGGGCACGGGCACGGTCAACCTGGAAGGCGGCGCGACGCTTTGGGTGACGGCCGATACGACCATCGACAACGCCATCGCCTTGAATGGTGCGGCGACGATCGCAATTTCGCCGGACCTGACGGTCACCGTGAGCGGGAGCCTTTCCGGCGCGTCGGATCTGACCAAGGCCGGCGAAGGCACGCTGGTCCTGACCGACACCGACAACGAAATCAACTTCACCGGCGGGGTCGTCGTGTCCGAGGGCACGCTCTCCGTGTCGAACGATGACGCTCTGGCGGCCGGCCCCCTGACCCTGAACGAAGGCGCGACGCTGGCGGTGACCGGCGCGACCGATATCGACAATGACATCGTCGTGACAGGCGATGCTTTTCTGGCATTGGGCGCAAACGTCACCGTAAGCGGCGGCCTGAGCGGCGCAGGGGGGCTGCAAGTCACAGGCTCGGGCAGCGAAACCCTGACCCTGACGGACACCGGCAACGAAGCCAATATGAGCGGCAGTATCACGGTCTCGGCCGGCACGCTGGCCGTGGCGGATGACAATGCGCTGAGCAGAGGGCAACTCATCCTGGCAACGGGCGCGATCTTGTCGCTGACGGGTTCGACCACCATCGACAACACGATTACCCTGAACGGCAACGCCAACGTTTCAACGGCAACGGGCGTCGCGGCGACCCTGAGCGGTGACCTGGGCGGTTCCTCGACCCTGACCAAGGCGGGGGCAGGCACCCTCACCTTGACCGGCAGCAATTCCAGCATGGGCGGCGGACTGTCCATCACGGCCGGTACGGTGTCCGTCGCAGGTGACGGCAATCTGACCGGCGGTACGGTGTCGCTGGCCGGCGGAAGCCTTGCGGTCACCGGCAGCACGACCATTGACAACGCCATTGCCATGACCGGCGTCGCGACGGTCGATGTCGCCACCTCCACCACCACCTTCGTGACCCTGAGTGGCGCGCTGACCGGAGCCTTCGATCTCACCAAGACGGGCGTGGGCAAGCTGACCCTCACCGGCGACAATTCCGGCCTGAGCGGTGGCCTGACGGTTTCGGGCGGTACTCTGTCGGTGGCCAGCGACGGCAACCTGGGGACGGGTGCGGTCACCCTGGGCGCCAACACCACCTTCAATGTCGATGGCACCACGACGATCGACAATTCTGTCGTCCTGACCGGCAATGCGATCCTGAGCACGACCAACGCCACCTCGGTCACCTTGTCCGGCGCCCTGTCGGGTGACGGCTTCAAGCTGACCAAGACCGGGGGCGTCAAGCTGGTCCTGACCAACACCGGCAACGAAGCCGGCTTTACCGGCGGATTGCAGATCAACGGCGGCACCGTGGACGTCGCAGCCGATGACGCCCTGGTCGGTGGCACGGTAACGCTGAACGGTGGTACGCTGGGGGTCACCGCAGCGACGACCATCGACAACGCCGTGGTTGTGAGCGGCGCGTCGACCGTGCGGACGGATGCCGCCGTCACCCTGAGTGGCGCCCTGACAGGTTCGTCGACCCTGACCAAGTCCGGTGCGGGAACCCTGACCCTGTCGGGCAGCAATTCCAGCATGAGCGGTGGGCTGACCGTATCCGCCGGCACGGTCTCGGTGGCCGGTGACAGCAACCTGGTCGGGGGTTCGGTGTCCCTGGCGGCCGGCACGACCTTGTCGGTGAGCGGCGCCACGACGATCGATAACGCCGTCGCCCTGACCGGTGCGGCCACGATCTCGGCCGGCGCGGCGGTAAGTCTGAGCGGAAACCTGACCGGATCGTCGATCCTGACCAAGGCCGGCGCCGGAACCCTGACACTGTCGGGCAGCAATTCGGCCATGAGCGGCGGGCTGACGGTTTCGGCCGGCGGGGTCTCGGTGGCCGGCGACAGCAACCTGACCGGAGGTACGGTCACCCTGGCCGGCAGCACGACGCTGTCGGTGACCGGGGCCACGACGATAGACAATGCCATCGCCTTGACCGGGAATGCCACGATCGCCGCAGACGCGGCCGTGACGCTGAGCGGTAGTCTGAGCGGCACGTCCGGCATAGGCGGGGCTCCGGTTTTGGCGAACCTGACCAAGACCGGTTCGGGCACCCTGACCCTGACCAACACCGGTAACGAAGCTGGCCTGACAGGCGGCGTGACGGTGTCTGCCGGTACGCTGGCTGTTTCAGACGACGATGCTCTGGTGGGGGGCACTGTGACCCTGGCCGCCAGCACGACGCTGTCGGTGACGGGTGCGACAACGATCGATAACGCCATCGCCTTGACCGGCGCAGCGTCGATCGCCACGAGCGCGGCGGTTACCCTGAGCGGCGCCCTGACCGGGTCCTCGACCTTAAGCAAGACCGGCAGCGGCACCCTGACCCTGTCGGGCAGCGGCTCCGGCCTGAGCGGCGGTCTGGCGGTCTCCGCCGGCACCTTGCAGGTCAATTCGACCTTCGCGAATGTGACCACGGTCACCGTCGGCGGCACGCTTTACGGCAGCGGCACGATCGGCACGGCGGCCACTTCGGGCGCGGTTTCCGTCGTTTCCGGCGGCACGATCGGCGCCGGTACCGGCACGGGTGTCGGCCTTCTGACGCTCAACAACGGCCTGACGATTGCCAGCGGGGCGACCCTGGGCGTGAACATTGCGGGTACCACGGTGGGTACGCAATATGATCAGATCTCGGTCACCGGTGCGGTCGATCTCACCGGCGCCAACCTGTATTTCAACGTCGGCTTTACCGCGACGATCGGCGACAGCTTCGTCCTGATCGCCAACGACGGCACCGACGCCATCACCGGCACCCTGGCCAGCCTGGCGGAAGGCACGCTGCTGTCGGAAGGCGGCAGGACCTTCCAGCTCAGCTATATCGGGGGAACCGGCAATGACCTGACCGCGACCGTGGTCAATCCGGCGCCGGCATTCACCTCTGGCGCGACAGCCGATTTTGCCGAAAACGACAGCGGCACGGTATACCAGGCCGCGGCCTCGACCGTGACCGGCAGCCCCATCGTCTGGACTCTGTCCGGCACGGATGCGGCGCTGTTCGAGATCGACGATGAGACCGGCGTCGTCACCTTCCTGGCTTCGCCGGACTATGAGGCGCCCGAGGATTCCGACGGCAACAATGTCTATAACATTGCGATCCGCGCCTCGGCCGGCGGTTATTCCACCGACCAGGCCGTCGCCATTACCATCACCGACATCGGCGAAGCGCTGATCGGCACCGAGGCTGCTGACAATCTCACCGCCACCGGCACCATCCGCCGGGTGGAAGGCCTTGGCAACGACGACACCCTGACCGGCAGCGCCGGCAATGACGTCCTGGTGGGCGGCGCCGGTATGGATCGCCTCAACGGTATGGCCGGCGTAGACACCCTGGAAGGCGGCGCGGACAGCGATATCTATTATCTCGACAACGGCGAGGATACGGTGACCGAAGAGGCCGACGGCGGAGACGGCGACTACGTCGTCCTCATCGGCGCCGCGACAAGCTATACCCTGGCCGCCAATGTCGAGAACCTCTATGTCAGCGCGACGGTCGCCGGCACCTTCTCGGGTAACGAACTGGCCAATGTCATCGTCGCCCGGAATGACGCCGCGGCCACCCTCATGGGCGGCGCCGGCAACGACACCTACCGGCTTGGCGACGACCAGGATGTCGTAAGCGAAGATCTGAACGAAGGTATCGACAGCGTCGAGGTCGAATTCACCTATACCCTGACCGCCCATGTCGAGAACCTGGTTCTGGGCGGGAGCGACGATATCTACGGGACGGGCAACGCCCTGGCCAACGTGATCACTGGCAATGACGGCGACAATCGCCTGGACGGTGGCGTCGGAGCCGACACCCTGTACGGCGGCGCCGGTGACGACATCTATATCGTCGACAACGAGAACGACCTGGCGTCCGAACAGAAGATCTCCGGCACGGACGACGGCGGCTTCGACCAAGTCCGGGCCTCGGTCTCCTACACCCTGGGCGCCTATATCGAAGCCCTGCGCCTGACCGGCAGCGTCGGCATCAGCGCGACCGGCAATGCCAGCGCCAACTATCTCTATGGCAATGGCGGCAGCAACGTTCTCGATGGCAAAGGCGGCGCCGACATCATGGACGGTGGCGCCGGCAACGACACCTATTATGTCGATGTCGTCAATGACAACGTGATCGAGCAGACCGGCGGCGGCACCGATGAGGTCATCGCCTCCGTGACATTCGCCCTGGCGACCGACGTCGAGAACCTCACGCTTTCCGGCAGCGCGCACATCAACGCCACCGGCAACAGCCAGGCCAACCACCTCACCGGCAACAGCGGCAATAATCGCCTGGACGGCGGTGCGGGCGCCGACACCATGGCGGGCGGCACCGGCAACGACACCTACGTCATCGACAACGACGACGACTCCGTGACCGAGGCCGATGGCGGCGGCACCGATACGATCGAGATCGGCAGGACCTACACCCTGGCGGCCTATTTCGAGAACCTGGTCCTGACCGGCACCGGGCATATCGACGGCACCGGCAACAGCGACAACAACAGCCTGAGGGGCAATGACCACAACAACAGCCTGGACGGCGGCATCGGGGCCGATAGCCTGGCGGGGGGCGCCGGCGACGATGCCTACTTCGTCGACAATGCCGCGGATACGATTACCGAGACCCTGAACGCGGGCATCGACCGCGTCTACAGCGGTATCACCTTTACCCTGAGCGCCCATGTCGAAAACCTGTATCTGACGGGCAGCGACGACATCTACGGAACCGGCAATGACGGCATCAACGTCCTGACAGGCAACACCGGCGACAACAGGCTCGATGGCAAGGGGGGCGCCGACATCATGTATGGTGGCGCCGGCGACGACGTTTACATCATCGATGACAGCAACGACCTGGCATCGGAAGACTCGACCGTGGGCCATAACGACGGCGGGTTCGACACCGTCCGGTCCTCGGTCTCCTACACCCTGGGCGCTTTTATCGAGAATCTGCGCCTGACCGGGTCGGGCAACATCAACGCCACCGGCAACTCGCTGGCCAACTACCTCTACGGCACCGCCGGCGACAATGTGCTCGACGGTTCCTATGGCGGCGACATCATGGCGGGCGGTGGCGGCAACGACACCTATTATGTCAATGTCGCGACCGATAATGTGATCGAAGAGTTGGGAGCGGGTACCGACAAGGTGATCTCACAGATCAGCTATTCCCTGGCCGACGGTCTGGAAAACCTCGAACTGGCCAGCTGGGGCACGGCAGCCACCAACGCCTGGGGTAACGCGGTGGCCAACACAGTCACTGGCGGCCGCGGTTCCAACCAGCTCTATGGCCTGGGCGGCAACGACAACATCACCGGCGGTGAAGGCAACGACACCCTGGATGGCGGCACAGGTGTGGACACCCTCTCGGGCGGTGTCGGTTCGGACGTCTATTACATCGACCCGAGCGACACCATCGTCGAAGACGCTGGTGCGGGTACCGATACTGTCTTTACCAGCCACACCTACACCCTGCTGACCAACTTCGAGCGTCTGACCCTCGAAGGCAGCAGCAACATCAACGCTACCGGCAACACCGTCGGCAACATCATCACCGGCAACTCGGGCAACAACGTCCTGGACGGCGCCGCAGGGGCCGATACCATGAACGCTGGGGCGGGCAACGACATCGTCATCGGCGGCACGGGCAACGATCTGCTGACAGGCGGTGACGGGGCCGACACCTTCGTCTTCGCCCGGAACGGCGGCGGCACTGACCACGTGGCCGACTTCCAGGTCGGCGTCGATCACCTGGCGTTCAATGCGTCGGAATTCACCAACACCCTGGCGAACACCATCTTTACCAGCAACAGCACGGGTACGGCGGTCGGAAACACCGGTCAGTTCATCTACAACACGACCACCCATACGCTGGTCTGGGACAGCAACGGTACCGGCGCCGGCGGCATCACGGCCACCGTCGTCTTCGATACCAACGTCACCGTCACCAAGGCCGACCTCATCTTCCAGTAGGATCCAGGTCCACGCCAAACGAGGAAAGGCCGGCGGAAAGCCGCCGGCCTTTCTTTCATGGGGGAAGCTACCAGGAAGCGCCTCAGAACGGGCTGAATTTGTCCATCAGGTTCTGCGCCACCGGCGCCTGCTGCATATTGGTGATATCGCCCTTGCCGCCGTACGAGATGCGCGCCTCGGCCAGTTGCGTGTGCTTGATGGTGTTGGTCGAGGAAATATCCTCCGGACGCACGATCCCGGCAACGCTCAGCACCCGCATTTCGCGGCCGGTGCGGACCTCCTGGTGGCCCTGGATGACCAGGTTGCCGTTACGCATCACGCCGGTCACGGTCGCCGCCAGGGTGACGGAAATTTTTTCCGACCGCTTCACCTGGCCATTGCCCGAGAAGGTCGAATTACCCTCGGCCTGCAAGGCATTGGCCGGGTTATATTCGGACGGCAAAATTTTCCCCAGCGACGACTCCAGCCCGAAGATACTGGGCGTCGATGCGTCATACGAATTGTTGCGCGACCGGTCGGTCGAATTCTGCGTCTGGGCGCTGTCGTCGATATCGACCTGCACGGTCAGAATATCACCGACATTGCGCGCGCGCTGGTCGTTGAAAAAGGTGCGCGCTCCCGTCCGCCACAAGGAGTTCGACGAGGCCGGCGCTGGCTGGATCACGGCCTGCTGGGCCGGGATGACGGCCACCGGATAGGCCATGGCGGTCAGTTGCGGCCCGTTGACAGTTTCGGACACGGTCCCACAGGCGGAAAGCGTAACAGCAGTCAAAGCCAAGGCGGCGAGGGCGATCTTTTTCATGGCGAGGTACTCTTAACGCGAAGACAGAAGTTGATTGCGGGTTTGCATGGCGTTGGGGCCGGCAACGGCCTGGCCGGACCCGATCACAACGGCATCGATCATCTTTTTCGACGACGGGTTCTGGATCTGGATCAGGTCGCCGACGGTGGCATCCTTTTGCGCCACGCCGGTAACGGTCAGGGTCAGGCCGCCCGAGCTCCAGGTCACAGCCACAGCCTCGCCACGGCGGACGGCGGCAGTGCGCGGCGCCACCGCAACGGCCGGCTGGGCAAACCCGGCTGCGGGAATAACCGCCGACAACGGGACGCCATCCATGCCGGCGGTGACGATGATCCGGCGCAGGCCACGCGGATTGTCCCAGTAGGCGCCGTTGCGGGCGGCGATCGACTGGACCGCGCCGGCATCCAGAACGGCGGTCTGGCCCTGGCGGACCCCGACCGTGACGTCGGAAGCGGCGCCGGCATTGTCGAACAGGTCGCCCAGGGTGATGCGGCCGTCGCCATCGCTGGTCGCAGCCTTGAGCACCATGGGGACGGCAGCCTGACCGACGGCGGGAACCGCAAAGGCGAGCAAAGCGATAAGGGCAAAGGTTTTCATCTACTTAGCCTCTCGCGAGTTGGCTGGCGGTCTGCAGCATCTGGTCGGACGTGGTGATGACCTTGGAGTTCATCTCGTAGGCGCGCTGGGCGACGATCAGGGCGGTGATTTCACCGACCGCGTCGACGTTCGACGCTTCGGTATAGCCCTGCAGCAGGGTGCCGAAACCGACATCGCCCGGCGTCGAGACATTGGGCGCGCCCGAGGCGCCGCTTTCCAGAAACAGGTTGTCGCCAATGGCGTCCAGGCCGGCTTCGTTGAAGAAGGTTGCCGTCTGAAGCTGGCCGACGGTGGTCGGCGCCGTCTGGCCCTGCTGGGTGACCTGGATCTGGCCGGTTTTGGAGATCGAGACGTCGATGGCGTCCTGAGGGACGGTGACGCTGGGCTGGACCAGGTAGCCGTCCTCGGTGACCAGGCGGCCCTGGTCGTCGACCGAGAAGTTGCCGGCGCGGGTATAGGCGGTTTCACCCGACGGCATCAGGATCTGGAAGTAGCCCTTGCCCTCGATGGCGACGTCGTACTGGTTCTGGGTCAGGGTCAGGCTGCCCTGCTGCATAATGCGATATACCGATCCGGCCTTGACACCGGCGCCGACCTGGATGCCGGTCGGCACGACCGTGCCGGCGTCCGACGACTGCGACCCCATGCGCTCGATGTTCTGGTACAGGAGGTCCTGGAACTCGGCGCGCTGCTTCTTGAACCCGATCGTGTTCATGTTGGCGATGTTGTTGGAGATGACTTCGACGTTCAGCTGCTGGGCAGCCATGCCGGTAGTGGCGGTACGGAGCGCTCGCATGGTTCGCTATCCTTAAGTTACGCGGCCAAGCCGTTCGACGGCGGACTTGTTCAAATCGTGTTGCTGCTGGATGATCCCGGCCAGGGTGGTGTAGGCGCGGTTGATTTCGATCAGCTTGGTGACTTCGATCATCGGGTTGACGTTGGACGCCTCCAGGAAACCCTGGCGGAGGCGGGCATCGGTGGCCGGCACCGGGGTGGCGTTGGATTTCAGCGTGTAGGTGCCGTTGCCGGCCTTTTCCAGGTCGCTCATGTCGGCGATGCGGACCAGGCCCAGCTTGCCGACCCGTTCCGACTGGCCCTGGTAATCCTGGGTGATGATGCCGTCTTCAGAGACCGAAGGCTGGCCCTTCTTGGGATCCAGCGTGATCGGCCCGCCGTCGCCCATGACCGGATAACCGTCCTGGGTCATCAGCATGCCCTCGGCGTTCATCGTAAAGGCGCCGTCGCGGGTATAGGCCTCGCCCTGGGCGGTCTGTACGGTGAAGAAGACGCCTTCGCCGTCGATGGCGAAGTCCAACGGCGCACCGGTGATCTGGAAAGTGCCCTGGGCGAAGTCGCGGCCGACCTGGTTGTCGTAGGCAAAGTTGGCCGGCGTGCGGATCGGCGAATTATAGGCCGGGGCGCCGTATTCCTGATGGACCAGCAGTTGCTCGAACTTGTAGCCGTTGGTGTTCATATTGGCCATATTGTTGGCCGTGATGTCGAGTTCGCGCCGAAGCGTCAGTTGCCGCGACAGTGCGATATAGCTGGCATTATCCATGGCCGCGGTCCTTTCCGGTCTGAATCAGGGGATTAATCGGTTAACGGCAGTGCCTTCGGCGGGCGCATTAACGACGTGTTTTTACCATTGCAATCGCCGTGCCAGATTGCCAAGTCTTTGATTTATATAAATTTCACGTTTTTGACCGCTGTAAACTTATCCACAGCAGGCGGCAAAAAATGCCGCGTTCACCGTAACGGCAAACGGATCGTTAACCATGTCGCCCGATAGTGGCGGGATATCCGGCGCCTAAGTTGCGTCCATTTTTCTGCGTCAGGTGTCGTTTGGCCAAAAAGGAAAAAAAGAAGGAAGAACCGCCCGTCGACGGTGGTGATGGCGAAGGCGGCGAAGCTCCCAAGAAAAAGGGCCTGCCGATCATGCTGATCGCTATTGCTGGCGGCGCCGTGCTGCTGCTGGGCGGCGGTGGGGCCGCGGGCTATTTCTTCTTCCTGGCGCCCAAGCCGGCGGCCGACGCCGCCCATGGCGCCGAGGCCGGCAAGGACGGCCACGGCGAGGAAAAGAAAAAAGAAAAAAAGAAGGAAGAGAAGGGCGGCGGTCACGGCGGCGGCGGCGAAGCCAAGGTCGACCCCAAGACCCAGCCGGTCCTGTCCGAAGGTCCCGACGGCACCATCTACCTGACCCTGCCCGACACGATCGCCAACATCCAGTCGGCCGACGGCCGTTCGTCCTACCTCAAGCTGAAACTGACCTTCGAATGCGCCGACGAAGAAACGGCCGACCTGGTCAAGGAAAACCTGCCCCGGGTCAACGACATCCTGCAGGGCTTCATCCGTGAACTGCGTCCGGAGGATCTGAAAGGCTCAGCCGGCAACCACCAACTGCGCCTGGAGATCCTGCGCCGCATCAACCTGGTCCTGGCCCCGCACAAGGTCAACGCCGTCCTCATCGAGCAGATGCTGATCACATGACGGGAGACGTCGATCAGGAAGCCATGATGGCCCAGTGGGAGGCGGAACTCGCCGCTGAGGCGCAGGCCGCTACCGCGGGTGTGACCGCAGACGGCGGGGATCTGGCCGCCGAATGGGAAGCCATGGTCGGCGGTGGCTCGATGGGCGAGCGCTTCAACATGCCCGCCGGCGCCGAACGCATCCTGAATCAGGATGAAATCGACAGCCTGCTGGGCTTCGACCTGTCGGAAGACGACTACAACGAACGTTCGGGCATCCGGGCGATCATCAACTCGGCCATGGTGTCCTATGAACGCCTGCCGATGCTGGAAATCGTCTTCGACCGGCTGGTCCGCCTGATGACGACCTCCCTGCGTAACTTCACCTCCGACAACGTCGAAGTCTCGCTCGACAACATCTCGTCGATCCGGTTCGGCGACTACCTAAACTCCATCCCCCTGCCGGCCATCCTGGCGGTGTTCCGCGCGGAGGAACTGGACAATTACGGCCTGCTGACGGTCGACTCCAACCTGATCTATTCGATCGTCGACGTGCTGCTGGGCGGCCGTCGCGGCACGGCGGCGCTGCGCATCGAAGGCCGTCCCTACACCACCATCGAACGCGTGCTGGTGCAACGGATGGTTGAGGTCGTGCTGAACGACGCCCGCCAGGCCTTCGAGCCCCTGACGGCGGTCAATTTCAACCTCGATCGCCTGGAAACCAACCCGCGCTTCGCCGCCATCGCCCGGCCGGCCAATGCCGCCATCCTGGTCAAGCTGCGCATCGACATGGAAGACCGCGGCGGCCGCATCGAGCTGCTGCTGCCCTATGCCACCCTGGAACCGATCCGCAAGATGCTGCTGCAGCAGTTCATGGGTGAGAAGTTCGGTCGCGACAACATCTGGGAAAGCCACCTGGCCACGGAACTGTGGACAACCCAGATGGAGGTGCGCGCCGTGCTCGATGAACAGCAGGTACCGCTGTCGCGGGTCTTGAATTTAAAGGTCGGGGAAACGATCGTGCTGAATGCACAGGCTGATTCTCCGGTGCAGTTGAGGTGCGGCGCCATTCCCCTGACCACGGGGCGGATGGGCCGAAAGGGGCATTCGATCGCCGTGCGGGTGGATACGCCCCTGGCTTCGAGTACCAAGCGGCGGCTTACGCAGATGAGGAAGAAGTAGAAGGGACTGTTCACGCGTCGTGTCGATGACGAACATCATTATGGATGTTGTACTCATGGGGCTGCTTATTGCGGCCCTATGGTTCGGCGTGCGCCTGGACAAGAAGCTGAAAGCCCTGCGCGCCGCCCATGAGGGCTTCGCCAAGGCGGTCGGTGAGCTGGACGACGCGGCCATTCGCGCCCACATGTCGCTGAAGGAACTGCGCGGCCACGCCGACGACAGCCAGGAATTGCTGCACGGCCGTATCCTGGCGGCGCGCGATCTGCTGCAGAAGCTGGAAGGCCAGGTCAACCGCGCCGAAAAGGCCGGCCGCGACCTCGACCGCGGCATCGAAGCCGCCGAAACCGCCCGCCAACTGCAGATGCAGGTCCCCGTGACGCGGCGCAAGGACTTCGACGATCCGGCGCTTATGCTGCGCAATATCGTGGCCCAGGCGCCGCAGCGTGAACCGGCGCCGACCGCTCGCCGCGGCCCGTTCGACCGCGATGTCGTGCGTGAGGACGACCCGATCCCGGCCCCGCGTAGTGCCATGCGCCCTGAACCGCGCCCAGAAACGCGAAACGGCTACATGTCGCGTCTTCCCGCCGAAAAGCCCGAGGACGAGACCGAAATCCTCGACAAGGTGCAGATGTCGGAACTGGTGGTGGCCAATCTCAACGAGATGATGCGCACCCTGACCCTGCCCAAGCGCCAGCCCTTATCCGTCGAGGACGACCTGTTCGGCCCCGACTCCAGCCGCAAGTAGAGTAACACCCCATGGCGATGCCCCGTCTTTTGCCCATCGTTTTCGTCGCCGTGGGCGGCGTTCTGGCCCTGAAGGCCCTGACCAGCCTGGAAGTCATGCCCGACATCTTCAGCCAGGCCACCGCCTTTGCCGCCGACGCGGTCAAGAAGGATGAACCGAAAAAGGCCGGTGCCGCCAAAAGCGAAACGTCCAAGACCGACGACCCCACCGAAAGCTACGCCATCGCCTCGTCTCTGCTGACGGCGGAACAGGCGGGCAGCGATGCCGCCGCCGCAGTGCCGGCGGCCCCCGTCTGCGCCACGTCGCTGGACCAACTGGCGTCCGACGCCGGCATGTCGACCAACGAGATGCGCATCATCCAGAACCTGGGCCAGCGCCGCAAGGAGCTGGACGAACGCGAAGCGGCGCTGAACGCGCGCGAGCAACTGATCAACACTGCCGACTCCAAACTGGACAACCGCATCACGCAACTGACCGACCTGAAGGGCCAGATCCAGGGCCTTCTGGACCAGGCGACCAAGGTGGCGGACGACGACACCAACCGCCTGGTGGCGGTCTATTCGGCGATGAAGCCTAAGGACGCGGCGGCGGTCTTCGCCACCATGGACGACGATGTCCGCCTGCCGATTGCCGCCAAGATGAAGGAGCGGACCCTGGCTGCCATCCTGGGCGCCATGCCGCCGCTGGCCGCTAAGGAGCTGACCGAAAAGCTGTCACGCCGCATGAGCCAAGCCGGCGGTCTGCAGCAGAAACTGGACAAGGCCACGGCGAACGGTCCGACGGCCTCGGCGCCTGCCGCCGCAGCCCCGCAACAGGCCGCCAAACCCGCCGCTACGCCGGAGAAGAAGGGCTAAGAATAGCTATCCTCCACCGCTTGCGGGGGAGGTGTCGAGCAAGGGAGCCTTCTTCAGGCGACCGCGTCGAGACGGAGGGGGAGCGGGGAGCGCGGAATACCGGCCACGCTTCAACATTGTCGGCAGGCAATAAGATTCTCCCTCCATTAACCTTGATTAAACCCTCATTAGCCAAAATTAACCGGCCATGAGTCGCAAGCCGCAATCCCCCATGCCTGCGCGAACCTCGCCGCTGAAGCGCGAGGTCGACCGCGCGCGCGACCTGCTCGGCCGTATCCACCATCCCACCGCCAAGCCGCTCAGCTTCGGCACGGCCATGAAGACCACCGCCGCCCTGGTGGCCATGGCCAGTTTCGGCTTCGCGGGCCTGGCGATCGGCGATCCCACCCCCATCGATACCGTCGCGCCGCGCTCGGCCATCGACATCCGCGTCGGCCGCAACGCCAAGTCCGGCCGCGTCGAAATCTACGGCTCGGTCGGTTCGCGCGCCTCGGTGCGCCGCGACAAGGACCAGGTCGTCATCCGCCTGCCGGGCCAGCAAAAGCCCGACCTCGGCGATATCCGCGCCAATCCCCCCGTCGGCGTCACCGGCGTGGACCTGCGCAGCGACAGCCGCGCCAGCGAAATCGTGCTCAAGGTCGCCGAAGGCTACGACGCCCGCTTTGGCCGCTCCGATGGCGCCGTCTATGTCCAGTTCGACGCCAATGCCAAACCCGACACCAAGGTCCTGGGCGTCAATCTCCAGGACCTGACCAAGCCGGCCGAAAAGGAAGGCGAATCCGCCACCGGCCAACCCAATGTCAGCAAGGCCGCCAATGTCCCGGTAGTGGCACTGAACGTCGAGACGATCGACGGTGGCAAGGACATTGCCTTCCCGTTCGAAGGTCCCGTCGCCGCCGCCGTCTTCCGCCGCGGCGATTCCGTCTGGGTGGTTTTCGATTCCGAAGTCGACCTGCGCCTGCCACCGGAACTCAACGACGGCATGTCGGTCCAGGACGCGCAATGGACGCGTAATGACGGCTTCACGGCGCTACGTCTGAAGGCACCGGCCATCGGCTCGCTGTCGGCGATCAATGACGGCCTGGTCTGGCGCGTCCGCCTGGGCGGCAAGGCGTTGAACACCAAATCGTCCGAAGTCGCCATCATCCGCGATGAATCGACCGGCGTCCCCGGCGTCAATGTCAACATCGCCGGCGCCACCAAAATCGCCTGGATCAAGGACCCCAGCGTCGGCGACCGCATGGCCATCGTCACCGCCCGCGCCCCGATCAAGAACCTGACCGCCGGCCGTACAATGGTCGAAGCCTCGATCGCCTCCACCGCCCAGGGCGTGGTCGTCACCCAGATGACGCCGGACGTGAAGGTCGAACTGGTCGGCGATCTGGTCCAGATATCGCGCCCGGGCGGCCTGACCCTGTCCGCGGCCGATCCCAATGCCCGCCCCAACGAAGCCCGCCTGGAATACAAGTCGTCCCTCTATCCCTCGCTGATGAATGCCGACTGGTCGAAGACGCCGGAGGAAGGCTTCCTGCCCCGCTATAACGCGCTTCAGGCTGCCGCCGCCGACGAAGGCGAGCAGGGGCCGGGCGCCCCGACCAAGGCACGCCTGGCCCTGGCACGCTTCCTGATGGGCCAAGGCCTGACCTTCGAGGCCCAGGGTGCCATCGACATGCTGGTCCGCCAGAGTCCGCGCGCCCTGGAAGATCCCCAGGTCCGTGGCCTGAGAGTCGCCGCCAAGATGCAGTCCGGCCGCTTTGCCGATGCCGCCGGCGACCTGTCGTCACCGCAGATGCTGATCGATCCGGCCGCCCGCCTGTGGCAGGGCTATGCCGACTACCAGGCCGGCCACTATGCCGAGGCCGCCAAGGCCTTCAAATCCGGCCTTAAGGCCATGGACGCCTTTCCGCCGGTTTGGCGGGCGAAGTTCGGCGCCGCCTACGCCTATTCGGCCCTTCAGGAAAAGGACATGACCACGGCTCAGGCCATGATCGGCTATGCCGTCTCCCAGGACGTGCCGCCGCTGGACAAGCTGGCTGCCTACCTGATCGACGCCCAGATCATCGAGGCCTCGGGCGACAAGGAACGCGCCCTCAAGGTCTATCGCGCGGTGGCCAAGGCTTCGGACGCCGGCGTCTCGACCCCGGCCCAGGTCCGCGCCGCCATGCTGGCCTTCGAACTGAAACAGGCCAAGCCGGAAGAAACCCTGGCGGTGCTCGATTCCCTGCGCTTCCGCTGGCGCGGCGACGCCACCGAGATGGAAATCGTCGGCAATATGGGTCAGATCTACCTGTCCATGGGCCACTACCGCGAAGCCATGCAGGTGCTGCGATCCGGCGGTCAGCAGTTCATCAACACGCCCGAAGGCCTGAAGATTCACGCCTCGCTGAACAACACCTTCCGCGCCCTGTTCCTCGGCGGCCAGGCCGACGGCCTGCAGCCGGTGGAAGCTTTGGGTCTGTTCTACGACTTCCAGGACCTGACACCTCAGGGATCGGACGGTGACGAAATGGTGCGCAAACTGGTGCGGCGGCTGGTCGATGTCGACCTGCTGGACCAGGCGGCCGAGCTGCTGGAACACCAGGTCAATGAGCGCCTGGACGGAGTGGCGAAATCGGCCGTGGCGGCGGATCTGGCGGCCATCTACCTGATGGACCGCAACCCGCAAAAAGCGCTGCAGACCCTGTGGAACACGCGCACCACCCTGCTGCCGAAAACCATCATGGCCGAACGCCGGGTGATGGAGGCGCGCGCTTTGACCGAACTGAACGAGCCGGACAAGGCGCTGGACGTGCTGGGCGGCGATACCTCGCCGGACGGCGACGATGTCCGCGCCGACATCTACTGGCGTAAGCAGGACTGGGCCAAGGCCGGCGCGGTGCTGGAACGCCGCTTAGGGGATCGCTACAAGGGCGACGGCCCCCTGGCACCGGGCGACGAAGGCCGGCTGATCCGGGCGGGGATCGCCTACAGCCAGATGAAGGATGCGGCGGGCCTGAAACGCCTGTCGGACCGCTGGGGCAAGTTCATCGAAGGGGCGTCGTCACCGGACGCGCTGCGGGTGGCTCTGGCGCCGCTGGACGGTGGCGAGGTCAGCGCCAAGGACTTCGCTTCGGCGGCCACCGCAACGGACACCTTTACGGGCTGGGTGGGCAGCATGAAGAAGCGCTTCCGCGACAAGGATAACGCCGCCAACAAAAAACCGGCAACACCCCCTGCGAAGACGGCGTAAAGAACAGGGAAGCGGCCTTAAATTACCTCTCCCCGTTTACGGGGAGAGGACGAGAGCGGAACGAAGTGAACGCGATCGGGTGAGGGGCTTTTTCTGAATGTTCAGTCGCAAAGGAACTTTCAGAAAATAGCCCCTCACCCTAACCTCTCCCCGTGAAGAACGGGGAGAGGGGTTCTACAGCGTTCCCCGCTAACTTCAGCGTCTTCGCCGGCTGCCCTTCCGGCCGCAAGGTTACCTTCTGCGCTCGCTCATCAATACCCCTTAACGACACCACCTGACCATCCTTCCGCGTCACCAACCGCGCCGTACCCTCGACCCGGCCCAGCCGCTTGCCGGACACCCTTAACTCCGCCCCCTTACCATCATACATCATCTCCGCCGACCCACCGCCATCCAGCGGCAACCGGAACCGAGCCCCGATAGACGCCGGATGACCCGGCCGCACGTTCCATTCCAGAACATCGGCCTCCTCGACCACGCCGGCCAGCCGCCAGCTATAATCGACCATCACCAGCGCACAGGGCGAATAGTCCGGCTCATCGCCCTGCTTGGTGAAGGTCCCGTCCACCGGATCGATCTGCTGACGGAAGGTCATATCGGCGATGATGGCCTCACACCACTTGGTCATCATGCCGCTGAACTCGGCCGAACGGCCATAGTGATCCATCCACCGCGGCGCCCGCAACGCGGTCAGGGCCTGAGACGGCCCGCCCCAGCTGTTCTTGGGGATCGGCCGCACAAAGGTAGGATCATCCAAAGCGATCGACGGCAACGGATACGGCGCCCAAAACGCTTTCGGATTATGAATTTGCCGTTCCCACAAGGTATCGAACAAAGTTTGGTCAGGCACCCTTTCGCTGCACACCCGCGTCAGGATGTCGCCGCGCACCCGCACGAACTTGCCGTTAGCATCCAGATCATAAAACGCAGCATCCTCAGCCACATACAACTGGTTCAAAATCTTCCCACGGATATCCGCCGCGCTTTCCGTCCAGCGATCGGCCTCACCGCCCTTACCCAAAGCGCGCGCCATATCCGCCAGGGCCAATCGCGCGCCATAGGTCGTCGCCGACAGGTCCGGCGACAGCCGCGGCACGCCCAACCCGGGCACAAACGCCTTGGCATCCTTGTTCGGACATTGCGGCGGAATGCCTTCCCAGCGCGGACTATTGTCATGCCCGGTATCGTAGGTGCAGAACCCTTCGGTCAGCCCCGTCCCCCGCGTATTTCGATACGTAAGAAGCCACGCATCCCACGCCGAACAGGCGCTGTAGGCGTGGGCCAATAACGCCTCGTCACCGGTCGCCCGCGACAGCTCCCAGGCGGTGGCGGCGATCGGCACCACCATCTGGATCTGACCGAAGCCTGTCTCGGTCACCTTGTTGTTGCACGGAATCTGGCCGTCCATGCGCTGCAGTTCGAAGAAGACCTCGTGCGAATTGCGCGCCACATCCGGGCGGAATTTGCGATAGACCAAGGCCTCATGCGGGCCGCACTCCATCCAGATGCCGGCATAGTCGGCCCCTTCGATCAGCACCGGCTTGGAATAGCGTGGCACAACCTGCACATTTTTATGCAGCACGGCCAAGGCCTTATCATAGGCGGCCTGCCACTTGGCGTTGCCGGTCGTATAGTGCGGCGCCGACTCCTGCGCAAAAGCCGGCCCGGCAAAGGCGGCGGCGGCCGAAGCGGCCATGAAGGTGCGGCGGTTCATGGCATGACCTCATGCGTCACGCGGAACCAGTCGACATCGATGTGGTTGGCCGGCGCAGCATCACCCTTCACGAAGGTGAAAACCCCCGGCCGCGAGCCCTTCCACCATGAGAATTTCGCCAGCATCACCGGCTCGCCCAAAGCCGTAAAACCACTGCCGGCATCATATTCGAACCGCACCATCTGGTCGGGCGTAACAAACGCCTTCAGGTCGATCGTCTTACCCGTGATCACTGGCCCCGGTGTCTCGACACCGGCCGAGGCGTAGGTCACCCGCGTCACGCCGGCCTCTTTCACCGCACCGATCCACACCGGCTTGACCCCGAACAGTGTCAATCCGGCGCGCTGGCCATCGACCATGCCGGAAATATCGATCCGCGTGGTGGCCTGCATATGCGGCCCCTGCAGGATCTGGGTCAATGTGTTGCGCGACGTTGTCAGATGTTGCGCCGGTCCGGCCTTCAGCCGCAGGAACCCCGGCCGTTCGCTCAGCGACCACCGGGCATTGTCGGGATTGTGGTTGAACGACCACTGCAGGCCCAGGGTCGAACCCGAGAACTCATCCGACTCCTGCAGCCGGTCCTGAGGTCGCCATTTCCCGGTATCCGGCGCGACATGGGTCAGGACGGGCAAGGTATTGTCGCCCATGATCGGCCAGTCTTCGACCCACTGCACGGGTTGCAGATGATCGATCCGCCCGAAAGCACCGGTCGAGTTGAAATGGATGAACCAGCCCTGGCCCGACGGGGTTTCGACATAGCCGCCCTGATGCGGCCCCAACAGGCCGTTGCCGGGGACCAGCACGTCCTTCCATTCATAGGGACCTTCGATGGTGCGCGCGCGGCCGACCGCCTGTGGGCCGGTACCGACCCCGGCGATCGGCGCGAAGATGTAGTACCAGCCGTTGCGCTTGTAGAACTTCGGCCCTTCCAGGATCGGCAAACGCGCCTTGTCCTCAGCGATCACCTTGCCCTCATCCAGCACCTTGGTGCCGTCCCAACTCATGCGATGCAGCACCAACGGCCCGGCGCCGACCTTGCCGTGAACCAGCCAGGCCTGGCCGTCCTCCTCCCAGTAAGGGCAGGGGTCTTCCAAGCCTTTTTGCGCAATAACCGCGACCGCCGGCGTCCACGGCCCAGCGGGATCAGTAGCCGTGGCCATGAACACGCCTTCGTCGGGCGTTGCCCAATAGACGTAGTACCTGCCTTCATGATGCCGGATCGACGGCGCCCATACCCCGGAGGCATATTTGGTGCCGGTGACCGGCTTGGATTTGGTGTCGTCGAGTTCGTACGGCCCGGGCATGTCGTAGAGCGGCCCGAACGGCAGCCTTGGCAAGACATGGCCGATGATTTTCCAGTGGACGAGGTCTTTAGACTTCAGCACCGGAATCCCGGGCGACCAGTGAAAACTCGACGCGACCAGATAGTAGCTCTCCCCGACCCGAATGACATCCGGATCGGAGTAGTCGGCATACAGGATCGGGTTGTTATAGGTGTGCGGCTGCGCCTGGGTCAGGGCCGCGCAACCTGTCAGGGCGAGAAAGGCGGCAAGCGCCAGAGCGGCACGGATTTTTGGCTCAACCACGTCCTCCTCCCCTGTTTACGGGGGAGGTGGCATCGAGCGAAGCGAGATGACGGAGGGGGCTCTTCCTATGGTGAACCTGTTCCCACAACCTCGCTAAAAAAGTAGGCAACATAAATAACTCATCCCTCCCCGTTATACGGGGAGGTGGATTATTTGCTGGAAGCAAATAAGACGGTGGGGGATTTGGCCCGCCGCTGTTTCCGTCTTCATCAAACCAATTCTGCCGGCGTTGGCACAACGATAAAACTACTGTGCGCATCATCTATCCTCGGCAGAAACGGGTGACACCGGTCTTGGCAACAATCTCGGGACGCGGATCAGGCCCTGTCGGAACCACCTTGTAATCGATCAAAGTCAAACCGCTGACGTTGCGCGCCCACAAACCATAGGCCGGCGCATCCCCGCCGATCGCCTTACCCAAATCATCCTTACCCACGCCGCCCCAATGGGCATCGATCATATGCGCATCCGGATAAACCCCGCGCAGATCCGGGATCTGCTCTTCCGCCAGCCACGCCGTCGATGGCCGCTGGCCGATCCGGATATTGCGCAACACGACATCCTCGATCGGCTGCTCCGGCACACTCAGAAAATACGATCCGCGCGAACCATTATCCTCCCCGGTAATCCGGTCGAACACGATCCGCCGCAACCGTCCGATCCCCGGCTTGGACTGCTCCGGCCTTACCCGGCCGCGGTTCTCCAGCCGCAAGAAGAACGGGCTCCTGGCGCGGACGATATGGATGTCGTGGGCCAGCAGGTTCTCGGCCAAACCACCGTCGACCATTTCCCACGAAAAACCGCTGTCGGCATCGACCGTCTTGATCCGCCGCATGGCTTCCGACACGCCGCCGATCTCGCAATGACGAACCAGCACATTGCGCAGGACGCTCTGGCTGTCTGTGCCGTACTTGACCGCATTACACGACGTATAGAGCTTGCACCGCTCAATCAGGATGTTCTCACCTGGCCGCTGGGCGGCGCCCTTGAAGCAGATGGCGTCGTCGCCCGAACTGATAAAACAGTCGCGCACGATCACACGGCGGCAGCCATCGATATCGATGCCGTCATTGTTGAAATTGGCCTGGTTCTCGACCGTCATATGCTCGACCAGCAGGTCGTCGCAATTCAAATAATTCTGCATCCAGCACGGCGAATCCTTCAATGTAATGCCGTGGATATGGATGCGCCTACAGTCGATCACCCGGATCAGGAAGGGCCGGCCGGGCGTACCGTGGATGGTCTCGTCGCCTTTGAAATTATGGCCGCGACCGTCGATTTCGCCTTCGCCGCACAGGGAAATATTCTCACATCCCTCGGCGAAGATCAGTGACTGGTTCATCCCCATATTGCTGTCCATCACCGTGGGACGCTTGGCCATCCGTTCGGGATAGTCTGTCAGATCGAGACTCCCCAGCAACCGTGCCCCCTTGGCGACCTCCAGCCGGACGTTGCTCTTGAGATCCAGAGTCCCGGAAACATAATCGCCCTGGCTCAGCCGCACAGTCCCACCCGAAACGGCGGCGGCATCGATCGCCCCTTGAATGGCTTTCGTCGCCAGGCCCTTGGTGTCGCCATAGTCCTCCGGCTTGAACACCGTCTCCGGGCCCGACCACGGCTTCAAAGTCGCCGTCAGTTCCACCGCCATGGCGTCCAGGTCGCGACGTAGATCATCGGCCCATTGCGGATAGGTACAGGTGGCGGCCCGGACCTGGGTCGCCATGGCGGCAAATCCCAGACCCGCGCCAAAGGCACGTCTCGATAACTGTGGCATCTTCTCAACCTGTTTTTGTTTTTGAGGACGTTAACCTATCACCTGTCTCCCGAAAAGAGGCCCGATGGAGGTGAGCCATCGGGTCTTAAGCCTCATGCCAAAAAGTGGACGCCACTTTTTGGATAAACATGAGGCGTCAAAAAAATGAGATCAGAATGACGTCTCTATCCGACGTCATTCTGATCTAAGGTACGCCGGCCACGGGAGGAGCCGGCGTGGGTCGAAAAGGGCGCCGGACGGAACCCGTCCGGCGCAAGTCAGCGCGCTCGGGGACGCGCATCACGGGTACCACGATCAGAAATTGACCTTGGCGCCCAGGAAGAAGACCCGGCCTTCGACATCATAGGTCGCGGCCCAGGTGTTGGCATTGGCCTGGGACGAGCCAACAACCGGCGGATCCTTGGCGGTGATATTCTGGATACCGCCGTAGACCTCGACGTGGCTGGGCAGTTCATAGGCGAAGCTGAGGTCGAAATAGTGCTGGCCCTCGATCACCGGACGGGTCAGGGCTTCCAGTGCTGGCACCGTACCGTTGGCGCGCTTGGGCAGCAGGTAACGGTCGATCATCACCTTGCCGATATAGCGGTCACGCAGGGACAGGGTCAGCGGGCCGTTCCGCCAGGTGACGCGTGAAACGCCCTTCCATTGCGGGATCGGCTGGCCACAGGTCGGACCATAGGCGCCGACGCAGTAGTTCTTCAGGTGCGGCAGGGCCTGGACCGGGGTCGAGGTAAACTCGTCCGTATAGGTCCAGGTGGCGCCCAGGTCGAATCGGCTGCCGCCGTCGAACAGGCCCCAGTCGGTGCGGAAGCTGTAACGGCCGTCGAAATCCACGCCGCTCGTCTTGATCCCGCCGGTATTGGCATTGGTGGTGACGACATAGTTCGGGCTGGTGATTTCGCCGGTGGTGTTGCTGCGCGTGATCGCCTTGCAGAACTCCGAATTGGCGTCGGCGATGATGGTGTAACACAGGTTCAGCGTGTTCTGCAGACCGCCGCCCAGGGGCGCGATGGCGCCGTCCAGCTCGATGCTGTACCAGTCGATCGCCACGGCCAGGCCGGGGACGAAGCTCGGAGTGAACACCGCGCCGAAGGTGTAGGTATCGGACTGTTCTTCACCGACATTCGGATTGCCGCCGATGGTGTTGCCGATGATGGTGTTGGGCTGGACGCCGGTGCCGAACACCGCCGCCGAAGGCACGCCGGTGGCCTCGCAAAGGGTGCGGACCGCGGCCGTTTGCTGGGCCGACGGGGCGCGGCTGGAGCAGGGATCAGTGGCCGACGCGAACTGCAGCGACTGGCCGCCGTACAGCTCGCCGACATTGGGGGCGCGGATGGCATGCTGGAACTGGCTGCGGAAGGTGATCGACTTGTTCACCGACCATTCGCCGCCCACCGAATAGGTCCACACCCCGCCGACACCCTTCAGGTCGTATTCCGAATAACGGAAGGCGCCGTTGATGTTCAGCCGGCGCGCCAGGGGCAGGTCGGCCAGGATCGGCGCGCGCACTTCGCCATAGACTTCCTTGACCGCCACACTGCCGCTGGTCGGCTTGGCGGCGTTGAAGCCGGAGACATCGCCAGAGCTCAGGAAGGTATCGGGCGTGTACTTGGCCTCGTTGTAGCGCCACTCGAAACCGGCGTTGAAGTCGACAGGACCCGCGGGCAGGTCGAAAGCCTCGCCGCTCAGGTTGGCAACCACCACCTGCTGCTGGGCCGTCTGGATGTTGGTCGAGTTGATGGCGATCGCCGCGGCGCCGGCCGCCGAGATGCTGTCCTTGCCGAAGACGTCCAGCACCGGCGCCTGGCCGTTCTGCGACAGCAGGGCCTGGGCGTAACGCGACCGCGAGGCGCTGCCACGCTGGCTGTCGGTGTTCTGGGTGCGGGCATAGGAGTAGTAGAGGTCGTACTTCAGGTCGCGCAGGAAGCTGTCCGACGCATTGCCCAGATTGCCACGGATGCCAAACGCCGTGCGGAAGACATTGCGCTCAGACGAATTGAAGCGGTCGCCGACCTCGACCAGGCGACGGCCGATCCCCAGAACGGCCAGGCCGTCATTGGGCGTGGTGGTCAGGGTCAGGGTGCCCTGGGTGATGGATTGCGGTCCGGTCTCGCGCATGTCGAGCTGATGCAACACTTCCCGCATTTGCGAACTGACATGCGGATTGTTCACGTTCAGCAGAAAGTTGCCGTTGATGTTGGTCGGCGCCAACTGCATATTGACGACATTGTTCGAGAAGTGCGCCTCGAGGTACGCCGTGACCTTCTCGTTGAAGTCGTAATGGATGAAGGTATTGGCCATCCACCGCGTCTGCGGGATGATGAGATAGTTTTCCGGCCCCAGGTTATAGTCGTCCTGAGGCGTCAGGGCCGGGCGGGCCTGGTCGCCGTCGAACGTAAAGCCGCGCGCCCCGGCATTCTGCAAACCTGCCGCCAGCAAAGCGGCGTCCAGACCCGGATTGGACTGGGCGGAACCATAGGTCGGGATGCCGAAGAACCGGCCGGCGGGGATATCGCCGGAACCGCCGGCGATCAGGCCCATGCGGCCGCCGGCGCCGACGCAGGTCTGGCCCGACGGCACTGACTGCGGCGTGCCGGGCTTGTCGTCGCTCCACGAGGCCGAGGTAACGCAACCGTCCGACAGCGAATAGAAGGCATAGTCACCACGCTCGCCGCGCGTGATCGATCCCCGATTCAAATAATCCAGCGACACGACGGCATTACCCCGGCCGTCGGCGAAGTTACCGCCCACCGTCAGGTCGACCGTATAGGTCGGCGTGCCGGTCGGCTCGTCCCAACGCTTCTGGGCGGCGATCTCGACCCCGTCAAAATCGTCGCGCATGATGAAGTTCACGACCCCCGTAATAGCGTCCGAACCGTAGACCGCCGACGAGCCGCCGGTGACCACTTCGGTGCGCTTCAGCAACGCCGCTGGGATGGTGTTGATGTCGGTGGTGCCATCAGTTCCAGCTATTGCGAAACGTCGGCCATTGACCAGAACCAGGTTGCGCTGGGCGCCGAAACCGCGCAGGTTCAGCGTGGCGGTGCCGCCCGGAACCGTATTGGCGGTCGGGCCGTTGTTCTGCGATCCGATGAACTGCGGATTCTGGTTCAACAGGGTTTCGACGTTCTGCGTCCCCGACAGTTTCAGCTCTTCGGCATCGACAACCGTGACCGGGGTAGGGGCCGTGAAACCGCGCTTGGCCAGGCGCGAACCCGTCACCACGACCGGCTGGTCGGGCTCGACGACGGCGGCAACGGGCGCCACGCGCAGAGCGATGATATTGCCGTCGTCGGAAGCGATCTCCAGCCCCGTGCCTTCCAGCAGTTGCGCCAGCGCGGCACGGACGTCGATATTGCCCTGGACCGGGCGTGTCCGAACTCCTTGCAGCGTACCGGCGGGGGCGACGATCTGAACGCCGGCCTGACTGGCGAACTGCGGGATCGTCCTGACGGCATCGGCGGCCGGAACATTGAAGCTCTTGACCTGGGCCATGGCGCCGGTGGCCAGGCTCAGCCCGATCAGGGCGGCGCCGGCGAACAGCATCATTTTTCTGGGATTGCGACTGTGGCGTAGGGTGGGCATCTGTTTCTCTCCTGCTTGCGCCCGCTTTCTTTCTGTGCGGGCTTCTGCAGACCTAGACGCATGGGGCGGAAAATTTCCTCTATCCGGTTAACGAAAAAATATCGCGGGTATGCGGTGAGCTACATATCTACCTTGTAAGCCTTGTTCACGACGGACACTTTTGGCGCAACCCGGCGTTGTTCGAAATCATCGTAAGCCGGTTTTAAAGACTGCCAGAAACCGCGCCACGGAGACGACTGGTGCCGATCCATGTTGTCCTCGGTCATGCGAAAAGGAAAGCTGTGCACCTGAAACGCGGACTGGCCGCCTTTCAGCGCTTCGTCCGCGATAAGCCATATCTCCTCAATGCCGGTATCCGTCATGGCATAGCAGCCGATGGACACGCAGTTGCCATGAACCATCAGGAAACTTCCGGTTCGCCCGTTGGCGCGATCATAGGCGTTGGGATAGCCGAGATTGAAAGCGAGATGGTATTGACTGTCCGGCTTCATCTGCGCCCTGCCGACCGTATACAAACCTTCGGGGGCCTGACCATCACCTTCCTTCAGCTTGGGGCCAAGCTCACCGGACCAGGCACAGATCGGAAAGGTCTTGTAGAGCTGGAATGTCTCACCTTTTTTTATCCAGAGTTCCAGCTCATCGGATTGCTTGAAGATGCGGATCAGGATGGGCGACCCAAGGGTCAGGCCTCTCTGTGCCAAGTCGGCCTTTACGCCGCTTAACCGCTGAGCGCGAATCGTTGACAGATCCGCCGCGCGAGACTCCCACGGCCGTCCAAGTCCTATCGCGCCTGCGACCAGACAGATCGTGATGATCATCAGCCCGAGCAAAGCTTTTTTGCCAACCATCATTTGGAAACTCTCCCCCTGCCAGCCCGGCTGCGGACATAGTCTATAGCAGGTCAACCTTGATCCGCTACGGAAAGCCGTGCCGCCCTCCAATCGGCTCGCTTCTACCTCACCTCACCGATACAGCCGGACCTGCTTTTCGCTGATTTTGGCGCGCAGCCCAAAACTGACGGCAACCGCTTTCGAGAAGCCCACCGGATCATTGGCCTGGAACAGTCCGGTCACGGTTTCGCGCGCCACCGCCGGATCCTCGATGACGATGCGCGTGTCGCTGTAGCGGGCGAATTCCGTTGCCGCCTGGCTCAGCGTATCACCTTCGAACGAGATGCGACCCTCGCGCCAGGCCATGGCGCGTTCGACCTCGGCTTCCGCAATCGCCAGCCGTTTGATCACCCCGCCATCGCCTGCCTCGGCGCGGTTCATCGCCGGCAGACGCACCGCCGGTGCCTCAGCCTGCGAGATTTGGCGGACGTCGACAATGCCCTCGCGGACCAGGACCTGAACCGGCAAGCCGACCAGCCGGCGGACCACGAAACTGGTGCCGACGGCCGTCACCTCGGTGTCGCCGGCGACAACGACAAACGGCCGTGCCGCATCCTTGACGACATCGAACAGCGCCTCGCCGGCATCCAGGTGGATAGTTCGGCGCTTGCCGTTGAAGGCGACGCGGATGTGCGAAGCCGTGTTCAGGCTGACCACCGAACCGTCGGACAGCGGCACCACCTTCATCTCGCCGACATGAGTCAGTTGTTCCTGGCCGCGCGATGTCAGGCCTAAGCCCACCCACGCCGCGCCGCCCAGTCCAGCGGCTATGGCCCCGCCACCCATCAGCCATTCGCGCCGGGTAACGACGCGTTTTCGGCCTTCGAAGCGTTGCGGATCATAGGCCGGGCCCAGCGCCGCGGCACGTTCGGACCACACGGAAACCGCCCGGGCGCGGGCATAGGCGCCCGCCCGGCGCGGCTCTTCGGCCAGCCAGGCTTCCAGCTCGGCATCCTCGGCAGGCGTCAGTCCGCGATCAGCCCGCGCCGCCCAGTCGGCGGCCGTGGCGTCAATCTCGCTCGCCGTCTGATGTTTCGGCACGTTTCCGGGCACTCTGGGCATGGCCTTTATTCAACTTACTTCCCCACGCCTTAGACGCTCGGGCCGTGTCGTTTCCGCTATGTGAAATCAAATTCATCAGCAAATTAATGCCACGGCTCATATGTTTTTCAACAGTGCTTTCCGACAGGCCCAGCTGTTTGGCCACATCGCGCTGCGACAGGCCGTTGACCCGGCGCAAAACGAAGACGTCGCGGATCTTGCCGGGCAGGCCGGCTATGGCCTGGGCCAGGCGCTGCAGCTCGTCGCGGCCGATCACCTGTTCCTCCGGCGAACAGGCGTCGGCCATGGCCCCAAGCTGGTCCAGGTCGCTGACCGTCTGGAACGATACGATCTTGCTGCGGCGAACATGGCTGACCAGGACTGACCACGCCGTCTGGAACATATAGTTGCGTACATTGGCGATGCCGGAAACGTCCTCGACCGTGATCAGCCGGGCATAGGTCTCCTGCACGATGTCGTCGATATCCAATCCATGGATGCGGCGATGGCTGAGCCAGGCGCGCAAGGCCGGCTCATGCTGAAGGACGTGCCGTGACAGCCACAGAGTGCGTTCGTCGCTTGCCCGCATGGTGCGTTTTCCTATCGCAGGACGATCGCACCGGGCCGGCTGGGTTCGTTGGTCATGAATCCGTGCCCCGGTTGCCGCTTGCGTGCGGCTTTGGATTATGAAACGCAGTACTAGGTAGTGAGATTATGATACCGGTATCATGAAAGCGGCCCTACGGCAATCCGGGTGCGAAAGATTCCGGAAGCGCCGATGCGTTTGGATCACATTCTTGTTATAAATATCCGGTTTCGCTTTAAACCTTTTCGGCTTGGCGGTAATATATCCGCGTTCCCAAGACAAACGGGAATTTTGAAACAAAAGGAACCGGATCGCTTAAGTAAAGTGCTAACACAGCCGCAAGTCTATGCGCGGCGATATGTCGAAATCTCGGCACCAGCCCATATTTGCTTTTTACGCGATCAAGCCCCCGAACCGTGACATTTCGTTCTTCCGTTAAGGGAGTGCGCATCTTCTTGGGTTATTTTCTGCCAACTCTCAGAATGGGGCGCGGGGACAACCCGCGTGAAGAACGTCATGAACAATCTGAATCCGCGGTTCGCTTTGCCGGGCCGCATCAAGCTTTTTGCCGGTATCGGCGTGATCGTCGTGCTGAGCCTAATCATGCTGGTCTCGTGCGGCCAGACGATCCAGCCCGGCAATGTCGGTGTCAAGATTCGTACCCTTGGGCCTCAGGCCGGGGTCGACAAGACTCCCATGCCGTCGGGATACCACATCAACCTGATCGGCGAACGCATCGTCGAGTTCCCTCAGATCCAGCGCACCTACACCTATACCAAGGAAGAGGATGAGCGCGGACGCGAGAACGAGGAGATCAACTTCTCGGACAACAACGCCCTGCCGATGACGGCCGACGTGCAACTGGTCATGCGCATCGATCCGGCCAAGGCGCCGTCGCTCTATACCCGTTACCGCCTGACCTTCGACCAGTTGTTCGAGGGGCCGATCCGCAACGACGTCCGCACGGCGATCGCGGCGGAGACCGAACTGGTCAGCGTCGAGTTCCTGTATCGCGGCGGCCGCCAGCAGGTCATCCAGAAGGCCTTGGCGCGTGTTCGCAACAAGTGGGAGTCCCAAGGCGTGAATATCAGCCAGCTCGACTGGATCGGCACCATCCGCTACCCGCAGGTCATCCTGGACTCGATCCAGGCCAAGACCAAGGCCGACGCCGACGCCTCCGCCGCCCAGGCCCAGGTCGCGGTGGCCAAGGCCCAGGCCGACGCCCGGATCGAAGAGGCCCGCGGCCAGGCCGAGGCCAACCGGCTGATCGCCCAGTCAATCGCCGCCAGCCCCGAAGTGGTTAAGCTTCGGGCCATCGAAAAGTGGGACGGCAAGTTGCCCACGACGACCGGTGGCGCAGTACCCTTCATCGATGTCGGCAATCGATAACTATCGAGGCGGCCGCGGATAGACAAATCCGCGGCCGATTTCGTTCAAGCCGTAATCGATGCCCTTGCCGCTCAACACGACCGACAACCGGTTCATCCGGCCCAGCTTCAGGTCGGTGCGGAAGAAACAGTCCAGCCGCGTTGCCGCCAGAACGACACAGACCGGAGCGCCCGTCACGATATAGGGTGTGGCGATGGCCTGCCGTGTCCACCGGCCGTCGCTGTAGCGCAGGAAGGTGACTTCGCGCTCGCCCGTCACTTGGACGCAGGTGAACACCAAGTCCTCCACCGGCGACAGGTCAGCGCGTGATGCAGGCGGGTTCATGACCTGACAGTTGGGTGCCTGTTCGTCGCCGGTCAGAACACCCGAACCCGGCGACAGGTCGACCGGCGTGTCCGCTACCGGAGACCAGGTCATCTCGCGGGGACCGCGCGCCACCAAACTGCCGAAATAAAGCTGACGGGTGTCGGTAAGGGCGGCGCAATGCTGGCTGAAGGCGTATTCCCCAACGGACGGGTCGGGCCTGACCAGGACATGCAGGCACTGCAGCCCACCCGACAGGTGCGGATAGGCACCGGTGCTGTCGCGGGGGCCAACCAGGGGAGTCGTTCGCACCAGGCCCGCCAGAGGCGCTTCGCCCGATGGGAAGACCGGACCATAATCATGCGTCGAAGCCAGGATATGGCGTGTTATGCTTTCCGCCGCGTCGAAACGGTGAAGGGTGCAGTAATCGAGGCTGGTGCCCGTCCAGCGGCAATTTCCGGTGCGCCAGCCGACACCCATGGACTGCCAGGCCGACCAGCCGCCAATGGACGTCAAGTAGCGGCGGACATAAAGACCGGGCTCGCCGTAAAACCGGCCATCCGGTGCCGCGACGGTCTGAACCATGCAGGCGATATTGTTATCGCCGGATTCCATGCAGGTCAGTTCATTGGCCATGTGGTCGACAAAACCGGGCCGGATCAAGGCACCGGGGGCGGGCGAGAGGGGAACGCCGCCGATGGCCTCCAACGTGGCGGCGCGTGGCGCATCGGGCAGCCAGCGCCGGTGCCAGATCTGGCCGTCACGCCGCACATAGAAACAATGCAGATAGCCGTCGCGGGTCTTCAGGCAACTGACCGACCGGCTGACGTGTGAGACGGGGCCCAGACTGGCCCAGGATCCGGCGCCGGACCACTGGCGCAGTTCCGACGCCTTGTCGATGGCGAAACAGTCGATGCGGTCGGCCGCGGCACCGTCGGCCACCCGCGCCGTCGCGACACATGAGGGCCGGGGCGAGACCTCAGCCTTCGCGCCGCCGGCCACCGCCGTCACAGCTAGCATCGCCAAAAGCGCGATTATCCGCATATCCGCCTCCGCCCATATGGATAGCGTCGTTATATCAAAATTCGTGTGCTGAGTCCCTGGCTGATTGCTTCCGGGGCCGGTTTGGGATTTGATAGGCGGACATCCACGGGAGAACGTCCCATGTCCAGCCTTCATCGCCGCACCTTCCTGTCCGCAGCCATTGCGGCCGTCGCCGCCGGTTCCACCCACGCCGGCACCAAACCCACGCCCATCATCTTCGACACCGATATCGGCGGCGATGTCGACGACACCTGGGCCATACTGCAACTCCTGCGCCGGCCGGAACTGGACTTAAAGCTGGTCAGCACCGAAGCCGGCAACGCCGTCTACCGCGCCCGCCTGACCGCGAGGCTGCTGGGCCTGGCCGGCCGCAACGACGTCACCATCGCCATGGGCCATGACGCCGGCGATGGTCATGGTCCCCAGGACACCTGGATCGGCGATTTCGGCCTGGACGCCTACCCGGGGCAGGTGCGCAGCGACGCCGCCCAGGCCATTGTCGACACCGTCATGGCCTCAAAGGACCCGGTGACCATCATTGCCGTCGGTCCGGTCACCGAGCTGGCCGCCGCGCTGAAGCTGAAACCCGAACTGGCGAAAAACGCCCGCTTTGTCGGCATGCACGGCGCCGTGCGCGTCGGTTACGGCGGCGCAGCCAAGGTCGAGCCGGAATACAATGTCCGCGTCGATCCGGCCGCACTGCAAACCGTGTTCGATGCCGACTGGATTTCGTGCAGCATCACGCCGCTGGACACCTGCGGCCTGGTCTATCTCGAAGGCGAAGAGATGCACCTGGTCCGCGGCAGCACCGACCCCTTCGCCCGCGCGGTCATCGCCAACAGCGAAGCCTGGCTGCCCAACGCGCCGTGGATGCCGAAAGATTTCGACCTGACGCAAAAGAGCTCGACCCTGTTCGACAGCGTCGCCGTGGTCATGGCCAGCGACGAAAGCGACCTGGTCATGGAGACGCTGAAACTGCGCGTGACTCCTGAAGGCATGACGGTGATCGATGAAGCCAACGGCCGCCCGGTGCGGGTTGCCTCAAGCTGGAAGGACCTGGCAGGCTTCAAACGCAAGTTGATCGTCGACCTTACGCGGCTTCCCGATTCATCGATCAAAACCTGACCCTGCCGTTCACGAAGCGCCAGTTGCACAGCCGGCATCTGGCGCAGAATCCGCGACCGACGGCGAAGTCGGCCGGGCGGGCGCGCATCCGGTATGACATGTCTTTCTCATCGCCCCAAACGAGAGGAAGACATCGATGTTCAAATCCCTTATCGCCGCCGCCCTGCTGGGTCTGGCCGCTACTGCCGCCAACGCCGAAACCGCCAGCCTGACCATTGTCTGCGACAACCTGAAGCCCCAGGGCAAGGTGCTGATCGCCATCTTCAACAGCGAAGCCGGCTATGACGGCGACAAGGCCGTGCGCTATGCCGCCGCCGATGTCACCGGCCCGCAGGCGACCGTGACCGTCGACGGCCTGGTGCCCGGCGAGTATGGGCTGAAGATGTTCCATGACGTCGATGGCGATGGCAAGATGGGTATGAACCCGTTCGGCATGCCGACCGAGCCCTTCGCCTTCTCCAACAATGCCAAGGGCACCATGGGCCCGGCCGGATGGGATGCCGCCCATTTCACCGTTGTCGCGCCGGTCACGACGCAAAACATCGCGTTCTGAGGGTGGCGATCATGACAGACTTCGACATCTCCCGCCGCGGGCTGCTGGGCGTTCTGGCCGGCGCCGGCGCCGCCGCCTTCGCGCCGAAATCTTGGGCCGCAGCGGCGGCCGACTGGACCCTGGCCGTCACCAATGCCCCGGCGGAAGGCTATGCCGACAGCGCCATGACCCGCCTGCATGGCCGCATGCCGCAAGGCTTGCGCGGTCAACTCTACCGCAACGGCCCGGCCTGGTTCCGCTACGGCGATGACATTACCGGCCACTGGTTCGACGGCGACGGCATGATCCAGCGCTACGACTTGACCAGTGATGGCGTCCGTCACAGCGGCCGGTTCGTCGATACCTTCAAGCGCCGTACCGAACAGGCGGCCGGCAAAATCATGATGCCGGGCTTCGGCACTCCGGCGGCCCCCGGCGCGCCGGTCAGCGGGCCCGATGACGTCAATGCCGCCAACACCTCGGTTATGCGCGTCGGCGACGAATTGTGGGCGCTGTGGGAAGGCGGTTCGCCCTATCGTGTTGATCCGCACAGCCTGGAAACGAAAGGGCCGCAGACCTTCCGCGACGACCTGAAGGGCATGGCCTTTCTCGCCCACCCCAAGGTCGAGCCCTCCGGTCGTATCTGGAGCGCCGCCTTCCTGGGCAACCGCGCCTGGATCTGGCAACTGGACCCGAAGGGCGGACTGGAACGCGGCGAGCTGGTCGAACTGCCGTTGGCGGGCTATGCCCATGACTGGGCAGTGACCGAGCGCCACCTGATCTTCCCGATGCAGCCCTGGGTGATGGACGGCCTGGCGCTGCCGATATCCGAAAACATGAAATGGAAGCCGGAACTTGGCTTGCAGATCCTGGTCGTCGACAAGGCCGACTTCACGAAGCGCCGCGTCTATGAACTGCCGGCGGCCTTCTACTTCCACACCGGCGACGCCTGGGAAGACGCCGACGGCACGCTGCATTTCGATGTCTGCCTGACCGGCACACCGGAATTCGGCGCCAAAGGCGGCCATGACATCGTCCGCGGAAAATTCGACCGTACGGCCTACGCGGCCTCCGAACTGGCGCTGGTCAGCCTGTATCCCGACGGCCGCGCGGTTTCTCGTCCGACCGGAGTGACGGCGGAGTTCCCGCAGACCGATCGCCGCCGCCAGGGTCTTCGCCGCGACCGCGTCGTCCATGTCCATGGCGAAACCCCGGGTCATCCGGGTGCCCGCGCCCTGGCCCTGTTCGACTGGAAGACCGGAAAACGCCAGACCCATGATTTCGGCGACGCCGCCCTGGTCGAGGAGGCGCTGTTCGTGCCGCGCGGTTCGGGGGAACTGGACGGCTGGCTGGTCGGGACGGTGCTGGACCTGAAGGCGCGGGCGACGCAACTGCATGTCTTCGATGCGCAGCATCTGGACGACGGCCCGGTGGCGTCCTGGCAAGGGCAACACGCCACGCCGCTGGGCTTCCACGGGACATTTGCGGCGACTTGATCTGAGCCTGCGGCACTTGTCCCGCCGCAGGTTTTTGAATCCACAGATAAGCCAGATAAGCCAGATAGGCAGCGCCAAAACGCGCTACATTTTGCTTTTATTTTCAGTCATTTCGACGAGCTTCGCTCGTCATGAAATCGCGCAGGATGTGGCACGGCGAGGTGCCAAAAACACCGTCCACCTGACTTACCTGGCTTGTCTGTGGACAACCCTTTTTACGGACCCAACCACCGCACTACAGCCTCAGGATAGCCTTCACATTCAGGTCGTAGATTAAGACCACAACCCCGATCAGCGCCGTCTGCGCGACATCGCCCAGATACAGCAGAACCGGATCGAACGGCAAGGCCGGTTGGGCATTGGGGAGCACGGTGGTGATGAGGAAGGTGACGGCGATGAAATAGGTCAGCCCGCCGATGGCCATGACGGTGATAAGCGCCGTGGCCATCAGGGTCGCCATGCGCAGCTTGTTTTCCTGGTCGCGGGTGACGGGATGCGGGGCGCCGCGATTGCCGAACCGGTAGAAGACCGTGGCACCGCTGGACCCTGTTCCGAAAAACACCTTGTCAATCATGTAGTTACTCTGTCCCCGAAAGAGCAAGTGTGCGCCCGTTTCCCGGGCTTGGCAAGAGGCGGACTACCCCCCGCCTATGGCTGGCCGGAAGCTTTCAACCAAAGACCCGGCGACCAGCCGCCAGCCATCGACCAGCACGAAGAAGATCAGCTTGAACGGCAAGGACACCACTACGGGCGGCAGCATCATCATCCCCATGCTCATCAGCACGGACGCCACGACCAGATCGATCACCAGGAAGGGCACGAACAACAGAAAGCCGATCTCGAACGCCTTCTTCAGCTCTGAAATCATGAAGGCCGGCGTTATCACCCGCACCGGCAGCTCCATCTTGTCCTGCGGCATTTCCATCTTGGACAGGCGCACGAACAGCCCCAGATCGTCATTGCCGACCTGGCCCAGCATGAAAGCCTTGACCGGCTGCGACGCGGCGTCGAACGCCTGGGGCAATTCCATCTCCTGATCCATCAGCGGCCGGATGCCCTGGGAGTAGGCGGCTTCGTAGGTCGGCGCCATGACGATGGCGGACAGAAACAGCGACAGCGAGATGATGACGGCATTGGGCGGGCTCTGCTGCAGGCCCAGCGCGGTGCGTAGCAGCGACAGAACCACCACGATGCGGATGAAGGAGGTGGTCATGATGACAATCGACGGTGCCAGCGACAGCACCGTCATCAGCCCGACCAGTTGCACGACGCGCGACGACAGCCCGCCGCCGGTACCGAGATCAACATTGACCGACTGGGCGACGGCGTCGATCGGGAAGATCATCATCGCAAAACCGCAGATGAAGGTCCCCAGGACGATCAGGTTCATCTGGGTTGCGGTCAGCGTTTTTTTGATTTTCACGACGGGATACTCAGAACAGGTCGTCATCTTGGCTCACCGGAGGGGAGGCGGACGGTGCGGCTTTCGGCGCGGCGGGCCGGGGCGCCGGCTTGTGGCGCGGCTCGATCAGCTCGCGGCCTTCGCCCAGCAGGATCAGCCGCTCTTCGTCGTCGAGCCGAACCAGAACCAGGCGGCGCGCCGGATCCAGCACCAGGGTCTCGACGACCTTTAGCCGGCGTTCCCCGCGCTGAGCCTGCAGCCGCGCCATGATCTGCGGCGCATAGCGGCGCAGTCCGTAGGCCAGGCCCAGGATCAGCCCCAACACGATCGACAGGGCAAAAACGGCTTTTAAAATACTGAGGAAGTCCATCGGCCACCCGCGGGTACACCGCGCACCCTTTACGCCGTTCTGCGCCGGCAATGGTTAACGCCCGATTTACTTAAAGCCTTCATTAACCAAAAGGTGGGAATATTTTGCCTGTCTTAGGAGGACTGCGTCATGAGTTTGACGGACATACCGCTGATGGGCGCGTTGAAATCCCGCATGGGCTGGCACAGCGACCGGCAGAAGATCGTCGCCGAGAACGTCGCCAACGCCTCGACGCCGGGCTATAAGCCGCACGACCTGTCGCCCCAGGATTTCGAAGCCCTGGTCCGCGGAGACACGCCGCAGGGTAATCTCGGCCTGACCATGACCAACACCCAGCACATGGCGCCGCAAACCCCGTTCTCGCCGGGCGCCAAGGTGGTGCTGTCGCCGGATTCGGAAACCACGATGGATGGCAATTCGGTGGTCCTGGAAGAACAGATGCTGCGCATGGCCGAAAGCCGGATGCAGTTCCAGGCGGCGGTCGGTTTCTACGAAAAGTCGATGGCCATGATGCGCATGGCCGTCAAAGTGCCTGGCAAGTAAGGAGTAAATCATGGTCAAGGAAATCCGTTCCGATTCTGCCATGGCGGTCGCCGCCTCGGCCATGAAGGCCCAGCAGGCCCGCATGCGCATCACGGCCGAAAACATCGCCAACGCGGACTCGGTCGCCACGACTCCGGGCGGGGATCCTTATCGCCGGCAGATTCCGGTGTTCCAGTCGGCCAATATCGACGGCGCCACGGGCGTGCGTCTGGCCCGGGTCATGCCGGACATGAAGGACTTCGCCACCGAATACGATCCGTCCAATCCGGCGGCCGACGCCCAGGGCTATGTCAAACGGCCGAACGTCGACACCCTGGTTGAAACCATGGACATGCGCGAGGCCCAGCGGGCCTATGAAGCCAACCTCAACGTCATTGAGACGGCGCGCGACATGAACCAAAAAATCCTCAACATCCTGCAAAAGTAAGGGTTTAGGCCATGATGACTCCGCTCGCCGCCGCCCGCGCCTATGGCGCCGCCATCAAGCAGGCCGACACCCTGGGCAAGGGCAGCGGCGGCGAAGCCGTGCAGGCGCCGGACTTCGGCAAGATGCTGCAGGGCGCCATGGAACAGACCATGAAGAGCACGCAGCAGGCCGAACACATGATGGTTCAGCAGCAGGCCGGCCAGGCCGAGCTGATCGACGCGGTCACCGCGGTCTCCAGCGCCGAGCTGCAACTGCAGAGCGTCATCGCCATCCGCGACCAGGTGATCTCGGCCTACCAGGAAATCATGCGCATGCCGATCTAAAGGCGGGTCTTAGCCCATGAATTCTCGGTCCCTTAATCTGATTTTAACCACGTACCCGGCAAAATCCGCCGGGTAAAAGCCGGCAGGAATTGCCGGGTGTAAGACGTGAGGTGGACGATGAGTGGTGCTGAAGTTCTGGGCGTGGGCCGTGACGCGATCTGGCTGACCATCCAGCTCTGCACGCCGATCCTTCTGGTCGGCCTGGTCGTCGGCGTCGCCATCGGTCTGTTTCAGGCCCTGACCCAGATTCAGGAAGCCACCCTGATCTACGCCCCCAAGATCATCGCCATCTTCCTGGCCCTGCTGCTGCTGCTGCCGCTGATGGGCACCCTGCTGGCCGGCTTCATGCACGAAGTCGTCAACAAGATCGCGGCGATGTAGGCCCATGCTGCTGCAGGAACTTGCCCTGCGTGGCGTGGCCGGACCGGCCACCGAGGTCACCTCCTTTTTCGGCACCTCGACCCAGCTGTGGGCGGTTGGCCTGATCCTGCTGCGCCTGGCCAGCATGATCATGCTGATGCCGGGTCTGGGCGATCAGGCCGTGCCGGCGCGCTTGCGGATCGGCCTGGCCCTGATGCTGGCTCTGGTCATTACGCCGATCGTCGGCAACACCCTGCCGCCCCTGCCCAATTCCCTGGGCGACATGCTGGGCATCGCCCTGCATGAGATCATCATCGGCCTGATGATGGGCACCCTGATGCGGGTGCTGATCTTCGCCATGGTGATCGCCGGCGAAGTCATGTCGCTGCAGACGACCTTGTCCTTCGCCCAGACCGCAAACCCCGCCCAGGCCCAGCCCTCGACCTCGGTGGGCACCTTCCTGGCCATGTTGGGCATGGTGCTGATCTATTCGACCAACCTGCATCACCTGTTCATCCGGGCCATGGTCGATTCCTATCAGGTGTTCGCGCCGACGCGGGACGTCATGGTCGGCGACGCCACCACGTTGATGCTGGAGACGGTGGCCAAGACCTTCATCCTGGCGCTGCAGATGTCGGCGCCGCTGATTGCCTTTGCGTTGGTGTTCAATGTGGCCACCGGCTTTATCGGTCGGATGATGCCGAACTTTCCGATCTTCTTCGCCGCCACGCCGGTCCAGGTGCTGGCGGGGCTGAGCATCCTGGCCCTCGGCCTGGGCGCCACCGGCATGGTGTTCATTGAGCACTACGAAGAACTGCTGGCCTACTTCATCAAGGGGGTGAGGTAAGCCATGCACATTTGGCGAGATCCTTCCTTTCTTATACTCCCCCGCTATGCGGGGGAGGTGGATCAGTTGCGGCAGCAACTGAGACGGAGGGGGGATTTGGCCCGCCGGTGTTTCAACTGGCGCCCCGCTCACTACGCCAGGAAATCCCCCCTCCGACTGCGCGCTGTCGCTTGCAGCCACCTCCCCCGTATAACGGGGGAGTATAAGAGAGCGGATGTCCGCCTTGTCTTGTCCGCCCTAAACCATCCGGAGGCCGTCCATGGCTGAGGAAGCGGATGGCGAAGACAGGACAGAAGAGGCCTCGGCCCGAAAACTACAACAGGCCCGTGAAAAGGGCGATGTTGCGAAATCCGGCGACTTACCCCAGGCGCTGTCCCTCATCGGGGCATGCGCCGTTGTCGCCATTGCCGGTCCTACCCTGGCCCGCGGCCTGGTCGGCGACCTCGTCCCCTTCCTGGCCCACCCGCAGCAACTGCTGGGCTCGCTGGAAGGCGATGGCGGCGTCACCATCCTGAAGGAACTGGTCTTCGGCATCCTGCCGATCCTGGCTGTCGTCATGGGTGTCACCCTGCTGTTCGGTGTCGGCGGCCACGTCATGCAGACCGGCCTGATGTTCACCACGGAAAAGATGAAGCCCAGCCTGGAGAAGCTGAACCCCATGTCCGGGTTCAAGCGTCTGTTCGGCTTCGACGCCCTGATCCAGTTCGCCAAGACGGTGGTCAAGCTGATCATCACTGGGGCCATCGTCTGGTCGGTGCTGAAGGGCAAGCTCTATGAGATCCTGGCCCTGGCCAAGGCCTCGCCCCTGCTGATCCTGCCCTATGCCATGGACGTCTTCATCGCCCTGGCCATGGCCGTCTGCATCTTCCTGTTTATCGAAGGCGCCGGCGACTACATGTGGCAACGCTTCCGCTTCATGCAGCGCATGAAGATGTCCAAGCAGGAGCAAAAAGAAGAATACAAGCAGATGGAAGGCGACCCGCACGTCAAGGCCAAGCTGCGTCAGATCCGGATTGAGAAATCTCGCCGCCGCATGATGTCCAACGTCAAGGACGCCACCGTGGTCATCACCAACCCGACCCACTACGCCGTGGCGCTGCAATTCGAGATGGGCCAGATGCAGGCGCCCCTGTGCGTCGCCAAGGGGGTCGACACCCTGGCCCTGAAAATCCGCGAAGAAGCCGGCAAGCACAATGTGCCGATCGTCGAGGACGTCCCCCTGGCCCGGGCCCTCTATGCCGCCATCGATATCGACGAGACCATCCCCGAAGAACACTTTGCCGCGGTGGCCAAGGTGATCAGCTTCGTCCTGGCGAAGAAACGCCGTGGCTTCTGAATAACCCACGGATTCTTATAAATTTTGAATCAGCGCGTACTTTCATCAAATGGGATACACTCAGTGTGTGATTCGCTGGTCGGGCGATTGCCGCCCGTACAGCCACGCGTTGTGTGAGGATACCGCTTTGCCCGATAGCCAAGGTGCCGAGATCAAACCCGCTGCGGAAACCGTAGCCCAGCCTGCCGCTTCCAAGCCAGCCGCCTCCAAACCGACGGCCAAGGGCAAGTTGGCGCGGCTCGAAAAGATCGCCAGTCCCATGAGCCTGGCCATCGTCGCCGGCGTTGTGGCCACGGCGTGTCTGGGCGTGTGGCTGGTGGCGGGCAAGCTGCCGATCGGTGTCGTCCTGGCCATCATCCTGGTCGCCTTCGCCGGCGTGATCTTCTTAGGCATGTTCGCCTTCAACACCGAAGAGGAAATCCTCAGTGCCGAAGGCTTCACCGGTGCCGACATTGTCGGCGCTCTGGAAGAACCCGCCGCGGTCGCCGGGTTCGACGGCCATATCATGGCCGTCAACGCCGCCTGGCGCGATGCCGGCGGCGGTCAGCGCCGCCTGCCCCAAGGCGACGAAGCGCCGGCTCTGTTTGTCGCACTGCGCGAAGCCAAGTCGCAAGGCCAGGGCCGCGCCCTGGTCCGTCTCGGCGGTTTCGACTACGAAATGGTCGCCTCGCGCCTGGGCGAAGACCTGGTCCTGGTCCGCGCCGCCTCTCAGGGCGTGCTGGGCAATGGCCTGATGCTGCACCACGAAGACCTCAACCCGATCAAGCAGGCCGGGTTCCTGCCCGACGAAAGCGAAGCCGAAGTCAAGGCCGAGATGCCGCCGGCCGAGATGGACGCCTTTGCCGGCTCTGCGCCGTTCGGCGCTGCCCTGGTCATCGACAATGCGGGGAATGGCGACCTGTTCGCCTCGCGCGTCACCGACTACAACACCGTCTTCGCCGCCCTGGTCGAAAAGACTCCGGACGACCTGAAGGGGCTGGATTTCGGCACCCTGGTTACCGAAAACTCACGCGCCGACCTGACCGAGAAGCTGCGCACCGGCAAGGCCGGGCCGTTCGACATCCAACTGACCGTCAAGGCCACGCGCTCGGTCCAGATCTATGTCTCGCCGGTCGCCGGCGGGTTCAGCCTCTACCTGTTCGACGTCTCGGAACAGAAGAAGCTGGAACAGACCCTGGTTCAGTCGCAGAAGATGCAGGCCATTGGCCAGGTCGCCGGCGGCATGGCCCACGACTTCAACAACCTGCTGACCGGTTTCAAGTTCCGCAACGACCAGCTTCTGCTCAACCACCCGCTGGGCGATCCGTCCTATGAGGACCTGAACGGCATCAAGCAGATCATCGTGCGCGCCGAGGACCTGGTGCGCAACCTGCTGGCCTTTGCCCGCAAGCAGACGGTGAAACGCGTCACCATGAATGTCGGCGAGATGGTCAGCGAGGCCGAGGTCCTGCTGCGCCGCCTGGTGCGCGAAGACGTCAAGCTGGAAACCGACTACGGCCGCAACCTGCCCAATGTCCACGTCGACAAGGGACAGATGGAAATGGTCATGATGAACCTGGTCGTCAACGCCCGCGATGCCATGAAGGCTCAGGGCGGCGGCAAGGTGATGATCGCCGCCAAGGCGCTGACCCAGGCCGAGGCCAAGTGGCGCGGCTGGGACACCGCCCCGGCGCAAGGCGCCGCCCTGATCGAGGTGTCCGACACCGGTCCGGGTATCCCGCCGGAAATCATCTCCCAGGTTTTCGAACCCTTCTTCACCACCAAGCCGCTGGGCGAGGGAACGGGCCTGGGCCTGTCGACCGTGCACGGCATCATCGCCCAGGCCGGCGGCCATATCCAGATCGACTCCAAGCTGGGGCAGGGCGCGACCTTCCGCATCTTCCTGCCGGTGTGGGTCGAGGAAGAAAAGACGGCCGAAGCGCCCAAGCCGCAAGCCGAAGCCAAGCCGGTTCCCAAGGACCTGTCGGGTGTCGGCCGCATCCTGTTCGTCGAGGACGAGCAGATCGTGCGCGGCATCGCGGCCCATCTGCTGCGCCAGCGCGGATACGACGTCATCGAAGCCTGTGACGGCGAAGAGGCGCTCGACATCATCGAGGCCGAGAACGGCAAGTTCGACCTGCTGATCTCGGACGTCATCATGCCGGGGTTGGACGGACCGTCGATGCTGAAACGCGCCCGCCCGATGATCGGCAATGTGCCGGTGATGTTCATCTCGGGCTATGCCGAGTCGGAATTCTCGGACCTGCTGGAAGAGGAAAAGAACGTCAGCTTCCTGCCCAAGCCGCTCGACATCAAGACCCTGGCCGAAAGGGTCAAGGAACAGCTGGCGGCGTAGCCGGCTTTTCCGGGCGTTTGCGGTCCGACGGAACCGCGCTGCGTTCCGGCGCTTCGCAGACGCTCTTGCCGCGCACGCGGATGGTCTGGGTCTCGCCCTGGTAGGTGATTTTCAGCTTGCCCTTGACGATATAGGCGCCCCAGTTGTCGGCGCCGCTGGCCTGTTCGATGACGACATCCTGGGCCACGGTCAGGCCGGTCGTCTTGTCCTCGAAAGTCGCGGTCGAATGCTCTTCACCGCGATTGCCGCCTGAGGCGCGCAGGCTGAACACCTGACCATCGACCTTGATATAGGCGCGGCCGCCGGCGTCTTCGAAGACAGCCTGCGACGGATCGTCGGCGGGCTCGCGCGCCAGCCAGGTGTAGCAATCGCCTTCATGGCCTTCGCCGGCGCCCAGTTCCTCGACGGTGAACGACGCCGCGGATGCCGTCACGGGCAGAAGCAGCAGGGCTGCGGTTGTCATCATGATAAGTCTGGGCATGGTCTTCTCCTCTCGAATACGCGTCATTCCGCTGCGGTCGCCGGGCAGGCATATTCGCCCAGGACCTGGATCGTCTGAGTCTGGCCGCCGTAGGTCACCTTCATCCCGCCCTTGAGATCGCGGATTTCAAGGCCTTCGTCATTGACGTCATGTCGGCTTGTCTTGAGATTGGCGGCGACCCGGACCGTCGGAGCCGGATTTGCCCCATCTCCCCTTAGGGTGACGCTCTCGTAAATATATTGGCCGACCGGGCGAAGAGGGTAGACCTCGCCGTCCACCTTGACATAGGCGCGTTCCCCGTCGCTTTCCAACACGGTAGGCCTGATGCCATTCCGGAGTTTGGCGGAACTGCGCCACAGTACGACATAGCAGTCCGCGGTGATTCCGTCGCCGGGTGACAGATCGTCTACGGTAAAGGTCGTTGCAGCGCTGGCGGCAAAAGCCGTTGCAGCCGCAGCCAGTATTGCAATAGCTACCTTCATAATGTCCCCCTGATCGTTGGCATAGTTAATCATGACTTGGCCGTTTCGTAAATCGGGTGCAGGATTCGGTTATGACAACAGCCGACCACATCATCGCGAAACTGGATCTGAAGCCCCATCCGGAAGGTGGTCATTACCGCGAGACCTTCCGCGATCCACGCCGTATCAACGGGCGCAGTGCTTCGACGGCGATCTACTATCTGCTGAAGGCGGATGAGGTGTCGCACTGGCACCGCATCGATGCGGTTGAGGTCTGGCACTGGTACGGCGGAGCACCGCTGCGGCTGGCGATCCATGATCGAGGCGCGACGGTTCTGCATCTGCTGGGGCCGGAAACGCCTCAGGTGGTGGTGCCGTCCGGCGCGTGGCAGGGGGCGGAATCGGCCGGAGACTGGACCCTATGCGGCTGCACGGTGGCGCCGGGCTTCATGTTCGAAGGCTTCGAAATGGCGCCGAAGGGCTGGTCGCCTTAAACTTCAGGTGCGGCAATCCGCTCCAACCGATCGATCAGCCTCTGCCGTTCCGCTGTATACCCTTTGTAATCCAGCTGTTCCGGCGTCAAAGCCTGCAACTGGTCGATCAAGGCCCGTGCCAATTGCGGCCCTTCCAGATGCGATTCCATCGCCTCCATCGGATCGATCATGATGCGGATCGTAAACAGGATGTCACCCGACCGCGGCAGCTTGCGCAAGGTCTGACGCTCCAGCCGGAAAAATACCCGATCGGCAATATCGCCGTCACCGAACCGTTTGACCTGATTGCCGGGCTCCGGGTGGTACAGCACATCATCGCCGTAAAGCGACCAGTTCCACCGCACCACCGGCATCTGCAGGTTATCGAACATCCGGTTGATCAGGTCGTTGTTGCGCGAACCCTCACCGAAGCCCGGCACGGGACCATGAACCTGATGCATCGGCTTGCCGAACTTGTCGCGCAGCCGCCACGACGACGGAAAGCAAAGACACCCCGCCACCAACCGCCATCCGGTTTCACCCTTGCGCATGATCACCAGATCATCCTGCACCAGCTGTGACGCGGTCAACAACGGCGGCACGAAGTCATCCAGCCGCACCCGCCGGAAAGCCTGCGGCAATGCCACCGCATTCCCGTCCAGCCGGTACTGGTCCGGATAGCGCTCCAGCAGATGTGGGATCAGCAGCTCCAGTATCTCGGCCTGGACGTCTTCGGTGCCGGGCTCGACGGCCAACACCTCCTCCGGATGCCGCCCCAGCACACGGTCCTTTTCATCGAGATGATCGCGCAGGTGATGGTCGACATCGATCCAGTCGGTCGGATCGAGCGGCTTCAAACCGATGGTAAACAGCTTCGACGAGCCGTCATAGGGCGTGTGCAGCGACCGCAGGGACAAGATTCAGCAGCCCATATAGCCTTTGACGGCAACGGACTGCCGCCTGCCGTCGACGATGACCCGCAAACGGCCGTCAACCGCCCAGAGTTCCATCCCCAGTTCCCGTCCGATGGTCAGGTCCGGTTCGATACGCACACGGCCATCCGGACTTTCGTAAATACCCTTGCCGTCGTGGCTGGATATCGTCTCGACGACATCACCATCGATCTTCATGATGCCCTTGGTGCCGTCGTTGACGAATACGAAGGCGGTGGCTTGGCGTGGATTCTCATGAAAATCGTCGGGAAGCGTGAGTTGATAGCCGCAACCATCGATGCTGCGCGACATGGCGTCATCGATGGGAAAGGTTTCAACGGTGGCCGCCTGGGCGACTGCGGGCAGAAGATACGCCAAGACCGCTGCGACGATAAACCTGCGTTGCATCCCATCCTCCTGAGTCATCGCATCCTGTTTGCCACAGCGCCAACAGGCTGACAATCGGACATAAAAAATCCGGTCCAGGCAAGCCCGAACCGGATTTCATAAACTCTGCCGAGTTTCGGCAGCGGCGCCTCGCCGCCTTACTTCTTGAGGAAGCCGCCGAACTTGTTGTTGAAGCGCGACACGCGGCCACCACGGTCCAGCAGGGTGCCCGTACCGCCGGTCCAGGCCGGATGGGTACGCGGGTCGATGTCGAGGTTCAGCACGGCTTCAGCCTTGCCGTAGGTCGAGCGGGTCCGATAGGTGGAACCGTCGGTCATGGTGACCGTGATCCAGTGATAATCGGGGTGGCCTTCTTTTTTCATCGTCGTGTTCCTTCACGTCCAGCCAGCATAAGCGCGGACGCCGAATAATTGAATGGTCGCGCGACATACATGATGACGCGTTGCGGTGCAAGCCATAACTCGCTAAACCCGGCCAATGGCTGACTCCTCCCCTCAAGTCGAAAACACCGACCGTCCCGGCGCCGGCGCCGAACTGATCGGCGACATGCGCGCCACGGCGGCCCGCCGGGCCAAGACCCGTGACCTGCGGCCGCTGATGCGGCTGGGGCCCTATCTGTGGCGTCAACGCGTCAACGGCGCCTTCATGCTGCTGTTTCTGGCCCTTTCCTCGGCCACCCTGCCGGTCATGACCTTTGTGGCGCGCCAGTTGATCGACCAGGGCTTCGGCTCGGGCAAGGTCGACGAGCTGAACAAATGGTTCGTTGTCCTGGCCGTCGTCGCCCTGGTCATGGCCTTTGCCACGGCTATGCGTTATTTCTTCATCACCCGCATGGGCGAACGCATCGTCGCCGACCTGCGCGAGGACGTCTTTGGGCATATTCTCAAGCTTGATCCCGGCTTCTTCCTGAAGATGCGCACCGGCGAAGTGATTTCGCGCCTCACCGCTGACATCCAGATCATCGAAACCCTGGTGGCAGCCTCGATCTCGATTGCCCTGCGCAACCTGCTCAGCTTCGTCATCGGCCTGGTGCTGATGATGGTGGTGTCACCGAAGCTGACCCTGATGGTAATGGGACTGTTCCCGTTCATCCTGGTGCCGCTGATTACCTTCGGCCGCCAGGTCGGTAAGGTGACGCGCGAAACCCAGGACATGTTCGCCCGCGCCATCGGCTTTGCCGGCGAATCGCTGGACGCGCTCGAAACCGTCCAGGCCTTTGTTCGCGAACGCTTCACCCAGGGCCGCTTCAATGACAGCGTCGAAGCCGCCTATACCAAATCCGTCTCCCGCATTGTGACCCGTGCCACCATGACCGCCATGGTGATTTCCCTGGTCTTTGGCGGTACGGCGGTAGTGCTGTGGCTGGGGGCGCAGGACGTGCTGCACGGCAAGATGTCGAACGGCACCCTGATTCAGTTCGTCATGCTGGCCATTTTCACCGCCGGCTCGGTCGCCAACCTCAACGAAACCTGGGGCGATGTCCAAAAAGCCGCCGGCGCCATGACGCGCATCGACGAACTGCTGCGCTCCGAACCCAACATTCAGCCGCCGAAGGACGCCGTCACCCTGCCGGAACCGCGCGGCGAGATCCTGTTCGACAGCGTCGATTTCGCCTATCCGTCTCGCCCCGACGCCAAGGTGCTGGACGGCTTCAGCCTGCATATCAAACCCGGCGAGACCGTCGCCCTGGTCGGGCCGTCGGGCGCCGGCAAGTCGACCGTCTTCAAGCTGCTGCTGCGCTATTACGGGTTCGAGACCGGCACCATCGCCCTGGACGGCGTCGATATCCGCCGCGCCGACCCCAAGGCGGTCCGCGAACGCATGGCATTGGTCGCCCAGGATACGGCACTGTTCTCGGGCTCGCCGGCCGACAATATCCGTTTCGGCCGCGAAGGCGCGACCGACGACGACATCCGCGCCGCCGCCGCCAAGGCCCAGGCACAGGGCTTTATCGAAGCCCTGCCGGAAGGTTTCGACCATCCCCTGGGTGAACGCGCCCGGTCGCTGTCGGGCGGCCAGAAACAACGCCTGAGCATCGCTCGTGCCCTGGTCCGCGACGCTCCGGTGCTGCTGCTGGACGAAGCCACCTCGGCGCTCGACGCGGAAAACGAACGCCTGGTCCAGGCGGCGCTGAATGAAGCCATGGCCGAACGCACCACCCTGGTCATCGCCCACCGCCTGGCCACGGTTTTGAAAGCCGACCGCATCGTGGTCATGGAGCACGGCCGGGTGGTCGACAGCGGCACCCACGAGGAACTGGTGGCGCGCGACGGCCTCTACGCTCGACTGGCGGCCTTGCAATTCGGAGGATAGGAGACAGGCGCCGATGATCGACGGTCCGGACTTTACTTCAGCGGTTCGCGCCATTGTGGCGGATGATCGCGACAGCCTGGTTCGCCTGGTTGATGGTGGGCCTCACCTGGTGCGGACCGCCTCTGTGGCCGGCGCCGAGCGCGAGTCGGCCGATATCTGGTTCTTCGCGGAGATTGCCCATTATCTGTATGCCGGCGACACCTTGCTGCACATGGCGGCGGCCGGGTTTCGCCGGCGCATGGCCGAGGACCTGCTGAGCCGCGGCGCCGATGTGACCGCGCGGAACCGCCGTGGCGCTCAGCCGCTGCACTATGCCGCCGATACCAACCGCGTCCTGCCCGGCGCCCAGGCCGAGGTCATCTCCATTCTTTTGAAAGCGGGCGCCGACCCGAATGCACTGGATAAGTCCGGCGTATCCCCCCTGCACCGCGCCGTCCGGACGAGGGGTTCCGCTGCCGTGGCTACATTGCTGGCCGGCGGCGCTGACCCGTGCCTGAAAAACGGCAGCGGTTCGACACCCCTGCACCTGGCACAACATACCACCGGCCGGGGCGGCAGCGGCACGCCAGAAGCCAAGGCTGAACAGGCGGAAATCCTGCGCCTGCTGATGGCGGCGGGAGCAGATTGACCTACAGGTGAACCAGGCTTAGTCTCCTCCCATGAGCGAGAGCGGCGATATCATCATTCCCCTGGCCTATCGCAACAAGCTGGCGCCCGCCATCGTGGTTGTGTGCGGCGCGCTTTCCCTTGCCGCCTTGATCGCCCAGACCGTGCTGCGCTTTCAAATTGGATTTGATGACGAAGGGGATACGCTTCAGGCGGCTCTGCTCGGGCTTCAGATTCTGCTGTCTCCCGCCTGGCTGTTTCTCATTTGGGACAACTGGCAGGTCCTTCGTAACAGGCCGGCGCTTTGGCTGGACAAGGACCATCTGGTTCTTTGCATGTCCAGAAAGCGCCGTATTCCTCTCGCCCAGATCACAAAGGTCGAATTCGACCGCTTCGCCAGGGACCATGACCCGGCGTCGGTGACCGTACATCTGCGCGAAGGTAAGCCCGTAACCCTGTGGCTTCACACAATGCGCCTGGTACCCGGCTTCGCGGATACCCTTCGCAACGTTACGGCGAAACCGGCCTAGCCCGCGAACAATTCTGTCGGCAGACCAGTATGGCCGCGCAGGCTGGCCTTCGGGATTTCGAACAGCGTACCCGCCTGCGGATCGTCGGCATCGACCGGCGGCTGGGCGGCGGTGGTGACAAACATCCGGTCCAGGTTCGGACCCGCGAACGTCATGCTGGTCGACTGTTTCGCCGGCACCTTGATCTCGAAATCGATCGTTCCGTCGGTCTTGAACCGGGTCACCCGGCCGCCGTTGTAATGCGACACCCAGATGCCGTCCTGGGCGTCGACCGTGACGCCATCCGGCAATCCGACACCTTTCGGGAAGGTATAGAAGACCCGCTTGTTCGACAGCGATCCGTCGGCCGCCACGTCGAAGGCATAGACGATGCCTTCCGAGGTTTCGTTGTGATACATGCGCGTGCCGTCGCGGTTGAACCCCGGGCCGTTGGTGCACAGATAGGGGCTGTCGACCTTGTGCACGCTGAGGTCGGCATCGATGCGGTACAGCGCTGCCGTCTTTTGATTGAACGGCATGTGCATGGTGCCGGTCCATATCCGGCCGTGCGGATCGACCTTGGCGTCGTTGAGCCGGTTGTCTTTGTTTTCCGGCTCGATTTCGAACAGCGGCGTCAGGCTGAACGGTTCCAGGGTCAGGGTATGGACGGTGCGCAGGATGGCGACCAGGAAGCCGCCGGACTTACGCAACACCACCCAGTCGATGAGGTCCGGCATATCCCAGTGCTTCAGCGCGCCGTCACCTAGGCCGTAGGCATGCAGCTTCTTGCCGCGGATATCGACCCAGTAGAGGGTGTTGTCGCGCTCGGACCACAGCGGGCCTTCGCCCAGGATCGAGCCCGGCGGGCTGATGGCCGTGGGCGTTTCCCCGGCCGCGGCCAGAGAGGGGAGGGTGGCCAGGGCCAGGCCTGAGGCGAGCGCGGTGCGGCGGCTGATTATGCCAGTCATTTGGTGGTATCTCCTCAACATCTTTTTTGCCAAGGAGGCACGCAAAACAGCGCCCGTGTCAAGCACGGCGTTCATCTTACAAATGTCTGATTTGTAAGATGAATTACTTGGCCAGCTTCAGCTTCTCGACCAACTGCGGATACAGATCCATATTCGAGCACACCAGTTCACCGGTAACCAGCGGCGAGGCCTCGCTGTCGATCGAGCTGAACTTGCCGCCGGCCTCGCTGACCATCAGCAGGCCCGCCGCCATGTCCCACGGCTTGATGCCGCGTTCCCAGAAGCCGTCGAACTGACCGGCCGCCACATAGCACAGGTCCAGCGAGCAGGCGCCGTTGCGGCGGATGCCGACCGTGCGCTGCATGATCTGGTGCAAATCCTTCAAAGCCTGGGCATGGCCCGGCTTGCCGATGAACGGCACGCCGGTGCCGATCAAGGACTCGTCCAGGTTCTTGCGGCCCGACACGCGCAGGCGACGGTCGTTATGATAGGCGCCCTTGCCCTTTTCGGCCCAGTACAAATCGTTGGTCACCGGGTTGAAGGTCACGCCGGCGACGATCTCGCCATCGCGCTCCAGCGCCACGGTGCAGGCGAAGTGCGGAATCCCGTGCATGAAGTTGGTGGTGCCGTCGATGGGATCGACGATCCAGCGGTGGGTTTTGTCGGTGCCGATGGTCTCACCGGTCTCTTCGCCCAGGAAGCCGTAGCCCGGACGCACCCGGGTCAGTTCCTCCAGCAAAGCAGCCTCGACGCGCTTGTCGGCAGCCGTGACGAAATCGCCCGGGCCCTTCTTGGAGACCTGGAGCTCGGTCACCTCGCCGAAATCGCGGGCGACGCCCTTGCAGCCCTTGCGGACGGCGCTGACCATGACCTGGATGAGAGAAGATTGCAGTACCGTGACCATGGTTGACCTTACGAAGTGAGATTTACAATGTGGGTGAACGGTTACGCCGCTCAGTCGTTCTTGATATTGCTTTTCGTCTTCGGAGCGCCGTCTTTGGCGGCACTGCTGCTGTCGTGGGCGGCTGTGCCGTTGATGGTCAGCGTGCCCCCGCTGCGCTTGGCGTTGGGGTTGTCGTTCTCGACGCTGGTGTCGGACACCATGGTGGCCGTGGTTGACGAAGTCGCCGCCTGGCCCTGAACCGTCAGGGAGACGCCGGTTTGTACCGTTGTCTTGGGCTTGTCACCCGCCATGGCCAGTTGTCCGCCAATGCCGAGAACCAGAACGCCGCACGCCAGAAGTACTTTCTTCATCGTCCGCTCCTTCGAAAGGAAGCCGGACTTCCGGCTTCGAAACGCCGTTCTCTTAACACAGGCGTTCCGGTGCCGGAATACAGTTGCCGTAACTGTGATCTTAGTCGGCGCGCTTCATATATTCGCCGCTCTCGGTCGAGACGACGATACGTTCGCCCGTGCCCATGAAGGGCGGGATCATGATGCGCATGCCGTTCGACGCGATGGCCGGCTTGTAGGACGACGACGCGGTCTGGCCCTTGACGGTGGGCTCGGTCTCGACGACTTCCAGCACGACTGTATCGGGCAGGCTCATGCCGATGGCCTTTTCGTCGTGGAATTCGATGACCACGATCATGCCGTCGTGCAGGTAGCGGACCTGATCTTCACCGACCCAGTCCTTGGACAGCGAAATCTGTTCGTAGTTGGCCTGATCCATGAACACCAGCATGTCGCCATCTTCGTACAGGTACGAGTGGTCGCGCTGTTCCAGCACCGCGCGCTCGACCGTGTCGTCCGAGCGGAAACGCTCGTTCAGCTTGGTGCCGGTCACCAGGTTCTTCATCTCGACCTGAGCGAATGCGCCGCCCTTGCCGGGCTTCACGTGCTCGGTCTTGACCACGGTCCACAGACCGTTCTGGTATTCCAGGATCATGCCCGGCTTGATGGTGTTGGCGTTGATTTTCATGGATTTGACTTGTCAAAGAATGCGTAAGTTGCGGCGGGTACTAACCTTTTGACCACGGAAAGGCAAGGCGCTTTGACGCGAGGGCGGTATCGGCCTAGGGTAGGGTAAATTGGAGGAACCGGAATGGATCGCAAAGCCGTCGTCGTGACCGCACTGTTTTTGGCGGTGGTCGCCTGCTCGCCCAAGCCGGCATCTCAGGTTGAAAGCGCGTCTGTCTCGGCCGTTGCCGGCGACCGGGTTGACTGCACCGCCCCGGCCGGACCGGCCACGACGGCGGATGAACTGAAGGCGAAGTACGGCAAGAACCTGGTCTTCGGCGATGTCGGCGGGCCGGAAGGGACGCAACTGATGGGCGCCATCCTCTATCCCGACGATCCCAAGCGACGCATCGACATCGTCTGGTGGGATGAAGCCAAGACCGTCGTCTCGACCGTGCGGGCGCGCGGCGAGGACAGCCGCATCACCGGCCCGCTGGGCATTCGCATCGGCACGCCCCTGACCGAGGTCGAAGCCGCCAATGGCAAACCCTTCCTGATCTCCGGCTTCGGCTGGGACTATGGTGGCTATGGCGACTTCACCGGCGGCAAGCTGAGCCGCGAGGCCGCGGGCTGTCATATCTCGCTGCGCTTCGACAACATCAGCGGCAACGGCGCAGTCGCCGACGGCATCATGGGCGAGGTCCAGGTCACGTCCGACGATGCGCGGGTCAAGGCCTATGCGCCGGTGGTGACGGAAATTTCGGTCGGCTGGCCTCTGCCGCAGGGCGTGAAGCCGGCGGCGCAGTAGGGGCAATGAGATGAAAGCAACCGAGTTTTGTTATTGGCTTCAAGGAATGTTCGAGCTGTCAAAACCATCAGAATTGAATGCTGAACAAACCGAACTCATCCGACAACATTTGGCGATGGTCTTCGTTCACGATATCGATCCGAGTTACCCGAAAGAGCAGCAAGGTACTCTCGACGCTATTCACCGGTACAACAGAGACAATCCTGATCAAAAGATCCGTTGTTGATACTTTCGATTATACCTGAACGAGTTCTTCCAGCAGCGCCTTCACGCCCGCAGCCGGCCCTTCGGGATGGTTCCACACGGCGCCCGAGACAGCGATAAAGTCCGCGCCGGCTTCGGCCACCTCACGCGCATTCGCCGCGGTGATACCGCCGATAGCGACGCACGGCGTCTCCATGCTTTCCTGCCAGATCGACAGCGTCTCCAGCTCGGCCATGTGCTCGACCGTCTTGGTTTGCGTCGGATAGAAGGCGCCGAACGCGACATAGTCAGCCCCGGCCTCGGCCGCATCCATGGCCAGGTGGCGCGAATTGTGACAGGTGACCCCGATCATCGCCTTGGCCCCCAGGATGCGGCGGGCCTCCTTGTAGGCCATGTCCGACTGGCCGACATGGACCCCGTCCAGCCCCAGTTCCTTCGCCAGGTCGACATGGTCGTTCATGAGCACGGCGACGCCGTGGGCGTGGGCGATCGGCGTCAGCACCCGCGTCACTGCGCGGATATGATCGAGCGGCACGTCCTTGAGCCGTATCTGCAAGGCGGCGATGTCGCCGGCCGACAGGGCGGCGTCCAGCGTGCGGCCAAAAGCCTCGGCATCATCGATGCGGGGCGGGGTGATGAGGTAGAGACGGCATTCCATGGCGGGGGTTTGCCTCAAACCCGGCGCCTTATCAAGAATTTAGCGCACAACTGCCTGTTCCGCGTCAGGCCCGTATGTTCGAGGGCGTATCCTGTCCGTCATCCAAAGGGCGATCACGCTGTGTGAGCCCCCGAATCAAGTCCTTTATGGAGGTATGATATGAACACGATGAAACTGGCGGCCGGTGCGGCTGCGGTAATGATGCTGACCGTGCCGGCCTTGGCCTCGGCTCAGGAAAGCTATGATGGCTATTGCTACGCCAAGAACAACAAGAATACCGGCACCGCCATCGGCGCCGTCGCCGGCGCTGTGGCCGGCAGCCAGGTATCGAAGAACGAACGCGGCCTGGGCGCCATTATCGGCGCTGTGGCCGGTGGCGCTCTGGGCCGCAAGATCGCCAGCGACAGCACCAAGTGCTTGAACGGCGAGTACTATTCCTATCAGAGCGGCTATTACGATCCGCTGAGCGCGCCGGAAGGCTATGACGTCGTCTATTACAAGAGCCGGCCCAAGACCAGCGCTTACAATGTCGTCTATTACGACACCAATCGCCGTACGACGCCGGGCTATGCCTATAACAACGGCAATGGCAACGGCTACAATAACAACAACACCGGCTACAACAACACATCCTACAACACCGGCACGGCCGGCTGGCGCGACGATAAGGGCGTGTGGCGGACTGGCCGCCCGGTCGCCCTGGGCTGGAAGGACTCCAGCGGTCGCTGGCATGAAGGCCAGGTCCAGACCTATGGCTACCGCGACTCGAACGGCAACTGGCGCGAAGAGGCCGCGCCCAGCTATGGCTATAACTACAACGGCAGCGGAAACTAAACCTTCCTCTGCTGCGTCCCAAAAAAAGGCCTCCCGGTTCACGCCGGGAGGCCTTTTTCTGTGCGAATGACTTGCAATTGAATCAATGCCGTGTTATTTGAGACGCATTCGCATTGTCATCTGCCTGGGTTCATTACGTGTACGTCTGTAACTGCAACGGTATCCGCGAGCGCGACGTCAGCGCCGCCATCGCGTCCGGCGCTTGCACGCCCAAGCAGGTTTTCGACCACGCCGGCTGCCGCGCCCAGTGCGCCCGTTGTGTCTGCGAAATGCGCGAAATGATTGACGACGCCCAGGTTTCGCTCAGCATGGCCGCGGAATAATTCGCATTCTCGCCCTGCTAGTCAATCGCATTATCATTCGCACTAAGTTTTTGGATTGATTGATAAAAATCGCTTCACACGGTAAGGCGAGGGAGCTATGTTGCGCTGCATCTGAATCACGATGGAGACGCGCCATGAAAGGCCAGCCCGAAATTATCAAGCTGCTCAATAAGGTGCTGACCAATGAGCTGACCGCGATCAACCAGTACTTCCTGCACGCGCGGATCATTGAGAACTGGGGCCTCTATCACCTGGGCCGGATCGTCTACAAGGAATCGATCGAGGAGATGAAGCACGCCGACCTGCTGATCAAGCGGGTGCTGTTCCTCGACGGCCTGCCGAATCTCCAGGACCTGCATAAGCTGAAAATCGGTGAGACCATCACCGAATGTCTGGAGGCCGACCTGAGCGTCGAGGTTCGTGGTCATGGCGTTCTGGTCGATGGCGTGAAATATTGCGAAGAGCACCGCGACTACGTCACCCGCGAATTGCTCAAGCGAATCCTGGAAGATACCGAGCACCACATCGATTTCCTGGAAACCCAGCTCAACCTCATCAAGATGATGGGCGAGCCGAACTATATCCAGAGCGGCATGAAGGAAATCGAAGGCGAGTGAAATGATTCAGGCCGGTCTGCAAAGGGCCGTTTTCTGCGCTTCCGGTGCTCACGTACTTGAGTACGCTCCGCTCCGGTTCTCGAAACCAGCCCTTTTCGACTCGGCCTGAATCATTTCAAAGCGACTCGCTGGGAAGAGGATAATCCGCTTTGACCTTTTCGAGCGAAGCACCTAGTTTGTTTCGCAACGGAAAAACCAAACGGATGACCCTGTTGGCTGGTGTCGATCGCAGACGGATGATGAACGCCGGGCTTGGCCTGGGCTGCGCCGTGATGCTCGGCGGTCTGCCGGGCTGCGGCCGCAAGGATCCCGAGTCCGAAATCATCCCCGACGGTACCGAGGGCGAGGAGGTCATCGACCCCAAGCTGGCGCGGCAGGAAGGGACGATCGAATGGGCGGTCGTCGGCAGTTGGCGCAGCACCACGGACAAGGCCCGCGACAAGTTCCGTCATCCGATCGCCCTGCTGAACTTTTTCGAGGTCCGCCCCAAACATACCGTCGTCGATATGTGGCCGGGCTTCGGTTACATGAGCGAAATTCTGGCGCCCTATCTGACGCATGGCAAGGGGCGCTATGTCGCCGCCCTGTTTGAAAAAGCCAAGGCCGACCAGGCCCAGGGGGCTTTGAACGAAAAATACCGCGAGCGTTTCTCCAGCAACAAGAAACTGTATGGCGCAGTCGATTTCACCGAGTTCGGCCCGGACAGCGGGGCCTTGGTGCCGGCGGGAACGGCGGACTGTGTCCTGATGCTTCTGGTGATCCAGGACTGGATGATCCGCGGATCGGTGGAGAAGGCCTTCGAGGATGCCTTTGCCGCGCTGAAGCCTGGCGGCATACTGGGGGTCGAGCAGCATCGCGCCGATATCGGCGCCGCCCAGGAGCCGGCCGGGGCCCAGGGCTATGTCCAGGAGCCGTTCGTGCGCCAGTTGGCGGCGGAAGCCGGGTTCCAGTTCGTCAAGGCCAGCGAGATCAACGCCAATCCGAAGGATGACAAAGATCATCCTTTCGGGGTATGGACATTGCCACCGTATCGTCAGACCGCGGAACGCGGCCAGCCGCCCAACCCCGAGTTCGACGGCGCCTTGTATGAGTCCATAGGGGAGAGCGACCGCATGACCTTGAAATTCAGGAAGCCGCAATGAGCCGTATTGCTGCCCTGTCTGCCAATGCGCCTTTGATGTCGGTGCCGGAATCGCGTGCGCCGGAAGGTGGTTCGGGTGAATGGTACCGTGGCGCCGGCGGTTTGCGGCTGCGGCTGGGTTTTTGGGAGCCCAAGCGTCCGGCGCGCGGCACGGTGTTCGTTTCGCCGGGCCGGTCCGAGCCGATCGAGAAATATTATGAGATTATCCGCGACCTGCTGGCGCGGGATATGTGCGTTGTGGCGCATGACTGGCGCGGGCAGGGGCTGTCGGCGCGTTTGCTGCCCGACCGGCTGAAGTGCCATGCCCGGGCGGCCGATGAGTTCATGGACGATTTCCAGCGGCTGTTGGATGCGTTTGAAGACCGGGCGCCCAAGCCGTGGCTGATGCTGGGCCATTCGATGGGCGCGGCTTTGAACCTGATGACCCTGATCAAGGGCGAACCGCGCATTTCGGGGGCGTTTTTCACCAATCCAATGCTGCGGATGAAGACCGGCAAGCACTCGCTGTGGTCGGTGAATTTCCAGACCAACTGGCAGGTCAATCACGGCCGCGGCACGGACTATGTGCCGGAAATTTTCGACGATCCGTTCGAACATACCTTCGACAACGATGCTTTGACGCATGACCGGACGCGATATGAGACCTGGCGCGAGCAGTTGTTCGCCTGTCCGCACCTGGCGGTCGGTTCGCCCACCTGGGGCTGGCTGTCGTTCGCCCTGAAGGTCGGGGAGACCCTGCTGAGAGATAAGGGCAAGGTGGCCAAGAAGGTCAAGACGCCGATTACCCTGCTGTGCTCGGGCGACGATCACCTGATCAATAAGCAGCCCTCGAAGCAGTTCGCCAAGAAGCTGGGCAAGGCCAACTATATCGAGATTGCCGGCGCCGAACATGAGTTGCTGATCGAGTCCGACGACTATCGCGCTGAGGCGATACGTCACCTGGATGAGTTGCTGGACTTCGTGGCCCCGCGCGGCGTTGCGGGTGAGGTTCGCCGCGAGATGCCGGCCCTGGCTGAGGATGAGTTGCCGGAGGATGTGGCGCTGTCGGGTGACGACGGGCTGCCCGAAGACGTCGGCGGTGCCTCGGAAGAGGACCAGAAAAGCGCGTAAACTTATGGGGCGTGGGGCCTGCGGCCCCACATCTTTCTTCCCTTCAATAAAAAAGCCCGTCCCTTGGGACTGGGCTTTTTTATTGAAAAGAATAAGTCGAGGGGTCGCGGCCCCCTCGACCCCATAACTTTACGTGTTTGCGGCCCCCTTCAGGTGCTCCAGCGCCGCTTCGACCAGCTCACGCGAACACCCGGCAATCACCTGACCCGCCGTATCCGGTACAGGCTCCCCGCGCCAATCGGTGACCACGCCGCCGGCGTTTTCGATAACGGGGATGATGGCTTCGATATCCCAGGGCTTCAGCCCGGTTTCCAGGGCGATGTCCATGGTTCCCAGGGCGACCATGGCGAAGGCATAGGCGTCGCAGCCATAGCGCGCCAGCTTCACGGCCTTCAACAGGCTCCCATAGGCCTCGCCCTCGATGCCGGGGAACAGATTCGGATCGGTCGTGCCGATCACGGCGTCATGCAGGCCGGCACAACCACGCACCTTCAACGGCGTGTCGCCGCGCGGCGTGATCAGGCGCGACCCCAGGGGCGAACCTAAGAAAACTTCCTGCAGATAGGGTTGCGCAATGACGCCCAATACCGGTCGGCCGCGATGGCGCAGGCCGATCAGGGTCGTCCACAAGGGCAATCCGGAAATAAAGGCGCGCGTTCCGTCGACCGGATCCAGCACCCATACGAACTCGGCGTCGGTGTTTTCCTCGCCATATTCCTCGCCGATGATGCCATGGTCGGGGAAATGACGGTTGATCAGGGCGCGAATGGCGCGCTCAGCCCCCTTGTCGGCCTCGGTGACGGGGTCGAAACGGGACAGGTGAGCCAGCTTGTTGTCGGTGTCGAGGCCGGTGCGGAACAGCGGCAGGGCGGCGGCACCGGCAGCGGCGGCGAGTTCGAGCGCGAAGGCTTCGAGACGGGCAAAATCGGGTGTGTCGGACATGTGGACCCGCTTACTGTGGTTCAGCGGGCGGGTCCAGTCACGAACACGAGGATTTTGCAAACGGCGGTTTAGGCCGCTTGTTCGCTCTCACCGTTGAGCGACTTCGCCAGGTCCAGCAGACGGCGGCGCGGACGCTCCGACAGGCGATAATAGGCCTGGATCAGGTCCAGGGTTTCCTTGCGCGAGAACACTTCGATGCCCTCGTTGTTGACCGCGGCGACTTCGGTCTTCTCGTCGCTCAGGCCATCGTAGAAATAGTTGATCGGGGTTTCCAGCGCCTTGGCCAGTTGGAAGAGACGGGCGGCCGAAATCCGGTTGGCGCCGCATTCATATTTCTGGATCTGCTGGAAACGGATGCCGACGGCCAGAGCCAGTTGCTGTTGGGTCAGCCCCAGCAGACGGCGACGACGACGCAGACGCTTGCCGAGGTGTAAATCGATATCGGTGGCCATGTGTAAGAACCCCTGAACTTGTTCGTGTTGCACGCGTCCCAAAGTGGAACGGCTCGCGTAACAGGGTTCAAACCTCGTGCCACGGGAAAGTCGGGTGGAAATGCCACCTGGAACGGGAGTCATCCGCGCTTTTTGGCTTCTTCGCGCAGCAATCTGACCCAAAGCCGTCCCGTGGTGCGCGAAATCTCCGCCTCCAGCCGGAGGTCCGCCGGCCCCGGCATGTGCCCAAAGGCCTCTTCCTGGCAAATCTCGGCCAGCTTTTCGTCGCTCAACAGGCGATCGGTCCGGCTGTGCAAGGTCAGGGCCTTGACCAACCCCGCCCCCAGGCTGGCGGCGGCGGCCACGGCGCAACTGACCGCGGGCATCCACCCCAATCCGCCCCAGACCACACCGGCAGCGAGCGCCGCGCCTGCCGCTACAACAGCGCCGCTCAACCAGCGCAGACGCCGGTTAATGTGCGGCACACTCATCGTGCCGCCGATGCCGGCCCGCCGGCGGTGAACCAAGGCCTGATCCAAGGCTTCCAGGCCGCGCGACTGATGCACCATGGCCATGGCCCGCATATGCAGGACGGTACAGGCGCGGTTGCCGCGCAGCAGCCCGTACAGGGCGAAGATCAGGCGGACATTCCCCTCGGTCTTCTCCGTCAGTTCGATTTCGGCCGCATCCTCGCGCAGATGGCCGACGGCATGGAACAGGGCCTGGATCAGTTCGATCAGCTTCTCCTGACGTTGTTCCGTTGCCATCCGCGTCTCCAGGCTTGCCTTCTCGATGTCCGTGGCCAGGTCCTTGAGCGCCAGACTGCGGACATGTCGGTTCAGGCGGTCGATCACCTCTCCGCCGCCCAGGACAACCAGCGGCGCGACCGCAGCCAGTGCCGGCAGGGCGGCAAGGGCGCAGGCCGCGGCGGCAAGGGCGCCCGTCACGGCCAGAAGGATCGCCCGGTTCTGATCCTCGGCGTCGCGGCGGTAAAGCGTCCGGGCTGTCTCCGCTAACCGTTCGTCGAACTCCGTCACCCAGGCCGCCTGCCGCCGCCGCACCTGGCGGTCGGGCACATCCAGGTCGCCCAGAGGCACGGGCTGATCAAAGGCCTGCGCGTAGGCCTCGATCGCCAGTCCCACCGTGGAGGCCGCCGGCTGGCCGTCGCTGCGCCGGATCGCGTCGAAGAGGGCGATCGCCGCGGTATCTCCGGCCGTGGCCGACAGGTTCAGCGGCTGCAACCTGGCCATGGCCTCTGAATCCGCCAGGAAAGCGGCCAGGGAGTCGGCGGTTTGGTTGGGCGGATGAAGGGGTTTTACGCCCGCTGCCTTGTCCTTGAGATGGCGGTTTCGGAACCATTCCAGAAAGGCCGGCCCGCCGCCGTTATGATTTTGATAGAAAAGAGTTTGCGTCCTCAGACTGCGACTCATTCGTGCTCCTGCCGATGAGACACCTCTGTCCCGGCAGGCGGCCCGAAGGCGCATGCGCTCCCAGGCCGCCCGCAAGGCAGCCATGTCATGAGCCTCATGCCAAAAAGTGGAGGCCACTTTTTGGATAAACATGAGGCGTCAACCTCAGTGCTAAAATCGGAAGGGAGCTGTCTTCGCCAAAAGGTCGCTTCGATCCGTTGGGGCCTCGTTACCCCTGAAAACGCCGCGGCACCTCGCGCGTTTGGCGCAACTTTATCAGATGCTAGGTGACAGTTTTGTGATGGTTAACGGAAGTTGTCGCATAATCTGTCACAATGGCGGATATTGTTGACGGACGTTGTAAAATCAACACCTTTGAGACGCAGCCTTGTCCAATACATTGTTGTGTGGTAGTATGAACTTGTCATTCGGCGGAAAAATATCCGCAACACTTCACGTTCTGCAAAAACACTTTGCAGATGGGGTGGGATGTGTTATCCCAGACTCCGCCAAAAGGTCGCTTCCGCAAGGATTGCGAACAGAGAAAAGCCTCCGGAAATCTCCGGAGGCTTTTCTTATGGCGGTCAGACGATCTGCTGGCCGTATTGCCGCAGCAGATACGACGGCGTGCAACTCCAGGCATGGCAGAAGCTGTTGACGTGGAAGTCGTTGTACGGCGCGATGCGCGGATTATCCGGCGAATAGGCTTCCCAGAAGGTATCCGCCCCGGCCTTCAGCATGCCGCCCCAATAGGCGCGCATCATCGCCACGGCCTCGGCGTCGCAGCCGGCCAGGAACAGCGCCTCGACGACATAGTGGTTGAGATAGGGCGTCCGCGGCCGAATGGTGTCCGCACCCTTCAAAGCTGCGCGCAACGCCTTGGTCTGCAAGCTCTTGCCACCGACACCGGCGATCGTCATCCATGCCTGCGAGGCCAGCGACACCTGACGGTTGGGGCCGCTGACGAAGACCCCGGCCTTGCGGTCGTAGAACTTCGCCAGGGTCGCTTTTTCCATGGCCGCGATGCGCGCGCCATAGGCGGCCACCTCGGCCGTCAGGCCCAAGGCCCGGGCCAGTTCCACCACGCGCTTGAGACCATAGATATAGATGGCCTGCATGGCTGCAGCGCGGTCGAGCGTGTCGTGCCAGTCGATGAAAACCCAGACCTTTTCCGGGATGACGAAGACATCGTCCTTGACCAGGCCGTACAGGATCTCCAGCTGGCGCAGCGCCGTCGGCCACAGATCGCCGCCGGTCGCCACATCGCCGGTCGCCTTGACATAATCAGCCAACGTCACAGCAAAAAAGACGGCGTAGTCATAGGGGAAGTCGCCCGCGCGGGCCGGTTTCGGCAATTCATAGACATCGCCCGGCAACAGGCCGTCTTCGCGCGGAAAGGCCGCCAGCAGGTAGAGACAGCGTTTGACCAGGTCGTCATTGCGATAGCTGACATAGCTGGTCAGGGCCTGCAGACGCAGGTCGCCGGTCCATAACCTCTGGTCGCGGCGCGGGCCGTCCTCGAACACGGTCTGCATGCAGTCGCGCAAGGTGGCGGCGGCAACCACGTCCATCTGCTTCAGGTCGTCGGGCATGCCGGCCGGCAAGGACGGCAACTCACCTGTCGCCGAGGTCACGGCATGGGCTTTCACGTTTTTGAACGTCACCCCGAAGCTGGACGAGGTATCGATGATCTCAACCTTGACGAAACGGAAGGCGTAGCGGCGTGGCAACCGCACCGGCTGCGGCAGGTAGTCGATGGTGACGATCTCTTCCGGCAGCCACGATTGCGATAGCCAGCCGGTATAGGGATGGAAGGGCTCGGCGACGTCGCTGATCAACTCGCCGAAGACGAAACGCATACGCGCCGGCGCATCGACATTGGGCCCGACCCCGATCAGGTCGAACGACAGGAATCCGGTGCGGTGCCCGCCAAAATCGATGATCAGCGAGTCGCCTTTCTTCAGCACCCGGCTTTCCAGGTCAGCCACCGTGCCGGCGGCCTCGATCTGCCAATACAAAGGATGGCCGGCGTCGGCCACCGGCGTGATCAGGCCTTTCGGCGCCTGGACAGTCTCGGTCAGGGACGGTTTGGAGGCCGCCGCCTTGGCCAGGAAATTCGCCGACCTGTCCTGCGCCTGCACCTGAGGCGCCAACCCCGCTCCAAACAGGGCCAGCACGCTGCCGGTTGCCCGCAGCATATTCCGCCGATTCATCTGTCTCTCCCGCTGTGCCGGTTTGGTATTATTAATTTCATATGTTGGAATAAAATTGTAATATATGGATTGTTTTTCGTCAAGCGAGCACGAAAAAGCCCACGGAGATGTCTCTCCGTGGGCCTTTCCAAAAAATGGCGGAAATGATTAAGCTTCTGCGCCGAACGCCGACTGCAGACGCTGGAACTGGCTGATCACCGGGTTGACCGTGACCTCTTCGGCTTCGGCATCGACGAACATGCGCTTGTCCATGTGCGAGATCCGGTCGTACAGCCGGTTGGAACGGTCCAGCAGATGCAGCAGGCCCGACGGCAGCACCTGCGGCGCAGCAAAGGCCTCGGCGGCCAACGGCGCGATGCGGTACTTGTCGTCGCAGGCATCCGACGGATCCATGTCGCCTTCGCGCACGGCGCGCTGGACCAGCAGCCACGACGCGATCTGCATCAGGCGGGTGGTGAGACGCATGCTTTCGCCGGCATAGACCAGGGCATCTTCACGCGACAGCAGGCGGGAGTCGCGGCGGCCGTCGCCGTCGAGATAGGCGGCGGTTTCCTCGACCAGAGCCATGCCCTCCTTGAAAGTACGATCGAACAGATCGGAGGAGGCGAAGTCCCGCACGACGTGCAGGCGCAGGTTCAGGGTCGGAGCGGTGCTTTCGGACATCTACAAGCCTTGTGCTAACTTTTTTGGGCCTGTTGCGACACGTGTCATTCCAGACCTTCGGCGGGACGACCTGCAACGCCTGTGCCATTGCAGTGGTACCCTTCAGGGTTATTAAACGTTAACTACCCTTAAAAGAGAATAAAGCCGAAGCCTCCGATAACCGGTTTTTTTTGCTGTCGAGCGCGTCGCGCACCCGTTTGATCTCGCCTTCAAGCGTTACGATGCGGCTGGCCAGGTCCTCGACGCTGTACGGCGTCAGATCCTCATGCACCAAACCCTGCAAGGCGGAAGCCCCACCCTGGGCCGGCCGCAGCGATAGCGGCAGATCATCGTCAATCATCGCAAAACCTCCCGGCCATATCTCTGGACAAGGCGCCGTTTCCGGCTGATGCTTAAAGAGAGATGAAACGCCTCTTGGGCGAAGACATCAAGAAAAAAGAATCACTTATGGATCACTTCATGAGAGTCATTTCCGTGCGCGGGGACGGCGCCAACCCGTCCGATCTGTATGTCGATGAGGCGCCGCGCCCCGAAACGGGCGCCGGATCTGTCCTGATACGGATCAGTCATGCCGGCGTGAACCGGCCCGACATCCTGCAAAGGCGGGGTCTGTACCCGCCGCCGCCGGGCGCGGCCCCCGGCCTGGGCCTGGAGGTATCCGGTTGGATCGAGGCGATCCATCCTGCCGTGCCGTACGCAGATGATGTTGCCTGGCGTGTCGGTGATCCGGTCTGCGCCTTGGTCAATGGTGGCGGTTACGCCGAATATGTAGCGGTTGATCTGCGCCATCTGCTGCCCATCCCGGCTGGCTGGTCGATGGCGCAGGCCGCCTCCCTGCCGGAAGCCGCGCTCACCGTCTATGCCAACCTGATCGAACATGGCGGACTGCAGCCGGGCGAAACCGTCCTGGTCCATGGCGGCAATTCCGGCATCGGCGCCATGACCATCCAACTGGGCAAGGCCTGGGGCGCCAAGGTTATCGCTACGGCGCGCGGCGCCGACAAATGCGAATTTGCCAGGTCCCTGGGCGCCGACCTCGTCATCGACACGACTGTTGACGAAGATTTCGTCACCGCCGTCAAGGGGGCAGGGGGCGCGGACGTGGTCCTGGACATAGTCGCCGGCGACTATGTCGCCAAAAACCTGCTGTGCCTGAACCACAAAGGCCGCATGGTACAGGTCGGTACCGGCCGTTCGCCGGTGGTTGAGCTCGACCTGCGCCGGGTGATGCAGAAACAGGCGGTCATCACCGGCTCGATGCTGCGTCCGCGCTCGGCCGACGAAAAGGCTCGACTGACCACGAAGGTGCACGAAAAGCTGTGGCCGCTGGTCGAGTCCGGCGCCATCAAACCCGTCCTGGCGCAAACCTTCGCCTTCGCAGACGCAGCCAGTGCCCATGCCTGGATGGACGAAAGCCACTGCGGCAAGGTGGTTCTACAAATTTGAACGAAGTTCATTTTATATTGAACATTGTTCAAATTGATGCTATAGCCGCTTCGACATCATGCGAAGGGGCTTTCACATGTCGTATCGTCATCGTTTTGCGCTGTTCACCGCCGTTACCTTCCTGGGCTCGGTCGCGGCTGGTTACGCCCTGGCGACGCACCCGTTTTCGCCCAGCCGTGACGCCGTGGCCTATGCCGTCGACCAGGGCTGCCTGACCTGGCTGCGCGAAGGCGGCCGGATCGGCGACCACGTCCGGCGCAACGCGAAAGCGGTCAAACGCAATGGCCGGCCGGCGCAGAAGATCGTCGGCCAGGGCCAGGTTACGGTCGAGGAGAACGATCGCGGCGGCTGCTATGTCCGTGCGGCCCGCGGCAAGGGGGCCGACCTGCGCGACCAGGTGCTGAACAGCCTGGCCGAGGCCGGACTGAAGGCGGAGCCGTTCGCTGACTACGAACCCGTCGTGCACCGCCGCAACTGGTCGTTCGTCCAGGAAACCTACTGTTTCCGCATGAACGACCAAGTCTTCAACCTGCTGGTTTCCAGTTCGGCGACGGGCGACTATGTCCCGCTGCAGGTGACGATGCACAAAGATAATGACGGCGCGGCGGCGAAGCTGGGCCTGTGCCAAAAGGCGTAGGGTGGCGGCATAACGATATCTCTTCCCTTCGCCGAAAAATCGCACTATACCAACGCTCAACACCCTCACGCCCGGCTGCAAAAGCCGGGCGTAGCTATTTCTGGACCGCCAAAAGAAGGATAAAACCATGGCCGAGATCCTGATGCCCAAGGCGACCGCCGTATGGCTGGTCGACAACACCTCGCTTTCCTTCGCGCAGATCGCCGATTTCTGCGGCCTGCACCCGCTGGAAGTGAAGGGCATTGCCGACGGCGAAGTGGCGCGCGACATCCGCGGCGCCGACCCGATCGCCAACGGCCAGTTGACCCGCGAAGAACTGGACCGCGCCGAGGCCAAGGACACCTACCGCATGAAGGCCCAGGTGTCGCGTCACGCCGAACTGCTGAAGCCGGCCAAGAAGGCGCCGCGCTACACGCCCGTGTCGCGCCGTCAGGACCGTCCGGACGCCATCCTGTGGTTCGTCAAGCATCACCCGGAAGTCACCGACGCCCAGATCTCCAAGCTGCTGGGCACCACCAAGTCGACCATCGAGCAGGTCCGTTCGCGCGGTCACTGGAACAGTGTCAACATCAAGCCGGTCGATCCGGTGACCCTGGGCCTGGTGTCGCAGATCGAGCTGGACGCCATGGTCAAGAAGGCCGCGGAAGTGAAGCGCAAGCAGGCCGAGAAGCTGGGCATACCGCTGGACGACCCGAGCCTGAAGCCGGCACAGACCGTCCAGCCGGCCTTCGAGGAAGAAGAAGAGTCGCCCTACGCCCGCAAGGTGGAACTGTCGGTCGAGGACGTCTTCGGTGCCGGTGGCGGCAAGCGTTCCGAGCCGGAAGAAGACGAAGACTACTGATCCGGTTCTCGAACCATAAAGAAAGCCCGCCGGACGCACCGGCGGGCTTTTTGAGTTCAGGGGGAAGGAAACCGACTACGCTGACGCCTACGCTTTAATATCGAGGACCCGGCCCATCATGTCGTCGGCGGCGCGGACGACATTGATGCTGGCCTGGAAGGCATTGCGTGAATCGATCTGCTCGACCAGGTCACTGAGGATATCGTTGCCGCGCGAGGCATTGTTGACCATATTGGTCGAAGCCCGGTCGAAACGGGCGGACGCGGCACTGACACCGGAAATAGACGTGGCAAGCAGGGACATGGTACGCGATCCGTCCTGGGGTACTTACAGGACAGATTACGCGCAAAGCCTTAAGGCCGGCTCGACGGAAAGGGTTAACGCCTCATATTCTGATACCTCCCCATTTCATGGGGAGGGGGACCGCACGAACGCGCCCCGCCGAAGGCGCAGCGCGTGAGATGTGGTGGTGGGGCGACTTTCTTTCGGAAGCGCCGTAGCGGCTACTCCGACAGCAAGTCGCCCCACCACCATTTCGCTACACTTCGCGTTGCTTCGTTACGCTCATGGTCCCCCTCCCCAAGCAAGCTCGGGGAGGTATCACTAAGTCATAAACCCCAGATTCGACGTCGCGAAGTTCCCGATCCGCGGTAGGATCACCGGCAGCTCCGAATCCGACACCCCGAACCACCGCGCCATGGTCGCGCCCATCTGATCGACCGAGGTCGAGGGCAGCAGACGGCCCTGACCGACCTGGTCGTCGGTATCGACCGAGATATGCGGCGCCGTGCCGTAGAACTGACCGCCGCGCACGCCACCGCCTACGATCAGATGGTGCGAGCCCCAGCCGTGGTCGGAACCATTGCCGTTCGACGACAGCGTCCGGCCGAAGTCCGACGCCGTGAACAACGTCACCTTGTCCGCCACCCCCAGCTCCACGGTCGCCGCATAAAACGCGCTGACCGCTTCGTTGATCGCCGACATCAGGCCCGGATGGTTCTCCATCAGGCCGTCATGATTGTCGAACCCGCCCATCGAAACGAAGAACACCTGGCGCTTCGAGCCCAACGAATTCCGCGCCCCGATCAGCTTGGCGACGATACGCAACTGGTTGGCCAACCCGTTTGGCCGGCCGTCTGTATCGAACGAGGTCGTCAGGTTGACCGGCGCCAACGCCGTATTGACGATCTCTTCCATCTGCATCGACCGCGCCGTGACGCGGGCGAATTCGTTCTCCAGCACATGACTGCTGGACCGGGTGATCAGGTCCTTCAGGGTCGCCGACACCTGGCCGGACCCGAAGGCCCAACCCTTGGCGGCCCAGATCGGGATCGCGCCGTCGGGGCTGATCTGGTACTGCAACGCGTTCTGGCCGGACACGAACACCGCATTGCCGGCGGCGGAGATACAGGTCAGCAGGCTGTTGCCATTGGACGACAGCGCCAGGTCGCCGATACGGCCGCCCCAGCCACGCGTCGCGCCTTCCGAACCCAGGGCTTGCCACACCGACTGCTGGTCGTTATGCGAGAACAGCTTGGGCGGCAGCGGCACGCCGGCCGCCTGGTACTGCGCCTTGGTCGTCGGCACCACCAACGGCCCGACATTGAGCTGGACGGCGGCCTTGCCGGCATGAAACAGCGACGCCACCCCGGTCAGGTTCGGGTTCAAAGCGAACTGCAGGTCGTCGGTCAGGGTCTGGGCCACCACCGGCGTCAGCGCCGTCGGTGTCAGTTCAGCATGGCCATAGGCGATATTGCCGCGCAACCGGCCCGGATTGCCGCCGCGCAGCTCGGCATATTTGTCGTAATTGGGCAGGTCATAGGGCACGACCGTATTGGCATAGTCGTTGCCGCCGTAGAGGAAGACGCAGACGATCGCCTTATAGTCAGTGGCGTCGAAGGCGGCAGCTTCGCCGGCGGCGGCCAGGTTCAGCGCCATGGGGGCTGCGGCACCCATGGCCGACAAAGCCATGGTCCGTTTCAGGAAGGCGCGGCGGTTCAGGTCCGGAATGTTGTTCTTGTACATGCGACGCCTACTTCTGAACGATATATTCGGGACAGGCCATGACCATCAGCAAGGCGCCGTGGATGCGGTCCATCTTCTGGGCGTCGGTCGACGCGGCGGTAACCGGATTGGCGTCCAGCGCCGTCTGCATCAAGGTGATGGTTGCGGCGGAGATCTGGTTGGCGGTGAAACGCAGGTTCAGCCAGTCCAGCAGCCCCTTGGAGTCGGTCACCAGGGTCAGGACATTGCTATAGCTGGGCTTGACGTCGTTGTAGCCGGAGTTGATCGACCAGGCCAGGAAGTTGATATAGCCGGCCGTCGAGGTTTCGTTGTGGATCTGGAACTCCGGCGCCACATCGCCATCGACGGCGAACTGCGTCTGAGGTGGCACATAACCCGGCCGGAAGAAGTTGAACACCGACGGCGAGCGCAGCGGGCTCTGGCCCAGGCCGGTGTCGGCGTTGGACGTGTCGTAGATCTCCCACTTGCCGGTCGTCGAAGCGATATTGAAGGTCCGCGCCCACTGGGTCCAACGCACGATCGGTTCGCGCAGCTTGCCGGCGCGCGGCGAGGTCGGCAGGGTGCGGGCTTCGGTATCGGTCAGGATGGCCTTCCACACGGCTTTCAGATCGCCGCGGACGCCGGCGCCGTTGTTGTTGAACACCGTGGCGACGCGCTGGATATAGGCCGGCGTCGGGTTGGAGGTGACCAGGCGCTGGATCATCTGTCTGGCAAAGAACGGTCCGACATTGGGATGGTTGAACAGCGTGTCCAGCGCGGTTTTCAGCGCCGTCGCGCCGGGCGTACCGGCCGGGATGGTCGTCCCCAGGAAGGTCACGGCCAGGTCGGAGTGCTTGGAGGCATCCAGCGCCATGCGGTCGCGGGTGAATTCCGTCGTCGGAATGGGGTAGGGCAGGAAGGCCGTATTCTGCCAGGTGACGCGGCTGTAGTTCCAGTCATAGCCGGTGAACACCCGCGCCAGGTTGGTGATATCCGACTGGACATAGGTTTCGATCGGCTGGCCCGAACCGTTGACCTTCACCGTGCCGTCGAGATTGAGCTCATACAGGCCGATGGTGAACAGCTGCATGATTTCGCGGGCATAGTTTTCGTCGGGCACGCGGCCGGTCGCCGGGTCTTCCTTCTGGTTGCCCTTGGTGTTGAGGAAGAAACCCATGGACGGGTTCAGCGTCACTTCCTCGATCAGGGTGCGGAAATTGCCGAACACATTGGCCGTCAGCATGTCCCAGTAGCCGGCGATGACATAGGGCGGCCAGAAGCCGTCGATGGGCGACAGCGAGGTGACCAGCATTTCCGACAACGCCAAGGCCAGCCGCTTACGGACCTGGTCGTTGCCGGTCATCATCATCCGCCAGGCCATCCAGTCGCCCATGATCGGATTGAAGTAGTTGCCGTCGGACTTGGGCGTGCCGTGACCCTGGCCGTCCAGCCACGCCGTACCGGTCTGGCTGGCGGTGACGGCGAATTGCGTGTCGAGCCAGCCGGCATAGGTCTGCTGGCGCACGGCGGTGATGTCATCGGAGGTCAGCGAGAACTGGGCCTGCAACAGGAAGCGCGCGGCTTCGGTCTCGGTATAGTTCAACGCCGGTGGCGGCGGTGGTGGCGGCGGAGATGATCCTCCACCGCCTCCGCCCCCGCCTCCCCCGCACGCGGCGAGGGGCAGCGCGAACGCACTGACCACCCCGAGAACCGCGGCAGAAGGGAGGCTATCGGATTGAGCTTTTGACTGGGGCTCCGGACGCACCTCGTCCATGGAACCGGTTACCTCTTCCCGCATACGCCAACACCCCTGAATTCTTATTTTGGTTTAAAGTAACACAGAAAGGTCAGAAGGGAAGGGGGCGTGTGAAAATTGGTATCTGAGCGGAAATCTGTTGGTTATGAAGCGGTTAGGTCGACCGCAGATGACGGGTGTCATCTCTTACCCCCTCTCCCCGCCTGCGGGGAAGAGGACGAGAGCGGAACGAAGTGAACGCGATCGGGTGAGGGGCGACTTTCTTTCGGATGCGCCGTCGACAAGCCGTCGAGCATGACCTCACTTCCTTGCTCCTCCCCGCTTGTCGGGGTGAGCGCCAGCCGAGATATATCTCGGCCAGCGAAGGACCGCCCGAAGCTGTAGCGCAGCGAAGGCGAAGGGGGGGGGGGGCAGCTTTCTTTCCAAAGTGCCTTAAAAAAAAAGAGGAATATAAGTAACTTATACTCCCCCGTTATACGGGGGAGGTGGCTGCAAGCGACAGCGCGCAGTCGGAGGGGGGATTTCTTGGCGCCCGGACGTACAGGATGGGGTTATCGGTGGGGGATTGGGCCCGCAGCTATGGCCCGATGGACTGGTAGACGCTATGACACAACACATGACCCAGCAAACCCTGCAACAGTTACGGTCCGGAGCCCTTACCGGCGCCACCCGCCTGAAACTGTGCGAAGACCTCACCGTCTTTCCGAAAGAAATCTACGACCTGGCCAACACGCTGGAGATCCTGGACCTGAGCGGCAACGCCCTGACGTCCCTGCCGCACGACCTATCGCGCCTGCACCGGCTTCGCGTTCTGTTCGGCTCCGGCAACAGCTTCACAGCCCTTCCCGAAACCCTCGGCACCCTGCCCAACCTTGAAATGATCGGCTTCCGCGCCTCAAACCTGACCGAAGTCCCCGCCGCAGCCCTGCCGGCGAAACTCCGCTGCCTGATCCTGACCGACAACCACCTGACGTCCATCCCGGACCGGATCAGCGCCTGCGACCGCCTGCAAAAGCTGATGCTGACCGGTAACCGCCTGACCACCCTGCCGCAAACCCTGACGCAATGCCGCCGGCTCGAACTGCTGCGCATCGCCGCCAACCAATTCACCACACTGCCAACACACCTGCTCGACCTTCCGCGCCTGTCCTGGCTGGCCTGCGCCGGCAACCCGTTCACCGCAGCCGCCGAGGCCAACGCCCTGTCCCAGCCCCGGACGATTGACTGGACCGAACTGGAGCTGGGCGCGCGCCTGGGCGAAGGCGCCTCGGGTGTCATCCACCGCGCGAACCACAACGGCACCGACGTGGCGGTCAAGCTGTTCAAAAACGCGATAACCAGCGACGGCCGGCCGGCCAGCGAAATGGCCGCTGGCCTGGCGGCGGGAGACCATCCTAACCTCGTCTCGCTGCACGGCCGCCTGACCGGCCATCCCGAAGGTCGCGACGGCACGATCATGCCGTTGCTGGCCCCGCGGTTCAGGCCCCTGGCCGCCCCGCCCAGCTTCGACACCTGCACCCGCGACGTCTACGCCGCGGACGCCGTACTCGATGCCGCCTCTGTCATGACGATCGCCCTGACCGTGGCGCAGGCCTCAGCGCACCTGCACGCTCGCGGCATCCTGAACGGCGACCTGTATGCCCACAACATCCTCTTCGATGGCCGCGAGGTCTGGCTGAGCGACCTGGGCGCCGCCTCGCTCTACGAAGCCGGCGACACGCCCTACGCTCGGTCGCTGCAAAGCCTGGACGTCCGCGCCTTCGGCTGCCTGCTGGAAGAACTTGCGGCCGTCTGCGTCGGCGACTTGCCGCGCGCCTTCCACGACCTGACGGACGCCTGCCTGAGCGACGACAGCCGCGCCCGGCCCCCGTTCAGCGATGCCGTTAGCCGCCTTGTTTGAGACCGCAGTTTTGCAGCAATCGCCTTTTGCGATTGATCGTCCTTTTCCATTTAGCGCCAGTATGTGGAAATGGTGCAATTGGTAAGGCGTCACAGAAATGCCCCCCGGTCATCTATTTTGAGTTGAATCGCGGACAGATACTATATGTATATTCTGGCGAGTCGCGCGCGCGGCCGTCGGTCGGCCGTCACCTCCAGGTCACTTCCTCTCCGACAATGCAAACGTCTGCACTCCGTACGAAGATGCGAGCTGACATCGGCCGCGTGAGATGTGTCTCGGCGGGGCCCAAAAGGGGGATGATGATGGCGGGACAGCCAGAAATTCGGCGCTTGAAAATTGAACGGTTTCGCGGCCTCCAGTCGCTCGACTGGCGTCCGTCATCAGGCGTCAACCTGATCGTCGGCGGCGGCGACACCGGCAAGTCGACCGTTCTTGAGGCCATCGCACTCCTCTTCAGCCCCGTTGGTAATGTTGGCGTCCAGGAGACAGACTATTTCGATCGGGAGACCGATGCGGAGTTTATGATTGAGGCGACGATCCGTGCGCCAGCAGACATGGAGTTGGAAGCCAAGGCCACGCAGGCGTTGTTGCCTTGGGAGTGGAAGGACGCCTCGGCAACAATGCCAGAGGTCGATCTCACCGGAGGCGCGGCACCGGTCAGCGCGCTGGAGACCGTGTATGTTGTCCGCGCGCGCGGCACGGAGGGCATCGAGGTTATCTGGGAGATCGTCCAGCCCGATCGCAGCGTTGCCTCCTTTCCGCCCGGCCTGCGCCGCCTGTTCGGGATCGTGCGGCTCTCCGGTGATGATCGCAATGATCGCGACCTGCGCCTGGTCCACGGATCGGCGCTCGATCGCCTGGTGTCGAAACCGAACTTCAAGGCACAGGTCAGCCAGCAGATCGCGCAGTTCGACCTAGCCCTTGATGTGGAACAGACAGACGCGCTCAAGCGGCTCGCCGATGATCTGGAAAAGCGGGGGCTGCCGCGCGGCGATCGCCTTGGCTTGACCTCCGGTCAGGGCATCTCGATCGGCTCACTGATTGGCCTGATGGCGCAAAAGAACGGGACGTCGCTCCCCTTGGCGAGTTGGGGCGCTGGTACGCGCCGGATGGCTTCGCTGGCCGTCGCCTCCCAAATGGACGCGAAGTTCCGCATCACTCTCATTGATGAAATTGAGCGGGGCCTGGAACCGTACAGACTCCGGGACCTGGCGGACGACCTTCTCAGCGAGGAAGGACAGGCCTTCATCACTACGCACAGCTCCGTCGCCCTCAATGCGTTCGCCTCGGCTTCGCTTCACTACATGGACACGAAGAGCACGCTTGCGCAATTGGAGCGGGCGAAGGTTCAGAACCATCAGGCTGCTCATCCCGAGACGTTCCTCGCCCGGGTCGCCATCATCGGCGAAGGCGACACCGAGGTCGGCTTCCTGACAGTTCTGCTGGAAAAGGCGCTTAGCAAATCGCCACGCAAGCTCGGCTTTCATCTGTCAAGCGGCGGCGGCGACGATAAGATGCTGCCTCTCCTTCAGGCCATTTCCGCGACTGGGCTGGTGTGCGCGGCGCTTTGCGACAATGACGACAAATCCCCGGGGCTTTGGGCGGCCGTGAAGGTGCTCATGAAGGATACGCTTCTGCAATGGGAGAACGGATGTATTGAAGAGAACGTCATTGCCCATGTCCCTGACGCCGATCTCTGGGACCTTCTGGCTGATCCGGATGGCGCAACGGGAGACCGCGCCCGGACAATTGCGGACCGCCTAGGCGTTGTATCGAAAGACAGGGCAGACATCGAAGCCGCCTGCGCCGCCAAAGGGACCACCCTACGCGCCGTTATCCTGGCGGCTGCGACTGGCAAAAAGGACAGTGCGCCCGACGAAGCAGCTAAGAAGGCTTGGGCCAAACACCCGCAGAAATGGTTCAAATCGGTGGATGGCGGCGCGGAACTGGCTAACAAGCTCTTTACGATGAACCTCTGGCCGAACATTGAATCGACGATGTTGCCATTCTTCAATGCTCTGAGACACCTCGCCGGCGATCTGCCGTTGAAGCCGGGGGATATATCGTGACGGTGATCGCGTCCGATGTGAAGGTCGCGGCCGCGCTCCGGTCTAGCGAACCGCTCGTCGTGATTGAGGCGCCCGCGGGCTGCGGGAAAACACACCAGGCGGCTGACTACTGCCGAGATGTCGCGCCACAACTTGGCAATCGGCGCGTGTTGGTTCTCACACATACCCACGCCGCGCGCAGCGAGATCGCAAGCCGTACGGCCTCGCAGGGAGGGCGGGTCGAGATCCGAACAATCCATAGCTTCATTACTGAGGTCGCCACAGGCTATCACCTGGCTCTGGACCTGCCCGCGGACGTGGCGGAGTGGGCGCGGAGCAATCCCGGCGGCTTCGACGAGGTTGCCAGACGCACGCGTCGCCTGCTTGAGCAGTCACCGAAAATCGCCAAGGCTTTGGCTCTCCGCTATGCGGTCATCGTGTGCGACGAACATCAGGACACTAGCGAGGATCAGAACGCTATCATCTTTTGTCTGCATGCGCAGGGTTCGGTGTTGCGCATCTTCGGCGATCCCATGCAGATCATCTTCGCGGACGGTCCGGACAAAACCGATCCCCAGATTCAAAAGATCGTGGATCGCTGGACGAAACTGCGAGGTCAAGGCCGGGCCGAAGGTCTGGATCATCCGCACCGGTGGAAGAAGGGCTCTCCCGCTCTTGGGGCTTGGATATTGAAGGCGCGCGCCGCTCTGGCAAATGGCTCGTTGGTCGACCTGCCTTCTCCCCTCCCGGCCGGGCTCACCGTGTTATTTGCCGAGAACACCTCAAACGTGCCTCAAAAAATGCTGGCGATGTCACTCGCGGACCGGAAGCCGGTTGGCAAAAGGATGACAGTAGACGGCGGCTGCCTCGTCCTTGGCGTGGGCAAGCAGAACGTTCGCAACATTAGCGCTTTCTGGGGCCATCAACACCCGATCTGGGAGGGACACACTCGTGATGCCCTTGAGGAACTGGTTCGGAGTCTGAAAGCCGCTGGCGGAAGTCCCACAAAGGTGGGCGCAGCATTCCTTGCCTTCGTCTACGCCACGACAAAGGGGTTTACTGCGTCATCGCACGGGGACGCCTACGCCAAGGAACTGGTGGATGGTTGCACGAAGGCGCGTAAGGGGAAGCCGGCGGAGATCCAGATGCTCGCCAAGATCATCATGGCTCAACCCGACCACAAAGGGGTAAGCGCATGCCTTCTGGCGCTGAAGACGCTCATGCAGGCAGAGCATGTGGCAGTGCCTGACGCGAAGATCTTGCTTGTTCGGGAGTTCAACGAGGCGATGCGCCTGTGCGCCAGCGATGATATCGATCGCAGCTTCACGGTGATCTCCCAAAGCCGCACGCATGGCTCTCACCGTCCGCCTGATCGCAGCATCAGCACAGTGCACAAAGCAAAGGGTCTCGAGTGCAAGAACGTGATGGTGATGCTTTGCGATAAAGCGTCGTTCGCCAACACCGCTTATAAGCGCCGCCTCCTGTATGTCGCACTCAGCCGCCCCATTGAGACGTTGACGTTGGTGCTCTGCCGTAAGAATCCGACGCCCCTGCTTACCGGCCCGGGCAGCATCCCGCCTTAGCAGTCGTTATGACGACGCCTTCGGGCGATGGCATTGAACGTAGGAAAGGTTAGCAAGGATGCGCAAGCCCCGGTTTCGCAGCGACAAGTTCTCAAAATTCATGGCGAGCGATACGGGCGCGCAAGCACGCTACGCGCAGCGCCTCAAACATCGTGTCAGCATACCGATTGACGAGATCGAGCCGCAGTCAAAGAAGATGCGGCCAGCAGACTGTGACCGGTTTCAGAACGCGGTCGCCGAGCATCTCACCATGATGAAGCGCGGGACCTTCAAAGGCGATATCGCACTGAAGCTAGATCTGGGAACGACCAGCCCAAACGCCCCGCAAGCGCACACGATCGCGAAGAACTTCTTGGACTTGCTTGGCAAACGTCGGCCCGGCGTGAAGTGGCCCAAGCGTAGCCTCCTGTACGATGACGATAGCCAGATACAGGCGCTCTCGGTGTCCTGTCGGCACGGCGAAGACCGGCCGAGGATTTGTGTCGAAGCCAGACCGCTTTCGTCCATGCTGGATGACCTTGAGCTAGGTGCGGAAGCTGTTCATCATGAGGAGCGGGATGACCCAGGCGCGTACTACACCAAAGAGCGGGATGACGAATGGATCGAGACCTTCGCCGACATTATTCGCGATGAGGCACGCAACCGACGCGAGCTTGGCGATGAGATGTATGAGGCGTACTTCAAGATGACGCGATGGAGCGCCCAGCAGGCGGTGTTGGGCCGTAGTGGTGTCGACATCCCAGTGTTGAATTGGCTCTACGAACGCCCCAAGGCGATACCTACCGGTCTCAACAGTGAGATGTGGGCCGACCTGCTATTGAAATCGAAACGCCGGCTTCATGTCGGCGACCTACCGATCTCGGAAGGCGGTTCCGCAGCGTTCAAGGCGGGCGTCGCCGCAGAGATCGCAAGATTCAAACAGGATTGGGACTGGGTTCTCAATCCGCTCGTCATTGCCGTCGCCCTCGAAGTTGTGGTGCGGCCCAATCCAAATACGCCCGTTGGCGTCCTGCATGATCTCGACAACATCGTTAGGGACTATCTGTTACCCGGCATCGTCCCGGCCTTCGGTACCGTGACCGACCATCGTTGGACAATCGATTTCGAAGAACTGAACCGGCGTGATCCTGAAATGGCGGCGAGATGGGGGCCGAATCCCACGCCTCCTCGCGGCACAAAATCCGGCGTCACGCGGTATGAGGCTTGGCGGCTCCCTCCGGTCCCCGGCAAAGCGGGATTCGTGAGCGTCGCTCTCGTCGCTGACATGGACGTCCAGGGCGACACGATGCAGCGATTGGACGAGCGTATTAAGAGGTGGGCGATAGAACGAGCGCGAAAGGAAGAGGATCGGCGGCGCTTTCGGTAGCTGGCCTGATTTGTTGGGCTGGCGAGCGTGAATTGCCTGAACTTATATCATTTCTACAATATTCGATTTCGGCGCCTGATAACTCTCAGAAACAAATCAGGCCACAATCGGGGCGGCGTCAACTCCACCCCGACGCACGACTCATTACGGTGACAGCTTAGGGAATGCCGATTTCCGCTTGGGTCAACTCCGGCCTCGCGTTGCATTTCTGTTCCAAAATCACGCACAAAAAAGGGCCGCCGAAGCGACCCTTTTCCTGAAGCCTGGCCCACACCTTAACTCCGCAAGGTCGCCCCGGCCTTCTGCGCCGCTGCGATAACCTTCTGCGACAGGGCGTCGATTTCCGGCTCGGTCAGAGTCTTGTCGGTCGGGGTCAGCACCACCTCGACGGCCAGCGACTTGTGACCATCGGGCACGCCCTGGCCGGTATAGACGTCGAACACCCGGGCATCGCCGATCAGCGCCTTGTCGGCGCCCTTGATGGCGCGGACCAGGTCGCCGGCGGCGGCCGTATCGGCCACCAGGAAGGCGAAGTCCCGTGTCAGCGGCATCAGCGACGACAGCGTCAAGGCGCCGCGCGACTTGCCCGACTTGGCCTTGCCGACCGGCAGGTTGTCCACCCGCACCTCGAACCCGACATAGGCCCCAACATTGGTCACGTCCAGGTCCATGGCCTTCAGCACCGCCGGATGCAGTTCGCCGAACTCGGCAATCACCTGCTTGGGCCCCAGTTGCAGCCGCGCCGAACGGCCCGGATGCCAATGGGCGGCATTGCTCCCCTGGACCAGCGACAGCGACGCCACCGGCACCCCCACCGTCTCCAGCAGCGACAGCAGATCACCCTTCAGAGCGAACAGATTGTCCTCACGCGCATTGGTCCAGTGCCGCGCCTTGTCCGGCGCGCGCAGGGCGGCGATGACCGGCTTCTGGTCGCCGGGCTCCAGGCCGAAATAGATCGGCCCGATCTCGAACAGCTGCACGCCGTACTGGCCGCGCGCGGCATTGCGGCCGGCCGCTTCCAGCAGGTTCGGCAATACCGCCGGACGCATGCAGTTCAGCTCCGAAGCGATCGGATTGGCCAGCACCAGCGCATCGGCGCCACCGCCGAACAGACCGGCCCAGTCCTGGCGCATGAACGACCAGGTGACGGCTTCGCTGTACCCCAAAGCCGCCAGAGCGCGGCGGGCGGCGCGGGCCTTGGCCTGCTGCGCCGTCAACACCCCGCCCGGACGGGGCGTCACGGCCGGCAGCGGCGTCGCCGGCAGCTTATCGAAGCCGTAGATACGGGCGATTTCCTCGACCAGGTCGGCCTTGCCATCCACATCGCGGCGCCACGACGGCACCGACACCGTGCCATTGGCGGCCACGCCGAAGCCCAGGGCTTCCAGAATACGCGTGATCTCGTCCGGCGCGGCATCCAGGCCGGTCAGCTTCTTCACATAGGCCGGATCGAAAGCCACGTCCGGACGGCGCGCCGGCGCTTCACCGGCGACCACGACCTCGGACGGCTCGCCGCCGCACAGGTCCAGGATCAATTTCGTGGCCAGCTCCAGCCCCGGCACGGCCGATTCCGGATCGACCCCACGCGCGAACCGGTACTGCGCATCCGAGAACAGGCTCAGGGTCCGGCCGGTCTGCGCCGTGCGGATCGGATCGAACCAGGCGCTTTCGACGAAGACGTCGGTGGTAGCCTCATCGACCTTGGTCGACTCGCCGCCCATGACCCCGCCCAGGCCGATGACGCCCGACGAATCCATGATGGCGCACATCTCGCCGTTCAGCGGATAGGTCTTGCCGTCCAGCGCTTCCAGTTGCTCGCCGTCCGGCGACAACCCGGCGACAATCACCGACCCGCTCAGCTTGCTCAGGTCATAGACGTGCAGCGGCCGCGCGCGGTCGAACGACAGATAGTTGGTGATGTCGACCAGCGCCGAGATCGGCTTCAACCCGATCGACTTCAGCTTGGCCTGCAGCCACTCGGGCGACGGACCGTTTTTCACGCCGCGGATCACCCGGCCGGAAAACACCTGACAGGCATCACCGTCAACCTTGATCGAAACCGGGCACGCGAAGGCGCCGGCGACCGGAACGATCGCCGCGTCCTTGAACACGCCCAGACCGGTCGCGGCCAGGTCGCGGGCGATGCCGTGCACCCCCAGCCAGTCGGGACGGTTCGGCGTCACTTCGAAGTCGATGACCGGCTCGGCGCCGAACACGACCGCGGCAGGTGTCCCGACTTCCAGAGTTCCCGAAATGTCCAATATTCCGTCGTGATCGTCGCCTAAACCCAGCTCGGCGGCCGAGCACATCATACCGTTCGACACGACCCCGCGGACCGGCTTTTCGACCAGGGTGACCCCCAGACCCGGTACGTAAGCACCGATCGGAGCGTAAATTGTGGTCATGCCGGCGCGGGCATTGGGGGCGCCGCAGACGATTTCCTTGCGGCCGTCGACGGTATCCACCTGCAGCACCTGGAGCTTGTCGGCATTGGGGTGAGGGGCGGCCTCGACGACTTTGGCGACGCTGAACACCGTCAGCGCCTTGGCGGGATCGTGGATGTCCTCGACCTCCAGCCCGGCCATGGTCATGGCGGCGGCAACGGCGTCGATATCGGCCGTGGTGTCGAGATGGTCTTTCAACCAGGAAAGCGAGAATTTCATTTTATGAAACTTTTGAAAGAGTTAGCTAAGGCCCGACGCGCTGTTCGGAGCGGCGAAGGCCGAGAATCCATAGTGGTTCAGCCAGCGGGAATCCGCGGCGAACATGTCGCGCAAATCCGGCACGCCGTATTTCAGCATCGCCAGGCGGTCGACACCCATGCCCCAGGCAAAGCCCTGATATTCGTCGGGATCGACGCCGCAGGCCTTTAAAACATTGGGATGGACCATGCCGCAGCCCAGAATTTCCAGCCAGGAATCACCCTGGCCGACCTTCAGCTCGCCCTTTTCCCACGAACAGCGCACATCCATCTCCGCTGACGGTTCGGTGAACGGAAAGTGGTGCGGGCGGAACTGGGTGACGACATCGCCCGTCTCGAAGAAGCGAGAGATAAAGGTTTCCAGCACCCACTTCAGGTGACCCATATGGGCGTTGCGGTCGATGACCAGGCCCTCGATCTGGTGGAACATCGGGGTGTGGGTCTGGTCGCTGTCGCAGCGGAAGACACGCCCCGGCGCGATCAGCCGGAACGGCGGCTGACCCGAAACCATCGAGCGGATTTGTACCGGCGAGGTATGGGTGCGCAGCAGCTTGCGCACGCCGTTCTCGTCCGGATGGAAAAAGAAGGTGTCGTGCATCTCGCGCGCCGGATGCTTTTCGGGGAAGTTCAGCGCGGTGAAGTTATGAAAATCGTCTTCGATATCAGGACCTTCGGCGACTTCGAAGCCCAGGTCGGCGAAGATGGCGATCATCTCGTCCATCACCTGCAGGGTCGGATGAACCCCACCCTTGGCGCGCGGGCTGGCCGGCAGGCTCAGGTCGATGCGCTCGCTTTGCAGGCGGGCGGCCAGGTGCGCGGCTTCCAGATCGGACTTCTTGGAATCGAGCACGGCCTGGATCTGGTCGCGCACGGCATTGATGGCGGCGCCGGTGACTTTACGCTCCTCCGGCGGCAGGCTGCCCAGGGTCTTGAGCAGGCCGGAGATACGGCCGGTCTTGCCCAGCGCGGAAACGCGCACGGCGTCGAGGGCGGACAGGTCGGCGGCGGAAGCGATCTCGGCTTCGATTTCGGTTTGCAGGTCGGCGTAGACGGTCATGACACGGGCTTTATCTGAAGGATGCACGTCTTTAGTGCCTGCCGCCCTACCTGTGAAGCAGTTTTTAGACCTTAAGCGGCGCCGCACCAAACGCCAGCGGATCCGACAGCGACGCCTGGCCGTTCTCGACATGGCCGGCGAAATGCTGATCGAAGCCGTCACCATGCAGCCGCACGTCATACCAGCCCGCCGACAGGACCAGATCGACGGTCTCAGACATGGTTGCATGGTCATCCGGATGCGGCGGCTGCGGCGCCAGGTCGAAGCGGCGTTTGCCGCCGTGGGTATCCTGAACGGTCACCTGTACCGCCTGATCGAACGACGGATTCCGCAAGGTCAGAACACCGCCCTCCAACGACGCCTCGACACCATAACCCGTACCGGCAAAGCGGCGGAAAAAGCCGTTGGGCCCCAGCAACCACCAGTCATAGGCCCCTTCCGTGCTTTCGCCGTACGACTTCAAACGCACGTCGTTGAGCCGCGCGTGGTGATAGCTTTCCCCCGGCGCCACGGTGAAACGCAACGGCGGCTGCTCCAGATTCAGCCGGTCATACAGATGGAAAACGGCCGATCGTTCAGCGCTACGGTTGCGCAGATGCAGGTACGGAAAGACCTCGACCGGTTCCCAGGCAAAATCCGCTGTCAGGTCATAAGGCGTCGCCCGCCGCGGTCTCTGCCCCTGAGCCTGAACCGGCGCCGACAGCTTGGGCGTCTTCGGCGTGGTCCGCCCACCCAAGGCCCGCGCCTTGTCGGCCAAGGCCTTGGTCGCCGGCAGATGTTCAAAGAACGGTTGATTATTGGGCTTGGCGAAGTCGAAACAACTGGTCAGGTCGCCGCACACCGCCCGCCGCCAGGCCGAAATATTCGGCTCAACCACACCAAAGCGCGTCTCAAGAAGCCGGATCACCGACGTATGGTCGAACACTTCGGACGCGACATAGCCGCCGCGCGACCAAGGCGAGACGACATACATCGGCACGCGCGGGCCCAAGCCGTAGGGACGGCTGTTATACATGCCGTCACCTGCGTGATATTCACCGGCCGTATCGATATCGCTGTGCCCCAATGGCTCGCCGCCAGCGTCCAAAGACGGCGGCGCCGGCGGCGGCACATGGTCGAAATAGCCGTCATTCTCATCGAAATTGATCAGCAGAACGGTCTTCGCCCACACCTCGGGATTGGCCGTCAAGGCGTCCAGCACGCGGGCGGTATAGTCGGCACCCTGGGCCGGGCTCGACGGACCCGGGTGCTCGGAGCCTTCCGCGGTGGCCACGATCCATGACACCTGCGGCAGCTTGCCCGCCACGACATCGGCCTTTAACGCATCGAGATCGCGCGTGCGGATCGACCGCCGCGCCAGATCGATCAAGCGTTGACTGGAGGCCTTGAGGGCGGCGCGATAGGTCCTGAACCCGGCCAAAGGATTGTCGGTGAAGTTGTCGTCCATGTCCTGATAGACCTGCCAGTCGATGCCGGCGGCGCTCAGGCGCTCGGGATAGGTCGTCCAGTCATAACCGCTGTTGGCGTCACCCAGCGAGTCGTAGGCATTGTCGATGGCGCCGCCGTTCTTGCCGGTCCAGTGAAACAGCCGGTTCGGATTGGTCCCGGCATGTAACGAGCAGAAATAGGCGTCACACAGCGTAAAGGCCTCGGCCAGGGCGTACTGGAACGGCAGGTCGGCGCGGGTGAAATAGCCCATGGCATGGTCGTGCTTGGCGTCCGGCCACTGCCCCATGCGGCCATGATCCCAGGCGTCCTGGGCGTCCTTGAAGGTGTGCGGCGTCCCCTCGACCCGCATCAGCCGGAAGTCCTTGGCCGTATCGAGCGGGAAGGGGGCGATCAGCTTGTCATGATCGCCATCCCGCACCTGGGCAAAGACGGTACCGGCCTTGCGCACCCCGACATCGGCCACCGGAATGGCGAAACGGTCGCCGAAGCCCTGCACCCCGTTCAGCGTGCCGAAATAGTGGTCGAACGACCGGTTCTCCTGCATCAGGATGACGACGTGCTCGACATCCTGCATGGTGCCGGTGCGCACCTTCGCGGGAATATCGAGCGCACGGGCGATGGCGGGCGGCAGGGCGCCCAGCGCTCCGGCCAGGGCGGTGCTGAGAAGATGGCGGCGATGGATCATGATAGCCTTCTACAACGCGATCACAACGGATCGATGAAGGTCAGTCCTGATAGCGGTCCCGGCGCGGTCGCAGGATATCCATGCGACCGCCACCGCTGAACGATTCCGGAAAATCAAGAATGTCGCTGCGGGTGCGGCGGCCCTTGCGCACCTTGTCCAGCGCGGAGTTGATCGTCGCCGTGGTGACCTCGAAGGCCGGCGTCTTCTTGCGGAACAGGTCGCCCAGCCCACGTTTCTCGGTCGTCAGGCGCACGGTCTGGTGCGTCGTGCCGATAGCGGCCTGGTCGGCGGCGCGGGCGATCATGCGCTCGGCGCGGTCGTTCCAGCTGCGGATATCGTCAGCCAGAATCTGGGGATTAATCGGCTTTTCCATGATTCAATCCTTCCAGAAGTATCGGCCGGGTTCCATGGCCAGGATGCGGATCGGGCGCGACACGCCGTCGTCGCGCATCAGCTCGTGCTCGACAACGGGCAGTTCCATGAACTTGCCGGCATAGTTGGCCAGGATACCGGCATTGGCGGTTTCCAGCAGCGGCCACAGCTTGCGTGTCGCCTGGTCGTGGCGCGCCTGACGGGCGACACTGGCGCCGATCAGCGGCGCGACCAGGGCCAGGTTGTCGAGCCGGCTGGCCAGGGCCTTGGCCAGGGCCGGCTGGCTGCGGGCGGTTTCCCCAAGCGCCGCCGTCAGCTCGCGGTAGATGTAGCTGGCGCTGACCATATGGGTGATGTGCTCATAGGCCGGGGTGGCGCCGTACATGAAGGCGCGGGTCATGGCATCCTGGGCGAAGGTGGCCGCGATGATCGGGTTGGTCCGCGGTTTGGGCGCGATGGCGCCGACCGGACCGGCCTTGAGGATGCCGCCGAACGAGCCCAGGAATTCGAGATGGACCATCGAAGGGGCCGAACCGGCGCCGTCGAAACCGGCGATCGCCAGGCCGGTCAGGAACATCAACGACCGCGCCGGCAGCCATTCGACCAGGACCGAGGCGGCGGCCAGGTCGCGCAGCGGCGCGACGGACTTTTCCGGAAACGCGGCGCCATCCAGCATCTGGCCGAGGAAATGTTCGAGATACTGTCCCAGATGGGCCTGCAGGAAGGGCGCCAGGCGCGGCGACTCCGGCAGCAGGGTACGCGCCACCGGCTGGCCCTTGGCGTCGTGGCCGGCGAACATGACCTCCTGGGTCAGCCGCGCCAGCGCCTGGGCGGCGGTCTCGGGACTGACCGGCTTGCCCTCTTCCCAGCCGAAGGTCTTCAAGCAGTCGCCGAAGTCGAGCAGGAAGCTGATCATATAGCGGCCGAAGCTGATCTGTTCGGCCTTGTCGTCGCCCTTGAGCTGGTCGCCGGAAAGAAAACGGATCAGGTTCTGCGCCTGGTCCCTGACCGGGCCGCGCCGGCCGGGATGGGCTTCGCGGAACTGGCCGATGACGGCGCTCCACGGCAGGCCGGCGAAATCGCCGCCGCCATAGACCATGACGGCGACGGGGCCGGCTTCGTTCAGGATATGGATTTTCTCGATGCCGCCCTGGGAGACGCTGCTGCCGTTACCGGTATCCAGGATGGTCACGGCGCTGTCCGCGCCCATGGCCACCGCTTCCAGGTTCATCAACAAGACTTCGCTTGTCATCGCCGCCCCTCACTTGCTTAAGACGACATTAACAAATGGACGGCCGATAGCAAACAAAAACCCCGCCAGGCAGAACCTGACGGGGTTTGAGCTGTAACTTGAAAGTTCGCTTACGCGGCCAGGGCCGTGCGCACCTTCTCGGCGATCGCCTTGAAGCCGGCTTCGTCGTTCATGGCGACGTCGGACAGCACCTTGCGGTCGATGTCGATACCCGCAACATCCAGGCCGTGGATGAACTGCGAATAGGTGAAGCCTTCGATCCGGGCCGCCGCGTTGATGCGCTGGATCCACAGGCTGCGGAAGTTGCGCTTCTTGGTGCGGCGGTCGCGGTAGGCGTACTGGCCGGCCTTGTCGACGGCCGCCTTGGCGGTGCGGATGGTGTTCTTGCGGCGGCCATAGAAACCCTTGGCGAGCTTCAGGACCTTTTTGTGCTTGGCGTGCGAAGTTACGCCTCTTTTAACGCGGGCCATGTGTCTAGCTCCCTCTTAGGCGTACGGCATGTAGGATTTGATCTTGATCGTATCGGCGTCCGACATAACCTGCGTGCCGCGGTTTTGACGGATATATTTGCCGTTGTGCGAGATCAAACGGTGGCGCTTGCCGGCGACGCCGGCCTTGGCCTTGCCAGAGGCAGTAAAGCGGAAGCGCTTCTTGGCGCCCGACTTGGTCTTCAGTTTTGACATTTCGATTACGGCCGGCTAGGGCCGCCCTTCTTAGGGGGTGATGACACCGCCCAGGCATGTCATGGGCCCGGCGGGTCGGAAGAACGCGGGGCATTACAGGAAAACCCCGCGCCTGACAAGTCCTTCTATGGATTCCATTTCAGCAGGAAGTCCGTCACGGCTTGCGCCGTCTGCAAACGGCAGGTTTCCTTCGTCAGTTCGTGGTCGCAGTCGGTCAGTTGTACGTACTCCGCGCGGCCCTTGGCGGCGTCACGCATCGTGCGGCTCTGACCCGGCGGCACAGTCTGGTCGTTCTCGCCGTGCAACAGCAGGGTCGGCACGATCTGCTCCGCCCGGTCCGTCGGTGACGGCGCGCCGGCGCCGAGATAGCGCTTCAGGGTCGCTTCCGAACCCCTGACCGGCTTGAGCGCGCGCGGCCACGTCTTGTCGGGTTCCAGCCCGCCCATATCGTCCGGGTCGGGCAGGGGACGGTGGGCGTGAACCCAGGCCGTATAGGCGGGAATGTCGGAAATCCCGCCGATAGACACAGCGCAGCGATAGACGCCGTCGCCGGCCACTGCGCCCGACAGCGCCGCATAACCGCCGTAGCCCGAGCCGACGATACAGACGCGCTTCGGATCGGCGATGCCCTCGGCGGCCAGGTAACGCGCGCCATCGCTCAGGTCGCTGAGCATCTTGCCGCTCCATTCGCCGTAACCGGCCGCCACGAAGGCCGCGCCGGCATTGTCCGAACCGCGGTAGTTGGGCTGCAGCACGGCAAAGCCGCGCGAGGCGATCGACTGGGCCAGCCAGTTGAAGCTCTGCGCATCATGGCCCTGGGGACCGTCGTGGGGCAGGACCACCAGCGGCAGGTTGCGGCTTTCGGGGCGAGACGGCACGGTCAGTATGGCATTGATCTCCAGACCGTCGGCGCTCTGGTAGGTGACCACCGACTGGCGGGCGATCCATTCGGCGGGAATGGCTGGATGATCGTTACCCAGGTCGACGAAACTGCCCTTGGCCAGGTCGAGATAATAGTAGCCGCCGGCATCGACATCGCCCTGAGTCGAGATGATCATCCGCCGCGGATCTTTTGCCGTGGCAACGACCGTGACGGCCTCACCGGGCGCCGACTCTGCCGCTGCGGCATAGACCTTGGACAGGCCGGGATCGAGCAGGGCATAGGCCGGGCTCTCGCCGAAACGGGCCATCCCGGCGGCGCGTCCGGTCGCCGGATGGAAGATGATCCGGTCGTAAAGGGCGTCGCCACCGAATTCCCGCAGTTCGCCCTCCGGCGAGAGCTCGAAATAGCCGTAGCTGCCGCCGGTCTTGCGGTCCATGATCACGATGGACTGACCGTCTATGCCGTACCCCATCAGCTGCGGCGCGAAACTGACCCGGCCTTCCAGCTTGCGCGACAGCACGGGCTTCCATTTTTTGCCCTCACGCCTTTCGACCGTCAGGGTTTCCTTGGCGTAGTCATACACCGAACGCGCGACCGGATTGCCCTGCGCATCCAGCAGCCAATCGTCGGGATAGCGGAAGTTGCGGTCGAGATCACCGCCGCCGTCATCCACCATCCGGCCGTTGCCGGTGACCGGATCGACCTGCCACAGATAGACCCGCTGGGTCGGCTGCTCGTTCATCGACTCGCCGCGCAGTTCCAGGAAGGCGCCGTTTAGCGTGGTTTTGCCTCCGGCGGTGATAACGGCGGGCAGGTCCAGGGCGGCGTGATGATACTCGCTCATCCCCGTGCCGATCTGGGTGGCGGTTTCGGCCTTCAGGTCGACCACGATAATGGCGCTGGTGGCGCGCGCGCCGTAGTGGATGCAGGCCGGCGATTTCAGCCGGCTGAGCGTGCTGAAGGCGAGAGCGGACTCGACGGCGGCGACGCCAGAGCCCGGGCCATTATTGGGATCCTTAAGGTCGACATTGGGCCGCTGCTGCATGGTGGCGAAGCTATTCTGAGCCTGCTGGTTGACGCCATTCGGGCAGGTGCTGCGCAGGCCGGTGCTGGTATGGGCGACCATCAGGTGATCGTTGCCGACAAAACCGATCGTGGACAGGGGCTCGTCGGCCAGCTTGATGGCCTTCTTGCTGCCATCCTCGACATTATAGAGCGCCAGCAGATGGCTGTCGTCGACATGGGTGGTGAAAGCGACGCGCGTTCCGTCGGCCGACAGGGCGATCTTTTCGATGCGCGCCGCCTTGACGAACATGTCCAGCGGCGGCAGCGGATCGGCGGCCGCCGGCCGCACGCGGATACGGCCCTTGACCACGACGGGCGCGTCCTGGTGTTCCGCAGCCTGGGCCCATAAGGGAGCCGTGGCGGCAAGCGCAGCCATGGCAAGAGTCTGCCAAAGCATGAGCTTCCAAAGTTTCGTCTTCATGATTTCCCCCCATTTGTGACGATTGTTTTGGTAATTATGACTCTTACCCAGCGTCAAAGCAAGTTTACGGCAACGCCGCCGGCCGCTTGAGTGCCGCCCGGCCGCAAAGACCTCGTGTCGTCCCCTCCGGCCCTGCACCAGGACGATCAGGATTCGACGAACCGCATTTTTTGGGGTATCGCTTGGAAAAAAAGGGTAGGGCCAAACTAATGCCAAAAGAGAACCAATTGTCGCGAGTCGGCGCTATCGACCTGGTGCGCGCCCTGACCATGGTGCTGATGATCTTCGTCAACGACCTGTGGTCGCTGAAGGGCATTCCGGCGTGGCTGGAGCATGTCGAAGGCGGGGTCGACGGCATGGGCCTGGCCGATACGGTCTTCCCGGCCTTCCTGTTCATCGTCGGCCTGTCCCTGCCGTTCGCTGTGTCCAGCCGCCAGGCGCGCGGCGACAGCCCGTTAAGCCAGATCCTCCACGTCCTCAGCCGTTCGGTGGCCCTGCTGGTCATGGGCGTCTTCCTGGTCAATGGCGAAACCCTCCATGACGCCACCGGCGTGCCGCGTCTGGTGTGGAACGTGTTGAGCTGTATCTGCTTTATCCTGATCTGGAACAGCTATCCGAAGTCGATGAACCTGTGGCTCCAACGCGGGCTGAAAGCCCTGGGCGCCGCCGTCCTGCTGGTCATGGCCTACAGGTACCGCGGCGGCGACGGCACGGAAACCTTTGCGCCGCAGTGGTGGGGCATACTCGGCTTGATCGGCTGGGCCTATCTGGCGGCCGGCCTGGTCACCGTCCTGGCCCAGGGGCGCCTGATCGTGCTGAGCCTGGCCTGGCTGGCCTTCGCGGGTTTGAGCGTCGCCTGGGCGGCAGGTAAGGTGCCGGGCGTGCTGCACATCATCCCCGAAGCCATCATCGGTGGCACCCTGACGGCTCTGGTCCTGGGCGGGGCGGTTATCGGCCGGATGTTTCAGCTGTGGCAGCCCAAAAATGACAATCTGCGCATGACCCTGGCCTTTGCCGCCATCGCCGTGGCCCTGGTGGCGCTGGGCTTCTACACCCGTCAGTTCTGGGGGATTTCTAAGCTGTCGGCGACCCCGGCCTGGCTGTTCCTGTGCAGCGCCATGACCCTGACCGCCTTTGTCGTCCTGTACTGGATCGGCGATGTCGCCAAACAGGGCAAGTGGTTCGGCTTCGTCAAACCGGCCGGTACCGACACCCTGCTGTGCTACCTGATGCCCTATTTCCTGTACGCCGCCATGGTCTACAGCACGCTTCAGTTGCCGGAACTGCTGACCACCGGTGGGCCAGGTCTGATCAAGTCGCTGCTGCTGGCCTTGATCTGCGTGTGGATTGCCGGCGGCCTGAGCAAGCTGGGCGTGAAGCTGAAGCTGTAGGCCTTACCCCAGCGATCGGGCGATCGCCTCGCTGCACGCCTTGCTGACCTGGAAGCTGGTGCCCTCCATCTGGGCGGGATTGAACTTGAGCAGGCCCAGGCCGCGCTCGGGCAGCCAGCCGTAATAGCGCGACACCACGTCCATCAGCTTCTGCGGCGTGGGCTGGGAGATCTCCATGCCGGCCTCATAGGGCGCCGCCACCGAGCCGTTCTCCTGGTTCATCCACATCACGCCCCACAACCGGCCGTAATAGACATCCAGGAAGATCCGGTCGAACAGGTTGGGCCGCCAGATCACGACATTGGACAGGACGGAATAGGTCAACCGGTCGGTGTCGCTGTAGAACGACCAGCGCGGTGTCAGCTTCCAGCGCCGGGCGATGCGCGCGATGCGCTTGCGGTGCACGGCATTCTCATTGGGCGAGGTCAGAACCGACATCCAGCACGCCTGGCCGTTGCCCAGCGCCGCTTCGGCCACCTTGTTGAACCGCTGGATCAGGTAGCGCAGTTCCACATGGTCGCGGCAGGTCTGGCGATTTTCGGGCAGGAGGTGGAAACGCGTCAGGTTCCAGTCCGGCGTGTTGCGCAGGATGTGCGGGATCGGCCACGAATTGGGGTGGTAGGCCAGCCAGTCGCTCTGATACGGATCCAATCGGGTTTGCCTTTCTTGTCTACTGGGCTTTTCTCAGGCGGCCGACCTGCAGCGCCAGAAGGGCGGCGGGTATGGTCAGGGCAGCGCCCATCCACAGCGGGGCATTGGGGCCGATGGTGCTGAACAGCGCGCCGGCGATTATCGGGCCGGTGATGCGGGCGATAGCGCTGGTCGACATGTTCAGCCCAAGCATGCCGCCCAGGCGGTCGGACGGGGTGGTGATGGAAATAATGGCGCAGATGGTCGGAAAGATGACCGACTGGCCGATGGTGCCCAGCACGACGATAGGGGCAATAAGGGCTTCGACATTGTGCAGGCTCTGCAGGGCGAAGCTGAGCCCGAAAAGGAACAGGCCGCAGGCCAGAACCTTGCTTTCCCCCCATCGCCGGACCAGCGGCCGCATGACCACCAGCAGCATGATGACGGCCGTGGCGCCGATGATCGGGAAAATGGTAGCCGTCTTCATGACGCTCCAGCCGAACCGTACCTTGACCCACAGGCTGAAGGTGGCTTCCAGGCTGGCGAAGGTGGCCATGTAGCACAGGGTGGACAGAATGACCCGCAGCGTGACCGGGCTTCTCAGAGCGTCCTTCAGATTATGCAGGATCGGCGGCGGAGCGCTTGTCTGGGTGCGTTGGCGGCTTTCGCGCAGGTACAGCATGACCGTGGCGCAGGCCAGGGCCGACAGGATGGCCGCGGCGAACAGGGGCGGGCGGAATTCGCCGCCCGGTATGTGTTCGCGGCTGAGCAAGCCGCCGATGATCGGGCCGACCACGATCCCCAGCGCGAAGGCGGCGCCGACCAGGCTCATGCGCGAGGCGCGCTGGTCCGGCCGCGACACGTCCGAGACATAGGACTGGATGGTTGAGATATTGCCGGAACTGAGGCCGCCGACGAAGCGGATGGCGATGGCCACCCAGATATTGGGGGCGAAGGCCAGGGCGACATAGAGCGGTACGCTGAGCGCCGTGGTCAGGATCAGGATAGGTTTTCGCCCGATCCGGTCGGACAGGCGGCCGAAATAAGGTTCACCGAAGAACTGCCCCAGATAGAAGCTGCTGAACATCAACGTGACCTGCCACGGTTCGGCGTTCAGGCTGGACGCGAAGAAAGGGATCAGCGGCATCAGGACGGCGGAGCCGGCCTGGTTGACGAAGGCCACGGCCAGCATGGCGGCCAGGGGGCCATTGTCGCGGATATACACCCGCATCTGACGCAGCAATCCGGCGCGGAAGAAGGTGCGGGTATTGCGCGGATCGTCGTCTTCGTCCGGTGCGTCCCAGATCGGGGCCGGTTCTGCCCGGGCTGGTTCCGCCGCGGACACGGCAAGGTCTTCCAGCGATGACGGGGCAGGTTTAAGCTCGGACATTGCGGAGGTATAGCGGATTTGTCGGTCATTGCGAACGTTTCTTTATCGCAAGTGCGTGATGAAATCCGCGCCACAAACGGCCGCGCAATCGCCGTGTACCTTCGTGCGGAACTCTGTTAGGCTGAGCTTAAGACACAGGGGGAATTCAATGCGTCGACTGAGTATTGTCACCGCCATTGCGGTTGTCGCCATCGTGACCGGATGCGCCACGGCGGAGGGATATCGTCAGCGTCTCGACCTGATGGCCGGCACGCACAGCGACCAGCTTCAGGTGGATTGGGGACCACCCGACCGGGTGTCGCCGCTCAGCAACGGCAACGAAATGTGGGTCTATACCAAGACCCAGGTCCACCATTCCGGCAATTCCTATTCCCAGGTGGCGACCGGTTCCTACCAGGAACACTACACCGACAAGCACGGCAAGAAGAAGACCCGGACCGTCACCACCTACGAACCGGTCTGGGTGCCGCCCGAAACCTGGGAAACCCAATGTGAAACCCGCTTCGTCATCGGGCCCGACCAGAAGGTCATCAGTTCGGGCTTCGAAGGTCCCGACTGTGTCGCCGAAGAGGCCAAGCCGCGGTCGTCCGGCCGCGACGACGGGCGCTAACTTGATAACCAGGAACTGAGATCAGAGTGGGTACTATGTTGTTCGGGCGCGTTGTGCGGGGGATCGCCGCCCTGGGTCTTTGCCTGGCGCTGGGCCTGGCGCTGGGTGTCGCAGGCCTCACGACCCCGGCCCAGGCCGCCGAGTCCCTGGCCCAGATGGTCACGGGGCCGGGCTGGCCGCATACCGGTTCCGACATCAAGCCGGACGCCGGCGCGCGTTTCGGCCGTCTGCCCAACGGCATGCGCTACGTCATCTATCCTAACGACGCCAAGGGCCGCAACACCTCGATGCGCTTCCTGATGGCCACCGGCTCGCTGCAGGAAGGCGACGACCAGCTCGGCATCGCCCACCTGGTCGAGCACATGGCCTTTCGCGGCTCGAAGAACCTGAAGGACGGCGAACTGAAGCACATCGTCGAGGCCGAGGGCTTCGGCTTTGGTTCCGACGTCAATGCCTTTACCGACTATGAGACCACCAAATACGTCCTCGATCTGCCCAGCAATGAGACCCAGGCGATCGAAACCGCCCTGTTCGTCCTGCGCGAGATCGCCGGCAACCTGACCTTCGACGGCGACGCCATCGAACATGAACGCGGCGTGGTCCTGGGCGAGGAGCGGATGCGTGCCTCACCGGCCTCCCGCGCCGAGCAGGTCCTGCGCGAGGCGACCTATCCGGACAGCCTGTATGCCCTGCGCGACCCGATCGGTACGCTGGACAGCATCCGCACCGCCCCGCGCCAGGCCCTGGTCGACTATTATCAGGACTGGTACCGGCCGGAACTGGCCGTGCTGGTCGTTGCCGGCGATTTCGATGTCGCTGGCATGGAAAAGCGCATCCAGGCGGTGTTCGGCGACTGGAAGCCCGCCCGTCCGGGGCCGGTACGGATTTTGAACTACGCGCCGAAGCCCGTGCCCGGCGTGCGCACCTCCGTCTATGCCGAGAAGAACCTCTACGAAGGCCTGAGCGTCAGATGGCTGCGGCCCTATATCGACAAGCCGGAGAGCCTGACCTCGCGGACCTCGGGTTACCTGAAACAGATCGGCTTCTGGGCGCTCAACGACCGCTTTCGCCGCGCCGCCGAAGACCCGGCCGTGCCGTTCCTGGTGGCCAGTATCGATTACGACAATTCGCGCCTGGACGGCAATATCACCACCCTTCTGGTGGTCCCCAAGCCTGGGCGAGGCAAGGAGGCCTTCCTCTACGCCCTTCGCATGGTCGGCCGGCTCAAGGCCGACGGCGTCACGGCGGGGGAGCTGAGCGAATATATCGCGGCTGCCGACGCCCAGGTCGAAAACATGATCCGCACCAACCAGACGCGCTTCAATTCGGACATCGCCGAAGAGATCGTGTCCGGCCTGGTCTATGACAATGTCTTCGAAACGGCGACCCAGGTGCGCAACGAGTGGCGGCGGATCAAACCGGCCCTGACCAAGGCGGCGGTCGATGAGCGTATCTCCGTCACCTTCAACAGCGACAGCATCATGCTGAGCCGCCAGGGCGAAGACAGAGCGGTGATGGACGAGGCCGCCCTGGCCGAGGTCTTCGCGGAGGCCCAGGGCGCCACGGATAATACCGCGCAGGCCGGTCCGGCGGGGGGCAGCGTCAGCGCGGCCTGGCCCTATACCAACTTCGGTCCCGGCGCCCGCATCGCGGAAAAGACCCGCGTCGAGACCCTGGGCTACACCCATTATGTCCTGTCCAACGGGGTCACGGTCAATATCCGTCCCAACGCGGTGGTCAAGAACCAGATCCTGGTCAAGGTCCGGTTCGGCGGCGGCTTCCTGCTGTTCTCGCCGAAGGAAGACATCTCCCTGATCCAGACGGGCTTTTTCGACCTGCGCGACGGCGGCCTGGGCAAGCTGTCGCAGGTCCAGCTCGACAAGGCGCTGTCGACCCGGACCTTCAGCTTCGACTACGACCTGGAAGACAAGGCCGCGGTGCTGACGGGCTATACCGCGCGCGACAGCTTCGCCGCCCAGATGCAGGTGCTGATGGCCTTTACGGTCGATCCCGGGTACCGGCCGGAAATGTTCGAGAATGTCCGCCAGTCGCTCGACTATTCGTACCAATATGTCCGCGGTTCGCCTGACCAGGTCATGGGCTATGGCTCGACGGCCTGGCTGGTCAGCAACGATCCGCGTTACGTCTTTCCGGACAAGGCGCAGATGGAGGCGCGGGCGCCGAAGGACATCGAAGCCATCTTCCGGCGCACCATGACCGGCGTGCCGGTCGAGATTAACATCGCCGGCGACGTCCGTGAGAACGAAGCGATCGAGATCGTGCGCAAGACCTTCGGCAACCTGCCGCAGGTCCCGGCCATGATCACGCCCGCCGACGGCGCCGACAAGGTGGTGCTGCCGACCGACCGCACGACGCAGGTCTTCTACCATGAGGGTCGCGAGGACCAGGCGATTTCGATGGTGGTCTTCCCGGCGACCGACGCCCTTTCCGATACCGACGACACCCGTGGGCTGAGACTGTTGACGGTCATCTTCAATGCCCGGCTGGATGAGGAGCTGCGCCAGAAGCAGGGCATGGCCTATGACGGCTATGTCGGCCTGACGGCGTCGGAATCGGCGGCGGGCTTCGGCTATATTTCGGCCCAGGGCACGGTGCCGCCGGACAAGGACCAGATCTTCTACGATACGGTGCTGAAGATCGCCGCCGATATCGTCGGCAAGGGCGTGACGGCCGCCGAACTGGAACGCGCGCGTAATCCCATCGTCCAGTATATGAACGACGACACCAAGAACAACGAGGACTGGCAACGCACCCTGGCCGGGCTGTACGGCAATCCGGTCCTGTGGGAATACCGGGTCGGCGAGCATGCCAAGTACATGAAGATCACCCTGGGCGACATCAACACCCTGGCGCGGCGCTATCTCAAACCCGAAAAGGTCCTGCGCGCGAAGACGGTGCCGGCGAAGGAGTAAGTCACCGCAAGCTTCCTGCCATCGGGCGTAAAGCCCGCGCCAAATCCACCATGATGACAAGAAACGGAGTGACGGGGGCCTAAAAGACTGTTTGGAAAGCCGTCAGGCTGAGGCGAAAAGGGCTGGTTTCGAGAACCGGAGCGGAGCGTACTTTAGTACGTGAGCACCGGAAGCGCAGAAAACGGCACTTTGCAGGCCAGCCTGAAGGAGTTTCCAAGCAGTCTTTAAATAGGGGTCAAAGACCCGCAACCGTCACACAAGAAACCTGTCATGTCGTTCGTCAACCTGAGCAAGCTGATTGTCCTGGCCGCCATCTGGGGCTCGTCCTTCCTGTTCATGCGCGTCGCCGCCCATGAGCTTGCGCCGCCCTTTATGATCGCCCTGCGCGTCGGTCTGGGCGCGCTATTCCTGCTGGCGGTGGCGGTCTGGCAAAGGAAGGCGCTCGATATCCGCGCGCACTGGAAGCATTTCCTGATCCTGGGCCTGCTCAACACGGCAGTGCCGTTTACGCTCTTCGCCTTTGCCGCCAGGACCCTGCCGGCCTCGCTGATGTCGATCCTCAACGCCACGGCGCCGATCTTCGGTGCCGTGATCTCGGTGGTGTGGCTGCGCACGGCCATGACTTGGAAGTCGGGCCTGGGCCTGGTGCTGGGCATAGCCGGCGTGGCCATCCTGGTTGGGCTGGACACGGCGGCCCTGTCGCCGGGAACCCTGCTGGCGGTGGGCGCAGGCCTGGCCGCCGGCTTCCTGTACGGCCTGGCCTCGGTCTATGCCAAGCAGGCCAAAAGCGTCGACGGCTTCTCCAATGCCCACGGCAGCCTGTGGGCCGCCTGCCTGTTTATGTTCCCGGTGGCGCCGTTCTATGCCCCGGCCGTGGCCGTGTCGGCGCCGGTGGTGTGGTCGATCGTGGCTGTGGGGATCATGTGCAGCGGCATCGCCTACCTGCTCTATTTCAACCTGATCGACGAGATCGGCGCCGCACCGACCCTGAGTGTCGGCTTCCTGATCCCGGTCTTCGGCGTGCTGTGGGGCGCCTTGGTCCTGCATGAGCCGATCGGCCTGCAGACCGTGCTGGGCGGCGTCATCGTGCTGATCGGCACGGCGCTGATCACTGGCTTCAATCCGGTCGGCATGTTACGCCGCAAGACCGCGACTGTGTCCTAAACCAGCACGACAAACGTCTTCAGCACCGGCTCGATCACCTGCCACTGACCGCTATAGCCCGGCCGGAAGATGAAGTGATCGCCGGGATGCAGGTGGACCGGTTCCTTGCCGTCTTCCTTGACGATGGCATGGCCCTCGACCAGGGTGCAATATTCCCATTCGTCGTAGGACACACGCCATGTTCCGGGCGTCGACGCCCAGTAGCCGGCAAAGCGCGTTTCGTCCATATTGGCGTCCAGCGTCCAAAGCGTGAAGCGCGGATCGCCGGCCACGACCTTTTCCGGCGGCGGCGCGCTCGTTTCCGGCGGCGGCAGGTCCTCGCGGTCGAAGCGGACGAAGTGACTCATGGGCGACTCTCCTTTGTCGCACAGCTAACACGCAAATGCCGGCTTGTGCCATCGCATCACGGCGGCTAAGCTTGTTGTAATGGATTACAACGAGGCCTGATAAGTGGCCCGATTAAGAGAGGATACCATGAAACGCATTCTGATGGCGGCTGTTGCCGGCTGGGTTCTCGCGAACGCAGCCTATGCCGAACCCAATCTCAAGCTCAACGAAAAGGGCTATTACGAGGCTCCGGGCCTCAATGTCACCGTCTTTGCCGACATCTATCCGGACGGCCACCAGACCGGCGTCACCGTCATCCAGCACGGCTCGCGCGTGGCGGCCAACGGCGACCTGCGCCTGGAGCCGTCGCCGGGCCAGTGGTCGCCCATGCCGGCCGGCGAGGGCACCCTGGCCATTGACGCCGCCGGCAATACCGTCACCCAGCGCCTGCACTATCCCGACGCGTCGAAAGACCGCAAAGGGTTCAACCCGATCGACTATCCCGACCTCAAGTTCAGCTACGCCGTCCGGGTGACTCCGCTTGAGGGCAATGCCTTCCAGGTCTCGGTCGATCTCGACCAGCCCCTGCCCAAGGATTGGGAAGGCAAGGTCGGCTTCAATTTCGAACTTTTCCCGGGCGAACTGTTCGGCAAATCCTGGCTGATGGACAGCCAAAGCGGCATCTTTCCGCGCCAGGCCAACGGCCCGATGGAGCAGGACGGCGGCACCCTGGTCACTGCCGACATGGCGCGCGGCAAGACCCTGATCGTCGCCCCCGACAGCCCGCTGCAGCGCATGAAGATCGAGAGCCGCACCGGGCAACTGGAACTGCTCGACGGCCGCGGCAATTTCAACAACGGCTGGTACATTGTCCGCGAGTTGACCAAACCCGGCGCGACGAAAGACGCCATCACCTGGGTGATCACCCCCAATACCGATCCCGACTGGCGCTATAAGCCGGTGATCCAGGTATCCCAGGTCGGCTATCGCCCTGGCCAGGCCAAGGAAATCGTCATCGAGCAGGATCCGCGCGATACGAAGGCCGATCCCCTGGTGGTCTATAAGATGACCGAAAGTGGCCGCCAGGAAGTCCGCCGCGTCACCCCGAAGGACTGGGGCAATTTCCTGCGCTACCATTACCTGAAGGCTGACCTGAGCGACCTGCGCGATCCCGGCATGTACCAGGTCGAATACCGCGGCCAGCTCAGCCACGCCTTCAAGATCGGCGAGGATACCTATGACCGCCATGTCTGGCAGCCGACCCTGGAATATTTCCTGCCGGCCCAGATGTGCCACATGCTGGTCAAGGAAAAATACCGCACCTGGCACGGCATCGACCACCTGGACGATGTCCGCATGGCGCCGGTCAATCTCAACCATTTCGACGGCTACCTGCAGGCCGGTTCGACCCTGACCAGGTACCAGCCGGGCGACGCCGTGCCGGGCATGGACCGTGGCGGCTGGCATGATGCCGGCGACTACGACCTGCGCGTCGAAAGCCAGATGGGCACGGTGTGGCTGCTGTCGAAGATGGTCGAGGAGTTCGGCGTAAACTACGACGCCACCACCGTCGACCAGGCCAACCGGATCACCGAGATCCACAAGCCCGACGGCAAGAACGACATGCTGCAGCAGATCGAGCACGGCCTGTTGTCGGTGGTCGGTGGCTACAACGCCATGGGCCGGACCTATCGCGGCATCATCGAGCCGTATCTCGACCAGTATACCCTGCTGGGCGACATCACCACCCAGACCGACAACCTGCGCTACGACGCGTCGCTGAAGCCCGGCGAAAAGACCGGCACCCATTCGTCCCTGACCGACGATCGCTGGGTATTTACCGAAGACAATCCCAATCGCGAGCTGGAAACGGCGGCGCAACTGGCCACGGCGTCACGGGTGATGAAGGACTATAACGCGCAACTGGCCGCCGACTCGCTCAAGGCGGCCCAGGACCTGTACACGAAGGCTTTCGACCGGGCGACCAGCCTGAAGGCCAAGGTCTTCGTCCTGTCGGAACTGGCCCAGACTACGGGCGACCCGGCCCTGGTGAAAAAGCTGGTCGCGCTCAAACCCGAGATCGTCGCCCACATCGACCAGGCGGGGCCGGTCCTGGCCTCGGCCATGCCGCTGATCAAGGACAAGACCTTCCGCAAGGATGTCGGCCTGGCCGTCAAGGCGCACCAGGAAAAGCTGGCCCAGGAGGCCACTGAAACCCCCTATGGCGTGCCGTACAAGCCCAACATCTGGGGCGCCGGCTGGCAGATCCAGGAGTTCGGCGTCGACCAGTACTTCTTCCGCAAGGCCTGGCCCGAATTCACCCCGGTCGACCTGCAGGACGAGGCGCTGAACTTTGTCCTCGGCGTCCACCCGGGCAACAACACCTGGTCGTTTGCCTCGGGGGTCGGCGCCAATTCGGCGACCACGGCCTATGGCACCAACCGCGCCGACTGGAGCTACATCCCGGGCGGTGTGATTTCCGGTACGGCCTTGATCCGGCCGGACCTGCCCGAGCTCAAGATCTGGCCCTATTTCTGGCAACAGGGCGAATATGTCATGGGCGGCGGCGAGACCAACTACATGTTCCTGGCCCTGGCGGCATCGCAAAAGAAACCTTGATTTCTTGCGTGTGACGGGGGAGGAGAGCGCATGCTCAACCTCCTCCGCAAAGAACTGTTCCTCGTCATCGCCGCCGCCGTGGCCGTTCTGGCCATGGTCACCGAACACAGCATCCTCCATGCCGGCCAGGGCGCGTCCCTGATTGCCGGCATCGTGCTGATCGGCGTCATCATCATGGCGTCGCTGCGGGTGGCCCACCATGCCGAGATCCTGGCCGAAAAGGTCGGTGAACCCTACGGCACCATGATCCTGACCCTGTCGGCTGTGCTGGTCGAGGTGGTCATCCTGGCCATCATGCTGAACGGATCGCCTCAGCCAACCCTGGCGCGCGACACCATCTATTCAGCGGTGATGCTCGACATCAACGGCATTATCGGCGTGGCGGCGATCCTGGGCGGGCTGAAGCACGGCGAACAGCCCTATAACGACGCTTCGGGCAAGACCTATATCGTGATGATCATGACCGGCATGGGGGTGTCCATGCTGGTGCCCGAATTCATTCCGATCCCGCACTGGCAGGTCTATTCGATCTTCTCGATCGCCATCATGGTCTTCCTGTACGGCATGTTCCTGCGCCTGCAGACCACCAAACACAGCTACTTCTTCAGCTACGCCTACGAAGCCAGGGGCGGCGAGGCCGAACACCACGACGAAGGCAACAAGACCTGGCATTCCGTGGCCATCCTGGTCACCGGCCTGGTGCTGATCGGGCTGCTGGCCGAGGTCATGTCCAAGACGCTTGAGGTCGGTCTCGAAGGCACCGGCATTCCGCCGATCTTCTCCGCCCTTGTGGTGGCGACCATCTCGGCCAGCCCTGAGATCCTGACGGCGCTTCGCGCCGCCCTGGCCAACCGCATGCAGCCGGTGATCAACATCGCGCTCGGCGCCTCGCTGTCGACCGTGGTGCTGACCGTACCGGTGATTGAACTTCTGGCCCTGATCCAGGGCGAGCAGATCGTCATGGCCCTGACCCCGACCCAGAGTATCATGACGGCCCTGACCCTGCTGGTGGCGGCGATCAACCTGAACGACGGCCAGACCAACGCCATCGAAGGCACCACCCACTTCGTGCTGTTCTGCGCCTTCCTGATGCTGGCCTTTATGGGCCTGTAAAGGTGAAGACCAGCGAGCCGCTATAGGTCCCCGACGCCTGGGCCGGCTGGCTGGCCGGGCCGGTGTTTTCCGGCGTGACGAACTTCGACCCCATGGCCGGGATCGCCGCCAGGAAGGAAATATCGCCCGCCGGGAAGTCCGGCGAGGTGTTGATATGGCCCAGCTGCGGTGTGCCGATGCGTAAGTAAACATCATCCGACGCGCTGTTCACCGTCCATGCCCCGCTAGCGGTGTTGAAACGGGCCCAGCGCAGGCCGGCAAAATAACCCTGGAACTCCGGATAGATAGCGGCGCCCGGCCTGTCGACGCTGAAGGCGGCTTCGCGCACCCCCAGTTCCGGCCCGCGCAACCGGTTCTGCCACACGCGATAAGGACCCCGGCCCAGGCTGCGTACCGAGGTGATATTCCCCTCCGGCTCGTCGAACGTGATACCGTGATAGAGAAAGGTCCCCTCCAGGCTGTAGCTGTAGTCCAGCTTCAGCGAACCATCCCGGCGCAAGGTCCAGCGGGCGTCGAGACCGCCGCCGCGGGCCTCCAGCCAGGCTTCGCCATTGGCGGTGCCGGTGGTGACGATGGCCGGCCCGGCGGGGGCGGGGAAGCGATCGGCCTCGAACCCGAGCCGTACCGTCTTGACCGGAACCGCACGCCCGGCATCGCTCAGCGGCCTTGTGTAACGCACCGCCGACACCCTCTGCGGCGCGAAATTGTACCGGATACCGTCCGAGGCGCGGCGGGTGCTGTCGTACAGCGTCTTCCACGTCTGCCCATCCGAAGTGATCTCCAGCTTGAACCCGGCATAGCTGTCGGTCTTCTCCAGGCCCAGATCGATCTCGATGGTATTGGCCATCTGCGGCACGGCCAGGGTGTGCGTCGTCGCCGTGGCATCAAGCTCCAGCCACGCCGGTTCCGCGGCGCGCGGCCGTGCAAACACCAGGCGCGGGCCATCCGTCAACGCCAGGGTTTTGCCGCCGCGCGACACCTCACGCAGCAAACCTGTCTTCGGATCGAAGCTGGCGCTGACTGGTCCGACCGAGAGGCGGATATCGTCGGCGCCCGCGACAACGGTGGGTTTGCCCCCCGCCGCGACGGCGGGCAGGGTGGGCGCGGCCACCGGCCAGGTCCACGTCCACACCGGCAAACCGTCCGGACCCGTCGCGGTCAGCATGACCGCATCGGCCTGGCGCCAGTTACCGGGCAGGGGCAGGGTCATCGTCCCCGACCCATGCGGCGCGATGTCGGCGCCGGCCGTGCCCCGGGCGATGACGATCGGCGCCGTTCCCTCGGCGGCAGGGCCGGGGAAGCGCACCGTCTGCCAGTCGAACCGCACCTGCGACAGCGGCGTAAAGTCATAATGGTTGCTGACCGTTACCGTACCGTCGAACACCGCCGGCACCACGATCTGGACCGGCGACCACAGGCTGCGGATGGTGTGGTAGCTGCCTTCCTTTTCGTGGTTGGGGCCGACCAGGCCGTCCGGCGCATAGGTGCTGAAATTATCGATGGCGGCGTCGCGGTCGCTGCGGGCAATGCCTTCGTCGACCAGGGCCCAATGAAACAGGCCGGCGCCGCGGGGCGATGTCGAGATCGCGGTCCAGTAGTCCTCCAGACCCGCGCCGGCGCCGCCATCATAAAGCGCATGCAGCACCTCCGTCGGCATCAGCAGGTTGGGTGACGCCAGGCGTTGGGTCAGGTCGGCCCAGTTGGAATAGTGCTTGGTGTCGATATCGTCGTGCAGTTCCCACGGATGCAGGACGCGGCGCTTCTGCGGATCATATAAGGCGAATTCACCGTCCAGATCGCGGTTCCATCCGCCTTCGTTGCCGTTGTCCCAGAACAGGATGCTGGGGTGGTTGACATCGCGCTCGACCATTTCGCGCACCAGCAACCGGCCATTGACCGTGTCGTGCGCCGCCTGCCATCCGCTCAGTTCGTCGAGCACGTAAAGGCCCAGCTCATCCGCCGCTTCCAGCAGCGCCGGATCCGGCGGATAGTGCGACATGCGGATGGCGTTCATGTTCATCGATTTGACCAGGCGGACGTCGTCGTAGCTGTCTTCCGGGTTCAACGCCCGGGCGGTCTGCGGCCGGAAACTGTGCCGGTTGGCCCCTTTCAGCAGGATGCGCTGGCCATTGAGGAACAGGCCTTCGCCGGCCCGAACCTCAAACGTGCGGAAGCCGAAACGCTGGGTGGTGGTGTGGAGGGCCTCATCGCCCTTGTAGAGCGTCAACCGCAGGTCATAGAGGTTGGGCGTCTCCGCCGTCCACAGCTGGGGCGCATCGATCCGCGTCGCCATCCGGACCCGCCCCGCGCCGCCACCGGGCAAGGCCAAAGACACCGGATCACCCACCACTATACCATCCCGGGTCAGGACCTGGCCCTCGACCCGCGTCGCTTCGCGGGCGCCGTCGAACTGGATATCGGCGGTCAGGCTGCCGTCCGCGCGGCCGTCCAGCGCGACGTGGCGGATGGCTTCGACGGGCGAAACCTCCAGCCAGACCGGCCGGAAAATGCCGCCGAACACCCAATAGTCCGCACGTCGCTCGGCGGTATTGGTGGCTGTATTGGCCGATTCCTTGGCGACATCGACCTCGATCAGGTTCTCTTCGCCCAGCTTCAGATGCGGCGTCACATCGTACGAAAAACGGTAAAACGCGCCCTGGTGCACCGGCCCGGCAGGCACGCCGTTGATCCGCACCGTGGCGTCGGTCATGACGCCTTCGAAGACCAGCCGAACCCGCTTGCCCTTCCACTCGGCCGGCGCGGTAAAGCGGTGCTTGTACAGGCCATGCTCATCGGCGCGCGGCTGGCCCTGCTGGCCGTAAGAATAGGTCCCAAAGCCGTGCTGTTCCCACATCGACGGCACGGGAATGGTCGTCTGTTCGCCGGCCCGGCGCCCACCGGTGACGGAAAATTCCCAGGCCACGGCGTCCTTCGGCCCCTTGCCGGACAGATAAACCCGCTCGGTCTGCGGAGCTGCCTGAACCATGGCCGGTACTAATACAAGCAGGCAGACCGCCGCCAGCGCGCGGAAACAGCGATTGAGATCCATAGAAACCCTGCAGATTTATCGTTGACGCCGCAACCCCGGCAGAGCTTCAACGCGCCCCCGCCGACAATCAGTCGCTCAATTGTAGTATCATTGCAGGAGCTGAGTGCAAGACCACGCGTTTTACCGCGCGGAACATAATAACTAATCCCTCCCCGTTATACGGGGAGGTGGATCATTTGCTGGAAGCAAATGAGACGGTGGGGGATTTCTTGGCACGGTTGAGACCTAAATCGGTGATTTCTTGTCCGACTGAACTCGGCTCGCATGTTCAGCGCGTGCCATATCGAAAATCTCCGAAATCGAATACGGACTGATCCCGCTGTTCAAGCCCTCAATAATCTTGACCTGCATCGCCGCGATCTTGTCAGCGCGCACCTGATCCAGACCTTGCACGCGCGGCTTCATCTCAGGTCTGTCCCAGCTTTTCGCGCAGGATGGCGAACGGCGAGTAGGGATTGATATAGGGCTTCGGCTCGGGCTTCGGACCCCGGGGCTTATCACCGCGCGGCTTGTCGCCACCCTTGAAGTCGCCTTTCGGCCTGCCCTTGTCGCCCTTCGGCGGGCGATTGCGATCGCGGGTCGGTTCGCCCTCGGCGCCTTCCGCCCGATTGGGCCTGAAGCGTTCGCGATCGAACTTTTCTCGTTTTGGGGGCTTGTCGCGCTGAGGCCGCGGTGCACGCGGTTCCAGCGACTTCTGCCGCCAGCCCAGACGCTCTTCCATCACCGGTTCCGCCGAAACGGTCTCTTCGGCTACGGCCATTTCCACCGTCTCCGCCGGCTGTTCGGCACCGGTCTCCACGGGCTCAGCGATGATCTCGACAGGTGCCTCTTCGACAACCACTTCCTCAGCGATCACCTCTTCAGCCACAAGCTCGACAGCTTCGGACGCGGCCTCCTCGACGGGGGCCTCCTCAGCAGCAACCTCTTCCGCCGGTGCGGCGTCCGCCACCGGTTCCGGCTTCGGCTTGGCCACCACGACCGGGAAGGTCTGCGGCGGCACCTTCACAAAGCCCAGCGCCACCATCAGCTTGTCGCGCTGCTCTTCGTTCAGCCCCAACGGCACAAAATCGGCCTGACGCATATACAATGCGCCCTTCTGGAAGATGGCGTTATTGACGATCTTGTCGACCAGCGACAGCGCCTTGATGCTGACCGGGCCGTGCTCGGCGATCAGCAACTGTCCGCGCAGGGTCTGGGCGAGTTGGCCCTCGCCGGGACCGAAGGCGCGCATATGCTGGCGCACCTTGGGGTTCAGCGCCTCGGGCAGGAACCAGGCGTAACGATGCCCGGACACGCCCAGAGCCTTCAGCGCCGCCTTGTCCTCCGGCGTCAACTTGACGGTTTCGTCACGGCGGGCCAGGCCGCCATTCTCATACAGTTGGAAGGCGATGGCGCGGACCTGGGGCAGGGTGGCTTCGGCATCGGCCGCCTGCTTCACCCTATATAGCCCCTTGAGCTGGTGCTGGTTCAGGATGCGGACGAAATCGCTGACCCGCTTCAAGGCTCGCTCCACCAATGCCGGATGCTCGATGTCGCACAGAAGCTTGAGTTTCGGCGTAAACCATTCGGACGGCTCGATGCGCGCGACCGGTTCCTTGTTCCATTCGACCGTATGGCCGCGCAGATGCAGGCTCTTCGAAGCCGTCTGGGCCAGGGCGCGCAAACGGTCGTGCAGCACTGGCAGCACCGCGCGATTGGCGGCCTGGCGCAGGGTCTTGTCGGCGATGAGGCTGTCGGCATTGCTAAGCTTGAAGGTCAAGCCCTTCAGCTCGCCGACGGTATGGCCTTCGATGATCACCTGGCCTTCGGGCGTGACTTCGGGCCGCGCCACCTCGTCGGCATCCAGAGCCTTCAACAGCGCCGACGTCCGCGCATCGATAAACCGCTGCATCAGCGCTTCGTGCAGCCGGTCGGACAACCGCTCTTCCAGGTCGCGCGTGAGCTCGCGATAGTGTTCGTTACGCTTCAGCCAGTTGCCGCGGTTGGAGATATAGCTCAGCGTCCGCACGCCCGACAGCCGCGACGACAGGGTATCGATATCGCCATCCATATGGTCGAGATCGCGAATCTGAGTCTCGAACCAGTCCTCGGCGACAAAGCCGTCCGGCGACAACCGCGACCAGAACAGGTGCGACACCATCTTCAGGTGCTCGTCCAGCCCGATCTTGCGGAAGTCCGGCAACTGGCACACGTCCCACAGTGTCCGCAGGGTTACCGGATTGCGCACCTTGGCGGCGACATCCTCGTCGGCGGCCAGCAACCGCAGGGTCCGCTCGTCCAGCGCTTCCTTGGCCAGGTGCAGCCCAATCGTGTTCGACGGCAGGGTCAGCGACTTCAGCAACCCCTCCAGGGTCGAGAAGTCGAGCTTGTGATTACGCCACTGGGCGGCTTCCAATGGGTTGAAGGCGTGGTTCTGGACCTGTTCGACCAGGTCGTCGTCCAGCTCATGGCACTCGCTGGTGACGCCAAACGTGCCATCGTTCATGTGACGCCCGGCGCGGCCGGCAATCTGGCCGATTTCCTGGGCCGTCAGATGACGGACATTCTTGCCGTCGAACTTCGACAGACCGGAAAAGGCGACATGGGCGATGTCCATGTTCAGGCCCATGCCGATGGCGTCGGTGGCGACCAGGAAATCGACCTCGCCCTTCTGGAACAGCTCGACCTGGGCGTTGCGGGTCTTGGGCGACAGGCTGCCCATGACGACGGCCGCGCCGCCGCGCTGGCGCCGGATCAGTTCGGCGATGGCATAGACCTTCTCGGTCGAGAAGGCGACGATGGCGGTGCGCTTGGGCAACCGGGTCAGCTTCTTGGAGCCGGCATAGGTCAGCGACGACAGCCGCTCGCGGCGGATGATCTCGGCGGCGGGAAACAGGCGGTGGAACAGCGGCGCGAAGGTATTGGCGCCCAGGAACAGGGTCTCGAACCGCCCGCGCGCATGCAGCAGCCGGTCGGTGAAGACATGGCCGCGCTCAACGTCGCCGCACAGCTGGATCTCGTCGACCGCCAGGAAGTCGACCTGACGTTCCAGTGGCATGGCCTCGACCGTGCAGATGAAATAGGACGGCACGCGCGGGATGATCTTTTCCTCGCCGGTCACCAGCGCAACGGCATTGACGCCTTTCAGGGCGACGACGCGATCGTAGATTTCGCGCGCCAGCAGGCGCAGCGGCAATCCCATCATGCCGGTGGCATAGCCGCACATGCGCTCGATGGCGTAGTGGGTCTTGCCGGTGTTGGTGGGGCCTAGGACAGCGGCGAGCTTGGCGTCGCTGACGGCATTGATCAGGGGGCGGGTGGGGGAAAGGTCTGACACGCCTGAGGTCATAAGCGGGCGCGGGAAAAATTGCAAAGCCAATTTGCGGGGAGAGGGCGGCGGTAAACGAGAGGTTACCACGGGCCCGAACGGGACGAAAACAAACCGTGCACGAATCAGTGATAGTGATTCGTTCCGGTTTTCGTCCCTACCAGATGTAGTGTACGCAAATCGGGTTAACCATATGCGAACGCTGGGACCCTGCCCCGAGTCGCGCTGACGAGGCAAGCGGAGTCTTATCCTCAAAAAATCTCACCGCCTTGCTTCTCTTGCCGCCCCGGACTGTGTAAGGAGGTTTCATGACGGTCCCTTAGCTCAGCCGGATAGAGCAAGGCTTTCCTAAAGCAGAGGTCGGGGGTTCGAGTCCCTCAGGGATCGCCAGTTTTCATATAGTCAACATGCGCGCCCGGGCATTGAATATAATGCATATTTGCATTATATTGTGCGCTTATCGGGAGATCGGCCATGACGACATTATCGGTCACTGCGAGAGGCCAGGTCACGTTCAGGAAAGATGTCCTGAAACACCTCGGCATTCAGCCGGGAGGCAAGATCAGGCTGGAACTCCTGCCCGACGGTCGCGCCGAACTGAAGGCAGATACAGGCAGCGGATCCTGGCAGGACCTGAGCGGAATTCTAAAAAACAAGACAGACGGAACACGGCTTTCAATCGAAGACATGAAGGCCGCCATTTCCGAAGCAGCGGCCGAGGCGGGCATGAAAGGCCTGTCGCGCCGGTGAAAATTTCCGTCGATACAAATGTCCTGGTTCGCCTGATCGTGGGCGATGACAATACTCAGCAGGCCAAAGCGGCCGAAATTCTCGACGCCGCCGACCTGGTGGCGATAAGCGTCCATACGCTCTGTGAGTTCGCCTGGGTGCTTCAAAGCCGCTACAAGATTGCAAAGGTCGACATCGGGAGTGCAATGCGCGGTATTCTCAATATGAAAAATGTCGTGGCCAACCGGCCGACAATCGAGGCGGGGCTTTTGATGCTGGATGCCGGAGGAGATTTCGCGGACGGCGTCATTGCGTTTGACGGCAGGTGGCTCGGCGGGGAAACGTTCGTGTCGTTCGACAGGAAGGCAGTTACCTTGCTCGAAGCGGCTGGGGTGACGACAATTTCGCTGACCTGACGGGGGGCTAGCCAAGGCTGACACCCCGACCGTCTCGAAGCTGCGCCAGGGGCGGCGATATCTCCATCTTTAGCGGCCTTGTCGCGGCCTGATTCATGCGGGGATCGAATCCGACATTATGGCCGCCCGCCTTTTATGAGCCTTTTTTCGGCCCCTGTTTGCCGGTTCAATTGCCGCAGGTTAGGACTCCGGGGAGCGGGAGACAGTCAAAACAGAGGTTTTGTATGAAGCTTTTTAAGTCAGCCGCGTTGATCGCAGCCCTTCCGCTCCTGATGTCGGTAACGGCCTGCGCCAGCCATAAATATGTCGACGAAAAGTTCGCCACCGCCAACACCCGCATCGATGAGGTCAACGTCACCTCCCAGGAAGCGCTGAACCGCGCCACGGCCGCCGGCAAGCTGGCCGAAGGCAAGTTCAACTACGCCGTCGTGCTCAGCGACGACTCGATCCGCTTCAACACCGGCGAAGCGGTCCTGTCCGGCGAGGCCCAGGCCACACTGACCGACCTGGCGACGCGGCTGAAGGCCGACAACAAGAACGTCTATCTCGAAATCCAGGGCTTCACCGACGCCACCGGAACGGATGACGTCAACTACCGCCTGGGCCAGGCCCGCGCCGACAGCGTCCGCCGCTTCCTCAACAGCCAGGGCGTTGCGCTGAACCGGATGGCGTCCATCTCCTACGGCAAGGAGCAACCCGTCGCCCCGAACGACACGCCGGACGGCCGCTCGGCCAACCGCCGCGTCGTCATCGTCGTGCTGTCGTAAGGCGCTTTTTCTGGCCCTGGTCGACGCGGTCGGCCAGGGCCAGCATATCCGTCCTCAGCCAGACCCATTCCGTCGCGGACAATCCGTTTGCCTGGCGCACCTCGATCACCCGTTGCAGGGTGGCCGCCTGGAGGCGAACACAAAAGGCTGTGTCGATCACGTCTCTACTCCGTCATGAAAACGCCAGCTTAGCCGGCGCTGTCATGAGCGGCATGAGGACGGTATGAGGGTTTGCTGAAACCTATCCGCGGCCGGCGCCGGGCCGCGTCGTCTGCTTTGCCCAGTCGGCAATGCCCAGCTTACCCGGCAGGCTTTCCATCGCCTTGTTCAGTTCTTCATTGCGCGCCGACCGGCAGCCACGATCGTGCATCAAAACCGTCTCGGTGCCGTCCACAGCCTTCCACACGATGCGGTAGTTCTGCATGTCGCTCGCCTGGGCCTCGCAGGTCGTCTGTTCGGTCGCCCCGGTTTCCGGTCGGTAGGCGGCCAGAGCCGAGGCCACGGCGCGATAGGTGCCCGCACCACCGTCGCGTTCCTGCTGGCCCAGAACGGCGGTGTGGCGTTCGCCGACATAGGTGACATGGCCGTCCGGGCTGACCGTGGCGCTATAGACCGGACAGAAGCCGAAGCACGGCCCCACCGAATAGCTGAGGGTTTCACCGGCGGCCGGCGGTGTGTCCTGCGGCAGGCTGGCGCATCCGGACAGCAGGGCCAGGGCGGCGAGGGGGGCGATCAGCTTCATAGGGAATCTCCTTCGGCAGGTGTTGCGCTCAGTCTTTCGCACAAATGTGTCAGAGTTTGAGCGCGCCGCGGGATATTCTCGGTCTTTAAGGCTTTGTCTGGGCGACGATGTCGGCGATCTGCGCCGCCGTCATGGCCTCGAACGCCGCAGTGGCGACCTTGACCTCGGCCGGATCGCCACCACCCTGGGAGGGTGTCACCACAACCTTGTCGCCCTGGACCATAACAAACAGAACGGCCGGCGGGGCGCCGCTGGTGACCACCAGGGCGCCGTTGTCGCACGACTGGATCTGCCAGGCTGCGCGTACGAAGACCCGCTCGATGGGGCCACTGGCGCAGCGCAACAGGGCCTGCCCGGCCGGCACCGCCGGCAGAGGCGCCGCAGCCGGGACGGCCTGGGCTTTGCGCGCGTCCAGTTCGGCGTCCTGGGCCGCCAGGTCGGGTACGCCCAGTTCCAGGCGCAGGGCGTCGCTAATCAGGTCGCGGTCGTAGGGCGCCTTTGTCCAGGTGCCGTTGGCGAACAGGGATTGCGTGCCGTAAATCTGCTTATGCTTGGTATTCTGCAGATAGCGGTCCAGGGTGGCCGCGGCGATCCACGGCCCACCCTTCGCCCCCTTCTTCGTGGCGACCACGGCCAGGGTATGGGCCAGCAAGAAGTCGTCGCCGCCGCCGTGCTGGAACACGAAGGCCGCCTGCAGGAAGTCGTCGCCGGTATGCAACTGGCCCTCGGCCAGAAGGCGGCGCGTCGCTTCGCGCCGTTGGGCGTCGCGCGGGCCGATCACGCTCCAGTCGGCCTGGGTGACGTCGCCGGACCTGTCCGCCTGGTCGGCGTCGAAGATCCGCTGCATTTCAGGATTGGAGGCCGGTTCGGCGGCCCAAACCGGCGCCGCCGCCAGCAACAAGCCAAATCCCGCCAGTAGAATAGCTTTTTGCATGTCTCACCCCCGTTAAGCCGCTCTTTGCGTACCACGCAACCTGAGCGATTGTACAATGAATTTGGGTTCATCCAGCCTCTGCTTTTTTTGCCGATTGACCCGCGACAATTCACGCCGCCGTCGTTATAACGCTGCGACGCAACAAGCCTCACGCCAAAAAGTGGCTGCCACTTTTTGGATAAACATGAGGCGTCTGAAATGGAGGCGATCATGCAGGACCCTAACGAACTTCGCCTCGACGCGCTGGAAGAAGCCCTCGAAACCATCGGCATGAACCTGTCGCTGTTCGACGGCTTCGTCACCGCCCAGTGGGTCATGCCCGACGTGCCGGTAAAAAGCTGGATCGACACCATCCAGGAGCTCGTCGTCGAAGCCGGCGGCGCCGGCAAGGTCACGCCTGAGATTGCCGCCCAGATGGCCGAGCATCATAAGGCGGTGGGCGAGGAATTGCGGACCGAAGTCTACAATCCCATCTTCTGGCTCGATGACGAAGGTGACGAGATGTGGCAGCTTTGGGCGGAAGGCTTCGGCCTGGCGATTACCGGCCGGCCCGAATTTGTGCAGGCCACCCTGGCGGACGAAGAGTCGGAGATCGCCATGTCGCTGACCGTGGTCATGGCCCTGGCGGGCGTGGCGGCCGGCGACGACCAGATGGCCGAAGACCTCAGCGATGGCGACACGGACAATCTGCTGACCGAAGCGCCTGAGGTGCTGATGCAGGGCCTGGTCGCGCTGTACTATGCCCAGCACGCCCCCGAGCGCAGCCTGACCAGCTGATCGGGTAAAAACGTAAATCCATCAAAAACTTATCCCTCCCCGTTATACGGGGAGCGGGGCGGCCCGTGCCGTGGATTGTGAGCGTCAGCTCATAAGACGGTGGGGGATTTGGCCCGCCGGTGGTTCGGCCGTCTACACCCGCTCAAAGCCCCGTAATTACCCCAGACGGCGCTTGCCGCCCTGGTCCGCCATACCCAAGATCCGTTCCATGGCCGCATCCGCCGACATGGGCCGGCCCAGCAGATAGCCCTGCGCCTGGTCGCAGCCCTCTTCGCGCAGACAGGCCAGTTGCGCTTCGGTTTCGACGCCCTCAGCCGTGACGACGGCGCCGAAGCTCTTGCCCAGCCCGATGACGGCGCGGACAATGGCCAGGTTTTCCGGCGACGACGTCATGTCGGTAATGAAGGCGCGGTCGATCTTCAGCTTGTCGAACGGGAAACAGCGCAGATAGGCCAGGCTGGAATAGCCGGTGCCGAAGTCATCCAGCGCGATATGGACGCCCAACTGCTTCAGCTGATGCAGGATGCGGACATTGTCCTGGCTGTCGGTCAGCATCACCGACTCTGTGATTTCCAGCTCCAGCCGGCCGGGCGCCAGCCGCGACTGTTCCAGCGCGCGGATGACATCGGCCGCCAGGGTGAAGCCGGTAAACTGCCGTGGCGACAGGTTGACGGCCAGGCCGATATCGGCTGGCCACCGTGCGGCTTCCTGGCAGGCCTGACGCAACACCCACCGGCCGATCGGTTCGATCAGTCCCGACGCCTCCGCCACAGGAATGAAGTCCGCCGGTGAGATCAAACCGCGGACCGGATGTTGCCACCGCAGCAGGGCTTCGAAACTGACGATCCGGCCAGACTGGGTGCTGATAATCGGCTGGTATTCGATATACAGCTCGTCCTTCTGCAGCGACGCATACAGCTCGTCGCGCAGGATGCGCTGGCGGTCGGCCTTTTCCTCCATGGCGAACTCGAACCAGGCATAGTCGCCCCGGCCGGTTGCCTTGGCGGCATACAGCGCCAGGTCGGCGCGCTTCATCAAGGCATCGACCGTGCGACCGTGTTGCGACTTGAGCGCCAGGCCAGCGCTGCAGCCGATCGAGACGATATCGCCATCGATATCGAACGGCTCGCTCAGTGCGGCGATCAGGTGGCGGGCCAGTCCGGACGCTGTTTCCCGCGACACCGGGCTGCGGTGGATGACGCCGAACTCGTCGCCGCCCAGCCGCGCCAGCACATCGTCGGGCCCCATGTGGCACAGCATGCGCGCCGACACCTGGCGCAGCAACTCGTCACCAGCATGGTGGCCCAGGCTGTCATTGACCGCCTTGAAACGATCGAGGTCCAGCAGCACCAGGACGAAATCGGCCGGTCCTTCGGTCTCGCGGTCGAGGATATTCTGGAACTTAAAACGGTTCGGCAGGTCGGTCAGGACGTCGTGCAGCGCCAGGTGGCGGCTGCGTTCCTCGGCCCTGCGCTTTTCGGTGACATCCTCGGAAATCCCCAGCAGGTAGCGCGGCTTGCCGTCGATGTCGGGCACGCCGACCTTCTGGGTCCGCAGGGCACGCAGGCCGCTGGGCGTGGTCAGGGGTTCGTTGTCGATGGTGACCAGATTGCCCGACGCCACCACGGCCTGGTCGGCCTGGCGGAAACGCTGGGCGTCCTCGACATCGAACAGATCGAAATCGGTCTTGCCGATCAGGTCGTGCCGGCTGATGCCGAGGAGCTCCTCGCCGGCCTTGTTGAGCAGGACGAAGCGGCCGTCGCGGGCGTCCTTGACGAACACCATGGACGGGATGCTCTCGACAATGGCGTCGAGGAAGATCTGGGTGCCCCTCAGCTCGATGGCGGCCTGTTCGCGTTCGGTGACGTCGATGTTCCAGACGATGGCGCAGGCCTTGCCCTGAAAGAGGGTCCGGCGGCTGAACCGGAGGATCTTGATCTGCTGGCCGCAGGCCTTGACCAGGACGCCGCAATCGGGCGGTGCCTCGGCATTGAGGATCTTGCGGCGCACGCTTTCGCGCTGATCGACGGGATGCAGGTCGAGGACGCATTTGGTGAGGAACTGCTCGCGGTCACAGCCATAGAGGGTACAGGCAGCGGCATTGACGGCGACGAAGTGGAGCGTGTGGACGTCGAAAATCCACATCGGGATCGGGTTGTGTTCGAACAGCATGTCGAACGCGCCTTCCAGGCCGTCACACGCTGCGTTGCCAAGCTTACTCTTGCTTGTCCCCACTTTACACATCCCTGCATGACCCGGTTTTGGACCCCGGGCGCGGTTATTATTGCAGGTTGCACCGTATACAATTTAGATTTCCAATGACTTAACCTGATGCAAGATTTCGCAAATTCTCGAATCGGCCCGCCGGGCGACCTTATCCTCCAGCGCTTGCGGGGGAGGTGGCGAGAAAGCGAGGCCTCTTATGGCCGAAGCGCGTCGAGACGGAGGGGGCGTGACAAGCTCCGAGCTTTTGGCACTCCTCCGCTTACTCTCTAACCCTTCGCCTCCAGCATCACCGCCGCCGGCTTCACGCCATCACCGCTGACCGTCACCTTGATCTTTCCATTGGTCGCCGTAGCCCGCACCATGACCAAAGCGCGACCATTCCACGCCTTGCGGGTTGACAATGAAAACACCGTCCCATCCGTCGGCGATCCATTGTCGAACGCCGCCAGCTCACCGGCGCCCTCGACCTTGACGGTCAAGGCCGTAGCTGCCGAAGGCACCCGTACACCTTTCGCATCGACCACCTCGACCCGGACATAGCCGATATGATCGAACCCCGGCGCAAGCGACACCTGCTCTGCCGTCAACCGCACGCCCACAGGCGCCCCGGCCGTCTTCAACTCATCCTGGGCCACCACCTTGCCGGCGCTATCATAACCGACCACACGAATGACACCCGGCGCATAGGGCACATCAAACCCGATCGCAGAATCATCGGCATTGCGCGGCTTCTTCCCCAGCGACTTCCCGTTCAGAAACAGCTCCACCATGGGCGTATTGGCGACGATCTCGACCTTCTCGACATGCGCAGCACCATTCTCCGGCGTCCAGTCGTTCAAAACCCCCGGCCCCTTGGGCTGGGGCATGGCCACCCCCACCATGGTCGGCAGCTCCGACGTGTCGATGACCTCGGTCACCCGTCGGCCGATCTTCACGACCGGTGTATCGGACCACCACGACGCCCGTTCCCAGCCGATCGGCTTGACGACATCGGTGCGGTCGACCAGCCCCGACGGATTTGAGATGAACGGCCATCCGGCGCGATCGGCCTCACCGAGATAATCGGCGCCGGTCCACAAAAACATGCCGGCATAGGGCGCATAATCGCGCACCGCCAGCCAGTTGCCGCGGTTCTTGCCGTTCTCGGTGCCGATGATCATTCGCGTCGGCTTGTCCTTGTGCGCCTGGGTCAGCTCGTTCTCGCGGTAGTTCTGCCCGACCACATCCAGCAGATCGGCCAACCCATTCTTGTAATCACCCGTCGTGTTGGGCCGGAACAAGGCCATGGTCACCGGCCGGGTCGGATCCTCGGCATTGAAGATGGTCTTCAGCCGCGTGACGATCGACTTGGCGACGACGGGGTAGGGGGTGTCGTGGATTTCATTGCCGATCGACCAGATGGCCACCGACGGATGGTTACGGTCGCGTTTGACGAAGTCGCGGGCATCGATCGACGACCAGTCGGTGAAGAACAGGTGATAGTCGTACGGGTTCTTGGCCACCGTCCACATGTCGAAGGCCTCGTCCATGACGACGATCCCCAGCCGGTCGCACAAATCCAGGAACTCCGGCGAGAACGGATGGTGCGCCGTGCGGATGGCGTTGACGCCCAGGGCCTGCAACCCCCTCAACCGGCGCTCATAAAAACTCAGCGGCACGGCCATGCCAAAGGCGCCGCCGTCGGCATGGATGGCGGTCCCCTTCAGCTTGACATTGCGGCCGTTGATCCAGAAGCCGCTGTCGGCGCGGAACTCGACCTGCCGCACGCCAAAGGTCGCGGTATCGGTTTCCAGCACCTCGCCGGTATCGGCCACCACCTGGATATCCGCCCGGTACAGATGACCCTGGCCGATGTCCCAGCGCTTGGGATCGGCCAACACGCCTTGCGCCGACAGCTTCGCCGACCGTCCCGCCGGCAACACCAGATCGCCGCCCTGAAACGTCCCGGCCGGCTTGCCGTCAGGCCCGGTCAACCGGACCTCCAGGTGCGCCGTGCGGTCGGCCGCCGAGCGGTTCTGCAAGGTGCTCTCGACCTTCACCGTGGCCGAAGCCGCCTCGATCTTCGGCGTCGACACAAAGGTCCCGCCGGTTTCGACATGGATATCGCCGGTGACGATCAGTCGGACGTGACGGTAGATGCCGCCGCCGGCGTACCAGCGCGACGCCGGCTGGGCCGAGGTGTCGGCGCGCACCGACACGACATTGTCGCCATCCCATTTCAGATGATCGGTGATCTCATAACGGACGCTGGAATAACCGTTGGGGCGATGGCCGACATGCATGCCGTTGATCCACACCCCGCCGCGGTCCATCACCCCGTCCAGCTCGATAAACACGCGCTTGCCCATGTCGGCGGGGGGCAGCGTAAAGCTCTTGCGGTACCAGGCGACACCGGTCGGCAGCCATCCGCCCGACCCGGTCGCCGGCGCAGTCTGGTCGAACGGCCCGGCGATCGCCCAGTCATGCGGCAAGTCGATGGCCTGCCAATCCGCCGACGGCGTCGCCACCTGTTCGGCGCCTTCGATATCGCCCTTGGCGAACTGCCATCCGGCATCGAACGACCGCGTCTCGCCGGCCACCGCGGCGCCGGCGCTCAACAGCGCCGCGAGGACGAGGCCGGAAACGGCGGTTTCAAATCGTCTCAACATGGTCCTGCCCTCGTTTTGTTATCGCTGTTTCATCTATGGCAACGCCCTGTCTCCACGCCCGAGCACTGCCTGATTGAAGATGATTAGAAATGAACAGTTGCGCTGTCAATCTGAAAATGGCCCGATGATCGTGTTGATGCCCTTGTGAAAAGGCAATTATTGTCGGACAAAAGATCATATTCAGTCAAAATTGATCACATTTTTGCAATTATAGTACATTGTTATCATTTTGGACTTGCGGTATCATCGCCACCGGTGCAGTCCTGTTATCAGTTCCATAAATGGGTCTTAAGTTTCAATTATAGATACGATGGCCCGCCGCTATCGGGGTGAATACCTGTCCTGGGTTTGCCCTGTGGGTTCCGACTCCCCGTGGGAACTCCCAACTGGCCGCCTCCTTCCCGTGATAAGGAGGCGGTCCTTCTTTAAAACAGGCGCCGCAGAGCGCCGGCACAGGTGGAGGCGCGCATGAAATGGATGTCCTTGGCGGCAATGATCCTGCTGATCGCCATGCCCACCGCTGCCCAGACCCTGCCGGCCCGCGAAGAGGTTCTCGCCACCCTGAAACGCTCGGCCTCGGCCGAAGTGGCGCGCCTGAGCGAAATCGACGCCAACCCGACCCGCGGCCGCTGGGGCGCCAATACCAACTGGGTCTCGGCCACCTTCTTCGTCGGCGCCATGAAGTTGACCGAGGTCACTGACGCCCCGGACGTTCTGGACTACAGTCTGAAGACCGCCCGCCGTTACAACTACGGCCATCAGGGCGACGGCGCGCCGGTCCACCTGATCAATGCCGATGACCAGGCCATCGGCGACCTGTACCAGGCCATCTATCTGCGCACCGGCTCGCCCGGCGTCCTGCTGCCGCTCAAAACACGCCTCGACTACACCGTGCCCTACCTGACCCTGTCGCCCCAGCCGAAGAAGCTGGTCTGGTGGTGGTGCGACTCGCTGTTCATGGCGCCGCCGGTCCTGGCGCGCATGTCGGCCATCACCGGCGATCCGAAATATCTCCACGCCATGGACGTCCAGTGGTGGCGCACCTATGACCGCCTCTACGACCCCGACAACGACCTCTATGCCCGCGACGAACGCTTCATCGATCGCCGCTCGCCCAACGGCAAAAAGATCTTCTGGGCGCGCGGCGAAGGCTGGGTCCTGGCTGGCCTGGCCCGCGTCCTGGAGGTCATGCCGGCCGACTTCCCGACCCGCCCGCGCTATGTCGCCCTGTTCCAGGAGATGTCGGCCCGCATCGTCACCCTGCAACAGCCCGACGGCCTGTGGCGCGCCAGCCTGCTCGACACCGAAGCCTTCCCCGAGCCCGAAACCTCCGGCACGGCCTTTTACACCTATGCCATGGCGTTTGGCATCAATCACGGCTTGCTCGACCGCGACCAATACCTGCCCCACGTCCTGAAAGGCTGGGAGGGCCTGAACCGCTACCTGCTGCCCGACGGCCGGCTGGGCCAGGTCCAGACCGCCGGCGACCAGCCGGTCCCGACCAAACGCGAAACCACGGCTCTGTACGCCAGTGGCGGCTTTCTGCTGGCGGGGCTCGAAGTCGCCAACCTGGGCGAACCTACGACACCGCTCCCGCTTACCTTGCCGCAGCCACCGGCGCTCGACTACCACGCCAGCGACATGGCCAAAACCGTGATACCGGCTGACGCGACTCCCGAACAAAGGAAAGAACTCGACCGCCGCGAGGCCGAACGTGAGGCGGTCAGGGCCCTGGCTTTCGACCCGATGGTTGATGACCCGGCCTATGCCTCGCCCGTCGCCGTCAAATGGGTCGGCGAAAAGCCGCTGGCCCTCGTGCCGCCGACCGAAGCCGAAAAGCAGCCGCGCGCCGTGGTCCGCTTCGCCCCCGACCGTGCCGATGACATCCTGTGGGAGAACGATCGCGTCGCCCACCGCATCTACGGCCCGGCCCTGCAAACGATCGAGCCGCCCTCGGGTTCGGGGATCGATGTCTGGGCCAAACGCGTCCGCTGGCCCTTCATGGATCGCCAGCTCAAGACCAAGGCCTATCACAACGACCAGGGCGAAGGCCTCGACTACTACAACGTCAAGGCCTCGCGCGGTGGCGGCGGGCTCGGCATCTGGGACGACAACAAGCTGTGGGTGTCGCGCAACTGGTCGAACTACGAAATCCTCAAAAGCGGCGCCGACGTCGCGTCCTTCCGCGTCGACTACGCGCCGTGGCCGGTCGGGCCGGACCGCAAGGTGTGGGAGACCCGCACCTTCACCCTGCCGCTGGGCACCAGCTTCACGCGGATGCAGTCGACGATCAGCTCCGACAAGCCTGGCGACCTGATCGTGGCCATCGGCCTGGGCAAGGGCGCCACCGTGGCCGGCAAAGGCATCCTGCTGGCCGACAAGGTCAACGGCATCCTGGCTTACTGGGAACCCAATGATCCGGCGCATGGTGCGATCGGCACGGCCATTCGCGTCGACCCGGCCATGGTCGAAGCCATCACCGCCGACGCGGACAACAACCTGATCCTGATCCGCGTCAAACCCGGCAAGCCCTTCGTCTACTATATCGGTTCGGCCTGGGATCGCGGTCTGGACTTTTCCTCCCGCGAAGCCTGGGAAGCCTATTTCAAAGCCGAAAACCTCGATTTCATGGTCCAATGATATGAAGCCTTATCTACCCCTCCTGGCGCTTCTTCTGGCCCTGCCGGCCCACGCCCAGCCTCTGCCCGGCAAGGGACTGTCAGAGCATTCCTTCCTCTATTGCGGCGAATACGAGCACAATGCCGATCAACAAACCCTGCACCTGATCCGCGACGGCCGCGAAGTGTGGAGCCACGCCATCAAGTTCCGTGTCATGCGCCATGAAAAGCCGGACATCCAGGAGCTGGGCGACTGCACCCTGCTGTCGAACGGCAACATTATCTTCACAACCCGCTTCGGTGCGGCCGAGATTACGCCGGACAAGACCATCGTCTGGGAATATTTCGGCCCCGACCACACCGAAATCCACTCGCTTCAGCCGCTTGGTCTTGACCGCGTCTTGCTGGTCCAGAACGGCAATCCGGCCAAGGCCCTGACCATCGACAAAAAGACCAACACCGTCGTCGCGACCTTCATCGTGCCGGTCGGCCAGCCCGACAATGTCCATGGCCAGCTCCGCCGGGTGCGGCTGACGGCGGCCGGCACCTACCTGGTTGCCCACATGGACAGGAATCTGGTCGCCGAATACGATCCCGCCGGCACGCTTATGTGGTCGACCGAGGTGGCGTCACCCTGGGCTGCCGTCCGCCTGAAAAACGGCAACACCCTGATCTCCTCCAACAAGGGCTTCGTCCGCGAAATCACTCCCGCAGGCGCGGTCGTCTGGGACTTCACCCGTGAAGACGCCGCCGCCTTGGGTTACGACCTGCGCAACGTCCAGGAGGTCACCCGCCTGGACAACGGCAATACGATCGTGACCAACTGGGTGGCCGGGGCTATAAAGCCGGTCGACTGGCCGCAAACGGTCCAGGTCTTTGAGGTGACGGCGCGAAAACAGGTCGTCTGGGCCTTGCGCGAATGGGCGGCGCCGAACCTGGGACCGGCAACTTCGATCCAGCTTCTCGATCAGCCGGGCCTGGCCGAAAATGGCGACCTGCAGCGTTAGGAGAGCAGATGAGGATTTCCGTCTTCGCCCTGGCGCTGGCCGCCACCCTGTCCTGTGCCGCCGCACATGCGCAAACGGCCAAACCCGTGGCCGGCATCGAGGAAGCCTGGCTAACACCGCTGCCGCGTCCGAACCTGGCCTTCGACCCCAACACCCTTCCACCGCGCCAATCCGTCCGCGACGCCCTCGACTATGTCGCCTCCGCCCAGATCGCCGATATGAGCCGCCGCCCGATCCAGATGGCGACCGGCAGCAACCTGACCGAAATCTCGTCCAACTGGGTGGCGGCGGCCTTCTATGTCGGTGCGGCGCGATGGGCGCGCGTGTCGGACAATCCGCGCACCCTGCAATTCCTCACCGCCACCGCTGAACATTACAACTACGCCTTCCGCGGCGCCCGCTCGCAACGCAGTCTGCTCAATGCCGACGATATCGCCATCGGCGACCTCTATGCCGAACTCTACAGCCGCCGCGGCCAGCCCGGCGTCCTGATGCCGCTGCAGCAACGCCTCGACTTCCAGGTGCCGCACCTGGCCCGTACCGAGGAAACCCCGGCCCTGATCTGGTGGTGGTGTGACGCGCTGTACATGGCGCCGCCGGTCCTGGCGCGGATGTCGGCCATCACCGGCGATCCGAAATACCTGGATGCCGCGGACAAGGAATGGCGACGTACCGCAGCCCGCCTGTGGGTCGAAAACGACCGCCTCTTCCTGCGTGACGAACGCTTCAAGGAACGCACCGGCCCGACCGGCAAGCCGATCTACTGGGCGCGTGGCAATGGCTGGGTGATGGGCGGCCTGGCGCGGCTGCTCGAATCCATGCCGGCCGACTATCCCGACCGCCAATTCTACGTCACGACCTTCCAGAAGATGTCTGGCCGCATCATCGAGCTGCAGCAAGCCGACGGCCTGTGGCGCGCCGATCTGAACGCCCCGCAAGCCTTCCCGGAAGCCGAAACCTCGGGCTCGGCCTTCTTCGTCTATGCCCTGGCCTGGGGGATCAATCACGGCCTGCTGGACCGCGCCACCTACCTGCCGCATGTGACGAAGGGCTGGGCGGCGCTCAACCGCCAGATACTGCCCAACGGCCTGGTCGGCGCGGCGCAGAAGACCGGCGACCGTCCCGTCCCCACCGATCCCAACGACACGGGGCCCTATGTCACCGGCGCCTACCTCCTGGCCGGTATCGACGTCATGGACCTGCACGGTCCCGTCCAGACCCTGCCGGAAGCCGAGCCGGTCCGCGATTCCCCTGAGGTCATCACAGCCACCACGCCGGTGCCGCCACCCCCGGCAACCATTGTCGGTGACGCCGAAAAAGCCCGCCGCGCCGATGAGGTCAAGGCAACCCGTGCCCTGGCCTACGACCCGGAAAACCCCAGGCCGTAGTCACGAGGACGCCGGTTGTGATAGGGTATTCCGCTCAGGGGAGGCGGACATGAACGATAAGGGCGATTTTCTGGAACGTCAGCCGGCGCGCGCCAGGGGGTGGTGGGTGGTTGCCCTCATCCTGTTCGCCGTGATGGTTATCATGAACCTGATCGTTGTGCCCGACGTTGTGAAGCGGGATCTGACGGCCCAGGCGCCGGGCGCCGAACCGACCTATGCCTATACCCTAAGGTCCCGACGCAGTCCCGTCGACCGGACGATCCGGGTGTCCCAGACGGATATGGCCATCCTGGTCGGCCGCGACATCATGTTTGTCGTCTCCATGGTGGCTTTGGTAGGCGCCCTCGCTGTGACAGTAGGGGAGCGTCGGCGGTAAAATCATCGAAAGCTGTCTGAAAGTTCCTTCAAAAGGCTCGCATGCAGCCGGGTCGGCGCAAACCCCGCCCGTGTCGTGATGCCGATGGCCCGCGTCGAACCGGTCAGGGGCGGCCCCATGATCTTCAACAGGCCCTGGCGGATTTCGTAATCGACCTGCCGCGCCGACAGCAGCGCCGCCATATCCGTCCGCAGCAACAGCGCCCGCGCCGCCACCAGCGAAGCGCATTCCACCACCCGCTGCGGCGGGTTCAGGCCCTTATTAGCCATGAACTGCTCGAACACGATCCGCCCCGGCGTGCCCGGCCGCGGCAGGATCCAGGCCAGGCTGTCCAGTTGCGCTGGCGTCAGCTTGTCGCGGTCGCTGTCGAAGCCCGGCGCAAAGGGATGATCCGCCCGGACCACAATCGTCAGTGGATCATCGAACAGGTGGCTCTGCGCGATCAGCTTCGACGGCGCCGGATCGCGCAACGCCCCCAGGATAAAGTCGATCTGGCCATGCAACAGATCGTGCAGTTGCGCCTCATACGGCCCGTCGATGATGCGAATGCGGGCATCGGGATAGTCCGCCAACGTCGCCGCCACCGCGTCGGGCAGCCATCCCGACCGCGCCAGGGGCAGGGCGCCGACCGTCACCGTACCGGCCACCCGGCCCTGGACCTCGCGGATTTCGTCCAGCCCCATCTGCAGTTCCGCCTGGTACAATGCAAAATGCCGCGCCAGTTCGCGCGCTTCCGGCGTCGGCTGGTCCTGCATCAGCGCAATCCCGCACAGCGTCTCCAGTTCGCGCACCGACCGGTGGACGCTGGGCTGGGAGATGTCGAGCCGCCGCGCGGCTTCCGAAAACGATCCGGCCTGGATGACGGCTGCCAGCGCCCGCATCTGGGCGCCGGTCACCAGCCGCGTCAAAGGCACCCGCGTCCGCCGCGCGGCGATCAAACCTTCGGCGTCCTTCAGGTGATCCAGCGCCCGGCGCACCCGGCCGACAAACACCGAACCTTCCGCCGTCGCCGTCATGCCCTTCGACGTGCGCAGGCACAGCGCGGCCCCGACATCGCCTTCCAAAGCCGTCACCGCCGCGGTCACCGACGGTTGGGCCATATGAATATGGTCGGCGGCCTTCAGCGCGCTGCCGTAACGGCAGACGGCCTCGAAGGCCAGCAGGCGGCGGTGTCGAAACATGGTGTCTCACATAAGCTATAGCCAAAACCTATAGCACGGCGCGCGTTTCGATCTAACGCCTATCGCGCGTCCGGGCGCATAAATCGTCCCGAACAGGAGCCCGCCATGCCCGTCGTCGTTACCGATATCCGCCGCCCAGATCCCGCCGCCTGCGCCACGCTTGCGCGGCACGGCGTCGCCACGGTGCACGAAGCGCAGGGCCGAACCGGCCTGATGAACGCCGACATGCGCCCCATCTTCCCGGCGGCGATCGCGGGGCCAGCGGTGACGGTCGAACTGCCGCCCGGCGACAACTGGATGATCCATGTTGCCGTCGAACAGTGTCAGCCCGGCGATATCCTGGTGGTCAGCCCGACCTCGCCCAGCGAAGACGGCTATTTCGGCGACCTGCTGGCGACCTCGCTGAAGGCGCGCGGCGTCAAGGGCCTGATCATCAATGCCGGCGTGCGCGACACCGCCACCCTGGAAGAGATGGGCTTCCCAGTCTGGTCCAAGGCCGTCTATGCCCGCGGTTGCGTCCGCGCCACGCTCGGCAATGTCAACACGCCGGTCGTCTGCGCCGACGCCCTGGTCCGCCCCGGCGACGTCATCGTCGCTGATCGCGATGGCATCTGCGTCGTGCCGATCGAAAAGGCATCCGAAATCGCCGCCAAGGCCGATGCCCGCGCCGCCTCCGAAGAAGCCCGCCGCGTCCGCTTCGAAAATGGCGAACTGGGTCTCGACATCTACGACATGCGCCAGAAGCTGAAAGACCTGGGCTTGACCTATGTCAGCCAGGCGGACTACGGCAAATGAGCCAGCGCGCCATCCCGGCCTGCCTGATGCGCGGCGGCACGTCGAAGGGGCTCTATGTTCTGAAAGACGACCTGCCGGCCGACATCGTCGTGCGCGATCGGGTGCTTCTGGCAGCCCTTGGTTCGCCCGATGCCCGTCAGATCGACGGCGTCGGCGGCGCTCACCCCTTGACCTCAAAGGTCGCCGTGGTGTCGAAATCCGACCGACCCGACGCCGATATCGATTACCTCTTCCTGCAGATATTCCCCGACAAGGCCATCGTCACCGACCAGCAGAACTGCGGTAACATCCTGGCCGGCATCGGGCCCTTCGCTATCGAACGCGGCCTGATCGCGGCGACCAGCGATGTCACCAACGTCCGCATCCATATGATCAATACGGCGTCGATCGCCGTCGCCACCATCGAAACCCCGGGCGGCCAGGTCAATTACGAAGGTGCCGCCCGCATCGACGGCGTGCCGGGCAGCCATGCCCCCATCATGCTGAACTTCCTCAATGTCGCCGGCTCGTCCTGCGGCGCCCTGCTGCCGACAGGCAACGCGATAGACGAGATCGACGGCGTCGCGGTCACCCTGATCGACAACGGCATGCCGGTGGTGGTGATGCAGGCGGCCGATTTCGGCCTGACCGGCACCGAGACGCCCGAAGAGATCGAAAATAATGCTCAGGTCCGTGCTCGCGTCGAAGCCATCCGCTTACAGGCCGGACCGCTGATGAATCTCGGCGATGTCGTCAAGGCGTCGGTGCCGAAAATGACCCTGATATCGCCGGCCCGCAACGGCGGGGACGTATCGACCCGCACCTTCATTCCCCATCGCGTCCACGACGCCATCGGCGTCCTGGGCGCCGTCAGCGTCGCCACGGCCCTGGCACTGAAGGACGGCATTACCGGCGCCAAGACCTTCGAGATCGAGCATCCGACCGGCTTCTTCAGCGTCGAGATGGAAATCGAAGGCGCCGGCGAAACCCTGAAGGTTACCCGCTCGGCCCTCCTGCGCACCGCCCGCATGCTGATGCGCGGCGAGGTCCTGGTGCCGGCCTCGATCTGGCCGGAGGTCGCATGATCCAGACCGTCGCCCTGATCGGTTTCGGCGAGGTCGGCAAAGTCGTGGCCGCCGACCTGCCAGCCCACCTCACCGTCACTGTCTTCGACACCCATGCCACGAAACTGGACATGCCCGGGCGCGCCACCGCCTGTGGCAGCGCCGCCGAAGCCTGCCGAGACGCCGATCTGGTGATCAGCGCGGTGACGGCGGCGCAAACCCTTGCTGCCGCCCAATCGGTGCTGCCCGGCCTGAAGCCCGGCGCCTGGTACATGGACCTCAATTCCGCCTCTCCGGAAGCGAAGGTCGCGGCGGGGCGCACCATTGCCTCCGCCACCGGGCGCTATGTCGAGACGGCGGTCATGTCGCCGATCGAGCCGAAACGCCTGGCCTCGCCCATGCTGCTGGGCGGGCCGTGGGCGCAGGACTTCGCCGCCGTCATCCCGGCCCTGGGCTTTACCGGTGCGCAATTCTATTCAGATGTCCCCGGCAAGGCCTCGGCCACCAAGCTGTGCCGCAGCGTCATGATCAAGGGCCTGGAAGCCCTGATCTCGGAGTCTCTCCTGTCGGCCCGCCACTACGGTGTCGAGGACACGGTTCTGGAAAGTCTGAACAATCTGTTCCCGCACCCCGACTGGCCTGGCTACGCCCGCTACATGATCTCGCGCACCCTGGAGCACGGCACGCGCCGCGCCGAGGAGATGGAAGAGGCCGCCCTGACGGTAGCCGGCGCCGGCCTGACGCCGTGGATGTCCCTGGCCACCGTCGAGCGCCAGGCCTGGGCGCCCGACCATGCCGACGCGCTGAAACACACCGACCTGAAGGCGATGCTGGACGGCATCCGCCAACACCTGAACCACAAGGACGCGGCCGAATGAGCCTCGAAAAACCCCTGATCATCGACTGTCACGGTCACTATACGACCGCCCCGGCGCCGCTGACCAACTTCCGCGACGCCCAGGTGGCGCATTTCAAGGATCCGCTGAAGCCGGCACCCGAAGGCGTCGTGGTCTCCGACGATGAGATCCGCGAAACCATTGAAAAAAACCAGCTCAAGCTGCTGAAAGAACGCGGCGCCGACATGACGATCTTTTCGCCGCGCGCCTCGGTCATGGGGCCGCATATCGGCGACGAAGCCGTGTCCAAGCGGTGGACGGTCGAGAGCAACAACATCATCAAGCGCGTGGTCGACCTGTTTCCGGAGACCTTCATCGGCGTCTGCCAACTCCCCCAATCACCCGGCGTGTCGCTGGCCGGTTCGATCGCCGAGCTGGAACGCTGCGTCGATATGGGCTTTGTCGGCTGCAACCTGAACCCCGATCCGTCGGGCGGCCATTTCAGCGCCCCGCCGCTGTACGACAAATACTGGTATCCGTTCTTCGAGAAGATGATCGAGCTGGACGTGCCGGCCATGGTCCACGTCTCGGGCTCGTGCAATCCGGCGTTTCATGCCACCGGGGCCTACTACATAAATGCCGACACCACGGCTTTCATGCAGTTCATCGAAGGCGACCTGTTCAAGGATTTTCCGGAACTGCGCCTGATCATTCCGCATGGCGGCGGCGCGGTGCCCTACCACTGGGGGCGCTATCGCGGCCTGGCCGACATGCTGAAAAAGCCGGCCCTGCGCGACCACGTCATGAAGAACGTCTATTTCGACACCTGCGTCTACCACCAGCCGGGCATCGACCTGCTGTTCCAGGTGATCGACACGAAGAACATCCTGTTCGGCTCGGAGATGGTCGGGGCGGTGCGCGGCATCGATCCGGAGACCGGCTTCTATTTCGACGACACCAAACGTTATGTCGACGCGCTGACCATCTCGCCGGAAGCCAAATACCAGGTCTTCGAAGGCAATGCCCGCCGGGTCTATCCACGGTTGGATGCGGCTCTGAAGGCGAGGGGGCTGTGATGGTTGGTCTAGGCAATCTTATCCTCCCCCGCTTGCGGGGGAGGTGGCGAGCGAGCGAAGCCGAAGGCGTAGCAAGTCGAGACGGAGGGGGCGTTACGAGCTCCGAGCTTCCGGCTCCCCCTCCGCTTCGACGCGCTTCGCTTTTCAAGCTCGCTCGCTCAGCACCTCCCCCGCAAGCGAGGGAGGATAAGAAAGATCGATCCCTCGGGAAAAGGGACTTCCATGGATAGCGCGACCCCCACCTTCACCAAGGACGCCGACTGGCTCGACTGGTGCGCTAACCCGTCGAAACCAAAGTTCCAACTCCCGGCCGGAGCGGTCGACGCCCACTGCCACGTCTTCGGCCCGGGCCATCTGTTCCCCTTCGCGCCTGAACGCAAATACACCCCTTGCGACGCCTCGTGGGAACAACTGTTTGCCCTGCGCGACCACCTCGGTTTTGCCCGCAACGTCATCGTCCAGGCCACCTGCCATGGCGCCGACAACCGCGCCCTGATCGACGCCATTGCCCGCTCCGACGGCAAGGCGCGCGGCGTCGCCACGGTCAAACGCTCTATCGCCGACGAAGAGCTCCACGCCCTCCATGAAGGCGGCGTCCGCGGTGTCCGTTTCAACTTCGTCAAACGCCTGGTCGACGCCCTGCCATTCGACAGCCTGACCGAAATCGCCGAACGCATCGCCAAACTGGGCTGGCACATCGTCATCTATTTCGAAGCCGACGACCTGAAGGAATACTTCAAATTCTTCACCGACCTGCCGACGACCGTGGTGGTCGACCATATGGGCCGGCCGGACGTCTCCAAGGACGCTTTCGGCCCCGACTTCGATCTGTTCGTCAAACTGCTGGAATACGACAACTTCTGGTGCAAGACGACCTGCCCGGAACGCCTGAGCAAGGCTGGCCCGCCCTATGATGACGTCGTGCCCTTCGCCAAACGCATCGTCGAAGCCTTCCCGGGCCGGGTCATCTGGGGCACCGACTGGCCGCACCCCAACATGAAGTCGCACATGCCCGACGACGGCCACCTGGTCGACTTCATCCCGCGCATCGCCACCACGGAAAGCCTCCAGAAGAAGCTCTTAGTCACCAATCCCATGCGGCTCTACTGGCCGGAGGAAATCACGTGACTAAGAGACCCTATGACGATGTCCCCGGCACGACCGTCTTCGACGAACGCATGTCGCGCAAGGGCTACCATCTCAACCAGTTCTGCATGTCGCTGATGAAGCCGGAGAACCGCGAGCGCTTCAAGGCCGACAACCGCGCCTATCTCGACGACTGGAAGATGACCGAGGACCAGAAGCAGGCCGTCATCGACCGCGACTATAACCGCATGCTGTCCTTGGGCGGCAACATCTACTTCCTCGCCAAGATCTTCGCCAGCGACGGCCTGAGCTTCCAGTACGCCGCCTCGACCATGACCGGCGTCAGCGAGGAAGAATACCTGAAGATGATGCTGGCCGGCGGCCGCAGCCCCGACGGCAACCGCTACAAGCACGAATGGGAGAAGGAGTAATGGCCCGCATCACCGCAGGCGTCGCCACCTCGCACGTGCCGGCCGTGGGCCGCGCCATCGATACCGGCCAGACCCGGAACGACTATTGGAAACCCATGTTCGACGGCTTCGAGTTTTCCAAAAAATGGGAAGAGTCCGAAAAGCCCGATGTCGTTTTCCTGGTCTATAACGACCACGCCACAGCCTTTTCGCTCGACTTCATCCCGACCTTTGCCATCGGCGTCGCCGAGGACTATGCCGTCGCCGACGAAGGCTTCGGACCGCGCCCGGTCCCTCACGTCGAAGGCCATGCCGACCTGGCCTGGCACATCGCCGCCAGCGTCATCCAGCAGGATTTCGACCTGACCCTGGTGAACAACATGGCGGTCGACCACGGCCTGACCGTGCCGCTGTCGCTGATGTTCGGCCAGCCCGAAGCCTGGCCATGCAAGGTCATCCCCTTCGCCGTCAACGTCGTGCAATACCCGGTGCCCTCCGGCCGCCGCTGCTACAACCTGGGCAAGGCCATCCGCAAGGCCATCGACAGTTTCGATGAGGACCTGAACGTCCAGATCTGGGGCACGGGCGGCATGTCGCACCAGCTTCAGGGGCCGCGCGCCGGCCTGATCAACCAACCCTGGGACCAGGCCTTCCTCAGCGACATCGTCGATAACCCTGAACGCCTCATCGCCATTCCGCCCGAAGACTACATCCGCGAAGCCGGTTCCGAAGGCATCGAACTGGTCATGTGGCTGATCATGCGCGGGGCGCTGGACGACCAGGTCACCGAACTGCACCGGCATTACCACGTGCCGGCCTCCAACACGGCCATTGGCCACATTATTCTGAAAAACGGGAAGTGACATCATGAAAATCGCTCTGGCCGGCGCCGGCGCCTTCGGCATCAAGCATCTGGATGGATTGAAGAAAATTGACGGCGTGGAAGTCGTTGCCCTGGTCGGCCGCCGGCGCGAACCGACTCAGGAGGTCGCCGACAAGTACGGCATCCCCCACGTCTTCACCGAGCTGGAAGACGCCCTGGCCCTGTCCGAAGTCGACGCCGTCATCCTGTGCACCCCCACCCAGATGCACGCCGCCCAGGCCATTGCCTGCATGAAGGCCGGCAAGCATGTCCAGGTCGAAATCCCCTTGGCCGACACATGGCAGGACGCCCAGGACGTGCTCGACACCCAACAAGCCACCGGCCTGATCTGCATGGTCGGCCACACCCGCCGCTTCAACCCGTCGCACCAGTGGGTCCATAAGCGCATCGAATCCGGCGAACTGAAGCTCCAGCAGATGGACGTCCAGACCTACTTCTTCCGCCGCACCAATATGAACGCCTTGGGCCAGCCGCGGTCTTGGACCGACCACCTGCTGTGGCACCACGCCGCCCACACGGTCGACCTGTTCGCCTACCAGGCCGGTTCGCCCGTCGTGAAGGCCAACGCCGTCGAAGGCCCGCATCACCCCGACCTGGGCATCGCCATGGACATGTCGATCCAGCTCAAGGCCGCCAACGGCGCCATCTGTACCCTGTCCCTGTCGTTCAACAATGACGGCCCGCTGGGGACCTTCTTCCGCTACATCGGCGACACCGGCACCTATATCGCCCGCTACGACGATCTGGTCGACGGCAAGGAACAGCCGATCGACGTCAGCCAGGTCGATGTCTCGATGAACGGCATCGAGCTTCAGGACCGCGAATTCGTCGCCGCCATCCGCGAAGGCCGCGAACCCAACAGCTCCGTCGCCCAGGTCCTGGCCTGCTACAAGGTGCTGCACGACCTCGACCAGCAGCTCCAAGCCTGACCACAAAACAACGGGACAAGCCTCATGTCCAAAAGTGGCCAGAAACTTTCTTAGGCACTTTTTGGATAAACATGAGGCGTCAAAAGAGGATCATCCATGCAAACCCAACGCACCCAGGTGGTCATTGTCGGCGGCGGAGTCGCCGGGCTGATGCTGTCGCAACTGCTGCATGTCGAAGGCATCGACTGCATCATCCTGGAACGCCAGACCCGCGCCTATACCGAAGCCCGCATCCGCGCCGGCGTGCTGGAATACGGCACGGTCGACCTGCTGCGGCGGGTGGGGGTGAACGGCCGCATGGACCGCCAGGGCCTGCGCCACGAAGGCTTCCTGCTGATGGACGACGGCGAAGCCTTCCGCATCGACCTCCACAGCCTGGCCGGCCAGGACGTCATGGTCTACGGCCAGACTGAAATCACTATCGACCTGATGGACGCCTGCGTTGAACGCGGCGTGCCGATCGTTTTCGAAGCGGCCGACGTCGAACTGCACGACATCGACGGCGCGCCGTGGGTCAGCTACCGCCACGACGGCAGCGACCATCGCATCGACTGCGACTTTATTGCCGGCTGCGACGGCTTCCACGGCGTCAGCCGCCGAACCATGCCCGACGCTGCGGCGCACTGCATCGAAAAGGTCTATCCCTTCGGCTGGCTGGGCATCCTGGCCGACGTGCCGCCGATGGACCACGAACTGATCTATTCCAACCACGAACGCGGCTTTGCCCTGGCCAGCCAGAGGTCGGCGACGCGCAGCCGCTACTACATCCAGTGCGAGTCGTCGGAGAAGATCGAGGACTGGTCCGACGACCGGATCTGGGACGAACTGGCGACGCGGCTGGGCGACGACGGCCGGATCACGCGCGGCCCGTCGCTCGAAAAAAGCATCGCCCCGCTGCGCTCCTTCGTCTGCGAAAAGATGCAGCATGGCCGGCTGTTCCTGGCCGGCGACGCGGCGCACATCGTGCCGCCGACGGGCGCCAAGGGTCTGAACCTGGCGGCTTCGGACGTGGCCTACCTGGCCGACGGTCTGATCGGCTATTACAAGCGTGGTGACGAAGCGGGGCTGGAAGGCTACACGGCGCGCGCCCTGAGCCGCATCTGGAAGGCGGAACGGTTCTCGTGGTCGATGACGCAACTGACGCATCGTTTTCCGGGGATGTCGGTGTTTGACCGCAAGATGCAGAAGGCCGACCTGAACTACATCCGCAGCAGCCCGGCGGCCCAAACCGCCATAGCTGAAAACTATATAGGTTTACCCTTGTAGTCGCAGGGCTGGAAGTGAACCCAACTTCTCCTCCCCACGTGTGGGGAGGGGGACCCCGAAGGGGTGGAGGGGTATCTTAAAGATATCAAAGGCGAGGGGCCTCGGGCCCCTCGACCCAATAACTGCCCGGACCCGGCAACCACTGCGCGCCAAATCCGCGGAGCGATATAAAAAAGCCAGCAATATAAATAACTTAATCCCTCCCCGTTATACGGGGAGGTGGATCATTTGCTGGAAGCAAATGAGACGGTGGGGGATTTGGCCCGCCGGTGGTTCTGTCGCCGACGGTCTCTTAGTGGCCAACCACGGGCAAACGACGCAGACCCCAACCTTACAAACCCTACCGCCCCGCCACCGAAAACACCGTGACACCATTGCCCTGCGCAGCCTTCGTACCATCATCCGCGATCGACCTGATTATGCGGGTAAAATCGCCATCATCCGGCCCTGTATCGCAGCAGCCGTAATGCGCCAACCTTACGCTGACCGTCCGGCCGACGCTGCCGTGGCACAAAGCCTCTTCGGTTGAATATCCCAACACCTTGCCATTGGCATGAAGAAAGCAGCCCTCCTGGAGATTCCCCTGCGGATCGATCACCGGCGCGGAGACCTTCTCTATCCGCACCTTGGCGAAGGTTTCGAGCGGCCCGGCGCAATCTGCGAAAGCGCCCGTCGCCAGCATCAGTACCGGCAAACTCAATACGACAAGTCTCATGGCCGCCTCTCGTATCCTCGTGCGTCTTTGATTTTCACGGAAATCTGTCGATTTGGTGGCTAGACGACGGCCGGCCCGCCGTTGAATATTATCGCAAATGATAGGCGTTCCCGGAATTTCGGGCTCGGTCGTTTGTGAAGAGCACGAGCATATCTAAGCGGCCTAGCGGGTTTTAAGACGCAGGTCTTCTTTTTGAAGGTGTAAGCGATCGAGTGTCATCGATATTCCAGTGTCTCTCGCTTTCTCTCTCTTTCTCGAATATGGGTTGAAATGTTTCGACTCGCGCCTTGATGGCGAATTAATTGGGTGTTAGGAAAAAACCATAACGCCAATTTGGGGTATTGTCGTGCCATGGTTACGAAGTCGAGGCTGCTGCTTGCACTGAATAAGGCGCAACTCCTACTGGCATTCGTTCTCGCTGGTTCGTCAGTCGCGTTGCATCTCCGGGAGGTACTAAGCGGCTCAGCAACTGCGCTAAAAATTGCAGCAATTCTGAACTACACGGCACCATTGTTAGCAATATTGTTTGTGCTAATATTAATACAAAAATTTCGACGGACGTCATTTGCGACGTTGATTGTCTGCTTCGTCTTTTTTTGCGCGACGTTGATTTGTGAATTGTCTGCTATACCGCGAACTGTTCATTTAGCGACGCTCCTTTTTGCACTATTTTTAATGCTTATATTTTTAAGAGTTGGAGCATTGCCTTATGCTATTCTGGCAGTGGGTAGCGGAACACTTGTCGGATTGTCTATGGAAAGCATTCTGGTCGGCGTTGGGGCGGCAGCGGGTTTTGGCGGTCTCATTTTCATCGCCAATTATCTTGTACAACTCGTGCTTGATCACCAGCACGAGTGGAGAAGACTCAAAAGTCTATTCGCAAATCTACCAAGAAAAAAAATTGCCGCTCTCGCATTTATACTGTGGTTGCCGTCGGCAGCGCTTGTGCTCGCTGGACTGGTAATAAACTGGCAAATTCAGACACGGCTTGTAGAGGCGTTGTACGCCGGGAAGTTGATAGATTTGGCCCCAGCTGACTACACCGACCCTTCTGGTCGCACAGGTATTGAAAAAGACACATACTTCACCATTGATAGTCGCGAAAAGCGCACTCAAGAGCGATTCAATGCGGACTTGACCGCGGCGCAGGCTAATGGCGATCACAAACTCTCGCAATTTCCTGGAATTTTTTCTTCCGTATTAGAGGTCGCACGGCCCCCCCAAATCGACAGGTACAAAGCTTGCAAAGGTGCGAATGTTCCTATCCGCATCTTAGGTAAGAAGCTAAACATAGGCTTCAAGACAATTTGTCGGAGTATGATCGGCTCAATAGAAGCTATGATCATGGCGAGCTATGAGCGAAATAGGCGTGCCGCTGAACTATTTGCGAGCGACGAAATAAAAAAGATACGCCAGGCTGGTGCAGATGGGGTGTCAGCCATAAGTACAATTGGATCAAATGCGATTCATAAGACCTACGAAAATTACAGAAATTTGGCAGGTGTGGTCTTCACATTACTGCTAGTTCTCTCATTAATTTCATATGTGCTCCTAGCGACAGCCCTAATAGGGAGCTTCAACATTGTACTCGGCCGCCTCCTTTTTGATGCGAATCTTAAGGTTCGAGACGATACAAACTCCCTCCTAGCTACTTTTCGCCTCGATCCTCAACCGGGTGATGCAATCCCCCTTAAGTACAGTTTATCTGATGAAATCAATCTTAAGAAGATTTCGCAAGATCATGAAGGCGTAAATTCTTGGTTTGTTAGTTTGGATGCCATGCGTGTAGGCGCTGGCGCGCATATGTGCTTATCATTGCCATGCCCCATTTTCTCTATTCCCCAACGGCTAGTTTCCAGACGCTATTTTATGTCGCGCATAGATGTAGCGTCGAAGGCGGTACGGCAGGCTCCAGACGCACACGCACCAGTAATCTCTATGAAAGGAGATTTAAAGCTTGTCTGCATTGAGATTGTTGAGGGGCAAGAGGTGGTATTTCATGTTGGGCAATTATTAGCATTCACGAATGGAGTGCGCCTTCAATCGATTTACACCGCACATTTGTCCACCCACCTCGTAGGTCTAGGCTCATTTTACTCGATTGCACGTGGCAGTGGCTTTCTGGTGCTAGTGCCAGAGGGAGCTGATGTCATGAAGGTGAGCAAAGGTCTCGCAGCCCCCCCGGCCACGCTCCTTGCGTGGGACAGACGAACAGAGTTCCGGCTTGCTCAAGAAACTTCTGTCATGGGGATATGGCTAAACGAGCCATCCGTGGTATCCGAATCTGTTAGGGGTGCTGTAATATTGGATCAGGGAGCCGGAGGTAAGACCGGTTTATTGGGGCGTTTGTGGCATTTGTTTCGATATCTATTTATGCCATTTTAGTAATATTTAGTCGCCAATTAACGTTGCTGTCTATGGGCAGCGTAAAAGCGAAACCCTATTCTGCCTTAATTTATTTTGAGAAGGAGAGGTCTGTTCCGTCAAAGATCAAGTACAGTTGGTATGGGTTGTCACAGTTAGAATTTCAGCACGACCTAAACGATCACACAATTTAGTTGCCCTCAAGGCAACAAAAAAAACGCCGGACCTCCCGGCCCGGCGCTTTCTCTACATTACCTCATCTGCGATCGTGTTCTTCAACAACCCGACCCCGGTGATATCGACCTCGATCACATCGCCCGGCTTCATCCACACCGGCGGTTCGCGCTTGGCGCCGACGCCGCCCGGCGTGCCCGTCAAAATCACATCCCCCGGATTGAGCGTCGTAAACCCCGACAGGTAGCTGATGATTACCGGCAGCGGGAAAATCAGGTCGCCCAGGGTGGCTTCCTGCATCACCTGGCCGTTCAGCCGCGACACCACCTTCACCGCCTCCAGGTCCGTAATCTCATCCGGCGTCACCAGCCACGGCCCCAAAGGCGCCGTGCCGGGGAAGTTCTTGCCCGGCGCGAACTGCGTCGTGTGCCATTGCCAGTCGCGCACCGAGGCATCGTTGGCGCAGGCGAAACCCGCCACATACGACATGGCGTCGGCTTCCGAGATATGCCGGCCGGTCTTGCCGATCACCAGGGCCAGCTCGGCCTCGTAATCCAGGCTGGTCGAGTTGACCGGCCGCACAATCGCGTCCCCATCGGCGATCAATGTATCGGCAAAGCGCAGGAAGATCGACGGGTGACCGACCTTGGCGCGGCCGGTTTCGGCGCGGTGGGTTTCGTAATTGTGCCCGACGCAAAAAATCTTGCTCGGGTTGGGGATGACCGGCAGCAGCTTGACGTCGCTCAAGGCAATCGTGGCGTGGGCGGCGGGATGGCCCAGCCGGCCTTCGGCGATCGCTGTCTTCAGGTCGCCGCCAAAAAACGCGCCCAGATCCGACACATGGTCGCCTTCGACATGGCCCCAGCTGTCGCGGCCGTTATGGTGGTAGGATATGTACTTCATTAAACCTTCTCCAGCAGCGGGGCGTAGGTAAACACCTTCTCGGCCTTGGCCAGAGCCCCGAAATCCTTGTCCGAAATGCCCCACTGATCGATCCGGTTCGGCGGCCAGGTCCAGTCCTGCGGGGAACCGACGGGGTAGTCGTCGGCGATGACCTCGACGGCGGTCGAATATTCGACGACCGCGCCGAAGGGTGAGATAAAATAGGCGTAGACATTGGCGCCCGGGCCGTGGCGGCCAGGGCCCCAGGCGGGTGCTGCGCCATGGTCGCGCATCCGGCCGATGCCGCGCATGACGGCGTCCATGTCCTCCATCTCAAACGCAATGTGGTTCAGCGAGGGATAGCCGGCGCGGGCAAACGCCACGCTGTGGTGCGAGGCCGAGCAGCGCACGAACACCATGCCGCGCGTGCGGTCGGAGACCTTGAAGCCCAGGGCGCGTTCAGCCATCTCGGCGGTGGCTTCAGCGTCGGCCGAGTTCATCACCACGTGGGTCAGCTTGACCGGCAGGTCGCGGCCGGCGATGGGATCGACGCGGGTGGTGCCGCTCAGGAAACGGAAGACCTCGCCTTCGGGCAGGCGGACCAGGATACCTTGGCCGGCGCCCGGATCGCGTGAGACGGTATCGACGACCATCAGGCCAGAGGTTTTCGCGGCCAAACGGATGGCGTCGATGGTGGCCGAATCGGCTTCGAAGGTGGTCGACAGGACGTGCGACGCTTCGCCTTCGGTGAGCGAGACCAGGTAGGGGAAGCTGCCCGACCCGCGCAGGTAGGAGGTGACGCCGACGATTCCGGCGTCGGCCAGTCCCCACCGGTTGAGGAAGAAGTCGCGTGCCGCGGCGGCGTTGGGCAGGGTGAGCTCGATGCTGCGCAGGGTGATCATGGGTTAGGTTCCGGTGTGTGTGCGGCGGACGTCGATGGGAAGATACCCCTCCACCCCTTCGGGGTCCCCCTCCCCACAGGTGGGGAGGAGAAGCGTGGGGAGATGTGGCATTTCTCCTCCCCATTTCATGGGGAGGGGGACCGCGAAGCGGTGGAGGGGTATTCTTGCCGTCCGCATACTCAAGCTCCCGTATCGAAAGCGAGACCCGCGGCTTCACAGCCCGCGACCGCACACAGTTCGTCGTTGTCGCCCGTATCGCCGCTGATCCCGACCGCGCCGATGACTTCGCCCGCAGCATTGCGTAGCAAAACCCCGCCGGGAGACGGCGCCATGCCGCCTTCACTGACCGCATACAAGGCGGCATAGAAACCCGGATTACCCGCAGCCCGCTTGGCGAGATCACGCGTGCCATAGCCCATGCCGATAGCGCCGGCGGCCTTGGCATGGGCGATATCCAAACGCAGGAAGCCGGCGCCATCCTCGCGCTCGGACGCGATCGGGCGGGCACCGACGTCCAGCACCGTGACGGCCAGCGGCGACAAGCTGCGCTCACGGGCGGTTTTCAACGCGGTCGCGATGATGGTCCGGGCATGGGACAGACTAAGGTCAGGCATGAAGACGCAGCTCCTGAGGGGCAAGTTGGGCGCTCAACAGGTCGAGCAGATGATCGGCGGTTCCCCAGCCATAAACATAACGATCCGGCCGCAGCAGAACGGCTTCGGCCTGATGCCGGTCGAGCGCGTCGCCCAAGGCGCCGGTCGTATCGAACGCGGCGTCGACGACCTGTTGCGCGATCCCAAGCTGGCCAATCAGCGGATGCTCGACCGCCCGGCGGCTCAGCAGCACAAACCCGCGCGGCATAATGTCATCCAGCAACCGGCCATCGGCGACACGCGGTTGCACAAAGCGTTCACCCGCACCTGGCGCAACCAGACCCTGGGCATAGGGCGCAATCAGGTCCGCGGCGGTGGCGATGTCCTGGCCTTCGCGTTGACGGCGGCGCAAGGTCTCATCACGCTCAGAAGCCTTGGCCGGATCCAGCTCGCAGATATAGCGGCCGGCGGCGACGGCAGCGCCGATGACGTGGCGCACCTGGGGCTCGCGCTCCGGCTGATAGGTGTCCAGCACACTGTCACCCGCCAACCCGCGCAACACCAGATCCAGCTTGAAACTCAGATTGGCGGCATCACGCAACCCATGGCACATGCCCTGGCCGAAGAAGGGCGGAGTCTGGTGCGCGGCATCTCCGGCCAGGAAGACCGGACCCTGACGCCATTGCTTGGCCACCCGGGCGTTGAACCTGTAGGTCGCCGTCCTCACAATCTCATAGGCACAGCCCTGCAACCACGGCCCGATCAATCCCTCGATCGACGCCGGCTCGACAATCGCGGTTTCGCTTTCGCCGGGCAGCAGCATGAACTCCCACCGCCGGTGCGCGCCACGCCCCGGAACGATGGTCGCCGGCCGTCTGGGATCGCAGGTCATGACCGAAAGCTGCTGCGGGTCGGCGCCGGCGGGCAGGGACGGGATGGCCGGGAAGCTGATAGGCCCGTCGACATTGGCGTCGACCACCAGCCAGGCTTCTTCGAACAGCAGGTCTTCCAACTCTATGCCCAAGCCTTCACGCGTCGGGCTGCGCGCGCCGTCGCAGGCAATGATGTATCGCGCGCGTAAACGCCGGTTGCCGGCAATAACCTCGTCACCTTCGACGGTCGCCCGCACACCCTGGATAAACTCGACATTGCCGAACCGCCGAAAACCGTCACGCAGCGCGGCTTCCAGCTCCGGCTGATAGAAGAAATAGTCGTTGGCCCAACCATACGGCCGCGGCTTCCCGGCACTGCCCATATAGCGGATGACGTCGCCGTCGGCGCCCAGGTGCATATGGCCCTGGGTCTCGCGCATGTGCGGCAACAGGCTCTCGGCCAGGCCCAGATTCTGGAACAGCCGCATCATCTCATGATCGATATGGACGGCGCGCGGCAAGGTAAAAACGTCGGTAAACTGGTCGACGATGGCGACGGCATGCCCGGCCTGGCCCAGCAGGTTGGCGGCGGTGGCCCCCACCGGGCCGCAGCCGATAATGATCACATCGAAGTCGCTCACGGCGTCACCAGAAACTGTTTTACAAAGGCGAGAAGGCGAGGGGCGACGAAGGCGCAATGGCTGGTCGGGTCGGTCATGTCTTCGGACGAGAACCACAGATGCCCGGCGCCCGGCACGATGACCGTCTGCACCAAGGCCCCGGCCTGGCGCAGCCGCAAAGCGAACCCTTGCGTCTGAGCCACATCGATATCGTCGTCGTGGTCGCCATGGATCAACTGCACGCGCAACGACCGCGCCGCATGGGTGACATGGCTGATCGGTGAGGCGTCGAAATAGCGCTTCGGATCATCCAAAGGCGTCCCGCCAAGCATCCGCACCGTCGGATTTTCCGCCGCCGGCAGGTTCTTGATCAGGTCGGCCTGCCAGTGGCTGACCAGGTCATAACAACCATAGACCCCGACCAGGACCCGCACCGAACCGCTCAACGCCGCCAGGGCCGACAGATGCGCCCCAGCCGACGCGCCCAACAATCCGATCCGCGACGTATCCAACCCGTGCGCCGGACCGGACGCCTGGACCCAGCGCAACGCCGCCAGGACATCGTTCAGGTTCTCCGGCCACGCTGGTCCTGACGTCGTCAACCGATAGCTGACGGCCAGAACGGCCACGCCATGCTGCGCAAAAAACCGGCCCCATTGCGCCAACGCTTTTGGCGAACCACGCCGCCAGCCGCCGCCATGGACGGCGACCAGGACCGGATGCGGGCCGGTCCCTTCCGGCAGATACAGATCTCCACTGACGTTGCGCGTCGGGTCGAGGACAAGGGTCTCAGGCATGCTCGTCCCGCGTCGGAACAGCGGCGAGGCTACGGCCGGGCAGGGTGCATTTGTGGAACTTGCCGCCCTTCATGATGGCCAACAGGTTGGCCTTGTTCTGCAACAACCGGACGTCGCGGGTGACATCGCCATTGACCAGCAGGATGTCGGCCAGGAACCCCGGCTTGATCTGGCCGATATCCAGCTCCATCAACTCGCCGCCCAGTTTGGTGGCGGCGACCAGGACCTCTTTCTGCGTATAGCCGAACAGATCGACGAAGTGTTGCAGGTCGCGGGCATTGGTGCCGTTGGGATTGAACGGGAAGCCGTAATCGCCGCCGATCAGCACGCGGACTCCGCGGCGCTTCAGCTCGGGGATCAGCACCTTGGCCTTTTCGATGACCGGCTTGGCCATCTCTTTCATCGACGACATGTCGATATGCGGCGGCGGATTGGCTTCCAGCGTGGCGACGATGACGCCGATGGCCGGCGCCATGAAGATCTCGTCCTTGCGCGCCACCAGCATGTCGACGGCTTCGTTGTCGGCATAGGTGCAGTGATAGATGACACGGACGCCGGCGCGCATGCCCATCTTGACGGCGTCATTGCCCTGGGCGTGCGCCGATAGCGGAATACCGGCTTCACGCGCGGCCTGGCCGGCGGCCTGGGCCTCTTCCTCGGTGCACATCAGGTGGTGCGAGCTGCCCGGATGCAGGGCGTCTTCGCCGGACAGAACCAGTTTCACCTGGTCGATGCCCATCGATTTGCACTTCTTGATGAAGCCGCGCATGGCGTCGGGCCCGCGGCCGTGATTGACGGCGCCGGGAGCGGTTTCGTCCTCGTCCGGGCTGCGTTCCAGGGTCGAGGCGCGCAACCGCGGACCGGGCAGGTAGCCCTTGTCGATATTGTCGCGGATGACGACCTCGATGCGCTCGGACAAGGCGCCGGCGCTGTAGGCGCTGGTGAACCCCGAATCGAGCAGGATGCGGGCGTTCTGGGCCGTGACGATCATCATTTCTTCGATCGGCAGGACGAATTCCGGCACGAAGCGCTCGGTCGAGGACGGCCAGGTGATGTGGGCGTGGGCCTCGGTCATGCCGGGCATCAGGGTGGCGCCGCCACCATCGATGACCTCGGCGCCATCCTCGCTGATCTTGGGGTCGCGCTTGGCGAAAAAGCCGTCGGGGCGCCTGGCGACCTTGGTGATGCGGTCGCCTTCGATGAGGACTTCGCCGGGGAACAGGTCGCTGCCCGAACCGTCGAAGATACGGACATTTTTGAATAAAATACGCTTCACGGGCTTCATCCACTGCTGAGCGGCGCATCAGGGCGCCGTCTTGTTGTCAGCATTTTTATGGACGAAGTCGGGGGGCGGCGATAATTCAATCGGCCCATATGACCCATAAGCGGTATTTATGGGCGGGGACCATATAACCGACGGAGATGACAGCTACTTCTCCTCTCCACGAAGTGGGGAGCAACCATGTGGCTATGCCTTGACGGCCGTCCACGGGGTTTGGCA
>NZ_AWGD01000038.1 GCF_000495795.1 Asticcacaulis sp. AC460
AAGTGGAGAGGAGAAGTAAGGGACGTTGGCAGGGGAATGTGGACACGACTTAATTTGACAGCAAGGGCCGGAGCGCGCAGGTTCACAGTGTCGCCTATTGTGCCGTCATCGAGATGTCATACATGTAGGAGAGACCCCGATGAATGCCTTGCCCAATACCAGTACCGACCCCCGATATGACGCTGTCGTTCGTCGCGATGCCGCGTTCGATGGGCAGTTCTGGTTTTCCGTCGCCACCACCGGCGTCTATTGCCGGCCTTCGTGTGGCGCCCGTACGCCCAAGCCGCAGAATGTCGGGTTTCATTTGAGTTGTGATGACGCCGAGGACGCGGGTTTCCGGGCGTGCAAGCGTTGCCATCCGCGCGGTGAGTCGCCCAAGGCGAAAATGGCCGCCGTTATTGCTGAGGTGTGCCGGTTTATTGAGACGGCTGAGGTTGAGCCGCGGTTAGAAGAGTTGGCTGAGCGGGCGGGGTTGAGCGCCTATCACTTTCATCGCCAGTTCAAGGCGGCGACCGGCGTGACGCCTAAGGCGTATGCGGCGGCGCATCGGGCTCGGAAGGTGCGCGAGGGTTTAAGCGGCGGCGAGACGGTGACCAACGCGCTGTATGATGCCGGATTCGGCTCGAACGGGCGGTTTTACGAAACGTCAAACGCCATATTGGGCATGACGCCGAAACAGTTCAAGGCCGGCGGCAAGGATGCCGATATCCGCTTCGCCATCGGTCAAAGCCGATTGGGCGCCGTGTTGGTGGCCGAGAGCGGCAAGGGGATTGTCGCCATATCGTTGGGCGATGATCCGGATGCCTTGGTGCGCGAGTTGCAGGACCGGTTTCCGCAGGCGCGGTTGACGGGGGATGATCCGAAGTTTGATGCGCGGGTGGCCCAGGTCATCGGCCTGGTGGAGGCACCGGGGACGGGGCTGGATTTGCCGCTGGATATTCGCGGGACGGCGTTTCAGCAGAGGGTGTGGCAGGCTTTGCGGGCGATTCCGGCCGGAAAAACCTTGAGTTACGCGCAGTTGGCGGAGGCGATTGGGTCGCCGGCGGCGGTGCGGGCTGTGGCGGGGGCTTGCGCGGCCAATACGCTGGCCATCGCGGTGCCGTGTCATCGCATCGTGCGGACGGATGGCAGTCTGTCGGGCTATCGTTGGGGCGTCGAGCGCAAGCGCGATCTATTGCAGAGGGAGCGGGTGGCATGAGCGAGTATCCCGCCTATGGATTGATCGATGAGGCTGTGGAGGCGGGGGATCCACCTCAGCCGGCGCGTGAGCGTAAGGCTCTGATCGACTGGACGTATCTGGCCGGGGAGCTGGACCGGTTCGGCTGTGCCGTGCTGCCGGGATTGGTCAGCCACGAGACGTGTCGGGACCTGGTGGGCTTGTATGAGGGCGGGCGGTTCCGCAGTCATATCCATATGGCGCGGCATGGCTTCGGGCAGGGCGAGTACAAGTATTTCGCCTATCCGCTGCCCGATGTGGTGAGCCGGTTGCGGGAGGCGCTGTATCCGCCTTTGGCGGTGATTGCTAACCGTTGGAACGAGCGTATGGACGTGGCTGCGCGTTATCCGGAAAGGCATGCCGAGTATCTGGCGCAGTGTCATGCGGCGGGTCAGGCGCGGCCGACGCCGTTGTTGTTGAAGTATGAGGTCGGCGATTACAATTGCCTACATCAGGACCTGTATGGTGAGATGGTCTTTCCGCTGCAGGTAGCCGTGTTGCTGTCCCAGCCGGAGGAGGAGTTTACCGGCGGGGAGTTTGTGTTGACCGAGCAGCGGCCGCGGATGCAGTCACGGCCGCAGGTGGTGCCTTTGCAGAAGGGCGATGCGGTGGTGTTCGCCGTGCATAACCGGCCGGTTCAGGGCGCGCGCGGGGATTATCGCGTCAATATGCGCCATGGGGTCAGCCGTTTGCGCAGCGGGCGGCGGTTCGCCATGGGTGTGATCTTCCACGATGCAGGCTGATCTGTTCGGCGTCGCGTATCCGCCGGGATTGGCGGCGTTGCGTGGGTTTGCCTTAGCGGAGGCAGAGGCCTTGTTGGCGGTGATCGGGCAGGTGTCGGCTGTGGCGCCGTTCCGGAATATGGTCACGCCCGGCGGGCACGCCATGTCGGCTGCCATGACCAATGCCGGCTTGGGGTGGGTGACCGATCGCAAGGGATATCGCTATACGGCGGAGGATCCGGAAAGCGGGGCGCGGTGGCCGGATTTGCCGGAGGTGTTGGTGGGGTTGGGAGCGCGGGCAGGGGCTGCGGCCGGGTTTGCCGGGTTCACGCCGGACGGGTGTTTGATCAACCGGTATGATGTCGGGGCGAAGATGGGGCTGCACCAGGATATCAATGAAGGCGATATGTCGGCGCCGATCGTGTCGGTGTCGCTGGGGGCGCCGGCGGTGTTTCTGTTCGGTGGCTTGAAGCGCAGCGATCCGGTGATGAAGATCGTTGTCGAGCACGGCGATGTGGTGGTGTGGGGCGGGCCGGCGCGGTTGGCCTATCATGGCGTCATGCCGGTGAAGGCCGGCGTGAGGTATAATCTGACGCTGAGGAAGGCGCTTTAGGCGAACTGCTTCGGTTCGCTTTCCGGGGGGAGTTGCATCAGCGCGAACCAGTAGTCCTCGATCTTGGCGACGATGTCGTCATAGGTGTCCGTCGTCACCGGCTTGGTGATATAACCATTGGCATAACGGTCATAGGCGCTGGCGATATCGCCTTCGGCAGCCGAGGAGCTCAGCACAATCACCGGTATGCGTTTAAACGCCGGATCGTCCTTGACCTTGCTGAGGAAGTCGTGGCCGTGCATGTGCGGCAGGTTCAGGTCCAGCAGGATCAGGTCCGGCCGCGGCGCGTCGGCATAAGGACCTTCGCGGCGCAGGATCGACAGGCCGGCTTCGCCCGTTTCCGCAACAGTAATCTCGCTGGGCATGCGCGCCCGGCGAAAGGCGCGGCGCGTCAGGACGGCGTCGCCGTGATTGTCTTCGATCAGCAGAACCTGGGCGCTGCGCGCCTGCTCCGAAAGCCTGGTCATTGTATGCCTGTTACCTGTCCCCGAAGCGAAACTGTGACACCAATTTGCGCGGGTTCGCAAGGCTAATTCAGATAACGAATGTTTGCTGAGACCGGATCACATTTTGGGGCGTTTTCCCGCCGGACGCGAAATCACAATCATGCTATAGGGCGGGAATCTGTTGTTCGCGAGGCGCCCCGATGAACCACGACATGGCCACCTTCATGCCGCATGGCTACTGTTTCCTGTGGAAACCGGGCATCCTGTGGCTGCACGTCCTGTCGGACTTAGGGATAGCCGTCGCCTATTTCGGCATCCCCCTGGTGTTGTGGTATTTCGTCCGCAAACGGAAGGATCTGCCGTTCCAGTTGGTGTTCCTGCTGTTCGCGGCGTTCATTCTGCTGTGCGGGACGACCCACCTGTTCAATATCTGGGTGTTGTGGAACCCGGACTACTATGCCGAAGGCGCCATCAAGGCTGCCACCGCGATCGTGTCATTAGCCACGCTGGGGGTTACGATGCGTTTGATCCCACAGGCCCTGGGGCTGCCCAGTCCGGCGCAGCTGAAAGAAGCCAACGCTAAGCTGGAGGAGGCCAATCTGAAGCTGGAAGCCCTGTATCGCCAGGTCGAGGAAGAGGGCCGGGTGGTGCTCGGCTCGGTCGTCAACAATGTCGGTGAGGGCATTATCACGCTGGATGAGACCGGGCGGATCGAAAGCTTCAACGCGGCCTGTGAGGCGATTTTCGGCTATGAGCCCGACGATATTTCGGGCCAGCCCTTGTCAGTATTGGTGCCCGATGCCGAGGACCGCCACCGGGTGTGGCTGGCGGTCGGCGCTTCGGGCCAGGAGGTCCAGGCGCGGCGCAAGGACGGTACGGTCTTCCCGGCCGACCTGTCGATCACGCCGTTCGAGGTCGCCGGCAAGCGCCACCACACCGGCATTATTCGCGATATCACCCGCATCCGCCAGGCCGAGGAAAGCCGCCATCGTCTGCTGACGCGGTTGACGGAGTCCAATACGGAACTGGAGCGGTTCGCCTATGTCGCCTCGCACGACATGCAGGAACCGCTGCGGATGGTGATGAATTTCAGCCAGATCATCGCCAAGGATTATCACGACAAGCTGGACGACGAGGGCCGGGAGTATCTCAAGATCGTCGCCGACAGCGCCCATCGGATGCGCGACATGGTCCAGGACCTGCTCGACTATGCCCGGCTGGGGCGCGAGGGCGTGCGATCGGGCGAGGTCGACCTGATGGTCGAGTTGCAGCATGTTCAGGACAATCTGGCCACCTTGCTGAGCGAAAGCCAGGCCGAGATTTCGTGCGTGTCGCTGCCGAAGATCCGCGGCAATGCCGTCCAGATCATGCGGTTGATGCAGAACCTGATCGCCAACAGCGTCAAATATCAGCCCAAGGGGCAAACGCCACGCATCCACATCTATGCGTCGGATGAGGGCGACAACTGGTTGATTGCGTTTAAAGACAATGGCTTGGGGATCGAGCCGGGCTTTGTTGAACAGGTGTTTGAACCCTTCCGAAGGTTGCACACGTGGGATGCTATTCGCGGTACGGGATTAGGGCTGGCAGTTTGTCGCAAGATCGTCGAAAATCACGGTGGCAGGATCTGGGCCGAATCGGAGCCCGGCAAGGGCAGCACCTTCCTGTTCACCCTGCCCAAGACGAAAGCGTAAGACGATGAGTAACCTGTTGATCCGTGAAGGCCGCGCCGCCGAAATCCTGCTGGTCGAGGATAACCGCGGCGACGTCCTGCTAGCGTCGCGCGCGTTTAAAGAGGCGCAGATCGAGAACAACCTGACCGTCGCCGGGACGGCCGAGGAGGCTTTGGCGATTTTGCGGGCGTCGCTGGAGGAGGGGGTGCGGTTGCCCGACATCATCCTGCTGGATCTCAATCTGCCGCGGATGAGCGGGACCGACCTGCTGGGGATCGTCAAGGGTGACGAGGCGTTGCGGCATATCCCGGTGATCATCATGTCGTCCTCGACTGCCGATGTCGATGTGGCAAAGAGTTATGACCGCCATGCCAATGCCTATATCGCCAAGCCGGTCGACCTGGAAAAGTTCCGCCAGGTGATCAACAGCATCGAGCAGTTCTTTTTCATACTCGCCATCCTGCCGGCCGATCGTTCCTAAGGTCTTGTCAGGGGCGGAAGCTATGTTAGGGTTGCTTTTTCCGGGGTTTGGCCGGGGTTTGGGAGTCGTCGCGTATGGCCATCGTCTTCGAACACAGTATCGACGTGCCGCAGTCGCCGAACCAGGTTTTCAGCCTGATCGACGACTATAAGAAGGTGCCGCTGTGGGCGATACGGTGCGAAGGCGTGGCCAAGCAGGGCACCGGGCCGAACAAGGTCGGAGACAAGCTGCGCTATGCCTATTGCGAAAGCGGCAAGCATGGTTTGATGGACGGCGTCATCGTTACCCAGGACCAGGACAGCCGGCTGAGCTACAAATACTACGACAAGATGATGCAGGTGTTCGTCGATTTTCGGCTGGAGCCGGATGGGGCTGGGACGCGGTTGACGCATCGTATCGAGATTACGCCGCATTCGTTTATGGCCAAGTTGATGAGCCCGATGTACCGGATGAAGCTGCCCAAGCAGACGGTGGCGGCTATGGAGGCTTTGCGGGGGCTGTTGGCGAAGGAATACGCGCCGGCTTAAGGGACCTGTGGCGACGGAAAGATCGGCGGGCCAAATCCCCCACCGTCTCATTTGCTTCCAGCAAATGATCCACCTCCCCGTATAACGGGGAGGGATTTAATTTAATATACCAACGGCATTGGGAAGTGACTGCTAAGAAGACCCCTCCGTCTCGACGCGCTTCGGCCCATAAGGGGCCTCGCTTGCTCGCCACCTCCCCATCTTCGATAGGGAGGAGAAGAAAGTAGGTGTCCCTATACCTTCGGGGCGGGGGCGGAGGTTTGGCGTTCGATGATCTCGAAATCGCGAACCTCGCGGCGGGGTTCGAAGGTGGCGCCTGTGCGCTTGGCGCGAATCTGAAGCAGCAATAAATCCACCGCCTGGGACGCCATCTGGATCGTTGGTTGCCGCACCGTGGTCAGTTCCGGCCACACCGTTGTCGCCGTCGTGGTGTCGTCAAAGCCGACCACCGTCAGTTCGGCCGGGACATGGACGCCGAAGCTGTGGGCATTGGCCAGGACGCCGGCGGCCATATCATCGTTCGATGCGAAAATCGCGGTCGGCCGGTCGGGGCGGCCCAGCAGTACCGCAGCGGCGTCGAAACCGGAATGGTAGTCGAAATATCCCTGCACGACCAGGTCGACATCGACATCGAGCCCGGCCGCGTTCATGGCGGCGTAGAAGCCTTCTGTGCGGAAGTCGCTGGCGCGGTTGTTCGGGTGGCCCTTTATGAAGCCGATCCGGGTGTGGCCCAACTCGACCAAGCGGGTGGTCATGGCAAACGCCGCGGCGTGGTCGTCGACGGCGATGGTGGTGCGGCCGGGGGGCTGTTGGGCGGCGGCAATGCCGACGGAGGGCAGGTTGACGCGGTCGAGCGCCAGGGCGACGCGGTTGGAGTTGGAAATCGGCGCCGGCAGGAGGAAGCCGTCGATGCCGGCGGCGGCCAGGTCTTCGACGGTTTCGACGGCTTCGTCCAGGCCTTCGCATTTGGCGATGGTCAGCCGGCAGCCGTAGTGGCCGGTCTGGGTCAGGGCGCCGATCAGGATCTCGTTCAGGTAGGAGGTCGACGGGTTAGTGTACAGCACGGCGATCTGGGTGTCTTCGCGGGCGGCCAGGGCGCGCGCCGAGGTGCTGGGGGCGTAGTTCAGCGCGGCGACCGAGGCCAGCACCTTCTGGCGCGTTTCTTCGCGGACATTGGTTTCGCCGTTGATGACCCGGGACACCGTCATGGGCGAGACGCCGCTGTGTTTGGCTACGTCATGGATGGTGGCGGCGTTGCGCGATCGGCGGCCGGGTTTTGCGGGCTCATTGTCCATGGCGTAGTCGGGGCACCATCTGTCGGTCTGTGTCCAGTGCTAATCTGTGCGGGCGTCAAAATCAACGCGGATCGAAGGGAGGCAGGGGATAGGGGAGGGATATGGCTGAAATGGTACGTATATCATTTTTCAGGTCGGACAATATCGCACAGAGGTGCGGATTAGCCGCATATGTCCTCCACCGCTTGCGGGGGAGGTGGCAGCGCGCAGCCCGTAGACGAAGTCGAAGGGCAAGTCGCTGACGGAGGGGGAGCCGGGAACTCGGAGCTTGTAACGCCCCCTCCGTCTCGACGCGCTTCGGCCCGTAGGGGGCCTCACTTGCTCGACACCTCCCCCGTAAACGGGGGAGGATAAGATTAGGCGGCGCGGGTATTGGCGGGGATGGGCTCCAGGGTCGAGCGGATAAGGGTTTCCGTCACCCAACGCGCCTGGGCGTCGTCCTCACGCAACACGGCATCCAGGATCATCCGGTGTTCCTCCAGCGAAGCGCGGACGGGGATGTTGCGGCGCGACTTGTAGGAATTCGTCCAGAACACCGCCGCCTCGATGGAAGCCGCCAGGGGCAGGAGAACCGGGTTGTTCGCCGCTTCGATGATCGTGCGGTGGAACTGAATCTCGGCGCGGCGCGCCGTTTCCTCGGTCCGCTTGTCATCGGACATGATGTCAAAGGCCTTTTGCAGCCGGATCAGGTCGCGGTCCGTCCGGCGCCGGGCGGCCAGGCCGGCAGCCTGGGGCTCGATGGTCAGCCGCAGCTCGAAGAGCGAGCGGATAAAACGTTCGTCCGGGTCGGACAGGCGCATCCAGAACAGCACAAGGGGATCGAGCAGGTGCCAGCGGCCGCGCTCGGTGACGATGGTTCCGGCTTTTTTGCGCGGTTCGATCAGGCCCTTGGAGATGAGAATGGCGAGCCCTTCGCGAATGGCCGTGCGGGACACATTCCAGTGCGCGGCCAGGGTCACTTCGGTGGGCAGGGCCTCGCCGACGGCATAAAGTCCGCACACAATGTCCATGCCCAGCTGCTGGGCGATGGAATCGGACAGCCGGGAACTGGGGGCGGCCGTGCCGTTTGTGGGAGCGATACCATGTTGGATCGGAAGAAATCCGCCTTGATTTTCAAGGCGTAAGTCCATTTCCGGAGGGTCGATCGGAAGGAAATTCACCTAAGTCGCCTCCTGAATGGTAAGTTATCATTATATATGCGGGCAAGTTGCCGTTTCGTCAATCAAATTGACGGACAAAAGCCCGCTTCGCCGACGTTCGTCGGCGAAGCGGGTCGCCCGAAGCCTTGGCGAAGGGGGAAGGGGCAGGTGAAACGACACGTTCCATCCGTCTTCCTGCCGGTGGGAAGTTGCGCTATCCTGTCGTTCGCCGGCTCACCGGGGGATACACGGGGGATATTTCAATGAAACGTTGGGTGGTGGCCAGTCTTGCTGGCGTCGGCGTATTCGCGGCTACGTTTGTCGTCTTCGGCGTGCCAACCTGGCTTACCTGGCGGGCCGAAAAGGCACTTGAGCGATCTGCCGTGCAGACAGAGGCAATCATTACCCATTTGCGGCCTCACGACCACGGCACCTGCAGTTACACTTTCGAGGTCGGCGACAAGCGCTTTACTGGCCTGGGGCGCGGTTGCAGCACCGAGCAGGTGGGGCAGAGGATTGGCATCTACTACGCAGGCGACGATCCCGAAAATTCTTCCAATGAAACACCCGGCAGCTGGCGGTTTCCCTATGTCTGGCTGTTCTGGATGCTGGTCGTCATGCCGGGCTTCGCGGCGTTCGGGGTGTTGCAGGCGCGAAAGACGCCGGACCTGGGCGAGTGATGCCATACGTAATAGCGTATTTCGTCGGCAAGACGTCATGTTCAAGTGTCGACATGGGTGCGTTAGGAGGACGATCATTCCATGTCTTTGGGCAGCCTTGCGGCAATGTTCATCCGTTGTGCATACAAGGCTTCAAGCGTTATGGCGGCATCGTCGGCCAGCCGGAAGAATACGGACACAGGAAAGTCTTTTAGCCCCCATTTTCGAAATTCTTTGCCTTCCAGCCAGATATAGACTGGGCAGGCAGTGGGGCGCTTTGCGATGAAATTTACTGCGTCATCAAGTTGACCGACGAACTTCAGAGCGACAGGCGATCCCGCCCGCTGACGATAATCCGCGGTCAGTTCCAAGACCTGCCGTTTGAAGAGCTGGCTTCGGAGAATTCTGACCATTTACGTTATTCGATCGCGGCGCGGCGCGCATCATCCAGGTCTTTCGAGGTCCATTCCTCGTAGCTATTTTCCCGCAAGGACTGGGAGAGCAGTGCCTGTACGTCGGCGCGTTCGCGGTTCTGGTTGCGCTCCATGTGACGGCGCACCAGATCACGAATGAACTCGCCCGGTGACTCGTAAAGTGCGCCCTTGCCGGTAATTTCGCCGACGTAAGCTGCCAGTGGATCAGGTAGGGTGGTGTTGAGGCGTTTTACCATCTTCGTATCGTGGGCTTGTGCCATGAGTGGGAACCTCCAGACATGAGGAATAGTCACACAGATGCGCGCTACGTGTCAATTTTATGCGCGTTGAATGCGCACTCGGTTTGTCCTTGCACAATTTACTCATTCCATAACCTGTCCCCGAAATTATCCATGTCCCCGAAATTATTCTCCAATAGCGCAATTGATGCCTCTCACCGAGATCTGCGACTATCGCATGGGTATCGGAAACTGCGCCTCGTCACTGGACGCAAGGAGATCCTCCATCGACGACAAAGGCTCCATCTCGCTATCGGACATGATATTCAAATCCTCTCTGATCAGGTCCGTTGGCAACTACTCTGGGCGATCGCCAGTTTGAAGACGTGGTCTATTTTCGTTGGCTGTTGATATTCAGATATTTGGCATAGCTGTGAATGAACAAACGGCTCATTATATTTAGATCAGGTACGTAAATTCGAATCCAGACCAATTCGATGGGAGACGTTGTAGCATGGCGCAAAAGCCTGCGAAGACAAGAAAAACAGTCGCTACGTCGCGTTCAACAGGTGGTATTGGTTTCGATTTCGAAGACCAGGTAGCCGCTTGGTTTTTGACGACTATTCTCTCTGGACGACCTGTTTTGGGTATACGCGATCGAACATTTCGTGCAAGCATTCTTTCACACCCCCATCCCTCCTGTCTCAACTTCGAATTTCTTTGCAATATGGCGGGGAATGGTAGAGGAAGTGACGGCCTTGCCTTGGTACAAGGGCAGGAGATGGTTCCGTAGTGAGAGGATTCTTAGGGGGCTGATGGGGTTTGGCTTTGAAAGCACCTTGTCTCGCCTAACTGGATACGAAGCAGAGGTCTTGGCTGCTCGAGATCTGTACCGAAATTGGGCTGATAGCCACCTTCCAAACAACGAGGACAACGTTTCGGCGTTTGCCCATTTTCTTACTTCAGATTTTGGGAAACCGGTTCGCAATGAGGGTACAATCTGGCTTGCTGACCTTATCGACGGCAACCTTCGTCTCACGAATTTGTACCGGGATGGAACTGGGGATAACCTCGTAGCTTTGGTGGAAGCCGTTATAGCCAAAGCCGGGGCAGATTTGGCGCGAAGCAGTGATTTGAAGGGGGCGCTTGTCAAGCTATCGGCAATGCTGGTGTCTGCTAACGTTCCGTCAGCTCTGGCACTCCAAGACAGGGTCGGTCGTATAGGGGTAAATTGAACGGATTCTCAAAATAAACGGCCGGCATCAAAGGGACTGCCCCCCATTAATTCTTCGTCATAACGCGGTTCGGTTCTCGACATCCGTGGTAAAGGGGTTAAAACCGAACGCAACTTCGTAACAGTTGAGACGGTTGCCCATGTTCTTTTCCCGCTCCCTGAAAGCCTTGTGCCTGACGGCATCCGTGTCGGTTGCTGCCCTTGCCGGCGCGGCGAATGCGGCCGAGCCCTTCACCTATAAAGACATGCTGATGCTGGACCGGCTCAGCGCGCTCCAGGTCGACGGTTCGGGGAAATATGCCGCCTTCCAGGTGCGCGCCACCGACATGGACAAGAACAAGGGCGTCACCTCGATCTGGATCAAGGACCTGAGCGCGCCCGCCGCGGCCGAGCGCAAGCTGGCCATCTCCGAAGGCGGGGCCAGCAATCCGCAGTGGTCGGCCGACGGCAAGACGCTCTATTTCATCTCATCGCGGTCGGGATCGGACCAGGTGTGGAAGACCGACGCCACGGGGGCTACCGCGACCCAGGTGACCAGCCTGGCCTTGGATGTCCAGGCCTATCAGCCGACGCCGGACGGCGCCGGGGTGGTGGTCGCTTTGGCCGTGTTCCCGGAATGCCCAGCGGGCGTCGAGATCGAATGCACCACGTCCAAGCAAACCGTACGCAAGCACCAGCCATGGAGCGGCGTGGTCTACACCAAGCTATTCGTGCGGCATTGGGATACGTGGGCCGACGGCACACGCAACCATTTGTTCTATGTGCCGTTCGGCGGGGCGGCGGTGTCTTTGACCGACGGCGTCGATGGTGATGTGCCGTCCAAGCCCTTTGGCGATGAGGCCGAGTTCACCATTTCTCCTGACAGCAAGACCGTCTATTATTCGGTGCGGATCGCCGGCAAGACCGAGCCGTGGAGCACCAATTTCGACCTGTATTCGGTGCCTTTGACAGGCGGCGAGGCGACCAACCTTACCGCTGCCAACCTGGCCTGGGATACGTCGCCGCGGCTGTCGCCCGACGGCAAGACGTTAGCCTACAAGGCGATGAAGCGCCCGGGCTTCGAGGCCGACCGTTTCGACATCTTCCTGCGCGACCTGAAGACCGGCGCGGTGACCGCGGTCGCCGGCGATTGGGACCGCAGCGTCGATGATTTGAAATGGTCGAAGGACGGCAAGTCGTTGTTGGTCACCGCCGGCGATGTCGGGCTGGAGCGGTTGTTCCGCGTCGATGTCAAGACCGGCAAGGTCATGGCTTTGTCGCAGGACGGCCATATCGACGCCTTTGCGGAGACAGGCGGCAGCTTTGTGTATCTGAAGAGCGCGATGAATTCGCCGTCGCAACTGTATGCCGCCAATTCGAAGGCGATGTTCGTCGATATGGGGGCGCGCAACCTGACCGGGCTCAATCCGGTGCTGAAGGAGCGCGCCTTTGGTGACTATGAGCAGTTCAATTTCAAGGGCTGGAACGGCGAGACGGTGCACGGCTATGTCGTCAAGCCGGCCAATTACGAAGAGGGCAAGACCTATCCGGTGGCCTTCCTGATCCATGGCGGGCCGCAGGGTTCGTTCGGCGATTCCTGGTCCTACCGCTGGAACCCGCAGACCTATGCCGGTGAGGGCTTTGCGGTGGTGATGATCGATTTCCACGGCTCGACCGGCTATGGCCAGGCGTTCACGGATGCGATCTCGCAGCATTGGGGCGACCGGCCGCTGGAGGACCTGCAGAAGGGCTGGGGGTTTGCCCTGTCGAACTACAAGTTCCTGGACGGCGACCGTGCCTGTGCCCTGGGGGCGTCCTATGGTGGCTATATGATCAACTGGATCGCCGGCCAGTGGAAGGAACCGTGGAAGTGCCTGGTCGAGCATGACGGTATTTTCGACTCGCGGACCATGGCCGAAGAGACCGAGGAGCTGTGGTTCTCGGAGTGGGAAAACGGCGGCGTGCCCTATGGCAATATGGCCAAGATGGATGAGTTCAATCCGGCTTTGCATGCGCATAAGTGGTCGGTGCCGCAGTTGGTCATCCATTCCGACAAGGATTACCGCGTCGTGCCGGGGCAGGGGATTGCGACCTTTACGGCCTTGCAGCGCCAGGGCATCGAGTCGGCGTTTCTGCGCTTCCCGGATGAGAACCATTGGGTGTTGAAGCCGCAGAATTCGATGAAGTGGCATCAGACGGTGTTCGACTGGCTCAAGGCGCATACGGCGGAAGAGGCCAAGTGATGCTGCGGCGGGCGTTCCTGGCTGGATTGACCGTTTTTCCGTTGGCGGGGTGCGACCCGAAAACGGCGGACAAGGTCGCGGCCGGGGTCGATTTTGCCGCGGCGATGTTGGACATCACCAAGCGGCATGGCGGGCGGATCGGGGTGTCGGCGATCGATGCCGGCAGCGGCGGGCGGTTGTCGGTGTCGTCGCAGGAACGCTTCGGCATGATGTCGGTGTTCAAGTGGATACTGGCGGCGGCGGTTCTGGCGCGGGTCGACAAGGGCGAGCTGAAGCTGGACCAGGTGGTGCGGTTTGGGCGTAAGGACCTGGTCGGATGGTCGCCGGTGACCGAGAAGAAGGTCAAGGACGGCAAGATCACGGTCGGGGAGCTGTGCGCGGCGACCGTGTCGAAGAGCGATAATGCGGCGGCGAATCTGTTGCTGCCGCTGGTTGGCGGGCCGGAGGGCTTGACGAAGTGGATCCGGTCTTTGGGGGACGGGGTGACGCGCGTCGACCGCAAAGAGCCGGAGATGAATAATGTCGCCGAGGGCGATCCGCGTGACACGACGACGCCGGAAGCCATGACGCAACTGCTGCAGATCGTGTTTACCGGCGCGGCTTTGGAAGCGGCGAGTATCAAGCAGTTGCGTGAGTGGATGGTGGCGACCTCGACCGGAGACAAGCGGATACGGGCGGGGGTGCCGTCGGGCTGGACCGTGGCCGACAAGACCGGCACCGCCAATGGCGCGGTCAATGATGTCGCTGTGATCTGGCCCAAGAGCGAGATGACCGAGGGGCCGATCTTCCTGTCCATCTTTACCGTTGGTGGGACATTGGAGCCGGAAGCCAAGGAGCAGGTCGTGGCCGATATCGCGCGGCTGGTCTGCGACGTGTTTGCCTGATGGGGTGGAGTTGGCGGAAGGCGGTGGTATACCCCTCCGCCGGCTTCGCCGGCACCTCCCCACTTCGTGGAGAGGAGGGAGTTTGCGTAGTCCACTTGCGAGAGACCTGATTGCAGGAGATTGATGCCGGCCATGGCAAAGGTCAGATCTGGAAAATTCGGGGCGATTGTGGGGTCGGCCCTGTTCTTTGTGGTGGCGCCCTGTGTCATGGGCGGCGTGATCCCGTGGTGGATCACCGATTGGTGGATGAAGCGCGGCCATGAGGGGCTGCGGTATCTGGGGGCGGCGCTGATCGTGCTGGCCGTGCCGGGGTTGGTGGATTCATTTGTGCGGTTTGCGGTGCAGGGGTTGGGGACGCCGGCGCCGGCGGCGCCGACCCGGAACCTGGTGGTGACCGGGCTGTATCGCTATACCCGCAACCCGATGTATGTCGCGGTGGCGGCGATGATCTTCGGCCAGGCGTTGCTGTATTCCAGTCCGTGGTGCGGGGTGTATGGCGCGGCCTTCTGGCTGGTCACGCATATATTTGTCGTGATGTATGAAGAACCCGCGTTGAGCCGCCAGTTTCCGGAGGATTATCCGGCGTACAAGAAGGCCGTGCCGCGCTGGCTGCCGCGTTTGACGCCGTGGCGAAAGCCTTGACAGACTCAAGGTGGGCGGGTTTGTCGGGGCTATGAAACAGTCCATCTCCCTGGCCGATGTGCTCGGCGAAATCAGCGTCCTGGTCCGGCCGCATTTCGGCAAGGGCCGCACCGCGCAGTATATTCCGCAACTGGCGGCGGTCGATCCGTCGAAGTTCGGGATGGCGGTCGTGACCGTGCGCGGCGAGGAGTATGTCACGGGCGATGCCGATGAGCCGTTTTCGGCCCAGAGCATCACCAAGCTGTTCTCGCTGGGGCTGGCGCTGAACCGGATCGGCGACGAGGTGTGGACCCGCGTGGGCAAGGAACCGTCGGGGACGCCGTTCAACTATCTGTCGCAGCTGGAGCACGAGCAGGGCGTGCCGCGCAATCCGTTCATCAATCCGGGCGCTTTGGCGGTGACGGATATTCTGCTGGATGTGGTGGCGGAGCCGGCCAAGCTGGTGCGCGATTTCATGGGCATGCTGGCGACGGAGCCGTTGGTGATTGATGGGGAGGTCGCCGAGGGCGAGATCGTCACGGCGCACAAGAACCGGGCGATCGCCAATCTGATGCGCGAATTCGGCACGATCCAGCATGATCCCGAGGCGGTAATTGCCGCCTACTGCCGCCAGTGCGCGATTACGCTGACCTGCCGGCAGCTGGCGCGGGCGGCGTTACCTTTGGCGGCCGGAGGGTTCTCGCCGGTGGTCGAGGAGACGGTGTTTCCGCAGCGGCTGGCACGGCGGTTGAACGCGTTGTTGCTGACGTGCGGGATTTATGACTCGGTGGGGTCGTTCGCCTACCGGGTGGGTTTGCCGGCCAAGAGCGGGGTCGGCGGGGGGATTGTCGCCATCGTGCCGGGCCAGGCGGCGGTGGCGGTGTGGTCGCCGGAGCTGGACCGGTTCGGGACGTCGGTGGTGGGCGCCTATGCGCTGGAGCATTTCAGCCAGTTGACGAACTGTTCGGTGTTGTGAGCTACGGCGCTTTCGAAAGAAAGTCGCCCCACCACCATTTCGCTCCACTTCGCTTTGCTCGTTCCCGCTCATGGTCCCCCTCCCCACGCGAAGAGCGCGGGGAGGTATCAGAATTTAGGTTTTGCACCAGGGGCTGTTGCCGGCGTTGGCGCGCAGAAGGCCGGCGTAGTAGTCTGCCATGCCTTCGACCCGGTCATCAGGGGCGCCGTGCAGGTCGGCTGTGGCGACCGTCCAGTCGGTCGCGCATTCAGCCGTGGGGCGGATGGAGGTCGCGCAGGAGATGAAGCCTTCGAAGGCCGTCTTGTAAGTGGCGAATTGCGCGCGGTTCATCGGCGCGCCGTGGCCGGGGACGGCAATGACGAAGTCGGTCGCCCAGATCTCGTCCAGCGCCGTTTGCCAGCCCAGCGAGCAGGCTGTGTCCAGGAACGGCACCGGCAGGGTGACCAGGTCGCCGGCCGCCACCACTTTCGATTTGGCGTCGTAGACCCAGATATCGCCTTCGGTGGCGGCGTTCGGGGCAAGGTGGAGGGCGAGCCCTTCGAGTTGGGTGGCGGCGGTGACCACGACGTCGGGTTTCATGGTGTCGATGCGGTCGAGCGTCGCCATGTCGCCGGCAATCTCTGCCTTGATCTCGGGTGAGGCCTGGCCGCTGTCGATATAGGCCTGGGCCTGTTTGACGCTGTTCGGGATGAAGCCATCCAGGGCGCCGTCCAGGGCGCCGGTGGCGTAGACCTTGGCGCCCCATTTGGCCTTCAGGTCGGCATTGCCGCTGATATGGTCGAGGTGCCAGTGTGAATTGATGATGGCGCTGACCGGTTGGTCGCCGACGAAGTCGAGGATCGCCTGGCGATGCTCGAGGTGGCGGCCGGTGTCCATGACGACCAGGCCGCTGTCACCGCGGAAGATGACGGTGTTGCCGTCGGGCTGGCGGTTGGGCTCGAAGCTACCCGGGATCAGCCAGACTCCGTTGGTGACGGGTTGCGATGCCAGCGCCGCGGCGAAGATCAGGGCTGTTGTCATGAGCGTATCCTCCGCGGGAGGAGACTAAACCGCAAAGCGCGGATCGGCTAATTACAAGGCGTTAATCCCTGTGTGGTAGGGTTTGCGCGATCGAAAATCGGAGAAGCCGACCATGACCACCAGCCTTGCCGCCCTTGCCGCCGACCTGACCCAGCGCGCCGAAATCGGCGCCGAAGATGTGTTGGCCCTGCGCCGGCTGGTCTGGCAGGACGGTGGCGTCAATGTCGAGGAAGCCGATGTCCTGATGGCGCTGAACAGCGCCTGCCCGGCGCGGGCCACGGAATGGGTCGACTATTTCGTCGAAGTCATGTGCGACCATGTCGTTCATCAGCAAAAGCCGGCCGGCTATGTCGACGACGCCAAGGCGCAGTGGCTGATGAAATGGATCGACCGCGACGGCAAGGTCGATACCGTGGCCGAGCTGGAACTGCTGGTGAGGGTGCTGGAAATGGCAAATGCCGTGCCGCAGGCGCTGAAGACCTATGCCTTGAAGCAGATCGAAGCCGCCATCCTGACCGGCGAAGGCGTGACGCGGAAAACCGGATTGCTGGTTGGCAATGGCGTGCTGGACAAGGGCGCCATCAACGATACCGAGGTCGAGTTGCTGCGCCGGGTGATCTATGCCCAGGCCGGCGACGGCAATTACATCGTTTCGCGCGATGAGGCCGAGCTGCTGTTCCGCCTCAAGGACGCCAACCTCAATGCCGGCCATAGCGCGCAATGGCCCGACCTGTTCGTCAAGGCCATCGCCAACCACCTGATGGCCCATGCCGCCTATCAGCCTTTGACGCGCGATGAGCAGTCGAACCTGGATGCCTATACCGCCGATACCAGTGTCAGCGTATTGCGCTTCGTCAGCCGCATCTTCACCGGCAAGGTGGATGCCCGGGTGTCGTACCGCAACAGCTGGGACGATGAGGCCGCGGCGAAGGTCGATGCCGAGGTCACGGCGGGCGAAACCGACTGGCTCACCGGGCGGATCAATGTCGATGGCGCTCAGGATGTGCTGGAAACCCAGCTGCTGAACTTTATCCGGCGCGAACAGCTGCGGGCTTAGAGGTTGAGCGCGCGGCGCCAGGTTTCTATCGCGTCCAGCTTGGCATAAAAGGCCGACCAGTCGTCGCGCTCGGCGATGTCGGCCCAGATGGTTTCGATTTCATCGATCAACAGGGTTTCCGGGTTGGGTTTCTTGAAGCGCGGGTGATCGAGTTTCGCCGGATCGGCGGTCTCGTAGGCTTCGAGCGCTGTGCGGAAGGTTGTGAACGCTTCGCCGGTGTAGTGTTCGGCGCGCGGACTGGCCATGGCGCGGTTGTGGCTGAGCTTGCCACCGAACCAGTCATAGAACAGGCCCTCAAAGCTCCCATCATAGGCCAGGCTGCTGAGCAGCGGAAACAGGCTTGTCAGCAAGGGCTGGTTGTCGGTCAGGGGTAAGATGTTCAGTCGGGCGCAGACAGCCAGGGCGAATTCGGCGTCGTAGCGTTCCGGGCAGGTGTTGAAGGCGGCGACCAGGGGTTCGCTGTCGGTAATGAGCGTCAGGCTGCGGCCAAGCTGGCCCAGGTTCCACAGCACCGTGTCGGGCTGGCGGGCATAGGCATAGAGGCCGGCGTGGTCGAAATAGGCGGCCGTAAAGCCCGGCTGGTACCACGGCAGGAAGCGATAGGGGCCATAGTCGAAGCTTTCGCCGGTCATGCTCATATTGTCGGTATTGAGCACGCCATGGATGAAGCCGGCCGCCATCCAGCGCGCTGCCAGTTTGGCGTTGGCGGAAACGACGGCGTCGAACAGGCCGGGGATGTCCTGGGCCGTCGGGTGGTAGTTGGCGATGATGAAGTCGCACAGGCCGCGCATGGTGTCGGCGTCGTTCAGCCAGGCCAGGCGTTCGAACGTGCCGAAGCGAAGGTGCGAGTGCGACAGGCGGGTGAGCACCGCCGAGCGGGTGGGGGAGGGCTCGTCGCCACGATGCAGGGCTTCGCCGGTTTCGATCAGCGAGAAGGATTTCGAGGTCGGGACGCCCAGGGCTTCGAGCATGGCGGTGGCCAGGACTTCGCGGACGCCGCCTTTCAGGGTCAGGCGGCCGTCACCGCCGCGCGACCATGGGGTTTGACCCGAGCCCTTGGTGCCGAGGTCGAGCAGCCGGCCCTGGTCGTCGCGAAGTTGGGCGAAGAGGAAGCCGCGGCCGTCGCCCAGGTCCGGGTTGTAGTGACGGAACTGATGGCCGTGATAGCGCAGGGCCAGGGGTTCGGGTTGGTTGTCGGGCAGGGGCCGGAAGCGGCCGAAATGGCTGGTCCAGGCTTCGTCGGTGAGTGTGTCGAGGCCGGCGGAGGCGGCCGCGCGGTCGTTGCGGTAGCGCAGTATCGTCTGCGGGAAGTCGGCGGCCTTGACCGGGTCGTAGAGCGGCAGGGTGGACTGCGCCAGGCGCGGATCGGGGAGGTATTCGGACATGGTGGGGAAATAGGGGTTTTAGGCGGTAAATGCCAGAGTCTGTTGAAGGGCCGGTGGGATTACCCCACCACCGCACCTCATTCGCTCCGGTCATCGGCCCGAGGCCTCTGACCTACACTCACTCGAGCGGTCCCCCTCCCCAACAAGTGGGGAGGAGCAAGAAAGAGTGGTCCGACCTTCAACTAAGCTTAGCTTACGGGCAGGTTTTGACCTCTTCCCAGGCCATCAGGGTCAGGTTGCCGTCAAGGTCTTCGAAGACCTCCGCCCGCGCCTTGCGGGTGCGCCAGCCCGACGTCTCGCGGAAAGCCCGGCGGACCTCCAGGCACAGCTCGTAGTTCGTGCCGGCCACCACCTGGGAATTGACATACTCGATGTCCTTCAACAGGTAGCCGATCGGCGCCGCGTCGGCGGCAAAAGCCGCTACCGCCCGGGCCTTGTTCTTGTCGCGCAACGGTTGGAAGCCGCCAACAACAGGCGGTTCGGGGGCGCGTTTCGGCGCGGCTTCCGGGCGGGGAGACAGGGCGACCGGCGGGGCTGCCGCAGGCGTCGGGGCCGGTTTTGCCGCCGGAGGTGCTGCGGAAGGCTGAGGGGCAGGCGCGGGCTGAGGCGCAGGCCTGGCCACAGGTGCCGCCGGCGCTGCCGCGACGGCCGTTACCGGCTTTTCGGGCGCCTTTTCCTTCTTGGCCTTCGGCTTGGCTTGTGGTTCCGGTTGCGCCACGGCGGGCGCGTCATTCTCATGACCGAAGGGCAGTTCGCCCTTGACCATGAAGTCGGGCACCTGCGGATTGGCGCAGGCGGTCAACATGGCAAGCAGGGCCAGGACGGAAACGGTTTGGACGCGCATGGCCACCCTCTAGGTCAATTCGGCTGTGATCCTGCCGGTTTTGCTTGGCCACGGCAAGGGCGGTGTCTACAAATTCCCCATGACACAGTTCGGACGATTCACCCTCGAATTCCTTAAGACCGAAGCCGGTTCGGGATTTATCCTGGCCGCAGCGGCTTTGGTGGCGTTGGTCTGGGCCAATTCGCCGTGGGCATCGGCCTATTTCGGCTTTGTTCATTACCATTTCGCGATCGAGGCCGGCGTCTGGCGTTTCAATGAAAGCGTGCTGGAATGGACCAAGGAAGGCCTGATGGCCGTCTTCTTCTTTCTGGTCGGGCTGGAGATCAAATACGAGATTCTGCGCGGCGAGCTGTCCAGCCCGCAAAAGCTGGCCCTGCCCGTGGTGGCGGCGCTGGGCGGGATGGTCGTGCCGGCGCTGGTCTATGTTGCGGTCAATCTGGGCGGCGACCTGCGCGGCTGGTCCGTACCGGTGGCGACCGATATCGCCTTTGCTTTGGCGGTGCTGGCCATGGTCGGTAAGGGCCTGCCGACCAGCCTGCGGGTGTTTCTGCTGACCTTGGCGATTGTCGACGACCTGGGGGCGGTGCTGATCATCGGTCTCTTTTACAGCGGCCATTTCGATGCCCTGTGGATTGCCCTGCTGGCCGGAGTGATCGCGGTGATGGCGGCGGTGAAGGTTCTGAAGTTGGGCCGCGCGGGATCAGGCCTGACTTATGGGCTGCTAGCGGTCGTGGCCTGGTTCGTCACCATGAAGGCGGGGATCAGCCCGTCCCTGACGGCGGTGGCCTGTGCGTTTTGTGTCACCCTGCACGGAGCGAAGGGTAGCGAGGACGAGGGCGTGTTGAAGACCCTGGCGCACGATCTGCACCCCTATGTGGCGTATCTGATCCTGCCTTTTTTCGCCTTTGTGGCTTCGGGATTTTCGCTGAGCGGCATGGGGTTCGATTCGCTCCGCGATCCGCGCTTTCTGGGGATCGCCGCCGGGCTGTTTATCGGCAAGCCGGTCGGGATTTTCGCCGCCTGTTATCTCGCAGTTGCGACGAAAGTGGCGCAAAAGCCGGATAACGCAACGGAAGGCCAACTGTTCGGGGTGTGTCTTTTATGCGGCATAGGCTTCACAATGAGTCTCTTTATCGGCGCCCTGGCCTTCCCGGGCGGCGACGCGGCGGCTCAAAACGCCGTGAAATCGGGGGTTGTCGTCGGGTCAATCCTGTCGGCCTGCGCGGGTGCAATATGGCTGAGGGCGCGCAAACCTGCCGTAGCGGCATGAAATTTAAGATATTGATTTTCAACGGGAAGAGAATCGTGGGAACAGGTTGTTAAGGGCGATGTCCCATTTTGGGTCAAGAAATCTTGTGCGTCGCAGTATTCAAATTCCGGACATTTGTTTCCGTGCACGTCATGTGTTACACAAAAAAGTAATCATGGCGCCGCTGTTCAAGGCCGCGGCGGGATGCCAAGACAAAGAAAAAAACCTCAAGCAGAGACGAAATTACCTAAGGGAAAGACATGCAAAACGCCCCGCAATTACTTAAAGTTCGCCACATCGCCTTGCTGATGGCCGGAGCCGCCGGCGTGGCCCTGATGGCCGCTCCCGCCCTGGCCCAGGATGCCCCGACCGAGGACGGCACCGTCATCGTTACCGCCCAGAAGCGCGCCCAGCGCCTGCAGGATGTGCCGATCGCCGTGACCACCCTGTCGGCCAAGACGCTGCAGGAAGCCGGCGTCCGCGACATCAAGGACATGCAAATCCTGACGCCGGGCCTGACCGTCACCTCGACGCAGAACGAGACACTGACGACCGCCCGTATCCGGGGCGTCGGCACGGTGGGTGACAACCCCGGCCTGGAATCTTCGGTTGGCGTGGTCATCGACGGCGTCTATCGTCCGCGTAACGGCGTCGGCTTCGAAGACCTGGGCGAAATGGACCGGATCGAAGTCCTGAAGGGCCCGCAAGGCACGCTGTTCGGCAAGAACACCTCGGCCGGCGTCATCAACGTCATTACCAAGAAACCACAGTTCACCTTCGGCGCCGACGGCGAGGCCACGGTCGGCAATTACGGCACGACGGGCTTTGCCGGTTCGGTGACCGGCCCGATTACGGACGAAGTTGCCGGCCGCCTGTACATCGCGTCGCGCAAGCGTGACGGCTTCAACAACGTCAATACCGGCGTCGGTCCGCGCACCATGGACAATGACGGCGACCAGAACTTCCACACGGTTCGTGGCCAGCTGCTGTTCGTGCCGAATGAGAATATCGATATCCGCGTCATCGGCGACTACAGCCACCGCGATGAGCATTGCTGCGTCTCGGTGCAACTGCGCACCGGCCCGACCGGCGCCGCGATCAACGCCCTGAGCGGGGGTAATGGCGTGGCGACCACGCCGAATATCGACGACCGTCTGGCCTATGCCAACCGCGACACCCATCAGGTAGTGCGCGACGGCGGCGTGTCGGTCGAAAGCAACATCAAGCTGCCGGATCTGTTCGATTCGACCCTGACCCTGGTGACCGGCATCCGCGACTGGAAGTCGACCAACGGCCAGGACATCGACTATACTGGCGCCGACATCCTGTACCGCAAGGACAATGGCGACTTCAACGCGCGCTTCAAGACCTTCAGCCAGGAAGTCCGCCTGGCCGGCGCGACGGAGAACCTGAACTGGCTGGTTGGCGGCTTCTACGTCAAGGAAGAGCTGACCCGTAATGACTCGTATGTCTACGGCGCGCAGTATGAGCCCTATGTGGCTCTGTTGCTGGCCGGGGCACTGCTGCCGGCGGCGACGCCGACGGCCACCAAGCTGCAGACGGTAAGCTTGCTGACGGGACGTCCGTACGGCACCAGCTATGCCGCCGGTGCGCAGGCACGCGACCAGTATACCCAGGATGTCGAGAGCTGGGCCTTGTTCACCAACAATTCCTGGCAGGTGACCGAGCAACTGGAACTGACCCTGGGCCTGCGCTACACCAGCGAATCCAAGAAGATGACGGCGCTGTACACCAATTCCGGCAACCAGCTTGGCTGCCAGGCGGGGCTGGGGCAGTACCAGAACGCTGCGGCCAAGTACGCGGCGGCGGCGGCCGCCAATCCGGGCAATCCGTCGGCGGCGCGTCTGGCGGCAATCGGCGCCGGTGCCAATCCGTACTGGGTCGGCGCCATCCAGGCCGGTGCGGCCCCGACGGTTGTCGGCGCCCTTTGTCCGTTCTGGGCCAACCCAGCGTTCAGCAACCGCCGTGTCGAGGACGACAACAGCGAGGGCAATCTGTCGGGCACGCTTAAGGCGGCGTGGCGCTTCAACGACGACGTCATGCTGTATGCTTCGTATGCCCGCGGCTACAAGGCCGGCGGCTTCAACCTGGATCGCGCCCAGACGGGCATTACACCGGACGCCGACCTGTGGTTCCCGGCGGAAACGGTCGACTCTTACGAACTGGGGATCAAGACGACCCTGCTCGACAACAAGCTGAGCGTGAATGTCACGGCGTTCGACCAGAAGTATGAGAACTTCCAGCTCAACACCTTCCTGGGCACCGCTTTCGTGGTCGAGTCGATCCCGGAAGTGTCGTCGAAGGGCTTCGACGCCGACTTCTCGTGGCGGACGCCTCTGACGGGCCTGACCCTGGCCGGTGGCGTCACCTATACCGATACGGTGTATGGCGACTTTACGGCGGCCGACCTGGTCAATCCGTCGCACTTCCCGGGCCTGTCGCTGCTGCCGGGTTCGCAGATGTCGTTCGCGCCGAAGTGGAGCAGCTCGGGCGTGATCAGCTGGAGCGGCAATGTCGGCGACCTGCGGGCGTTTGCCAACCTGACGGCCAAGTACCAATCGGAATACAATACCGGTTCGGATCTGATCCCGTTCAAGGAACAGCCGGCCTATACGCTGTACAATGGTCGCCTGGGCATCGGTTCTGCCGACCGCCGCTGGACGGTGGAAGTGTGGGGCCAGAACCTGACGAACGAGACCTACCGCCAGGTGGTGATCAATGCGCCGCTGCAGGGCACGGGCTTCCAGTCGACGGTTCAGTCGGGTGGTTCAAATCCGGGCACCTATTATGACGCGGCGAAGGATACCAATACGTATGATGCGTTCCTGGGTGCGCCGAAGACGTATGGTGTGACGTTGCGGGTGCGTTACTAAAAGTTATGGGGTGTGGGGCCTGCGGCCCCACGTCTTCCTTCCCTTCAAGAAAAAACCCTGCCCTTTTGGGGGCAGGGTTTTTTCTTGAAATGAGGAGGCGAGGGTTGTGGGCTTCACGACCCCATTCGCTATTATTTATCCAAGCTAGAAGGGGCTGAGTTTGTAACGCCCCCTCCGTCTCGACGCGCGTCGCCAATGGCCTTCGGCCTGGCTTGCTTGCTCGACACCTCCCCCGCGAGCGGGGGAGGATAGGTCGAACCTTACTCCGGGAAGCCGCTGACGCCCAGGGTGCTGGCGCCCTTGGCTTCGTAATTTGCCTTGAAGCCGGCGGTCTTCTTGTTGGCCGCGCTCTCGCTGGCTTCCCAGTTGCAGATGCCTTCGACCGGGGAGGGCTCTGATGAATACATGCTGGTCGTGTAGCTGTTGTCGGCCAGGAACTTGACGAACTTGTCGTACAGCGCGTCGGCGTCGGCTTTGTCCGCCGCGAAGGCCTGGGTGTACAGGACCTTGTTTTTGTCCGGGCTGTAGGCCTGGCAGGTGACGTAGCCGTCGGCGGCCTGAGCCAGGGCGGGGAGGGCGAGAAGGGCGGCTGTGGTGAGGGCCGTGATGATGAGTTTCATGGTTGGTGCCTTCTGAAAAATTGGAATTGTGTTGAGGGTTCGAGCTTCCGGCGCCCCCTCCGTCTCGACGCGCTACAGCCTTCGGCTTTCGCTTGCTCGACACCTCCCCCGCGCAGGCGGGGGAGGATAAGAAATCAGAGCTGCTTGGCGGCCTCGATCATTTCGGGTTCTTTCATAATTTCGATCGACTGGGTGTGGCCGTGGTTCGCAGCTCGCTGGTACCAGCGGGCGGATTCGACCACGTTCTTCTCCGTGCCCAGGCCGAAATAGAGACAGTCGCCGTACAGGTACTCGGCTTCGACATTGCCGCCTTCCGCCGCCATCTTCATGTAGCGCTGGCCGGTCGCCTCGTCCTTGGCGACCAGTTGGCCCTGCAGCAGCATCAGGCCGTAGAGATATTGCGCCCGGTGGTTGCCCCCGTCGGCCGAGGCCTTGATCAGGCGCAGGCCTTCGGTCGTGTCCTTTTCCACGCCGCCCAGGCCGGCCATGTAGTATTCGCCGAGGTCGCCCATGGCGCTGGTATCGCCTTGATCGACCGCCAGGCGCAGGTACTTCGCCGCCTTGACCTGGTCTACGGTTGCGCCGACGCCGAGATAATAGATGATCCGCCCCAGGGTCAGTTGCGCGATCAGTTCGCCCTGGTCCGCCGCCGTTTCCAGCATGGCGATGGCGTCGTCGATCTGCGGATTTTCGTCGGCTTTGTGGTCGTCGAACTCGAAGAAACCCCACAGGGCCTGGGCATAGCTGTCGCCCTTGTCGGCGGCCTGTTTCAGGTAGGTCATACCGCCGGCGCGGTCAGCCGGGCCGCCCTGGGCGTTGACCAGCATCATGCCGTACTGCGCCATGGAGGGAATGTGGCCCTGTTTGGCGGCGGCGCCGAACCATTTGCGCGCCTGAGCGTCGTCGCGCGTGACGCCGTAGCCGGTGTAGTAGATGCGGCCAAGATTGAACTGCGACAGCATTTCGCCGGCCTCGGCCTCCTTGCGGATGCGGGCGATGGTCTGGGCTTCGGTTTCCTGTTTGTAGATGACGAAGGTCCGGGTCGCAACCACACTTTGGGGGCCGTTGTCGACTGGTACGGAGGTGCCTGGTGCACTGCCAGTGTAGGGAGAGGCAGACGAACCGGAAGAACTGGAAGTCGAAGAAGACGTGGAACTGCCGGTGTAACGGTTCGCCTGCATCGAGCGCTCGAAGCTGGCGCGGTCGTTGTAGGCGTCCTGCTGACGCATGGAGCTCATGATGCGCTGGCGGTTGGCCTCGTCATTGGCCGCCGACCATTCGGCATGGGCCGGTACGGCCACAAGCATGGCCAGCAGGCTAGCCGCCAGGAACAGTTTCTTCATAACCTCGTTCTCCCTTGGAACGAGGCTTAGCCGGAGGCGGGTGCGCGGACAATTTACAAATCCTGTAAGCCGATACCTAACGCGCTTCGAGCAGCAGCTCGTTCAGCTGACCCGACGGCGCCAGGGCCTTGAGGATGATGACATTGGTGCCGGCGTTCAGCTTGATCCGGTTGAGGTTCTGCGTCTCAGGGTCGCCGTTTACCTGGATGCTGAAGCCGGTTTGAGCCGGGAAGAAGGTGAGGCTGTAGACGCCGGCCCGTTCGACCTCGATGGTGTAGCGCAGCCACTCGCCCGGCTCGATGTCGGAGACATAGGGGAAGATGTCCATCGACAGGCCGATATCGACGCCGTCGTTGCGGTAGCGCCCGCCCGTATTGCCGGCCGTCCGTTCGCCGCCGGTGGAAACATAGTAGTTGCCCGTCACCGTGTCGGAATAGGCGACGCCGTTTCGGCCCATGTCGTAGTTGACCGCGAAGATGCGGCCGCCCTTGAGGCCGATCCTGTCCTGGCCGGGATAGGGGGTAGCTTCCTCGCTGTGGGCGGCGCGGAAGAGGGCGTCGACGAAATCCGGGTTCTTGATCGTGTTCTCAAACCGGACGGCCTTTGTCGCCAGGGCCATCAAGGTCTCCTCCGCCATGGCGCGGACGGCGTCGTTGGGTTCGCGCTCCGGGGGCTTGAAATAGGTTTCGACGCCGTGGGTTTCCAGCGACCAGATGTGCACCGGATTGTTCTCGCGGAACTTCTTCCATGGCCACCACGCCCAACCTATGCCCTCGGCCTCGACGGTTTCAATGGTGCGCGCCATCCAGTCATTCGAGTTCTCACCGGACTCCCCCAGCCACAACGGCAGGCCAAATTCATCGCGCAGTTTCAGGTAGGGTTCGATGGTCTCGCGGCCGGTATAGTTCCAGTATTTGTGAAAGCTCAGGCCCAGGTTCGCATCGGCGATCGGCAGCAAACCCTGGTAATTGTTGCCCCAGCAATTGCCTTCGATGAAGATCAGGTGGTTGGTGTCGATGTCGCGGACGGCTTTGATGGTGCGTTCGTACAGCGCCTTGAGCAGGGCATTTCCGGGTTCCTTGCAGCCGTTCTTGTCGGCCGGGTCAGCAAAGCCCCAGTTGGGTTCGTTGAGCAGGTCATAGGCGCCGACGGTGGGTTCGTCCTTGTAGCGCCGGGCCAGTTCGGCCCACAGAGCGACCATCCGGTCCTGATTGGCGGGATCTTCCCATAGCGAGGGATTGGTGACGTCGCGGTCGGAAATGGGGACGTCGTTGCCCTGGCCGCCGGGCGCGGCGTGCAGGTCGAGGATGACGTACATGCCGCGTGCCTTCGCCCAGCCGATCAGCCGGTCGGTCATGGCGAAACCTTCCTCGCGCCAGACCGTTCCGGGCTGGGTTTCGTCGATGTACAGGTTCCAGTGCATCGGCAGGCGGACGGAATTGAAGCCGTAGGACGCCATGGCATCGATATCGGCCTGGGTGATGAAGTTGTCGCGCCAGGCTTGGTAAAACGCTTCCGTCTTTTCCGGACCGATGTGGGCGGAGATGTTGGCCCTGACCTGGTGCTGGGGCAGGCCGCCGGCGTTCAGCATGTAGCCTTCCTGCAGCATCCAGCCGCCCAGGCCCATGCCCCGCAGCAGAACCGGTTTGCCGGTGGCGTCGACGATCTGTTTGTTGTCGGCGCGCAGGAAGCCTTCGGCATGGGCCGGGGTCGTGGCGAGCAGGCACAGGGCCGCAAGCGCAGCAGCCAAAGATGCTTTCATGGTTTCTCTCCCTCTTAACCGCTTCCCCGGCAGCTTTACCTCACCATCCCGCCAAACGGCCGCCTCCGCAACTGACAAAAGCTGTCTTGCCGTCGTTAACTAACCCTGCGATATTTCCGGAATTGTTTTGCCGGCGAAGGCCGGATGCGTTGCCTTCAGAAATTTTTGTCCCGCGCCTGAGCCGAAATCCGCCCGGGCCACGCTTTTGTTCATGAGATTACAGGAGAGACGACCATGGTAGATACCTACACGCCCGGCGCCGAGGTGATCGTCAACACCACCACGACGAACGACCAGTACAGTTCCTACAAGGGCGAGAATATCGCCGCCACCGAAGACGGCGGCTATGTCATCGTCTGGTTCAGTGACGACGACAACAATGCCAACGATTTCGACGGCGGCAAGATCTACCTGCAGCGCTTCGACGCCAACGGTGCCAAGGTCGGGACCGAACAGCTGGTCAGCACCCAGGCCGGCCACAATACGCTTCCCGGCGTGACGGCGCTTTCCGGTGGCGGGTTTGCCGTCACCTGGACATTGATCGATCCCGTCGGCGGCAATGACGTCTTCGTCCAGCGTTACAACGCCACCGGCGTCAAGTTGGGCGCCGAGATTAACGTCAATGCCGGTCAGCCCGCAGCCAGCGACAATGACGCTTCATCGATCGTCGGTCTGCCGGGCGGGGGCTTCATCGTCGGCTGGGATCAGAGCGCTGGCGGTGATACCGATCCGTACGACGTCTATTTTCAGCGCTACGATGCCAACGGGAGTCCGGTCGGCGCCGCCACACGTGTCAACACCACGATAGCCGGCCAACAGGACACCACCCAGATCGCGCTGTTGAGCGGGGGCGGCTTCGTCGTCACTTGGAGTGGTGTCGGCACGGATGGTGCGGGCTTCGGCATCTGCATGCAGCGCTATGACGCCAACGGTGTGGCCCAGGGTGTGGAAACCGTGGTCAATACGACGACGGTCCTCGACCAGGCCAACGCCAATGTCGCCACCCTGACCGGCGGTGATTTCATCGTGTCCTGGACGACCTGGCGCGCCGATAACACCGTCGATACGCTGATGCAGCGGTTCACCTCTGCCGGCGTCAAGGTGGGCGCGGAGACCCTGGTCAATACCTACACCACACTGGGTCAGCGCAATCCCGACATCCTGGCCATGAACGACGGTGGCTATATCATTGCCTGGCACAGCAACGGCCAGGACGGCAACCGGTGGGGCAGCTACTTCCAGCGCTATGACGCCAACGGCGCCAAGATCGGCGGCGAGACGCGCATCAACCTCACCACGGCCGGCGATCAGATCGAGCCGGTCCTGGTGGTGCTGGAAGACGGCGATATCGCCGTCACCTGGCAGAGCTATGGCCAGGACGGCAGCGGCAACAGCGTGGTCAGCCGTGTCTACTACCTGGATACGCTGGTCAACGATGTGGCCGGGGCCAATGGCAATCTGACAGGGGGCATGGGCAGCGATACGATCAACGGGCTGGACGGCAACGACATGATCTTCGGCGGCGAAGGTCCGGGCCATGATGATATGTTTGGCGGGGCCGGCAATGACACACTTACGCTGTGGGGCGGTGATGGCGCCGATGGCGGCGCCGGTGACGACATTATCCAGGTTACGCATCTGACGGGGGAAAATGTCATCGGCCTGACCGGCGGTACGGGTTACGACATCATGGACGCCTCGCTGGCCGATGGCGGACCCGGGTGGATTTTCGTTAATTTCACGAGCATTGAGGAATACCGCGGTAGCGCCTTCAACGACTATCTCGACGCGTCCACCATCACCAGCACGGGACTGGTGTTTGCAGGCAATGCCGGAAACGACACGTTGAAGGCCGGGACCTTGAATGACAGCCTGACCGGTGGCGCCGGCAATGACTCGCTGGAGGGCGGCGGTGGGGCTGACACCCTGACCGGAGGCGACGGCGGTGACGCCCTGATCGGCGGGGCCGGGGCCGACAGCATGGTCGGCGGGCTGGGCGACGACCAGTACGGCGTCGACAATGCCGGAGATGTGGTGACGGAAGCCGCCGACGGCGGCATCGACAATGTCATCGCGCAGATCAGCTACGTCCTGGGGGCCAACCTGGAGAAGCTGGTGCTTGGGGGAGTCGGCAATAACGGCACCGGCAACGGGTTGAACAACCAGATCACCGGCAATACCGGCGCCAACCTTATCGACGGCATGGCCGGAGCCGACACCATGGTCGGCGGGCTGGGCAACGACACCTATGGTGTCGACGATGCTGGTGACGTCGTCACCGAGGTCGGCGGCGTCGACCAGGTCAATAGTTCGATCAGCTATGCGGCGGGCGCCGAGATCGAGAATGTCGTCCTGACCGGCAGTGCCCACATCAATGCCACCGGCAATGGCTTGGTCAATGTGCTGACCGGTAATGGCGGCAACAATGCGCTGGACGGCGGTGGCAGCACAGACACGATGACCGGCGGGCTAGGCGACGACACCTACTATGTCGACAACGCCGGCGACACGGTGGTCGAGGCCGACGGCGAGGGCAACGACCTGATCATTTCCTCGGTCGTCTACAGCCTGGCCGGCCTGGCGATCGAGCGGCTGACCCTCACCGGCGCGATCGATGGCAATGTGACCGGCAACGGGCTGAACAACGTCCTGACCGGCAGCGCCGGCGCCAACCTGATCGACGGCGGCGCGGGGCTGGATACCCTGAACGGCGGTGCCGGCAACGACACCTATATCGTCGATTCCGGCGCGGATACCGTCACTGAAGGCGCGGCCGCGGGGGAAGACGTCGTCCAGTCCTCCGTCAGCTTCACCCTGAGCGCCAATGTCGAGCATCTGGTGCTGACCGGCGCGGGCGTGGCCAACGGCACAGGCAACGCGCTCAACAACCGGATGACCGGCAATGCCGCCGGCAACATCCTGACCGGCAAGGGCGGGGACGATACCTATGTCCTGCAGAATACCTCGGACGGCGCGGTCGAGGCGGCGGGCGAGGGCACCGACACCATCGAGACCAACCTGACGCGGACCCTGTCGGCCAATATCGAAAACCTGATCCTGACCGGGGGCGCCGCGATCAACGGCACCGGCAACGACCTCAACAACGTCCTGACCGGGAATGCGGCGGCGAATGTGCTGACCGGCGGGCTGGGGGACGATACCTACTACGTCCAGAACACCAGCGACAATGTTGTCGAACAGCACCTGCAGGGCACCGACCTGGTGGTTTCGTCGGTGACCTACAGCCTGTTCGGCCGGGCGGCCGAGAACCTGACCCTGACCGGCGCGGCCAATCTCAATGCCACCGGCAACGGGCTGAACAACGCCCTGACCGGCAATGCCGGCGGCAACGTGCTGGACGGCGGGGCCGGGGTTGACGTTCTGACCGGCGGTCTGGGTAACGATACCTATTATGTCGACAGCGTTTCGGACAATGTGGTGGAGGCGCACCTGGAGGGCACCGACACGGTCATTTCTTCGGTGACCTACACCCTGTTCGGGCGGGCGGCCGAGAACCTGACCCTGACGGGTACGGCCAACCTCAATGCCACCGGCAACGGGCTGAACAACGTCTTGATCGGCAATAGCGGCAACAATCTGCTGGACGGCGGCGCCGGAAATGACAGCATGACTGGCGGTGTCGGCAACGACACCTACACAGTCGATACGGCCGGTGACGTGGTGACCGAGCTGGCCGGCGAGGGCATTGACGAGGTCCAGTCGAGCCGCACCTATGTGCTGGGCGCCGACCTGGAAAACCTGGTCCTGACCGGGGGCGCCATCGCCAACGGCACAGGCAATGCGCTCAACAACCGGCTTACCGGCAATGTGACCGGCAATGTGCTGACCGGTGGCGCCGGCAACGACACCTACTATGTCCAGAATACCAGCGACACGACGGTGGAGCTGGCCGGTGAAGGTACCGACTTCGTGGTGGCGAGCGTCAGCTGGACCCTGGCGGCCAATGTCGAGAACCTGACCCTGACGGGGACGGCCAATCTCAGCGGTACGGGCAACGATCTGGCCAATGTGCTGACGGGCAATGCCGGCAACAACATCCTGAAAGGCGGGCTGGGCGACGACATCTACTACATCCAGAATGCCGGCGACAGCGTGGTCGAAAACCACCTGGAGGGGACCGATACGGTGGTCTCGACAGTGACCTATTCGCTGTTCGGGCGGGCGATCGAGCTGCTGACCCTGGTCGGGACGGCGGACATCAACGCCACCGGAAATGGCCTGAGCAACAGCCTGATCGGCAATTCCGGCGTCAACATTCTGGAGGCCGGGACCGGCAACGATAATCTGCGCGGCAATGGCGGGGCGGACACCTTCCTGTTCCTCGCCGCCAGCGGGCTGGACCGGATCAAGGACTTTACGGCGACCGACAACGACAGCATCAATGTTAATGGCCATACGGCGGGTGTGGTTAATGAGGCCGTGGTCACCCAGAGCGGCGCCAATGTGCTGATCTCCTTGAGCGCCGGCAATGTCATCACGGTCGAGAATGCCGTACGGGCCGACGTCCTGGCCCATATGGTGTGGTAGAGTTCAGGGGGCGGATGGCCGGATTTTCCGCGCCATCCGCGTCCCCTTGCAACAATCGATTGCTGTCCGGGCGTCACGAAAAGGTGCCCCGAGCACCGCCGCTTTACGCTTCCCAAAAATGGTAAATGGTGTAGCCATACCCGTAATTGCTTCCGGCTTGCTGGAATGAACAAAAAATACAGGGAAGGTTTGGGTCATGCGTAGCGGATTTCAGCAGAAAAGCAGCGCGGCTGCCCTGGCACCCATCAGTGGCGCCGGTGATGACAGCTATATCGTCGACAGTGTCGATGACGTTGTCGTCGAAAACCCCAATGAAGGCACCGACACGGTCTTTGCCTATATTTCCTACGACCTGACAGCCAATGTCGAGAACCTTTGGCTGTCGGGCAGTGACGTCCTGACGGGCCGCGGCAACGCGCTCAACAACATCCTCAGCGGCAACAGCAATGTCAACTACCTGTTCGGCGGGCTGGGCGACGACACCTACTACATCCAGAACGCCGGCGATATGGTCGAGGAATCCCACCATGAGGGCACCGACACCATCTATTCCACAGTCAGCTATTCTTTGTTTGGACGTGCGGTCGAGAACTTCATCATGGTCGGCAGCGGCGACCTGGTCGTGTTTGGCAATTCGCTCAACAACCGGCTGGTCGGCAATTCCGGCCACAACCTGTTCCAGGGGGAAGCCGGCGCCGACACCATGGAAGGCGGCGGAGGTGACGACACCTATATCATCACCTCGGCCAGCGATGTGGTGATCGAACTGGACGGCGAAGGTTACGACCTGGTTCAGTCGACCGCCAGCAAAACGACCTTAAGCGCCTATATCGAGAACCTGACCCTGATGGGCGATCCGCTGTACCACCAGGAAGGCACCGGCAATGCCCAGGACAATATCCTTATGAGCTTCCACGCCGGAACGTCGCTGCTGCGCGGCGGCGCGGGCAACGATACCTATTACCTGAACGGCAATTTCGACTTTGTCGAGGAAGCGGCGGGCGAAGGCTATGACGTCATCTATTCGACGGCCTCGGTGACCATTGCCGGCCAGTATGTCGAGAAGGTCATGCTGACCGGCACGGCCAATGCCGGTATCGTCGGCAATTCGATCCGCAACATCCTGATCGGCAATGAAGGCAATAACCAGATCCAGGGCTGGGGCGGCGGCGACCACCTGGAAGGCGGCATGGGCAACGACACCTACTATGTCTCCGATGTCCGCGATAAGGTGATCGAAGCGGCCGGCGGCGGCAGCGACCGGATCATTTCCTCGGTGGGCTACAGCCTGGAAGGCACTCAGGTCGAGAGCCTGTGGCTGACGCCCTATACCGACGGCGTCAATGGCACCGGCAACAGCCTGGATAACGACCTGCGCGGCGGCGACGGCGCCAATATTCTGACCGGTCTGGCGGGGCATGACCGATTGGACGGTTCCGGCGGGGCCGACGCCCTGATCGGCGGCACCGGCAACGACACCTATGTTGTCGATTTCAACCAAGACGTCGTCACTGAACTGCAGGGGGAAGGGCGCGATCTGGTCCAGGCTTCGGTCAGTTACGCGCTGGGCGACTGGGTCGAAGACCTGACCCTGGACTTCGCCGACGCCATCAATGGTACGGGCAACAGCCTCAACAATGTCCTGACTGGCAACAGCGGCAACAATGTTCTGACCGGCGGGTTGGGCAACGACACCTACTACGTGCAGAATACCGGCGATAATGTCGTCGAGGCCAATGGGCAGGGCACCGATCTGATCTACAGCTCGGTCACCTATGCCCTGACAGGGCGTTATGTCGAGATCCTGACCTTGACGGGGGGCGGCAATATCAACGCCACCGGCAATTCCTTCGCCAACACCCTTGTCGGCAATGACGGCAACAACCGACTGAATGGCAAGGCCGGCGGCGACGCGCTGGAAGGTGGGCTGGGCAGTGACACCTTCTTCTTCGAGACGGGCAGCGGCGTCGACGTCATCAACGACTTTGACGCAGCCGAAAACGACGCCATCAACCTCAACGCCTATACCGGCGGAGTCATCAGCGAAAGCATCGTGGCGCAGTCGGGTGCGGATGTGGTCATCACCCTGGCGGGCAGTGGCAACGTCATTACCGTTCAGACCGCTCTGCGGGCCGATGTGTTGAGCCACATCATCTGGTAACAATCCGCGGCTTGCTTTCCGGGGAGAGGAAGCCGGCAACATAAGGAAATGCACATGCGCAAGCCGACAGACGCCTTATTTCTTGCCGTTCCCCTGGCCGCCCTCAACAGCAGCGCCGGTGATGACACCTACTATGTCAACAGTCCCGACGACGTCGTTACCGAAAACCCGGATGAGGGCATCGACACGGTGGTGTCGACCATCACCTATGCCCTGGGCGACAATGTCGAGAACCTGACCCTGGCCGGCAACAACCATATCAACGCCACAGGCAATGCGCTCAACAACATCCTGACCGGCAATGTCGGCAACAATATCCTGAGCGGCGGGCTGGGCGACGACACCTACTACATCCAGAACGCCGGCGACATGGTCGAGGAAGCCCATTTCGAGGGCACGGACACCATCTATTCGACGGTCAGCTATTCGCTGTTCGGGCGGGCGGTCGAAAACTTCATCATGCAGGGTAACGGCAACCTCACCGCCGACGGCAATTCGCTCAACAATATCCTGACGGGCAATGGCGGCGCGAACTGGCTGGACGGCATGGCCGGCGCCGACACCCTGACGGGCGGTCTGGGCGACGACACCTATGTCGTCAACGCGTCCAGCGACGTCGTGATCGAGGCGGCGAATGCCGGTTATGACCTGACCGAGACTTCGGTGAACTGGACCCTGGGCGCCAATGTCGAGTGGCTGCGCCTGGCCGGAACGGCGAACATCGATGGCACCGGCAATAGCGGCGCCAATGTCCTCCAGGGCAATGCCGGCGACAACCGGCTGGATGGCGGCGCCGGCGCGGACAACCTGTATGGCGGGGTGGGTGACGACACCTATATCGTCGACAACGCCGGCGATAAGGTGTTCGAGACCGCCGGCCAGGGCAAGGATACGGTCTACAGCTCGGTCACCTTCCGGCTGCAGGGTACCTCGGTCGAAAACCTGACCCTGACCGGCACCGACGACATCACGGCCTACGGCAACAATTCCAGCAATCTGATGACCGGCAATAGCGGCAACAATACCTTCTTTGCCTCGGTCGGCGCCGACACTGTGATCGGCGGGCTGGGCAATGACACCTACTACGTCCTGGGGGCGACCCATACGGTTGTCGAAAAGGCCGGCGAGGGCGACGCCGACACCATCTATGCCTCGGTGGATTACAACCTGTACGGCCAGCACGTCGAGATCCTGATCCTGGATGGCTACAACGCCTACACGGCCATCGGTAATTCGTTGGCCAACACCCTCATCGGCAACAACCGCAACAATACCTTAAGCGGCCTGGCCGGCCATGACAGCCTGGACGGCGGCGACGGCTGGGACACGCTGATGGGCGGCACCGGCAACGATACCCTGATGGGCGGCGCGGGCTATGACAGGCTGGATGGCGGCGACGGTGTCGATATGCTGACCGGTGGTGACGGGAATGATACCTATATCATCGACGATCTCAGTGACCTGAACGATGTGATCGTCGAACTGGCCGACGGCGGATTCGACACGATCGAAGCCATCGTGGACTGGACGCTGGGCGCCAATATGGAAGGCGTCTATGTCATCGGTTCGGCCGACCTCAAGGTCACGGGAAATTCCCTCGACAACATTTTGGGCGGCAATATCGGCAACAATGTCCTGGACGGAAAGGGCGGCTCCGACAGCATGGGCGGCGGCCGCGGCAACGACACCTATATCGTCAACACCTATAGTGACAAGGTGATCGAGGCCGCCGGGGAAGGCACCGACCTGGTGCTGTCGTCGGATACCTTCTCGCTGTACCAGACCCAGGTCGAGAACCTGACCCTGACGGGGACGGGCAATACTAATGGCACGGGCAATGGCCTGGCGAATATCCTGATCGGCAACAGCGGCGCCAACACGCTGAACGGGATGGGCAGCAAGGATACGATTACCGGCGGCGGCGGCGCGGATGTGTTCCTGTTCCTGGCGGCCAGCGGGAAGGACATCATCACCGACTTCAGCGCCGGTGACAACGACAGCATCAACGTCAATGCCTATACCGGCGGCACGGCCAATGCCGGCCTGGTGACGCAAGCCGGAGCCGATGTGCTGATCACGCTGGATGCGAACAATGTCATCACCGTGCAGGCCGCGCTGAAGGCTGATGTTTTGGCCCACATCGTCTGGTAGAGGTATCCAAAAACCGTGTTATAATTGGCGAATATCCGCTTTGCGCAGTGAATTTTTTATAAAAATCAATGCCTAAGAGAGTATATTGGACTTGTCACATCTGAAATGATTGCGGTATCCCTGTAGCTAAGGGCGAGCTGAGCCTCGCCCATTCAGATCGACAGGGATGGTATTTATGCGCACGCGTTTTGGTCTTGATTTCGAGGGAGCCGGCACGGCTTCCGGGCTTGTTCTTCACTCGGACGTTCAGGCGGCCATGGCGGCGCCGGTGGTGACGAGCGCGAAGGTGCCCGTCGTGTCGGTGACGACCGCCGGCTTCGCCCATGCCGGCGTGGCCCGGTCGGCCGGCGTCAATGACGCCTCCGGTGAAGGGATGAGCGCGCCGCTGGACCATTATTTCGACGTTGAGGACGGCCGCTGGGAATATACGGGCAACCAGGACGTTGACGCCATCCTGATCGGTTCGAAGTGGACGGTGACCGAGATCACCTTCAGCTTCCCGACCAGCGGCGAGGTCTATGGCGAGGATTACGCCTACGGCAATCTGGCCGCGGAACAGGTGACCTTCAATACGGCGCAACAGAACGCGGCACGTTATGCCTTCGGCCTGATGGGCAGCTACACCAACCTGGTGTTCACGGAAATCACGGAAACTGCCGAGACCCATGCCATTATTCGCCTGTCGCAAACCGCGTCCGAAGCGGTCCCCTCGGCCCAGGGCAACTTTCCCGGTTCCGACGCGGAGGACGGCGACATCTGGTTCGGCATGTCGGGCCAGCCCTTCTATCTGACGCCGGCTATCGGCAACTGGGGCCAGGCCACCATGATGCACGAGATCGGCCACACCATGGGGCTGAAGCATGGCCACGACAACTATACCGCCTTCGACCTGAGCAGCGGCGGCTATGTCAACAGCCCGGTGCCCTATTTCGGTTCGGCCGCCCTGCCGGGCGAGCATGACGGCCAGGCCTGGTCGCTGATGACTTACCGCTCCAACCCCGGCGCGCCGGTCAGCTTCCAGGGTGAGCAGTACAACCAGCCGCAGACCTATATGCAGAACGACATCGCCGCCTTGCAGTATCTCTACGGCGCCAACTTTACAACGAACGCGACCAGCTCGGTCTATAACTTCGACGGTGTCACGGGCGAGATGTTCATCAACGGCGTCTCCCAGGGCGTGCCTGAGCGTCCGGAAGACGGCGTCGCCAAGGTATTGCGCACGGTGTGGGACGGCGGCGGCCACGACACCTACAACCTGGCCAATTTCAACGGCAACCAGTCGGTCGACCTGCGGCCGGGCGGCTGGGTCACGTTCAACACGGCGCAGTTGGCCAACCACCAGGCCTATTCCGGCGGTGTGGCCATCGCGCCGGGCAATGTCGCCAATGCTCTGCTGTTTGAAGGCAATGAGCGGTCGCTGATCGAAGACGCCATCACAGGCAATGGCGACGACGTCCTGATCGGCAACCAGATCGGCAACTGGCTGATCGCCAATGGTGGCAACGATTACCTGGATGGCGGCATCGGCGGCGACAGCATGGAGGGCGGCCTTGGTGACGACACCTATGTCGTCGACACCCTGGCCGACACGGTCGTCGAACTGGCGGGGCAGGGCAATGACACCATTGTCACCGGCCTGAACTTCAGCCTGGCCGGCAAGCAGGTCGAAAACCTGGTCCTGACCGGTGCGGCCAACATCAACGGCACCGGCAATGGTTCGAAGAACATCCTGGTCGGCAATCTGGGGAGCAATGTCCTCAGCGCCGGCGCCGGCCACGACCTGCTGTACAACGGCTATATCAATGTCAGTTACGACGCTGCGGCGATCACCGATATCGCCTTGCCGCTGCACAACACGCCGCAGACGGCCCTGGCCATCGCGCCAGGCGCCTTCGACCTGCAGGCGGACGCCAATATCGACCAGTCGACCTCGGTGCTGCACGCCACGATCAACGGCCTGGGCGACGGCAATGTCCGCGTCTACAGCTTTACAGTCGATGCCGCCGGCGTCACCGGCTATTTCGATATCGATGGGACCGTGCCCGAAGCCTACGATTCGCTGATCGCCGTGCTCGACAGCAACGGCAACCTGCTCAGCTACAGCGACGACGGCGCGGTGAATGAAAGCGGCGGCAGCGTCAGCCCGCTCGATTCCTACCTGATCTATCAGTTCGCCGCGGCCGGCACCTACTACATCGCCGTGGGCGGCTATGCCGATGGCGACATCGGCCCCATTCCGGCCGGCGCGGCCTATACGCTGAACATCAGCCTGGAGGGCAACAGCTTCCTGAGCCTGCCCGACGATGGCGGCAGCCACGACACCCTGATCGGCGGCACCGGCAATGACAGCTATTATGCCGGCACCCATGACACCATCGTCGAAGCGGCCAGTGAAGGCACCGACACGGTCTTCGCCGGTTCGTCGGTGACCTTAGGCGCCAATGTCGAGAACCTGACCCTGACCGGCAGTCGCAACATCAACGGCACCGGCAATGCGCTCGACAATGTGCTGACCGGCAATGCCGGCGTCAATGTGCTGAGCGGCGGCGCCGGAAACGATACCTACTATGTCCAGAACAGCGACGACCGGATCTCCGAAGCTTCGGGCGCGGGGACGGATGCCGTGTTCGCGTCGGTGTCCTACAGCATCGCCGGCCGGCAGGTCGAAAACCTGACGCTTACGGGGACGGGGGATATCAACGCCACCGGCAACACCCTGGGCAATGTCATGACGGGCAATGCCGGGGTCAATACGCTGGACGGCGGCGCTGGGCACGACCGGCTGGACGGTGGCGCGGGCGCCGACAGCCTGATCGGCGGCTCGGGGCACGACACCTATGTCGTTGACCATGCCGGTGACGCCATTTCGGAACTGGCCGGCGGCGGCCGCGACCTGGTGCTGGCCTCGGTGAGTTACACGCTGGGCGCCAATGTCGAACAACTGACCCTGACGGGGGCCCGGGCGATCGACGGTACCGGCAATGCGCTGAACAATGTCCTGACCGGCAACGGCAACAAGAACATCCTGACGGGCGGGTTGGGCAACGACACCTACTATGTTCAGAATGCCGTCGACAACGTGGTGGAACTGGCCGGGGAGGGGAATGACGTCATCTACTCGACCGTGACCTATTCGCTGAGCGGCCGCTATGCCGAGGTGCTGAACCTGACGGGTACGGCCCATATCAACGCCACCGGCAACGAACTGGCCAATACGCTGGCCGGCAATGAAGGGAACAATACGCTGAACGGCGTGGGCGGCAAGGATGTTCTGACCGGCGGCCTGGGCGCGGACATCTTCCTGTTCCAGACCGGCAGCGGACTGGACACCGTCACTGATTTCAGCGCCGCGCAGAACGACAGCCTCAATATCCACGCCTATACCAACGGCGTCGAGACGGCGGGCCTGGTCACCCAGTCGGGCCTGGATGTGCGGATTTCCCTGAGCGCTGGAAATGTGATTACTGTGAGCAACGCTGTTCAGGCGGATGTCCTGGCGCATATCGTGTGGTAGGCAGCACGTAGAGCGGACAAGGAAACGCCGGCCTGGTGACAGGCCGGCGTTTTTGTTGGTTCACGCCAGGCGTTTACAGCCGCATGCGGCCGGCTTCGATCTCGCTCATGATCGCCGGGTTCATCGGCAGGTATTCGTCCACCACCAGCACATACAGGGGATCGGTGATCTTGGCCGGGTCGTAGCCGCCCTTGATCAGGTCCATCTTCTTGTATTTGAAGGTGCCCGTGGTCTCGACCTCCTGCAGCAGGCGGACGAAACGCGGCCGGGCATAGGAGGGCAGGTGGGCGTCGACATGCTCCTTGAAAGCCTTGATGTCGAAGCCGTCGCGCGTGATCAGCGACGCCATGCCGGCCTTACCGTCGTGGTGGGGTACCGGCACGCCGTAGATGATGGCTTCTTCCACGCCCGGGGCCGAGGCGCAGTGTTCGGCGACCTCCGAAGTCGAGACGTTCTCGCCCTTCCAGCGGAAGGTGTCGCCGATGCGGTCGACGAAATAGAGATAGCCAGCCTTGTCCTGGCGCATCAGGTCGCCGGTGCGGAACCAGGCGTCGCCCTTTTTGAACACGTCGGTCAGGATCTTCTTCTGCGTCGCCGACTTATCGGCATAGCCGGAATAGGCGTGCTTGGCGTCGTTGGCGATCTGGCCGATGGCCTCGCCGATTTCGCCCGGCTTGCACTCGTAGCACAGGCCGTCGGGGCGGCGGTCGGGCATCTCGGACTCAAGGTCGAAACGCACCAGACGGACATTGAAGCGGTTGCGCAGGATGCGCGGGACGCGGCCGATGGCGCCGGGCTGGCCGTCCAGGTTGAACAGCGAGACATTGCCTTCGGTCGAGCCGTAGAACTCGACGATGTTCGGAATCTTGAAGCGCTTCTGGAAGTTGGTCCACACCTCGGGCCGCATGCCGTTGCCGAACGCCATGCGCACCTTGTGGCGGCGTTCGTCATCCGGGTTTGGGGCGGGGGGCGAATTGACCAGGTAACGGCACAGCTCGCCGATATAGACGATGTGCGTGACCGCCTGGTTGCGGACGTCGCTCCAGAACTTCGAGGCCGAGAACTTGCGCGCCAGCACCACGCAGGCGCCGCTCATCAGCGCCGCGCCGACGCCGCACAGGCCGCCGGTGGCGTGGTACAGCGGCAGGACGCAGTAGACGCGGTCGTCCTCACGCATGTGGCTTAAGCCGGCAAAGGCCTTCATGTACATCTGGGCGCGGGCATTGGAGATCTTGGCTGCCTTGGGCAGGCCTGTGGTCCCCGACGTATAGATATAGAGGGCGACGGCATTGGCGGTCATGCCCATGCGCAGGGCGGGGTCGGGCCGCACGCTGGATACGCCCTTGAGCGCCGAATCCAGGCTGCGGCAGTTGTCGCTTTCCTCGTCGCGGTCCAGGTCCAGCACCCACAGGGCCTGGTGGCGCTCGATCGATTTCTCGACCTCCTTGAAGCACGGCATGGTGGTGCGGTCGACCAGGGTCAGGGACGCCATCGAGATGTTGATGCAGTGGGCCAGGCCCGAACCGGTCAGGGAGTTGTTGATCAGGGCGGTGATGACGCCGATCTTGTTCAGGCCGACCCAGATGGCGATGTATTCCAGCCGGTTGGGCATAAACAGCGCCACGGTATCGCCGGGCTTCAGGCCGCGCGCCCGGCCCCAGTGGGCGTAGCGGTTCGCCATGGTGTCGAGCTGCTGGTAGGTGAGGGTCTTGCCTTCGAACAGAACAGCCAGGTTGTCCTTATAGCGGTCGGCCACGCGTTCGAAGTCGTCACACACCAGGTTGGGCGAGTCGGGGCTGACGCCGCTGATCGACCGCAGGATGCGGATCATGCGTTTGACGAAGGTGGCGTCGCGCTTGATGGAAGCGAAGAAACCCATACTGTTTGCCGTCCTTTTGGCCTGCCCGGATTAACCCTGCTTAGGTATATCCGAATCAATACAGGTAAAGCGTGAAATCTGCGTGAATCACTGTTTTTTTAAGGCATTGGATTAACCTTGCGGTAACGGAAAGGCGGCGTTGACCGGCCCCGCCAAACCGGTTAATCAGCGCATAGACAGAACTGGAGTAGTCATCGTGACCACGGTCGCCGAAGCCCTCGAAGGCATTTACGAGTCCCTCGCCAACGACAATGCCGAGATCGACGAACGCATCAAGGTGCTGAAAGCCGCCCTGGCCGCCGAAGGCCTCAAGGAAGCGGTGTTCGAACCGGCGCGCCTGGCCCAGAACAATCGCCAGGGCCGCAAGATCATGGAGTCCTACTTCAAGAAGCGCGGCGTGACGGTCAAGTTCGCCAAGGACTGAGACACCCGGCCGAGGTCAATCTCCACTGAGGGTTTGACTTTTTTCCGTTAAATGAGGTCATGTCTCCAAAATCGCAGTCGCCGAAGGCGGCTTCAATCGATAGGGGAGATTGACGCGTGACAAAGCTGCCAACGGATCAGGATATAACGCGTCGTTCGGCCATCGTGCTGTCGGCCGCCGCTGTAATAGCCGCGCAGCTTCCCGCGGAGACGGCGCAGGCGCAACCGGTCACCGGACAGGTGGCGATTGCCGAATATATCGCCATCCGCCTGCGCCAGTCCGGCTGCCAGACCCTGTTCGGCGTGCCGGGCGCAACCTGCGATTCCATGTTTGACGCGGCATCCAAACGCGGCATGAAGCTGGTTATCACCGCCAGCGACCTCGAGGCCGGCTATGCCGCCGATGGTTATGCCCGCATGCGTGGTCTGGGCGCCGTCTGCGTCACCTACGGCGTCGGCACCTTGAGCCTGATCAATGCCATCGCCGGCGCCTATGTCGAGCGTAGCCCGGTCGTCGTCATCAATGGCGGCCCCACCGGTGAAGACCTGACGCGTTACCGCGAGGACGGCACGCTGTTCTCGCATTCGATCGGTGCGGTGCCGCCGCGCAAAGCCGGGGCGGTGACCATTCCCGAGGCCGATATCCTCGGCGATCTTTCGGTGTTCCGCCGCGTGACCGTGGAAGCCCAGCGCGTTACCCGGTCGGCCGACGCCGCCGCGCAGATCGACGCCGTCGTGATCGCTGCCCTGCAGGCGCAGCGCCCCGTCTATCTCGAGATCAGCAAGGGCCTGTGGGACCTGAAGATTGCCGCGCCGTCCGCACCGCTGCAGGTACCGCCGGCCCCCGCCGCCGGCGAAAACGCCCTGGCGCAACAGATCATGGCCCGCCTGAAAGCTGCGCAAAAGCCGGTGCTGCTCCTGGGCGAGCAGATTGGCCGCTATGGCCTGGCCGACGCCGTCACCGCCCTGGTTGATAAGCTGCAGATTCCCTATGTGACCACCTATCTCGGCAAGACGGTAATTTCCGAACAGACGGGCCCGTTCGCCGGCGTTTACGACGGCAAGTCGGCGTCGCCGCTGGTTACCGGGCTGCTGAACGGAGCCGATGCCGTCCTGGCCATCGGTTGCACCTTCGGTCGCCAGTATCGCGATCTGTTCCAGAGCAAGCTGGGTGTATTCATGCAGGCCGGCGACGGGCAGTATCGCGACCGCCGGCAGCCGTCCGTCCCAGCCGATCTGAGCCGGCTGGTGACCGCGCTCAACGGCTTGCCATGGTCGCCCGTGCCGGCCCATGTGGCCGGACGCCGGCTTGACGGGCGCAGCTTCGAGGCACGGCGCGCCGATATCGCGACCCGGGCCGGAATTGCCGGGCCGGGGCTGGGCTACGACCATGTCATGGGGGCGGTCAGCCGCTTCCTGGATCCCGGCTTCGTGGTCCTGACCGACTCGTGCCTGGCGCAGTATCCCGCCGCCGATCTCGACATGCCGGGGCGCCAGAGCTTTGTCAGCAACGCCATCTGGAGTTCGATCGGATATACGCCGGCGGCCGCGATTGGGGTCGGTGTGGCCGAGAAGGATTCGGCCTCGGGGTCGGCCACGGCGCGCCGTCCGCTGGTCATCTGCGGCGACGGCGGCTTCCAGATGACGGCCCAGGCGCTGTCGGGGCTGGAGCGGCATAAGGTTCGCGCCATCGTCATCGTCCTCGACAACGCGCTGTACGCGATCGAAGAATATACCGTCAACGGGAGCGGGGGCTATTTCACCCATCCGGCAACGCCACCGGTCGCGCACCTGAATCTGCCGCGCTGGGACTATGTCATGCTGGCCCGGGCCATGGGGCTGACCTCGGCCCACAGGGTTGAAAACGAAGCCGACCTGGCCCAGGCGCTTCAGTCCGCCAAAGCGGCTCAGGGGACCACGCTGATTTCGGTGGCCATGAACCCGCGCAGCCTGCCGTCCGAGCTCTATGGATGACAGGCCCCGTTGGAAGGCGTGCTGTTGCAGGCGCTGACATTGCCGCTGAAAATGTCTTTCACGCGGTCGCGCATCGTCAGATAGCTTTTGTCGGTTAGGCCGCTGAGGTTGGCGGTGTAGTCGAACGTACCGCCGATGACGATGTCGTCCTGACGGCAGAACATGTAGGCGCTCTTGTTGCCGCAGCCGCCGCTGAACAGATAGTCCAGTTTGTCGGTGTTCTGCAGCACGACGAGCTGGCCGCGTATGGGTGTCAGCCCCGTGCCGGGCAGGATCTTCGCGGCTCCCAGGCCGGTGCAGTTGATAATGATATCGGCGTCGATCGCGATCAGTTCCGCCCGCGTGCGCAGTTTGCGCTTTTCGAACCGCACGCTGGCTGCGCGAAGGTCGGAGACAAGCCTCGGCAGCAGGATCGTCGGGTTGATCAGCCAGGTGGCATAGGCCTTGCCGGCGACCGTCGCCAGCTTGGCGAAGGGCAGCAAGCCGGTCTGCGCCGCCGGCACGACATCGCGTGGCATGCCCAGCGCAAAGCCTTCGTCATCCTCGTTGGCGAGAATGTAGTTGGTGCGGTCGGCGATGCCGTAGTCGCCCTGAATCCCGAGGGCTTTGATCTGTTGAATCCGCCGGTGCGAACGTCGGACCAGATCGTGCAGGATGTCCATCTTACAGGGATGGTCGCAGTCCTGATATTCCCGCCACAGGGCCGAGGGCTCGAACTGCCCGCCGGCGATCCACGAAGTCGTGCTTTGCGGCATGGGATTGCCGGCTGCGTCAACGTTTTCGGCCATGACGGTTACGGTCAGGTCCGGTGCCCACCGCTTCAGCTCCGCCGCCGTCGCCAGGCCGATGACACCGGCACCGACGACGGCCACACGGGTCTGTTTGGGCGGCTTCTGGAGGCGCGTGCGCAGGGCGGTGTCGACGAAGTCCTTGACCTGGTCGGCGCAGCCCCAGGCCAGGGTAATGCCCGCGCCGCCATGGCCGTAGTTGTAGATCAGGACCTTGCGCGCCTGGACGGTATCCGCGCCCGGGTCGATGTCGAGCTTGACGCCGCCCTTGCGGTACGGGCGCAGGCCGACCCTGCGCCATTCGGGGGCAAGGCGGTCAAAGTCCGGCGTGTTCAGCAGCGGCCCCAACGGTTGCGGGTCTGCCATGGCGCGCGACGACGCCAGCGCGGCGAATGACATGGCGCCGCCAAAGACAAGGCTTCTGCGACTGATCATAATATGTGCCCCCGTCCCAAGGTTTCCTGCCGTTATACACAACCGGAGCGCAGGGTTATAGCGGCGATTTTGGCCCAGGGTAGGGCCGACGCGCCGGCTCTTGAGATTTGGTGAAATCCGTTGCAAGCGAGTCTCGCAACTTTACACTATAAATATTCCGTCGCCTGTCACATCTGATGCGGCTCTGTCATCGTACCGTCACATAGCGCCTCTAGAGCCCTTGCTAAAGGTTGGGGCTTGCGCGACATTTGCCGCAATCCGGCCGGTGATTCCCCGCTATGAAGGCGAAACGCGTATGAAAAAGCTGATATCCCAGGTTCTCTTGGCCACCACGGCCTTTGCCGTGACGGCTGGTCATGCCGCCGCCCAGGCCGCAGGCCCCGCCGGTTCGTCGCCCATCACCGGCGCCGTCGGCTGGATCCGTGATACCCTGCTGGGCCAGCTGGCCACCATGGTCGCCGTCATCGCCGTCGCCGTGGTCGGCTTCATGATGCTGACCGGCCGCATGAACTGGCGCTACGGCGCCACCGTGATCATCGGCGTCTTCATCCTGTTCGGCGCAGCGACCATCGTCGCCGGCATTCAGGGTACGGTCGGCTAAGGTGGCCGAACTCATCAAATCCACGGTGTTCAAGGCGCTGACCCAGCCGCAGATGTTCGCCGGGGTGACATACTCGTATTTCATCATCAATGGCGTCGTCACCACCGAGGCCTTCCTGATCACCCGCTCGTTCTGGGCTCTGGCCGTCGCTCTGGTGGTTCACGCCGTCGGTTACCTGGCATGCCTGCGCGAACCGCGCGTCTTCGACCTGTGGCTGACCAAGGTGTCGCGCTGCCCGCGCGTGCGCAACTTCCGCCACTGGCGCTGCAACTCCTACCGACCGTAATTATACCCATGGCCGACGCGCCCAAACCTTTCAGTGGCTTTGCCGGCTGGTTCAAAAACGAACAGCGCGTCGGCGAACGTCTGCCCTATGACCGGCTGCTCGACGACCGCACCATCGTGCTGCGCGATGGCTCGCTGATGCAGTCCATCTATCTCGAGGGCTTCGCCTTCGAGACGGCCGACACCGAGGAAGTCAACCACCGCCAGATCGTCCGCGCCGCCGCGCTGCGCGCCGTCGGATCGTCGCGCTTCGTGCTGTACCACCACATTATCCGCAGGCGCGTCAGCGTCACCATGCCGGCGTCCTATGACGATCCGGTGTGCGGCCATATCCAGCAGCAGTGGCAGGACAAGCTGAAGTCGCGCCAGTTGTTCGTCAACGACCTGTTCATCACCATCGTTCGCCGCAATCCCAAGGGCAAGGTCGGCTTTGCCGACAGCCTGGCGGGTCTTTTAGGCAAGGGCGTCGGCGAGAATGCGCGCCAGGCGGCCCTGGCCAGCACCCACAAGGAGCTGCAGGCGGCGACCGAAGCCCTGATGGCGGCGCTGCAGGCCTATGGCCCGCGGCCCCTGGGTGGCTACGACACCGCCAATGGCCGCTGTTCCGAACCGTTGGAACTGCTGTCGTGCCTGTACAATGGCGAGATGCGGCCGGTGCTGAAGCCGGTGTCGGACGTCGGCCACTATATCCCCTATCGTCGGGTGTCGTTCGGCCTGGAGGCCATGGAGCAGTCCAGCCTGGGCGACGGCAAGGACTTTTCGGCGATTATGAGCCTGAAGGACTATCCGCCGCATGCCACGCCGGGCATGTGCGACTCGATCCTGCGCCTGCCGTTCGAAATGACCCTGACGGAGAGCTTCGCCTTCGTCGACCGCCAGATCGGCATGGAGCGCATCAACCTGGCCCTGCGCCGGATGCGCGCCGCCGACGAAGAGGCCATGTCGCTGCGCCAGGGCCTGATGTCGGCCAAGGACGACCTGGCGACCGGCAATTTCGCCCTGGGTGAGCACCACTTGAGCCTGCTGGTCCGCGCCAAGTCGCTGGCCGAGCTGGATCCGGCGTCGGCGCAATGCCTGGCGGCCCTGGCTGATCTCGGTGCCGTGGCGGTGCGCGAGGACGTCAACCTGGAACCGGCCTTCTGGGCCCAGTTCCCCGGGAACGAAGCCTATATCGCCCGCAAGGCGCTGATCTCGACCGGCGCCTATGCCTCCTTCGCCTCGCTGCACGGTTTTCCGATCGGCCAGCCCGAGGGCAACCACTGGGGCCAGGCGGTCAGCGTCTTTGAGACCTCATCGGGCACGCCCTACTATTTCAACTTCCATAAGGCGGACCTCGGCAATTTCACCGTCATCGGGCCGTCGGGCTCGGGCAAGACGGTGGTGCTGAACTTCCTGGCCGCCCAGGCCCAGAAGTTCAAACCGCGCACCTTCCTGTTCGACAAGGACCGCGGCGCCGAAATCTTCATCCGTGCGGTCGGCGGCCACTACGCTACCCTGCGTCCGGGCGAGCCGACCGGCTTCAATCCGCTGCAACTGGCCGATAACCCGGGCAACCGGGCCTTCCTGCGCGCCCTGATCGCGCAACTGCTGGCGCGGCCGGAACTGCCGCTGAACTCGGAAGAAGAGGCCATCATCACCGAGGCGGTCGACGCCAATTTCGAGCAGGACCCGAAGTACCGCCGACTGCGTTATTTCCGCGAACTGCTGGGTGGTGTGCGCCGGCCGACGCATGGTGACCTGGCCGCACGGCTGAACCCGTGGGTCGGGGAGGGCGAACACGCCTGGCTGTTCGACAACGAAAACGACCTGCTGGACATGGAGGCCCGGACCCTGGGCTTCGACATGACCCTGCTGCTGAACGAACCGGTCCTTCGCACGCCGTGCATGATGTACCTGTTCCAGCGCGTCGAGGAACGCCTCGACGGCCAGCCGACCATGATCGTCATCGACGAGGGCTGGAAGGCGCTGGACGACGAGATCTTCGCCGCCGCCATCCGCAACTGGATGAAGACCCTGCGTAAGCGCAACGCCATACTGGGTTTCGGCACCCAGTCGGCGCGCGACGCCCTGGACAGCCGGATTTCGACCGCCATCATCGAACAGGCGGCGACCCAGATCTTCATGCCCAATCCGCGCGCCCAGGCCGAGGACTATTGTGACGGCTTCGGCCTGACCCTGCACGAACTGGACCTGATCCGGGCCATCCCGGCCCATTCGCGCGCCTTCCTGGTCAAGCACGGCAATCACAGTGTCGTCGCGCGGCTGGACCTGTCGTCCATGCCCGATGTGTTGACCGTGCTGTCGGGCCGCGAAAGCACGGTGCGCCAGCTCGACGAACTGCGGGCGCAGTATGGCGACGACCCGCACGACTGGTGGCAACCCCTGATCGGTACGCCGTATCCGGAGAGCGCGACACCGAGAAAGCGGGGCCGGGCATGATGCTGCAAGCGGGCGCCTGCCGCCAGATCACCCTGGTCGGTGAAACCTCGGTCTCCGGTTCGCTGGCGGCCATGGACTGCCACATCAATGCGGCGGTGAAGGTCGGCTACGACCGCCTGTTCGGCGCCGGCGGCGCCTTCGGCTATGCCCTGACCACGATGCTGGTCATCTATGTCGCCATCATCGCCTATGGTTTCCTGACCGGGCGGACGCAGCTGACGGTCACCATGATGTCGCCGCGCATCATAACCATGGTCCTGGTCCTGACCTTCGTCACCATGTGGCCGGCCTATCACGCCGTCTTTTACGGCCTGTTCATGGGCGGTCCCGATGAGGTCGCCGCCGCGCTTTTGGGGCACAAGGGCAGTGCAGTGATGAACTTCGCCCAGAACCTGGACGGCCTGTTCGTGCGCTTTGCCCATATCGCGCGAACGCTCGACGGTCCGTCGACCGTGGCGACCACGACGGCGCAGCAGCCGGAACTGGTAGCCGCCCTGATCCAGTCCAAGTCCATGCCGGTGACCCTGTTCTGGCTGAGCGGCCTGTTCTTGCTATGCTCGACGCTCGGCGTGCTGATCCTGACGCGGTTGACGCTTTACCTGCTGCTGATCCTGGGGCCGATCTTCATCGTCCTGGCCCTGTTCCCGCAGACGCGCGGCCTGTTCAACGGCTGGATCCGCACTACGCTGATCTTTGCCTTGGCGCCGCTTTTGACCGTTCTGGGTGGCACGGCCGCGCTGATGCTGTTCGTGCCGCTGATCGACGCGATCGCCGAGGATCCGCAACGGGCCGTGCAGGCTGTCCAGCCCATGGTTATCCTGTTCATGGGCTCGCTGATCTATTCTGCCTTCCTGTTCACCCTGATGTGGGTGGCGGGTTCACTGGTCCGCGACTGGCAGGCGGCGCTGCGCGATACGCCGAACGTCCGTGGCAACCCGCAACCGGCCCCGGCGGCGCCGTCGCAACAGGTCGCCATGTTCGCCGATGCCTCCGGCCGCAGCGTCAACGACGCCTATCTCCGCACCGAACCCCTGATCACCGCCGTCACCCGCGACGGCGCCGGTGGCGGCGGGCAGGGCGGCGCGGCGTCCGCCAATACCCGCTCCGAAGGACTGGGCCTGTACGATCCGCAGGCCCGTTCGACCTCGGGCGACCGTTTCACCCGCGTCCAGGGCCTGGGCCAGCGGTTTCGCGACCGCACCTCGCCCACCGGCACGCCGCCTGCCGCCAGCCGTGCGGCGCCGTCCCCTTCTCCTGGCCGCCAGGAGCCGTAAACATGATCAAACGTCTCTCTTTATCTTTGCTGATGCTCTTCGCGGCCTGCGGTGCTTATGCCCAGGACGCGGATGAAGACGACATCCGCCTGACCACCATCCCCTATGACGCCGGCGCGATCATCGCCCTGGAAGGCTGCCTCAACTTCCAGACCATGATCTCGTTCGAGAACGGCGAACTGGTCGAGAACGTCGGTCTGGGCGACGCCGGCCAATGGCAGGTCACGCCGAACAAGAAGGGCAACCTGCTGTTCGTCAAACCGATCGTCGGCAATGCCTTTTCCAACATGTCGATCGTCACCAATCGTCGCAGCTATAATTTCGAGTTGAGCATGGCGCCGTCCGGCGATTGTTCGCGCGGCCGCGTCGTCTACGACCTGCGCTTCCTGTATCCGCCGACGGCAGCACCCGTCGCCGGCCAGCCCGCCAAGCCGGTCGATCCCAATGCCTTCCTGCCGATTCCGGAAAAGCGCAACACCGCCTATACCTATTCCGGTTCGGTCGGGCTGGTGCCGATCCGCATCTTCGACGACGGTGTTTCGACCTATCTGCGCTGGCCCGCAGGCGCCGAGACCCCGGCCGTCTACGCGCTCAATGCCGACAATAGCGAGAGCCTGATCAACTACGCCACGCGTGGCGATTACATGGTCGTCGAACAGGTGGCGCGCGGCTTCGTCCTGCGCCAGGCTGACCAGAAGACGATTCTGTATAACGACGCCTACCGTGTCGAAGGCCTGGACGCCCTGTCGCCCCAGCCGCGCCCCAAGGGAGGCAACTGATGGCCCGCAATCCCCTGCCTGCCGGCAACGACCCGCGCCTGAACCTGCCCGAGAGCGAGCTGGAAGCTGCCTCCAACAACGCCCTGCCACAGGTCGCCAAGAAGGGCACCATGGGCGATCAGATCGGTCTGGCCGCCGGCATTATCGGCGCCGTCGGCCTGGGCGTGGTCGCCATGTTGAGCATCCGCAACCAGCCGGCGCCGCAGCAGCCACCACCCCCGGTCCAAGCGCAGCAGCCGGCTTCGACCCTGCCGCCGATAGATCCCAGCGCCAATCCGCCGATCGACGAGCCTCAGCCGCAACCCTCCTTCGTCCAGCCCATGCCACCCGGCAACCAGCAGCCACCCGCGACCGTGGCGTCGGTGGATCCGTCCGCCGCCCGCGCGCCCGCGATGATCGTCGACAATTCCCAGCCGCCCACGGCCGCCCAGGCCGCCGCGGCACCGGCAACCGGGGGGGCGGCGCCAGCGGCTTTGAACGCGAACCAGCAGTTCCTGGCCTCGGTCAATGGCGAGGTCAGCCAGCGCGCCTGGCGTATCGGCGATCCGTCCAAGGTCGTGCCCCAGGGCGCGGTCATTCCGGCCGTGCTGGAGACGGCGATCAATTCCGACCTGCCGGGCTATACCCGCGCCGTCGTGTCGCGCGATATTCGCAGCTTTGACGGCACCACCATCCTGATCCCCAAGGGCTCGCGCCTGATCGGCCAGTACAAGAGCGGCCTGACCAGCGGCGAGACTCGCGCCTTCATCATCTGGAACCGGCTGATCCGGCCGGACGGCCTGTCGATCCAGCTGGCCTCGCCGGCGACCGACGACCTGGGCCAGGCCGGCATGTCGGGCCGTGTCGACAGCCATTTCGCCAAGCGCTTCGGCTCGGCCATGCTGCTTTCGGTGGTCAACGGCCTGTCCAACGTGATGTCGGGCAAGAACAGTTCGACCATCGTCATCGGTTCGTCGTCGGGGGCTACTGGCATGATCGGCGAAGCCCTGTCGAACGACATGAAGATCCCGCCGACCATCAAGGTGCCGCAGGGCGCCACGATTCAGGTCTTCGCCGCGCGCGATCTCGACTTCAACCTGGGTCAGTAGGATGGCCAACGCCGATACCGTGATCCCGCTGGACGGTGTGTATCTGCGCACCTACCTCAAGCCGTTCGCGGAGTTCCTCGAACGCGACGAGGTCACGGAAATCCTGGTCAACAAGCCGGGCGAGGTGTGGATCGAAGCGTCGGGCCAGCCCGCCATGCAGCGCATCGAGTTGCCCGAGGTCGACGACATCCTGTTGTCGCGCCTGGCCGCCCAGATCGCCCGTATGGCGCACCAGGGCATCAACCGCGAGAACCCGCTTCTGGCCGCCAGCCTGCCCAGCGGCGAGCGCGTGCAACTGGTTGGCCCGCCAGCGGCGAAGCACTGGGCCCTGGCCATCCGCCGCCACCGCATGGTCGATATGAGCCTGGACGACTATGATCGCGGCCCCATTCCCGACCTGTCGGGCAAGACGAAACGCGACGACCTGGCCTTTGCCCGCAAGGAACCGGTGAAGTTCCTGAAAGAGGCTGTGGCGGCGCGCAAGACCATCCTGATTTCGGGGGGCACCTCGTCCGGCAAGACCACCTTTTTGAATGCCATGCTGAAGGCCATTCCGGCGCATGAACGCATCATCCTGGTCGAGGATACGCCGGAAATCGTCGATAACCACGCCAATTCGCTCCGCCTGGTCGCGGTCAAGGGCGATATGGGCGAGGCCCGGCTGACCATCAATGACCTGCTGCAGGCGTCCCTGCGCCTGCGCCCGGACCGGATCATCGTCGGCGAAATCCGTGGCGAAGAAGCCAATACCTTCCTGCGCGCGATCAATACCGGTCACCCGGGATCGTTCACCACCTGCCACGCCAATACCCCTAAGGGGGCTCTGGAGCAGGTGGCACTGATGGTCTTGCAGTCGGGGACGCAACTGACGCGCAGCGAGACCCTGGCCTATGCCAGATCGCTGATCGATGTGGTGGTGCAATTGACCCGGCACGGCGGCGAGCGGCTGGTCAGCGATATCTACCTGCCGACGGCGGAGTAGGCCCTGGGGCGGCCACAAATACAATAGATATTCCAAATGTCACAATTCGGGAAAACTATGTCCCGTGTGACATGTTCGGCCGAAAGTTCCGCCGCAATGGCTTGATATCCCGGAGACTTCTGTCAATCCGGGGATTTTCGACCATGCCTCACCATGACCATAACGACGAGTCCAGCCTCGACGATTTCATCAAATCCGCCATGCCGCGGCGCCGGGCGCTGTGGCTGATCGGCGGCGCCGCCCTTTCGACTTCGGCCCTGGCAGCCTGCGGCGGCGGGGGCAGTGGCGGCTCGTCGACCAGTGTCAGCGTATCGACCTCGTCGAGTTCGACGTCCAGTTCGTCGTCATCGTCGTCTTCGAGTTCGTCTTCCTCCAGTTCGTCATCGTCTTCGGCGGGGACCTGCATCGAACTGCCCGAAGAAACCAACGGGCCCTATCCGGGCGACGGCTCGAACTCGGTGTCGGGTTCGGTGGTCAATATTCTGAACCAGAGCGGCGTGGTGCGCAGCGACATCCGCACCAGCATCGGCGCCTATTCCGGCACGGCGACGGGCGTGAAGCTGGACCTGACCATCACCGTGGTCGACAAGAGCCTGGGATGCCAGCCGGTGTCGGGCTATGCCGTCTATATCTGGCACTGCACGGCCAACGGCAACTATTCGCTCTATTCCAGCGGCTACACCACCCAGAACTACCTGCGCGGCGTCCAGGTCACCGACGCCAACGGCAAGGTCACCTTCACCACCATCTTCCCGGGCTGTTATAACGGGCGGATGCCGCACATCCACGTCGAGGTCTTCGCCGGCCTGTCGACCGCGACGACGCACGCCAATGCCGTCAAGACGACCCAGTTCGCCTTCGACCGGTCGGTGTGCCAGACCCTGTACACCACCAGCAGCCTGTACGGCTCCAGTTCGACAGCCCTGGCCGGCATCACCTTTGCCTCGGACAATGTCTTCAACGACGACACGGCGGCGGAGCTGGCGGCCTCGACCGTGGCGATCAGCGGTGACGCGTCGTCGGGCTATACCGGCACGGTTACGCTGACGATCGCCTGACGCTGGTGGCGTATTTGGGATACAGGCGGCGGCTTACCTGACAAAGTCAGGGGAAACGGTTTGGCGGCCGCAGATAGCGGGGTTATGGAATACCATGGCCTCGCGTATCGACCAGCTGACCTATGCCATCGGGGACATCCATGGCTACGACGCCCTCTTCGAGCGGTTGATCGACCGCATTCGCAGCGATGCCGAGATGACCGGCGACCGGCCGCGTATCGTGCTTCTGGGGGACTATGTCGACCGCGGGCCGCAATCACGCCAGGTCCTTGAGCGGGTGATGGCCCTGCAGCAGGCGCGGTGGTGCGATGTCGTGGCGCTGAAAGGCAATCACGAGGCGGCGCTTCTGCACTTCCTGGTCAAACCGGAAAGCGGCGAAACCTGGCGGGACTGGGGTGCCGGCGCCACCCTGGCCTCCTATGGCGTTACCATGCCCTATTTCAGCCACGGCGCCGAGTTCTGGCGTGCCGTGCGCGACGGCTTCCTGGCGGTGCTGAAGCTCAGCCATCTCAACATGCTACACGCCATGCCGGTCAGTTTCCAGGCGGGTGACTACCTCTTTGTCCATGCCGGGGTCGATCCGGACCGGCCGTTGGAAGAGCAGGGGGCGGAAACCTTCATGTATATCCGCGGCCGCTTCCAGGAGGCGGAGCGGGCGTGTCAGTACGTGGTGGTGCACGGCCACACCCCTGAGACTCCGGTCACACACCGCCGGTGGCGGATCGGCGTTGACAGCGGCGTCTATAGTGACGAGGTTCTGACAGCGGTGCGGCTGCATGGCGAGACCCGGGACCTGATTCAAGTGCGGACGGGTTGAGCCGCGCGATTGCGGTTTGAAATTCGCCGTGCCTTGTCCTACATCATGAGCATGACATCCCGCATTGCACAATTGACCTACGCCATCGGCGATATTCATGGCTATGACGCCCTGTTTGAACGTCTACTGGAGCGCATCCGCATCGATGCCGAGCTGATCGGGGAAAAGCCGCGGGTGATCCTGCTGGGCGACTATATCGATCGTGGACCGGCCTCACGTCAGGTGCTGGATCGCGTCCAGCGCCTGCGAACGGCGGCGTGGTGCGACGCGGTGGTCATCAAGGGTAACCACGAGGAACAGTTGCTGAAGTTCCTGGCCGACCCGATGACCGGCGAAACCTGGCGTATCTGGGGCGGGGCGGCGACAATGGCGTCCTACGGCGTGACCATGCCCTATATGGCCAATGATCCGGTTGTCTGGGCCAATGTCCGCGACCGTTTCGCCGAGGCGTTCGATCCGGGGCACCTGGAGATGCTGCGGGAATTGCCGGTGTCGTTCCTGGATGGCGACTATTTGTTCGTCCATGCGGGAGTCGATCCGGACCGGCCTTTGGAAGAGCAGGGCGCGGAAACCTTCATGTACATCCGTGGCCGCTTCCAGGCGGCGGAGAAGGCCTGTGACTATGTCGTGGTTCATGGTCACACGCCCGAGGAACCGGTGACGGATTTGCGATGGCGCATCGGCGTCGACAGCGGCGTCTACAAAGTCGGCATCCTGACGGCGGTGCGATTGCGCGGTGAAGAACGCAAGCTGTTTCAGGTGCGGGCGGACGGTTAAAGCGACGCCGCTGCTTCGGATGGACGTTTCTTCATCGGCTGGCAGACCACCATCTTGACCGGCCAGTTGCGCAGTTCGCAGGCGTCGCGCGACAGCATCTGGTGGTAGGTCAGCGGGGCGTAGAACAGGTAGCTGGCCGCGATCAGCACGCTGATGCCGCACAGGATCGCAAAGCGGTGTTTGTCCAGAAAACCGACCTTGCGCGCCAGGATGCGGAACACCACCGGCAACAGCATGAAGCTCAGGGCCAGGCCGATGAAGTAGTGGTAGACGTACATGACGCGCTGGGTGCCCAGGTAGATGTGGAACAGCCAGAAGATCATGAACATGGCGAAGAGGCCTTCCAGGCGATTGAAGTCCTCGGTATGGCCGTCATCGCTCAGCCGGCGGGCGCGCCGGGCGATGATAAGCCCCGCCGCGCCGACGATGCCGATGATGCCCAGTCCCCAGTTGACTGGATTGCCGACCATCTGGGTATAGGCCGTGCGCTTGCCATCGAAGTCCCAGCGGTAGTTGATGATCTTGTGCATGAACGGCCATAAAATCGGCTGCGAGCCGTTGGGCTCGGTCAGGATCGAGCCGGTGAAATCGCCCTTCATGTACTTGTAATAGTCGTAGCTGCCCGCCCAGATAACGGCCAGGTCCAGTGGCCGCTTATGGTTCAACCAGTCCTTGTAGGTCTGGCTCATGGCGCGCAGGTCGCGGTCGCCTGCCGGGGTGCCGGTCTGGGGCGGTTTGGGGTTGAGCACCACATGCAGGCTGAAGACGAGGGCGATCATGGCCAGGAAGCCGCCGGCGGCGACCGAACCGCGCGCCAAGGAACGGAGCAGGTTTTCGCGCGTGCGCAGGGTCCACAGGGCGCGGACCAGCGTAATGCCGCACAGCAGGACCATGACCAGCGAATTGACCTTGGTCATGAAGCTGAGACCGCACAGGATGCCGAAGGCGGCGAAGGTCAGCAATGGCCGTTTCGGCTCTCGGCCGAAGGTGGTCAGCCAGACCAGTATCGATCCCAGGGTAAAGGTGAGCTGGTAGGAATCGAGGTGGGCGGCGCGGAAATGGACGATGTAACTGTTCTCGAACACGAACAGCAGCGAGAAGACGAAGGCCTCGAATGCCTCGTTCGTTAGTCGCAGCACGATCAGGTAGAAGAGCAGGGCGCCGGCCACCGCGAACAGGGCGGACGGCATGCGGATGGCGTTGAAGTCGTAGCCCTTGGGAATGATGCGCGTATCGAGCTTCTTGACCTCACCCAGGAAGTGGGTGTCGACCTTGTCATTGGCGTGGTCAAGGGTCTGGCCCAGGTCCATGAACATGAAACCCAGCGGCGGGTGCGAGGCGAACTGGGCCTTGTCTTCCTTATAACGCTCAGCGGCGGTGACGTAGTAGGACTCGTCCCAGAAAGCATTGGGCGGGTTGTTGACGTCGCGCAGGAAGTTGAAACAGGCCAGGACCAGGATCAGGGCACCCAATACCCAGCGCAGGGTCTGGTCGTCGGCGTTCCACAGCTTGTCGGCTAAGGCTTTGCTACGGCTGACGACGGACGCGAGAAAAGGGGACATGAACGGCTCTGGGCTGGCTTTTGGCTCTGAGGAGTCGCCAACGCTTATGCCCGAAAGATTTTGAGCTGCCTAGCCTCTTACGCGCTTTCGGCCAGGGGGTAGGCGGCGTCGATCATGGTGCTCGACAGCAGGCCATAGGCCTCGGTCCAGGCCTGGCGGGTGGCCAGGTCGAAGCGCTCGCCCAGGGCTTGGGCCAGGGTGGCGATCAGGGCGGCGCCGACCGTCACATAGTGTTCGGGTTGAACGCCGTAGGCGACATGGCGAAGGCCCAGCTCACGGACCGCTGGCAGGATGCGTTCAGGTTGGTGAAGCTGCGTCGCCACGAAATTCAGCGCCTGAAGCAGTTTCTTGCCCTGGGCGGCGAGGTCGCTCCTGAACATCGGTTTCAACGACGGATCGAGCACGAACAGATGCGTGTAGAAGACTTCGGCGGCCGTGGCGCCCAGGGTGACGACTTCGGCGTGGCTGGCCTGGACCAGGCGGATCTGAGCGGGAGTCATTTTGGCCTCGTGATGCGGTGCGGATGTCGCCATCCTGACCGCATCACGTCGCAGCCTAATGTCTCGTGCCCAAGTTTATTGTGTCAATTGTGTCAGTAGCCGGAACGATGGCCTTGCTTGTGCTTGTGTCCGCCATTGTGCCCGCCGTGGTGCGTGCCGCCGTTGCCGCTGTAGCCACCGCCATAATAGTAGCTGCCGCCGCCGTAGGACGAGGACGACGAATAGGTCGTCGAGCTGTAGCTGCTGCCGGTATAGGGCTTATAGCTGCCATAACCGGAGCTGTAGGCCTGCACCGGTGCGCCGGAGCCGTAGGACTGGCTGGAATAGTAGACCGGGCCCGATGTGTAGGTGGCGCAGGTGCAGGGCGCATAGGCCTGGGTCGTCGCCGGATAGCTGGTGTAGCCGCTGTCGTAATAGCCGACACCGTCGTCATAGCTGCTGTAGCCGCTGTTGGAATAGGTGGTCACCGGCTGGCAGGTGTAGCGCACGCCGCAGCCATCGGAATAGGCGGTCGTGGCGGGAGCGCTGTAGTAGGTGTCCTCGTCCGTATCAGGCTGGCTGTAGTAGGTTTCGCCGCCCTGGTAGGGCTGGCTGTAATAGCTGCCGCCTGAGGAATAGTAGGTTTGCGGCTGGCTTTGGTAATAGCCGCCCGAGCTGTAGGACGGTTGCTGATAATAGCCGCCATTGTCGTAGCCCTGAGGCTGCTGCTGATAGTCGCCGCCGCTGTTGTAGGCGCCGTCGGAATAGCCGCGGTCGTAGTTGCGGTCGTATTGCTTGCCGACCTTCGAGCCGATGACGCCGCCGATGATGGCGCCGCCGACCGTACCCAGGCCGCGCTCGTTCTTGGACACCTGCGAGCCCAGCAGCCCGCCGGCCACCGCCCCGACCACGGCGCCGGTGTTGCGACCCTTGTTCGGGTCACGTTGCTGATAATAGCCGTCGTCTTCGTAGTATTGCGCGTGCGCGACAACCGGCAGGACAAGGGCGGCGGCCAGGGTCAGGACGCCGATTTGCAGTTTGCGGTTCATGTTAAGGGTCATGGGGGAGCACCTCCAGCGGTATTAACCAAATCTTAACATGCAGCCATGCTCCCCGCAGCGTAAAAAAACAATGGGGCGCGCCCGGTACGCGAAAACGGTAGCTGGCGACTTATGGCTTCTTGATGTTTCGGCGGGTTGATCCGCAAGGCGCGCCGGGAGGCTTCGCGGCATAGTGCGGCAAACCGGAGACCTCCCCATGCGCCGTAATGTCATGAAACTGATCCCTGTGGTGGCTGCTTTGGCGGCAGTTGCCGTGGCCGCCTGCAATCCCAAAGGGGAGCATGTCACGGCCGAAGGTGACGAACTGTCGTCCGAATTTTCCAACTACGCCGAATCGGTGCCGCCGAAGAGCTTTGAGCCGGCCCTGCCGCCGGTCGACCTGCCGCAGATGCCGGATGCTTCGCAGAGCGCCGATTCGCGTTAAGTCTTTGTCGGGTTTAAACCTGCTCTAAGCTTCGCCTTGTCTAGTTCGCCTTCCCAGCGCGAAATGACGACGCAGGCCACGCCGTTGCCGACGAAGTTGGTCAGGGCGCGGCATTCGCTCATGAATTTATCGATGCCCAGCACGATGGCCATGCCGGGCACCAGGGCCGGATTGACCACCGCCAGGGTCGCGCCCAGCGTGATGAAGCCCGCGCCGGTCACGCCCGTGGCCCCCTTCGAGGTCAGCATGGCCACGCCTAGAAGCGTCAGTTGTTGCGTAAGGGTCAGGCCGTAACCCAGGGCCTGGGCGATGAACAGCGACGCCAGGGTCATGTAAATATTGGTGCCGTCGAGATTGAAACTGTAGCCCGTCGGGATGACCAGGCCGACCACGGGCTTTGAACAGCCGAGCGCCTCCATCTTGCGCATCAGGTTGGGCAGGGCGCTTTCCGAAGACGAGGTCCCCAGCACGATCAGCAGCTCGTCGCGCAGATAGGCGACGAAGCGGAAAATTGAAAAGCCGCACCACCAGGCGATCACGCCCAGAACGACAAAGATGAACAGGGCCGCCGTAACATAGAAGGTGGCGATCAGGGCCAGCAGCGAGCCCAGCGCCGCGGCGCCGTACTTACCGAGCGTAAAGGCCATGGCCGCGGCGGCACCCAGCGGTGCCAGCTTCATGATCATGTTGATGATGTCGAAGACGACATGGCTGCCTTCGTCGATCAGGTTGCGTATCCCTTGCGCCGGTGGGCCGATCCTTTGCAGGGCAAAGCCGGTCAGGATGGCGACCAGCAGGACCTGCAGGATATTGCCCTCGGCCAGGCCGCTGAGCAGGGTATCGGGGATGATGTGCAGCAGGAAGTCGCTGAGGTTTTGATGGGTTTCTTCGGAGACGTATTTGGCCACGGCCGCAGCGTCGCCGGCGGCGTGCATCCCGGCGCCGGGGCGGACGAAATTCGCCACCAGAAGTCCGATGACCAAGGCGAAGGTCGAGACGATTTCGAAATAGAGGATGGTCTTGACGCCGACCCGGCCGACCTGTTTCGCCTCACTGACCTGGCCGATGCCCGAGACGACGGTGCAAAAGACCAGGACGGCGATGGTCATCTTGATCAGCTTGATGAAGCCGTCGCCGATGGCCTTCATCCACGGTTGCGACGCGAACTGCGGCCATAGCAGGCCGATGGCCGCGCCGAGGACCAAGCCGATCAGGACCTGGACGTAGAGTTGCCGCCAGATCGGTGTACTGGCCTTGGCGGAAAGCTCCGGTGAATCCATGTTTCGCCCCTGTTTTGCGCGACCCTACAGGGGTTCGCGGAGAGCGACAATCACTGCGTTTGGCTTAGGCTGGCCTTGATCAACTTGATGCGGGCACGGGCATTGGTGCCGGACACGACCCCGACCGTACCGGCGGAGGTAAAGGTAAGCGCCGTCAGCGAATAGGTGCCGGGCTGGAGCGTCTTGGTGACGCTGGCATCCAGGTCGTTACATTCTTCTGACGCGGCCCAAGCCAGCCCGACGAAGACGCTGCAGAACTTGGCCACCGTCTTGATGCCGTCGACGCCGAAAAAGCCCGAAGCGTCCGAGGCGGCACCGCCCAATATGCCCAGGGCGAAGACTTCGTTGCGCAGTTCGGCCGACATGGAGACGGCGGTCGTGGCGCCTGCCGGTACGGTGAAGTCATAGGTGAGATAGCCGCTGTTGCTGCACACCCCGGCCTCGGCGGCCCAGACCGAGGTGTCCAGTGTGCCGCCGGAGATTGTCACCCCCGCGCCTGAAATGGCGCCGCAGCTTTGCTGGATATCCATCGCGAAGTCGGCGAGGCGGACGTCGGTGGTCGTCTTGACCGGGCCCGGAGGGGCGGGTGTGCCGTCATCGTCCTTGTAGCCGACGGCATAAAGCCCATCGACGATCCGGAACCTCATACCGGGATACAGCCGGGACAGTTCGGCGACCGTCAGGTTCCAATCGAATTTGGCGGCCAGCAATGCCTTCTTGTAGCCCTTGCCGTGTTTGGCACGGAAGGCGGCGATGGCGGCCTGACGCTGTTTCGGATCGGTCATGGCCGCGATGGCCTTGAGATCCTTGTCCATGGCGGCTTTCAACACCGGGTCGGCGGCCAGGGCCTGGGCGATGGCGCCGTCGTGACGGGCCAGGATGGCGCGGGCCTTGGTCTGGCTGGCCGGGCTGTAGATGGTCGCCGGCAGGGTTTTGGCGAAGGTGGTGACGGGGGCGGCCAAGGTGAGCAGGGCGACGGAAATGGCGAGGGAGGTAAAATAGCGCATGGCGGACTTCCCGGCAGCTGGAAATGGCGCGATAAGGCGACGTGCGGGCGCGTACGGCAATACCGCGTTTGAGGGAGTTGACCTTGGCGGCTTTACGGCGTGGATTGACGGCGGACGAGGTATCGGCCCTGCCGCCTGGGATGATGGCGGCGATCGATGTGGCCGGGGTTGAACTGATCCGTGCGCATCTGTGGGTGTCCTGGCTGGCCATGCTGATCGGGCGCGGGGCGCAGATCGTTGTGCGCGGGCGGCGCATCTTCTGGCCGCATCTGCCGGCCGATGTCAGCAGCGATCCGGCCTTGCTGGCGGTTCTGGCGCATGAGCTCACCCATGTCTGGCAATATGCGAACGGAATGACCTTGTGGCGGTATATCCTGCGCGAACGGGGACGGTATGATTACACGCTCGATGACCGGCCGTTTGTGGAGTATGGCTATGAGCAGCAGGCGTCGATCGTCGAGGATTGGGTGCGGTTGCGGGCCGGTTTGGTATCGCGGCATAGCCAGCGGATCGTCAGCGTGGGCAGGCTGGCTGATGTCGTGCCGTTTGCCTAATCCAGCGGTGACTCCGCCGACACAAGGAAATCATCGAAATAGACGTTTTGATCCGATGGCGGGGCCCAGTCCAGGGTACTGCCACCAAAGAAGGTGTCCATCTTGATGCCTTCGATCATCACCGTCTCCGATCGCCGCCACACCCGGTCCTCCATCCTCAGGACTTCGACGCCGTCGATATATTGGACCAGCGAACCGTTGGCCTGGCCGATATCGTTCAGCACCACATGCTGGGTCAGGACATACCACGGTCCGGCTTCGAACCGGCCCAGGGCATAGTTGTCGCCGCAGTCCTCTTTCTTGCCGGGATGGTAGAGATAGGACCAGGCGCTGCCGTCGACCCGCCACATCAGCCGCGTTGTAAAACCGTCGAAACTGCCATCCTTCAGGCAGCCGGTCGGAAAGTCGCCGCCGCCCAGGCCCGGCAGCTTGCCGCCCTTGACCCAGGTAAAGCCCGGCGCGAACATCACCCGGTATTGCAGCCAGTAGGACTTCGAAGGCGCGAACCGGGTGGTGAAGGTCATCGCGGAATTGCCGCCTATCAGCCCGGCGGGATAGGTCACGCGCAACACCGGGTTGGCCGCATCATGCGGATCGGCGGCGATCACCGTCCGACCGGCGGTCAGGCCGGTTGATTCGGACGGCGCCAGGCCCCAGTCGGCCTGGAAATCAGCGGGGGCATAGGCGCCCGGCGTGTAACCATCGAAGTCAACCGACAGGACGGGCGCGGCCTGAACCGACCCGACCGCCACGGCCATCACAACTGCGGCAATGCCTGCTTTCACTTTGGTGTCCTCCAGGTTTGAGCCTATGATAGGCGGCATGACCGCCCACCACAATTCCCCCGATCTTTGGGCCGACAGCTTTCCGCATCCGGCGGCCGATGGCAGCAAGTACGATCGTGGCCATGCCGTCGTCCTGGGCGGGCCGATGGCGGCGACCGGCGCGGCCCGGTTGGCGGCGCGGGCGGCTTTGCGGATCGGGGCCGGGCTGGTTTCCATCGTCTGCGATCCGTCCGCCCTGATGGTTTATGCGACAGCTTTGCAAGCCGTGATGACCAAGACGGTGCGCGACGAAGCGGCGTTTACGGAACTGGTCAACGATGCGCGGGTAACGGCGGTGCTGATGGGGCCGGCGGCCGGCGTCAATGACCGCACGCGCAACCTGGTCCTGGCGGCACTGAATGCTGGAAAGGCCTGCGTGCTGGATGCCGACGCCATCACCGTGTTCAGGGACACTCCCGAAGCGCTGTTTGCGGCCATCCGGTCGCCGGTCCTGCTGACGCCCCATGCCGGCGAGTTCGCCCGACTGTTCGGCGAGGCAAGCGACCGCGAAGCCGATGCCTTACGCGCCGCCCAAGCCAGCGGCGCCGTGGTGTTGCTGAAAGGCAGGGACACGGTCATCGCCGCGCCGGACGGACGGGTGGTGCTCAACCGCGATGCCCCGCCGTGGCTGGCGACGGCAGGATCGGGGGATGTGCTGGCTGGGTTTGCCTCGGGCTTGATCGCTCAGGGCATGGCGGTGTTCGAAGCCGCCTGCGCCGCGGGGTGGATCCACGCGGAATGTGCTCGCGCCTTCGGGCCTGGCCTGATTGCCGAGGACCTGGAAGCGGAGGTGCCTTCGCTGCTGCGGACACTGCTCAGATAGTGGCGATCGCGACAGTCATGATGGCTAACATGCCGGTGGCGAAGCAAAGTCCGGTCAGGATCGAGACGAATAACGCTTTCACAGCTGAGGTAAAAACCGACGAGTTGTAGGCGCCGCGCATGGTGAAGAACAGGTTCACTGGCACGCCGATCGCCATGATCCGCGCGACCCAGAGGCCGACGCTTTCCGGAAGGGCAAGGGACACGGCAAAGCCAAGAAACACGAACGACAGCAGGTTCATGGCGACGATCAGGTGATCGTAGATGTAGAACTGACGTTTGCGCAGGTTCACCAGGGCCAGTACCAGCCCCAGGATCGGCAGCAGAAACACAGCCAGGCGGTGGCCCCATGTGAACATCAGCAGAAAGTAGTGTTTGGGGTTTTCCAGCGCCCGGACCATGGCGCCTTTCAGCCACTCTGGCTTGATGTCCGATTGCGCAACCATGCCGCCCAGGTATTTGGCGTCGTCCTCTGTCATGGCGAAAAGGGCGACGCTGCGCGTTGTGGTGCCGTCCTGCTCGACTTCGGTCATCGGACCGGTGCCTTTGCGATCAGGCTCGAACAGCGCGACCTTGGTGTCCTTCTTGCCGGTTGCGGAGGTGGCATGCGGGGCCTGCGCCGGGGCATGAGCTGCTTCGCCATGGCCAGCCTCGGCATGCCCCGGCTCAGCGTGGGCGGTGTCAGGATGCTGCGCCGCGTGCATGCTGTGTTCGATACGGTGTTCAGCGGCGAAAATGAACAACAACAAGGCCACCAGGAACAGGCGGAACGGCGGCACGTGGCGGGTGATACGGCCTTCGAGATAGTCGCGGTTCAGGGTGCCAGGCCGTAAGAACAGTGGCGGCAGGGTGCGCCACAGCCGGCCGTCGAGGTGGAACAGGCCTTCAATGGCCTCCCAGACCAGGTGGACAATGTTGCGGTGGTGTTGATCGGCGTTCTGGCCGCAGACGTGGCAGAACTGGCCCGACAGTTCGGTGTCGCAGTTCTTGCAGCGCGCCCCGGGCTCGGGGACGAAGGCCTTATGGCGCTTGAACAGCGAGTTCAGGCCATCCAGCGAGAAGAGTTCCAGTTCCTTGACCATGCCGACCCCGTAAATAAGCCCGCCGCCAGTTACCGGCGGCGGGCTTGATTTGTAAAGAGGTTGCGGGTGAAAGAAGTTTTTGGAAATCAGATGGCGCACACGGCGCCCGTGCCCTTCAGGCCGCAATAGCCGTCTGGATTTTTGTGCAGATAGCCCTGATGGTAGTCCTCGGCGAAGAAGAAGGGCTTGGCCGTGGTCTGGCCGGGGGCTTCGGCGTCGGCCGGGGTGGCGGGACCGAAGATCTCGGTGGTGATGGCGCCACGGCCGATCGCCGACAGGGATTTCTGGTATTCGGCCTTGCTGGCCAGGGTGGCTTCGTACTGGTCCTGTGTGGTCGTGAAGATGGCGGAACGGTACTGGGTGCCGACGTCATTGCCCTGACGGAAGCCCTGGGTCGGGTCGTGGCTTTCCCAGAACAGCTTCAGCAGTTGGGTGTAGGAGATGGTCTTGGGGTCATAGACGACCAGCACGCCTTCGGTATGGCCGGTCTGGCCGGAGCAGACCTCTTTATAGGTGGGATTGGGCGTATAGCCGCCGATATAGCCGGCGGCGGTGGTGAAGATGCCGTCCTGCTGCCAGAACTTGCGCTCGACGCCCCAGAAACAGCCCATGGCGAAGACGACCTGCTCGGTGCCGGCCGGATAGGGGCCTTTCAGCGGCGTGCCCAGCACGGCGTGAGTCGTTTCGGTGGGGATGGCTTCGCTGCGGCCGGAGAGGGCCTGGGTGGGTGGCACCATCTGGGTTTTGAGACCGAACATGTTGGTATTCCCTTTCGTTGCGCGATCTATACGCGCTTGTCGCCTATATGGTTACAAAAAAAGCTTGGCAAAGGGGCTTGCTCATTCATGCGGCGTCGGTATAAGGGCCGTCTTCCGAATGCCGATGGCTGCCGGGAATGGACAGATGGCGGAGTGGTCGATCGCGCACGCTTGGAAAGCGTGTGTACGTGCAAGCGTACCGAGGGTTCGAATCCCTCTCTGTCCGCCACTACTCAGAAAAGCCCCGAAGCTTCGTGCGCGGGGCTTTTTCTATGGCGGACAGAGAGGGATTCGAACCCTCGGCAGGAAACGCTGCAATCGCTTTTAAACCGCGTCGTTCCACGGATTGATAACGGGGACGTCCGCCGCTGCGAACGGAGACACATCGCGGGTGGCGACGGCGAAGCCCTTCGAGGCGGCGATGGCGGCGATATAGCCGTCGGGAGTCGGAAAGCCCTTGCCGGCGGTTCGCGCCAGGACGGCCAGTCCGGCATAATATCGTGCCGCTTCGGTATCGAACGGGAGAATGCGGCCGTCAAACAGGGCAAGCACCCCATCAACCACGTCGGTGATGCGCGTCTTTCGCTTGCCCTCCGGCAATGCCGCGACACCGAAAAGCAGTTCTGCCACCGTAACACTGGAGAGAAACAGCGATTCCGCGGTCTGGGCGTCCAGCCATTGGTGAACCTGCGCGTCAGGCGCCGCCTTCATCATCTCCGAAACGACGTTTGTGTCGAGGAGGATCATTCGAAGTCCATCGGCTGGGCAGGCTTGCGATCGCGCGCTTCGTTGAGAGCGGCGATGTCATCGTCCGTCAGGCCGGCGCGGCGCCCGAGCTCATGCAGGGCCGTGCCCAACCGAAGCCGGTCCTGGGGACGGGCAGCGTCTTCGAGAATGGCGCGGATCTCAGCTTCCGTGCTGCGGCCGTGGTTAGCCGCGCGCATTTTTAACGCCCGATGCGTCTCGTCGTTCAGGTTACGGATCGTGACGGAGGCCATGATAACGCCTTGGGGATAGTAAAATTATTGATATCAAAATACAGTAGGTGATATCATTTTTCAAGAGTTGTGGTGTGCCGAGCGAACGCCACCGCAGCCCACGGCATAATTCCCCAATCCGGCGAGGCCGGTGATCGCCCTGACCGGTGCCATGGTACAGGTCTTGCAACAGCGCGCTCCCCAGCGTTTTTCAGGACAGTTCAGATGGCTATTTTCGTCGGTACACCGGATCATGACACCTTTATCGGCACGGCCGGCGACGACACCTTCTCCGGCATAGCCGGTGGCGACAAGGTCGATGGCGGCGCAGGTAACGACATCATCTCGATCGACCTGTCCTATACCGATATCGCCGTCAACTATAACGCTATCGCCGCAGCGACCGCTGCCGGCACCGAGCCGTTGTGGTACATGTCGGTGAAGAATGTCGAACGCCTGGGGACGCTGAAGACCGGTGGTGGCGACGACAGCCTGACCATTTCAGCGGCGCAAGGGGCCTTCGTGTGGAACGCCGGCGCCGGTGTCGATACGCTGAAGCTCGATTTTTCCGCGGCCACCGCCGGCATGGTGACCATGACCACCGCCGACGGCTATGTCACCCGGGCAGGGTCCTACGCCAATCCGGTCATCGGTCGGGCCATCGATATCGAGCGAGTCCAGATTACCGGCAGCGCATATGGCGACGACCTGCGGGGCACGACCGGCAATGACACGCTGAGCGGTGGCGCCGGTGACGACACCCTGTCTGCCGATGGCGGCAAGGACGCCATCGACGGCGGCGCCGGTTATGATCTGCTGGTCAATGCCAACTATTACGACGCGACGGTCAGCGTCGTCTATGACGCCGCCCTCGCCACGACGGAGGCGGGGATCACCCTGTTCAACGGCACGACGATCCGCAATGTCGAAAGCCTGTCCATGACCACCGGCAGCGGCGACGACTGGCTGCGCGTCACCACGGTCCAGAAGAACTTCACCTGGATCGCCAATGGCGGCAAAGACCATCTGATCGCCAACTATTCCTACTCCGACGGCGCGGTGACGGTGACCCTGATCGCTTCGACGCCGCTCGGTCCCGACCTGCGCATCCACACGGTGGAAATGGGATCGGCCGACGCCAACGCCTATATGATCGAGTCCGTCTATCTCACCGGTTCGAAGTTCGACGACCTCCTGACCGGTACCGCTGGCGCCGACCAACTGGATGGCGGGATACTGAGCCAGGACACCCTGGCCGGTGGCCTGGGCGACGACAGCTACTATGTTGACCATGCCGGCGATGTCGTCACCGAAGCGGCGAACGAAGGTACCGACACGGTCTTTGCGTCGCTCAACTACACCCTGGGCGCCAATGTCGAGCGCCTGGTCCTGACCGGGACGGCGAACCTGTCGGGTTTCGGCAATACCGGTGACAATCACCTGACCGGCAATGCCGGCGCCAATGTGCTGGACGGCCGCGGCGGCGTGGATACCCTGGTGGGCGGCGCGGGCGACGATAGCTATTATGTTGATCATGATGGCGACGTCGTCACCGAAGCGGCCAACGGCGGCAAGGACACCGTGCTGAGCCGGCTGAGCTATACCCTAGGCGCGAATCTTGAAAACCTGGTGCTGATCGCGCCTGGACCGGCGGCGCAGTCGGGCTATGGCAACGCGCTGAACAATCTGCTGACGGGCACGAGCTACGCCAATGTGCTGGACGGCAAGGCGGGGGCCGATACGATGCAGGGCCATGGCGGCAATGACGCCTACTATGTCGATGATTTCGGCGATGTGGTTATCGAGGCCCAGGCCGGCGGTGTCGACGGCGTCATCACCGGCCTGGCCTTCTATGCCCTGGGCGACTGGGTGGAAAACCTGACCTTTACCGGCACGGGCGCCAACCGCGGCACGGGCAACGATCAGAACAACGCCCTGTCTGGCAACAGCGGTAAGGACGAGCTGAACGGGCTGGCCGGCGACGACCGGCTGGACGGGAAGGCCGGTGCCGATATCATGAACGGCGGCCTGGGTAATGACACCTTCCATGTCGATAACGTCGGCGACGTCATCGGCGAATATGCCAACGAAGGCACGGACCTGGTCTATGCCACGGTCAGTTTCAGCCTGGCCGGGATCAATGCCGAAAACCTCACCCTTCTGGGCGACGGCCATATCAATGCCGGCGGGAATGGCTTTGCCAATCTGCTGACCGGCAACTTCGGCAACAACGTCCTGGACGGTTTGGCTGGCAACGACACCATGGCCGGCGGCATCGGCAATGACACCTATTACGTCCAGAGCGCCGGCGATAAGGTTGTCGAAACCGCCGGCCAGGGGCGTGACCTGATCTTCTCTTCGGTCAGCTATTCGCTCTACGGACAGGTCGTCGAAGATCTGACCCTGACCGGATCCGCCAATCTGAACGCCACGGGCAATACGCTGGGCAACAGCCTGGTCGGCAATTCCGGCAAGAATATTCTCAATGGCATGTCGGGCAAGGATGTACTGACCGGTGGGCTGGGGGCGGACGTGTTTCTGTTCACGGCGGGCAGTGGACTGGACACCATTACTGACTTCTCAGCCGCTCAGAAAGACAGCATCGACGTCCATGCCTACACCAACGGTGTCGCCAATGCCGGCCTGGTGTCGCAGTCCGGCGCCCATGTGCTGGTTGCCCTGAGCTCTGGCAATGTCGTCACCGTCAACAACGCCACGGTGGCCGACGTGCTGGGGCATATCGTCTGGTAGTTATCTGCGCGCCTTGAGCCAGGCCAGGGTCCGGGCGCGGTCCTGCGGTTTCGAGAACAGATAGCCCTGAAGATGCGAGCATCCCAGCAGGTGCAGGGCCTGGCGCTGGTCATCGGTCTCGACGCCTTCAGCCACGACGCCCAGCCCCAGGCCGCGGGCCAGGTGGATGACGGCGCTGATGATCGGCGCCGCCTGGGGTTCGATGCCCAGGCCGTCGATAAAACACTTGTCGATCTTGATGACGTCCAGCGGGAAGTTCTTGACGCTGAATAGTGACGAATAGCCGGTGCCGAAATCGTCCAGCGCTATGCCGAAGCCTAGGGTACGCAAAGCGCCCAGGGTCTCGGCGGCGCCGCGCGCGTCCTCAAAAAAGGCCGTCTCGGTGACTTCGATATGGACGCGTTGATAGGGGACACCGGCGTCGTCGGCGTGGCCGCGCAGGATCTGCGCCATGTCGGCGCCGTTGAACTGGCGCGCCGACAGGTTGATGGCGACATACTGGTCCGGCCAGTCGCGACAGTCATTGAGTGCTTGGCGGATAACCCAGTCGCCGATGCTGCGGATCAGGCCGCTTTCCTCGGCGATCGGGATAAAGACGGCCGGAGACACTTGGCCCAGCTCGGCGCTTTTCCAGCGCAGCAGGGCTTCGAAGCCAGCGACCGCCAGGGTGTTAGCATCGATGATCGGTTGATAGTGCAATTCCAGTTCGCCATGAGGCACCGCTTTGGACAGACCGGCTTCGATGGCGCGGCGGCGTCGCAGATTGTCGTCCAGGCTCTTGTCGAAGCGGCAGACGCGATTGCGGCCGGCGCGCTTGGCGGCGAACAGGGCGATGTCGGCGCAGCGCATCAGGTCGGTCACGCCGCGCAGGCCGCCATCCTGGCCCAGGAACAGACCGATCGAGGCGCCGATCTGAAGGGTATTGCCGTTGACGTCGAATCCGGACGCGCAGGCCTGCATGACTTGTTGGCAGACGGCTTCGGCGGTTTCGGCCGTCTCGGTGGCCAGGATCAGGCCGAACTCGTCGCCGGAAAGACGCGCCAGGAAGGCGTCGGCCGGCAAAAGACCGCGCAGCCGATCGGTCACGTCGCAGATCAGCGTGTCGCCGACGGCGTGGCCATAGGTGTCGTTGACATATTTGAACCGGTCCAGGTCGATCAGGGCCAGGGAATAGGGGGCATCGCCGTTAAGGCGCTGGCTCAGCTCACGCTGGAAGGCGGCGCGATTGGGGGCTCCGGTCAGAAAATCGTGATAGGCGGCATGGACGGCGCGGGCTTCGCTTTCGCTGAGCTGCTTCACCTTTTCCTGCAGGTCGTGCAGCGTCGAATCGTCGTTTGCGATTGTTTTCATCGATTGTCAGCCACCTTCTGGTCGCCGCGAAGGCTAGGCTACAAACATTAAAATCCTGTGCCTGCAATCGATTGGTCGATCGCGGGAACGCCAAAAAAACTGCGCTTAACGGTTGTGACCTGACGGGATTCCCCCGGTCAACCGTTAAGCTTGAAACGGTTTGTAATCGGGACTACAGTGACGTGTCGCTGCGATCACTTCCCCCCTCGACCGTGGCGACTTTGACGGGCACTCTGCCCCCCAGGGTGCCCGTCTAACCCTCGCTCTCCCGAAAATCCGACCTGCATCTATTGCCTCGTATTTGCCTCGGGTCTGACGTGAAAAAGGCCCATCCATGCCGGACGGGCCTTTTCGCTCTCTCTCACCACGCAGGGTAACTCACCGCCCGACTTTGGCGGTTTCGGCCAGCCGGGTCAACTCCAGAAATTCCTGACGACGGTAGTCGCTTTGCGTGCCGGCCAGGGCCCGGGCATCGGCAAGGCCATAGCCGCCAAGGTATTTGTCGCCGCGCAGGATCTGACCGTAGGCCGCCACACTGACGGCAAAGGCCATATCTCCGCGCGCGGGTTGCGCATTGGCCACAGTGGACGCCGGAATGGCCTGTTCAATCAGGCGCGACGTGTCTTCACCGGGCAGCTTGTAGCGCAGCTTCAACCACACGAGTTGGTCGCCCTGAGACGCAGGCTTGGCGTTATTGGCGGTGAAGTGGCGGTCGGGCAGCCAGCCTTGCGCGCCAGCCGGGACGATCTCATAGATGGCCGTGACCTGGTGGCCGGCGCCGATGTCGCCGGCATCGACCTTGTCGTTGTTGAAGTCTTCCTCGGCCAGGGCGCGGTTCTCGTAGCCGATGAGCCGGTATTGCGACACCAGGGCCGGGTTGAACTCGACCTGGATCTTGACGTCCTTGGCAACCGTGAACAGGGTCGAGGACAACTCATCGTCCAGCACCTTGCGGGCCTCCATGGCGCTGTCGATATAGGCGTAGTTGCCGTTGCCGACATCGGCCATCTTTTCCATCAGGCCTTCATTGTAGTTGCCGGTGCCGAAGCCCAGTGCCGTCAAGGTGACACCCGAGTCGCGGTTCTGTTTGACCAGGGCCTCGACCTCGTCGATCGAGGAGATGCCGACATTGAAATCGCCGTCGGTCGCCAGGATGACGCGGTTGATGCCGCCTTCGATGAAGTTGGCCTTGGCGGTCGCATAGGCCAAGGCCATGCCCTGGCCGCCCGCGGTGGAACCGCCGGCCGACAGGCATTCCAACGCCTGCTTGACGTATTTACCTTCGTGGGTGGGCGCCAGGACCATGCCGGCCGCACCGGCATAGACGACGATCGATACCTTGTCGTCCGAGCGCAGATTGTCCGAAAGCGTGGACAGGGCGGATTTCACCAGGGGCAGCTTGTCGGGATCGCTCATCGAACCGGAGACGTCGACCAGAAAGACCAGGTTGGCAGCTGGACGTTCCGAGCGCGGCACGTCATAGGCGCGCAGGCCCACCCGCATCAGCCGGGTTTGTGCGTTCCACGGGGTTTGCGCCACGTCGGTGGTGATCGAGAAGGGCTTGGACCGGTCCTGGGGCAGCGGATAGTCGTAGCGGAAATAGTTGAGCAGTTCCTCGGTGCGGACGGCGGCTTCGGGCGGGGTGGTGCCGTCGTTCAGCATCCGCCGGACATTGGCGTAGGCGCCGGTATCGACATCGACCGAGAAGGTCGAGACGGGCGTTTCCGTCACGCGCATCACGGATGAGACGGGCTCGCCACTGTACTTTTCGGTGTTCGGCGGGGCGTTGTAGGAGAGGTCGGCCGCACTATAGGCGTAGCCCGGACTTGGCGCGGCCCGGGGCTGGATTGCCGGCGCCGGTGGTGGCGGTGGAGGCGGAGGTGGCGCGGCCATTTCGGCGACGGGCGGAGGCACGACCGGTGCTGGTGCCGCCTTGTAATTTGTCCGGGTCTGCTTTTTCGGCGCCGTGCCCCTGAGCGTCACAACCGTGCTGTCGTCATCGGACGGACCCTGAATCTGGCATTTGACCGGTGACGCAGCCTCTGGGGCTGGTGTCGTCGCCATGGCCACGGGTACCGGCACGCTGGCGCTGACCACCATGGCGGCCGCGCCGGCTAGTAACATTCCACGCATGATAACCTCCCTGAGCGTTCCTCTCGAACGCTGCTATCTGAGGTTTGGCCCGGATTGGGCGCAAAATATGACTGGGATTGTGGCAATTGTGGCCGAAGAGGTCAGACCAAAATCGCTTTGCGTCTGACCAATATGTGTGAAAGAGTGCGCGGCAAAAATGGGAGGTTATTATGCGCACCACACTGTCATCACTGATCGTGCTCGGAGCCTTGCTGGGCTTGCCTTGCGCGGCGAAGGAACCGGTCAATTTTACCGCTGAGCAGGACCAGCGCAACATGCTGGATCAGCTGGGTATCGGGTCGATCCGGCCGGGTCCGAGTGGTGACGAGAAGGCCCCCAACGCCGCCAATACCGATGAGGCCAGGGCCAATCCGTACCCCAACTGGCCGGAAATCCTGGTGGCGGCGGACGGGAGCAAAGTGTCCACTTCCGAACAGTGGTGGCAGACGCGGCGGCCGCAGATCGTCGAGGCCTTCGAGCGCGAGGTGGTCGGGCGGGTGCCCGCCAACGCTCCCAAGGTGACCTGGACCGTCGAGGCGTCGGAGACCGAATTCATCAATTGGAAGCGCGTGACGGCCACCAAATTGATCGCACATTTGGACAATTCGAGATATCCGGAAATCCAGGTCGATGTCCCGGTCATGCTGATCCTGCCCGAGGGGGCGGCGCAGAAGCCCGTGCCGGTTTTGATCATGTTTACCTGGGGGGCGATCCGCTTCCCGGCGCCGGTCCAGCCGCAGCCGGAGGAGGTCGGCCGTATCAATGCCGCCATGAAGGCCGAACTGGTCGCGCGCGATCCGTCCCTGGCCGCGGTCTTTGCCAAGTATCCGGGTTATGACCTGGTGACGCCGGCGCCATTCCCGCCGCCGCCCGGCTCCGGGCCGGAGGAGCGCATCCAGCAACTGGTGGCCGATGGTTGGGGCGTGGCTCTGGTCAATCCGACCAATATCCAGGCGGACAATGGCGCGGGGCTGACGCGCGGGGTCATCGGGCTGACCAACCAGGGCCAGCCGCGCAAGCCCGAGGACTGGGGGGCGCTGCGGGCCTGGGCCTGGGGGGCGTCACGGGTGCTGGACTATCTCGAAACGCGGCCGGAGGTCGACGCCAAGCACGTCGGCATCGAGGGGGTGTCGCGCTATGGCAAGGCAGCCCTGGTGACCATGGCCTTCGACCAGAGGTTCGATATGGGGCTGATAGGGTCGGCCGGGGAGGGCGGTGTAAGTCCGTATCGGCGCAACTATGGTGAGATGGTCGAGAATCTGACCGGTTCGGGCGCCTATCACTGGATGGCGGGGAACTTTTTGAAATATGCCGGGCCCAAGAACGCCAATGACCTGCCGGTGGATTCGCATATGCTGATTGCCCTGGCGGCACCGCGCAAGGTGTTCATTTCGTACGGTGTGCCAGAGATGGGGGATGCGAAATGGCTGGATCAGCAGGGCAGCTATATGGCGACCGTGGCGGCCGGCTCGGTGTGGAAGCTGTTGGGCGCCAGGGATCTGGGCGTGGGGAATGATTATCAGACGGCCAAGATGCCGCCGGTGCTGACGCCCTTGCTGGAGGGTGATCTGGCCTGGCGTCAGCATGACGGCGGGCATACGGACGCGCCGAACATGGTGCATTTCCTCAAGTGGGCCGATGGGAAGATCGGGCGGCAGAGCGCTTTCTGAAGGCGGTTGTGCGGCGGAAGGTACAGTCGCCCCTCACCCTTACCCTCTCCCCGTGAAGAACGGGGAGAGGGGATTTTATAGCGTTTTCAGCGCTTTATTTTGCGGACTCGGCCAGTTTGGTCAGTTCCAGGAACTCCTGGCGGCGGAAGTCGTTCTGGCCACCCGCCAGGCGACGGGCGTCATCCAGACCGAAATCTCCCAGGTACTTGTCGCCGCGCAGTATCTGGCCATAGGCCGCCACGCTGACCGCAAACGCCATGTCGCCTTGCGCTGCACGGGCTTCGCGTAAGGCCTGGGCCGGGACCGCCTGTTCGATCAGGCGCGAGTCGGTTCCGTTGGGGAGTTTGTAGCGCAGTTTCAGCCAGACCAGTTCGTTGGAGGCGGGCACGGGGGTAGCATTCTCGGCATAGCGGCGTTCGTCGGTCCACCCAGTGTTGCCCGCCGGGATGATCTCATAGATGGCCGTGACCTGGTGGCCGGCGCCGATATCGCCGGCGTCCACCTTGTCGTTGTTGAAGTCCTCTTCCGCCAGGGTGCGGTTCTCGTAGCCGATCAGCCGGTACTGCGACACCTGGGCCGGGTTGAACTCGACCTGGATCTTGACGTCCTGGGCCACGGTGAACAGGGTCGAGGACAGCTCGTCGTCCAGCACCTTGCGCGCCTCCGAAGCGCTGTCGATATAGGCGTAGTTGCCGTTACCGACATCGGCTATGCCCTCCATCAGGGCTTCGTTGTAATTGCCCGTGCCGAAGCCCAGCGCCGTCAGGGTGATGCCGTCGTCCTTGTTCCTGCGCACCAGGTCCTTGATCGCTTCGGGATCCGAGATGCCGACATTGAAGTCGCCGTCGGTGGCCAGGATCACCCGGTTGATGCCGCCGTCGATATAGGCTGCCCGCGCCGTGGCATAGGCCAGTTCGATGCCTTCGCCACCCGCTGTCGAGCCGCCGGCGTGGAGCTGGTCCAGGGCGCGGCGAACCTCGGCCGGTTTCGACGTCGGCTCCAGCACGATCCCCGCGGCGCCGGCATAGACGACGATCGACACCCGGTCCCTGGGGCGCATGTCGTCGGCGACCAGGCGCAGGGCGTGTTGGACCAGGGGCAGCTTGTCCTTTTCGTCCATAGAGCCCGACACGTCGATCAGGAAGACCAGATTGGCCGCCGGGCGTTCGCTGCGCGGTACGTCATAGGCGCGCAAGCCCACCCGCAGGAGGCGCGAATGGGGGTTCCACGGCGTGGTGGTGACGTTGGTGGTGATCGAGAAGGGCTTGGATTTGTCGACCGGCAGGGGATAGTCGTAGCGGAAATAGTTGAGCAGTTCCTCGGTCCGCACGGCGTCGGCGGGGGGCTTCATGCCGTCATTGAGCAGGCGGCGGACATTGGCATAGGCACCGGTATCGACATCGACCGCGAAGGTCGAAACCGGTCGGTCGGCGACGCGGACGATCGGCGATACCGCCTCGCCGTCATAACGTTCAGTGTTCGGAGACGGTGCGTAGGCCTGGTCGTATTCGGCGGCCTCCGTATACATCTCGGACGACTTGGGCTGGCAGGCCGTCAGCATGGCCAGCATGGAAACGCACAGCAACAGTCTCTTCATGGAACCCTCCCACAGGGATAACGTGATGATCACGTAATTATCACGGATGCGTGATAATTACGTGATCATCACGTGAATTGTGGAGGAATTAGGGCGGACGTCTCGCCTGTCGCGCGAATTAATAAAGGCCCGATACGGATTGCGGATTCCGGACGGAATTGCACTTGAGAGGCTATTTGGCGTTCTGTAACCTGATGCCGTTACAGGGACTGTTCTATGGCCAGTGCGGATACCGAGGGGCGGGCAAACTTTCCAGCCAGTGGCGGCGTCATGGCCGCCAAGGTGCGCGAATTCGATTGGGCGAAGACCCCGCTGGGGCCGATCCGTCAATGGCCCGTGGCGTTGCGGGTCACGGTCGACCTGTTGTTGTCGTCGGCCTTTCCCAAATGCCTGTTCTGGGGCGAACACCTGATCGCCATCTTCAACGACGCCTATATTCCGCTGATCGGCAACAAGGCCGATTCGCTGGGGGAGCCGTATTATGTGACCTATGCCGAGGCATGGGATGATCTGAAACCGATCATCGATAAGGCCTGGGCGGGGGAGGCGACCTTTATCGAGGATCACCTGATCCCGCTGGACCGCTTCGGTCAGCTGGACGACGCGTGGTTCACCTTCTGCTATTCGCCGGTTCGTGATGATAACGGCCAGATCGGCGGGATCATGGATACCGTGGTCGAGACTACCGGCAAGATCCGGGCGCAACGTGAGCAGGCGGCCGAACGCCAGAGACTGGTGAGTTTGTTCGACCAGGCGCCGACCTTCATGGCGGTGCTGTCCGGGCCCGACCACGTTTTCGACTATGTCAACGGCCCGTATCTCTCGCTGATCAATGGCCGCGACGTGGTCGGCAAGCCGCTGCGCCAGGCGCTGCCGGAAGTGGTCGAGCAGGGCTTTGTCGCTATTCTGGATGAGGTCCGCAGTACGGGCAAGGCCTTCACGGCGTTCGGCGCCCCGGTCAATTTGCAGCAGGCCGACGGCAGCTACCAGGATCGCTTCCTCGATTTCGTCTACCAGCCGGTCACCGGCGTGGATGGCGAGGTCAGCCGCATCTTTGTCCAGGGCGCCGACGTTACGGAACGCCACGCAGCCGAGCAAGCGTTACGCGAATTGAACGAGACCCTGGAAAGCCAGGTCCAGCGGCGCACAGCCCAGTTGAATCAGGTGTGGCGCAAGTCACGCGACGTCCAGGTGGTGACCGATCTGCAGGGGCGCTTCCTGTCGGTCAGTCCGGCCTGGCAGGCGATATTGGGGCGCGATCCGGCCGAGGCAATCGGCCGGTCGTTCTCCGACTATATGTGGCCCGAAGACCTGCCGGCGGCGCGCGAGCGGCTGGCCCAGGCCGCCACCTTGCCGGATCGCGTCGATATCGAGACGCGCTTTGTCCATGTCGATGGTACGCCGCGCTGGTTGTCGTGGCGGTCGACCACCGAAGGCGACACCATCTATGGCTATGGCCGCGACATCACCGCTGAAAAGCAGCAGGCCGAGGCGCTGCGCCAGACCGAGGACGCCCTGCGCCAGGCCCAGAAGATGGAGGCGGTCGGGCAACTGACCGGCGGGATTGCGCACGATTTCAACAACATGCTGGCGGTGATTACCGGGTCGCTGGACCTGCTGAACCGGCGGCTGGGCGATGCCGATCCGCGCGCCAAGCGCCAGGTCGACGCGGCGGCGGAAGCGGCGAGGCGGGCGGCGGCCCTGACCCAGCGGTTATTGGCGTTTTCGCGTCAGCAGCCCTTGCGGCCGCAATCGCTGAACGTCAATTCGCTGGTATCGGGCATGTCGGATCTGCTGCGTCACAGTGTCGGCAGTTCGATCCGGCTGGAGACGGTGCTGGCCGGCGGGTTGTGGAGTGTCCATGCCGATCCAAACCAACTCGAGAACGTCATCCTGAACCTGGGTGTCAATGCCCGCGACGCCATGGCCGAGGGCGGGCGGCTGACCATCGAAACTCAGAACGCCCACCTGGATGAGCGTTATGTGGCGCGCCACATGGGCGTGCCGGCGGGGCAATACGTGTTGATCGCCATCAGCGACACCGGTGAGGGTATGGCGCCTGAGGTCGTGGCCAAGGCGTTCGATCCGTTCTTTACCACCAAGGCGGTCGGCAAGGGGACGGGCTTGGGGCTGAGCCAGGTCTACGGCTTCGTCAAGCAGTCGGGCGGTCATGTGAAGATCTATTCCGAGGTCGGCGAGGGGACGACGGTCAAGATCTACCTGCCGCGGTATATCGGGGTGGCTGAGGATGAGGTGGCGTCCGAGATGTCGGACCTGCCGCTGGGTGAGGAGCAGGAGGTGGTTCTGGTCGTCGATGATGAGCCGGCGGTGCGTCAGTTCAGTTGCGATGCCCTGATGGAGCTGGGCTATCGGGTGTTGGAGGCCGACGGGGCGGTTCGGGCCTTGGCGCTGTTGGAGGCGCATCCGGAGGTCGCGTTGTTGTTCACCGATATCGTTATGCCGGAGGTGAACGGGCGTAAGCTGGCCGATATGGCGCGGGGGGTAAGGCCGGATCTGAAGGTGTTGTACACAACGGGCTATACGCGCAATGCCGTGGTGCATAATGGCGTGCTGGATCCCGGTGTGGAGCTGATCGGCAAGCCGTTCACCGTCGAGCAACTGGCCGCTAAGGTCAGGCATGTGCTGGATTCGTAAGCGCGGGCGGAAAGAGGACCCCTCCGCTTCGACGCGTTTCGCCCCATAGGGGGCTCACTTGCTCAGCACGCCACGGGGCGCCCCGCTCCCCATCAAGATGGGGAGGAGAAGTAATTAGGACCGTGATTTTTCTTCCTTCTCCTCCCTACCGAAGGTGGGGAGGTGGCGAGCAAGTGAGCCCCCTATGGGGCGAAACGCGTCGAGACGGAGGGGTCACTTCGTGATCATGGACTCCGCCAGGGTTATGACTCCTAACGCGATCTCATCGGGCTCAGCCATGATCTCGAAGCCCGGGATGCGATGGACATGGTAGCCTTGAGACATCAGCCAGGCGTCACGGCGTTGATCGCGTTCCGGGATGTCGCCGGTGCCATGGACCTGGCCGTCAACCTCGATGATGAGTTTGGCCGCCGCGCAGTAGAAGTCCGCAATATACGGCCCGACCGGGTGTTGTTTTCGGAAGTGAAGGCGTTCTTGGGCTTTGATCCGGGACCAAAGGCGGACCTCTGGAGATGTCATTTCCTGGCGCATCCGGCGGGCCTGGGCGTATTTGCGGAGCGGCTTTTTCATGGGGGGAGATTATTCGGTTGCAGGCAGTGGTCAATCCCCGGAACCCCTCCGTCTCGACTTGCTTCGGCCCATAGGGGGGCCTCGCTCGCTCGCCACCTCCCCATTGTCATGGGGAGGAGAAGATAAGTAAATCTTCGTGCGTTCACATGACAATTCGTTAATCTTGCCAGGTTCCGGCATCGGGCCTATGAAGTTTCAAACCGTACCATTTCAGGTGTTCTCCATGACATTCGCCGCCAAGCTGACCCTCGCTGCCGTGCTGCTGAGCGGGGCGTCCTCCGCCGTCCTTGCCGACACCCTCGAACAGGAAGCCCAAACCTTCCTGAAGCCGACCTTCGTCACCGAAACCTCGGCCGCCGCCATCGATGCCCGATGCGCCGCCACCATCGACTACGCCACCCGCGCCAGGACCGAACTGGAAAGCCATACCGGCCCGGCTTCGCTCGACAAAGACTTCCAGCTGTTCGATGCCCTCAGCCTGGTCCTGGGCGATGGCAGCAGCGAAATGTACCTCATTTCGCAGAGCTCGGCCTCGAAAGACATCCGCACGGCCGCCGAAGCCTGCGTGCCCAAGCTGTCGGACCTCGGCACCGCCGTCGGCCTGTCGCGCCCCATCTATGACCGCCTGTCCGGCATTCCGACCGCCGGGCTGGACAGCTCAACCACCTTTACGCTCAATAAGGTGCTGACCAACTACCGCCTGGCCGGGGTCGACAAGGACGACGCCACCCGCGGCAAGGTCAAGACGCTGCAGACCGAAATCACCGAGATCGGCTTGAAGTTCGCCGCCAATATCCGCGACGACAAGGGCGATATCGCCCTGAAGCCCGAAGAGCTGAAGGGCCTGCCGCAGGACTGGCTGGACGCCCATAAGCCCGGCGCCGACGGCTTGGTCCACCTGACCTATGATTACCCGGATGTGATCCCGGTGCTGGACTTCGCCGATATCCGTGAAACCCGCAAGAAGGTCGCCATCGGCTTCCGCAACCGCGGCTATCCGGCCAACGAACCCGTTCTGAAGAGCCTGCTGGAAAAGCGCTACGAACTGGCCCAGGTGCTGGGCTATCCGGACTATGCCACCCTGGTCACTGCCGACAAGATGATCGGCAATCCGCAGCGCGCCGCCAGCTTCCTGGATGACGTCAATGTCGCCGCCAAGCCCGGCGCCGAGGCCGATTACAACGAACTGCTGACCTTCGCCAGGACGGTCGATCCGACGATCGAGCGCCTGGAAGGCTATGACAATTCCTACATGTCGAACAAGCTGCGCAAGGCGAAGTACGATGTCGACGCCCAGCAGGTGCGGCAGTACTTCACCCTGAACAAGACCCGCGACGGCATCTTCGTGCTGCTGAAGGACCTGTTCAAGGCCGACATCCGCAAGTGGGATACGCCGGTCTGGTCGCCGGAAGTCACGGCGTGGGAGCTGTATGACGGCGACAAGCTGGTCGGGCGTTTCTATCTCGACATGAGCCCGCGCGACGGCAAGTACAACCACGCTGCTCAGTTCACCGTCCGCACCGGGGTCGAGGGCGTCCAGGTGCCGATCGGGGCGCTGTTGTGCAACTTCCCGGCCGACGGTCCGATGGACCACGACGACGCCGTGACCTTCCTGCATGAGTTCGGCCACCTGATCCACCATCTCTATTCCGGCCATACGAAGTACGCCAACCAGTCGATGGGTAACCTTCAATGGGACTTCATCGAGGCTCCGTCGCAGTTGCTGGAGGAATGGACGTGGGATTACAGCACGCTGAAGACCTTTGCGTCGAACCCGGCGGGTGAGGTTATTCCGCAAGCCCTGGTGGCCAAGATGACCGCCGGCCGCCACTTCGGTGAGCCGACCATGTGGAAGGGCCAACTGGCCTATGCCGCGGTATCGCTGAACTATTACAACCGCAAGCCGGACTTCGACCTTTCAGCCAAGTACGACGAGCAGATGGCGCGCTATTCGCAGTTCCCGGCGGTTCCGGGCACGCACCCCTATGCCAGCTTCGGTCACCTGGATGGCTATTCGGCCATCTACTACACCTATGTCTGGTCGAAGGCGATCGCGCTGGACCTGTTCACCCAGTTCGAGACGGCGGGTATTCGCGACCAGGCGACGGCTTTGAAGTACCGCAAACTGGTGCTGGAGCCCGGCGGGTCGCAGGACGCCAATGTGCTGATCCAGAACTTCCTGGGCCGGCCGCTAAGCCTGGATGCGTTCAAGGAAGAACTGCAGGAGAAGTAGGTTTTTTGATTGAAGGTTTGGCCGTCCGGAGTGATCTGGACGGCTTTTTCTTTAACCCAGCGTCAGTTGCCCGAAGGCTTATAGCGCAACTGGGTAAGGAAATACTGTTCCAGGGCCAGGTCGTCCTCGGCCTGTCGAAGCAGGGACGGATTCAACGGCTTGGTGCCGCAGACGTGGCCATGCATGTAGGTAAAGGCCGTATCGGGACCTTCGTCCAGCCACTGGAGCTTGTCTTCCGACTGCATTTTTTCGGCAAAGGGCTTGGTCTTGCCAACCTCAAAGGCCTGGATCGCGCCCAGCGCAAGGCGTGACCTGGCGCAGTCGAACCAGTACATCGAACGTATCCGGGCAGCACCGCTTTTCTTGGCCTTGTCGCCGCGGCTGAAGGTGATCGTCCACACGGTCCTGAGGTCGTCACGGACCGGCGCGACCGAGTCCATCTCAAGCACCATCATCTCCGAAGCGTCGGGTTCGAGCAGGATGATAGTGTAATCCTTCGCCATAACCGGCGTCGCCAGCGCGCCCGCTATCACGGCAGTCACCAAAAGTCCGACAAGATATTTCATGATGCCCCCTATCCTGCGGCAACGATCGCCGCAAACCGGCGTCCGGTCAAGCCGGATATGTCTTGCTGGGCCGTGGGATAAGGGGTTCAATCGATGAGGGCGACCAGTTTCTTTTCCAGGTCGGCGGGGACGAAGGGCTTGGAGATATAGTCGTTCATCCCGGCTTCGATACACAGGTCACGCGTGCCGCCCAAAGCGTGCGCCGTCATGCCGATGATCGGTACCGGCGGCACACCCGTCGCATGTTCATGGTCGCGGATGGCCCGGGTCGCGGCATAGCCGTCCATCTCCGGCATCTGAACATCCATCAGCACGGCGCTGTAATGGCCCTTGCCGACCTTTTCGACGGCGATGCGGCCGTTTTCTGCCACGTCGACCTGATAGCCGAACATGCCAAGCAAGGTTTCCGCTACCAGCACATTGGGCTCATAGTCCTCCACCAGCAGGATCGCCGGCTTGGCTTGAGTCTGCATCTTTTCATGCGTCTCGATGCCGCTTTCCGGGACGGAATCCGGCCGGTCGGCCAGGCGGAGCGGTAGAAACAGGCTGAAGCGTGAGCCCTTATCGAGCTCGCTTTCGACCGCAATCGTGCCCCCCATCAGTTCCGCCAGGGTCTTGCTGATCGCCAGGCCCAATCCCGTGCCGCCGAACTTGCGGCTGATGGTGTTGTCGGCCTGGGTGAACTTGGCGAAGATTCGGTCCAGTTTGTCCGGCGCAATGCCGACTCCCGTATCGGTTACCGAGATGGTGATGTGGCAGTGCCGGCCTTGTGGCGACGACGTGACGATGATCGCCACTTCGCCGGTATCGGTGAACTTGATGGCATTGCTGCACAGGTTGGTCACGACCTGGCGCAGGCGGGCGGGGTCACCGCAGAACCATCTGTCCTGGATATGGTCGAGGTCCAGCCGCAGCTCCAGGTCCTTTTCGCGCGCCTTGACCGCCATCATGTCGGCAATGTCACGGATGATCTGATCGAGTTGGAACGGGATGTGCTCGATTTCGATGCCGCTGGCCTCGATCTTGGCGATGTCCAGCAGGTCGTTGATCAGCATCAGCAGGCTCTCGCTGCTGGCCCCCAGAGTGTCGATATATTTATGCTGCTGCGCGGTTAATGGGCTGCTGTGTTTGAGGATGGTCGACAGGCCCAGGATCGCGTTCATCGGCGTGCGGATTTCATGGCTCATATTGGCCAGAAACTCGCTTTTGGCTGTGTTGGCGGCATTGGCTTTTTCGACCGCGACTTCCAGGGCGCGGGTCTGGCGTTCGCGTTCGTCCAGATAGGCGCGCATGCGGTATTGGCGTTCGCGGTCGCGCAAGGCGGCGCGGATGGTCGAAAGGAAGTTGTTGAGCTGCACCGGACGTTTGATCAGCGTCATATGGCCGACCTCTTCCAGCTTTCGCCGTGTGCCCGTCGTGTCGGGGCCCGGCGAAGTGAGCATGATGATCGGGATGTCCGACCATTCCGCCTGGGCGGACAGGGTGGCGTGAAGCGTGTCGTCACGGTCGCCAAGGACCGCTTCCTGGGTAATGATCAGGCAGGCGGCGCCGGTGCGGAATTCGGCGCACAGTTCAGCCAGGTCGCGGCAGGCATGCGAATGGATCGCTTCCTTGTCCAGCAGCGACGCTACCATGGCGGCGTCGCGTGAGGTGGGGGCCAGAACAAGGACCCGCTGTCCGCTGCTATTGGCCATTGAAGATATCGGAGCGTTGGGCCAGTTCATCTTCACTGCCGCTGAACACGGGCGTACCGGTGAGCACGCCCTGGAAGCGGACCAGGGGTTCACCGATGCCGATGCCTTTGTCGCTGAGCGAGAATTCGCGCAGCGAGCGTTCATGGCGGCCATTGCGCTTTTTCAGCACCGAAATCAGTTGCCGGACCTGACCGCGGGCTTCGAAATAGCGGAACAGGATCACCGTATCGGCCAGGTAGCTGGTGTCGATGGCGGTGGTCATGGCCAGGCCCAGCAGGCCGTGTTGCGCCACAACCAGGAAGGTGACGACACCGCGATGCCCGAGATAGGTCAGCAGTTCGTGCAGTTGCGCCGTCAGAAAACGTTCCTCGGGCATAGCGTTCATATAGCCGTTCAGGCTGTCGATGATGACGATCCGCGCATCCTTACCGTCCTTGCGTTCGACACTGGCGCGGACCGAATGGGCGAATTCGCCGGGCGACAGTTCCGCCGGGTCGACCCCGCGGACTTCGATCAGGCCGCTGGCGACGTGGGCGCGCAGCGGCAGGCCCAGGCCGTCGGCGCGTTGGAACATGGTCTCTATGCGTTCGTCGAAGGCAAAGATGACGCTGGCTTCGCCGCGGTTGGCGGCTTCGACGGCGTACTGGATCGAGAGGGTCGATTTTCCGACGCCGGCCGGCCCCAGCATCAGGACGGAAGTCCCCGATTCGATGCCACCACCGACCAGGGCATCCATTTGCGGCACGCCGCTTTTCAGCACATGGACCTCGCGTGGGGCGTTGTGTTCGCCGGCAATGATGCGCGGAAACACTGCCAGGCCGCCGCGGACAATGTTGAAGTCGTGATAGCCGCCACGGTAGCGTTGTCCGCGCAGCTTGGTGATCTTCAGCCGCCGGCGTTCGGCGCCGTATTCGGGAGACAACTGGTCCAGGCTTATGACGCCGTGAGCGATGCTTTCCAGTTGGAGGTCTTCCTCGCCGGCGGCGGTCTTGTCGTCAAGGAAGAAGACGGTGCAGTCGCGGCCGGCGAAGAACTGTTTAAGCGACAAGACTTGTCGGCGAAAGCGCAGGGCGTTCTGCGCCAGCAGCTTGATCTCGGACAGGGAGTCGATGATGACCCGCTTGGGCTGGATGCGGTCGACAGCTTCCAGGATTTCACGCGTGGTGACGTTGAGCTCGACCTCTGACGGTTGAAACATGACGTATTGGTTGTCGGGGTCGAGGTCCTTGTCCTGGGCGATCAGTTCGTAGATTTCGATGCCGTCGATGGACATGCCGTGCGACGCGGCAACGGCCGTCAGCTCATTGCGGGTTTCCGACAGGGTGACATAGAGGACCTTTTCGCCCTGGGCCACGCCTTCGATCAGGAATTGCAGCGACAGGGTGGTCTTGCCGGAGCCGGGCGTCCCATGGAGCAGATAAACCCGTCCTGGCGGCAGGCCGCCGCCCAGAATGTCGTCGAATTCGGGAATACCGGTTTTGATGAGTTGCGCTCCGACGTGTGCATGCATGGACAGGGCCTGGAAGAAGGACAGAACAAGGCCCGGTGCTACCCTGCCTATGTTACCCTACAACCGCAGTTACAGTTTGGGAGAGACGATTCGCGCAGCGAATTTGTCAAAAAATCATAAGCGTTACGCGAAGCGGACTTGTTACGCGAACCGGACCTGGGCCGAGCCGCCGCCGCAGAAGATCTGTTGCATGGCGTCGCGGACGCATTCATGGGCTTCGGTACGCGAACGGAAGATGCCCCAGAAGCCGGAGTCGCGGAAGACTTCCCACGATGCGCCGCGGGCGGCGATGTGGAAACGGACGGGGACGTTTTCGTAGACCAGGCCGGGTTCGGCGTGGGTGGGCCAGATGGCGTCCCAGGTGGTAGATGGCATTTTTATATATCCTTTTTGGGGTGTAGCACCCGATAGAAAAGGCCCGGCGTCGTAAAACGCCGGGCCCTTGGAAATCTCTGAGTCGCCTAACTTACAGAGTCTTCAGGTCGACGGCCGAAGCCTTGCCGCGATCTTGAGCAACCTGATACTCGATCTTTTGACCTTCGTTCAGGCTGCGCAGGCCGGCGCGCTCAACAGCGCTGATGTGGACGAATACGTCGCCGCCGCCCGCTTCAGGCTCGATAAAGCCGAAGCCCTTGGTGGGGTTAAACCATTTTACGGTGCCGTTGGCCATGGTGGCCTCCTTTAAGTGTCGCACATTCGTGCAGTATCGCTACGCGAGATTGCGCAGCGGGTCCGAAATAGCAAGGCTTGGAAGAGAGGCCGTTCAGGGCGTGCAGACAAGTCGTGGTCTGGTTTCGAATGACCACAAGGTGACAGGTTCGAGAGGATTTAACAAGCTTATAATTTTTTATATTTTCGGCAGACCCAATAAAACCTGTGGTTTGCGCATTTAGACTATCAAAAATATTTGAATCGGCATTCCGCATATCATCCTTATTCCGGCGCCGTCATAGCTCTGGGTTTCAAGTTTTAGGATAGCTGTATGACCATCGTCGACAACACCGAGCGGGCAGGGATGCGGGCGATTATTTCGGACATTCTGGTCCGCCACCGCGACGGCACCATGACCGATCCGCGCGGCCGAGCGGCTGTGGCGGCGTTTGTGACCTCCTATGCGCCGGACGACTATCTCAGCGACGACGACCTGATGGATCTGGATGTTTATCTGGATATTACCTTGCAGATGAACAAGCTGTCGCGGGTGGCCCAAGACCCGCAGGTGATGGGGCGAGTGGAGACAATCATCCAGGTAGCCCTGGGCGACCAGGAGATTTTGCCGGTGATCCGCCCGACGAATTAGGGACGTGCCTGAGGCGTCGGTGTGTGGGTTTTTCGACCCAAAAGGGTTGTCCACAGATAAGCCAGAGAAGCCAGATGAACAGCGTCTGAGGCGGCGTTCAGCTTTTGCATGGCTCCGGCGCGCAGCGCTTTCAAAGACCGGTCCGACGCGCAAGCGCGGGCCGGTTTTGCTTTTTAGCGTGGAATATTGCGAGGGTTTGGAAGCCCGGTGGTGGTAGGCGATGACGCTCTAAGAGGTCTCACGCGAAGACGCGAAGGGAAGGCGGCCGATGTGGTGCGTAAACGTTGTCCATCTGGCTTATCTGGCTTCTCTGTGGACCACCCTTTGCGTAGGTGACCGCGAGTCGGGACGTGTCAGGGCTGCTCATCGTCAATGACCTGCCGGCCCTGGCGCTTTTGGGCCTGTTTCTCGAGCCAGACCTCAACCGGGTGGATCACGACCAGCAACAGCAGGGTCAATCCAGCGCCGACGCCGAAGACCGTCCACGACGCCAGGCCGGCGGCGATGCCCAGGGCTGCCGCCACCCAGATAGCCGCAGCCGTGGTCATGCCGTAGACCGTATGCCGGGTGCCCTTGACCAGCACGCCGGCGCCCAGGAAGCCGATGCCGGCCATGACGCCCTGGATCACGCCCTGAACCACCCGGCTGAGCGCATCGGGATGTTGCATCAGGGCAGGAATATGCTGGGCGGTGACGGCGACCATGGCCGAGCCCAGGCAGACCAGCCCCATGGTGCGGATACCGGCGGGCCTTCCACGCAGGTCGCGGTTGCTGCCGATGATCATGCCGACCACCGTGGCGGCAACCAGGCGCAGTGTGATGTCGAGATCGTCGGGTGTCATGCACTAGGACTGTCAGGACACGGATAAAAGGTCAAGGTTGCCTGCCTATCCAGCATTCTCGTTTTGAAGAATGACGAATTTAATTCGATTGACGGTGGCATTTCGGGCTTAAGGGGCCTATATAAGTAATTAAAACACGATTTCTGCTAATTTTCGGCAAAATTGTGCACTTAATTTTCGTTACGAGGGGTTATATGCTCTTAGAGTTTTGCGTTGCGAATTTTCTTTCTATCGCGGATCGTCAGACAATCTCGTTTGTTGCGGGCGTTGGCTCGTCGCGGCAATCAAACTATAGCTTTCCAACGCACAACGCACTTGCGTCAAATGCGCTGCGCGTTGCTTGTGTATTTGGCCCAAACTCTGCGGGCAAAACCAGTCTCACTTCCGCTTTCGATTTCTTTTTGAGATTTGTCGTCAATTCAGCAAAAGACAGAACGCTGGGTGATAAGATTAACGTCGTAAATTTCAAATTGGATGATGAATTTTTTGGAAGGCCGAGTGAGTTTGAAATCACGTTTGTTGCAAATGGAAGCCTTTATCAGTATGGATTCTCTGTAAATAGAGAAAGAGTTTGTGATGAATGGTTGTTTGTTAAATCAAACCAACCTGGAACGCGCATGCGGCAATTATTTCAGAGGTCGTATGATTTCGATAGAGAGCTATATAACTGGGATGTGAGTAGTTCATTTCCCAAGAGAGAAATTGACACTTTAAAGAAGAGAACTCGAGATAATGCGCTGTTTTTGTCAACAGCTGTTCAAAATAACTTTTCTGCATTTATGGACGTATTTTCGTGGGTGCGTAACGATTGCCATGTGATCGGGACGCTGGACAAATTGGCTGACGATTTTACGTCTGAGCAAATTAATTCCGGCATGAAGAAGCAAGTCCTGCAGTTCATTCAGAGCGCTGATATTAAAATATGTGATATCCTGGTTGAGGAGGGTAAATTCGAGATCCCTCCAATTATGGAAAAAGTTTTGGTCGCGGAAGAAAAAGAGCGATTGATTAATATGGCGCAGGATATGAAGTCATGGAAAGTAAAAACAGTACATAAGAAGAAGGGGGGAGGGGACGCATACCTAAATTTGCATGAAGAATCTGACGGAACAAGAAAAATTTATGCGTATGCCGGCCCGATTTTGGATGTATTGGAAAACGGTTACACGTTGATTGTGGATGAGCTTAATTCAAGTCTTCATCCAATTATGATGAGATATATTGTTGATCTATTTAATAGTTCTGAATCAAATCCGAAAAACGCTCAGCTAATATTTACATCTCATGAGACTCATGTGTTGTCTGGGGATGTTCTGCATAAGGACCAGATCTGGTTGGTGGAGAAGGATAGTGAGGAAAAGTCTCGTTTCTATCCGCTTTCCGATTTTGAGGTTCGCGATACGGACTCTTTTCAGCGAGCATACCTTTCTGGTCGGTATGGGGCAGTGCCGCTATTAAAGAGTGTCCATCATGGGAAATGATCAGCTTTTTAAAAGACGTGCTAAGACCAAAGCTGATTATGAACGTCGGGAAATAGGAAGGCAGCCCAACAAAAGAATACTAATTGTATGCGAGGGGACGCGGACAGAGAGGGGGTACTTTGACCCTGTTATAAAGAGTCTGGGAATCACGGGAATTGATGTAGTTATAAGGGATGATTGTGGATCTGCCCCTATTTCGGTTGTGCGTCACGCGGAAGCCATTGTGAAATCTGAGGGAAGTTTCAAATCCGGAGGATATAACTACGTATTCTGTGTTTTTGATCGCGACTCACATGACACATTCGAAGCAGCTAAATCAAAAATAGAGTCACTCAATAGGAGCTTGAGTGGCTCTATTGAGCGTATGTGCGCGATCACATCAATTCCATGTATAGAGTATTGGTTTGTTTTGCATAATGCATATACTCGATCGCCATATGCAGCAGTTAAAGGGAAATCTGTTGGCGACTTGTGTGTAGAGGAGCTCAAAAGGAACAAGGTATTTGAAAAATATGAAAAGAAACTATCTTCTGAACAAATACATTACTTGATTGATAATTTGCAAAAGGCGTTAAGGAATTCGAGGGCAGCACTTTCAGATTCCAAGGATACCGGAGAAGAAAATCCTTCAACACGAGTCCATGAAATGTTTGATTTTCTCGAAGAGCAAAGATTAGTCATCGAAAAAGAAAAAGCGAAATCAAATCGATGAAAAAATGTCGCCTTTCGCACCCGCGAAAAATAATGCGGGCGCGGGGTGGCTTTTCGATGCAGATTCGGTTATAAGCCGCGCAAATCCAAGCGAAACAACCGTCCGGCCTCTCATGCTGAGAGGCTTTTGTGCGTCTAAAGGCCTTTTATGAACCTGCGTAATATCGCCATCATCGCCCACGTTGACCACGGCAAAACCACCCTGGTCGACCAGCTCCTTGCCCAGTCGGGTGTTTTCCGCGCCAACGAAGCGACCGTTGAACGCGCCATGGACTCCAACGACCAGGAGCGCGAGCGCGGCATCACCATTCTCGCCAAGTGCACCTCCGTCCTGTGGCACGGCAAGGCTGGCGACACCCGCATCAACATCATCGACACCCCGGGCCACGCCGACTTCGGCGGTGAAGTCGAACGTATCCTCGGCATGGTCGACGGCTGCGTCATCCTGATCGACGCCGAAGAAGGCGTCATGCCGCAAACCAAGTTCGTGCTGGGCAAGGCGCTGAAGCTGGGCCTGCGTCCGATCCTGTGCATCAACAAGGTCGACCGTCCCCACGCCGACCCGGACCGCGTCCACAACGACGCCTTCGACCTGTTCGCCATCATGGGCGCGACCGAAGAACAGCTCGACTTCCCGCACATCTATGCCTCGGGCAAGAACGGCTGGGCGACGCTGGACATGAACCAGCCCAACGACACCCTGGCGCCTTTGTTCGACCTGATCGTCGACCACGTTCCGGCCCCCAAGGTTATCGAGAACGTCGCCGAACCCTTCCAGATGCTGGCCGTCCTGATCGAATCCGATCCGTTCCTGGGGCGCCTGCTGACCGGCCGCATCCAGTCGGGCAAGGCCGTTCCGGGCCTGGCTATCAAGGCTCTGGACCGCAACGGCAATGAAATCGAACGCGGCCGTATCACCAAGGTGCTGGCCTTCCGCGGCCTGAAGCGCCAGCCGGTCGAAGAGGGCGCCGAAGCCGGTGACATCGTCGCCATCGCGGGTCTCAGCAAGGCCACCGTCGCCGACACCCTGTGCGACATGTCGCTCAGCGCCGCGCTGCCGGCCCAGCCGATCGATCCGCCGACCATCTCCATGACGGTATCGGTCAACGACTCGCCGCTGGCCGGCCGTGAAGGCACCAAGGTCCAGTCGCGCATCATCCGCGAGCGCCTGTTCAAGGAAGCCGAGTCGAACGTCGCCATCAAGGTCACCGAGACCGAGGAAAAGGACGCTTTCGAAGTCGCCGGGCGCGGGGAACTGCAACTGGGCGTGCTGATCGAAAACATGCGCCGCGAAGGCTTCGAAGTCGCCATTTCGCGTCCGCGCGTGGTGTTCAAGAACGATCCGGAAACCGGTGAAAAGCTGGAGCCGATCGAAGACGTCATGATCGACGTCGACGACGACTATACCGGCATCGTCATCGAAAAGCTGTCGGCCCGCAAGGCCGAGCTCAAGGACATGGGCCCGTCGGGCGCCGGCAAGACCCGCATCATCCTGAAGTCGCCTTCGCGTTCGCTGATCGGTTACCAGGGCGAGTTCCTGACCGACACCCGCGGCTCCGGCGTGCTGAACCGCGTGTTCTCGCACTATGAGAGCTACAAGGGCGTGATCGACCAGAACCGCAAGGGCGTGCTGGTGTCCAACGGCGACGGCGAAACCTCGGCCTTCGCGCTGTGGAAGCTGGAAGAACGTGGCACCATGTTCGTCGGTGGTAACGAAAAGACCTATATGGGCATGATCATCGGCGAGAATTCGCGTTCGGACGACCTGGACGTCAACCCGATGAAGACCAAGCAGCTGACCAACATCCGTGCTTCGGGCACGGACGAAGCCATCCGCCTGACGCCGCCGCGCCGTCCGACCCTGGAGCAGGCGATTGCCTATATCGAGGACGATGAGCTGGTCGAAGTCACGCCCAAGTCGATCCGTCTGCGCAAGAAGACTCTGAACCCGAGCTTCCGCAAGAAGCGGGTCAAGGAAGACGCGTAATCGCGGTCTTTGGCCGCCTGGTACGTCGGCTTCGCTGGCAGGTACAAGAGGTACCTGCTGGCGCTAGCCTCCTGCCATGCGACTCAAATCTCACGATTACTCCTGATGAGTAATGAGAACGGCTCCGGAAACGGGGCCGTTTTTGTTTGGGAGGGGCTGACCCGCTTGTAGAACCCGGCCTGAGCGGTTAGGTTCCCGCCCATGCAAGCCTTCAAATTCATCTGGCCCTATTCGCTGGGCAGTTTGCCGTTTATCGGCCTGTTCATCTACCAGATTGCTGTGGTTTGGCCGACCCGGCCCGGACAGCCGGATCTCACCTACACCATTCCCATGCACGTCGGGGACCGCGATGTGTTTATCTCCAACATGGACCTCATCCTGATGATGGGCAGCTGGGGTATCGCCGCCATCATCATCCTGATCGGTTATCGCCGGATGCGCCGGCAGATGCGGGCGCGCTAAACCACCAGGTCCAGCAACAGCACGCAGATCAGGCCGACCACGCCGACGGCGCCTTCCATCAGGGTCCAGGACTTCAGCGTGTCCTTTATGCTGAGGCCGAAATACTCCTTGAACATCCAGAAGCCGGAATCGTTGACGTGGCTGAACATCAGGCTGCCGGCGCCGATAGCCAGCACCATCAGGTTGGGATCGACGCCCGACACGGCGACCAGAGGCGCAACCAGGCCGGCCGCGGTCAGGCCGGCCACCGTGGCGGAACCTAGCGAGATGCGGATAATGCCGGCGATCAGCCAGCCCAGGACCAGGGGCGGGACGGGCAGGGCGCGTAAGCTTTCGCCCAGTTGCGCGCTGACGCCACTGTCGATGAAGACCTGCTTCAGCGCGCCGGCGCCGGCGATGATTAGCAGGATCGGGGCGATTTCGCGCATGGCCGAAGCCGAGGAGTCCATCAGCTTGCGGAAGCTCTGGCCGCGGGCGATCCCGAGGGTGAACACTGCCACCAGCAGCGAAATCAGCAGCACCAGGATCGGGTGGCTGAGGAAATCGACCAGGGGTTTATGCTCGGGTGGGACGGCGCCCGAGAAGCTGAGGGCCGTCGCGCCGGACAGCAGGACCACGGGCAGCAGCGCGGTGGCGAAGCTGTTGAAGGCGCCGGGCAGTTCGTGGTCTTCCTTGGGCGGGGAGACAAACAGCTCGGGCGGGTTGGCTTGGATGTTCTTGACCAGCATGGCGAACAGCGGACCGGCGACCAGCAAGGTCGGAATGCCGACGATCATGCCGTAGATCAGGGTCAGGCCCATATCGGCGCCGAACATCGGCACGATGGCGGTGGGCGAGGGGTGGGGGGGCAGGAAACCATGGGCAATCGACAGGCCGGCCATCAGCGGAATGGCGATATAGACCATGCCCTTGCCCGACTGGCGCACCAGCGAGAAGATCAGCGGCACCATCAGCACGAAACCGACATTATAGAACAGCGGAATGCCGACGATGAAGCCGGTGAGGCTTAGCGCGATCGGCATGCGCGAGGCGCCGAACAGCCTGATCAGGACCTGGGCGATCTTCTGGGCGGCGCCCGAATCGGCGATGACCTTGCCGAACACGGCCCCTAGCGCCAGCAGGATGGCCAGCGAGCCCAGCATGTCGCCGATGCCTTTTTCGACGGATTTGGGGATGGTGTTGAGTGGCATGCCCAGCATCAGGGCGGCGGCAATGGCAGCGATGACGAAGGCCAGCAAGGGCTGCATCTTGCCCCAGGCGATCATGACGACCAGGCCGAGCACGGCAATGGCAACGGCGGTCAGGGCCCAGGCGGGATCGCCTGCGGTGAGAGTAGGCATTGTTATCCTCCCAGTGCCGGGCTGCTTTTTTGTATAGAGGGGCGCCGGTCTTGTTAGCGCTAACCCTAAGCGAGAACCGGGGTTTGGGCAATGCAGACAATTTTGTTCCAATTCGCATCTCATTTTCTTGGGAGAACATATTGCGAACGTGGAACAAACAGTGTACGACTTATCCTCAGATGAATTTGGAACAGATCGCCCCGTTCAGGGGAATCGTGAGATAGGGAAGGCATGACATGTCGCAACCGGCTTTGAAACTCGTGACCAAGAACGAATCCGAAAAACAACGCGCCCTCGAGGCCGCCCTGGCGCAGATCGACCGCGCCTTCGGCAAGGGCTCGGTGATGAAGCTGGGCGCCGGCGGCAAGATCGCCGAAGTCGAGAGCATTTCGACAGGGTCGCTGGGGCTGGATATCGCCCTGGGTATCGGCGGCCTGCCCAAGGGCCGGGTCATCGAAATCTATGGTCCGGAATCGTCGGGTAAGACGACCCTGGCCCTGCACACCGTGGCCGAAATCCAGAAGGCCGGCGGCACCGCCGCCTTCGTCGATGCCGAACACGCCCTGGACCCGACCTATGCCGGCAAGCTGGGCGTCAATCTGGAGGACCTGCTGGTCTCCCAGCCCGACAATGGCGAACAGGCGCTCGAAATCACCGATACCCTGGTCCGTTCCGGCGCCGTCGACATCGTCGTCGTCGACTCGGTTGCGGCCCTGACGCCGCGCGCCGAAATCGAAGGCGATATGGGCGACAGCCTGCCGGGCCTGCAAGCCCGTCTGATGTCTCAGGCCCTGCGCAAGCTGACCGGCTCGATCTCCAAGTCGAAGTGCATTGTCATCTTCATCAACCAGATCCGGATGAAGATCGGCGTTATGTACGGTTCGCCGGAAACCACGACCGGCGGTAACGCGCTGAAATTCTATGCCTCGGTCCGTCTCGATATCCGCAGCATCGGCAAGATCAAGGTGCGCGACGAAATCATCGGTAACAACGTCAAGGTCAAGGTCGTCAAGAACAAGGTGGCGCCGCCGTTCCGCGAAGTCGAGTTCGACATCCTGTACGGTCAGGGCATCTCCAAGCTGGGCGAAATCATCGATATGGGCGTCAAGGCCAGCATTATCGAAAAGTCGGGCTCATGGTTCTCGTACAACTCGACCCGTATCGGCCAGGGCCGTGAAAACGCCCGCGACTTCCTGAAGGCCAATCCGGAGATGACGGCCGAGATCGAAAAGGCCATCCGCAACAAGACCGAAAAGCTGTCGGAAGAGTTGCTGGGCGCGCCGGAGCCGGACGCCAACGACGGCGACGAAAGCTTGTAATCAGATACGGACGGTTTGCCGGCGTTTGCCCCACAAACCCACTTTCCCAGACCGTTCGAAAGAAAGACGCCCTCTCACCACAGGGCGTCTTTTTTGTATCTTTTGCCGGGTTTGATGTCCCTGACGTCGCAAAGGTCTTTGCGATTGTCCGAACTCACCTCTATATACGCCGATATTCGCATCAGACCTTATCGGACCCCCATGCCCAGCCTGAATCAGATCCGTCAGACCTTTCTCGACTACTTCGCGCGCAACGATCACGAAGTGGTCGCATCGTCGTCGCTGGTCCCGCAGAACGACCCGACCCTGATGTTCACCAATGCCGGCATGGTGCAGTTCAAGAACGTATTCACCGGCGCCGAGACGCGGCCCTACAAACGCGCCACCACCTCGCAGAAGGTCGTCCGCGCCGGCGGCAAGCACAACGACCTCGACAATGTCGGCTATACCGCGCGCCACCACACCTTCTTCGAGATGCTGGGCAACTTCTCCTTCGGCGACTATTTCAAGGCCGATGCGATCGAGCACGCCTGGACCCTGCTCACCAAGGATTATGGTCTCAACCCTGACCGCATGATGGCCACTGTCTATATCGATGACGATGAAGCGTTCGACCTGTGGAAAAAGATCGCCGGCTTTCCGGAGTCGAAGATCGCCCGCATCGCCGGCAGCGATAACTTCTGGTCTATGGGCGATACCGGTCCGTGCGGTCCGTGCACCGAAATCTTCTACGATCATGGCGACCATATCTGGGGTGGCCCTCCGGGTACGCCGGAAGAGGATGGCGACCGCTTCGTCGAAATCTGGAACCTCGTGTTCATGCAGTTCGACCAGCAGCCGGACGGTACGCGCGTCAACCTGCCCAAGCCGTCGATCGATACCGGTATGGGCCTTGAGCGGGTCGCAGCCGTGCTGCAGGGGGTGCACAACAATTACGACATCGACCTGTTCAAGACCCTGATCAGCGCGTCGGTTGAAGCGACCGGTGTTGCCGCCGAAGGCGACAGCCTGCCGTCGCACAGAGTCATCGCCGACCACCTGCGCTCGTCGTCCTTCCTGATCGCCGATGGTGTCACGCCGTCGAACGAAGGCCGTGGTTATGTCCTGCGCCGCATCATGCGCCGCGCCATGCGTCACGCCTATCTGCTGGGTGCCGAAACCCCGCTGCTGCATCGGCTGGCCCCGACCCTGGTGGCCGAGATGGGCGGCCATTATGGCGAGTTGAAGCGCGCCGAAGCCGCCATCGTCGAGACCTTGCGTCAGGAGGAAGAACGCTTCCGCCGCACCCTGGGCCGCGGCATGACCCTGCTGGACGAGGCTGTACGCGATCTGAAATCCGGCGATATGCTGGAAGGCGAAGTGGCCTTCAAGCTGTATGACACCTATGGCTTCCCGCTGGACCTGACCCAAGACGCCGTCCGGGCCAAGGGTTTGAGCGTTAATGTCGCCGGTTTCGAGGCTTCTATGGAAGCACAGAAGCAACGCGGCCGTGATGCCTGGACGGGCTCCGGCGAGAAGGCCACTGCCGCCGAATGGTTTGCCATCAAGGAGGCCATCGGCGCCTCGGAATTTACCGGTTACGATCATCTGTCGGCCCAGGGCCATGTTCAGGCGATCGTTCTGGATGGCGAGACGATCGAGGAAGCCCTGACCGGCGATACGGTCAGCATGGTCTTTGAAAAGTCGCCCTTCTATCCGGAAGGCGGCGGCCAGGCCGGTGACACCGGTACCGTCGACTTCCTGCACGGCAAGGGCAATGTGCTGGACACCCAGCGCCAGGCCGGTGAATTGATCGTTCATCGCGTCGAAATCACCGAAGGCCGGGTCAAGGTCGGCGACAAGGCCGAACTGCATGTCGACGCAGGCAAGCGCAAGACCACGCGCTCCAACCATTCGGCGGCGCACCTGGTGCACGCTGCTCTGCGTCACGTTCTCGGCCCACACGTCGCGCAGAAGGGCCAGTTGGTCGACGCCGAACGCATGCGTTTCGACTTCAGCCATGGCGGTCCGCTGACGGTTGACGAACTGGCGCGCATCGAAGCCGAGGTCAATGCCGTGGTGTTGCAAAACGCTGCGGCTGCGACCAAGCTGATGACGCCGGAAGCTGCGATCGAGGCCGGCGCAATCGCCTTGTTCGGCGAGAAGTATGGCGACGAGGTCCGGGTTCTGGCCCTGGGTCAGGCTTTGGACGGCCAGGGCGACTATTCGGTCGAACTGTGCGGCGGCACACACGTCGCCCGCACCGGCGATATCGCCCTGTTCAAGATCGTGTCGGAATCGGGCATCGCCGCCGGCGTTCGCCGTATCGAAGCCGTCACTGGCGAGGCTGCGCGGCAGTTCCTGCTGGAACAGGCGGGGGTCGCCCGGTCGTTGGCCGATCAGTTCAAGGTGCCGGTGTCCCAGGTTGAGGCCCGGGTCGAAGCCCTGGTTGCCGAGCGCAAGCGGCTGGAAAAAGAACTGGCCGAGGCCAAGCGCGCCCTGGCCGTCGGTGGCGGTGGTGCCGCGTCGGGGCCTGAAGAGATCAATGGCACCAAGCTGATTGCGCGCGTGCTCGAAGGTGTTGGCGGGAAGGACCTGCGTCCCCTGGCGGAGGATTTCCGCAAACAGGTCGGCTCGGGCATTGTTGCCCTGGTCGGCAAGCTGGACGGCAAGGCGGCGGTGACGGTGACTGTGACCGCGGATCTGACCGGACGATACAACGCGGCCGAATTGGCAAAGGCCGCCGTGATCGCCATGGGTGGCCAGGGGGCGGGCGGCAAGCCGGACTTCGCCCAGGGCGGCGCTCCTGACGACAGCAAGGCCGATGCCGGGCTTGAGGCCGTAAAGGCATTAATTTAACGGAGGTTCGATGAACCGTCTGTCCAGGAAGGTCTGTCTGATCACCGGCGCGGCGTCGGGCATCGGCGCCGCCATGGCGCGCGCCTTTGCCGCCGAAGACGCGACGGTCATCATCAGCGATATAAATGCCGCCAAGGGTGAGGCGGCCGCGGCGGCCATGGGCGGGAAGGGGTTCTTTCTGCGCCATGACGTGACCGATGAAGCGCAATGGCAGTCGGTGATGGCCGCGATTGCTGAACAGCATGGCGGATTGGACGTCCTGGTCAACAATGCCGGGATCATCGGGACCGAAGGCGGGGCGGACCATGATCCGGAACATACCTCGCTCGATGAATGGCATCGTGTGATGCGTATCAATCTGGACAGCGTCTTTCTGGGGTGCAAGCACGCCATCGCCGCCATGCGGGCGACGGGACGGGGCGGGTCGATCATCAATATGTCGTCGCGATCGGGATTGGTCGGTGTCCCGAAGACCGCGGCCTATGCGGCGTCCAAGGCGGCGATTCGCAATCACAGCAAGAGCGTGGCCCTGTACTGCGCGGAGGAGAACCTCGGCATTCGCTGTAATTCTCTGTATCCGGCGTCGATTCGTACGCCGATGTGGGACGCGATGATCGACAGCCGCGAGGACGAGCAGGCGATGATCGACGCCATGCCGCTGCATCGCTTCGGCCGGCCGGAAGAGGTCGCCGCCGTCGCCATATTGCTGGCGTCGGACGAGGCGACCTACATTACCGGTTCGGAGTTCAATATCGACGGCGGAATACTGGCCGGAACGTCGACGTCACCGAAGTAGGCTGCCTTTCGTGCGACGGAACCCTGGTAAAAGGGTTGTCCACAGATAAGCCAGAGACGCCAGATGGACCGTGCGTGTGGCCGAGGTCCCGGATCACCCCGTCATGCCGCGCAAAGCGTGTCGATATATGGCCAGGTTTGGCGAAGGCCGTGCCTAAAACTCTAACCATCTGACTTATATCGCTTATCTGTGGATTTCCCTCCTTACGAAAACGCCGGGATGAGTTTGAACCAGGTCAGCAGGCTCCACAGGCCGAAGCCGACGAACAGAGCACTGGCGGCATAGCGGACGGCATTCAGCGGAATCCACTTCATAATCTTGTCGCCGAACAGCACGGCCGGGACGTTGGCGATCATCATGCCCAGGGTCGAGCCAGCGACAACGCCGATCAGGTTGCTGTATTGGGCGCCGAGCGCGATGGTGGCGAACTGGGTCTTGTCGCCCATCTCGGCCAGAAAGAAGACGACGATCGTGGTGACAAACGCACCGTAGTCTTTTTTCGGGGCTTCATCGTCATCAGCCTTGTCAGGAATCAAAATCCACAGACCCAGCGCGATGAATGATACCGCCAGAATCAGGGGCATCCAGGCCTGGAGCGGCGTTTTCATCAGCAGGCTGCCGCCTAAGGCCGCCAGGGCGTGATTCGCAAGGGTCGCCACCAGAATGCCGAAGATGATCGGGATAGATTTGCGATAGCGCGCCGCCAGTATCAGGGCGAGAATCTGCGTCTTGTCACCCATCTCGGAGATGGCGACCAGAAGCGTCGAATGAAGGAAGGCGTCCAAGGTAAGCTACGATCTGATCAGGCGGCCAATGACACACGGTATACCTGCGCGCCGCCTGATCGATTGGCGCCCGGTACACCGCAGGTCTTGCCTAATCTTTGCTGCCGCCATGCCCATGCCGGGCAAGTATGTTGACGGCAGCCACGGTCGAAACCGCGCGGCTACTCCCCTGAAGGATGGGGCGCTTATAGGGAAGGTTCAGGTGTGCGTCAAGATCAAAGCCAGAACCGATAGGGTGATCAGGCTGAAGACAGTCGATTGCGCCACAGTCTTGGCGGCGCCTTCGTACCAGACCTGGTAGATTCGGGCCTGGATGAAAACGCTGACGGCGGTGGGCGTCGCCGCAAGGAAGACGCAGATTTTGAACGTGGTCGGGTCGGCTTTCAGCAGATAGAGGGTGAGCGCGACCAGGGCCGGGGCCAGCAGGATTTTCGCCGCGACCGCCAGTCCGCTTAAAGGATCGAAGCTGGCCAGGTTACGCCATTCCATCATGCCCAGCATCCCGCCGAGCGCCACCAGCGCGACCGGCGGGCCGGATTTGCCGAGCAGGTCCAGTGCGGTTTCGATCGGGGCGGGGAAGCGTTGGCCGAAGAGTAGCAGGCCGACGCCGATCAGGGCACCGATGACTGTAGGATTTTTCGCCGTGCGGATCAGGGCTTCCTTGAAGGTATGGCCGGAGGACTTGGCCATGGCGGCGCAGCCCAGGCTGAACAGAAGCAGGAAGTCAACGGCAACGACCAGCGGTCCGATCTCACGCGCCGATTGGCCGAACAGCGAAAAGGCGATCGGAATGCCGAGGAAGGCCGAGTTGTTGATAAAGCCTGACATGCCGGCGGTGGCCGCCTGTTCGCGTGGGGTTTTTCGTAAAGTGGCGACGAGGAGGACGATGCCGGCCGTGGTAATCATGGCCGCGGCATAGCCGGCGAACAGGATCGCGTGGCTGGAATCGAAGTGGGGGAGTTGGGAGAAGCTGACGGCCAGCCAGCATGGGAAGCCCAGCCAGTAGAAATAGGCCGACAGTCCGTCCAGGCCCTGGTAGGTCAGACGGCCGGTCCGCGCTAGCACGGCGCCTGCGGCAATGAAGCCGAAGAAGATGACGACCCTGGACAGCGTATCGAGCATGCTGGGTTAGTAGAGCGTCATGGCGGAGAATGCATGTGTTTTTTGGCGGTGACGCCTATCGTCTGACGCCGCCCATGGCTTCACATGTATCGTCGGGAACGCTGGCGTCGCAAACTAGAGCTGGCGGCACAAAGAAGTCCATCACCTGCTGGCCGCCCTTAACCCACCAGATCGTCAGGAAGGCGACAAGCCAGGCAGCACCGATTAACCGAACCCGGGTAGAATATCCTTTACCAAGCAGAAACCAGTAGAAGATCAGGGGAAACAGGACGAGGCAAACCCATAGCCAGGTCTGTACCTTGCGTGAACTCTGCGTGGCCTGGATCATATTAGCCTGCCGGGGAGGCTGCGGTGACTTCCTCGCCGGCCTTAGGCAGGGCGATGTGGGTCAGTTCCCAGTGCGTCAGGCCCTTGCGCTCGAAGGTAAAGGTCGTCGTTCCGCGTTCGGCGTCGTCGATCGTCAGGCGCGCCCGCTCCAGGCTCATGAAGCTGTACTTCGGCATCGGCGGCTTGCCTTCATAGGTTGCCGGGTCGAACTTGGGCGCGTCTTCGCCGGCGCCGTAGGTCAGGGCCAGCAGCGAGCGCGGCTTCAGGTAGGAATCGACATCGACGACCGGGATGATCGGCGTCTTGGGGGCCTTCGGGTTGGTCAGTTGATCCCACGCCTTGCCCACCGTCTTGGACACGTCCTTCAGCACATTGCCGGTGGCGCCGACCGGATCGGCAACCGCGGACGGCGGCGGGGCGGCGACGCCTTCGTCACCGGCCAGCAGTTGCGCCTTTAAGCCCGCGCGCACCGAATCGAAGCTGACCAGCTTGGCCAGGGCCGCAACGTCCTCGGTTTTGGCCGAGCTGCGGACGTCATAGAAGGTGATCATCGGGGCGGCATAGAACAGCCCGCCGCCCAGAACCACGGCCACCAGAAAGACAACTGTCAGAAAACGCCACACGGCAACCACCCCGAAAAACCCATCGTTAACCATTCCTAACACGCCGATTCGGACTTGTCAGGGCGTGTTTGCCGTTTCACCGGCAACTGTGCCTCATTTGCCCTGCCACACCTCGGGATGGCTCTCGAACCAGGCAATGAACATCTTGGCGATATTGGCGTCGTCGCGGGTATTGGGATGGCCGTTGCAGCCGTCGCTGACCGTCGGCGGGATGGTCAGTCGGGCGATCTTTGTCTCGCCCCCGGCTTTGAGGGCGTTGTAAACCGCGGTGGTGCCTTCGGTGTAGCCGCCGCGTTCCTCCGGCGAGGTCAGGATCAGGAAGGCCTTCGGATTCGCCTTGCGGACGTCCTTGACGAACTGGATGTAAGTCTTTTCGTAATCGGCCTGAAGCGCCGCCTGGTCCTTCCACGGTTCGCCGGCGGCGACCGGAGTCGAGAAGTCGTTGCCACCGATGCCGATGACGATCACCTGCGGCGCCCAGCCGTCGCGCGGCGCCGGCGTGGCCTCATCGAACAGGGCGCGCGGATACAGCATCGGCATATGATATTTCGGATGCTCGAAGCCGCCGTAGTTGCGCACCATGCCGAGGCCGGAAAAGGCGTTGACCTGGTAGTCGGCCTTGAACTGCTTGGCGATGATCGGCCCGAAACCCTGCTGGGCGTCGGTGGTCTCGAAAATGTCCTCGGCCGTGCAGTCGCTGTAGGGCGAGGTGTTGCCGTAACCAACGGTCAGGGAATCGCCGATGAACTCGATCTGGCGGGACAGCGGGGCGGGCGGGGTGCCCTGGGCCAGGGGGGCGATAAAGCCCAGGAACTGGCCGGTGGCATACTGGGTTTCGGAGCGCTTTTCGACGCGGACCGTGTGCGTGCCGCCCTGGGGCAGGGACACCGTGGTGCCGCCGAAGCCCGGCTTCTTCAGGATCATCACGATACGGCCGTCGACCAGCACGTTGAAATTGTTGGCGGTGTCGTTGAAGATCAGGGTGACGCCAGGACCCGAAACCTGGGTTTCGAAATAGACGCCCGGCCATTGGTAGCTGTAACCCTGAGGGTCATGACGAACCTTGCCGCCGACCTTCAACGGCAGGAAACCAGCCGGTTGCGGACCACCGGTGTCGTTCAAAGTGACACTGTCGACGACGACATCCTGGGCGTGGGCGCCGCCGGCGAGGGCGAGACCCAATAGAACGGCTTTCCACATGGCGTGATGCTCCCTCTTATGATTACCGCGATCTAAGGCGCAAATCGCCACCCTGGCAAGCGCTATACTTGCCGCGTCAGCAGGCTGTGGACATAGGCCATCTTCTGCTTGATCACAGGGGTGAGGATGAAGGGGTAGAGGTCGCGCTCGCCCATGGAATGGTGGATGGTGTTCAGCGCCACCGACAGCGGTACCCAGACCTCGGCTATGCGCTCGAAATCCAGAACCGAATAGGGGTCGAAATTGGCGTGGGCGTTCAGCAGGTCCGGCGACATCGGCGCCAGGGCGATGCCGAACATGTGTGCTGTCTCCAGGCTGTCGACGATGTGCAGCACATGGGCGAAGCATTCGGCGAAGTCCTCCCACGGATGCGAGGTGGCGTAGAAGCTGATATAGTTCGAGCCCCAGCCGCGCGGCGGGCCTTCGCGGTAATGGCGTTCCAACGCCTGGCCGTAGTCGGCGCTTTCGTCGCCGAAAATGGCGCGGAAGCTCTCGATCTTGCCGGCGTCGCGGACCATGTGATTCCAGATGAAATGGCCGGTCTCGTGGCGGAAATGGCCCAGCAGGGTGCGGTAGGGCTCGTTCATCATCGACCGCTGCTGTTCGCGGGTCGGATCGTCGGCCTCGGCGGCGCGGATGACGATATGGCCTTCGTCATGGCCGATCATCACCGGGTTGCATGAACCGTCGGGCAGGATCTCGTCTTCCTTCAGGTCGAACAACAGCCCGCTCTGCGGATCCTCCTGCCGTCCCTGGCGCGGCAGATCCCAGCGCAGGAAGGAATAGAACAGGTGGCGCTGGGCGTCCGAGATGGCCCGCCACCGTCGCAGGCCATCGCTGGATTTGGCGTTGGGCACCAGGCCATTATAACGGCAGGCGACACAGAATGCTTCGCCGCCTTCGGCCCGGACCAGCCAGTTGCAGACATCCCAGGTGGCGTTGGCGCAGAACTTGTAGATGAACTGCTGCTGGTCGATGCGGCGCCAGCGGTCGGGCTGGGTGGTATCGGGCTGGACGGTATGCAGGCAGATTTCTTCGGAGACGAAACCCAGGCGCAGACCGCATTTCAGGCACGAGCGGTTTTCGAAGTAGATGGCGTTGCCGCAGTTGTCGCAGCGGAAAAGTCGCATGGTGTCCCCAGATTATTTGCCCTGCCAGACCTCCGGATGGGCTTCGAGCCAGCTGACCAGAAGGTCGCGGACCTTTTCGCTGTCGGCCAGCGACGGATGATAGTGGCAGCCCGTATAGGTTAAGGAATTGAGCTGTAAGAAGGCGATGCGGCTCTCACCCGCGGCCTGTAAGCCCTTCATCACCGTCTTGACCTGGTCGGCATATTCGCCGTTCATCTGGTCGGTGGCGGTCAGGACGAAATAGACACCGGGATAGCGTTTACGCAAGTCCTGAACGAATTTTGTGTAGGTGGCGACATAATCGGCGTGCAGGGCGTCGCGCGTTGCCCACTTTTCACCCGGATTGAGCTGGGTCGAGAAGTCGTTGGTGCCCAGGCCGATGACGATGACATTGGGTTGCCAGTCATCGGCGTTGCGCGTCGCGGTGATGCCGTTGATGCGGACGTCGAACGGATAGGCGAGCGGCAGTTGCAGGCCGTCGCCGCCATTATAGTTTCGGACGATGCCCTTGCCGGAAATGGCGCTGAAGCGATAGTCGGCGTTGAAATGCTTGGCCGTCAGGGTGCCGTAGACGCGGGTATTGTCGGTGGTGGCCCAGACCGTTTCCGTGGTGCAGTCGGTGGTGGCAGACGTGTTGCCGTAGCCGACGGTGTAGGAATCTCCGATGAATTCGATGCGGCGGTTCGATGCCGCCGGCGCCGGCCGGACATTGGCCTGATCCGGCACGAAGAAGCCGGAGAAGCCGGCCGTCATCCATTCCGATTCGGTGACCTTTTCGACGCGAATGGTGTGTTCACGGTCGGGCAATGGGCCCAGTTCGATATCGCCCTGGCCGGGCTTGGTCTCGGTCACGACCTTCTTGCCGTCGAGGTAAAAGTTCAGGATGTTGGCGTCGTCGTTGAGGCGGACGACGACCGAGGTGCCCTTGAAGCGCGATTCAAAATAGGTGCCGGGCCATTGATGGACATAACCGTCGGTGGCGTTGGCCTGGGGCATGACGCGGCCGCCGGTCTTCATCGGCAACTGGACTTCGGCGTTGGCAGCGGAGGCCAGGAGGAAGAGGGGGGCGAGCAGGGGCAGGAGGTGCTTCACTTATAACTCCACAGGTCGGGGTGGGCTTCAATCCACGTGTTCAATTGGGTGCTGATACGGCGGTGATCATTAAGATCAAGGTGCCAGTGGCAGCCGGTCAGGGCGAAATCGCCCATGGTCAGGCTGTCGATACGGGCTTCGCCGCCGGCCTTCATGGCAGCGACGACGGCATCGAGATGGGGCGCGACCTTGGGGCCGTCATAGTTCATAACCAGCAGGAAGGCGCCGGGGTTGCGTCGGCGCAGCTCTTTCAGGAAGAGGACGTACGAGGCTTCGAAATCGGCGGCCAGGGCGTCTTCCGAAGGCCATTTTTCGCCCGGCTTGACCGGCGTCGAGAAATCGTTGCCGCCTAAGCCCACGACGATCAGGTGGGGTTTCCATGAGTCGTCTTCGTACAGGGTCTGTTTGTCGAACAGGATGTAGGGATATAGGGCGGGCAGGGGCTCCCCCGGGGAGATGCCGTCGTAATTACGCACCGCGCCGCGGCCGGAATAGGCATTGATCTGGTAGTCAGCGTCGAAATGTTTGGCAGTGATCGGACCGAAAGCCTGGGAGGTGTCGGTGCTGCGCTGGACCTGCTCTTGCGTACATTCCTGCTTGGATGAGGTATTGCCGTAACCAACTGTCCAGGAGTCGCCGATGAATTCGATCTGGCGTGCGCGAGGCTGGGGCGCCGGCAGGACATGACGTGAAGAGGGGACGGCAAAACCGTTCAGGCGAAGACGCGCGGCTTGCAGTTCGGTTGCAACCTCTAGCCGGATTATGTGCTCGCCGTCATGGTCCAACAGGAAGGTCATGTTGGGGCGTGTCCCGCGACCGCGATGTTTCCCGTCTATAAAAACATTATATAAGGCTTCGACGTCGTCGTAGCCTTCCATGCGAACTTCGTTACCGGTGAAGCGACTTTCGAAATAAATGCCCGGCCATTGGAAGAAGTGTGCAGGGCGTTCGGCACCGCGATAGGGTTCGTGGGAAGCCTTGCAAATTTTGTCCATGGCGGGATCCCAGACCTGAAACCGCTCCGACAGGTGGCGACCAACGCTATGAACCGGCAGATAAGCTGGGTTGGTGCAAGGTTCTTTAGGCTTTGAAAGCGCTGCGGCCGGCGCCGCAGCCAGGCCGGCCGCCCAGGCGCTAAGTTGCCGCAGCGACCCGCGTCGAGTCACTGTCTTTGCCGATTTCGTCATATCTTCCCTCCCGCCGATCGTTGGGCACTCTGACGGTGAACTCACCTTGCGTCAACGTCTTGACATTTTACCGTAGCTGTATCGCAAATGGTTAACGGCCGGAAGCTGCGGGGAGACGCGGGGTGCATAACAGCGATAACTGGTTTACCGTGCTGTCGTTGGGCAGCGTCGCCCTGGCGCTGGTGCTGATCGCCATCCTGATCGTGCGGTCCGTGTTTCATATGTTGTTGGCCAATACGCGCGGCATTGCTGGCCATCACCATGAATTCGACGGTTGGAAGGCAGCGCGGGTCATTGTCGTGATTGTTGGTGCTGCCGTTGCGGGCATTACCCTGGCTGTGCGGCCGGCGGGATTCGTGCCGCAGGTGCTGATCTGGGCGGGATTGTTCGCGGCCATCTGTCTACCGCTTCTGATCGCCATCTGGGAGATCCGGGTCGTCGACATGGAAAAGCCGGTCAACCAGGAGGGGCCGCGGCGGCTGGGTCTCGCGGGGAAGAACCTGCTCTATATACTGGGGTTGCCGGGGATGATGACGGTGTTCGTCATGGCCGGAGTGGCGTTGAACCCGGAGCGCGGTGGTTTGAGTTCGTTATGGAACCCGCCGGTGACGATCAGCAGCGAGACCAACTATTATATGTTGCCGCGGCCAACGGCCTGTTCGCAGTGGCTGCGTCAGGCGGGGGCAGTGGATTTACCTTTGGCGGAGGCCAGGTCGCCCGACCATGCGGTGGTGACGGCGGAATACTGGCTGGACGCGACCCTGAACCAGATCACGTTCAATGCCTTCGATACTTCGGGATGTTATCTGAGACGGGTGGATTATAACCGTGAGAATGCCCGGATGGTGGCGGCCGTGACGGCCTATAACTTCATCCTGCTGTTTGTCATCTCGACCATCATCTACTCGGTGTTCAAGCACAAGGTCCGCAAGGGCGTGGCCAAGGCGACCGCGCATCAGGATTAAGTTTCGCTGTTTGTGCACCGGCCTGTACCCCTCCACCGCTTCGCGGTCCCCCTCCCCACAAGGTGGAGAGGAGGGCGTTTGTCACTGCGCGTGGGGTAGTCCTGACGAAAAAAGCCGCCGGGGTGAGCCGGCGGCTTTCACTTTTTGAGATTGGGCTGCCTTAGGCGGCCAGGGCCTTGGTCAGGTTCTCGCTGACCTTGTCCAGGAAGCCTTCGGTCGTCAGCCAGCCTTGCGACGGGCCGACCAGCAGGGCCAGGTCCTTGGTCATGGCGCCGGCTTCGACCGTGTCGATGCAGACCTTTTCCAGCGTCTCGGCAAAGCGGTTCAGCTCGGCATTGTCGTCCAGCTTGGCGCGGTGCTTCAGGCCTTGGGTCCAGGCGAAGATCGAGGCCATCGAGTTGGTCGAGGTCGATTCGCCCTTCTGGTGCTGGCGATAGTGGCGGGTGACGGTGCCGTGGGCGGCTTCGGCTTCCATGATCTTGCCGTCCGGCGTGACCAGGGCCGAGGTCATCAGGCCCAGCGAGCCATAGCCTTGCGCGACCGTGTCGGACTGGACGTCGCCGTCGTAGTTCTTACAGGCCCAAACGAAACCGCCGGACCACTTCAGCGCCGAAGCGACCATGTCGTCGATCAGGCGGTGTTCGTAGGTCAGGCCCAGTTCCTTGTACTTCGCGGCGTATTCGGCGTCAAAAATGTCCTGGAAGATGTCCTTGAAGCGGCCGTCATAGGCCTTCAGGATGGTATTCTTGGTCGACAGGTAAACCGGATAGTTGCGGGCGATGCCGTATTCGAACGAGGCGCGGGCGAAGTCGCGGATCGATTCGTCCAGGTTATACATGCCCATGGCGACGCCCGAACCCGGGAACTTGAACACTTCGTATTCCTGGACCGTGCCGTCGTCGCCTTCGAACTTCATGGTCAGCTTGCCGGGGCCGGGGACGAGGAAATCGGTGGCCTTGTACTGATCGCCGAAAGCGTGGCGGCCGACGACGATCGGCTGGGTCCAGCCGGGGACCAGGCGCGGCACGTTGCGGCAGATGATCGGCTCACGGAACACGACGCCACCCAGGATGTTACGGATGGTGCCGTTGGGCGACTTCCACATCTTCTTCAGGCCGAACTCCTTCACGCGGGCTTCGTCCGGGGTGATGGTGGCGCATTTCACGCCGACGCCGCAGGCCCGGATAGCATTGGCGGCATCGATGGTGACCTGATCGTCGGTGGCGTCACGGTGTTCCATGCCCAGGTCGAAATATTGCAGGTCGATGTCGAGATAGGGATGGATCAGCTTGTCCTTGATCATCTGCCAGATGATGCGGGTCATTTCGTCGCCGTCGATGTCGACGACCGGGTTTGCCACCTTGATTTTAGCCATTGAAAATTCCTTTCGAACGGGCGCTGACGGCCGGAGGGCACAGGCTCATGGCCGCCGCGAACGGGCTCCCTATAGACGTATTTTCCCGCATCCGCAAATAGGCGCGACGGGCGTTTTACATGGGCGTAATGCGATATTTAAACTTTGTTATCCCTGTGCGCGTATCACGAAACGTGGGGCCACCTATTACACACTGTACCGCATCATGTCCGAAGTCCCGTCGTTTCCGCAAAGCCGATCTTCCGTCCGGATTGTTGCCCTGTTCAGCCTGTTGCTGCTGGGGGTGACCTGCGGCGCCGCGACAGCGCCTCAGCCGGGTCGTGACCTGGCCGTCATCGTGGCGCCGTGGAGCCAGCGGCCGGACGCGCTGGTCGCCATCTCGCACGCCGGCGGCCGCATCACCGGCGCCGGGCGCTGGTCCTTCATCGCCTTCGCCGCCCACGACGACTCGCGACTGGTGTCGCAGCTTTACGCCTCAGGCGCCTGGCTGGTCATCGATGCCGGCGGCCTCGCAGCCTGCCAATCCCCTTCTTCAGGAGCCTGAACCGTGGACGGTCTGAACCAACTTCGCCTGGAATTTTCGCGTTTCCTGATCGGCTTTTTGTGGGTCAATGCCCTTTTGATCCCGGTGATCGGCCTGTTCGGCCGCGGCGGCATCCACTGGGCCGCGGTCATTGGTGGCGTCATGCTGGCCGCCGCCGCGACCTGGGTCTGGTCGCGCGATGCTACGGCGCCGGCGACGCGGATGGTGACGTCCCTGGCGGCGGCCGGCATGGTCAGCCTGATGGTCTTCGCCCTGCGCGGCCATGATTTGCAGATCGACATGCATATGTATTTCTTCGCCAGCCTGGCCGTCTGCGCCGGCTGGTGCGACTGGCGCGCCCTGGCGGCCTATACCGGCTTCGTCGCCGTCCACCATTTGGTGCTCAACTACGCCATGCCGCTGGCCGTGTTCCCGTCGGCGGCACCGGAACTGCTGCGCGTCCTGGCCCATGCCGTCATCCTGGTCGTCCAGTCGGTGGTCCTGGCCTGGCTGGTCGGGCATATCGAAGATCTGTTCGCCAAATCCGGTGAGGCGCTGGAAGCCGCCCAGGCCTCTGGCCGCGAGGCCCAGAGCCTGGCCTGTCAGCAGGAGGACAGCCGTCGCCGCGAGATCGAGGCGCTGAGCCGCCGCGAAGCGCTGAGCGCCGAGTTCGTCGAGCGCATGAATGCCCTGTCCAGCCGGTTTTCGGGTTTTTCCGGCCAGGTTGCCGGGGCGGCTTCCAGCCTGGCCGACACCATGAACCGGTCGATGCAGCGGACCCAGGTCATGGTCACGGCTTCGGACGAAGCGCGCGGCCATATCGATGCGGTGGCTGCCGGCGCCGAGGAGTTGTCGGCTTCGATCGCCGAAATCAACAGCCTGGCCGCCCACTCCAATGACGTCGCCACCCGGGCGACCGGCGAGGTAGCGGCCACCCAGGCATCGGTGGCCGACCTGTCGCGTTCGGCGCAGAAGATCGGCGATGTCGTCGAACTGATCCGCTCGATCGCCAGCCAGACCAACCTGCTGGCTCTGAACGCCACCATCGAGGCCGCCCGCGCCGGGGATGCCGGCAAGGGCTTTGCCGTGGTCGCGTCGGAGGTCAAGCAACTGGCGTCGCAGACCTCGAAGGCGACCGACGAAATCGCTGCCGTCATCAATGGTGTCCAGGCTTCGACCGGCGAGACCGTGGAGTCGATCGACCGCATCGTCACGACCCTGGGCGGGGTGTGCGAAACCGCCGGCGCCATCTCTCAGGCCATGCACCAGCAAAGCGCAGCCACGGCCGATATCGCCGCGACGACGCAACGCGTGGCCATGGGCACGGCCGGGATGTCCGATCACATCGCGCGCGTTGGTGATGACGCCAAGTCGTCGGACGCGGCGTCGCGGGGCCTGATGCAGCTGTGCGGCGACCTGGAAGCCATGGCGCGCGAACTTCAGGGCGAGGTCGACAGCTTTGTCGACCGGTTGAAGGCGGCCTGATCCTTATCCGTTTTTGATTTTGCCTCTGGTAAGGTGCCTTCCAGCACAGGAGGCGCGCATGAAAGTCGATATTCAGACCCAGCATCGCTGGCTGGAACAGTTCACCGGTACCTGGGAAGTCGTCCAAGGGGCGGATACGCCGCCGGAGGAACGCTCCGACAACTGGAAAGAGGTCGGGCGCAACCTGTACGGCGTCTGGGCGGTGGTCGAAGGCAATGGCCAGATGCCAGGCGGCGGTGCGGCGACGACGGTGCTGACCCTGGGCTTCGACCAGGCCAAAGGCAAGTTCGTCGGCAGCTGGATCGGGTCGATGATGGAAAATCTCTGGGTCTATGAAGGCGAACTCGATGGCGACGGCCGGCTGGTGCTCAACAGCGACGGGCCGGACTTCGAGACCGGCGAGATGCGGAAATATCGTGACATTTACGCCTTCGAAGGCGGCGACAAACGCACCCTGACGTCGCAACTGCTGCAGCCCGACGGCAGCTGGAAGGCATTTATGAGCATGACCTATCGGCGGGTCGGGTAGAGGCTTTTACTATCCTCCACCGCTTGCGGGGGAGGTGTCGAGCAAGTGAGGTCCCCTATGGGCCGAAACGCGTCGAGACGGAGGGGGCGTTAGAAGCTCCGAGTTTCCGGCTCCCCCTCCGCTTCGACGCGCTACGCTTTCAGCTTCGCTTGCTCAGCACCTCCCCCGCAAGCGGTGGAGGATAAGATTAAGTTACTTCTCATCCAAAACGTCCCCCAGCGCGTCTAGGCGGCGCTCCCATGTCGAGCGCAGCGCCCTGGTCCAGGCGTCCAGCACGTCCAGGCCGGCGCTGTTCAGGCTGCAGGAACGGACGCGGCCGATCTTCTCGGTTTTGACCAGGCCGGCCGCTTCTAAAATAGCCAGGTGCTGGCCGACCGCCGTCAGGGTCATGTCGTAAGGCGCGGCCAGGGCCGACACCGACATAGCCGTGTCGGTCAGGCGTTCGACCATGTCGCGCCGGGTCGCGTCACCTAAAGCCTGCAGAACCTTACGGGCGTCGGTCACAAAACCGCGCCCAGGCGTTTCAGCAGCTCGCCCCAGCCGTGTTCGCGCATCTGCGGGCCGTCGGCGTTTTCGAAGAAGGCGCCATGGTGGGTGAGGGTGAGTTTCGTGCCGTCGCCGTCCGCGGCGAACTCGAACGTCGCCAGCGAGCCCGAAAACGGCGTGCCGTTCATCATCATGTTGGAACCGCAGGCGATGCGGCGGTCCGGTACGATGTCGAGATAGAGGGCTTCGCTCGACAGGACGGCGCCGGGGAAGGGTGTTTCCGGCCCCATGGTCCAGCGCGATTTTTCCAGCCCGCCCAAACGAAAGTCGTTGTCGTAGCTGTCGCCCGGCTGCGCCACGCCGTGCCGGAACCAGCGCAGCTTGATGTCGGAATTGGCGAAGGCGGCAAAGACTTTCGCGACCGGATGCGGATAGGTCTTTTCGATGACGAAGGTGGCGTGAACGGCAGTCATGGGATTCTCCATATTCAAGTTTAAACTTCACTATATTGGCGTGCTGAAATGGTCAAGTTCAAACTTCAGTGATGCGCACAGGCTGATTATTTCATGCCTACCGTAACCGCCTGTCCTGCGGCGCCGTATACCTCAAAGCCAGCACGGCACATCCCACTTCTGAGGAACTTCCCATGATCTCCTTCAAGACCGGCGCCACCGTCGCCTCCGCCGCCGCCCTTCTCGCCCTGTCGAGCTTCGCCACCGCCGCGACCGCGCCGGCCGGCAGCTCCGGCGCCGCCATCTCGGCCGATGACACTGTCCACTGCTACGGCGTCCATAGCTGTAAAGGCCAGTCCGACTGCAAGACGTCGACTCATGAGTGCAAGGGGCATAACAGTTGCAAGGGCGATGGCTTCAAGGCGATGACCGCCAAGGCTTGCCTGGCCGACGGCGGCACCATTGGCGATATCGGCTGAGTATGAACCGGCCCCGTCCCGGCTACGGGATGGGGCCGTTACCCGCCATGACCCAGTCCGCGCCCTCCCATGTTTCACCGCCGCGATTCTCGGGCTTCGGCCTGGGCCTGAGGCCTGTCCACTATGCTGACGTCCAGCACACGGACGGGCTGGCTGACTTTTTCGAGATCATTTCGGAAAACTTCATGGTCGACGGCGGCCGACCGCTCCAGGTCCTGGACCGGGTGCGCGAACGCTATCCCCTGGCCATGCACGGCGTGTCGATGTCGCTGGGCGGCGAACGTCTGGATCATGGCTATCTGAAACGGTTGAAGGCCCTGGCGGACCGGGCGCGGCCGCTGTGGGTGTCCGATCACCTGTGCTGGACTGGCACGGGCGGGATCAACAGCCACGACCTCCTGCCGCTACCGCTGACCGAAGCGGCGCTGGACCGGCTGACGGCCCATATCCGGCAGGCCCAGGATGTCCTGGAACGCAGCCTTCTGATCGAAAATCCGTCCAGCTATATTACCTATCCGGAAGATAGTCTGACCGAATGGACCTTTCTGTCGGAACTGTGTGCGCGGACGGGCTGCGGCCTGCTTCTGGACGTCAACAACATCTATGTCAGCGCCCACAATCACGGGTTTTCGGCTCAGGACTATCTCGACGGCCTGCCGTTCGACCGGGTGCGGCAGATCCACCTGGCCGGCCACAGCCAGGGCGAAAGCCTGCTGATCGACACCCACGACCAGCCAGTGCCCGACGGAGTATGGCAACTGTACGCCCAGACGGTGGCGCGCTGCGGCGAAGTTGCCGTCATGATCGAGCGCGATGACGACATTCCGCCGCTCGATGACTTGCGCGCCGAACTGGACCGCGCCCGTTCTTTGGCCGGTCAGGCCCGGCAGGCTGCGTGATGCGCGAACTCGCCACGGCTCAGGCCGCGATGTTGGCCACGCTGCTGGAAACGAGCGTGCCGGAGTCGCCGGGGCTGGCCGTCTATCACAATGCCTATCGCAGCCGTTTGCGTGGTGCCCTGGCCGAAGTCTTTCCGCGTCTGCATCTTTGGCTCGGCGAGAACGCCTTCGACGCTGTCGCGTTAGTCTATATTGCGCGGCATCCCTCGCGGACCTGGACCTTGAACACATTTGGCCATGCCTTTGCGGAGGTTTTGGCCGAACTTTACCCAGATGATGCCGAGGTGGCGGAACTGGCCTGGCTGGAATGGGCGCTGCATGCGGCCTTCGGCGGGGAGGACAGTCCGGCGTTCGATCCGGCAGAACTGGCCGCCGCCGATTGGTCCACGGTTGGGCTGGCGTTCGCCCCGACCCTGACGCTGCGGCCGATCGTCAGCAATGCCGCCGCCATCTGGCAGGCCCTCGCGCACGACCAGACGCCGCCGGCAGTGGCGCGGTTGCCGCAGGCGGTGGCCATGGCGGTTTGGCGTCACGGCCTGGAACCGAAATTTCGCACGGTGAGCCTGACCGAATACGAAGCGATCCTGGCGCTTCGGGCGGGCATGTCCTTTGCCGAACTCTGCGCCACCCTGCCGCAGAACGACGGTGAAGATCCGGCGCAGATGGCCGGAAGCTGGCTGGCGGAATGGCTGGGTGACGGACGCATGGTCGGACTTAGGACGTTTTGCATTGGACCCGGCGCAGTTTTGTCGTAAGTGCGCGGCATGAAAGATGCCCGACCCGCGCCGCCACTCGATCCCAACCTGACCCTGCCGTGCGTCATCCTCGACCGGCCGCAACTGGCCGACAATATCGGCTCGGTCGCCCGGGTCATGGCCAATTTCGGTCTGCAGGAACTGCGTCTGGTGGCGCCGCGCGACGGCTGGCCGCAGGATCGCGCCTGGGCGACCTCGTCCGGGGCGAACTGGCCGCTGGACGGCGCGAAAGTCTTTCCGACCGTCGCCGAAGCGGTTGCCGACCTGAAAACCGTCTACGCCACCACGGCGCGCAACCGCGAAGTCCATCTGCCGGTGGTGACGCCGCGCCAGACCGCCGTCGAAGCCTATACGGCTGCGCAGGCCTTTGAAAAGACCGGCCTGCTGTTCGGCGCTGAGCGGGCAGGGCTGGAAACTTCGGACATTGCGCTGTGCCATGCCATCGTCACCATCCCGGTTGATCCGCACTTCCATTCGCTGAACCTGGCCCAGGCGGTGAACATTATACTCTATGAGTGGCGGCTGCTGGTGATGGACGCGCCCAAGGCCGCCTTTACCCAGAATATGGACGAACCGGCGGATCTCAAGTTCCTGCACGGCTTATATGGCCATCTCGAGGACGAGCTGGAGGCGGCCGGCTTCTTCTTCCCGCCGGAAAAGAAGGAATCGATGGTGCGCAACCTGAGGGTCGTTCTGAACCGCGCCCGCATGACCGAGCAGGAGATCCGCACCTGGCGCGGCGTGGTCACTGCCCTGACCAAGGGCCGTGGCCGCGTTCTGGCGAAACTGGCGAAAACCGATCCTGACGCCTGAGCGGGCTTGCCTTGACCGGGATTTCGTGAAAGCGTCTCGCGGCTGCAGCAGAAGAGGGGCCCCGTGGCAAGTTCGCGTACCAGAAGCACATGGGCCTTGCTGACGGCGCCGCTGGTATGGGTATTTGTCTATGCCGGCGTATGGATTGCCGGCCGGATCGCGAGCCTCTTCGGGCTGAACGCTGCCATGAACGGGCGCTGGCAGGATGCCGTGGTGGCCCTGTTTGCTTCCTTACCCGTTCTGGGCTGTCTGTGGCTGTGGCTGCGCTTTTATGAGAAGCGCCCGCTGCGCGATATCGGCCTGGCCGGACCGGCGCGGCGGGAACTGCTGCGCGGTTTCCTGATGGGATGCCTCTTGGTGGCCGGTGTGGCCGCCGTGGGCCTGCTGATCGGCGTCTACAGTTTCGCCGGCCTGGGCGCCCTGCAGGGATTCGATATGGTCTGGCTGACGGCGGCTATCCTTGTGATTGCCGGCACCTTCGTCCAGGCCACGGTGACCGAAGCCCTGTGGCGGGGCTGGATGCTGCAGACCTGTGCTCTGCAGTGGGGGGCGATTCCGGCATTGGTGTTCAATGTCGCCGCCGGGCTGATCATCCAGGGTGGCAACCTGCTGCAATCACCCGAGCACCTGCTGGGGGGGATCAACCTGGCCCTGATGGCCGGCTTCCTCAGCCTGAAGGCGCTGCGCGACGGCAGTTTGTGGGGCGTGTGCGGCGTGCATGCCGGCTGGAACCTGATGATGGGGCTTGGGCTGGGGCTGGGCATCGACGGTGGCCGGACAGGGGTGACGCCGCTGCTGGCGCATATTGTGCCCAATGGCGATGCGCCGGCCTTCCTGCATGGCAGTTGGTACGGACCGGATGCCGGTCTGTTGATGACGGTCGCCGCCGTGGCCGCTATCGCCTGGACCCTGCGCCGACCGCGCCAGCCGCAGGCCGTCCGCCAGGATGACCACGACACGGTCGACGACTATCATTGAGGTTTAGGCACTGAAGCTTGCCAGGCTCCGGTTTCTATGGAAACCTCCTCTCTATATCAGGGAGGGCGACATGGCCGGGATTGAACTCTACGCACCGCGGACCGAGCGTCATCGCCGCACGTGGACCGCGGCGGCCATCGTGCTGACCCTGGCCTTCATTATCCTGGGACAGGTGCCGGCCGGGATCGCCCTGATGGCGGCGGGGATACCGCTGCAGCCGGGCGTCAGTTGGACTGGTGACACCCTGTTGCTCAGCATCTTCGGCTGCAGCGCGCTTCTGTTCTTTCTATGGGTCTGGGTGTTCGAACGGCGGGGCCTGGCGACGATCGGCTTTAACAGCGACTTTCTGAAACGGTATGTTCGCGGCCTGGCGCTGGGGTTGGCCTTTTCCGGCGCGGTCATCGGAGGGATTTTCGCGCTGGGTGGCTATCGTATTGAGAATGCCGGTTTCTGGGCGGCGCCGTCGCTGAGCCTGTTCATCCCGATCGTGGCCATTTTCCTCGGCTTCGTCATTCAGGGGGCGACCGAAGAGATCGCCATGCGCGGTTACCTGATGCAGATCATTGCCTCGCGCCACGGCATGTATTGGGGCGTCGGGGTTACGACCTTCCTGTTCTCAGGCCTGCATGCCCTGAACCTGAAGCCGTCCAATGAACTGTATATGGGCCTGGCCAATATCGTTCTGGTCGGCATCTTCTTCGGGCTGTACGCGATCAAGGAACGCTCCCTGTGGGGCGTGTGCGCCTGGCACACGGCGTGGAACTGGTTCCTAGGCGTCGGTTTCGGCGTCGAGGTCAGCGGCCAGCACTTGGATGCCAAGCCGATCGTCGTCGATCTCATGCAGACCGATGTGCCGTGGTGGATCACCGGCGGCGCCTTCGGCCCGGAAGGCAGCGTGATTACCACGGCCGTTCTGTTGGCCGGCATTGCCTGGCAGGTATCGCAAGGGGCGCTGAAACAGGGCCAGGGCTTTGCGACGCCAACCTATCTGGAAGGCGATGAAACGGCCCAAAAGTTCTGAAATCGGCCGTAACGAAATTATCTCAAAAAAGCGTAAAATCGTTGTTGACTTGGGGGAGGCCCCCGCCTAAAAGCGCGTCTCCCGACGAGGCGGCCCCGGCCGCTCCCAAGGGTTCCGAAGAAAAGAAAATCTTTTTAAAAGAATTGCTTGACACGGAAATTTAATGCGGTATAAGCGCCGCTCTCTTCGATAACGAGATAAAGTTGTCGCCCCGGCCGGTTCGGCTGGACGGGGAATAA
>NZ_AWGD01000039.1 GCF_000495795.1 Asticcacaulis sp. AC460
ACCGTGAAGGTCTACTGGCAGACGTATAACCAGACGGCCGGTTACAACGACTACACCAGCCTGTCCGGTTACCTGACCTTCGCGGCCGGTGAGACGGTTAAGACGGTTCGCATCCCGATCACCAACGACAGCCTGGATGAAGTCAACGAGGCCTTCACCCTGGAACTGTACAACCCCAGCAACAATGTCACCCTGACCAAGAATGTCGGAACGGCGATCATCGTGGACGACGACGGCGCGGCGGCGGCGCCGGCGACCTTGAACGGGACGGGCAACGCCGATGTCCTGTTCGGCGGCAATGCCGGCGAAACCATTAATGCCGGGGATGGCGACGACATCGCGTTCGGCCAGGGCGGCAATGACACTGTCAACGGCGGTCAGGGCAATGACAGTCTTGACGGCGGGACGGGCAGCGACCTGTTGACAGGGGGGACGGGCAACGACACCTTCTATGTCGATGGTGCCGCCGACGATGTCGTCGAGCTGAGCGGCCAGGGGACAGACCTGGTTGTCGCAACTGCCAGCTACAGCCTGGCCGGGAGGGTGGTCGAGAACCTGACCCTGACCGGTAGCGCCAACATCGATGCGACCGGGAATGGCCTCGGCAACACCTTGACCGGCAATGCCGGCAACAACAACCTGGATGGCGGCGGCGCCAACGACACCCTGATCGGAGGCGCCGGCAACGACACCTACTATGTCCAGGCCATCGGTGATGTCGTTGTCGAACTGTCCGGCGAAGGCGCGGACCTGGTGGTTTCATCGCTGACCTGGTCGCTGGCCGGCCTGTTGGTCGAAAACCTGAGCCTGACCGGATCCGCAGATTTGAATGGCACAGGCAATAGCTTTGGGAACAGCCTGAGCGGCAATGCCGGCCACAATATTCTGGATGGCGGAGCGGGGAGCGACACCCTGACCGGAGGCCTGGGCAACGACACCTATTATGTCGATGCCGCCGGCGACAGCGTCGTCGAAGCCTCGGGCGGTGGAACCGACCTGATCATCGCGTCGGTCAGCTACAGCCTGGTCGGCAAGCAGGCTGAAAACCTGACCTTGACGGGAGCGGCGGCCAGCGCCACGGGCAACGGACTGGCCAATGTGCTGACGGGCAATGTCGGCGCCAACCTGCTGGACGCCGGCGGAGGCCATGACAGCCTCGATGGTGGCGCCGGCACCGACACAATGATCGGCGGCAGCGGCAACGACAGCTATCTCGTCGACAGCACCGGCGACGTGATTACCGAAGCTGCCGGCGGTGGGACGGATGCCGTTCGGTCGTCGGCGACCTATACGCTGTCGGCTGATGTTGAGAGCCTAACCCTGACCGGTACCGCATCGATCAACGGCACCGGCAACGCTGTCGGTAACGTCCTGACTGGCAATACAGGCAGCAACGTGCTGAGCGGTGGGCTCGGCAACGACACCTACTATGTCCAGAACACCGGCGACAATGTCGTCGAACTGGGCGGGGAGGGGACGGATGTCATCTTCTCGACGGTCAGCTATAGCCTGAACGGCCGATACGCCGAGACGATCAACCTGACGGGATCGGCCAATATCAATGCCAGCGGTAACTCGCTGACCAACACCCTGGTCGGCAATGACGGCAACAACACGCTGAACGGCAAGGGCGGCAAGGACGGCCTGACGGGCGGCCTGGGCGCGGATGTGTTCCTTTTCGAGGCCAGCAACGGGAAGGATACCATCACCGACTTCTCGGCGGCGCAGAATGACAGCATCAATGTCAATGCGATTACCGGCGGGGTGGCCGACAATAGCCTTGTCGCCCAGGTCGGCGGCAATGTGGTGGTCACTTTCAACGCCAGCAACACCATCACTGTTATCGGGGCAACCCAAGCGGATGTTCTGGCGCATATGGTGTGGTGAGTTTTCACCGATCGGCGCCGTCAGGTTTCCGGGTGCAGGGTCTGCCCTTTGCAGGCTCCGGGCGTTCGTTGCGGAAATCGCTACACTGTAGCGATTTCATCCGGTTTGCGTTTTGCAAACCGGCGCTCCTCACCCCTGCTAGCCGACCTGCTTCATTTCGCTGAGGTCGCCGTCCGTGATGGTCAGGCGGCGGTCGTTGCGCATCATCTCGTCGATCTCTTCGCGCGCCACCGGCCGCGAGAACAGGTAGCCCTGGATGATCTGACAGCCGGTCTGGCGCAGGATGTTCTTCTGCGCCCGGGTCTCGACGCCTTCGGCGACGATGTTCAGGTTCAGCGCCTTTGACAGCTTGACGATGGCGCGGATGACAGCCTCGGCCTCCGGGTCGACGCCCAGGTTCGACACGAAGGAGCGGTCGATCTTGATCTTGTCGACCGGATAGCGGCTGAGGTAGCCCAGCGACGAATAGCCGGTGCCGAAATCGTCGAGTGCGATCGAAAAGCCCATATTGCGCAGGTCGCGCAGCACGGTCTGGGTGACGCTGTCGTCGTTGAGCAGCACACCTTCGGTGATTTCAATCTCGATCTGGCCGGCGACGGTGTGGGTTTCGGCCAGCATGTCGCGCATCTGGCCGACGAAGCAGGCATGGCGCAGTTGCGTCGCCGAGACGTTGACGGCGACCTTCAGGCCCGGCCAGCGGTGGCTGTCGCGCATGGCGCGGCGCATGACCAGGCTGCCCAGGTCGTGCATCAGGCCGCACTCCTCGGCCAGCGGAATGAAATAGGACGGCGACACCGGGCCGCGCGTCGGATGGGTCCAGCGGCAAAGGGCCTCGACGCCGACGATATTGCCGAAATGGTCGACCTGGGGCTGATAGACCACGTCGATATCCTCGACATGGATGGCTTCGCGCAGGCCGGTTTCCAGTGTCTTGCGCAGCTTGATGGTGGCGTCCATCTCCACTTCGAAGAAGGCGTACTGACCGCGGCCCAGATCCTTGGCGCGGTAGAGGGCCAGGTCGGCCTGGCGCAGGGCTTCGGCCGGATCGATATCGCCTTCGTGCAGCAGGGTGACGCCGATCGAGCACGACGAAAAGACCTGCCCGCTTTCGAGATTGACCGTGCCGGTCAGGACTTCCAGGACGCGCTTAGCCAGGGCGGCGGCGCTTAAGGCATCGGTGTCGGTCTGGATGATGACGAATTCGTCGCCGCCCAGGCGCGCCAGGGTGTCGCAGGAGCGGATGATACCGCTGATCTTCGCGGCATTGTGGCGGATCAGTTCGTCGCCGGCCAGGTGACCCAGGGTATCGTTGACGTCCTTGAAGCGGTCGAGGCCGATGCACATGACGGCGACGTGGCCGCCCTGGCGGTTCAGCCGTTCGCACGCCTGGTTCAGGCGGTCGGCGAACAGGGTGCGGTTGGGCAGGCCGGTGAGATTGTCGTGCAGGGCCATGTGCTTGGCCTTGGCTTCGCTGGCGATCAAGCCCTGCGCCGCCTTCTGGCTCTGGTGCAGCAGGACGATGGCGATCAGGCCCAGGCCCAGCGAGATCATCAGGACGGGACCGAGCGTGCGGATAAACAGTGTGCGGCCCGGCGTGTCGGGCATCCAGACCAGCTCAGCAATGGTTTTGCCGGTGTTTTCGTCGATGAAGGGCACCGAGGCCGCGCCCTGGGGCTTGGACTCGCCCGGATGGATGAGCGTGATTTCCGAGACCATGTAGCGTTGCGACAGGTCGACCAGTTCCTGGCGGCTCAGTTCGTGGGTGCCGACGGCGACATAGGGTTTGTAGGCCAGCAGCTTCGGATCATGGCTGTCGGACAGCAGCAGACTGGCGCCGATGATGTAGATCTTGCCGTTGACGGCTTGCAGCTTGCCGGCGTGGTTGCTCTCGGAATTGTAGCTGAGGCGGCGGGCGGCGCGTTCGTCGAAGCGGGCGCGCAGGTCCCGGATGACGCCGGTGGACTGGATGGCGATGGTCTCAAAAGACTTGGGGTCGACCTCCTCGCCCTTGCGGTAGGCGAAGACGATGCGGCCGGCATCATCCATCAGGAAGTTGGATTCGAACTTGAGATAGTTTTCGAAATAGGCGCCGATATTGTTCTTTACCCACTTCTTGTCGTACTTGACATGGGTGCTTTCGACCGCCTGGTCCCAGATGGTGATCGGGGTCATCATCATCGCATGGTCGTCTGCCATCTGGCCGAGCCCCATGGTGACCAGCTTCTGTTCGCGGGTACGCGACAGGGTGTCGGCCTGTTCGGCCCACACCCATAAACTACCCACCAAAGCGCAGACTGCGACAACGACGATCAGGGCCATCGGAGCCAACAGTTTGAGTTCGCTTGCGCTACGTTTCACCAGCACCCTCATTCTGAGGTAAATTATTATGTCAGTGTGGGACCTTAGGCGAAAACTCTTAAATTAAGGCAAACGCCCGCCACTTTTCGTTAGAATTTTGTTAACCTTGTTGTGGGCCGGAATTGCCGCACTTGCGGCATATCTTTCCCTTGACAGCACAGGGGTTGCGCGTAATCCGGACGCAACCGGCAAAAACTGCGCAGCGAAGGGCGTCATGAAACTTTTTATCAATTCGGGATCGCCATTTGCGCGCAAGGCGCGGATCGTGTTGCGGGAAAAGGGGCTGATGGACCGGGTCGAGGAGGTCTTCGTCATCCCGGTCGAGAGCCATCCCGACCTGGTGGCGGCCAATCCGCTGGCCCAGATTCCGGCGCTGGTGGCCGACGACGGGGTGCGATGGACCGATTCCAGCCTGATCGCCCACTGGCTGGACGGGCAGGGGGAGGGGCCGCGGTTGCTGCCGGAAGGTGAGGAGGCGTGGCCGGTGCGCCGGCTGGAGGTGACGGCGGCCGGCATCCTGGAAATGACGGTCAAGATGGTGCTGGAAAACCGCCGGCCGGAAAACGAGCGCTCGCCGTTCTGGCTGGAACGGTGGGAAGGCAGTCTGGTACGCGGTTTCGAAGTGGCGGAGGCTGTGTGTCCGGATGCGGATGTATTCGACCTGGGGGCGTTGACCCTGGGCATTGCCGCGACCTATGCCGATTTCCGTTATCCCCATATCGACTGGCGATCTGTGGCGCCAAAGGTGGCCGCCCTGCAGACGCAACTGGAAAAGCGGCAGAGCTTTATTGATACCTATCCGAAATAACGATAAGCGGGGGGCTTGAGGAGTTACCCTGTTGATACACCTGCCCCAAGCCAAGCTCGACCAGGTCATGGACCGCTTCCGTATGATCGAGGCGCGTATGGAATCGACGACGGACGGCGCCGAGATCGTGCGGCTGTCGAAGGAGCATGCCGAGATCAAGCCGGTCTGTGACGCCGTCGAACGGCTGGTCAAGGCGCGCGCCCAAGTGCCGGAACTGGAAGAGATGGTTGCGCTCAACGATCCGGACCTGTCGCCCCTGGCCGAAGAGGAACTAGGCGAGTTGAAGGGGAGCTTGCCGGACCTGGAGCGCGGGGTGGCGTTGCTGCTTGCGCCCAAGGACAAGGACGAGAACGCCTCGGCCATCCTGGAACTGCGTGCCGGTACGGGCGGGGACGAGGCGGCCTTGTTCGCCGGCGACCTATTCCGCATGTATTCGCGCTATGCGGCGGCGCAAGGGTGGAAGGTCGAGGTCGACAGTCTGTCGGAAGGTGAGGCCGGTGGCTTCAAGGAAATCATTGCTTCGGTGACCGGCGAGGGCGTGTTCGGCAAGCTGAAGTTCGAGTCGGGTGTGCACCGCGTACAGCGCGTGCCGGCGACCGAGGCGGGCGGCCGTATCCATACGTCGGCGGCGACCGTGGCGGTGTTGCCCGAGGCCGAGGATGTCGAGATTGAAATCCGCGACCAGGACCTGCGCATCGACACCTACCGGTCGTCTGGCGCCGGTGGTCAGCACGTCAACAAGACCGACTCGGCGGTGCGGATCACCCACCTGCCGACCGGGATCGTCGTCACCAGCTCGGAAAAGTCGCAGCACCAGAACCGGGCGATCGCCATGCGTAACCTGAAGGCCCGCATGTACGACATGCAGCGCCAGGCGCTGGATACGGCGCGGTCGGATGCGCGCAAGTCGCAGGTAGGATCGGGCGATCGGTCGGAGCGAATCCGGACCTATAATTATCCGCAAGGCCGGGTCAGCGATCATCGCATCAACCTGACGCTCTATAACCTGCCGCAGTTCATGGAAGGCGATATGGGCCAGATGATCAATGCGCTGATCGCCGAGGACCAGGCCGAACGCCTGGCGCAGCTTGAGGAAGAGTTTCGCTGATGACCGGTACCGTCTCCGCTCTGTGGCGTCATCCGATCAAGGGTTTCACACCGGAGGCGATTGAGCAGGCGGTCTTGAGCGAAGGTGGATTCTTTCCGTGCGACCGCTTGTTTGCGTTGGAGGTGGGACCGTCGGGATTTGATCCGGCGGCGCCGAAGACCATTTCCAAAATGAAGTTTGCCGTGCTGGCGCGGTTTCCGGCGGTAGCCAGGTTGCAGACGTACTATGACGAGGCGCGTGCAGTCCTGGCGGTGTCGGATGGTGGTGATGCGGTGGAGTTCGAGCTGGCAACAGGCGCCGGCCAACAGGCACTGGCGCGTCATGTCGAGGCGGTTCTGGCCGCGAATGAGGACTATGATCCGGTTTTACAGCCGTTGAACTTCCTTGCCGCGCCTGAAATTGCCGAGCCTTTTCGCTTTACCGATTCCGGCAAGGGGTTCGTGTCCTTCCTCAATCTCAATTCAATGCGCGATGTCAGCCGGCGGATGGGCGGGCCGGAACTGGACCCGTTGCGGCTGCGTGCCAATATTTGGGTCGAGGACTGGTCGCCGTTCGAAGACCATGGCTGGGTAGGGCGGATCCTGCGCATCGGTGACGATGGGCCGGAACTGGAAGTTCTAAAGCCGATTGTCCGTTGCGTCGCCACCCATGTGAATCCGGACACCGCCGAGCGCGATATCGACCTGTGCACGGCGTTGTGGGAGAATTACGGTCATCGCGACTGCGGTATCTATGCCCGGGTGGTCAAAGGCGGTGCGGTCCGGCCGGGTGATCGCGTTCACCTGATGGGTTGACTTGGCGGGACAGGCTTCTATGTAGCCTGTGACTCTCACATAACACAGGTGCTCCCCATGCCGACCCTCGTTCTGCTTCGCCACGGCCAAAGCCAGTGGAACCTCGAAAACCGCTTTACCGGCTGGGTCGATGTCGATCTGACTGCCGAGGGTGAAGCCCAGGCGCGTCGCGGCGGCGAGCTGATCAAGGAACAGGGTATCGAGATCGACCGCGCCTTTACGTCGGTTCTAACCCGCGCGATCCGCACCTGTAACCTGGCATTGGAGGCGGCCGGCCAGACCTTCGTGCCGGTGACCAAGGACTGGCATCTGAACGAGCGGCATTATGGCGGGCTCACCGGGCTGGACAAGGCCGAGACGGCGGCCAAGCACGGCGAAGACCAGGTCAAGGTGTGGCGCCGGTCGTACGACGTGCCGCCGCCGCCGCTGGAGGACGGTGGTGCGTATGATTTCAAGGCCGATCGCCGCTATGCCGGGGCGGTCCTGCCGGATACCGAGAGCCTGAAGACCACGCTGGATCGCGTGCTGCCGTTCTGGGATGGGGCGATCACGCCGGCCTTGAAGTCGGGCGAGACCGTGCTGGTGGCGGCGCACGGCAACTCGATCCGGGCGATCTTGAAGCTGTTGTTTAACCTCGGCGAAGAGGCGATCCTGGATGTGGAAGTGCCGACCAGCAATCCGCTGGTGGTCGAGCTGGATGCCGGTTTGAAGCCGGTGTCGGCACGATATCTGGATGAAACCCGGGCTAACCCGGTGCCGGAGCTGGTGGCTTGAGAAAGCGTGAAGCGCTGTAAAACCCCCTCTCCCCGCTCACGGGGAGAGGGTAGGGGTGAGGGGCATACCCATGCGTGGGCCTGACGAGAAGAAGACCGAGCGCGCACGAAACCTGCGAAAAGACGGGAGCAACGCGGAGTGGGCGGTTTGGAACGGTTTGCGCAACCGAATGCTTAGTGGTCGGAAATTTGTCCGCCAACTGCCGATAGGGCCTTATTTCGCTGACTTTGCCTGTCGTGAACTCAATCTCGTCGTCGAGATAGATGGTAGCCAGCACAATGACAGTCACGATGATCGGGTTCGTGACATTTACATGAACAAGCTGGGATGGTCGGTCGCACGATTTGTTATCGGGGATAAGGGGCCAATTTTGGATACCATCGTGGCGATTTGCGAAGGTGAGATTGCCGAGCCTGTCCGGTCGCCTGAATTTAACTTCTACCCCTCATGGCATGCCCCTCACCCCAACCCTCTCCCCGCAGGCGGGGAGAGGGGGCTTTACGGCGCTTCATCTGAGACGTTGATGCGACGTGCTATCGCTCTGGCGCGGCCAGGGAAGACCTGGCCCAATCCGGCCGTAGGGTGTGTGCTGGTGAAAGACGGCGTCGTTGTCGGTGAAGGCGCCACAGGCGACGGTGGTCGTCCGCATGCCGAGGAAAATGCTCTCGATATGGCGGGGGAAACAGCGAGGGGCGCCACCGCCTATGTGACGTTGGAGCCGTGTGGGAAGCGTTCCACGGGGTGTGCATCGTGCTCGGAACGGCTGGTGGCGGCAGGGGTCGCGAGAGTCGTCTATGCCTGTGACGACCCTTCGCCCTATGCCTCTCATGTCGGGCCGCAACGGTTGATCGATGCGGGTATCACCGTCGAAGCCGGACTGCTGGAAGATGAGGTGGCGCATCTGATTGCGCCCTTTGCACACTTCTTAAAAACTGGAAGTCCGATGGTGCGCGAACGGGATGACGTCACCGGTTTCGACGCGGAGTTCCAACCCGAACCCGATGCCGAGCTGGGCGCTGAACTGGTCGCCTGGGCAGGCAAGGGCTACCGGCATCTGAGGGTGCCGGAAGGCTCGCAACTGGCGGCCGAATTGCGCAGCCTCGGCTACCTCACTGAATAAAGCCAAATTTTAAGATATTTCTGACATCCTGCTCGTTCAAGTTATGCGAGTGGAAGTCAAACCAGGATGAACGCCACGGCGGGCGAAAGACGCTACACCAAGCTGTCCCAAGCCCAGGTTGATGTAATCTGTCAGAAGCACGAACGGTTTTTCCAATGTAAACCGGGCGGCGCCCGGGCTGTGTTCGCCTGGTGCGACCTGTCGGGTCTGTCCTTCCGCGGTCGAGTGCTCCAGGATGCCGACTTCACCGCTGCCATCCTGGCCGACTGCGACCTGGCCGGGTGCAATTTCGACAAGTCCAACCTGTTCTGCGCCGATCTGCAACTGGCCAACCTGATGGGGGCGTCCCTGCGTCGGGTCGACCTGCGCGGCGCCTGCCTGCGCGGCGCCAACCTGTCCGGCGTCGATCTGTACGAAGCCGATCTGCGCGAAGGCGCCCTGGCGTTGCCCGACAAGCAGGCCGGGCTGGCCTATGTCGAGATATCGATGCGGACCTCGGAAGCCACCTACGCCAATCTGCGCGGCGCCAACCTGGAACGGTCGAAGCTGTCCGGCATCCAGGCCATGAAGGCCGACTTCTCCGACGCCACCATGAAGGGCTGCAAGCTGGTCCGGGCCAATCTTAAGCAGGCGATCATGAACAATGTCGACCTGGCCGGCGCCGACCTGTCGGGGGCCGATTTCACCGGCGCCTCGCTGAAGGACGCCGTGCTGATCGGCGCCAAGACCGACATGATGCGCACCGAACAGGCCGATATGTCCGGCGTGCTGACTGACAAGATCGTCGGTACCGACGTCAAGACCCTGCCGTATGGTGAGATGCTCCAGGATCACGCCAAGTGGGTCGATACCCTGGGCAAGCAGGGCAAACCGTCGACCTTCGACAAGGCCGACCTGCGCGCTCTGGGGCAGATCCGCGGGCTGAATCTGACGGCCTTGTCGGCGCGTGGGGCTGTGTTTTACGGTTTGGATATGCGCGGGGTGCAGCTTCAGGGGGCGCATCTGGAAGGCGCCGATCTGCGCAATTGTAACCTGAAGGGCGCCGATCTGCGTGGTGTGCGCATGTATCAGGCGCGGCTCGATGGCGCCAATCTGGAAGGCGCGAACCTGGGCGCTTTGCAGATTGACGCGACTCGCGTTTTGCCGGCCGACCTCCGCGAAGCCCGCATGCGCGGGGCCAACCTGGCCGAGGCGGATCTGAAACTGGCCAAGCTGGATGGCGCCGATCTGTCGCGCGCCAATCTGGAAGGGGCTTCCATGAGACTGGAAGCACTGGAGCACGTCACCTGTGTCGGCTTGCGTGGCCGGCTGGCGTCATAATGCCGTACAGCGATGTCACGGCCATGAAGATTCGTGATGCCCTGGGCGGCGTCGCTATCACCGAAAAGCAGATGATGGGCGGGTTGGTCTTTATGATCGGCGGCCATATGACGGTCACGGTCAAGACGCTGAAAACCGGCGTGGAGCAGTTCATGTTCCGGCCGGGCAAGGATCAGGAAAACAAAGCCCTGGCGATTGCGGGAACGCGGCCGATGATCCACGGCGGCCGCAAGATGACCGGTTTCCTGTTTATCGATGCCGATGACTGCGACGAGGCGGCGTTCGATCAACTGTTGAAGATGTCACGCGACTACGCATCGTCGCTCCCACCGAAATAAAAGAGACTCTTCGGACGTCCTGTGATCCGCGGCTCGGGGAGGGGACAAGCCGTACGATCACAGGCGCCGAAGAGCCTTTAGAGACTGTTTGTAAATGGATGATGCTGGCCTGCAAAGTGCCGTTTTCTGCGCTTCCGGTGCTCACGTACTTAAGTACGCTCCGCTCCGGTTCTCGAAACCAGCCCTTTTCGGCTCAGCCTCCCCCATTTCCAAAGCAGTCTCTCAGTTTTCAGGGAGGGAGATAGAGAGGGGACCGCGCAGGACGCCTATCCGGCGCGGTTTAGAGGTAGGCCTTACTCGGCGGCTTCGAGCACGGTCGGGGTGTCCGAACCGGTCTTGATCGCGATGGTCTTGGCCTTCTTGGCTTCCGGGATTTCGAGCTGCAGCGAGATCGAGAGCAGGCCGTTGGCCAGGTCCGCATGGGTGACGCGGATATGGTCGGCGAGCTGGAACCGGCGTTCGAACGAACGTTCGGCCAGGCCGCGATGCAGGAAGGTACGCGTGGTGTCGTCGGCGTCCTTCTTGCCGGTGACGGTCAGTACGTTTTCCTTGACCTCGATATTGAGCTGATCCGGACGGAAGCCGGCGACGGCGACTTCGATGCGGTAGGAATCGCCGGTTTCGGCATCGGCCCCGGCGAGGCGCTCGATATTGTAGGGCGGCCAGCCCGGCGCGGCGTCGGCGCGAGCGGCGCTATCGAGCAGTCCGACCAGACGGTCGAAGCCAACGGCGGAACGGTAAAGGGGGGAAAAATCAACAGCGGTACGCATGGGGCTCTCCTTAACTAGAAGCGAGGCTTACGGACGTCGTGCGTTGTCCGTAAAGGATTGATTTTGAACAACATCGACACCCCCGAATGGGCAGTGTTGCCGTTCAAGAAGGCCCGTTATCGGCGCCTTCGTCCTATGATTTGGGGGAGAAAAAAGCGGGTTCAAGGGTGACGGCGAAAATTTTTTGCCGTCACCCGATTTTACATATACGGCCCCCACATGAAGGCGGTGGCGCCGAAAATGCCTACGGCCATCACGGCGGTCATGATGAGAACAAGCACACTGACGTTGCGTTTGACGATTGTATGCCGGCTCTTCTGGGCCATAAAATAGAGCTCCAGCACGGCCAGCGGAATGAGATAGGCGCCAAACGTCAGGAAGGTCCCGACCGGGCCACCCAGCTTGTCGTCCATGCCCCAGCCGTGGGTAAGAACGGCCCAGGCCATGATGGCGATGCGCAGGAACCAGACGCCGTTGACCACGATAAAGGTGCGCATGGCCCAGTGACGGTGTTCATCGATGCGACGTGCGGCCGCCAGGCGCCAGGCCTGAGTGGCGAAGATCAGGATCAGTATGCCGTTCAATGTCACGGCGAGGTCGGAATTTAGCGACAGGCGTGTACCGCGCACCCACCCCAGCCACAGGCCACCCAGGGCCATGATATAGGCCAGGATCAGGAACAGGCGTCCGGTCCAGCGGTGCAGGGCAGGGACGTGTTTGCGGATCTGCGGGATCAGTTGCATCAGTCCGGCGACCGTGATGACAGCGGCCAGCAGGACGTGGACGGCGAACATGATGTTGCCGGCGGTGTCGCCTGAGACATAGCCCTTGATAATCGGCTTGTCGTTCCAGCCGGGATAGTCGCCGCGAAGGGTATGGCCGCCATAATGGTGGGCGATCATCCAGACGAAGGCCAGTTGGCCTACGGCGGCGGTCAGGTACCAGATCAGTCCGGAGCGTTGCAGCAGACGGGTGCCGGGAATTTGGGGGGAGGGTGTCATGGGCGGTTCCATAGGGTTTGTACGCGGTCTATTCAGGCCTGCTGCACCGTGCCGTCTCGCCGATTTGGAAATCGGTCATAGTTTTTTTCCCGATGTCGGCTATCCTGAGCGAAGAGCCGGGAGGTAGGCGTGAACGACACACTGGTTTTTCCTGCGCTGCTGGCCGTCCGCCGCCGCAGGCCGCGGGATATTCATCTCTATTTTGCCCTGTTCGCTGGCTCGATTCTCGTCTTCTGCCTGCGCAGCCTGATCGGCGGCGCAAATGGCCTGGCGGCGGATTTTTTAGCCATTGCCGGATGCGCCACCTGCGGCTGGTCGTGGCTGCTGACGCGCGCCCTGTTCCGCCGGGATGCGCCCGATGCGTTGCCGTGGCCATGGGGTCTGGTGCTGATCATGATCGCCCTGACGGCTGTGTTGCGGTGGAGCCCGGCCGGGCCGGTTCAGCAGATGGGCGGCAAGGTGATGGAGTTGATCGGTTCGACCGCCTTGCTGCTGGCCTTGGTCGAGCCACTGCTGGGATTACGTGGCGCGGCCCAGGGGGAGCGGCGCTTTCGCCTGATCTTTGCCGCCGCCTACGCGACGATCATGGGCATAGGCGTGATCTGGATCAGCGGCGCGCCGCAGGGTAGTTGGGCGGCGCAATGGGGCGACCAGGTCAAGATCGCCTGTGCGTTCGTGGGCTTGCTGGGCGCCGGTCTGGCCGTGTGGTATCGCGGGCGTCATGCGCTGGCGGATGGCGCGCGGCCGCGACGGGTCGCTACGGACGACGACCGTGCTCTGGGTGAGCGGGTCTTGCGGTTGATGACTGAGGACCGGCTTTTTACCGAGCCCAGCCTGAAGGTCGCCGACCTGGCGCGGCATCTGGGCGAAGCCGAATACCGGGTGACGCAGTGCGTCACGGGCGCCTTGGGCTTCGGCAATTTCAACCAGATGGTCAACCAGTTCCGCATCGAACAGGCGCAGCAGATGCTGAGCGATCCGCGCTGTGATCATTTGCCGGTTTTGACCATAGCGCTGGATTGCGGTTTCGGGTCGATCGGGCCGTTTAACCGCGTTTTCAAGGCTAGGTATGAGGTCACACCGACGGTGTTTCGCAATACCAGGGCGGGGAAACTGGTGTAAATCTTCACGGTTCACGAAACGGTCGCTGATAGAAAGATACCCCTCCACCGCTCCGCGGTCCCCCTCCCCACTTCGTGGAGAGGAGGGAGCTTGAACACTCTATAGGCGATAGCCTTCTCACATATAGGGAGGAGAAGGTGGTTACGCCTTAACCGCGACCTTCTTCTTCGTCTTGGTTGGCAGTTTAACGAACTCTTCGTCGATTTCCTTGGCCGTCAGCAGGCTGTGATGGTGGTCTTCCTCAGCCAGCAAGCGGATGGCTTCCAAAGCTGCCTGACAGCCCATGCCGGCGGCCGTAACCGCCTGGCGGTAGACGTCGTCGGTGACGTCGCCGGCTGCAAAGACGCCGGGAATCGAGGTCTTCGGTGTGCCCGGTTCGACCACCAGGTAGCCGCCCTGTTTGGTGGCCAGTTGGCCTTCGAACAGTTGCGATGCCGGAGCGTGGCCGATGGCGATGAAGACGCCGTCCAAGTCGATCACGCGGTCTTCGCCACCATTGGTCGACGACAGGCGCACGCCGGTGACACCGGCCATGCCGAATTCGTTGCGGTCGCCCAGGATCTCATCAATGGCGACGTTCCAGATCGGCTCGATCTTCGGGTCGTTGAGCAGGCGCTCGACCAGGATCTTTTCGGCGCGCAGCTGTTCGCGGCGGTGGACCAGATAGACCTTGGAGGCAAACTTGGTCAGGAACAGCGCTTCTTCGACGGCCGTATTGCCGCCGCCGACCACGGCCACAACCTTGTTGCGGTAGAAGAAACCGTCGCACGTGGCGCAGGCCGAAACGCCGAAGCCCTGATAGGTTTGTTCAGACTCGATCCCCAGCCACTTGGCCTGGGCGCCGGTGGCGATGATGACGGTTTCGGCCAGGTATTGGCCGCCGGCTTCGGTTTCCAGCCGGAAGGGGCGTTGCGACAGGTCGGCCTTGGTGACGATTTCGGCGATGACTTCGGTGCCCATGTGCACGGCCTGGTCGCGCATCTGGTCCATCAGCCAGGGGCCCTGGATGACCTCGGCAAAGCCCGGATAGTTCTCGACATCGGTCGTGATGGTTAGCTGGCCGCCGTCCTGCGGGCCGGTGAAAATGACCGGCGACAACAGGCCGCGCGCGGCATAGATGGCGGCGGTCCAGCCGGCCGGGCCGGTGCCAATGATGGCGCAGCGAACTTTACGAGGATCGGACATGACGGGTACCTGAGGAATCGTGACTTTCGGTCCCCTAGATAGGGATCAGGGACCGGGTTGTCATCCGTTAACGAATTGATGCTGTGAAAAAGATGGTAGTGATGGAAACGCCGGAGGGCCAAATCCCCCACCGTCTCATTTGCTTCCAGCAAATGATCCACCTCCCCGTATAACGGGGAGGGATAAGTAATTGATTTTCTTAACTCGAATGCTTCGCTGAGAACACCTCGACGACCTTCGTGGCGGCGCGGGCGGTTTCGTTCAAAGGGGCGTAGGTCCAGGTGTCGAGCTTGCCTTCGAAAGGACGGACAATGCCGCGCTCTTCCAGGGCCTGGTGGAAGCGGGCGAACTTGCCTTCCGGGCGCAGGCGATCCATGGCCAGGCGATAGACAGGCTTGCCCGTGACAGCCGCTTCGGCGACCATATTGACCGAGTCCTCCGTGACCAGAATGTAGTCGGCGGCGTCCAGCACCGCGAAATAGGGATTGTCGCCCTGGCCGTCGTATATCAGGCCAGGCAGGTCGCCCAGGACCTCATGGAATATGGCGCGCGCATCGTCGGGCGTACGGCGGGACAGGGTCAAAAGCAGGCTGCCTGTGCCGACGGCCTCACGGATATCGTGGGCGATGGCCCGGGCGCGATCCGCCGTCAGGTCGTGGGTTTTGGATTTGCCGCCGACCAGCACGGCGACGTGTGGACGCGGCAGGGAAGATAGGCGATCCCGCCAGCCGGCCGCTTCGTCTGTGAGGCGATTGGGCGTTATACGGTTGGTGGAACCCAGTAAAGACAGGACATTTCCGCCCTTGACCTCGTCGTGTTCGGGGGCAATCACCAGATCGAAGGCCGACAGGTTTTCCTTCGGATCCTGCAGTTGCACGACGAGCGTCCGCCCGTTCGAACGCTTTTTCATGCGCAGCGAAAAGGGCAGGGTGGCGCGGCCGGCGGCGATCCAGATGTCGGGCCAGGGCGCCTCGATGCGGTCGCTATCCGCGGCCAGCATACGGTTCGGCCACAGTTTCAGCGCCGTCGGCCAGCGGTCGAAGGCGGCGTCAAAACGGATGCGTTTGACGGCTATATCGGCCGGTAGCAGGCGTGCTACGGCTTCGGCCAGGCCCATCACCTGGTTTTCGATGCCGGCGCGTCCGTCGGACACGGCCCAGATCGTCACAGGTTGCGCCTGGTCAGGTTCCATCAGCTGAGCGCGTTCAGATCCACTCGACCTTGAGGATTTCGTAGGCTTTGACGCCACCGGGAGTCACGACCTCGACGACGTCGCCGACTTCCTTGCCGATCATGGCGCGCGACAGCGGCGACGACAGCGAAATCTTGCCCGATTTCACGTCGGCCTCGTGGTCACCGACCACCTGGTAGCGGCCTTCTTCCTCGGTGTCTTCATCGACCACGGTCACGGTGGCGCCGAACTTGATGTTCTGGCCGGACAGTTTGGCGACGTCGATCACCTGGGCGCGGCTGATCTTGTCCTCGATGTCAGCGATCTGACCTTCGATCCAGCCCTGACGTTCCTTGGCGGCGTGATATTCTGCGTTTTCGGAAAGGTCCCCATGCGAACGGGCTTCGGAAATCGCCGCAATCACGGCGGGACGCTCGATCGACTTGAGACGCTTCAGTTCTTCGTCGAGGGTCTTATAGCCTCCGACGGTCATCGGCACTTTTTCCATGTGCGATTAGTCTTGAATCACCCAGAGGACAGACAAAAAGCCCATATACCGGTTGAGGGTGAATACAACCGGCAGGGCTCGGGTTTAGAGTGTGAAAGACGCCGCCCTGTGCTTACCTTGCGGTGCACAAGAGCGGCGTCTTCGTCTATATAGGGTGATTTCAACCATTTTGGAAGAAGAGTTTTACCGCCGTCCCCAAGGTGGCGGAAGTCGCTACCTTTCAGAGGACGAACGAGACGGAAACACCTGCGGTCCAAATCCCCCACCGTCTCATTTGCTTCCAGCAAATGATCCACCTCCCCGTATAACGGGGAGGTATAATATTGCTATACCTATTGCTTCCGGCCTTGAGACGGAAGGAAATGTTAGCTGGTTGAGACGGGGCGCCAGGTCTTCAGGACCGGGGGGGCGGGTTCGTCTTCGTCCGGCTCGGCGTCAGGGTCGCTGAGCCGGATATTGATCAGCTTGATGCCCAGGCTCTGTGCCGTTTGGGGCTCTGGCTTTCGAGCGACCTGGCCACGGCCGCCGCGCGAAGAGGCAGAGGCCGAAGACTCGGCGCCGCCTTCAGTCGCAACGGGTTCTGGCGGAATGACCACGAAACGGATTTTCAGGGCATCCTTGCGCAGGGCCGAGGCCGGCAGGGTGATGGTGTGTTCGCTGGCGCGCGGGTTCAGTTCGATCTCATCGACCTTGACGTCGTTGACCATGACGCTGACCTGGACCGGACGGCGGCTCTTGGCCTTCAGGTTCAGCTCCAGCTTGCGCGGCTTGGGCGTGTCGAACTCGACATGCTGGATCGGGATGACGACATTGGCGTCGGGACCTTCGCTCCAGGTGCCTTCGGTGTCGGGGCGCGACCAGTTCTGGTCCAGCATGCAGGTGCCCTGGTCCAGCCAGCCGAAGCGCACTTCCGAGCGGATAGGATCCCACACCGGCTTGTCCAGCGGCAGGTCCATGGCCTTGTCCGGCGGCAGGATCCACACGCCGTCCAGCATGCGCAGGCGCGAGCGCAGGTTCGCCGGGGCGTCGCATTGCTTGAGGAAGACCAGCAGGTGGTTCGGCTTGACGTCGCCGTTCTTGAAGGCGTCCTGGCCGGCGTCCTGATGGGCGATCTGCATCAGGTTCTCGCGCGCGGCATACATGGTGTTGACCGGCAGCTTGTTGGAGGTCGCCCGCCAGGTGACTTCGTAGAACAGCTTCTGGTTCAGATGGATATTGGCGGGGTAGAAGTCGACCCCGTCGGAAGCCTTGACCAGCTTGTCCCACAGCGGCGACGGCGTCAGGTAATAGACCTGGTCGCTCTGGGCCAGGCCGGTGGCCTTGCGCATGGCGGCGGCGAAGCCGGCTATGTCATAGGCCTGAACCGCGATGACCAGCGGCAGCATGATGGCGATGACCTTGGGCCGCGCCTTATACAGCACGACCAGGGCGGACAGGATCAGCAGATAGGCGATCGGCCACATCATCCGGCCTGAGGCGCGCAGGATGGCGGCTGGGCCCTTCAGTTGTTCGGGCAGGGGGAAGTTCCACACCTGCATGTTGAAGAACTTGGCGTTGTTGGAGATGGCGATCAGGGCCAGGCACAGCATGGGCAGGGCCAGGGGCCACAGCTTTTTCAGGTAGTCACGGGCGCGTTTGGCTTCGGGCGAGGTCAGGTACAGCACCACGGCGGTGACGATCAGCATCAGCAGGCCGAAGCCGAGATATTGGTAACCTTCGAATGACTGGCCGCCGTTCAGCGGCGTGGCCTTCAGGATGTTGGAGAAGTCCTGGCGCACCGGATTGAAGAAGCTGTCGATCCCGGCGGTGTAATAGCCCCAGCCGCCGGCGCCCGAGGCCATGCCCTTGGTATAGGTGCCGGCCAGGCCCATGGTAACGATCGGCGCCATCAGCGCAGCCGCGCTACGCCAGGTCAGGTCCAGCAAGGCCTTGCGGTCGAAGGTGCGGGCCGCCGGCCAGAAACGGCGCAGAACGTCGCCGCCCCAGATGGCCGCGATCATGAACAGCAGATAGGGGTGCAGCAGGCCGGCAAAGCCCAGCAGGGCAATCCAGTGCCACATCTTGGCGCGCTCGCTCTGCACATTGATGAAGATGTGCAAGCCCCACAGGACCAGGAACTGGGCCACCAGGGTGTCGTGGCGCATACGGTAATACAGGATCGGCAGGAGGCTGAGGATGATGGCGCCGCCGAAGGCGGCCCAGCGGCCGGGGGCGTGGGGACGGACCAGGCGGTAGGCGACGAAGAAATGCAGGGCGACGCACATGGCGAACCACGGGCCGATATATTGGAACTGATCCGGCAGCAGGTCCGAGAAGGGCTTGAACAGGAAGGCAAACGGCGGATTGGCGTCCAGCGACATCAGGGAGTTGCCGACGGGGGCGGCCAGGCAGGTCTGGTGATTGAAGCTGTCAGCGCAGTGGCGGTAGGCGTTCCAGCCCAGGACATGCTGGCCCCAGTCGGCTTCCAGCACCCAGCCGATTTTCGTCGGGTCAATGATGTACGGGTTGAAAAAGCACAAAAACAGCACGACCGGCGCCAGGCAACAGGCCGCACGGAACAGACCCGTCCAGACCTGAGGCGGCAGATTGGTCACGAAGGCTTGGGGCTGGCTTATCGCGGAACGCCAGTTCCAGGTCGGCAAACGCATGGTCTTTTTCGATACTCGGACGGAGGGCTTGGGAGCGCCCCTGCAATCGTCGTGCCTTTTGCGGCGGCGTCGCGGAGGACGGTTCTGTCCGGCGCGGGGGGCTCTTACTGACAATGCACAGGGTGATTTTCAGTCGCACATTGTACGCGAAACGGCGAACTTCACAAGCCCGTGAACGGGTGACATTTTGTTACACTGGAATGTCAATCTGGCCATTTGCCGTGGGCGCGAAGCCATGCCTCGACCTTCTTTTGGTCGTTGGTTCGCGCGTTCACGATGATGTCGGCCAGCGCCTCCGGGCTTTCAGCCGCGCCGGCTTCCAGCATCACCAATATCTGATCCTGGTCGTTCGTCATGAACCAGGGGGCGCCGCCGTCGCGGACCTGTGGTCTTGCGCCCTGGGCCAGCAGCCAGCGAGCGAAATCCAGTTGAGAATTGTACAGGGCGTGGATGAAGAGGTTCTGGCCCGCGGAATCATAAGCGTGAAGATCAGCACCGGCGGCTACGAGGCTACGCGCAATCACAATCAGATCTTGATCCTTCATCTCACTGCGACCGGCGCGTCCGACAAAGGTAATCACCGGATCGGTAAGTAATCGCCCGCCAGGTGAGGCCCGGTACCTGAAGGACAAATCGGGCTTGTAAGCGAGTAGGAGATCGACGGTTTCAGGTGTGCCTCCGGCCGCGGCGTGGACCAGGGCGCGTGTGACGAGCTGGTGGTCGAGCGTGCCGCCACGGGTCAGAGCGCCATCGGCGATCAACCGCTTTGCCAGGTCTGTCCGCCGGCCGAGAATGGCGCTATCCAGCAAGGATCGTTCAAGCCTGACAAGGTCTCGGCCGATGCCAGTACAGGTACGGGGCGTTCCCGCCTCCAGCAAGCTAAGGACCAGGTCATCGGTGTAGTTGCGATTGGCCGCCGTGTCCTGGAGCAGGTCGCAGGCGGCTTGCGATGAGAAGTCGAAGCCGCCTTTCGACAAGGCGCCTATGGTGTCTTCATCCAGCTTCCACCACAGGCTTGCCCCCATACGTTCCGAACCGCCGTCGAAAAGCTTGCGAAAGGCGATGGGCGCGCCGGCCATGCCGTAGTCGCGAACTGTCTTTGTGCGCCCTGCGCGCGAAATTACAATTTCGCGGTAAATGGCGTGGCCTCCCTCAGTGTCAATTACGATTCCGTTCGGGAGGGTCGGATAATAGATGTCGCGCCAGGACCAGAAATCCGCCGCGTCCGCTACGTCCAGTATTTCGGCGACGCGTTCCGGCGGGATCAGGTAGGTCTGGGGGCCAAAATACCGACTTGGGCCTTCTCCAGGAAGGGGCCGGTAGTGAGCCTCGCCGGTTCCGGTCACCGACATGACAAAGGGATCATTATGATGATCCTGGAGTGTCATTCTGATTTCCGCCGTTGTCGTGTCACCACGTGGCGGCATGACGTGGTAGGGCGGCTGCTCTTCCTCGGTGATGTACGCGGTAACCAGCATTTTTTTGGGCGTTCCCGCCTCTGAGAGGAAAGGCTGATACATGGTTTGGGCCAGACGATCCAAGTAGGACCGTCGTTCAGGCGTCCATTCGAACGGTCTTCCGAGGACGCCCTCGGTGCTCAGGCACCTGATCCGGCCGTCTGCCCCAATGACATAGCGCAGAAAAAAATCGAACGCTTCCAAAGACCCGTAAGGAACGGACAGGGTCGAGGCAAGGTCTCCGCCACGAAGATTCGCGTCCTCGATTGAGGCTTCATCAATATCAACGGTATCTTCGTCCGTGCAAGCCGGTGGCAAGTCGCCCGCCTGACAGATACCGGCAAGTCCTGCCGCGAGAATAACGGCCAATACGAGTGCTGCGCGCATTTTCCCTCCCTGCCTGGTATTACGAATCCGGCCATTTGCCGTAGGCTCTAAGCCAGGCGGTGACGCGAAGCCAATGGTCGCGGCGGGCTTTTGAGACCAACTCATCGACGACGCCCGGCTGCGCCAGGTCAGCGCCGCCTTCCAACAGGATCATGACGATGTCTTCATCATAAATCTGATCGAGGGGCGACGTGCCGTCGCTGGCCTCGATGCGGGCGCCCTTGTTCAACAGCCAACTTAGGGTGTCGGCGTCACCCCGGTTGGCGGCATAGTTCAGAACACCACTGTTGAAGGTGTCGCGGCTATCGATATCCGCGCCGGAGTCCAGCAGCAACTGAATGATGGCTATCGTATCGGCTTGACGACCATTCGGCGGGCGGCGAACGAAGGTGATAATCGGATCAATCTTCTGGGTGGCGTCATTTCGACGAATGACCAACTCCGGGCCTAGTGAAAGCAGACGCCTGACCATATCCGGTGAGCCGCTTTGGACGGCATGGGCCAGGGCTCGGGTCACGGCCGCCCGATCGGGTTGGCCCTTTGTCGTTAGCGCGCCCTGATCGATGAGCCGGTTCGCAAGCTCGAAACGCTGCCCGGCTATGGCCGCGTCCAGCAAAGAATAGTCGAACGGAAACCCCTTGATCACTCTGTCCTGGGGCGCGCCTAGCGACAGCAGATGCGCGACGACATCTTCGGACGTGGCGGGGGCCGACACTAGGGTCATCAGTAACTCCGCCCCCTTGTCCGAAGCAAAGTCGAAGCCGTTCTCCTTGACCACGTCCAGGGTGCGTCGATCGATCTTTTGCCACAGGCCAGCCTCGGCGAGAGCAGACATCGTATGGATCAGCCGTCCGGCCTCGGAAGGCGTGCCGCCGCTGCCGTCATCCGAAAAGGTCTTGAACGATTCGCCCAGGCGTATGTCTATTTTTGAATAGCTCCAGCCGTGTCCCGGCATGTCGTAATGGTAGACCTCGCGCAACGACCAGAACTGCGCCGCTTCCGCCAGATTCATGATTGCGGCTACCCGCTCCAACGGAATGCGATAGGTCTGGGGACCGAAAAGATCGCCGTACCTGCCGGGGGAGTAGGTTACCGTGCCGTCTCCCCTGACGACCATGTCAAAGCTGGGCGGCTCGCCGCGTGACGACCAGTGCAGGCGGATTTCGGCGGTGGCGATATCGCCCGCTGGGCGCGGGACATGTGGGCCAGGCCGTTCTTCTTCATAGAAGACGGTTTCGACATAAACGGGGGCGGGTTCACCCTTCGTCAGAAAGGGGGCGAACTGCTGAGCTGAAATGGCGTCGAGTGCGGCCTGACGTTGCGGCGTGATCTCAGGAGGCGAAGGGGCGTAAGGACTGCCGGGAGATATGCAGGTTACGCGTCCGTCTTCACCGATCACATAGCGGACTTCAAAGAACCATTCACCCGAATGGGTGTCAAAATCATAGATCAGGGTTTGGGCGTAGGAGGCGGAGGTGCGACGGGCCGCGCGTTCTTCGCCATCCGCCTTGCGCAGGTTTACGGCGACCGCAGGATCGCAAGACGGCAGGGCAAAGGCTTGCAATGCGGGCAGAGTGCTCGCTATGCCCAAAACGGCGATAATGAGATTGCGCATGACCTGCCCCCTTGCCTTAAACTTAGCAGAGAACAGGTCTGGCGCAATCCTAAGTTGGATCAGGCATATTCCTGCAGGGCGCGGACGTCCAGTTCGCCCTTGCGGGCGCTGGCGATGGCGCGGGTCGCGGCCACAGCTCCCGACGCCGTCGTGTAGTACGGAATCTTCATCATCAGGGTGGTGCGGCGGATCGAGAAGGAGTCGGCCAGGGACTGCTTGCCTTCGGTGGTGTTGAACACCAGGGCAATCTCGCCGTTCTTGATGGCGTCCAAGATGTTCGGACGGCCTTCCAGCACCTTCTTGACCTTTTCGACCTGAACGCCGCGTTCAGCCAGATAATCATAGGTGCCGCCGGTGGCGACGACCTTGAAGCCCAGCTCCAGCAACAGCCGGATCGACTCGACGATGACCGGCTTGTCCTGATCCTTGACCGAAACGAAGACCTTGCCCTTGGTCGGAAGAATAGTGCCGCTGCCCTGCTGCGACTTGGCGAAGGCGCGCGAGAAGGCGTCGATCATCTCTTCGCCGTCGCGTATCCAGTCCAGGCCCATGACCTCACCGGTCGAGCGCATTTCCGGCCCCAGGACCGTATCGACATTGGCGAAACGGGCGAACGGGAAGACGGCTTCCTTGACGGCGACATGGCGGTAGTCGCGCGGTTTCAGGTTAAACTCGGCCAGGGACTTGCCGGCCATGATCTTGGCGGCGATGCCGGCCAGGGGCTGACCCAGGGTCTTGGCAACGAAGGGCACGGTCCGCGAGGCGCGCGGATTGACTTCCAGCACGTAGATCTTCGGATCGGTGTAAGGGTTTTCGATGGCGAACTGGACATTCATCAGGCCGCGGACCTTCAGCGCCTTGGCCAGTTCGATGGTCTGGCGCTCCAGCTCGGCGACGGTTTCCGGTTTCAGCGAGAAGGGCGGCAGGGAACAGGCCGAGTCGCCCGAGTGGACGCCGGCTTCTTCGATATGTTCCATGATGCCGGCGACAAAGACGCCTTCGCCATCGGCCAGGGCATCGGCGTCGACCTCGATGGCGGCCGACAGGTATTGATCGATCAGCACAGGCGAGTCGCCCGACACCTGCACGGCTTCGCGGACATAGCGGGCCAGTTGCTCGTCGTCGCGGATGATTTCCATGGCGCGGCCGCCCAGGACGTAGGACGGGCGGATGACGATGGGGTAGCCGACTTCGTGGGCGGCGCGGAAGGCCTCTTCCGGCGTGCGGGCGATGGCGTTGATCGGCTGGGTCAGTTCGATGTCGCGCAGCAGGTGCTGGAAGCGCTCGCGGTCTTCGGCCAGGTCGATGGCGTCGGGCGAGGTGCCCAGGATGGGAATGCCTTCGTCTTCCAGCGCCTGGGCCAGCTTCAGCGGAGTCTGGCCGCCGAACTGGACGACCACGCCCAGCAGTTCGCCGTTGGATTGTTCCACGGCGATCAGTTCCAGCACGTCTTCGGCCGTCAGGGGCTCGAAATACAAGCGGTCGGAGGTGTCGTAATCGGTCGAGACGGTTTCCGGGTTGCAGTTGACCATGATGGCTTCGACGCCGATGTCTTTAAAGGCAAAGGCGGCGTGGCAGCAGCAATAGTCGAACTCGATGCCCTGGCCGATCCGGTTGGGACCGCCGCCCAGGATGATGGCCTTCTTGCGGTCGGACGGCTCGGCTTCGTTCTCCGGCAGTTGCCCCAAAGCGCCCGATTCGTAGGTCGAATACATGTAGGCGGTGTTGGAGCGGAACTCGGCGGCGCAGGTATCGATGCGCTTGAACACCGGACGCACACCCAGGGCGCGGCGGGCGGTGCGGACCTCGGTTTCGGTGGTGCCGGTCAGCTTGGCCAGGCGGACGTCGGAGAAGCCCATGGCCTTCAGTTGGCGCATGGCTTTTGCGGTTTGCGGCAGGCCCAGGGCGCCGATCTTGGCTTCTTCGGAGACGATGGTTTCGATCTGGCGCAGGAACCACGGTTCGTAGGAACAGGCGGCGTGGATGTCTTCGACGCTCAGGCCGTGACGGAAAGCCTGGGCGATGACGCGGATCCGGTCCGGCGTGGCGCGCCCCAGTTCGCGGATGACGGCCTCGCGGACGGCATGGGGTTCGGCGTTGTGGGTGCCCTTGATCTCGACCTCATCGAAGCCCGACAGGCCGGTTTCCAGGCCACGCAGGGCCTTTTGCATCGACTCGGCGAAGGTGCGGCCGATGGCCATGACCTCGCCGACCGACTTCATCGAGGTGCCCAGCAGGGGCTCGGAGCCGGGGTATTTCTCAAAAGCGAACCGCGGGATCTTGGTGACGACGTAGTCGATCGAGGGCTCGAACGAGGCCGGCGTGGTCTGGGTGATGTCGTTCTGCAGTTCGTCCAGGGTGTAGCCGACGGCCAGTTTCGCGGCGACCTTGGCGATCGGGAAACCGGTCGCCTTGGACGCCAGGGCCGAGGAGCGCGACACGCGCGGGTTCATCTCGATGACGATCATGCGGCCATCGACGGGGTTAAGCGCGAACTGGACGTTCGAGCCGCCGGTTTCGACGCCGATTTCACGCAGCACGGCCAGGCTGGCCGAACGCATGATCTGGTATTCCTTGTCGGTCAGGGTCAGGGCCGGGGCAACGGTGATGGAATCACCGGTGTGCACGCCCATCGGGTCGACGTTTTCGATCGAGCAGACGATGATGCAGTTGTCGGCCGTGTCGCGCACGACCTCCATCTCGTATTCCTTCCAGCCGAGGATCGACTCTTCGATCAGCACTTCGGTGGTCGGCGACAGGTCGAGGCCGTTGGCGACGATGTCCTTGAATTCTTCCTGGTTGAAGGCGATGCCGCCGCCGGTGCCGGCCAGGGTAAAGGACGGACGGATGACCGCCGGCAGGCCGCCGATGTGCTCCAGGGCGGCATAGGCCTCTTCCATGGTGTGGGCGACGGCCGACTTGGCCGATTCCAGGCCCAGCTTGTCCATGGCGTTGCGGAACTTCAGGCGGTCTTCGGCCTTGTCGATGACCTCGGCCTTGGCGCCGATCATCTCGACATTGTACTTGGCCAGGACGCCCGAGTTTTCCAGGGCAAGGGCCGTGTTCAGTGCGGTCTGGCCGCCCATGGTCGGCAGCAGGGCGTCGGGGCGTTCCCTGGCGATGATCTTTTCGACGAATTCCGGCGTGATCGGCTCGATATAGGTGGCGTCGGCAACGTCCGGATCGGTCATGATGGTGGCCGGATTGGAGTTGACCAGGATGATGCGGTAGCCTTCCTGGCGCAGGGCTTTACAGGCCTGGACGCCGGAATAGTCGAACTCGCAGGCCTGACCGATGACGATGGGCCCGGCGCCGATGATCAGGATGGACTTGATATCTGTACGTTTGGGCATGGTCGGTCTTCCGTAACAAGTAATCGCGCGCAATCCGCGGCCTGTGCGAGGGGGCGCAGGTCGTGGCGTAAGGTGCCGGTTTTGGGCTAAGCGGGTGCTTTAGTGGCTATAGGTGTGCAGCGCAACCCGGAAAATTTAATAATTTTACCCGGTCCAGTCTTCGACAGGCAGCCAGGGTGTCAGGCGCTTCAGGGCCGTGTCGTTTGTCACCAAAATCGCGCCGGCAGACAAGGCCTGGGCGGCGATCATCAGGTCCAGAGGTGCGATGGTGATTCCTTGCGATTCGCAGGTTCGGCGCAGCTCGGCGTAGGTGTGGGCTTCGGACTCGGCCCAGGGCAAAACCGTCACAGTACGGAAGAAGACCTCTACTGAATAGCTCAGGCGTGGCGGGTGTCCGGCCTTGGCCAAACCGAATAAGATTTCCGCCCGTGTGACAATCGAGATCGTCGCGCTTTCGATAGACAGGGATCTCAGACGTTGCACGGCGTTGGTGGAAGCGCGGCTGCGGACGAAGAGGCTGACCGTGTTGGTATCGAAGACGTAGGCACTCACTCCTTGTAGCCTTCGAAAGGATCGCGGTCGTGAACGCCTTGGTTTCGGTCGGCCATAAAGTCATCCGGAACGTCGCCGGGCTCCATTTGGGCCAGGGCGGCGAAGAAGGGCTCCCAGGATGATGGCTTGCTGGACAGGATAACGTCGCCGGTCTTGGGATCACGGCGGATAAAGACTTCTTGGCCTTCAAAGCGGTAGTCTTTAGGAAGACGGACAGCCTGGCTTCGACCGGTCATGAAGATTTTAGCGGTATCATCCATGCTGAAAATTTAGCAAATATTGCGATATGTATCAAGGTATGTATCGCAAGGGGCGCGCACAAAAAATTTCCGCCTCCCCGGGGGGCTGGGGAGGCGGAGCGGTTTGATTTTAGGTGAGGGGTAACAAACCGACTACTGCATTGCGACGGTCTTGACCGGCTGGGGGTTTACCGGCTCTTCGCCGCAACGCAATTCCATGTACAAAAAGGCCGCTTCGCCGTGGGCCGGGGCAGTGGCGCCCAGACGCCCGCCTTGGGCGATACGGTCGCCGGTGCGCACCCGCAGGCCCGACATACCGGTGAGGACAACGCGGCGGTCGCCGCCGATGTTGAGGATGACCACTTGGCCCAGGTTTTCAACCGGGCCGGCATATTCGACGTCGCCGCTGATCGGGGCGGTGACGACGGCATTGGCGGCGGTGCGGTAGACGATACCGCGGCTGCCGACCGGTTCGCCGGCGGTGAACAGCGGGTTGCTTTCACCGTAGGCCTGCCAGACTTCACCCTGGACCACCGGGGCGAGGCGGGGAGCGCCGCAGACCTGGGCCTGAGCGCGGCCGCCCAGCAGGAGAACAAAGGCAGCCGCGATCAGTACCAGGCCAGTCAGTTGGGTCAGGTTATGCAGTTTGGAGGTCGTCATCTCAGCACCATCTTTTTTCGTTCGATGGGTTGAGTATGCCGCGAGAGGTTTAACGCGGCGGGAAAACATTCTTACAGCGTTGTCGCAAGTTTTACGGCGTTGTCAGAATGTTGGGGCGATAGTCGGAATTTACAGCGGCCGCTAAATCTACCTGTACCCCTCCGCCGGCTTCGCCGGCACCTCCCCACTTCGTGGAGAGGAGGGCTTCAGACAGCCTTAACGTACGGGGCGGAACATGTAGCCGATGCCGTAGACCGTCTGGATCAGGTCTTCCTCGCCGTCGGCCGCGATGTATTTCAACTTGCGGCGCAGGCGCGAGATCAGGGTGTCCAACGACCGGTCGGTGGAATCGTCGTGCAGCTCCGACATCCGCTCCAGCACCTGTTCGCGGCGCAATGGCCGGTCGCGCTGGGCCAGGAAGACGTGCAGCACAGCGAATTCGGCCGGCGACAGGATCAGCATCTTGTCATTGGGCGAGGTCAGGCGGCGGGTGCGGTTGTCCAGGCTCCAGCCGAAGAAACGGACAACGTCGGCTTCGTCGCGAACGGCGGAAGGCGAGCGGCGCAGCACAATGCGGATGCGCAGGGCCAGCTCGTCGATATTGAACGGCTTGGCCATATAGTCTTCGGCGCCCAGGCCCAGTCCGCCGATGCGGGCGACGTCGTCGCCGCGGGCGCTGAGCATGATGATGGGGGGACCGTTATTGGCACGCAGGCGCTCGCAGATGGCCAGGCCATCTTCGCCCGGCATCATCGAATCCAGGATGATCAGGTCGATCGGCGTGTCGGCCAGGACGGCATCCATCGCCCGTCCGCCGTCGGCCAGGAAGACGCGGAAATCGCGGCGGCTGAGGCCGGCCCTGATCAACTCGCGGATGGGCTCGTCGTCGTCGACGGCGAGAATATTGGGCTTATCCGGCGCGGCGTCGGACATCATCCCTCGGCAAACAGAAACACGGTTATTTCGCAGATGCAGCGAGTCGCGCGTCTGCAACAGCTATCAGAGCGTGATTTCGCTAATTTTTCGCGTAAAACGCCGCTCAGGCCGGAACTTTTTTATAGACGCGCATATTTTCGGCGAAGCGTTCGAACAGGTAGAGACTGTCGACCGGGCCGGGCGAGGCTTCCGGGTGGTGCTGGACGCTGAACACAGGCTTGCCGGTCATGGCGATGCCGCAGTTGCTGCCGTCGAACAGGGAGACGTGGGTTTCGACCACGCCGGCAGGCAGGGTTGCCTGATCGATGGCGAAACCGTGGTTCATCGACACGATCTCGACCTTGCCGGTGGTTTCGTCCTTGACCGGGTGGTTGGCGCCGTGGTGGCCCTGGCCCATCTTGATGGTGGTGGCGCCCAGCGCCAGGCCCAGCATCTGGTGGCCCAGGCAGATGCCGAACACCGGCACGCCGGCCGCGACGATCTTGCGGATGACCGGGACGGCGTAGTCGCCGGTGGCGGCCGGGTCGCCGGGACCGTTGGACAGCAGCACGCCGTCCGGGTTCTGGGCCAGGATGTCCTCAGCCGAGGTCTTGGCGGGCACGATCTTCACCTCGGCGCCGATATCGACCAGGGCACGCAGGATGTTCTGCTTGACGCCGTAGTCGATGACCACGACCTTGAATTCGTGTTTGGTGCCCTGGGTAAAGCCTTGGGGCCACTGCCACAGGTCGGTGGAGTAGGCGGCCGACTGCGCCACGGTGGCGTCGATGGCCAGGTCGAGACCGCCCAGGCCCTTCCAGGCAGCGGCCTTCTGGACCAGGGCCGGGATGTCGAAGTGGCCGGACGGATCATGGGCGACGACGCCGTGGGGCATGCCGTTTTCGCGGATGCGCCGGGTCAGGGCGCGTGTGTCGATACCCGAAATGGCGACGATGCCGCGCGAAACCAGCCAGTCGTTGAAGCTGAGGGTCGAGCGCCAGTTGGCCGGCGGGGTCGGGGTGTCGCGGAAAATGGCGCCCTTGGCGGCGCGCTTGGGGTCATCACCCAGTTGCTCGACGTCTTCCGGATTGACGCCGACATTGCCGACATGGGGGAAGGTGAAGGCAATGATCTGTTCCATATAGGACGGATCGGTCAGGATTTCCTGGTAGCCGGTCATGGCGGTATTGAAGCAGACCTCGCCCAGCGCGTCGCCGGCCGCGCCGCAGCCGATGCCCTGATAGACCGTGCCGTCGGCCAGGACGAGGACTCCCGTGCAACCTTCAAGCAGATTGTTAGTCTCTGGGGTCATATCGGGAATCTCCTATTGGGTACCGGGCGCGCAAACGGCCGGACACATAGGGACATGTCTCTCTCAGGTCAATGCTTCTTCGGGCGATTTCGCGAAACGGCTAATGTCATAACGTTGTCATGTGAATGGTTAACAGTGGCAGGGTTGTGCTGAAAACTAAGACCAGGGGAGTGCGTTATGACCAATGAAACACCCGCCATTCTTTTGACGTCGGCGGATATCGACACCATCGAACAGGAAAGGGCCGGATTGGAGGCTGAAATTTCGGCCATGGAGGTTCGGCGCGCCGAACTGGAAGTCCGCCGCAGCGAACTGAGCGACCGGTTGGCCAAGATCCGGGCGCTGCTGGATGCGCTGGGTCTGGGGGCCGTCAGCCAGTTGGCGTCGAACTCGCTGTACGCGGCGCGCAATGTGAAGGCCATCCCGCGTAACGGCGTAATTTCGTAGACGCTATCGGACGATCCCGCCGGGCTGGATCGTTACGGCTGTGCCCGAGCAACTGACCATCAGCATGCTGCCACTTTGGCCGACCGTCGAATAGTCGATATCGACCCCGACAATGGCGTTGGCGCCGCGCTTGGACGCTTCGGCTTCCATTTCGCGCAGCGCCGCGTCACGGCCTTCGCGCAGGACCTCTTCGTAGGCATTTGACCGGCCGCCGACAATGTCGCGGATGCCGGCGAAAAAGTCGCGGAAGATGTTGGCGCCCAGGATGGCTTCGCCGGTGACGACGCCGTGGTACTGGGTGATGTGCGAACCTTCGATCGTGTGGGTGGTGGTAACCTGCATGGCGAATCCTCCGTGTTTGCGGCCGCAGAGTGGCATAGTACGGCACGCTGTCCAGTCAGGAAGGTGTGTAGTTCTGAAGCTGAGAGGCGACGTCTATGGATGTAAGATACCCCTCCACCGCTTCGCGGTTCCCCTCCCCACTTCGTAGGGAGGAGGGAGCTTGCATTATCTATCGCGCTAGCCGTGCGGTCATAAGTGCGCGCGTCCCCCTCTTTCGAAGGGATTGAGGCGGAACGGCCTAGCGACGGATACTCCAGGTCAGACAATGACCTCAGGAGGATGGCGTGGCGATCTATAATGGCAATGGCCAGGACAATCAGATTATCGGCAGTATACTGGCCGATGAGATCTACGGAAAAAACGGCAATGATATACTCGATGGCGGTGACGGCAACGACTTGCTGGATGGCGGCAACGACCACGACACCCTGTATGGCGGCCAGGGGCAGGACACGCTGAACGGCGGTTCCGGCAATGACAACCTGATCGGCGGGACGGGCGACGATGTCCTGATCGGCGGGCTGGGCCAGGACTGGGCAACCTATACCGGCGGCGGCGCGATCGTCGCCAATCTTGCGACCGGCATCGTCACCGGCCAGGGCATCGACAGCCTGAGCGGCATCGAGAATGTCATGGGTTCGGCGTTCAATGACATCCTTCAGGGGAATGCCAGCGCCAACAAGCTGTCTGGCGGCGACGGCGACGACCGCGTCATTGTGTCCTACGGCAGCGACGAACTGAACGGCGGCGCCGGCATCGACACGCTGGACTTCCAGCTGACCTCGGCGGTCCAGGTCAGCCTGACCCAGGGCACCTATTACATCAATACCACAAATGGCGGCACGGCGACGGGCTTCGAGACGGTGCGCGGCAGCAACGGTCATGACCTGATCATCGGCGATAATCTGGGCAACGTACTGGAAGGTCGGGCCGGCAACGATACGATCAACGGCCAGGGCGGCAACGATGTGCTCATCGCCAATGGCGGCAATGACGTCATGACCGGAGGTACGGGGCTGGACACCTTCACCGTGGCTGCCGGCAACGGCAATATCGTCATCAGCGACTTCACTTCGGGATCGGACCGGATCGACCTGTCACACTATTTCGACCAGAACGGCAACAGCCCTGTATGGTCGGGCACGGCGACCCAATCCGGCGCCAATACTGTGTTGAACCTGACCGGTGGCGGGCAATCGGTGAGCGTCACGCTGAATAATGTCGTGGTGGCCAGCCTGACGGCGAATGACTTCATCAATGGAACCGCCGGGTTGCTGCCGGCGCCCTACATACCATCGGCCGACATCTTCCTGGTGACGCCGCATGCCAATATCCAGCACGACGTCCAGACCATTCACCAGTTCGACGACGGTTTGGATTTGATCGATATTTCGCCGCTGGGCTATGTTTATGATCCCAGTTATAACGACTACTTCAGCGCCAACTGGGTCAATGACTGGACGCAGCAGGGGAACGATTTGGTCATCACCTTCTACAACACCTCCAATACCTCCTATCAGGGTATGCAGACCCTGACCCTGGTCATCGAAAACGCCCAGATCGGGCAGTTCGATGGATCGGACTTCCTGTTCTGATCGGCATGGAGGCGTGGATCGACAGATTGCAGGTTCCGGCCGGGGCCAAACGCCTCGGCCTGCCCCTGTTGGCGGCCGTAGTTTTGGTCGTGGTGGCGCAACTGATCGTGTGGGGCCTGGTCACCGGCGCTGAGCAGTTGTCGCGCCCACCGGGCATGGCCGCCACGGCCCGGGTCGAATACCGGCTGAAAGATGCGGACGGCAAGCCCATGGCGCCGGCCTTCGCCACCTCCAGCGGCAGCGATGGCTATGTCGTGACCGCCGGGGAGGGTGATACGGGCATCGTCTTTTCCATTCCCTTTCAGGTCGAGGACCCCGCCAAACCGCTGGCGCTGTACCTGTCGATCCGCGAACTGGTCCACGAAATCCGGGTCAATGGCCAGTTGATCCAGCCGCAGCTGGCGCTGGGCCGGATCCAGGGTGTGGCCAATTCGGAGCCCGGCCTGTACACCCTGCCGGCCCAGGCCCTGACGGCCGGCCGCAACGTCATTACCGTCGAACAGACGCGCTACGGCTATGCCTATGCCCTGCCGGAGTTCACCGTGGGCTCGGCCGAGGCCCTGTCGTCGGCCTATCGCTGGAAGTCGTTCTTCATGGTCGACCTGGCGCTCGGCGGGATGTTTATCCTGGTCTTTACCTCGCTCTTGGTCCTGGTCATCGACTGGCCGGCCGGCGACCGGCGGCGCGCCCGAAGCCTGGTCGTCTTCCTGCTCAGCAGCGCCGTGGTCACCTGGCTGTTTTCGTTCACACCGCCATTCGACATGGGGATCAATGTCACCGTCTACCTGCTGTGCGTCGCCGGAATCGGCAATGCGTTGGCGGCCCTGCACTACGTCCTGTGCGATGTCGGCGCCGCGGAGGTTTGGCGGCGGCGTGTCTGGCAGGCGGCCCTGGCCGGGCTGGGCGTGCTGACCGTGGCGCTGCTGGCCGGCATGGTGAAGGACGATCTGGGGCGCCGACTGGCCTATCTGACGCTGGATGTGTCGCATTACGTGGTGATCGCCGTGTGTGTCGCAGCGGTGATGGTGCTGGCCGCGGCGATTGCCGTGACACGGCCTTCGCGCTGGCCGGAGCGGCTGGTCGTCATGGTCTGCCTGTCGACCTTTATCCTCGACCGGGCCGGGTCGCTGACCGACCTGACCTCGCCATTCGCACCGGACCTGCCCTTGACCCTGTACCTGTCGCCGATCGTCGGCGCCCTGCTGGGCCTGGCCATGCTGCTGTCGATCGCGCGCCAGGCGGGCGAGGCGCGCCGGGTTGTGGCTACTGCCAACGATGTGCTGGAAACCACGCTGAAGGCGCGTGAAGCCGAACTGGACGCCGTCCATGCCCGCCAGAGCCAGATCCTGCAGCGTCATGTCCTGCTGGAGGAACGTCAGCGCATCGTTCGCGACATGCATGACGGCATCGGCGGGCAATTGCTGGGGTTGATGCTGCAGGTCCGCGGCCGGCGGCTTAGCGTGCCGGTTATCGAAGCGGCGCTGCAGACCTCTATGGATGATTTGCGTCTGATCGTCGACTCGCTCGATTCCGCTGAGGAAAGCCTGTTGGCCGCGCTGCGGGCGTTCGAGTACCGCGCCCGTGCCCAGATCGAGGCGGCGGGGTTCGCCTTTGAGGTCGATCTGGCCTTCGATGCCGCAGACGTGCTGCGGCCGGGACCGCGGGCGTCGTTGCAGATCCTGCGTATCCTGCAGGAGGCGGTCAGCAATGCGCTGCGCCATTCCGGCGGCGGGCGGATCACCCTGACCGGCCGTCGTGACGGTGATAACCTGACCCTGAGCCTGGGCGACGACGGCAAGGGGTTCGCCAGCGACCGCAAGGGGGGATTGGGGCTCAACAATATGAAGGCGCGGGCCGGCCGGCTGGGCGGACGTATAGATATTGCGTCCGGTGAGGACGGTACCCGTGTGACCTTTGCAATTGCGCTTGGGGTGTTGAACGCCCTGGTCGCCGAGGAGGTCATGCTGTGACGGCGCGGATCGTGATCATCGAAGACGACGCCGCCTTTTCGCGGCACCTGGTCGAGGCCCTGGGCGCGGCGGCCGACCTGGATGTTGTGGGTACGGCGGCGACCTTGGCCGAAGGTCTCGATGTGTTGTCGTTGCTGCCGGATCTTGTGCTGCTGGACCTGGGGTTGCCCGACGGCAATGCTCTGCCGATCATCGAGGCGCTGCGCAAGCAAAACCCGAAGGCGCGGGTCCTGGTCATCACCGTGTTCGAGGACCGCGCCAGTGTCTTGAAGACCCTGAGGGCGGGGGCGGACGGTTACCTGCTCAAGGACACCGGCGCCGACAAGCTGATCGAAAGTGTGCGCGCCACGCTGGACGGAGAGACGCCGGTCAGTCCGCGCGCGGCGGGCCATCTGCTGAGTTTGGTGCGCGAGGAGCCGCCGGTCGGCGTGCAGCCGTCGTCGCCTTTGAGTGCACGCGAGCATGAACTTCTGGAGCTGATCGCTCGCGGTTTGAGTCGCAAGGAAGCCGCCCGGGTCATGGGGATTTCGCCCTATACGGTGGCGGAATATATCCAGGGCATTTACCGCAAGATGTCGGTTCGGTCGCGCGCCCAGGCGGTGCGTCAGGGTATCCAGGGCGGACTGATTTCCGGCGCGCCTTAGCGATTACTCAGCTTGACCTTTTTCCCGGTTTTGGCGCTCTGGCGGGCGGCGTCCAGGATCTCCAGCACAATCAGATTGTTCTCCAGCGAACCCGGATCGTAGGGTTCGGGTTTAACCTCGCCGGAGATGACCGCGTTGAACCAGGCGAACGGATCGTCGAATGGCGCCGCGCGAGCCGGCAGTTCAGATGTTTTCACGCTTTCCGGCGTCGAACCCCAGCGGCGCAGGGTGTCGCGGTCGTCGGCCACCACTTGGCCGGTCGTGCCGTAGACCTCGATGTCCTTGCGCGACACGGGCCAGTTCCATGACGCCTGGATCACGCCTTGCGAGTCGGCATAGTCGACAATGATCGTCGCTTCGTCATCGACCTTCGGATAGTTGTCGGGCTGGAAATTGCGCAGGGTGGCCGTGACTGCGACCGGATGCAGGCCGCCGTTCAGGTACGTCATCAGGTTGGCACCGTAGCAGCCGAAGTCGATGACCGCGCCGCCACCGTTTTGCACAGGGTCGGTCAGCCAGGCCAGGAATTCCTTCGAGACACCGATGGTTTTCGGCCCCTGATGGCCGTCGTGGATGACCATCTTGTGCACCGGGCCCAACTGGCCAGCCGTCAGGATGGATTTGGTTTCGGCCACCGTCGGATACCAGCTTGTTTCGTAGTTGGTCAGGACCTGGACATGGTGTTTTTGGGCCAGGCCGGCCATTTCGCGGCCTTCCGCGGCATTGAGCGCCAGCGGCTTTTCGACCATGACGTGGACGCCGCGCGGGGCGGCGGCGCGGACGATTTTCACGTGGTCGGAAATGGGGCCGAAGCCGGCGACGGCCTGAGGGTGGGCCTTATCCAGCATGGCGCCGATATCGTCATATACGAGGGCCATGCTGAAGCCGTACTGGTCGGCATAGCGTTTCGCCAGGACGCGGTCCTTTTCGACGATGCCGACGATCTTGACGTCACCACGCTTCAGATTGCCGAACAGCCAGTGGACATGGTCATGTGACAGGCCGATCACGCCGATCGGCATGGGTTCCTTCGCCTGGACCGGAAGGGCGAAGGCGAACAGCATCGCGATAAAGAGGCAAAGCCGGGTCAGCATATCGTTTCTCCCATTTTTTGGGACGAACTATGCGCGGATCGGCCGTGATTGCAAGCTACGGCTTGGTGAGGGACAGATTGATGTCGCGATATCGAATCGCCAGTATAAGGAGCTTTTGGGATCAAGCCCAAAGGCGTATAGGCGTACAGTGAGATTTGACGACCACTTCATCGATGAACTGAAAACCCGCCTGCCGGCCTCCGAGGTCATCGGCAAGTCGGTCAAGCTGCGCCGTAACGGCCGCGAATGGGTCGGGCTGTCGCCGTTCAGCAAGGAAAAGACGCCGTCCTTCTACGTCAACGACCAGAAGCGCTTCTTCCATGATTTTTCGTCGGGCAAGAGCGGCGACATCATCACCTTCCTGCAGGAAACCGAGCGGCTGTCGTTCAACGAAGCCGTCGAGAAGCTGGCCGCCGAGGCCGGCATGGCGCTGCCCGCCGTAACACCGGAAACCCGTGCTTTCGAACAGAAACGCCAGTCGCTCAACGACTGGATGGAGCTGGCGCAGAAATGGTTCATGGCGCGGCTGCAGGACCGCAATCCGGGCGCCCAGGCGGCGCGCGACTATCTCACCAAGCGCGGCCTGTCGCCGGAGGATATCCAGACCTATGGCCTGGGCTATTCGCCCAAGGAGCGCACCGCGTTGAAGGACGCCATGGTGCAGAAGGGCGCCAAGGTTTCAGAACTGGTCGAATGCGGCCTGCTGATCGAGGTCGAAGGCGGCGGGGCGCCCTATGACCGCTTCCGCGACCGGTTGATGTTCCCGATCCAGGACCAGCGCGAGCACGTGGTCAGTTTCGGTGGCCGGGCGTTGAACCCTGACGAAAAGGCCAAATACCTCAACGGCCCGGACACGACGCTGTTCCACAAGGGCCAGATGCTGTTCGGCCTGCCCAAGGCGCTGAAGATCCTGGGCGCCGAGCAGCACCATGCCGATTTGGTGGTTGTCGAAGGCTATATGGACGTTATCGCCTGCCAGCGTGCCAAGGTGGCGGCGGTGGCGCCTTTGGGCACGGCGTTGACTGAAGAGCAGATCGATATCCTGTGGCGGCGTCACCCGGAGCCGACCCTGTGTTTCGATGGCGACAAGGCCGGGCAAAGGGCGGCGTACCGGGCGCTGGACCGGGCCCTGCCGAAGCTCAAACCCGGCAAGTCGTTCAAGGTTTGCCTGATCGTCGGCGGCAAGGACCCCGACGATGTGCTGCGCGAAAAGGGCGCCCTGGCGCTGCGCGAGGCGCTGACCGATACCAAACCGTTCGTCCATGTGCTGTTCCAGCGCGAGGCCGAACTGGAGCCGCTGGATACGCCAGAACGCAAGGCGGGCTTCAAGAAGCGGTTGCGGGCCCTGGCGGCACAGATCGAAGACAAGGACCTGGCCGACAGTTATCGCCACGATCTGCTGACGCGTTATGACGAGATGTTCGCCAAGCCGGCCCAACCGCAAGGGCAGGGCGGGTTCCAGCCGTACAAGAAGGGCGAATTCCGCAAACGCGGTGAGGTCTACCTGGCGCCGGCGCTGCAGGAATCGCGCACGGCGGCGGTAAAACTGTCCCGGGCGCTGGATGCGATTTCGGCCTGTTTGGCCCAGGGACTGCTGGATCATCCCGACTGGATGTCGGACCAGGTCGAGGGGCTGGAGGCCTTTGGTTTCGGCGACGAGACGCTCGACCCGCTGGCACGTACCCTGGTTGCGATAAGTTTCCGTGGCGACCCCCTTGACAGCGAGGGATTGAGCCGCCATCTGCACAGCCAAGGACTTGGTGCATTATTAAGCGAGATACAAAAGGCGGCACTGAAATCAGGCGCGCCCTTCCTGTCACCGGACATATCTCTCGCCGATGCTCATGCCCGCTGGATACAGGCGTTCAACGCGATGTCGCGTTTGACGGCCTTGGAACGTGCGCTGAATTCGTCCCGCGATCGTGTCGGAACCGAATTTTTTTCACGGCTCAAGCTGGAACGCGATGCCCTGCGGCGCACCCTTCGTAGCGGACAGATCTGGCAGGAATAACGTTTGTAAAACCTTATGGACTCAAGTGGTTGGGTTAAGGGTTCATTGACGAAGTTTCTGGAATAAGAGCAATGGCGGGCGCAGGCGCGACCCCGCGGAGACCCATATGAGCGTGACAAAATGAGCACACCGGCAGAAAAACCTGAATCGGAAACTTCGTCCGACGGCCCGTTGCTCGACCTGACCGATTCCGCGGTCAAGAAGTTCATCAAGGCGGCCAAGGCGCGCGGCTACGTCACCATGGACGAGCTGAACAAGGTCCTTCCGTCTGAGGAATTTACCTCCGAGCAGATCGAAGACACCCTGGCCATGCTCACCGAGATGGGCGTGAATGTCATCGAGTCCGAAGAAGAGGCCGGCGAGACGACCGAAGTCGCCGTGCGCGAAGAGTCGGGCAGCCTGGTCGAAACGGCCAAGACGTCGGCCTATGACCGTACCGATGACCCGGTGCGGATGTATCTGCGCGAAATGGGCTCGGTCGAGCTGTTGTCGCGCGAGGGCGAAATCGCCATCGCCAAGCGCATTGAAGCTGGCCGTGACACCATGATCCGCGGCCTGTGCGAATCCGCCCTGACCTTCGAAGCCATCATGGTATGGCGCGAGGAACTGGGGTCAGGCCGCATCCTGCTGCGTGAAATCATCGACCTGGAAGGCACCTATGGTGGTGGTCCGTCGGAAGGTCCGCCTCCAGGCGCCCTGGGTGAAGACGGCGAAGAGGAAGAGGTCGACGCCGGTGTGATCGCCATGCGCGCTCCGGCGCCTGTGGTCGTGAAGGCCCCCGAGCCGCCGAAGCCGCCTGAGCCGAAGCCTGAGGTCAAGGCCGTGGTTGAAGCCAAGCCGGTCGAGGCCAAGAAGAAGTCCGGCGACGACGACGATGATGACGACTACGTCCCGATGGACGAGCAGGAAAAGAAGCCTGAGCCGGAAGAAGAGGAAGAAGACGACTTCGACGACGGCGCCGGTCCTTCGGTTTCGGCCATGGAATCGGAGCTGCGCGACGGCGTGATGGCGACTTTGGATGCCATTGCCGGCGAGTTCGAGACCTATCGCCGGACGCAGGAAAAGATGCTGAGCGCCAAGCTCGAGGGCCTGCCTCTCGATCCGGCGGATCGTGCGGCCTATGATGAGGTCACGGCGACGATCACCCGTCACCTGAAGACCTTGAAGCTGAACAACCAGCGGATCGAAGCCCTGGTCGAGCAGCTGTACGGCATCAACAAGCGTCTGATGCAACTGGAAGGCCGTTTGCTGCGTCTGGCGGATTCCTATGGCATTTCGCGGACGGAATTCCTGGGCGCCTATTACTCGCGTGAACTGGACCCGCAATGGGAATCCAAGGTGCGCGACATGGGCGTGCGCTGGCAGAAGTTCGTCGATAACGAAGGCGGCGCGATTTCGCGCATCCGTACCGACATTATCACCCTGGCGACCGATATGGGCGTGGCGGTCGATGATTATCGCCGCATTGTCCAGACGGTGCAGAAGGGCGAGCGCGAGGCGCGTCAGGCCAAGACCGAAATGGTCGAGGCGAACCTGCGCCTGGTGATTTCGATTGCCAAGAAGTACACCAACCGCGGTCTGCAGTTCCTGGATCTGATCCAAGAGGGCAATATCGGCCTGATGAAGGCCGTGGACAAGTTCGAATACCGCCGCGGTTACAAGTTCTCGACCTATGCGACGTGGTGGATTCGTCAGGCGATCACGCGTTCGATCGCCGACCAGGCGCGGACCATCCGTATCCCGGTCCACATGATCGAAACGATCAACAAGATCGTGCGGACGTCGCGTCAGATGCTGCATGAAATCGGCCGCGAGCCGACTCCGGAAGAACTGGCCGAGAAGCTGGCCATGCCGCTGGAGAAGGTGCGCAAGGTGCTGAAGATCGCCAAGGAGCCGATCTCGCTCGAGACCCCGATCGGGGACGAGGAGGATTCGCACCTGGGTGACTTCATCGAGGACAAGAATGCGGTGCTGCCGATCGATGCGGCGATCCAGTCGAACCTGCGCGAGACCACGACCCGCGTGCTGGCGTCTTTGACGCCGCGCGAGGAGCGGGTTCTGCGGATGCGGTTCGGCATCGGGATGAACACCGACCACACGCTGGAAGAAGTCGGTCAGCAGTTTTCGGTGACCCGGGAACGTATCCGTCAGATCGAGGCGAAGGCGCTGCGTAAGCTGAAGCATCCGTCACGGTCGCGGAAGCTGCGGAGCTTCCTGGACAGCTAATGGGGTCTGGGGCCTGCGGCCCCAGGTCTTCTCTTTCAATAGAAAAGCCCTGTCCCGCTTGGGACAGGGCTTTTCTATTGACATGAGGAACCTTGGCCGTGGGGGGGGGGCTATCGGCTGTAGACGTAAAGGTCTGACGAGGTTGCAAAAACGAAATGGCGACCTGTCGGTGAAAATCCGAAAGCTCGAAGTTCCGTTACGAAGTCGGCAAATTTCGTCAGCGAACGTTTGGCTCCCGGAGGGGCCCAAAGCATGGTTTGGCCCGGCGCGGAGAGAAACACTTCGTCTTCGGGAAACGAGAGTGGATGGCGCTCCAGCCCCCATCCATCCGTTGTATGGGTAACTAATCCACCTCCAGACAGCCCGGCCACGCGGATTAGCTTGCCTTCCAGCGGTCCGATACCTTCGACAAGCAGGTTTCCAAGGTCGAATTGGAAATCGTTGTCATCATCACGCGCCACCAGGATGCCTTGAGAGCAATCCACCACGCCTCTGCCAGAATGGGAAGCAATGAGGAGCAAATCTGAGGTGTCGGAAAAACCAACCTCAGTCAGTCCTCCAACGGCCCGGCGATGTGCCAATCTCCAAGGTTCAGGTGGGTTTGACACCGGCAGTGAGTCCAGGAAGGCGAACTCATCGATCAGATGATTAGGTATCACGCCCCGCATTTTATCCTCCCCGCTATCGACCCAGCTATACTACATTCAGCCAAGTTTCAGCATTTTTCATCCAAGCCCCTTGCATCCCATTCCTAACTGTATATACTGTGTATATGAAATACGGCTTCGTGTTCTCGCAGACGGACAGCAGCCCCATGTATCAGCAGATCATGGAGCAGATAAAACAGCGGATTGCCGTGGGGGACTGGCCGCCCAACACGCCGCTGCCGTCGATCCGCGAGCTGGCGATCGAGATCAAGGTCAGCGTCATCACGGTGAAGCGGGCCTATCTGGAGCTGGAACGCGAAGGCGCCATCATCACGCAGCAGGGCAAGGGCAGTCGGGTCAATGACACGATCGACCTGAAAGTCCTGCAAAAGGCAGAATTCCTTCAGCACCTGGAACAGGCCGGGCGGCTGGCCAAGTCTCTGGATATTCCCGGGGACGAGGTCTGGCTGATGCTGAAGCGGTATATGGAATAGGGGATCACATGGACTTGCCGCTGGCCGTACAGTGCGAGGGCATCACCAAGCGCTACAAGCACTTCACCTTGCAGAACGTCGATCTGTCGTTCGAGCAGGGCACCGTCATGGGGCTGGTCGGGCCCAATGGCGCCGGAAAATCGACCATCATGCGCATGGTCATGGGGCTGATCGGTCCCGACAGCGGCTCGGTGAAGGTGCTGGGCCATGCCATGCCGAAGGACCAGATCGCCGCGAAACGCCATATCGGCTTCGTTGCCGAAGATATGCGGCTGTATGAGGGCGAGACCATTGCCTTCCACATGGACTTCATCCGCTCGATCTTCGACACCTGGGACGGCGACTATGCCAAGGTGCTGCTGCGCCGGCTGGACCTCAACGAAAACCAGAAGGTCAAGGGGCTGTCGCACGGCCAGCGGGTCAAGGCGACCCTGCTGCTGGCCCTGGCGCGCCGGCCCGGCCTGCTGGTCTTTGACGAACCGACGACGGGCCTGGACCCGGTGGTGCGGCGCGAGGTGCTGGACGAGATGATGAACGCCCTGGCCGATGAAACGCGGTCGGTGCTGTTTTCGTCGCACAACACGCTCGATGTCGAGCAGATCTCCGACTACATCACCTTCATCTATGGCGGGCGGGTCGTCGAATCCCTGAACAAGGAAGAGTTTATTGACGGCTGGCGGCGTCTGCGCCTGGTCAATCCCAACAACGCGCCGTTGCCGGCCCTGGCCAATATCCGCGACGTCCAGCAAAGCGGCCAGATCGTGACCGTCACCGTTACCGGTTACGACGACAGTCTTCCTGCCGTGTTCAGCCAGGCCGGCATGACGGTGACGGCCGTCGAGCGCCTGACCCTGGAAGAGATTTTCCTCAGCATTGTGCTGTTCGCCAAGGCGAACGCGAAAATGGAACTTGCCGCATGAGTGCCTCCATCGTCCCGCAACTGGTGCTGAAGGATTTTCGCCTGCACCGCTCGATCATCCTGGTCTTTGCCCTGGTGGTTCTCCTTTCCGCCGGTCTGGTGAGTTTTCTCATTGGACGTATCCCTGACTGGGTGGCGCTGAACCTGGGCTTCATCCTGCTGCTGGGGCCCGCGGCGACCTGCGGAATCGTGCTGCTGATGAAGAGCAATGTTTTCGAGAAGGAAAAGTCGACCCAGGCCTTCATCATGAGCCTGCCGGTGACGGTTCGGGAATTCACCAAGGCGAAGCTGTTGCTGAACCTGCCGGTGTTCGGCCTGTTCTGGCTGGCGGTCAGCGCGGCGGGCTTCTATTTCGCCTTCGGACGCGGGCTGTTTCCGCTGGGCGCCGTCCCGTTCGTCACCATGGTCTTCCTGGGCGTTCTGCTGTCCTATACCTGCATCCTCAGCACCAGCCTGGTCAGCCAGTCCCTTGGCCTCACGGTGCTGTCGATCGCGCTGTTCGAAATGGTAACCTCGGCCTATCTGTGGACCATAGCCTATCTGGAGGGCACCCGGCGCTATATCTGGGGTTCGCAGATCGTGTGGACGCCGATGTTCCTGGCGATCGTGGCGGCGCAGATCCTGGCCGCGGCCGGCGTGATCGCGATAACCCTGCATCTTCAGAACCGGAAGCGGGATTTCATCTGATGAAGCGCCCCATCTGGCTGCTCAGGCTGATGATCGTCGTCGTCGCCGTTGTCTGTACGGCGGTCTTCGTGCCGTGGGACCTGGCCTATGCCTATTTCGCACCCCTGCCAAACACCGTCCAGGCGCAGGTCGAAGACGCGGCCCCCCACGGTCTCGATGGCGTCATCGTCTATGTCGATCAGGGCGGCAAACCGCCGGCCTTTTATGCGGCTGGGTGGAAGGACAGGGTGGTCAAGACTCCGGCCGATCCGCATGCCCTGTTCAAGATCGCCAGCATCAGCAAGCTGTATATCGCCGTTGCCGCCGCCAAGCTGGTCGAGGACAAGCGTCTGTCGCTGGACGACACCCTGGCGCATCTGTTGCCCGACGTGGCCGGACGGATCGAGAACGCCGACAAGATCACGCTGCGGATGATGCTACAGCACCGCAGCGGCATCCCCAATTTTACTGACGCACGGGCCTTCCGATGGGACAGGATGACCGATCCCGAGGCGGTGCTGAATCTGGTCCTCGATAAGCCGGCGGATTTCGAGCCCGGCAGCCGGCACAGCTATTCCAACACCAACTACCTGCTGGTCGGGCGGATTCTCGACAAGACGCTGGGATATGACCACCAGGCCTATATCAAGGCGGAAATCCTGACGCCGCTGGGGCTGACCCACACCTATGGGCGCCTGAGCGAGATCAATCCGGCCGACCTGGCCAGCGGCTATGTCTTCGGCCTGGACGGCGACATGAAGCCGCTCGACAACGTCATTGCCGGCGGCTCGATGGTGGCAACGGCCCAGGATGTCGGCATCTTCCTGCGGGCGCTGAACGACGGCTCGTTGCTGGATGACGGCGAACAGGCGGTCTATTCTTCGATCTATGAGTATGAGCACACCGGCCTGGTGCCCGGCTATCAGAGTATCGCCCGCTATCACAAGGATATCGATACCGTGGTTGTACAGTTCGTCAGCACCAGTGGTGGCAATGCCTGGACCAAGTCGGACATTGTCTACGACCGGATTGTCCGGATTTTGCGCAAGGGTTAGCGCACCTCGACCTTCAACCGGTTCCAGTCGGCGGTCGGGGCGTCTTCGTAGTGCTTGACCTGGTCGTAACGTTGCAGCACCAGCGGCGTCAGTTTTTGCGCTTCGGCCAGCGAGTTGAACTCGCAGGTTCCGGCTTCAGGGGCGGGGTCGAGCGGTGTTTCCTTGCGCTCCTTGCCATCGGCCAGTGGGGCGTAGTGTTCGACCGGGTGGCGGGCGACGTCGAGATCGCCGCAGTCGAGGCTTAAATATTCGAAGGCGTCGCTGCTGAGGCCGGGTTTCAGGCCGAGATCGCGCGGGTAACGGATGATCATATAGACGGCGCGGTCGGGCGTGCGGGTCAGGTTGAAACCCATCAGCCAGTAGCGGTGGGCCTCGGCATTGGTCTCGGCGACGATCGGCGTGAAGCTGTGCCAGGTGACGCCGGCGTTAAAGGGTTTCTCGGTATTGGAGGTCAGGTTGACGACCGTACCGGCGTCTTCACCGGCGCGGGGCCTGACGGTGATATGGCGGGTCTTGTCGTGGCCGTCGATACGGAAGGGCTCGGTCATGACGACTTCGGCGGCGCCTTCGAACGGGCCGTCGCCGTTGAGGTCAGGGCCGACCACGGACTGATCGTCGAAGACCTTGTTGCATCCGGCCAGGACCAGGCCGGCCATGAGTGCGAGAACTACGTATTTCATGATCGCCTCCTGAAGGAGAGTGTTGATCACAGGGGCGTGATCGTCAAATGACAAAGCCTGTAAGCGTCAGGGGATACGGACCCGTATCGGTGACCATGCGTAGGTCGAACCTTTCTCGTCTTCCGGCAGGCCGCGATTGGCGCGTGTCTCTTCTGCTGCCTTAGCCATCAAGACAGGCAGGTAGGTTTGAAGCTCTTCCAGACTTGCGAAGCCGCAACTGGGCGGGGCGTTGTCATCCGGTATGTCCGGTTCGATCGTCGGCACCGATACCGCTTCGGAAGGCGGTTCGGCCGTGGCCGCCTCTTCGACGGCCTTGGCTCCCGGACTAAAGCCCATCATTTCGCACGTTATCACGATCATGCCGGCATCAGAGGCGGAACCGGGGGCTGATTGCCAGTCTTGCGGAAAGCGGAAAACGGCGAAGGCTGAACGATCCCGACTACGGAAGACATTGATCCCAACCAGCCAATAATCGAATTGGCGCTCAAATCCGGGCGTGCCCGTTGGCACTGGTTGCCACGTTAATTGCGCATCGAAGGTCCGTACGACATCCAGAACATCCGTGTGGATAAGGGTCGTGTCGCCTTGCGGTGTGTGGAGGATCTCTATCCTGTCGGACTCGTTGCCGGTCTTCACGCCGGTCAATTCGATGCGTGGACTTTCACCGAAGGGGGACGGAGCCGAGGCCAGGTCCGGTCCCAAAGGCAGCATTTGGCAGCCCGTTACGGTCGCCAGGATCAGAGCCAGAACCAGGTAGTGCCGGATCGCGCGCATCTTCCCCTCCGCAGATGAGAAGAGGTTATGTCACGAATCCGTGATCGTCAAGTGATCCCTCTGTGATCGCTTTCCTCGTCTCGCACGCGGCGGAAACGACGTTAAGGGGTGTCCACAGATAAGCCAGAGAAGCCAGATGTTCGCGGCGGTCAGGATGGCCATGAACATCTGGCTTCTCTGGCTTATCTGTGGATTTCACCTTTTCGAACAGCGGGATAGCCATAGACTTGCGGAGTGCCGGCGCGACGTTTTACGCCCGCCCGCCGCAGGGGCCACGAAATCAGTGCACCGTGATGGTGACCGGCTTCCATTCGTAATTGTTTTCCTGGCGGCTGGCCGGGACCTTGGCGTTGATATCGGCCTCTTCCTGCGCCGCGGCAAGTACCTTGGGGCCGAAGGCATGGACCTCTTCGACCGTGTTGAAATCGCACCCGCTCATGATGTCACCCAGGGCGCTGGCCAGCATTTGCGACTGCTCGTCCTCACTGGCGTTTTCGTTGCCGCTGTACTTGGCTTCGATTTCCTCTTCGGACGGCATGCGCATGACGCAGGTCACCATCATGATCGAAGCCTGGGTCTCGCTGCCCGGCGTAAAGCTGGTGCCCTTGGGGTAGGTCAGGATGGCATAGACCGAACGGTCGGCCGACTGAAAGACATTGGCGGCAATCAGCCAGTTGACCTCGTCCTTGCCCTCGCCGATGGCGTGATAGGTCACGTCGCCTTCATAGGGTTTCTGACCCAGCATCGGATAGGTGAGGGTGATCCGGTCGCCCTCCGGCGTGTGGCGGATCTCGACGTCCATGCTTTCTTCTTCATTGACGATGTCGACCTGGGCGGCGCTGCCGAACGGAGTCGGCGCCTTGGCCAGGTCCGGCCCGACCGGAAACATGTTGCAGGCCGAAAGCGTCAGCATCGCCGCGCCCGCCGCCACTATCTGGAAAAAGCCCCTCATCCTATCCTCCCCTGGACATGTGGCGGCAATTTACGGTGCGGAACGGGGGGCGTCAATGCGCGCAATCGGCCACACCCCGGGCCGCGGCGCATGACATACAGCCTTTTCGCTTGCCGGGTGTTCGTTTGCCGCTAGAGTGGGTTAACGAATTATGGTGGGTGCGGATTTTGAGTTCGGGGGATGGCATGAAGGCCGGTCGTAAACTGCGTTTGATGGGTAGTCTGGTGGCCATGGCCATGGGGTTGGCCGTGTCTGCCGTTCAGGCCGCCGATGCACCGCAATCCAGCCCCGGCACGGCCATCGCCATCATGCAGGCTTCGGCCGCGCTGCAGAGCGAAGACTGCACCGCTGCGCGCGCACCGCTGAACCTGCTGTGGAACGACCCCTATCTCGACCAGGCCGATCCCGATCTGGCGGCCCAGATGCGCGCCTCCCTGATCGCCTGCACGGCCCAGACGGACGGCATGAAAGCAGCGATCGCCCTGTCGGCGATGAACATCAAGCGCCCGAATGCGACGATCGCGGCCTATGACCTGCATATCTTCCTGCAACTGATCGACAACCAGGTTATCGCCGCCAACACCACCCTTAACGACGCCCTGACGCGCTTCCCGGCAACGGCGACCGACATGACCGACATGACCGTGCTGGGCGTGCTGCTGCAACTGAGCTCGGTCGATGGTGAGGCCGGCTATGCCGTGCTGAACCGCCTGCAGGAGGCGCGCTGGCAGGCGCACAATCCGGCGATGCGGCCGCTGATCGGCTTTTTGCGTGTCGAGGGCCTGCGCAAGTCGCTCGCCGCCGGTGACGCCACCCATGTCGCCCTGTACCGCCAGGATATCGCCCAGGACAGCCTGATCTATGTGATGGTCGAGGGTGATGGCGAGCTGAGCGATCCCAATGTGCCGTCGATCGACGTCCGTCCGGTCATCCAGCGTGAGATCGAAGCCAATGCGACACGCGTCGCCGGCAACCCGGCCGAGTTGATGGTGCTGCGTTATCTCATCATGCTGGAACGCTCCAACAATCAGAGCGCCCTGGCCCTGACCCAACTGGACGGCATCCTCAGCCTGGTCGACCAGTACGGTCTGCAGAACTTCCAGAACATCGAATCCTATCCAGGCCTCCTGACCGACAAGGCGTCGTTGCTGGCCGACCTGGGGCGCTATGCCGAGGCCGACAAGGCGTTCAAGGACGGCGCCGCCAAGCTGACGCCGCAGTATTCGGTCGATCACAACCTGATCTATGTCAACTTCCTGGTCGATAACGGCCGCGAGAAGGACGCCCTGAATGTGGCGGCGACCCTGGTGCCCGAAGCCATGGAACAGGACGACCAGTATCAGCTGACCGCCACACGGGCCTGCGCCTATGCCTATTCTGGTGATGAGCCGGCCTATGCCCAGGCGGTCGAGGTCCTGGCGACCCAGCCGTTGTTGAAGGTCAAGCCGGCCCTGTGCGCGGGCGACAGTGAGGGCGCGGCTGCCGCGTTGATCGCCGCTATCAACGACCCGGGAAGCCGGCTGTCGGTGATCATGTTCCTGCAGAAGGGCTTGCCGCAATTGCCGTTTGGCGAGCGCGACAAGGGTTTCATCGCGGCCCAGGATGCACTGAAGGCGCGGCCGGATGTCATTGCCGCGGCGCAGGCCGCGAAGATCAATATCCGGACCTGGCCGCTGAGGTTTTAGTCCCGAAAAAGTCCTTCGCTATCAATCTATTGCTGGTTCAGGTCGCAGCGAACGGTATATACCTGCTTTTGAAGCTCTTCGACATAGTCCTGCGTGTCGTTGCACAGCATGGTTTCGACCCGCTTGCCATCCTTCGTAGCGAAGACCTCGAGGTGCAGGATCGGCTTGCCCTGCGAAATTTTATCCAGCTTGGCCCGGTCGACCGCCTTGGCCGTCAGGTGGACCGTCTGGCTGTCCCTCAGCACCAGGTCGTAGGTGTCGGTGCCGAGATGGATCGTGCCATCGTCCGGATCGGCCAGGGACATCGTGTCCTGGGTTACAATACCGAAATAGAAGGCGGTCAACGTGGCCTTTTCACCTTTTTCGTTCAGGCGCGCCACGGTTGCCGTGGGCAGCTTGACCTCGACCGTGGAGCGGAAGCTGGCGGGCTTCGTGTCCTCGGCGCCTTGCGGCGAACACTGGGCGAGCCCGAGGCTCAGCAGGGCGAACAGGGGGAGGGCAAGGCGGCGCATGGGCACTCTTTCAAACGAGATGCCGTCTTTAGCCGGGGAATGCGACAGTTTTGTAAAGGTCAGGTGGCGGGCTGGTCTTCCGCCGTCAGCTTGCAGTGAATAGCGGGCGGCGCCGATCTGGCCTCATCGACTGGGCCGCTGAACATAGAACAGGTGACGGGAATAGGGGTGTCTTTTGCTCGGGTCGACCAGGCATTGATGATCACCGTCGGCTTACCTTTTATCTCGACCAGCTTCCTGGGATCAGGGTCGATGTCGGGAATAACGACCATCTGATCGGACGGCGTTACGGTGATGAGATGATTACCAAGGCCTATTCGGCCATGCCAGCCTATCGGATGCAATGCTTCACCCGAGACCACTGCGAGAATCTGTATGCCTTTTCCGGCGGCGGCCAGTTTCGCCTTCGCCGCCGGGCTTACGGTCAGTTTGACCTTGAAGCCATAGTCGCCCAAATCCGCGCCCGTCCGTGGCGCGCAGGCCGTCATGCCAGCCAAAGCCGTCAAGAGCAGGAGCCCCCTCACACCAGGCCGCTGCCCATGATCTTCAAAGCCGGCGAGAAGGTCGGGCGCGCGTCAGGCAGTTTCACCGTCAGGCCGTCCATGCCCAGTTCGAACTTTAGCGGCTGGCCGTGGCCCAGAAGTTCGACGCGCTCGACCGTGCCCTTGCGTAGCGGCGAACCTTCGGCGAGGCTGATGAGGGTGACATAGCCGCTGGTCGGCCATTCCAGCGGCAGGGCGTAGAGAGTCCCTGCTTTGGTGGTGTAGCGGATGTCTTCGTGTGTAAACGGCTTGGCCTCGCCCTCGTTCATATGGCCTTCGACCACCTTGAACGGGCCTTCGCCATAGATGGCGTATGGCCGGGTGGCGAAGATGGCCTCGCCGTTGACGTCGAGCCAAGCCTTCATCTCGCCCAGGATGGCGACTTCCTTTTCGTCGATCTCGCCATTGCCGCGCACCGGGATCGACAGCAGCATGTTGCCGTTCTTCGACACGATGTCGGTCAGGCGCTGGATGACCGACTTGGCGCTCTTGTAGCCATTGCGTTCATACAGGCCGCGGTCGTAGTGCCAGTTACCGATGCAGGTGCAGGTCTGCCAGACATTGCCGCGCAGGCGGTCGGAATAGCCGCGTTCGATGTCCTCGGTGATCGCCTTGCGCTGGACGTCGTCCAGCTTCTTGCCGGTGGCGATGACGTCGGCCGTGCCGTGCCACTTGACCGCCTGGTTGTAGTAGTAGGCGGTGGCATCGAGGCCGTATTGCTCCAGCGGCAGGCCGGTATTGTCGAAATAGACCAGATCCGGCTTGTACTTGTCGATCATGTCGTTCTGGCGCAGCAGCCACTTTTTCGCATAGTAGGCGCCGTTGGGCGGAACCGTCTCCAGCCATTGGCCCGAGGTGCTGTTGATGTGGTCCTGCATGGCCTGGATCGAGTTTATACCGTCGGGCGGCGGCATGTCGCCAAAGCGGCCGGTGTACAGCTCCTGCGGGTCGTAGCCGTCCCACCACCTGCCCTTGCCGTCGGCCTTCGTCAGGCGGGCGGCGTCGTAGCGCAGGCCCTTGACCGGACCTTCGGCGTCGTAACCGTAGGCGGTTTGCCACCAGTGCCAGGCGTGGGCGGCGTGGTTGGACAGGCCGAACTTCAGGCCGTGCTTGCGCGCGGCAGCGGCGAAGTCGCCGCAGATGTCACGCTTGGGGCCGATATTGACCGCATTCCATGCTTGGTACTTGGAATCGTACAGGTCGAAATTGTCGTGGTGATTGGCCATGGCGACGAAGTATTTGGCGCCGACCGACTTATAGAGGGCCAGCAGGCTGTCCGGATCGAACTTCTCGGCCTTCCAGTCCTTGAGGAACTCCATGAAGCCGAACTGGGCCGGGTGGCCGTAGGTCTTGGTGTGATGTTCGTAGTAGAAGTTGCCCTGGATATACATCTGGCGGCCGTACCAGTCGCCGCATTCCGGGATACATTGCGGGCCCCAGTGGGCCCACAGGCCCAGCTTGGCGTCGCGGAACCAGTCCGGCGTCTGGTAGGCCGAGCCCAGCGATTCCCAGGTGGCCTTGTAGGGGGCCGGGGCTGCGTTAGCAGCGGTAGCGGAGACGGCGGCGACAGCCAAGGAAGCACTAGGTAGGGCGGCGGTCAACAGGTTACGGCGGGACAGTTTCACTCGCTGATCTCCATTTCAAACGGCCCGGCGGGCAGGTCGTCCTTGCTGTACAGGTTGACATAGGGGCTGTCGGCCCAGGCGTAGCGTACGCGCACGACGCCGATGCGGTTGGCGCCTTGCAGGATCACACGGTCACCATCGGGCGTGGCCGAGACGTAGGTGCAGCCGGTATCGGTGCAGGCTTCGAAGCCCAGGGCTGTGGCGCCGGAATAGGTGACCAGGCCGCCGCCGGTATTCTTGAAGGTGACGATCAGGTCGTCGACTGCGCGGGTGACGCCGACCGGTTCCGGCCCTGAAGGCGTGACGGTCTTGCCGTAGACCACGCTCTGGGCGACGCGGGCCAGGCGGTTGCCGACGACGGTTTTCTGCGTCGGGTGGATATCGAAGCGGTCGCCGACATCCAGGCTGACGGCCAGGCCGGCATGGGGATCGGCCTTGACCGCCAGGCGCTGGGACTCGCGCAGGCGGGCCCAGTTGGAAGTAACCGGCGCCGACGCCACCGGTCCGTAGTCGGCCAGTTGCACGATCAGGAAGGGCAGGGCGGGATTGTCGAACTTTTGCCGCCAGTCGGCCATCCAGGCCGTCATCAGGGTCTGGTATTCGACCGGCGAGTCGGCATTGGCCTCGCCCTGGTACCAGGCGACACCTTTCAGGGTATAGGGGGCGACCGGCGCGATCATGGCGTTATAGAGGACGGTCAGGCCGTTGGGTTCGGCCCAGGGCTCGCCCTCGACCTTTGCGCCGGGCCGGATCGGGCCGGAAATCTTGTAACGCCAGACATTGGGCAGGGCGACGGTGCTGCCATCGCCGAAACGGATCTTCTTATCCGTGGCCTTGCCATAAAGGCCGCCACCGCCGCCGGTATCAGTGACGCGCACGACAACGGTGTTGCGCCCAGCCTTCAGCGTGCCGGCCGGCAGGTCGTATTCGCGCGGCGCGTTCCAGCCATAGGTGGTGCCGGCCTTGACGCCGTTGACCCAGGTGATGTCGATATCGTCTATGGGCCCGAGGCTGAGGTGCGCTGTCTGCGCCGCCTGGGCCTTGGTGATATTGACGGTGGTACGGTACCAGACGATGCCGTCGAAGGTGGTCAGCTCCGGATCGGGTGAGCCCTCCCAGATGACGTCGGGGACGATGCTCTTCCAGTCATTGTCGCGGAACTTGGGCTCGATCCATTGCAGCTTGGTGGGGAGGTCGTCTTCGGTCGCCTTCCAGGCATCCTGGGTGGCGGCGGCCCACTGGGTCTGGGCGGCGGCGCGGTCGCTGGCATAGAGGTTGAGCGCGTCGAGGCCGGGGCGATAGCTGGCGACGGTGCGCAGGCCGTCCTGGCTCATCCAGGCCTGGATAAAGGTGCCGCCCCACGATGAATGGATCATGCCGACCGGGACATTCTCGGATTTCGAGATCGACTTGCTCATGAAGTAGCAGACGGCGGAGGCGTCGCCGACGGTTTGCGGGTTGACCACCTTCCACGGCGTCGGGTGGCTGAGTTCGGCCTGGGGCGCGACCGCCGTGGTGCGGTCGATAGTGATGAAACGCAGTTTGTCGTTGGTCGTGTTCAGTTCGCCACCGGCATTGGTGGTGTAGCGGACGGTGAATTCCATGTTCGACTGGCCGGAACACAGATAGACGTCACCGACCAGGATATCGTTCAGCGTGGTCGTTTCGATACCGTCCGAGACGGCCAGGGTGTAAGGGCCGCCGGCCCTGGTGGGCGGCAGTTGCGACGTCCATTTTCCGGCGGCGTTGGCGGTGGCGGTGGCCTTGCCGCCGTTGAACGTTACGGTGACGGCGGAACCGGGTGTCGCGGTCCCCCACACCTTGACCGTGGCGTCGCGCTGCAAGACGGCATGGTCGCCAAAGACACCCGCGAATCGCGGTGGTTCCGCGGCATGAGCGGCGAGTGGCAAAACTGTACAGGCAATAGTGGCCAGGACGGCGCGGTACGGGACGGTCATAGCGGGGCGCCTCAACTCTTTATCGTGGCGCCGATAACGGCAAACAATAGCCTATATTTCAAGCGCTTTTTGTATGATAACTGTGATGTGCGCGTTTCAAAGGTCAAACGGCTTTTATCAGCAAACGGAGTGTGACCGCTATCAAGCCATTTGCCAAGGCAGGGTTTGCGTCCTATACAGGTGTTGAACGACAAGGCGCGAAATCAAACGCGCCCGGATGAACGAGGGATGTAAACAGGTTGGCGCGCAGGGTCAGTCGCCGCGGCGGCAATATCGTCACCATTCACGATGTGGCCCGCCATGTCGGCGTGTCGCCCATGACGGTGTCGCGCGTCATCAATGGTGAAAAGAACGTCCGCGAAGAAACCCGCGCCAAGGTCCTGGCTTCGGTCGAGGCGCTGAACTATTCGCCCAACCTGGCGGCGCGGTCCCTGGCGACCCAGGATTCGGCGCGAATCGGTCTGCTATATTCCAACCCGTCCGTCGCCTTTTTGAGCGAATTCCTGCTCGGCATCCTGTCGGAAAGCTCGCAGAGCGGCGCCCAGCTTCTCATCGAGTCGTGCGAGGGCCCGGAAGGCGCCACGGCGGCGCTGGAAAAGATGAAGGCCAACGGATGTGACGGAGTGATCCTGTCACCGCCGCTCAGCGATTCATCGCGGGTGGCCAAGATCCTGCGCGACATGAACCTGCCCTTTGTCGGGGTGGCCATGGCGCGTCCGGACCCGCTGGTGTGCTGTGTCACCATCGACGACTTCAAGGCGGCGTTCTCGATGACCAAGCGGCTGATCGAGCTGGGCCACCAGAGGATCGGATTCATCAAGGGCCATCCCAACGCCTATGCCAGCCAGACGCGGTTCGAAGGCTTTGAATCGGCGATGAAAAAGGCCAACCTGGCGGTAGACCCGGCCATGGTCGCCCAGGGTTATTTTACCTATCGTTCCGGCTTTGACGCGGCTGAGCGCATGCTGAGCCTGAAGGATCGGCCGACCGCGCTTTTCTGCAGCAATGACGACATGGCCGCCGGCGCTGTCGCCACCGCCCACCGCCTGGGGCTGGAGGTGCCGGACCACGTCACGATCGTCGGGTTCGACGACACCGCCATGGCGTCTTCGGTGTGGCCGGAACTGACCACGGTGCGCCAGCCGATCGCCGACATGGCGGCGCTGAGTGTGCGCCTGATGAACGACCAGATTCGCGCCAAGCGGTTGGGGCGGCCCTTCGAACCGGTGCGCGAGATTCGCGATTTCGCATTGATCGAACGGCAGTCTTCGGCGCCCGTGCAGAGCTCCGGATAGTTGGAAGCGCTTTCTGATTTCAATTTTACAAAAACATCGCCAAATCCGAACTTTGACTTGACAAGGTGTGGATCGTGTCTGATATGTTAGCGCTAACAAAACGGTTCCGCCACGCCGCGTTTGCGACGTGGCAGAGGGCTGTCTATAAAACGGGTTGAGGAAGAACGCGGGGAGACCCGCAAAAGGCTTTAAGGACTTGCACATGCCTGACAATCTGAACCCGGCCTTCCTGCCCGAGGACTGGAAAAACGCGACCCTGGTTGGCCGCCTGGATACCCCCGATGGCCCGACCCCGATCCTGATCAAGGGCGGCGAGGTCTTCGACATGAGCGCCGTGGCGCCGACCGTGTCGCAACTGTTCAAAATCTGGCCGGAGACCGGCGTGCCCGAAGGCGGCCTGTCGCTGGGCAAGCTGGACGATTTCACCTTCGGCAAGAGCTGGGCGGGTGAGCGTACCGGCAACCAGCTTCTGTCGCCGATCGACCTGCAGGTCGTGAAAGCAGCCGGCGTGACATTCGCCGTTTCGGCCGTCGAACGCGTTATCGAAGAACGCGCCCGCGGCGATTCCGACAAGGCCCAGGGCATCCGCGACGCCCTGGCTGAACGGGTTGGCTCTGATATCCGCTCCGTCAAGCCGGGCTCTGAAGAATCCGCCAAGCTGAAAGCGGCGCTCATTACGGATGGCCTGTGGTCGCAATATCTCGAGGTCGCCATCGGCCCGGACGCCGAGGTCTTCACCAAGTCGCCCGTCCTGTCGTCGGTCGGCTGGGGTGATGAGGTGGGGGTGCGCTCCGACTCGACCTGGAACAATCCGGAACCCGAAGTCGTCATGGTGGTCACGCCGGAAGGCCGCGCCATCGGTGCGACCCTGGGCAACGACGTCAACCTGCGCTGCTTCGAAGGCCGCTCGGCCCTGCTGCTGGGCAAGGCCAAGGACAACAATGCTTCCTGCGCTTTGGGCCCGTTCGTCCGTGTGTTTGACGAAGGTTTTACCATTGACGACGTCCGTTCGGCCGTGCTGGACCTGAAGATCGATGGTCCCGAAGGTTATGAGCTGGTTGGCCGTTCGACCATGAGTGAGATCAGCCGTGATCCGCTGGAACTGATCCGCCAGGCGATGAGCGAGCACCACTATCCCGACGGCTTCGTTCTGATGCTGGGCACGCTTTTTGCACCGACCCAGGATCGTGATGTCCCCGGCCGTGGTTTCACCCATAAGGTCGGCGACGTGGTCAAGGTGTCCTCGCCCAAGCTGGGTTGCCTGGAAAACCGCGTTACCTTTTCGAAGGACGCGCGCCACTGGACCTTCGGTATCGCCGATCTGATGCAGAACCTGGCCGACCGCGGCCTGCTGAAACCCCGCAACACCGCCCGCCCTAAAGCGCTGGCGTCGTAACTCGTACAGAAAGAACCAGTGACCATGTCCTCAGCCATCTATCCCAGTCTCAAGGGCCGCACGGTGTTGATCACCGGCGGGGGCTCCGGTATCGGCGCGGGCCTGGTCACCGGCTTCGTCCGTCAGGGCGCCGTCGTCCACTTCATCGACCTGGCCGATACGGTCTCGGCGACGCTGGAGCCGGGCGCAGCAACCTTCCACAAGTGCGATCTGACCGATATCGCGGCGGTCGAGAAAGTGATCGCCGGCATCGGCCCGGTCGACATCCTGCTCAACAACGCCGCCAATGACGACCGTCACCGCCTGGAAGACGTCACCGAGGCCTATTTCGACAACCGTATCGCGGTCAACCTGAAGCATCTGCTGTTCTGCGCCAAGGCCGTGGTGCCGGGCATGAAGGCCAAGGGCGGCGGCGCGATCATCAACTTCGGTTCGATCTCGTGGCACCTGGGTCTGCCCGATCTGGTCCTGTACGAAACCGCCAAGGCCGGTATCGAGGGCATGACCCGCGCCCTGGCGCGTGAACTGGGCCCGGACAATATCCGCGTCACCACCATTCTTCCCGGCAATGTGAAGACGCCGCGCCAGATGAAGTGGTACACGCCGGAAGGCGAGCAGCAGATCGTCGACGCCCAGTGCCTGAAGGGTCGTATCGAGCCGGCGCACGTCGCGTCTCTGGCCCTTTTCCTGGCTTCGGATGATGCGTCTCTGTGCACCGGCCATGGCTACTGGATCGACGCCGGCTGGCGGTAAGCCTCAGTTTGCGTGGAGGGGTATCTTTCTTTCGGAGGTTCCGGTGACCGAACTCTTCCAGCCTATCTGTGTCTGGGACCGCAAGTGCACCCTGGGTGAAGGCCCGGTGTGGAGCGCGAAGGATCACGCCCTGTGGTTCGTCGATATCAAACGCTCCGAAGTCCTGCGCTATGACGTCAATATCGGTTCGCACCAGGTCTTCCATGCGCCGTCGCCGTGCGGCTTCCTGGCGCCGAAAACGTCTGGCGGGTTTATTGTTGGCTGCAAGACCGGCCTCTACGATCTCGATCCAAAAACGGGGCATTTCGAATTCCGCCTGCAGGTCGAGCCTGGGCTGCCGACCAACCGCCTCAATGATGGATTTGTCGATCACCACGGTAGGCTGTGGTTCGGCTCGATGGACGACGACGAGGTCAATCCGTCGGGCAAGCTGTACCGTTACGACGCGCGCGGCCTGGTCGTGATGGATCATGACTATGTCATCACCAACGGCCCGGCGGTCAGCCCCGACGGCAAGACCCTCTATCACAACGACACCCTGAAGAAGATCATCTATGCCTTCGACCTTAACGGGGAGGGGCATATTTCCAATAAACGGGAATTTGCACGCCTGGACCAACCGGCGGTGGCCGATGTCGCCAGCCCGGTCTGCTATGGCGGCCAGTTCGAGCGCTCGCCCGAGCATGGCGATGGCTATATGGATGGCCCGATCGTCGATTCCCAAGGCAATGTCTGGGTCGGGCTGTTCTTTGGCTGGGGCGTCAACTGTTATGCTCCTGACGGTCGCCTGATCCGCCGGGTCCGCCTGCCAGTGTCCAATGTGACCAAGATCGCCTTTGGTGGCCCGGATCTCAAAACCGTTTACGCTACGACCGCCGCCAAGGGCCTCAGCGCCGACGACATCAAGCAACAACCGTTAGCCGGCGGTCTGTTCCGCTTCGACGTCGATATTCCCGGCCAACCCCAGAACCTCTTCCAGGATTGAACGCACCATGACCACGAGAAAACCCGCCACCGCTAACGGCCGTTTCCGCTCGCAGGAATGGTTCGAAGCCCCCGGACATATCGACATGGCGGCGCTCTATCTCGAACGCTTCATGAATTATGGAATTACGCCGCAGGAGTTGCGCTCCGGCCGGCCGATCATCGGCTTTGCGCAGTCGGGCAGCGACATCGCGCCGTGCAACCGCATCCACCTGGAGCTGGCCAAGCGCACCCGCGACGGCATCCGCGATGCCGGCGGCATCTGCCTGGAATTCCCGGTCCATCCGATCTTCGAAAACTGCCGCCGTCCGACCGCGGCCATCGACCGTAACCTGTCGATGATGACCCTGATCGAGATACTGCACGGCTATCCGCTGGACGCCGTCGTTCTGACCACGGGATGCGATAAGACCACCCCGGCCGGCATCATGGCCGCCACCGCCGTGGACATCCCGGCCATCGTCCTGTCGGGCGGGCCGATGCTGGACGGCTGGCATGACGGCGACCTGGTCGGCTCCGGCACGGTCATCTGGCGCGCCCGCCGCAAGCTGGGCGCCGGCGAGATCACCGAAGACGAATTCCTCGACATGGCCTGCGCGTCGGCGCCGTCGGCCGGTCACTGCAACACCATGGGCACGGCCTCGACCATGAACGCCGTCGCCGAGACCATGGGCCTGTCGTTGCCCGGCTGTTCTGCCATTCCGGCGCCGTACCGCGAGCGCGGCCAGATGGCCTACGAGACCGGCGTGCGCATCGTCGAAATGGCCTATGAGGACTTGAAGCCGTCGAAGATCCTGACCAAGGCGTCGTTCCTCAACGCGATCGCTGCCGTCGCCGCTATCGGCGGTTCGACCAATGCCCAGCCGCACATCACCGCCATGGCCCGCCATGCCGGGGTCGACATCACCGACGCCGACTGGCGCGCCGCCTATGACATTCCGCTGATCCTCAACATGCAGCCGGCCGGCAAATATCTGGGCGAGCGCTTCCACCGCGCCGGCGGTGTGCCGGCCATCCTGCACGAACTGGCCGTCGCCAACATGATCGACACCACGGCGGCAACCATCACCGGCAAGACCTTGGGCGAAAACCTGACGGGCAAGCAGTCGAAAGACCGCGAGATGATCAAGACGGTCGCCGAACCGATGATGGAACGCGCCGGCTTCCTGGTGCTGAAGGGCAATCTGTTCGACTTCGCCATCATGAAGACCTCGGTGATCTCCAAGGAGTTCCGCGCCCGCTACCTGTCGCGTCCGGGCCATGAGAATATCTTCGAATGCAAGGCGGTCGTGTTCGACGGCTCGACCGACTACCATGACCGCATCAACGATCCGGCGCTGAACATCGACGAGGACACCATCCTGGTCATCCGTGGTTCCGGCACCATCGGCTGGCCAGGCTCGGCTGAGGTCGTCAACATGACCCCGCCCGATGCCCTGCTCAAGAAGGGGATTACCTCGCTGCCGACCCTAGGCGACGGCCGTCAGTCGGGGACCTCGGACTCGCCGTCCATCCTCAATGCCTCGCCGGAAAGTGCTGCCGGTGGCGGTTTGTCGTGGCTGCGGACGGGTGACATGATCCGCATCGACCTCAATACCGGCGCCTGCGATGCTCTGGTCGAGGCCGATGTCATCGTCGAACGCAAGAAAGAGGGCCTGCCGCCGGTGCCCGAGAGCATGACCCCGTGGCAGGAGATCTATCGCAGCACGGTTTCGCAACTGCACACCGGCGGCGTCATGGAGCCCGCCCTTAAGTTTACCCGCATCGCGGAAAAGATGCCGCGACATAACCACTAGGCTTGTTGCACCGCGTCACTGGTAGCGGTAACAAAATTAACGGTAAATGCGCGCCAAAATGGGGGAATTTTGCGCGCAAATCCTTACAAAATATAGCGTTCTGCGTATCCGGCGCTTGCGTAATTTTGCGCAAAAAGTTAAGGTCCGCTTAAGCACCGCCCCAATGATAAGGCCACACAAAAAAGGTGCTTGAATAGGTTAGGGAACGGGCAGCAAGCCCGACTTCAAGGGAGTAGAGGATGTCCTCGACAACAAAGACCGTGAACATGGGTCTGGTCATGGGGCTCGCCATCGGCGCGGCTCTGGGCGGATTGCTGTTCGGCTACGATACCGCCGTCATTTCCGGCGCGGTGGAAGCCATCGACCAAAATTTCGTTCAGCCACGTCACGACCTGTCGGAAATCGCCCGTAACGCGATGACCGGCAATGCCGTCGGCATCGCCCTCTGGGGCTGCTTCCTGGGCTCGCTGATCGCCGGCCCGCTGGCCACCGCGATCGGCCGCCGCACGGGCATGATGATCGCCGCCGTGATCTTTTTCATCTCGTCGATCCTGGCCGGGTATCCGGAATTGGGCCTCGCACCGATCGGCGGCATGGGCGTCGATGCGCTCAATCCGTTCCTGATCTATCGCTTCCTGGGTGGTGTCGCCATCGGCATGGCGTCGCTGATTTCGCCGATGTACATCGCTGAAATCGCACCTGCCAAGCATCGCGGCCTGCTGGTGACCTTCCAGCAGATCGCCATCGTCGGCGGCATGCTGCTGGTCTATTTCGTCAACCTGAAGATCGGCGAAATGGGCGACGACGCCTGGGTGCTGTCGACCGGTTGGCGCTACATGCTGGCTTCGTGCGCGATCCCCGCCGGCCTGTTCTTCCTGGCCGCCTTCTTCATGCCCGACACGCCGCGCTGGTATGTCATGAAGGGCAAGGAAGACAAGGCCAAGGCGCTTTTGACCTCGCTGGACGGCGAAGAAGAAGCCAAGTCGACCCTGGCGGAAATCAAGGACAGCCTGACCCAGCATTCGGGTAAGCTCTTCTCGTTCGGCGCCGGTGTCATCGTCATCGGTGTCCTGCTCTCGGTCTTCCAGCAGTTCGTCGGCATCAACGCCGTGCTGTATTACGCCCCGCTGATGTTCAAGAACATGGGTTCGGGCACCGATACGGCACTGCTGCAAACCGTCATCGTCGGCGCGGCCAACGTGCTGTTCACCCTGGTTGCGACCGCCACGGTCGACCGCTGGGGCCGCAAGCCGCTGCTGATCCTGGGCGCCCTGATGATGGCCGTTTCGATGGCCGCCCTGGGCTACCTGTTCCAGAACCACATCGAAGGTTCGGCGCTTCTGTACGCAGCCATCTTCTACATCGCCGGCTTTGCCCTGTCGTGGGGCCCGGTCGTTTGGGTGCTGCTGTCGGAAATGTTCCCGAACTCGATCAAGGGCCCGGCCATGGCCATCGCCGTCGCCGCCCAGTGGGTTTCGAACTACATCGTCACCGCGTCCTTCAAGGTCGTCGACGGCGATACCGCCATCAATGCCGTCTTCAACCACGGACTGAACTACTACGTCTACGCGGCCTTCTCGGTCCTGGCCGCCGTGTTCGTATGGAAGTTCGTGCCGGAAACCAAGGGCAAGACCCTGGAAGCCATCGAAGGCCTCTGGAAGAAGTCCTAATCAACGCGTAACCGGGCGGCCTGTGACAGGCCGCCCGCGTGTTTCTTAAGCGATAAAAAGAGAATTCTATGCTGCGCTTAAGCTCTAACGAGACCACGCTGGATATCTGCCCCGAGGTTGCGGGCAGTATCTGGCGTTTCGTGCATCAGGGGCGGGACATCATGCGGCCGACGGCCGACGGGACGACCGACGCCCTGATGACGGCCAGTTTTCCGCTGGTGCCGTATTGCAACCGCATCCGTAACGGCGAGTTCGCTTTCGAAGGCAAGAAGGTACGGTTGTCGCCCAATCTTGGCAACGGCCATCCGCATCCGCTGCACGGCCAGGGCTGGCGGCAGGTCTGGCAGGTCATCGAAACCTCGGCGACCCGGGCGGTGCTGTCCTATGTCCACGACGCCGATGAATGGCCTTGGGCCTATGAGGCGGTGTTGGTCTATGAATTGCGGCCGGCCGGTCTGCGGGCCTATCTCAGCGTCAAGAACCTGTCGCGCAACACCATGCCGGCGGGACTGGGTTTCCATCCTTATTTCAACCGCACCCGCCAGACACGGCTGAAGGCGGTGACGACGGGGATCTGGCGCGCCGATGACGACTGTTTGCCGGTGTCGTGGCATGCCGGCGTACTGCGCAAGGACTGGTCGCAGGGGGACCTGGTCGATCACGAAGTGGCGATCGATCACTGCTATACCGGTTTTGGGGGACGGGCCGAGATTTTCGAAGGCGAGCGGTCGGTGTTGACCTTACGGGCATCGCCGGACTGCAAGTGGATGCATGTCTTCGCGCCGCTGGATCATCTGGACTTCTTCTGCGTCGAGCCGGTCAACCATATGCCGGATCCGTTCAATCAACCGAACTCGGGGTTGAAGTGCCTGAAGGCGGGGGAGACCTCGATGGTGTGGATGGACATCGCCGTAAATTAATGGGGTTTGGGGCCCGCGGCCCCAAGTCTTCCCCTTCCTTACTTTAACTTCGCCCTCAAAGGGGCGAAGTTAAAGTAAGGAAAAAGAAAGATTTATGGGGCCGCAGGCCCCAAACCCCATTTGTTTACAGCGTGTAGACCTTCCCTGCGTGGAGCGTAACGTCGCCCGATAGGGACAGAGTCTGGCCAGCCGGCGGAACAATGCGCAGGCTGACCGTCTGTTCGGGTTTCAGCACAAGCGCCGTCACCTGGTGATCCGCCCAGCTCATATCGACCGTCAGGCCACCACGGGCGCGGACGCCCTTGATGTGGCCGCGCCCCCAGGCCGTCGGCAGGGCCGGCAGCAGGCGCAGTTCCCCGTCATGGCTTTGCAGCAGCATTTCGGCGATCGCCGCCGTCGCGCCCAGATTGCCGTCGATCTGGAAGATCGGATTGTCCGACGGCGAATAGACGTCCAGCAGGTTGGAGCTGGTAGACTCACTTAGCAGCTTTTGCAGCATCCCGAAGGCGTCGTCGCCCTGGGCCAGCCGGGCATAGAACATTGCCAGCCAGGCGCAGCTCCAGCCGGTATGGCCGCCGCCGTGTTTCAGGCGTTCCGAAATCGTCTTGCGCGCGGCGTCGGCGAAGTCAGGCGTGCGGCGGACATCGATGTCCAGTCCCGGATAGAGGGCGAACAACTGCGACATGTGGCGATGGCCGGGTTCATGCTCGACCAGGGCTTCGCTCCATTCCATGACGCGGCCATCGGCGCCAATCCGCAGCGGCGCCAGCCGCCCCAGCGCGGCCTGACAGGCCTGGGCCAGATCCGCCTCGACACCGCACAGCCGGGCGGCTTCGGCGGTGCAGAACAGCACCGTCCGCGCCATGGATTGCGCCATGGCGCAACCCATATCGACATAGCCCGGCGTGCCGTCGCTCTGGACGTAACTGTTTTCCGGCGAACTGGCCGGACCGGACACCAACTGACCGGTGCGGAGATCTTCGACCAGATAGGACAGGGTAAAGCGGGCGCAGGCCTTGAAGAAGGGCAGGGCGCGCTCACGCAGGAAGACCTTGTCGCGGCTGTATTGATAGTGCTCCCAGTAGTGCAGGCACAGCCAGGCCAGGCCGTCGGGCCACAGGCCGTACTGGATGTGGCCGTCCAGCGCCGTATGACCCCACGGATTGGTGGTATAGTGGGCAACGGCGCCTTCGCAGCCATAGGCGATCCGTGCCGTGGCCTCGCCGGACGGCAAAAGACGTTCGGCATAGTCGAATAGGTTGGCGTGCAAGGCACCCAGGCCACAGACCTCTGCCGGCCAGAAGTTCATATTGATGTTGATATTGATATGGTAGTCCGCGCTCCACGGCGGCGTGAAACCGTCCGCCCACAGGCCCTGAAGGTTGGGTGGAAGCGAGCCGGAACGGCACGAACCGATCAACAGATAGCGGCCAAAGTTGAAGTAGCTTTCGACCAGGGCGGCCGAAACCGGCGCGTCCTTCGCCGCGGCGACCTGATCGGGCGTCAGGGCCGGCGCAGCCCCGTCCCCCAACGACAGGTCGACCGCATCGAACAGCGCCGCATGGTCCGCGGCCTGACGTTTGACGAGGTTGTTCCATGACGTGCCGCGGACCTTGGTCTGAGCCTCCCTCGCGGCCGGAAGCGGATCGCCACCGAACAGGTCTGTCGCCGCCGTCAGTTTCAGCACAACCGCCCGGGCGCCGGCAATCCGCACGCCGTCGGTGATGGTCTCTGCCCGGCCGCCTTCGGTTTCCCAACCGAGCACCGAGGCAAACCGAGTGCCGTAGGGCATGGGCAGACCGGTCAGGAGGATCTGGTCCGCTTCAGCCGACGTGACCGCGTCCTGGCTGCGCGTCAGGCGTGCCGTGAGGTGAAGGCCTTCCGGCGCGGTGGTTTCGAGACGTACCAGCAGGACCTGATCCGGGAAGGACGCCAGAACGGTGCGCTTGTAGACCGCCTTGCCGATGCGGTAGCTGACGCGCGCCTGGCCCTTGGCCATGTCCAGTTCGCGCCGGTAGTCTTCAACGGCGTCGCCATGATCGAACTTCAGGTCGAGATCGCCCAGCATCTGATAGGAGCCGAAGTCCTCGCCCTTCATCGGCTGCATCATCTGCGCCTGCGCGAGTTTGTTGGCGGCGATGCGATCGCCGCTGAACAGGAGGCGGCGGACTTCCGGCAGAGCGTCGCGGGTGGTCGTCGGATTGTCTTCGACGGTCCGGCCCGACCACAGTTCGATATTGTTCAGTTGCAGGCGCTCTTCGCGCACGCCGCCGAAAACCATGGCGCCGAGCCGTCCATTGCCGATCGGTAAAGCTTCGATCCAGCGATGGGCGGGCGTGGCGAAGCGAAGGGTTTTCGCCCCGCCAAGATCGGATGCCGCCTGGCTCAGCGACGGCAGGAGGTAGAGGGCCGGAGCGGCCGCGAGTATGTTCCGGCGTGTCGGTTGTGACATCTTTTGCCCCTGTGCGGTTCTGCGATAAAGGGTGCATTAGGCGGGAAAGGGAGCCCCCTGTCTATAGTAAACATGTTTCATATATGATTGTAATAATTGCATATTTTCCAAATTTGAGAGGTGTGGTGACGGGCGTGGGCGGGGCGCTAATGCGCCGCCGCCTCGATCACCTCTACGACCGCTTCAGGCTGTGAAATCAAGCCGGCATGGCTGGCCTTGACCTCGACCGTGGTGGCCTTCATCCGGCCGGCAAACAGATGTTGTACCTGCGCCGGGATCGTCCGGTCCTCGGTCATTACCGCGTAGAAGGTGGGCTTGACCTTCCAGGCGGCGACCACCGATGCCGTACCAAAGCTGGCGGAGTTGACCGGCCTTTGGCGCGCGGCCAGCGCCTGGGCTTCGTCCACCGGCAGGTCGCCGGCAAACACCGCCGGGAACGCAGCCGGGTCGATCGTCAGATAGCCCCGGTTGTCCGGACGTATCGCCTTGACGCCATCGCTGGGCGGGCCGCCCTGTGACAGGGATGCGATCGACTCGCCTTGATCCGGCGCGAAAGCTGCGACATAGACCAGCCACTTAACCTTGGGACTGTCACCGGCTTCGCCGATGACCGCGCCGCCCCAGGAATGGCCGACCAGCACCACAGGACCGTCCTGGGCGTCGATGGCGGCCCGCGTAGCTGCGACATCGTCGGCCAGCGAGGTCAGCGGAATTTCCACCGCCGTAACGGCATAACCTTTGGCAACCAGGCCGGCCTTGACCTTGTCCCAACTGCTGGCGTCGGCAAAGGCGCCGTGCACCAGGACGACATGGTCTTTCGCCGCAGCCGGCGTGATGGCCAATACTGAAGCCCCGGCGACCAGGGCAGTTAAAAGCAACGATTTCATAACGTGTTTTCCTTTCCTTACTGAGCCAGATAGCCGCCATCGATCACCAGTTCGGTGCCGGTGACGAAGCTTGATTCATCGGACGCCAGGTACAGGGCGCCATACGCGATCTCCATCGGCGTCCCGCCGCGCTTCATCGGTGTCGAGGCGATGACCACCGTATTGAGGTCCGGCGCCTGGGCGTCGGTCAACGGCGTGTGGATAAAGCCCGGATGGAGCGAATTGACGCGGATGCCGGCACCGACATAGGTCAGGGCCGCATTCTTCGACATGTTACGCACGGCGCCCTTGGCGGCTTGGTACGAATGGGCGCCGGCAACCCCTGCATTGCCCCAGATCGACGAAATGTTGATGATCGATCCCGGATTACGGCCGCGCATCGCACGGGCCGCTTCACACATGCCGAGGAAGACGCCGGTCTGGTCGACGGCAATCATCCTGTCCCAGGCCTTCACTTCCAGTTCGTGCAGCGGCTCATAGGCAATGATGCCGGCATTGTTGACCAGCACATCGAGGCGGCTGTGCTTGGCGATGATGCCCGAGACTATCTGCGCCCAGGCGTCCTCGCTTGTCACATCCAGTTCCGCGGCCTCGATGCCGGCAGGGTAGCCTTGGGCGGGAGTGGTGATATCGCTGGCGATGACGGTAGAGCCTTCGCGGGCGAACAGTTCGGCGACGGCATAGCCGATGCCGCTGGCGGCGCCGATGACCAGCGCGATCTTTCCTTGCAGTCTCATGTGGCAGGTCCTTCTGTCGGTCCAGAGCCCGTTGCTCTGGGATGACCGGAAGATGCGCCTCAGCCGGTTATTTCTAAAATTTATTTGTTATATTTCAGATATTCATATGACATTATAACTGGATGCGTTACGACCTGAACCTGCTGCCGGTGTTTGTCGCCCTGATGGAGGAGCGCAATGTCAGCCGCGCCGCCGAACGGCTGGGCATTACCCAGCCGGCGCTGTCGAATGCGCTCAACCGCCTGCGCGAGACGATGCGCGATCCGCTGTTCATCCGCGAACGCTACGGCATGAAGCCGACCCAGATGGCCGAGGCCCTGGCGCCGGTGATCCAGTCGGCCCTGGCGGGCATAGACGATGCCGTTCGCGGTCAGCAGGATTTCGATCCGGCGCAATCGACGCGGATGTTCACCATCGCGTCGAACTCCTATGTCGAATATGTGCTGATGCCGACCATCGTGGCGCGGCTGCGCGAGCGCGCCCCGGACGTGCGGTTGCGGTTGATCCCCTTCGCCAACGATCCGACCGAAGCGGGCGCCATGTCGGGTGATACCGACCTGGTCCTGGGCCGTATCGTCGATGCGCCGGATAATCTGGTGGTCCAGCATCTGATGGACGACGGCCTGGCCTGCATGGTTCGCACCGACCATCCCGATGTTCACGACACTCTGTCACGTGCTGAGTATGAGGCGTTGAAGCACGTCAATGTCCTGCCGCCGGGTGGGCGTCTGCGCGCCGGCCTATTCGTGGCGCTGGAGCAGAAGGAGATCAAGCGCGAGGTCGCCGTGTCGGTGACGCATTTCCTGGCTGTGCCGGAGATGATCGCAGCGACCGACTACTGCACGACCTTGCCGGCGCGGATCAGCCACCATTTGGCGCGCGATCCGCGGCTAAAGGTGGTGCCGGCGCCGGTCGATTTCGGCACCTTTCCGGTGCAGTTGGCCTGGCATGTCCGCTACCGCCACGACCCAGCACACCGTTGGTTACGGGCGCTGATCGCCGAAATGACGAAAGACGTCGTGGAAGCGACGTCCTGAGATCGCGGCTCTAATCCGCCTCGGCCAGTTGGCGGCATATGGCGGCGGTATGGTCATTGGCCGGATAGGTGCAGTCGATGCGCAGTTCATCCAGCGAAGGCGTCAGCGGTGCGGCGAAGGTGGTGATCGTCTCGAAGAAGCTGAGCGTGCCCATGGGCGAGAGGAAGTCGATGGTCAGGACCGGGTGGACGTCGCTGCCGATCATCGGTCGGCGCCATTCTGCCGGAACCCCGGGATAGGCCAGGATTTCCTCGAACAGGTCGCGGGCGGTCTGGTTGCCGGCCGTGGCGGTCATTTCGTCGCGCAGGCGGCGCAGAAACCAGGCCGCCACGTCCGGCCAGTTGGCGATCACCGGACGCAGATCCTCGGGATCGAAGACCTGGCGCAGCAGATTGTCGTGTTTGGGCGGCTTTCCGCCCGATATCAGCCCGCCGATGCGCACCGCCGACGGGTTCATGTCCAGGATGTCGAAATTACGGTTGAGGACGAAGGCCGGATACGGGTTCTGATGCTCCAGGATGAGGGCCACGGCGTCGCGCATGCGTTCGAGAGCCGGGGAGGCGAGATCGCTTTCCGGGTGCTGTGGCGCGAACCCGGCAGCCAGCAAAAGGGCGTTGCGCTCACGCAGCGATACTCGCAGCGAATCGGCCAGCCGTCCGACCGCCTCACGCGAGGCCTTGGCCCTGCCGACCTCGATAAAGCCGAGATGGCGGGCGGAGATGCCGCAGTCGAGCGCCAGGTCGAGCTGGCTCATGCGCCGGGCAGCGCGCCAGTCACGCAGCAGAAGACCTATGGGAGGGTAGGTGATGGTCATGGCGCTGGCTTAGCACACTGACGACCTGTCAGGTAGTTGAGACACCGACCCACGTGTGAGACCGGTTATCCGTATCAGAAGGAGACCGGAATGAAGCCTGTTCTTGGGTTGCTGGCCATAGCGATGTTGATGCCCGTGGCGGCCGTGGCGCAGACGCCAGACCCGCAGCATCGGATGCTGACTGGGCTGGCCGGAGCATGGGACGTGAAACAGTCGCTGTGGCTGGCCCCGGCGAAGGACCCGAAGATCGACTCCGGTACGGCCGATTTCGCCATGGTGCTCAATGGACGGCATCTGCGCCAGACCCTGCGCATCGCGGACGGTACCGGTTTCGAAGGCCTGGGCTATATCGGTTTCGACGGCGGGGCGTTCTTCACGACCTGGATGGACGTCAACTTCCCGGGCATGGTGCTTGCCAGGGGGGATTGCGACCTGAACACCCCAGCCTGCACCTTTAGCGGCGAGATGGCGATGCCAGGCGGTCCGGCCATGCCGGTGCGAGAGACGCTGACCATCACCGACCCGGCGCATATGCGCTACGAATTTTACGAAACGCGCGGTGGCGTTGAGGCTCTGGCGGTTCGCCTCGATTATTCGCGCACAAAATAAATGGATATTTGCGTGCGGGGCATGGTCATGTTATATGACTGGTTATATAAAATGACCATGTCCAGGCGGCGTCCATGTTTCACTCTAGAACGATCAGTGCGACGGAATTCAAGGCCAAGTGCCTCGATATCCTTGACCGGCTTGCTACGTCCGAACTGGATGAAGTGATCATTACCAAGCGTGGCAAGACGGTTGCCGTTCTGACGCCGCCGAAGACGGAGGCCGAAGCCGTGAAGTCATTGCATGGCTTCATGCGCGGTTCCGTGGTTATCCCCGATGGGGTGGATTTGACCGCACCCGTTAGCGACGACTTCGACGCTGGCAACGGGTTATTGCACGGATGACTATGTCGGATGCCATCCTCCTGGATACTTGTGCGGTGATATGGCTTGCCAACGGCGAACTCTCTCCTCAAACCGTGGAAGTCGTGGTGCACGCCGCCGGGACGGGGGGCGTCTTCGTATCGCCGATTTCGGCATGGGAGGTCGGGCTGTTGAGCCGGCCCAAACCGAACCGAACTGCGTCTCTGACTTTCCTGCCGGACCCCAAGACCTGGTTTGCCAGGTTCATGACCGGACCCGGAATCAAGGAAGCGCCCTTCAGCCACGATATCGCGATCGAAGCCTCGTGGCTGCCCGGCGAGATTCATGGCGATCCTGGCGATCGGCTTATTATTGCCACGGCCAGGACCCTGCAGATTCCGGTCTTAACGCGCGACGCGAAAATACTGGATTATGCGAAGGGGGGGCACGTTATGGCGATCGCCTGCTAGACCTTAGGCAGATGATCTGCCGCCTCGATCGAAATGTCGCGAAGAGAGAGGCGTCGTTGTAGTAAAGAATCTGGCTATTGGGACAGGACTGGAGCCATAGGATGGCAAAGAGCGATAAGCCTAATCTTCGGATTATGAGCGCCATCAACGTTGGCGAAGTCGAGAGCCTGAAGGTCTTGTTCGAAAATTTCCCCGACCATTTGAGGCCCAAACGTCTCAAGTACGGGCACTGGTTGAACTACGCCTGCGCATACGGCTCCGCCGACATCGTGAGGTATCTAATCTCCGTCGGGTTCGACGTAAATGCCAAGGGTCGCATGGGAGAGAATCCGCTGGCAATCGCGTGTATGCGAAGTCAGAAAGAGATTGTCCTGGTGTTGAAATCCGAGGGGGCAGGCTTCAATACGAACCGTCTTATCGAGAACCCCTTATTTCTGGCGATCGGCGGCGACAGCCCGGACTATGTGCAAACCCTTTTGGAAGCCGGCATCGACACTTCGACAAGATATGTTGTCGGATTGGAAGATAACCCTTCGGTAGATGCTGTGGCATGGGCGATGATGAAGGGCGATCGCCCAACAGCCTTCACAATTGCTCTCTGGAATTCAAATGGTGACCAAGCTGCCGCAGAAGCTGCTATCGTTGAAGGCCAACGCCTCGCACAACAGATAAGAGGGCGAGAGGAAGCATTCGCAGCGGCGGAGAGACAAGCCTATCTCGAAAGGCCCGATCCACTTCGCTTGCATTGAGGCACAGTGTGGACGCGTCCGAAGGGTCAGTTCACCCAGCCGCCGTCGATCACGTGGATCTGGCCGGTGGTGAAGCTCGATTCGTCGGAAGCCAGGTACAGGGCCAGGTTGGCCAGTTCCTCGACCCGGCCGAAGCGGCCCATGGCCTGGCGGGCGGTGAATTCGCTGTAGGCCTTGTCGAAGTCCCCCGTGTCGCGCAGGCGCTGCAGCAGGGAGGGGGTCTCGACCGTGCCGGGGCAGATGGCATTGCAGCGGATGCCTTTGGTCACGAAGTCCGCCGCGACGGCCTTCGTCAGGCCGATAACCGCCGCCTTGGTAGCGCCGTAGGCAAAGCGGTTGGGGATGCCTTTTACGGAAGAGGCGATCGACGACATGTTGATGATCGATCCTCCACCGAGAGCCAGCATACCCGGCAGGAAGGCGCGGACGGTGCGGTACTGCGCTGTCACGTTCAGGTCGAGTGAGAACTGCCAGGCATCTTCGTCGCAATCCAGAATCGTTCCGGCATGGACATAGCCGGCGCAATTGTAGAGGACGTTAACTTCCGGAAATTCGGAAGCGAGTGCCTTGACCGCTTCGGCATTGGTGACGTCCAGCACGCGCGGGATGGCGCCTTCGATCGTGCCGATGAGGTCTGCCTTGATGTCGGTGGCGATGACGGTCGCGCCGTGCGCAATGAACAGTTCGGCGGTGGCGCGGCCAATGCCCTGGCCGGCGGCGGTGATCAGGGCGGTTTTCCCGGCAAGACGTGGCATAGGTGGTCTCTTCTTTAGCCGCTGCGCGGCGTCAACGATGGAAAGGGTTGTCCACAGATAAGCCAGATAAGCCAGATTTCAGGTTTTTACGGGTATGGCTGAGCCTGTGACGCCGCTCGGACCATCTGACTTATCTGGCTTATCTGTGGACAACCCTCGCGAAGGTAAAGCCGCTGCGCGGCCTCAGAACTGTTTCAACGGCAGGCAGGCCGGCCCAACCGGATCGAAGGCCTTGTAGGTCAGGATGAATTCCTGGTGCCCCATGGCCTCGCTCAGGGTCTGGCGGCCGGCGGCGACCTCCAGGATCAGGTTGGTGATCTCCTCGCCGACCTCGTCCAGGGTGCCACGGCCTTCCATGATGCGGCCGGCGTCGATATCCATATCGGCCGCCAGCTTGCGGTAGGTTTCCGGGTTGGCGCAGACCTTGATCACCGGCGATATGGCCGAACCGACGACGCTGCCGCGGCCGGTGGTGAACAGCGTGACATGGGCCCCGCAGGCGATAAGCTCCACAATTTCCGCATTATCGGAAATGTTGGGGAAGCCGAAGCGCGGTTCACCATCCGGCACCACGTCCAGCAGGTACAGCCCGCCGGTCGGCGGCAGGTCGCCCGGTTTCAGTATCCCGCAGATCGGCGCCGCGCCCGACTTGGAATAGGCGCCCATCGACTTTTCTTCCTGGGTGGTCAGGCCGCCCTCGGCATTGCCGGGCGCGAACGAGCCGAAGCCCATGACCGTGTAGTAGGCCTCGGCCTTCTGGACGCAGGCTTCCAGCTCGGCGCCCAGTTCCGGCGTGATGGCGCGCGAGGCCATGATCTTTTCGCAGCCGACCAGTTCGCCGGTTTCTTCGAAGATGCAGGCGGCGCCCAACGCCCCAAGCGTGTCGAAGGCGCGGCCGACGGCCGGATTGGCGGTGATGCCCGACGTGCCGTCCGAGCCGCCGCAGATGGTGGCGACGACCAGTTCGGACACGTCCATCTGGCCGCGCGGTGTTTGGTTGGCGACAGCCTGGATACGGCGCACGGCCTCCAGGCCCTTGCGGATGGTCTCGGCGGTGCCGCCTTCGTTCTGGATGACGAAGGTCTCGACCGGGCGACCCGAGGCCTCGATGGCGCGGGTCAGGGCGCTGCGGTTGAAGCTTTCGCAGCCCAGCGACACCAGTACCACGCCGCCGACATTGGGGTGGGTGCAGAGCGCCTTCATCATGTCGAAGGCGTAGTGGTTGGGATAGCAGCCCGGAAAGCCGATCAGATGGACTTCGCTGTCGTCGGCCTTGTCGACGATGCGGCGGGCGACGTGGTGGGCGCATTCGACCAAATAGGCGACCGCGATGACATTGCGGATGCCCTTGCGGCCGTCGTTACGCAGCCAGGCCTCGAACTGTTGCTCAGCCATGGCCCGTGGCCTCACGCGTATGGGAACTGATGTAGTCGCTTTTCATATTGTGCATATGGACATGGCCGCCGCGTTGCGCATCGGCAGTCATCGAGCCGATCGGGGCGCCGTATTTGTAGATCTTGTCGCCGGCCTTCAGGTCGTAGCGCGCGATCTTGTGGCCGACATCGATATCGGATGACAGAGCGGCATCGGCATCGTCGAAGGTCACGACCTGGCCGACTGTGGCGTGTTCGCGGCAGACCAGGACATTGTCGTCGCCATGCAGCAGGATAAAGGGGCCGAAATTCATGACGTTACGCTTTCGGGGACAGGTGCGTCCTCGTGCATCAGGCCGCGCTCTTTCAGCGCCTCCCACAGGGCGTCCGGGATCGGGGTGTGGAAAAGGTCGAGATTGGTCTCGACCTGGCCCGCTGAGACCATGCCCGGGATGACGCAGGCCACCGCCGGGTGGGCCAGGGGAAATTGCAGGGCTGCTGCCGGCAGGGGTACGCCGTGGTCGGCGCAGATGCGGCCCAGCGCCTTGGCGCGGGTGGCGACGTCCTCAGGGACGGCGCCGTAATTGTAATGGTTGTCGCCGACCAGGATACCGGAGTTGAATGGCCCGCCCAGGATGATCGACATTTTGCGGCGTTCGCATTCCGGCAGCAGGTCGTCGAGCGCGCCCTGTTCCAGCAGGGTATAGCGTCCGGCCAGCAGGATGGTGTCCAGGTCGGTATGCGGCATGACCTCGAGGCAGATGCCGGTCTCGTTGACGCCAAGGCCGATGGCGCCGACATTGCGTGCCGACTTCAGCTCGTCCATGGCGCGGTAGCCGCTGTTCAGGAAAATCTTGGTGTGATGGGCGGCGTTATCGCCGTGCGGCATGGTGCCGATATCGTGGCATAGCAGGATGTCGATATAGTCGCGTTTCAGGCGGGCCACGCTGGATTCGAACGACCGCATGATGCCGTCATAGGAATAGTCGAAGCGCGGCTCGAACGGATCGCCGTCGACAAAGCCATGTCGTTCGGTTCCCGGTGGTGGCGTGCCGGGCAGGGGATCCAGCACGCGGCCGACCTTGGTCGACAGGATGGCGCCCGCCGGCAGCATGGCGCCGACGCGACGCTCCGACAGACCCTGGCCGTAGTGCGGGGCGGTGTCGACATAGGCGATGCCGTGCCGGAAAGCGGCGTCCAGCGCCTTTTCAGCATCTTCGTCGGCGACGGTGCGGTACAGGTTGCCGATTCCCGCCGCGCCGAAACCAAGCGCGGTGACGGTCACCGGCGTCTTGCCGATGGCGTTTCGAGGCAGGGAAGGGATAAGGCTCACCGGGTTACGCGTTTCGTCGCTGAGATTTAAGTTTGAAACTGTTCTTATAGATGAAATGAATAACAACCCGTCATGTCACAGGCAAGCAAATTATCTCGTGTCAGCCGGGGCCGCCCAAGGATTTGCTCAGGGTCTTGGCCACCGTCTTCAGCCGGACCAGGGCCTCGTCCTGGGTAACGCCGTCATGGACGTGGATATAGGGCATGGTCAGGGCGGCCACCGTGGTGACGTCGCTCATCACCGGCGCCGAAAGGTCGGTGATGCCGTCGATATATTCCGAAGCCGAGGTGAAATGGCCCTGGCCCAGGGCGGCTTCGGCGTGGGCTTCGAAGCTCTTCCATTCGTCGCTGGTGGCGCCGGCCTTGAGCAGGGTGCGCCATTGTTCGCGGATCTTGGGTTTTTGAAACGCGTAGAGCACCACGCCCGAGGTCGAATGGATCAGCGGGCGCTGGTAACCCACCCGCACGGAGAAGCCGAGGTCGCCCGGCGCTTCGATGCGGGCAATGACCACCATGCGGTCGTCAGAGGCGATGGTCAGATGGCAGGCTTGGCGGGTGGCTTCGCTTAGGGACTGCATCATCGGCAGGGCGCTGGCCAGAAGGTTCTGGCTGGGGCCGCGCGAGATGCCCAGCGAGAACAGCTTGTTGGTCAGTTCGAAGCCGTCGCCGCGTGGCGAGGCGCCGACATAGCCGCGCGCTTCCAGCACCTGGACCATGCGGAACAGTTCGCTGACCGACCGGTCCAATTGCTGGGAGATCTGCGACAGAGTCATGGGGCTCTTGGCTGAGGCCAGCAGTTCCAGGACGTCGAGGCCCTTTTCGAGCGCCGGGGCGCGGTACTTGGCGGCAGGGGAGTCTTTGGTGTCTTTAGGCATTTTGCAGAGCCTCGTCGAAGGCGTAAAGGCGGCGGGCATTGCCGCCCAGAATGGCGTCACGTATGAGGGTGTCCTTATCGGCCAGCCAAGCCGAGGTCCAGTCAAACCAGGCACGGTAGCTGTCCTTGAGCAGGACGACTGGCCAGTCGGAGCCCCACAGCAGCCGGTCGGCGCCGAAAGCGGCGAACAGGTGGTCGGCATAGGACGTTATTGGCAGACCATCCGCCTCGGTCAGCAGGCCAGAAAGCTTGCAGGCGACATTGGGGTTTTCGGCCACGCGGGAAATCTGGTCCGCCCAGGGCTGCATCTCACCGGCGGCGATGGGCGGCTTGGCGCCGTGGTCGATGATGATGCGCAAGGTGGGGTAGTCGCGGGCGATGCGGTCGATGGCGGCCAGGTGACGCGTAAAGACCAGGGCGTCGAAGATCAGGCCGCGTGTGGTCATCTCTTCCAGGGCGGGGCGGCAGGCGTCCTGCAGGATCCAGTGGTCTGCCAGCCCTTGCAGCATCGGGCGGAGGCCCTTCAGCTTCGGCTGGCGCGATAGATAGGCGATGCGGTCGGGCGCCTTGGGCGAGGCAAAATCGGTCCAGCCCACCACCGCCTTTATCAGCGGCTCGGCCTTGGCCAGGGACAGCATCCACATGGTGTCGGTTTCGGACGGCTGGGACTGAACCAGGACCGTGCCGGTGACGCCACAGTCGGCCGTGACTTCGCGCAGGTCGGCGGCAACGAAGTCGCGGTATATCTCCGGCAGGTCCGGCGTCGGCCATGAATGGTCGTTGCGGCCGATCTGCCAGAGATGCTGGTGGGCGTCGATGATCATTAGTGTGAGGGTGCTGTGGAGGGATCGGCCTTTACGCCCTTGGGCGCGGTGAAGGCGTAGAGGGCGATGACGGCGAAACAGGCGGCGACGACCACGAAGGCAGTGCGGATATGGCTGTGGTCGGAGACAAAGCCCATGATCGCCGTCAACACGGCGCCGCCGATGATGCTCATGACCAGAAGGGACGAACCTGTCTTGGTCAGGTTGCCGAGGCCGGCGATCGAGACGGCGAATATGGTGGGGAACATGATCGACATGAAGAAGGACGAGGCGACCAGAGCCCACATGCCGGTTTCTCCGCCCAATGCCACGGCCGTGGCCATCAGGGCGATATTGATAACGGCAAAAACACCGAGGATCAGGTTGGGCGACAGCTTGCTCATCAGGGCCGTGCCGAAGAAGCGGCCGGCGGCGAAGGCGCCGAGGGCATAGTAGAGATAGGTGGCAGCGTCCTTGTCGACCAGGCCGATTTCCTTCTGGCCGTAGCGGATCATGTAGCTCCAGATGCCGACCTGAGCGCCGACATAGAAGAACTGCGCCACGACGCCCAGCAGGAAGCGCGGCTTGCTGAACAAACGGCCGATCGAGGCGAAGAAGCCGACATGTTCGCCAGTGTCCTCTTCGGCGTTTTTGACGGCGGCGGCGGGGAATTTCGACAACAGGACCAGGGCGGCCCAGGCCAGGACGACAACGCCGATGATCAGGTAGGGCGTCTGCACAGCCTTGACTTCGGAGACGAAGAAGGCCTGGCGCGCGGCGTCGGTCATGGCGGCCAGAGCCGACTCATCATGTTCGATGCCGGACAGGATGAAGGTCTGGCCGACCCAGATTCCGGCCAGCGACCCCAAGGGGTTGAAGGCCTGGGCCAGGTTGAGGCGGAAAGCTGCCTTTTCCGGTGAACCCAGGACCGTGATCAGCGGATTGGCCGAGGTTTCCAGGAAGGCGAGGCCGGACGCGATGATGAACAGGGCGCCCAGGAAGTTGTTGTATTGGTGGTTTTCGGCGGCCGGCCAGAACAGGAAGGCGCCGATAGCGTACAGGACCAGGCCCACGATCACGGCGGCCTTGTAGCCCAGCTTGCGCATCAGGAAGGCGGCGGGGAGGGCGAGGAAGAAATAGCCCATATAGAAGGCCGACTGGACCAGGCCCGACTGCAGGTCGCTGAGGACGAAGGCTTTCTTGAACTGCGGGATCAGAATGTCGTTGAGGTTGTTGGCCATGCCCCAGAAGAAGAACAGGGCGGTGATCAGCAGCACGGGCCAGAGCGCATTACGCGCCGGCGTGCCGGGGGCAGGCGATGTCGACATGGATATTTTCCCTGAGTATTTTGGGGTCTCTAATAACCCTTGTTCTTGTGTGACATTTAACATCACATATGAACGCGCTCGTCAAATATGAAATTTGCCAAGCCGGATTTTGCCGTCTATATACTCAGACAATAACGAGGAAGCCCATGCCGGACAAACTGTACTATGCGCTGGATCTCAAGGATGATCCAGTGTTGATCGAACGTTACAAGGCCTGGCATGCCCCCGGAGCGGTGCCTGCGGCGATCAACGCCTCGATTCGCGATGCCGGCATCGAGGCGCTGGAGATCTTCCTGGTCGGCAACCGGATGTTCATGGTTCTGACGCCGGGCGAGAGCTTCGATCCGGCGGCCAAGGCGGCAGCCGATGCCGCCAGTTCCGACGTCCAGGCTTGGGAGACCCTGATGTGGCAGTTCCAGCAGGCCTTGCCCTTTGCCGCCGAAGGTGAAAAATGGCTGCCGATGCAACGCATCTACGCCCTGAGCGAACAGCCGTAAAAAGTACTACAATTTCGTTCCGGCCTGCGCTAAGAAGGCCGGCCAGCACAAAATCACAGGGAAAAAGTTTCTATGTTTACCGCGTCCAAGCGTCTCAAAATCGGTCTGATCGGTCTCGGCAAGATCGCCGTCGACCAGCACATACCGTCGATCCGCGCCAATCCGGCGCTGGAACTGGTGGCCGGCTGCAGCCCCAGCTCGCGTGTCGACGGCTTGGCCGGTTACAACACCATGGAAGAGATGCTGGCCGCCCATCCCGAAATCGACGCCATCGCCATCTGCACGCCGCCGCAGATCCGTCACGCCATCGCCAAGAAGGTGATTGCCGCCGGCAAGCACACCTTCCTGGAAAAGCCGCCCGCGGCGACCCTGGGCGAGGCTGAAGCCATTGCGGCCCTGGCCAAGGCCAAGGGCGTCAGCTTGTTGGCCTCGTGGCATTCGCGTTTCGCTCCGGCGGTCGAAGCGGTGCGTCAGTGGATCGCCGAGCGCGACATTTCTTCGGTCAAGATCGTGTGGAAGGAAAACGTCCGTCAGTGGCACCCGGGCCAGAAGTGGATCTTCGAAGCTGGCGGCATGGGCGTGTTCGACCCGGGCATCAATTCTTTGTCGATCCTGACGGCGATCCTGGCCGACGCGGTGATCGTGAAGAAGGCCGACCTGCATATTCCGGTGAACTGCGAGGCGCCGATCCAGGTCGAGATGGATATGACGACCGAGAACGGCCTGCCGATCCGGGCGGAGTACGACTTCCTGCAGACGGGTATTCAGACCTGGAGCATCTATATCGAGAGCGCCAAGGGCGAGAAGCTGGCCCTGCACCTGGGCGGGACCGAGCTTGAGATCAATGGCCACGTCAAGATCAAGGAAAAGGAAGCGGAGTATTCGGGTTTGTATGCCCACTTCCTGAGCCTGGTGAATGCGGGCAAGTCGGATGCCGATTTTGCGCCGCTGCGCATCGTCGCCGACGCCATGCTGTTGGGCAAGCGGATCGCCGCGCCGGAATATATCGAGTAGGGCAACTGTGCGGCGGAACCGGTTTTAAGGGTTGTCCACAGATAAGCCAGATAAGCCAGATGAACAGCGCTGAGTCGGATAGATTTGCCGCTGTTCCTGTGGTTTTTCGACGAGCTTTGCTCGTCAGTCTCATTCACCGAACGAAGCGCCGGACGTCGTCAGAAACGCCGTCCATCTGGCTTATCTGGCTTATCTGTGGACAACCCTTCGGGGCGTCTTGGGGCAAACGCCATGCCTCAGTTAAACGTTTCACTTGGCAAATCGGTGACAAGGTGACACTCTGACCTGCCTCTGTATCGGAAGGCATCAGATTGTCCCAAGACCTGTTCGAAGCGGCCCGCGCCGCCATGCAGCACAGCCACTCGCCCTATTCAAAGTTCAAGGTCGGCGCTGCCCTGCGTGACGAAAACGGCCGCATCCATGCCGGCTGCAATATCGAAAACGTCGCTTTCCCGGAAGGCATCTGCGCCGAGGCCACCGCCATCGCCCACCTGATCATGGCCGGCAGACGTCATATCACCGAAGCCGCCGTCATCGCTGAGCGCCTGCCCTTGGTCGCGCCCTGCGGTGGCTGTCGTCAGAAGCTGTCGGAATTCGCGTCGCCCCAGACCCGGGTGTGGCTGTGCGATGACGCGGGGCCGCAGAAAGCTTTCACCCTGGCCGAACTGCTGCCGGCCGCGTTTGGCACGGACAGTCTGGCTTAGTCGTGCTAAGTTTCCGCATCCCGAAGAGGTGCGGTCATGAAAGCGATAATTCCGGTCCTGATGATGGCGCTGGCGGCGCCGGCTCTAGCGCAGACCGTTCCGCCGCTGAGCGACGAAGACATCGCCTTTCGTCTCACGCCTGGCGCCGGGGTAGAGACGCGCATCGACGGCGACCTTAACGGTGACGGCCAGACCGACACCGTCTATATCGAAGGCACCGAGGATAAGCGGACCCTGAACATCCTGATGGCCTATCGGGAAGAAACAGATATGGGCCACGACCCGAAGGGCACAGTCGAGTTCGAGGTGTCGCAGTTCGCGCCGGCGACGCTCAAGATCACCGATAAGGGCGTGCTCGTGGTCGAAGACATGACCGGCGGCACCACTGCTACCACCGCGACCTATCGTTACCGCTATGACGCCAAGGCGGGACGGATGCGGCTGATTGGGCTGGACGCCACGGTCTACAGCCGCACCAATCAGCACGGCTATACCGAGATATCCTGGAACCTGCTGACCGGCGACTTCGTCCGCGAAACGGCGGAACTGGCGCAAGGTGAGGGCGATGCCGCCTACGCAGATCCGGTGGTGAAAAAGAGCAAGCGTTCAACGGCGCCGGGCTATATGGAAGAGACGCCGAATCCGGACGATGTGCTGAGTGAGTAATTCCGAACGGTGGGGAGTGACCTGAAGAGGACCCCTCCGTCTCGACGCGCTTGCCGATGGCCTTCGGCCCGGCTGCGCTTGCTCGCCACCTCCCCATCTTCGATAGGGAGGAGAAGGAAGTAAGGATGAACGAGACGTCGGCGTTTAGGCGTCGTCGACGAACTCGGCTTCTTCGGTGTTGGTGCGGGTGACGCGGGCGACACGCAGAGCGTTCGTCGAGCCCGACTTGCCGAATGGCATGCCCGCCACGATGACGATGTCCTGGCCAGGTTCGGAAATACCTTCCGTCCGCGCCAGCTTGGTGGCCACGGCCACGGTTTCCGTCATCGAGTGGGTGATCGGCGTCAGGACCGGGTGCACGCCCCAGGTCAGGGCCAGGCGGCGGGCGGTCTGGATGTTAGGTGTCAGCCCCATGATCGGCGCGGTCGGACGTTCGCGCGCCACGCGCAGCACGGTGCTCGACGAATTGGTCATGGCAGCGATAGCCGAGGCGTCGATCGTCTGGGCGACCTGGCGCGCCGCCGCAGCGATAGCACCCGATGTGGTCTTTTCCGGCTCCGGGCGGCGGCGGTCGGTCATGGTGCGCCAGCCGTCGTCCTGTTCGACCCGGGCAACGATACGGTCCATGATGGTTACCGCTTCGATCGGGTACTGGCCGGCGGCGGTTTCGGCCGACAGCATGACGGCGTCGGCGCCGTCGAACACGGCGGTCGCCACGTCGGATGCCTCGGCGCGGGTGGGCGTGGGGGCCGTAATCATCGACTCCAGCATCTGGGTGGCGACGATAACCGGTTTGCCATGGGCGCGGGCGGCCTGGACGATACGCTTCTGGGCCAGGGGCACTTCTTCCGGCGGCAGTTCGACGCCCAGATCGCCGCGGGCGACCATGACGGCGTCGGACAGGCGCATGATCTCTTCAAGATTGTCCAAAGCCTGCGGTTTTTCCAACTTGGACAGCACCCAGGCGCGCCCCTTGATGATTTCGCGGGCTTCAAGGACGTCCTCTGGACGCTGGACGAAGCTCAGGCCGATATATTCGACGCCGCGCTCCAGCGCGAACTCCATGTCAGAACGGTCCTTTACGGTCAGGGCCGGGATGGGCAGAACGACGTCCGGAACGTTGACGCCCTTGCGGTCGCTGAGGCGGCCGCCGATGACCACGACGGTTTCCAGGTGATCTTCGCGCACATGGGTGACGCGCAGCTTCAGCTTGCCGTCGTCCAGCAGCAGGTGCGAGCCGATCTGGGCGGCGGTGATGATTTCCGGATGGGGCAGGTTGGCGCGGCGGGAATCGCCCGGAGTCGGGTTCAGGTCGAGGCGGAAGGCCTGACCGGCGGTCAGCACCACGGCGCCGCCCATGAAGCGGCCGACGCGAAGTTTCGGACCCTGGACGTCGGCCAGGATGCCGATCGGGTGCTTGGTCCTGGATTCCAGGTCGCGGATCAGATCGATGTTGCGGCCATGGTCCTCGTGGCTGCCGTGCGAAAAATTCAGCCGGAAAACGTCGGCGCCGGCCTGGTGCAATTGCGCCAGCATCTCAGCGTTCGAACTGGCGGGGCCCAAGGTGGCGACGATTTTGGTTTTGCGGCGGCGGAGGATTTTCAAAGCACGACTCATTGAAAAGGTTCGTTTTTTCTTAGGTTTACCTGACGCGCGCAGCCGCCCGCCGAGCAATCGGCGCCACAAAGCCTGTGTTCTGCCTCAGGGTCAAGTCAAATTTAGGTGGCGGGATGACAGCGCTGTCTTTTGACGATATAGTTAAATATCGCCTGAGACGCATTCGCACTTGTCGGACAATAGGTCGCAGGCTAACGTAGAAGTAAGCAAATCGTAAAAATCTTCCCCGGAACGATGTTTTTCATTTGCCAACCATGCAAAAGCGCGCTTTTTGCAATTTGATTTAATTAATCGGTGAGGTCAGGGTCGCGCCGCGTCACTCATCGCCATAACGTGTACAGGCAGGAAAAATGTCAGAAACCCAAACCGCAACCAAACCGGGGGGCAGTGTCGCCCTGGCGGTTGTCTATGTCACCACGCTGTTCTTTATCTGGGCGGTGATCACCAATCTCCTGGATCCGCTTGTGAAGACGATGAAGACCGTCTTCACCCTGACGCCGGTCCAGACCATGTTGACCGGCTTCGCGTTCTTCATTGCCTACTTCATCATGTCGCTGCCGTCGGCCGCGTTCCTGTCGAAGCTCGGTTACGCCCGATCGATCATGGTCGGCCTGGGCGCCATCGCCGCCGGCTGCTTTATCGCCATCGCCGCCGCCCATCTGCATATCTACACCATCTTCCTGGTCGCCCTGTTCACCATGGCGTCGGGCGTGACCCTGCTGCAGGTCGCCGCGAACCCGCTGATCGCCTCGATGGGCGATCCGAAGGACTCCGCCTTCCGCCTCAACCTGTCGCAATCCTTCAACTCCCTGGGGGCCGCCAGCGGCATCTGGTTCGGTTCGGCCTTCCTGCTGAAGGGACCGATCTTCGAAAAGGACGTCGTCATGACGCCGGCCCTGGCTGAGCAGGCTCTGGGTTTCGTCACCAATGTGTACTTTGCCATCGGCATGGCGCTGGTGATCTTCATCGCCCTGATCTGGCTGGTGCGTGCCAAGATCACCGCCGCTGCCCCAAAGACGGGCAAGCTGGTCATGCCGTTCATTGCCCTGACCTCCAAGTGGGCGAATCTGGGCTCGATCGGCATCTTCCTCTATGTCGGTGCTGAAGTCGCGATTTCGCTGCACCTGATCCTGTTCCTGGAACAGAAAAGCATCCTGGACCTGAGCGCGGAACTGGCCGGCAAGCTGGCCGCCTTCTACATGATCTTCGCCATGATCGGCCGATTCACCGGTTCGGCCCTGCTGAAGTTTGTCCGTGACTACTATCTGCTGGCCTTCGTGGCCGTGGGCGCCATCGCCCTTTCGCTGGTGGTCATCTTCACCCGCGACATGGTGCCGTCGGCCCATAACGGCGTGCTGAACCTGTTCATCGCCGAGGCTCCGCTGACCTCGGGCCTGATCCCGGCCTTTGCCGCGCTGTTGATCGGCCTGTTCAACTCGATCATGTTCCCGACCATCTTCACCCTGACGCTGCAACGCTCGTCGGCGCCGACCTCGGCCACCTCGGGTCTGCTCTGCCTGGCGATTGCCGGTGGCGCTGTCCTGCCGCTGGCTTTCGCCTGGCTCGAAGAAAAGACCGGCAGCATGTCGCTGGGCTTCATTGCCCCGCTGATCTGCTACATCTACGTCCTGTGGTTCGCTTTCGCGGCCAAGGGTGCGCCGACCCACGCCATCGAAGAAGGCGTGAGCTCGGGTCACTAAGACCTCTACGATCGGCCCCCGGATGTTCGCATCCGGGGGCTTTTCTGCTTTTGAATTCTTAAAACAAAGACTGAAAATTTAATGCTGTACGTGGGTGTGGACTTCGGGGGAACCAAGATCGAAGCGGCCGCTTTGTCGCAGAACGGCACCTTCCTGTCGCGCCAGCGTGAACCCAATCCGGGAAATTACAAGGACGCCCTTCAGACGGTCTGCCAACTGATCGCCCGCGTCGAAGCCGAAGCCAAACAGGCCGACCCCAGCCTTGCCACCCGTGTCGCAACCATCGGCGTCGGCGCGCCCGGTTCGGTCAGCCCGCGCACAGGTGTGATGCGCAATGCCAATTCGACCTGGCTGAACGGCACGACCTTCCGTGAGGATCTTGAGACCGCCATCAAGCGCCCGGTTCGCCTGGCCAATGACGCCAATTGCCTGGCCCTGAGTGAGGCCATCGACGGCTCTGCCAAGGGACTGAAAACCGTTTTCGCCATCATTGTCGGCACGGGCTGCGGCGGCGGCCTGGTGGTCGATGGTCACCTGATCGAAGGCGCCAACGGGTTGACCGGCGAATGGGGCCATATTCCCCTGCCGTGGCAAAAACCCGAGGAATTCCCCGGGCCGACCTGTTGGTGCGGCCACAAGGGTTGCCTGGAGACCTGGGTGTCGGGCACCGGTTTCGCCCGCGATTTCCAGGCCGTCACCGGCAAGGCGCTGCGCAGCGAGGAGATCATCAACGGTATGCGCGCCGGCGACCTGGAATGCGAAGCCGCTTTCGACCGCCTGATGGACCGGCTGGGCCGCGCCATGGCGGTGACGGTCAACATGCTGGATCCTGACGCCTTCGTGTTTGGCGGCGGCCTGTCCAATGTCCACGAAATCTATGACCGGCTGCCGGCCAAGATCCTGCCGTACGTCTTTTCCGACGGCTGGCGCGCCGAGCTGAAACCGGCGCAGTGGGGCGACAGCTCCGGGGTGCGCGGCGCCGCCTATCTGTGGGCGCAAGGACATTAGTATCGGCTTGTAGCCGCTGGCGATTTTTGCCAAGGTCGGTAAAAAGCAGGGGCGAATTCATGATCCGGAAAAGTCTCATCGGCGTGGCGATTGCCGTGCTTGCCACGGGCGCCGTGGCGCAGACCCCGACCCACAGCCCCAACGGTCGCTTCAATATGGTCTTTCCGGGTGGCAAGGCTAAACCCGCGGTGCCGACGGTTCAGGTGGTGAAGCCGCTTACGGCGCAACCTGTTCAGGCCGAGCCGGTTTCAGAACAGGCTATCGACGCGCCTCCACCACCACCGCCGACGCAGGAAGCCGTAGCGGCGCCTGCGCCCGCCGGCCCCCGGCCAGATGTCGTCATTCCCACCACGGCCGGTCAGGTCGGCGGTGAAAAACTGTGGGACGGCAGCCATGTCTTCCGCGCCGTGCCGTTCGCCCGCCCACCGGTCGGTGACCTGCGCTGGCGCGCGCCGCAGGATCCGCAGTCCTGGCAAGGTGTGCGTTACCGCAAAGAGTCGGCGCCGGCCTGTCTGCAGGTCGATCTCGGATGGCAGTCGGAGATGGCGAAGACCAGTTCCGAGGACTGTCTTTATCTTGAGGTTCGCAGTCCGAATACGACCGGTAAGCTGCCGGTCATGGTCTTTATCCATGGTGGGGCGAATCGCGCCGGAGGGGCGGCCGGAACGGTCATGGCCGGGTTTGCGCCCAAGGGCGTGGTCATCGTGTCGATTCCCTATCGTCTGGGCGCCCTGGGTTTCCTGTCGCACCCGGCGCTGACGAAGGAGCAGGGCGGGGCGTCGGGCAACTACGCCTTGATGGACCAGGTCAAGGCGCTGGAATGGGTGCGCGACAATATCGCGGCCTTCGGCGGCGATCCGGGGAATGTCACCATCGTGGGCCACAGCGCCGGCGCCCAGGATGTCGGTTTGTTGCTGGCGTCGCCGCTGGCCAAGAGGCTGTTCCACAAGGCGATATCCGAGTCGGGTCCGCCGCAGTTCGGCCTGCCGCCCCGGACCCTGGCGCAGAACGAGGCGATCGGCATGGAACTGGCCGGCCAGATCAGCATGAGCCCGCCCGACAGCGCCCAGGCGCTGGCCGACCTGCGCCGCCAGCCGGCGATCTCGATCCAGGAACTGACCGACAAGATCCCGCCGCCAGTCGAGGATTCTTCGTTTATCTGGTTGCAGGCGATCGTCGACGGCAAGGTCTTGCCGCGGGCGCCGGAGGATGTGTTCCGTGCCGGCGACGCGGCGAAGGTGCCGCTGATCATCGGCGTGTCGGCTCAGGAACTGGGACTGCATGGCGGCGAGGCGAATATCTACAAGGCGGTGTTCAACGCCTTCGGGCCGTGGCGATTCAAGGCGATGAGCTTCTACCGCATCGACAAGGGCAAGCCGCCGAAGGCTGATCCGCTGCTGGGCGACACGGCGATGCAGATATCGACCGATATCATGATGCGCTGCCCGGCCGACTGGACGGCGGCGCAGATGACGCGAGCCGGCAACCGGGCCTTCCTGTATCATTTGAGCGTCGACAAGGATGGCAAGATCCATCACGGATCGGAGCTGCATTTTGTCATGAACCCAAGGCCGGACGGGCAGGGGGATGCGACGTGGCCGCCGCTGCTGGACTATTGGGTGGCGTTTGCCAAGACGGGCGATCCGAATGCGCCGGGCTTGCCGCGCTGGCCGGTCTATGGCGACGACAGGAGCTATATCGACTTTACGACCAAGGGACCGTATGCGCGGACGGAGCTGCGCGGACCGGTGTGCAGTTTGCTCGACAGGCCTTGACGAGGAGGAACTATGGAAGATTCTGACGAAGTCCGTCGTTCTCGCTTAGAGACGTTTGATGCGGCGCTTTTACGCGGCTTGGCAGATATGGAGGCTGGTCGCGTTGTCGATGCAGACGAAGTCTTCTCGCGTTTGGAAGCCAAATATGCCCGTTTGGCCATCGAGCACGGAGAACGTGGAGGTTCCTGAACCCGCCGCGTAGCGGCAAAAGCGTAAAGAGGTTGAAACACGAATGGCCACGAATGAACACGAATATCCGCGAATTATTCGTGTTCATTCGTGGCCATTCGTGTTTCAACCTCTTTGAGTAGATTCCGCTTCGCGGAAGATTCAGAATGCACCATGACCGATATTCCCGAACAGCCCCTGGCCGGCAGACTGGTTGGTGATGAGCACCATCTCCTGGTGCGAATCTATTACGAGGACACCGACTTCTCCGGCGTTGTCTATTACGCCAACTATATGAAGTTCTTCGAACGCGGCCGGTCCGACTACCTGCGCCTGATCGGCGTCCACCACCATGAACTGGCGCAGATGGACCCGCCGCTGGCCTTTGCCGTCACCCATATCGACATCACCTACAAGGCGCCGGCGAAAATCGACGACATTGTCCTGGTGCGGTCACGCTCTACCGGTGTGAAGGGGGCGCAGTTCTTCCTGCACCAGCGAATCGAACGCGACGGCGTCCTGCTATGCGAAGCGCACTTTGACGCCGTCTGCCTGGGTTTCGACGGGCGGCCGCGGCGCCTGCCCAAGGTGCTGATTAACGCTATAAATCACACGGTTACCGACAAAAAAGGCGGTTAGAACTTCATTTCTCGCTTTCTTTTTGGGCGCAGTTTTACGAAAAAGATGCTGACACTTTTTCTAAACGTGCTTGCAGGCCATAGAATTGTCGTGAAACTTGGGGCAATGTGGTTCACATATAGCCCAATACAAACTCGCATTAACTGTTTCGGGGGTGCATCATGAGCGCCGGTCACGCCTCTCCAGCTTCGCTGGACTTCATCAACCTGTTTGTGAACGCCGACCTGGTGGTCAAGGTGGTGATGGTCATCCTGATCTTCTCATCGCTGTGGTCATGGGCGATCATCGTCCAGAAATCCCTGTCGCTGGGCAAGATCAACAAGGAGGCCGATAACTTCGAAGCGGCGCTCAGTTCCGGCCGGGCGCTCGACGATATCGCCGCCGCCTTGGGCACCCATCCCAAAGAGCCGTTCCAGAAGCTGCTGGTCATCGTCACCTCGGCATGGCGCGATTATAAGGGCAAACCGATGAACGCCGCGCAGGGCGATCTGCTGATGGCCCAGGTCGATCGCGAAATTTCGCACGTCGTTACCTCCGAAGCCGACAGCGTCGAAGACGGCCTGTCGATCCTGGCCGTCATCGCCACAGCGACGCCGTTCCTGGGCCTGTTCGGCACGGTGTGGGGCATCATGAACGCCTTTTCGGCCATCGCCTCGCAGGGTGACACCAACCTGACCACGGTGGCGCCGGCGATTTCCGAAGCTCTGTTCGCCACCGCCATGGGGCTGTTCGCCGCCATTCCGGCCTATGTCGCCTTCAACCTGTTCAATGCCAAGGTGTCGCGCTTCGCCACTCGCATGGAAAGCTTTGCCGATGAGCTGATGGTGTCCCTGACCCGCCGCCTCGGCGAAAAGCTGGGGGGCTAAGACCATGGCCATGGGTTCTGCCGGTTCGGGAGGCAGCCGCCGCGGCAATCGCCGTGTCCGCCGCCGCTCGGCCCTTTCCGAAATCAACGTCACCCCGATGGTCGACGTCATGCTGGTCCTGCTGATCATCTTCATGATCTCGGCACCACTGCTCAATTCGGGCATCGACATCAACCTGCCCAAGACCGAGGCCGCCGCGCTGAAGGAAGAGACCGATCCGGTCACGGTGTCGGTCGACCGGGCCGGTCAGATCTATGTCAACGACAAGCCGGTCAGCTACGACGCCCTGGCGCCGCGGCTGCTGGCCATTACCGGCAACGAAACCGAACGTCCGGTCTATGTCCGTGGCGACGGCGACACCAACTGGGGCGTCGTGGCCCAAGTGATGGGCAAGCTGTCCAGCTCGGGCTTCACCAAGATCAGTATCGTGACGGATCCCATGGGCAAATCCGGCGCAGCGGCATCGTCCTCGGCGGGAGCGTCGTCCTAGATCCCATGCAGCGGCACCTTCCGTCATGGCTGGTTTCGATTCTCCTGCACGCGGGCTTGCTTGCGCTTGCCTATATCGGCTGGGCGACGGCACCGAAACCCGTGAAGGTGACGTCGATCGCGGTTGAAATCATCTCTGAGACGCAGAGCCAGGAAATGGCGCCGGCGCCGGTTGATGAACTGGCGGTCAATGACCCGCAACCGATTCCGGCCGTCGAGGATGTTCAACCGACGCCGCCGGAGCCGGAACCGCAGCCCGTGCCGACGCCGCAAAAGGCGACCGCTCCGGCCAAGCCGGAGAAGAAGCCCGAGCCGGCGAAAAAGGACAAGGCGCCCAAGCCTGATCCCAAGGGTAATCAGAAGCCCAAACCTGACAAGCAGGCCAGCGCCGCCGACGATCTGCTCAACCGCAGCTCCACCTCGCCGGCGCAGTCGAAGAGTCGCATACCGCCACGCGCCAGTACGAAGCCGACCGATGGCCGGTCGGATCGCGGCGCCGCGGCCGAGGATGCCGGCGCCAAGGCGGACCTGGACGCGCTGACAGACCGTCTGGGCCAGGCCTGGACTTTGAACTGTGACGTGCCTGGCGTGCGCAGCATGGTCATCCAGTTGACCTTCAAGCTGTCGCCCAATGGACGCGTTATCGAAGGTCCGACCTGGGCCAATCCGCGTAGCGATCAGGTGTGGCGGGCCAATTCCGAACTGGCCATCCAGGCGGTGAAGAAGACAGCGCCGTTCCCGGGCCTGAATCCGGGTGTCTATAACAAGAAGCTGAAGATCAATTTCGACGCGGCGGAGGTCTGCCGTGGCCGTTAGGTGGTTGGTTGTCGCCGGTCTGGCTCAGTGCGCGAAACAGGCCATGATCAACGGGCAGCCATATTCCGGCCTGTCTGAAGGGATATATGACAGGCGGCTCATCATGCCTTTCGATGCCGCCGCCGTCTGTGAGAATTCGAGGAAAGCCACACCATGACCAAGTCTGATCCCTTTCTGTCACGCCGGACAATCTTGAGCCTGGTGCCGGCCGCAGGTGCGGCCGCTGTGTTGGCCGGGCCGACCGGTGCCTGGGCGCAAGACGAACTGGAAGGCACGGTCCGCCAGGCCAATGTCAAGCCTCTGGCCATCGCCATCATGATCACGGGCACCGACCCGTCAGGCAGCAATATCGGCGAGCAATTGACCAAGGTCGTTATTAACGACCTGCAAAGCTCGGGCTATTTCGCGCCGATCGATCCGCGCGCCTTTATCGAGACCTCGCTGGACGTCAATTCGCCGCCGACCTGGGAGAACTGGACCGCCATCAACGCCCAGTTCCTGGTCAATGGCCGCGCCTATATCAACGACCAGGGACAGGTCCAGGCCGATGTCCGCCTGTGGGACATCTATTCGCAAAAGGAAGGCAGCCCCGGTGTCGGGTTTGCCATCACACCGGAACAGTGGCGCCGTGTGGCCCACAAGCATGCCGATGCCATCTATGAGCGGTTGACCGGCGAAAAGGGCTATTTCGACACCCGAATCGCCTTCGTTGCCGAAAGCGGCAAGCGCGGTGACCGCATCAAGCGCCTGGCCATGATGGACCAGGACGGTGCTAATCCGCAGTACCTGGCCGTCGAAGGCTCCGGCAAGATCATCACGCCGCGCTTCTCTGCCAAGGGCGACGAGATCGCCTATATGGCCCTGTCCGCTGACAGTGCGCGTATCTTCCTCTACAACCTGGAGCGCCGGCGCGGCGAACAGGTCGGGCAGGTGAAGGGCATGGCCTTCGCGCCGCGCTACTCGCCGGACGGTTCGAAACTGGCCTTCTCGGTGTCCCAGGGCGCCAATTCCGACATCTATGTCATGAACCTGCCCAATGGCTCCCTGAGGCGGTTGACCTCGGATCCCGCGATCGATACCTCGCCGTCCTTCTCCGCTGACGGGTCGCGCATCGCCTTTACCTCGGACCGCGGTGGCTCGCCCCAGATCTACATCATGGGCGCCGATGGATCAGGTGCGCGGCGCATCACTTTCGGTGGAGGGCTTTATTCGACGCCGGTGTTTTCGCCCAAGGGTGACCTGATCGCCTTCACCAAGCAGTCCAAGGGCCGCTTCTCGATCGGCGTGATGAACCCCGACGGTTCCGGCGAGCGCCTGCTGACCTCGTCCTACCTGGAGGAGGGGCCGACCTGGGCGCCCAACGGCCGCTACATCATGTTCTTCCGCGAGCCGCCGGGCGGCATGCCGTCGCTGTGGATGGTTGAGGTCAATGGCCGCATCGAGCGGCCGGTGCCCTATACCGGCGGCGCTTCGGACCCCGCCTGGTCGCCCTTACTGCCTTAGTTGACGCCTCATGTTATCCCAAAAGTGGCATTCCACTTTTAGGCAAGAGGCTTAGATATCATCCGATACGCGAAAGCCGTTGCAGATGGAATTTATGCCGCCTTTAGTTTGACAAAATGGGAAAGGCATATCATCGTGACAGCCGATAAGTTTTGGTGACATCCGATTGTCGCAAGACGATGAAAATATCCCCTGGTTTCATAATTTCGTGAGAGGAATAATTATGACCCTATCGACAAAGTCCATCGTCAAGGTGGCCCTGGTAGCCTTCGTGATGACCTCGGTGGCCGCCTGTACGAAGAAGGAAAAGCCGGTGGTCGATACGACTCCGCCGGTTGCGACCACCACGACTCCGGCAACCCAACCCACCGTTCCGCCGAAGACAACCACCCTTCCGCCGGTCGGCATCACGCCGGGCTCGCAGCAGGACTTCGTGGTCAATGTCGGCGACCGCGTCTATTTCGACACCGATCAATCGTCCATCCGTGCTGACGCGCAAAGCGTCCTGTCGGCTCAGGCTGCCTGGCTGGTCCGCTATCCGGCCGTCAAGATCCGTATCGAAGGCAATGCCGACGAACGCGGCACCCGCGAATATAACTTCGCCCTGGGCGCCCGCCGCGCTCAGGCTGTGGCGGACTTCCTGACCTCCAAGGGCGTTGTGCCGTCGCGCATCGCGACCATCTCCTACGGTAAGGAACAACCCATTGCCACCGGTTCGGACGAGGACGCCTGGCAGCAAAACCGTAACGGCCACACGGCCCTTACGTCGGGCGCAAACTAAGGTTGGCCAAATCCCAGATAGTGAAGGGCCTTCCGCTTCGGCGGGAGGCCTTTTTCCTATTCGGACAAATGGGGTTTACGTCTTATTTCAGCCCGACTATGCTGTTACGCCTAGGGGCTGGCGGGACAACCGCAGCAGACGTGTGACAGTTTTCAAGGGCGGGGTACAAGCCTATGGCGCATAACGGATTTTCGCAAAAACTTCTGGGCTGGAAGCAGCAGGGCCGTGTGGTGGCTGGCGCTTCGATCGTGGCCCTGAGCCTGGCCTTCGGTGCAACGACCACGGCCGTGTTCCTGCCGTCCGGCGCCCATGCCCAGATTTTCGGCGACGAGGACGAGGAAGAAGACCTCGGGCGTCCCGCGACACCGGCCGGCGCCTGGGACGAAAAGCGTCTCAACCGTCTGGACCGCAATGTCCGCAAGCTGGAGCGCGCCGTCGCCCGCGTCGAGAACAAGAAGACCCCGCCGATCCTGATCGAGCCCGATCCCGAGGTTGTGGCGCTGCAGGCCACCGTCGACAGCCTGTCGCGCAAGCAGGACGAACAGGGCGAGGTGATCACCCGCCTGACGGGTCAGTTGGAAGAGGCGCTGTACGCCAACCAGCAGCTCCAGGCCACGGTCAACGCCCAGAATGCCCGCATCGACGCCCTGTCGCGGCGGGTCGACAATACCGACGCCCATCTGAAGGACATCGACGCCCTGCTGGCGCCGCCGCCGCCGCCGCCGGCTTCGACCGGTACGGCCGAGGGCGATTTCGACCAAGCCTTTGCCTTGCTGACCTCTGGCCAGACCGACGATGCCGGCCGCGCCTTTGAGGCCTTTACGACGACGTGGCCCGAGGCGGCGCAACTGCCGGAAGCTTGGTTCCGTCTGGGCCAGATTCGCAGCATGAAGCAGGACACGGCGGGTGCGGTGGCGGCCTATGCCACCTCCCTGAAGGGGTGGCCAAAGACGTCGTGGGCGCCGGAAGCGACCGTGCGGCTGGCCGGGGCCTTGACCGATTCCAACCGTCCGAGCGATGCTTGCCTTGCGCTGGGTCAATTTGACAAGCTGTACGCCAAGACGGCGACGAACGAGCACAAGACCATGGCCAAGACGCTCAAAGCGCGGAGCAATTGCGCGGCGTAGCCGTTCTATGTCTGGCAGCTTTCGCATGAACCGCGTTCACACCGTCCATCTGACTTATCTGGCTTATCTGTGGATCAAACCTATCCAAGGTAGCGGCCGCCCCCGTAGAGGCAGACTAACCCTTGGCGAGCAGGCTGAACGTCCGCAAGAGGTTGTCCACAGATAAGCCAGATAAGTCAGATGGACAGTGTTGACGCGCTAGGGTGTGTAACTGCGGTGCGTGTCTTATTGCGCTTCGCGCGGAAGCGCCGCCGGTCCGGAGGCGCCAAGCCCAAAATCCGTGTTCATCCGTAGTTCAAATAGTCTTCCGATGATTGACAAAGCGGCCCCAGGTTCCGAATTCGGCGCGTTGCTGGACGGCCACGGTCCGGTCGGCGTTGCGGTGTCCGGAGGCGGCGATTCGGTCGCCCTGCTTTACCAGCTCGCGGAATGGGGAATGCGCCCGCTGCATGTCCTGCACTTCGACCATGGGGTCCATCCCGACAGCGGTCTTTGGGCGCAGAAGGTCGCCGCACATGCGGAGCATTTGAGACTTCAGTTTCACGCAACGCGATGGATGGGTGACAAGCCTACCACGGGCATGTCGGCGGCGGCGCGTTTCGCGCGTCACGCGGCTCTTGCCGCGACGGCGCGCCATTTGGGGATCAAGGTCATCTGCCTGGCCCATACCGCCGATGATATTGCCGAGGCCGCCTATATGCGTACTCAGGGCTCGAACGTCGGTACGCCCAGGACCTGGTCGCCGTCGCCGGTATGGCCGCAGGGCAGGGGTGTCTTCCTGTGCCGCCCCTTGCTTGATGTTCGCCGGGCCGATCTGCGGGACTGCCTCACCCAGGCCGGCGTGACCTGGATCGACGACCCGGCCAATGACAATCCCCAATCGCTGCGCGCCCGGGCCCGTCAGGTTCTGCAAGGCCGGGCAGGGGACGACGTCCACGACGATATCCGCCTCGCCCGGGCCGAGATTGAAGCGCTCCTCCACGACCCGGAAGGCTGGTCCGGGCTGGGCCTGCTGCGATTCAAGGCTGAACCGTTTTACCGCATGCCGAAAGACGTCGCCCTACACCTCCTGGCGACGGCCGCGGTCTGTGCCGGTGGTGGAGATCGATTGCCGCGCGGCGACCGGATCGAACGGCTGTACGATCAGGTGCCCGGTGGTGCATCCCATACCCTGGCCGGGGCGCGTATCCAGCAGGCTCACGGTTTGATCCACATCCACCGCGAGGCTGGCGACATCGGCCGTCACGGTGATCCGCAGCAAGGCGACATGTGGGACGGCCGCTTCGAACTGGCCCGACAGGCGATCGCCACCGGTCGCGACCGCAGCGGCCTGAACGCCGCCGGCCAGGCCTTCCTGAAATGGCTCCCGGCCGACCTGCGTGGAACCTTACCGGCGGTGACCGGTTCAGGCCCGCATCTTGCATTGCCTCTTTATGGCGTTCCGGGGCAGAAGCATAATGAGACGGTGACGGCGACCTGCTGGGTGCTGGCGCGTTTTCTGGCCAGCGCCTGCCGGATCGAGCGTGAAACTGATTTGTGATCCCGCCCGGAAAAGTCCTGTAGCGAAACGACACGGCTCTCCCTATATGGGAGAAAATGTGCAAGACGGTCCCACCGGGGCCAGACGAGGATTGTAAGGCATGAACCTGCGATTGATGGCGATAGTCGGCGTAATTGTGGCGGTATTGTTCGCGGCCTACATGTATGTGGGCCAGGGCAAGAACGGTACGCCGCTGGCGAAGGGGCCGACGGAAATTGCGTATTCGGACTTGATGACCAGGATCAAGGCCGGGACCATTACCGAGGTGAAGATCCACAACGAAGAGATTCAGGCTGTCGACAACGCCAAGAAGCAATTCCGCAGCACCACACCCTTCGATCAGAAGGCGATGCTGGAGGCGCTGGATGCCAAGGGCGTCAAGGTCAATGTCCAGTCCGGCCGCATGTCGCTGCTGATGAATGTCATCACCACCCTGTTGCCGGTCATCCTGATCATCGGCATCTGGATCTTCTTCATGCGCCAGATGCAGGGCGGCGGCCGTGGCGGCGCCATGGGCTTCGGCAAGTCCAAGGCGCGCCTGCTGACCGAACACAAGAATCGCGTCACCTTCCAGGACGTGGCCGGCGTTGAAGAGGCCAAGGAAGAACTCCAGGAGGTCGTCGACTTCCTGAAGGATCCGTCGAAGTTCCAGAAGCTGGGCGGCAAGATCCCCAAGGGCGCGCTGCTGGTCGGTCCTCCGGGTACCGGTAAGACCTTGCTGGCCCGCGCTGTGGCTGGTGAGGCGGGCGTGCCCTTCTTCTCGATCTCCGGTTCGGACTTCGTCGAAATGTTCGTCGGCGTCGGCGCCAGCCGTGTCCGTGACATGTTCGACCAGGCCAAGAAGAACGCGCCGTGCATCATCTTCATCGACGAAATCGACGCGGTCGGCCGTCATCGCGGCGCCGGTCATGGCGGCGGTAACGACGAACGCGAACAGACCCTCAACCAGCTTCTGGTCGAGATGGATGGTTTCGAAGCCCAGGAAGGCATCATCATCATCGCGGCGACCAATCGTCCGGACGTTCTGGACTCGGCCCTGCTGCGCCCCGGCCGTTTCGACCGCCAGGTGACCGTGCCCAATCCCGACCTGACGGGTCGTGAAGCCATCCTGCGCGTCCACATGAAGCCGGTTCCGCTGGCCGTCGATGTCGACGTGAAGGTGATTGCCCGCGGCACGCCCGGTTTCTCGGGTGCCGACCTGGCCAACCTGGTCAACGAAGCTGCCCTGATGGCGGCGCGCAAGGACCGCAAGCTGGTGACCATGCGCGACTTCGAAGACGCCAAGGACAAGGTGCTGATGGGGGCCGAACGCAAGTCCATGGCCATGTCCGAACTGGAAAAGAAGAATACGGCCTATCACGAAGGCGGCCACGCCATCGTCGCGCTGAAGGTGCCGGAAGCCGATCCGGTCCACAAGGCGACCATCATTCCGCGCGGCCGGGCCTTAGGGATGGTGATGCAACTTCCGGAAGGTGACCGTTATTCGCAGAACTACGTCCAGATGACGTCGCGCCTGGCGATCCTTATGGCCGGCCGGGTGGCGGAAGAAATCATCTTCGGCAAGGAGAAGGTGACCTCGGGGGCGTCATCCGATATCCAGCAGGCAACCCGCCTGGCCAAGGCGATGGTGACGCGCTGGGGCTATTCCGACACGCTGGGCCTGGTCAATTACAAGGACAGCGAAGACGAGCATGGCGTCTTCGGCCGCGATGTCTCTGAATCGACGTCGCAGAAGATCGACGAAGAGATTCGTCGCCTGGTCCAGACGGGTTATGATGACGCCAAGCGCATCCTGACGGAAAACCTGGACGGTCTGCACCGCCTGGCCAAGACCTTGCTGGAGATCGAGACCCTGAGCGGTGACGAAATCGCCAAGATTCTGAACGGCGAAGAGATCGTCCGGGACGAGGAAACCGGTGTGGCGGTCGAGCTGTCGTCCCATCTGGCTGTGCCGGAAACCGAAAACGTCGCGGCGGAGTAGGTCGCGCGTTGATGAGTTGAGCGGGCGGGACTTCGGTTCCGCCCGTTTTTGTGTTTCAGCTTGCTAAAGCCGGTGGAATTTCACCACGGAAGGCGCGGAAACGCCGGCCTTTGGCCGTCGACACGGAAAAAATCACGGAAATCGACGCTGAACCGCGCGAAGCGCCTTGCTGTTGGTTACAATGATAAGGCGCTTCGCGCGTGAGATGAAACGACCGGAATTCCGAGCCTTTCGTGTCGCCGCGCAGCGGCGTTTCAGCGCCTTCCGTGGTTGATTCCACCGGCCTTACAGGAAATCCGGTCAAAACGACGCCCAGTTCGTCGTAATTCGATGCACCGCACCGCCGAGCCACTTCTTCAGTCGCGGCCGGCGCAGGACCGGAAGGGCGACCAGCTTCACCAGCCAGCTCGGCGTCGCCTGGAACATGTCCAGCCGCGCCCGCGTAAACGCCGGCAAACTGGGGTGACGCCGCGTGTCGGTACTGCGGGTGTAGCTGCGACCGTGCTTGCGCCACAGCGTCAGGGCTTCCTCGACATACAAAAAGCGATGCCGCAGGGCCAACTGGCAGTACAGCCACCAGTCGACGAAGCAGTCAAACGGCGGGTCCAGGTCGATGAACTTCAGGGTTTCACGGCGGATCATCACCGACGAAAAGGTCGGGATAACGTTCTCGAACAGCATCATCCGCCCGATAGGACGTGGCCACGCCGTGCGGCCCAGGCGGTGTTCGCGAACCCGGGCGTCGCGCAGGTAGCGTCGGCACTCCGCCTCATCACCGAACGGCACCACCGCATTGAACAGGACATCGGCATCGGGGTGACGCGCGAACAGTTCGCAGCGCCGGCTCAGGCAGTCCGGCCGCCACAGGTCGTCGCTTTCCAGGAAGGCAATCAGGTCGCCGTGGGCGTGGCGCAGGCCCAGCTTCAGGGTTTGCGCCAGGCCACGGTTCTGGCCGCCGGGGTGGGTCAGGAGGCGTATACGCCTATCGCTTGCGGCGAATGCTTCGATTATCCGCACGGAATTGTCGCTGGAGCCGTCGTCGACAATGATCAGCTCCCAGTCGCCGTGGTCCTGACTGAGGACCGATCGCAGGGTTTCGCCGATATAGGACTCGTAATTGTAACTGGCCGTTACAATCGACACGCTGGGCATGGGGAGAACCCGCTCGTTCGTTGCATGCGTAACCGCTAACGGGTGATTGCGACCGCAATATTGCAATGCGATAACAATCCGAAATTTTGCTTCGGCGCAGCGTTTTTGGTTTCCCAAACCTTACAAAAACGCGATTCGTTATGACTCTGTTAAGGACGATGGCGTTGAATGGGAAGCTAACCTGTCAGGTCGGCCTGCCCGCCGCGCGTCCGTGCTCCGGGCGCGCTGCTCAGGTCTTTTGAGTACTGGAGACCCGTATGCCCGCCGTTGTTCGTGGAGGCCGACGTCAAGCTTCCGCCCCGGCCCCCGCGCAGGGGAAGGGCGGCGCCAAGCCGGCCGGCAAGCGTCCGGCCGCGCGTAAGGCCGCCGGCGGCAAATCCAGCGTCGTCGGCTCCGTCGCCATCCCCAATGAGCTGCGTGCCTGGTTCGCGGTTATCGTCGTTGTCGTCCTGCTGGCTGTTGTACTGTTCACCGGCCAGCGCGCCCAGGCGCTCAGCAGCGCCATGACCGGCTTCGCCGACAGCCGCCTGGCCGCCATGGGGCTTAAGCTGAAGAACATCCACCTGGTCGGGGTCAGTGAAGACGCCGAACCGGCCATCAAGCAGGTGCTGAAAAAATCCCTGACCGCCGGCCAGCCAATCGCCCTGATGGACCTGAAGAAGCTGCAGGGCGATATCGAAGCCATCGGCTGGGTCAAGGAAGCCAGTGTCCGCCGTCAACTGCCGGGTGTCCTGGTGGTGTCGGTGGTCGAGCGCCAGCGTCTGGCCGTCTGGCAGTACAAGGGCCGCGACACGGTCATTGATGACCAGGGGCACGTCATCCCCGAAGCCCAGGCCAGCCAGTTCCTGGACCTGCCTTTGGTGGTGGGCGAGGGCGCCAATGAAACGGCGACCGAACTCCTGCAACTGATGCAGACCCGCCCCGCCCTGATGCAGAAGACCTATGCCCTGGTCCGTGTCGACACCCGGCGCTGGGACATCCACCTCAAGAACGGCGCCATCATCAAGCTGCCGGCGCTGAATCAGGAACAGGCGTTGAATACGCTGGACACCCTGATGACGCGCCAGCGGGTACTGGACCAGGGTTTCGCCGAGATCGACCTGCTCGATCCGTCCGCCCTCGTCGTGGTGCCCATCGAAGCCCGCCCGAACCTTTGATCTGACCAGAGAAGAAGCTCATGTCACGATTTGAAGACCGCCAGAACGCCCGCCTCAACGCCGCCCCGCCGCGTGCCCGAACCGCGCCCCAGCCCGTGGCCGCCAGCGCGCC
>NZ_AWGD01000040.1 GCF_000495795.1 Asticcacaulis sp. AC460
TGCTGCCGCTCAGGTCGGTGCCGGTCCAGGTGACGACATAGCCGCCGCCGGTCAGGTGCGCCACGGACGACGAGTTCTGCTCGCCGGCGGTGATGTTGTTGACCGCGCCCTGGGTCAGCGGATTGAAGGTGGTGGCCAGAAGGGCGGTGTCGCTGAGGATCCAGGTCTTCTGGTTGCCGGCCGTGGTGACGAAGCCGTCGGTGACCGCGAAGGTGAAGGCGACCTTGCCGATATAGCCGGTGGTCGGCGCGAAGCTGTAATTGCCGCCGCCCAGATCGGTGACGGTGCCGTGGGTCGCCGTGACGGCGCCGCTGATGCTCAGTTCGTCGTTGTCAACGTCGGTGAAGCCCTGCAGCAGTTGCGCCGCGGTAAAGGTGTAAGCGGTGTTCAGCTTGCCCATGGCCAGGGTCGCCTGGGCCGTGGTCAGGACCGGACCGGCGTCGTTGACCGAGGCCAGCGAGAAGCTGCGGGTCTGGTTGGTGAGGTTGTTCTTGCCGTCGGTGACCGTGTAGGTGACGGTGACTGAACCGTGATAGTTGGCGTCCGGCGTGAAGGTCCAGCCGCCGTCGGTCGCCGTGAAGGAACCGTGATTGGCGCTGATGGACGAAACGGACAGGGAGCTGTCGACGTCGGAGAAGCCGGTCAGCAGGGTCGTTTCCAGGATGACCTGGGTGGTGTCCTCAGTGCCGGCGTCGATCGTGCCCGAAGCCGTGCCGGTCGGCGCGTCATTGACGGCGCTCAGGTTGAAGGTACGGGTCTGGCCGCTCAGGCTGTCCTTGCCGTCAAACACGGTATAGGTGACGATGACATCGCCATTGTAGTTGGATTGCGGATTATAGGTCCAGCCGCCGTCGGTCGCGGTGAAGGTGCCGTGGTCGGCGCTGATCGACGAAACGGACAGGGGGTTGCTCTCGACGTCGGAGAAGCCGGCCAGCAGGGTCGATTCCAGGATGACCTGAGTGGTGTCTTCGGTACCACCGTCGATCGTGCCCGAAGGCGTGCCGGTCGGCGCATCATTGACGGCGCTCAGCGAGAAGGTGAGGGTCTGGTCGGTCAGGCTGTCCTTGCCGTCGAACACGGTATAGGTGACGATGACATCGCCGTTGTAGTTGGATTGCGGGTTATAGGTCCAGCCGCCATCGGTCGCGGTGAAGGTGCCGTGGTCGGCCGAGATGGCCGAAACGGACAGGGTATTGCTTTCCTCATCCGTGAAGCCCTGCAGCAGGGTCGATTCCAGGATGACCTGGGTGGTGTCTTCGGTGCCGTCGGTAATGTCGCCGGTCGGCGTGCCGGTCGGCGCATCGTTGACGGCGCTTAAGGAGAAGGTGAGGGTCTGCTCGGTCAGGCTGTCCTTGCCGTCAAAGACGGTATAGGTGACGATGACATCGCCATTGTAGTCCTCTTCAGGCGTAAAGGTCCAACCGCCGGAGACAGTCGACAGCTTGCCGTGATCGGCGCTGATATCGGTGACGGTGAGGGTATTGTTTTCGACATCCGAGAAGCCTTGCAGCAGAGTCGATTCCATGATGGTCTGCTGAGTATCTTCGGTGCCCCCGTCGATCGTACCCGAAGGCGTTCCCGTCGGCGCATCATTGACGGCGCTCAGGTTGAAGGTAAGAGTCTGGCCGGGGAGGGTGTCCTGGCCGTCATAGACGTCATAGGTGATGGTGACCAGGCCGTTATAATCGGCTTCCGGCAAATAGGTCCAGCCGCCGGCCGCCCCAGTGAAGGAGCCGTGGTCGACGCTGATCGACGAAACGGACAGGGTGTCATTTTCTTCGTCCGAGAAGCCGGCCAGCAGAGTCGACTCCAGGATGACCTGGGTGGTGTCTTCGGTGCCGGCGTCGATCGTGCCCGAAGGCGTTCCCGTCGGCGCGTCATTGACAGCGGCGACGTTATAGGTTGCCGTACCCGCGACGTTTGCCTTGCCGTCGGTCACGGTGTAGGCGAGATAGACATCGCCGTTATAGTCGGCGTCATTCAGGGTGATGGTGAAGGTGTCGTCCACGCGTGACGCGGTGCCGATGACGATATCATCGCCGAAGTTGGCGGTGACATTGATCGGGCCCGTGATGTCCAGTTCGTCATCATCGGCGTCGGTGGCGTTGCCAAGCAGATCCAGGAGGGAATACTGGGCATTGGTGCCTTCGTTAACCCCGGTCAATGTGTCCTGGGTGCTGAAGGTCGGGGCGGAGTTCGCGTCGCTGGCGCTCAGGCTGTAGCTGCCTTCCAGGCCCTCGCCATCTCCGACCTGCAGATAATAGGTTCCGGCGACGAGCGTTTGGGAAAGGGTTGCCGCCGAAGCCGTGGAGGAGTCAAAAGCGACTGTATTGCCTTCTTCGTCGAGAAGCCAGAGGTTCGCGGTATCGCCACCAACGTCCGAAACGGTCAGCGAGAAATTGTAGGTTCCGTCCGTATCGATGACGATCTTGATCCAGTCAAGGTCATTAAGATCCTCGAACGCGCCCAGGTAGGTTTCGCCGAGATCGATTTCGGCGCCGGTTGTCGAATCGTTAGGTACATCAGGATCGCTCATAGTGTCCTCCTCGGGGCATTTTTTTGCAGCGCCACGGATGGTGGGCGCGGTCGATGGGGTGAATAGGCCGGCGTGACGAGGTCAGGCGTGGCCGGGAAGATGGGACGCGGTGCCGTTGCCGGCAGGAACTGAAGCCTTGATCGCCTTCACGGAGACCAGAGGGTTACGCAGCGAGCGGCATATTTGCCTGAAGGCCGACAAGATGCTGGGCGCCACAGGCGTGGCGCAGGGCTTTGGATGGGAGCGCAGCATCACCTCTGCGCCCGTCCGGTTGAGAAACGTTTAAATGCAGAAAAAAGGAGAGCTGCGACTGTGCGCCCGCCGACGGAGTCGAGGGGGCGCGATTCGTTCTGCCGAGGCGGCGGACATTGAGGCGCAAACAAAAATCATCCCTGTCCCGCCGGATCACGCAACACGCGAATCAAACGGGTATTTCTTATAGATTTTTGATTTTTAGGCGCTCGATTCCGCCTTGCGCATCCTGCACATGAAGGACTCGCTTCAATAAATCTTCGCCTCAGAATTGAGTCTTGAGTGACGGCAATCGGCTGAAGCTGGCGATCAGCTGGGCCTGGCGTTCGGTCTCGGTCTTGCGCAGGACCGATGACAGTTGCGAGCGTACGGTGGTGATGCGGACATTGCGGGCTTGGGCAAAATCTTCTGGCGTTTCGCCACGCATCAGGGCCTCGGTGAGGGCGGTTTCAGCGGCGCTGAGGCCGTAGAGTTGCGAGATCTTGGCGCTAAGGGGGCGCGGGGTTGCCGGATCGTCGATGATGACAAAGGCCGTCTTGCGGTCGGTCATAGCGGACAGGATGACGCGCGTTCCGCGGCCATCGCCGCCGCTGATCTGGCAGACCTCGGCATCCTGGCCATCGCCGTGAAGGGCGGCCTGGAGGGAGTCGACAAGGCGCTTGTTGTCCTCGGATTGCAGGGCGCACAGGCGGCCCTTTTGTTCGAACAGGCCTTCGCGGCGCGCAAGGGCGTCCCCGGCGGCGGCATTGGCCAGGACGATCGTCCGGTCGGGTGTCACGATGAGGGTTGGATAGGCGAAATGGTCCAGGGCAGCGCGCGCGACTTCGGACCGGGATTCAAGCCGCTGCATCTGCCAGCGCATGACATGCATGCGCTGCAGGTGGGGGATCAGGGCCTGGAGGCGGGCGGAATCGCCAGCGGTAAAGGGGCGGGCGCTTAAGGGGCGGCTGATGGCGCAGGACAGCACGCCGTGCGGCGTGGCGATCAGGGCGCCCAGACCCAATACAGAAGCGTCGGCATGGGGGCGGTAGAAGCGGTCGTAGATGTCGTGGAAGGCTGGACCTTCAAGGGGGGAACCCTGAGCCGGCAAGGTGGCGACATGGTGTTCCGCCTGGATCCAGAAGTCCTGGGTCAGAAAGTGGCCGGCGAAATCGATGCCGGAGGCCGCGACAAAATAATCCCGTACGATGGCGAATTCGCGCGTATCGCAGGCATGCAGGGTTATGGCCGCCGTCTGCGCCTGGGCGAAACGGGCCAGGCGTTCGGCCAGCCTTGGTATGATCTTGTCGTCGACGGCGGCGTCATAGACCGTGTCGATCAGGCTGGACAGGCTATCGGTTTCCACAGCTTCGCCCCCTTGGCTTGGCGACGAGAGATAATAGGACACCGGCCACTGCGCATCCTTCAGGTGGAGGATGGTCGCGTGACGGTCCCGTGCTGATTAGCCCGAATCGCCGGGCGATCCTAACACCTCAAGACCCTGCGTGCGTCGCCAAAAAATGTTGCAACGCAAAAGGTTGTCGCAAATTCTTCATACAAATGGCGACGCGGCGGGGTCAGCGCGTGAGGCGTGGTGAGCCCGCGGGGCCGACGCCGGACGGGACCGGGACGCCCGATCCGCTGTAGCGGGTGTTGATGACCATGACCGGATTCTTCTTCAGCGTAATGGTCTTGGCGACGATGATGCTCCACGCGGAGTCTTCGGCGACCTGTCCGGCGGTTTCGACTTCAAGTTCGGCATTGGGGATGTAGATCGTCCCCAGCAGTTCGCTGACGTTGCTGGAAGCAAAGACGAATTTTTCATTGTTGTCGCGCGTCGTAACCATTAAGAAGCCGGCGAACTGACCTGTCTTGCGCGCTGTAATCTGGACCGAGGAGGTGTCGTTGAACTTTACCGATTTACCCGAGCCGAAAATCAGAACCACGTCATCCCCCCGGATGATGGCATTCTGCTTGGTTTCCAGTTGATCCATAAACCAGTGTTCACCAGGTTGCAGTATCAGGGTGGCATTCTTGTCGATCTTGTAATAGCTGCAGTGGACGCCTGGCGGGAGGGTCAAAACAGAGGCGGTGACAACCTCGATCTTTTGAGCCTTGCCGGTGCAGGCCGTTGGGGGCGCCAAATTCATCGCCAGGAAGGGGTCTTCGATAGCCATAGCGCCGCTATGGCCTTGCGGTGAAACGGGACCTTTCACGGTGCCGACAGCTTGGGTATGTGCAGCCTGCAGGAAGGCTCCGTTGGCAACCGCAACGTTTTGGTTGCTGTGGACCATGCATCCGCCGGCGCGGATGACGGCCTGGTCGTTGAGTTTCATCTCTTCGCTGCCGGTCTGTAGAATGCACAAAGGCGTCTTGAGCAGGCCTTCGGCGGTGGCCCTGGCGCTGATCGGCTTGGGGGTGCCGTCGGGTATGCCGATCAGGGGCGAGTGCTGGCTGCGTCCGACGACCGTCACGGCGCCGGTGCTGCGGTCGATGGTGATTTCGAAGGTGACCGGATCGCGCATGTTTTCGACGAGTTGCCGCGCCGCGGCCTCGGCGGAACCGGCGACCAGTTCGTCGCTGCCGAGCGCGAGCCGCGAGGCGCCCATCAACGCGCCGGCGTCCGCGGCCGACTGCAGGCTGTAACGGTCGTTGACCATGGACGAATGATCGATGGTGGCGGTAATGAGGTAAAGGATCGGAGCAGCACAAAGCGCGGCAATCACTGTTGTATTGCCGCGGCGGCATCGCGCCCATTGGACTAAATTGTTACGCAGTCCGGAAAGTAACATAGTCGTAAGATAGCCATAATTCCTTACATATGTTTAAACCGCATCTGCAGGCCGGGGTTTGACTGGTTTTGCCCCAAGTATTTATCGTGTTTTTATTTTTAAAATGGGTTTTATATCCGTCTGCTTATGTTGCGGTGCGGTGTAATGATTGCGTGGTATGTGGCTACGCTTCCCGGCGTGGGATGAAATCGCATTTCTTCTTTACAGGCGCACTGCCAGAATTGTCTCAAATTGCGTAATTTGGACCGGGGCCATGAGTTCATCCGTACGGGTCGTCGCTACCGAGAAAACCATTTCCGGCTATCTGCTGAAGCTTCAGTTCGATGGGTCGCCCCGTACCGTTACGCTGTCGTCGTCGTGCGAAACGCGGGCGGAGGCCATAGACGACGTGCGAATGCAGCTTCACGACCTGGGGGTCGGGACGCGGCCGGATTTCGCGGACGGCTTTCTGGTTGAGACTAAAGAAGAGGATCCGTCACGACTGTGAAGGTGCGGATTCGGTGCGGCGGCCTATCAAGCCGAGCAAGGCGATTAGCCTGTCGACGTCGCTGTCGACTGCGGCCTCCAAAAGTGCGGCGATATCCTCTCTCGCGCTTGTGACCGTAATGGCACCCCGTTCCAGCAGGACCAGCACGCGCTCGATATAGGCGATCACCCGTGCCAGAAGACTGGGCTGGATCACACCGTCATAGAGGATCGGCAGGGTGCGCATCAGGCATCGTCGGGCGTCTTCCGGTTTGATGGCGCCGGTTTCGACCCAGGACAGGATTTCATGGCTATAGTCTGCAAGCACTCTGAACTCCCACCGCCCTGCGTCCAGTCTAGACCTTGCTGCCACGAAGGCGATAAGGAAAGCCGCGCGAACTTGTGCAGATTCGATAAGATGGAATCAGTCTAAGCCGTTTGCGAGAGCGGAAGCGAAAGAGGCAATCATGGCTTTGCGGGATGTTACGGGCGCGGTCGATTTTGCGCATCTTGAGGCCTATACCCTCGATGACGCCGTGGTCATGGAGGAGGTTCTGCGCCTGTTCCAGCAACAGAGCGAACTGTGGGCGCCCTTGCTCGATACCGGCCATGAGGGCTGGCGCGACGCCGCCCATACCTTGAAGGGGGCTGCGGCCGGGATCGGCGCCAATCACCTGGCGGCCGTGGCCGGAGAGGCCGAAAAGGGCGACGCCGAAGGCGCGGCGGGCCGCTTGGAAAAGGTCAAGACCGCCCTGGCGACGGCCTTGATGGATGTCAGCGCCTATATGCATCATCTGCAGCTCAGGGCGTTGAGGGGGTAGCCCCTCCGGCGGGGACCGTCAAAAATCTTTCGGGGCCAGCGTGTGCGTAACTATGTAAATATTTACATATTTTCCATGACGGACTTTATGGCGGGCATGAACATTGCTATTCTGTAACTTGACGCTGCCGCGCCGAGGGAGATGATTTCGTCAGAGACATTCTTTTCCCGTGAGGCCGACCCATGTCGCTGCGCAGCTCAACCGCTCTGGTACTGGTACTTTCCACCCTTCTGACCGGAACGGCGTTTGCCGAACCCGGCCATGACGTCGACCTGCAGGGCATTGACGCTTCGGTGAAGCCCGGTGACGACTTCTACCGCTATGCCAACGGCACCTGGATCGATAAGACCGAGATACCGGCCGACCGGTCATCTTACGGCCCGTCCGCTGTCCTGGTCGAAAAGACCAGCGAGCAGGTGCGCGTCCTGATCCAGGATGCCGCCGCCAGTCACGCCGCGGCGGGATCGAACGCCCAGAAGGTCGGCGACTACTATGCGTCCTTCATGGATGAGGCCGCCATCGAAACCCAGGGCTTGCAGCCCCTGGCCGCCGAGTTCGCCGCCATCGACGGTATCAAGGATAAGACCAGCCTTGCCGCCTATTTCGGCAGCCACCTGCGCGCCGATGTCGATGCGCTGAACGCCACCGACCTTTACACCGATAACCTGTTCGGCTTCTGGGCGCAGCAGGGCTTCGAAAATCCCGATCATGTCGTCGCCTACATCATGCAGGGCGGGTTGGGCATGCCCGACCGCGACTATTATCTCGACCCGTCCGAGAAGATGGTCAGCCTGCGCACGCGCTACCAGCAGCATATCGCCACCATGCTGACCCTGGCCAATGTGCCGGACGCCGAAGCCAAGGCTGTCCGGATCCTGGCGCTGGAGACCGAGATCGCGAAGACCCATGCCTCACGGCTGGATACCGGAAATGTCCCCAAGGCCAACAATCCGTGGAAGCGGGCCGAATTCGCCGCCAAGGCGCCGGGACTGGACTGGGACGCCTATTTCAAGGCGGCGAGCATGGATGGGCAGAGCGACTTCATTATCTGGCAGCCGACCGCCGTTACCGGCGAGGCGGCCCTGGTCGGTTCGCAGCCGCTGGAGGTGTGGAAGGACTATCTGCGCTATCGCCAACTTGACCATTACGCCGCCGTCCTGCCCAAGGCGTTCTACAACGAGGTCTTCGCCTTCTACGGCACCGCTTTGCAGGGGACACCCAAGATGCGCGACCGCTGGAAGCGCGCCATCTCTGCGACCAACGGCGCCCTGGGCGAGGCGGTCGGCCAGCTCTATGTCGAACGCCATTTCCCGCCCGAGGCCAAGGCCAAGATCCAGGAGATGGTCGATAACGAAATCGCCGCCTATCGTGTCCGTGTCGAGAACCTGACCTGGATGTCGCCGGATACGAAGGCCAAGGCACTGGCCAAGCTGGGCACATTAAAGGTCGGGGTCGGCTATCCGGATAAGTGGATCGATTACAGCGGCCTTCAGGTGGTGCGCGGCGATCCCGTGGGCAATATGCAGCGCGCCGAGTTGTTCGAATACAACCGCAACCTGGCCAAGCTGGGCAAGGCGCCGGACCACTATGAGTGGGTGATGACGCCCCAGACGGTCAATGCCGTCAACCTGCCGATGGCCAATGCGCTGAACTTCCCGGCCGCCATCCTGCAGTCGCCCTATTTCGACCCGAGCGCCGACGCCGCCTATAATTACGGCGCTATCGGCGCCACCATTGGCCACGAAATCTCCCACAGCTTCGACGATACCGGCGCCATGTTCGACGCCGAAGGGCGGTTGGCCAACTGGTGGACGGAGGAGGATCTGAAGCACTTCCAGGCGGCCGGTGCCGCCCTGGCGAAACAGTATGACGCCTATTGTCCATACACCGACCTGTGCCTGAACGGCCAGCAGGTGTTGGGGGAGAATATCGCCGATGTTGCCGGCCTGGCCGCGGCCTACGACGCTTACAAGATGTCGCTGGGCGGCAAACCGGATGAGGTCAGGAATGGTCTGACCGGTGACCAGCGCTTCTTCCTCGCCTTTGCCCAGAGCTGGCGCGACAAGACCCGAGAAGCCGCCCTGCGCCAGCAGATCCTGACCGACGGCCATGCGCCCGATGAGTATCGTGGTGACACGGTGCGCAATCTCGATGCGTGGTATGAGGCTTTCAAGGTCACGCCGGAGCAGAAGCAGTATCTGAAGACGGAAGATCGTGTAAAGGTCTGGTAGGTCAGGCGCTCAGCGACCGCTCCCTGTCGCCGGCATGCGCGAAGTTGGCGGCATCGGCGATGGCATTCACCAAGGCTGCAGGTGTGATCGGCTTGGCAACCAGGCCGTCGAAATCGGCCGGGTTGTACAGGTCGTTGCCATTGGCCGTGAAGGCCAGGATGGGCGTATCCCGGTTCGGACCCGCTTCGGCGCGGATGCGCTGGGCGGCCATGGTGCCGTCCATGCCCGGCATGCGGATGTCCATCAGGATGACGTCGACCGGATAGATGCCGGCCATCAGAACACCTGCGGAACCGTCCTCGGCCTCAACGACCTCGGCATCCGACCGTTCCAGGATGGCGCGCGCCAGTTCGCGGTTGACGGCATTGTCGTCGACCACCAGCACGCGCAGCCCGCCCAGGTCGGGCAGGTCGTCGTCGAATTCGAAGGCCGCGCCGTCGGCCAGGGCGGGAGCGGGCAGGGCGACGTGGAAGTCGGCGCCCTGGCCCAGGGTGCTGGTGACGCCGATGTCGCCGCCCATGGCGTCGACCAGTCCGCGGCAGATGGCCAGGCCCAGGCCCGTACCGCCGTGCTTGCGCGTCGAAGATCCGTCCACCTGTGAAAACCGCTGGAACAGCTTGGCCTGGCCGGCCTCGTCCATGCCGGGGCCGGTGTCGACCACATGCACCTGAAGCTGGTTATCGTCGTAGCCCAGCTTCAGCGTGACGCTGCCGGTGTCGGTGAACTTGATGGCGTTGCCGATCAGGTTGAGCAGGACCTGGCGATAGGCCTGGGGGTCCATGAAGACCGAGCCGGGCACCTTGTCGTCGGCTTCGAAACACAGCTCCAGCCCCTTGTTTGACGCCTGGGCCTGCATCATCAGGAACAGTTCGCGCGACATTTCCACGATTTCGGTGGCGCGCGGCTTGGTCTCGAACTGGCCGGCCTCAAGCTTGGAGAAGTCGAGGATGTCGTTGACCAGCGACAGCAGGGCATTGCTGGCGGTCGAAATGCGTTGGGCGTAGCGCAGGGCGTCGTCCGGCATGTCGGTGCGTTCGGTCAGCAGGCTGGAGAAGCCGATCATCACGGTCAGGGGCGTGCGGATTTCGTGGCTCATATTGGCGGTGAAGTCGGCCTTGGCGCGGGCGGCGGCCTCGGCGGCTTCGGTTGCGGCTTCCAGTTGCCGTTCCTGGACGACCTGACAGGTAATGTCGCGCACCACGTCGACGAACGTCGGTGCGGCTTCGTCGCCGTTACGCATGAGGGATGGACTGGACTCGACCCAGGTCCAGGCGCCGGTCACCTGGTTCAGGCAGCGCCAGCGCACCCGCAGGCCCGACTCGCCTTCCGACACACGGCGGAAGGTAGAGACGACCTCGGCCATGTCGTCGGGATGCATATAGTCTTCGGGCCGGAATTCCAGGGCTTCGGCGGGGCTGACGCCGCGCAGTTCGCGCACGGCGGCCGAGACGAAGCTGCGCTTCAGGTTCTGGTCGCAGATGACGATCATGTCGGTCGAATTCTCGGCCATCAACTGGTAGCGGGCTTCGGCCTCCATGCGTTCAGTCAGGTCCTGGACCTGGGCGATATAGTGTTTGGGCGCGCCGGTTTCGTCGCGCACCATCGATACCGACAGGTTCACCCAGACGATCCCGCCGTTGGCGCGCAGATACCGCTTGTCCATCTGGTACGAGGCAATGGCGCCGGCCTTGAGTTGCTGCAGGTGTTCGAGGTCGCGGTCGAGGTCGTCGGGATGGGTGATCTGCTGGAAGTCGGCAGCCAAAAGGACTTCGCGATCCAGGTCGAGAAGGTGGCAGAAGGCACGGTTCACCTTAAGAAAACGGCCATCCAGTCCGACCAGGGCAACTCCGATCGGGGCATGGTGGAAGGCCGCCTCGAACAGCTGGGTCTGGGCCAGGCGTTCGGTAATGTCGTGCATCATGGCCGTAAACTGCCAGCCGGAGGCACTGCGGGTGGCGCTGAGCGCCATTTCGATGGTGACCTCGGTGCCGTTGCGATGCAGGGCAGGCAATTCTATGCGCTGGCCGATGACGCGGGGCTCACCGGTGGCAAGGAAGCGCGCCATGCCAGCCTCATGCCCGGCGCGGAAGCGTTCCGGAATGATCAGGTCGGCCATGCGGCGCCCAATAGCGTCGGCCTCGGTCCAGCCGAACACCGCCTCTGCCTGCTGGTTCCAACTGGCGACGCGGCCATGTTCGTCCGACGTGACGATGGCCTGGTGGGCATTGGCGATAAGGTTGTGGAACTGGGCCTCGCTGGCCTGGGCGCGCAGCCGTTCGGCCTCGAGTCGGGTTTCGCTCTCGCTCATCCGGCGGGCTGAGACCACTGCCAGGACAATCAGTCCGATCATGGTGCCGGCGATGGTCAAGACCAGGCGAAAGTCGGTTGTGACAAGGTTCAGGTGTGAGGCCTGCAGTGCAATCCAACCCAGTACCGGCGGTAGCGCCAGGACGGTTAGCAGGATGCGGCGCATCAGTTGGCCGGTCGCGCTGTTTTGAGTCAGGACGCGCAGAGGCGCCGCATCCGGGCGCAAGGCTATGATAGCGACCGACAGCAGGCACAGGCAGATCGCCGTGTGCAAAGCGATGTCGGTATAGCCGACGACGCCACGGACGCTTTTTATGCCCAGCAGGTAGGCGAGGAGCGAAATGCCACCGATAGCGGCCGGGACGCAGGCGATCAGGCCATGAAGGCCGGCGGGCAGCCGGCCCGGAAATTGTCTCTGAACCAGAAGCAAACCGGACAATAGCGCGAGCCCCAGCGAGGTGCCTTCCGCCATGCGGCCGGGATGGCTGGGGAGGACGGCCTGGCCTAACACCTTGTCACCGAACAACAGGGTGTCCAGGGCGGTCGTGGTGCCGGTGAGATATTCCGCCAGAAAGGCCAGGCTCCAAAGGCCTGTGAGCACGCATATCGCAAGCGTAACGGGGCGGGGCAGAGATGGCTGCACCAGGGCGAGGCTCAGCAGGACCAGACATACGGCCGTCGGCGGTTGCATGGCCAAAAGGCCGGGCAGCAGCGAGCGCAACTGGACCAGATCGGTCTGCCAGCCCACCAGGGAGATGACCCCGATCAGGCACACCGCAAGCCCCAGCCGGCGGCTCAGGCGGGGCCAGTCGATGGCAGCCTCTATGGGTATCATGGCGGGTTCTTTCGGACGCGGTACGATAATGCGGTCCAGCCTGCACCAAAGATATTAACATTCCGGCCCATAACGGTGACCTCGAATTTGCCGTCATTGCGCTGCAAAAAGCGTTGCGCCGGAAACGGTTTGGGTTCACGTATAAGCCCCGAAAACACGGCGCATGGATCGGGTGAAGAGATGAAGCTGAAAGCTGTTAAGCTGAAAACCTTGTTGCTGTCGGTCGTCGCCGGCGCAGCGATTGCGACCGCTGCCCTGGCCTGGGGTTCCGCCGGTCACCGCTTTATCGGCGAAGAGGCCATCCGCGCCTTGCCGGACTATACCCCGGCCTTCCTGCGCAGCCCCGAAGCCATTGCCGACATCGGCGAATACGCCAACGAACCCGACCGCTGGCGCGATTCCGGTTTCGTCCACGACAGCGAACGCAATGCCGCCCACTTCATCGACCTCGACGACGAGGGCAAGACCCTGGCCGGCCAGACCCTGTACGAACTGCCCAAGACGCGTGCCGATTATGAGATCAGCCTGAATGCCAAGGAACAGAAGATCTGGAAATCGGGCTATCTGCCCTATGCCCTGGTCGACGGCTACCAGCAGGTGGTCAAGGACTTCGCCTACTGGCGCGTGCTGAACCTGCTGGAAACGCGCGAGACCGACAAGGCGAAGAAGGCGTGGTACCGCGCCGACCGCATCCGCCGCGAGAGCCTGATCAAGCGCGATATCGGCGTCCTGGCCCACTATGTCGGCGACACGACCCAGCCGCTGCATATGAGCATCCACTACAACGGCTGGGGCGAGGAATTCGCCAACCCTAACGGTTACACCCTGGAAAAGATCCACGTGCCGCTGGAAAACGCCTTTGTCGACGCCAACATCTCGGCCGCCGATGTCCGTGGCGCCATGGCGCCATACGGACCCTGTACCGACGGCCCGGAAAAGTGCTTCGCCAAGCGGATGCTGAAGAGCCACGCCCTGGTCGTGCCGCTGTACGAACTGGAAAAGGCCGGTGGGTTCAAGCCGGGCGACCCGCGAGGCCGCGACTTCATGAAGCAGCAACTGGGGCAGGGGGCATCGGACCTGCGCGACGTCATCCTGGACGCCTGGCGCGATTCCAAGACCATGCAGGTTGGCTGGCCCAAGGCGACCTATGACGACTTTGTCGGCAACAAGGTGGCCGATCCGTACCTGACCCTGCACGGCGGCGCGGGTTGATATGACCGACATCAAGCAGTTCGGCGCCCGCGATGCCGGCCTGACCTACAAACCCCGCGTCGGCGCCTATGGTATCCTGCTGCACGACGGCAGGATCGCCTGCGCCCAGATCGGCTATGCGAAATTCACCTACGACTTGCCCGGCGGTGCGCTCGATCCGGGCGAAACGGCGGAACAGGCGGTCAGGCGCGAATTCATGGAAGAAACGGGCCTGGAGGTGACGGTCGGGCGCCAGGTGACCGAAATCGACCACTATTTCATTCATGACGACGGTACGCCGTACAACAACCGCTGCCATTTCTTCGAAGTCGAACTGGTTGCGCACAAACCCGCCGGCAAGACCGAGAATGACCACGAACTGGTCTGGCTGCCGCCGCTGGAAGTCATCAAACGGCTGAAGAACGAGGGCTATGCCTGGGCCATGGTGTTGTGGCTGCGCCGTTCCGGCTGAGCCTTACTTTTTTACCTCAACGATGGTGCCGTGTTCACCGTAGGAGAGCGGTGCGAAGGTGATGGAGCGCTTGTAGCTGCCGCCGCCGTCCAGAAGGCTGTCGTGGTAGAACAGCCACGACTGACCCCCGAAATCGATGATGGCCTGGTGGTTGGTGCTGATGTCGAGATAGTCGAGCACCACGCCGCGATAGGTATAGGGTCCCAGCGGTGACGTTGCGGTGGCATAGACGATCTGGCCCGGCCAGCCGGTCGAGAAGGTGAAGTAGTAGACGCCGTCGCGCTTGTGCAGGTAGGGCGCCTCGCCGTACTTCTTCTTGGCGTCGTCGGCCGGGAAGCCGTTGACCTGGATATCCAGGATCGGGCCGTCGGTTTCGATCATGTTGGATTTGAGTTTGACGATCTTGGGCACGCGGGTGCCGAACATCAGGTAGGCCTGGCCGTCATCGTCGATCAGCACGGCCGGGTCGATCGGCTCGGCGCCGGCATTGGCGTCGCGCGCCTTGTCGACCAGGGCGTCCGTGCGGGCATCGACGAACGGGCCCTTGGGCGCGTCGCTGACCGCCACGCCGATCTTGTCGCCGCCGACCGGGGCGTAGAAATAGTACTTGCCGTTGCGAAAGGCCGCTTCCGGCGCCCAGGCCTTGGCGTCGGGTTTGGCCCATTTGAACACGGTCACCGACAGGAAGGAACCTTCGTCGGTCCAGGTCTTCAGGTCGGGCGAGCTGAATAGGCGCCAGTCGGTCGAGTCCCAGTATTTTCCCGAATTGTCCTGGTCGTTGGTGGCGTAGACATAGACCTTGCCATCGAAAACATGCGGCGACGGATCGGCGTTGAAGCGCGGCGAGATCGGTTCGGCGGCCATGGTGGGGACGGCCAGGGCGAAGACGAGGCAGGCGAGGGGGAGGGACTTCACGGGCGGGGCTTTCGTTTGGGAGCGGGGCGGGCATCTTCCAGGGCGTTCGACGCCAGCAGGAAGGATTTGACGTTTTCGATATGGTTCCACATGGCGACGAAGGCGGCGTCGCCGTCGCGGCGGAGCAGGGCTTCGACGATCAGCTCATGATCATTGACCCAGCGGTCGCGGTAATGGGCATCCTTGATGTGTTCGTTGAGGCTGCGCCACAGCGGATTGTCGTCGCGCCGGTGCCAGAGCTGGCTGACCAGCAGGGCCAGCTCGCTGTTCTGGGTCGCCTGGGCGATCGCCATGTGAAACTGGATGTCGTAGTTCTCCTTAGGCTCGCCATATTGGGCGCGGCTGTGGTTGTGGCCGGCCTTTTCGATGATCTCCATATCCTCGGCCGTGGCATTGACCGCCGCCAGCCGGGCGATATGGCTTTCCAGCCATTGCCGGGCCTGAAGCAGTTCGAACGGCCCCGCCGGCGGCAGGGAGGACGTCTCCATGCGCACAGCGTCGGGCGCGGTCTCATAGGCGCGCTTGGTGATGTAGATGCCCGAGCCCTGGCGCGGTTCGACCAGGCCCTTGACCTCCAGCATGACCAGGGCGTCGCGGATGACCGTGCGGCCGACCTCATACCACTGCGCCAGGTCGCGCTCGGGCGGCAAGCGGCCGCTGGTGCCGAACTCACCCGTGCGGATGCGGCGGATCAGGTCGTTGCCGACATCGTGGTAGGCCCGGCGTTCCTTGTCGGCCCTGACGTTATTGCCGTCCATCTGTATGCTCCTGGTCGCCGGAGTCTAACCTTACGGCAGGATCTTGCAAGCGGGCATCGAGGTCGAGCGCGTGGGCCATGACCTGATAGATGTAGTTGGACTCGAAGGTGCCGGTCAGCAGGTCGGAGTCGGGGCCGCGGGCATAGACCGGCACGTCCTCGCCGGCGTGCTGGGCGCTGGTCATGTAGGTCAGGGCCGGCTGGCGGTAGTCCTTGGCCAGGACGGTGGCCTGGTCGGGGATGGCAGAGGCTGTACCCTCCTTCGGGCCGGACGGGCCGGTGGCGTAGGACAGGGTGGTGCGTGGCCGGCCATTGCCGTCGGTCTGGAGTTCGCCGTGGTAGCGGACCAGGCCCAGGACCGGCTCGTCGCGGCCGGAGCCCGCCGTCAGGACCAGGCCGTGGCTGTGGTCGGCGGTGACGATGATCAGGGTGTCGCGCGGATCTGTGCGTTCCATGGCGACCTGGACGGCCTTCGACAGCTCGTCGACCTCGGTCAGGGCACGGTAGGCGTTGTTCTGGTGGTGCCATTTGTCGATGGCTGCCGACTCGACCAGCAGGACGTAGCCGTCCGGATCCTGGGACAGCAGATCGATGGCGGTGGCGGTCATGGCCGCCAGGCCGGGGACGGTGTCCGGCCGGTCGGCGGCGGAGGGCAGGTCGCCGCCGGCAAACAGGCCCAGCACGGGACCGGGGGTGCGGGTGTCGAGCGCTGCGAGACCGGCGGCATCGCGGACCAGGCGGGCATGGTCGTATCCCAGCCAGGTGGCGGTCAGGTCGAGGCCGTCCTTGCGCCGGCCTTCGCCGGTGCCAGAGGGCAGGAAGTTGTTGAGGTCGCCGCCGAAGGCGACGTCGAGGCGGATTGCCTCTGGCGCCTCGACCAGTTGCCGCGCCAGGTCGATACAGCCGGCCGCCGGGGCTTCGGGCGGCAGGTCGGCATCGGCGCGCCAGCCGCGAAAGGTCGTATGACCATAGGCCCCGGCCGGGGTGGCGTCGGTGATGCCCGATGTGGTCACCACGCCGGTGGCCAGTCCGGCGCGCGCCGCCTGCTCGGCCAGGGTCGGGATGCGGCCCTTCAGGGCGCTGGGGCAGTCCTTGCCGGTGACGGAGTCGTCGACGCCGGTGGCGGCATTGATCGTCTTGACGCCGGTCATGATCGCCGAAATGCCGTTCGACGAGTCGGTGACCAGTTTATCCGCCGAATAGGTTTTGGACAGGCCGCTATAGGGAAGGGTTTCAAATGATAGTTGGTAGCTGGCGCCATCCCGGCCGCGGGTCTGACCGGCCAGGATACGTCCGGCGGTAACCGAATTGATCCCCATGCCGTCGCCGATGAACAGGATGACATTGCGCGCCCGGCGGGGGGGCGGCTGGCGGTTCAGCGCGTTATTGAGCGCCGCGCGGGCGGCGGTGAATTGCGGGTTGGTGGCGCTGTCGGCGGCCTGGGCGGCGGCGGGCAGCATCAGCAGAAGGGCGAGGATGGCGGCTTTCACGGTTGCGGCTCCACGGCGCCGTAATGGTAGGGTGCGCGGTCGAGATCGATCTCGATGCGGTCGAGCGTGACGCCGGGATCGAGCGGATAAACGGTGATCTTGTGTGCGCCCTTGGTCAGAAGTTTCAGCGGAACCGTGGCGACGGCGGTATTGGTCAGGACGTTGTTTTTCCACACATCGCTGCGGCCCAGGGTGGCGAAGTCGAGCACCTGGACCGGGCCGTCATCCAGCCTGAGCGCGATTTTCACGCCCTTGCCGGGATCGAGCGCATGGGTCGGCAGGGCGATGATCTTCAGCACGCCGCCGACCTCGGTCGAGGTGGCGAAGCTGTAGACGGCTGGGGTGCCGTGCGGGCCCGACGGCAGGTCCAGCCGGGCGCGCAGGACGCTGCCGAGGCTGCCCAGGTCTTCGATGACCTGCCAGTCGGAACCGATCTCGCCGCCGGTGGCACGCAGGGTGACCGTCCGGTTGTTTTCCTCCGCGCCATCCGGCAGGGCGGGCAGGACGCGGACATGGAGCGGCAGGTCCTGGTTCCCGCACCTGACGGTCAGGGTGCGGTCGCCCGGTGCGGCCTGGCCGTCATAGTGCAGGGTCAGGCGCTGTTCATAAGCGTTGGCGGCGTTCAGGTCGCCCGAGGTTGCCGACAGGGTGAAACCCGCGGCGCCTGTGCCGGCCTGCCAGGTCAAGGCTTGCTCGCTGTGGCCGAAGACGGTGACGGGCCGGCTCTGCGGCCGGCCGGCGACGAAGGGCAGGGTGTTGTTGTCGTTGTACCACTGGCCGGACAGGGCCAGGTCGCAGCCCTGTTTCGCCGAGGGTGACCACTGCGGCCAGGCGGGTTCGTCGAACACCGGCAATTTCCGCGGCGCCATGTCCATCATGCCGCGCCACTTGCCGTTGTTCAGGTTGTTGTAGGTTTCGGTGTCGCGCACGATGACGGCGTGGGCGTCTTTCGCCTGGGCGACGTAGAGGTTGGCGCCGGCGCGGCCCTGGCCGGCATAGAGATCGGCCAGGTCCAGTTTCAGCACACGTTCGTTCAGCGCCGCCGAGGTTCGCACCGGATAGAGGACCAGCTCGAAATAGGCGTCGCGGCGATCGGCCGGGATCTTGTCGGCCAGGGCTTCGGCGCGGGCGGTCAGGTCGGCATAGGCCTGGATGCGGTTCTGGGCTTCTTCGCCGTCGCCGCGGACATAGTCGCTGTGGCGGTTCTGGTTGACCCATTCGGTCTGGCCGAAGCCCATGAATTCCGGCTTGCGTTCAAAGGCCAGGTCGTAATAGCCCATCATGATGTCGGCGATTTCGGCGGCCTGGGCGGTGCCGAACTGTTCGGTCATGAAGCCGGTCAGATAGTCGCGCGGGGTCTGTTTGAAGGTTTCGGCGTCGAAGGCCAGGTCGAGGAAATACTGGGTGAGGTATTCGATCGGCTTGATGTCGCCGACATTGGCGATCCACATCTTGCGCGACTTCAGGTCCCAGGCGCGGCCCATCTGTTCGTGCATCAGGTAGGGATGCGTCGTCCCGAGCCAGAGATAGTCGTGCGGCCGGCCCCAGTAGGACAGGTGGTAGTAGATGCCGGAGCCGCCGGGACGCCGGGTTTCCTCAGGCGCGCTGAAGCGGCGGATATAGCCGTAATTGTCGTCGGCCCACATCAGGGTGACGTCGTCGGGGATGGTCAGCCCGCCGGCGTCATAGGCTTCCTGCAGTTCGTGATAGGCGACATAGACCTGGGGCACGGTTGCGGCGGGGCGCTTATAGACCTGTTTCAGGATATCGCGTTGCAGGCCGATGACGGTTTGCAGGACGGCCTGGCGTTCGGCCATGGTGTTGGCGCCCTGCATCGGGCCGTCGTGGATGCCGCGCAGCCCGACGGTATAGATGTTGTCGAAGCCTTTGCCCTCGCGCACCCGCTGGCGCCAGTAGTCCAGGATGGCCGGGCGATTTTTCGTAAAGTCGAACGCGCCGCGGGCATGTTCGTCCCATTCGCGCAGGTTGTTGCGCATCATCGGCTCGGCGTGGGAGGTCCCGACCACCACGGCATAGTCTTCGGCGAGCGGTGGATTGCCCTTGTTGCCGTAAAACGGCGTCGAGATGGTGTGCATGGCCGGCCAGACCGTATTGGCTTTCAGCCGCCACATCAGTTCGAACACCTTTTCATAGGTCTTCGGGCCGATATTGCCGGTGGCGGGATCGAGGGTCTGCGCCGCCCACGGTTCCAGGCCCCAGTCCTCGTCATTGAGGAACATGCCGCGATATTGGACCGACGGCGTCTTTGAGGTGAGGGGGGCATCGTCGATGGCCAGCCGGTCATGGCGGCGTGGGGTGACATCGGCCCACCATTCCCACGGCGACACGCCCAACTGGCGCGACAGGTCGACCGTGCCGTAGACGGCGCCGCGACGGTCGGAACCGGCGATAACGACATAGGTCTTGCCGCCACCGCGCACGACAAAGCGGCGATAGATCTCCCACTGGCCGTTCAGGGCGGATAAATCTTCTTTGGCCAGTCCGGCCAGGCGGCGCACTTCCGGGGCGTCGTACAGCCCGACGACAACGCAGACCTCGCCGCAATCACGCGGCCTGGCCGACACCTTGGGCGCCTGGCCGGTCAGGCTGGTCAGGTCGTGCGCCAGCAGGTCGGCGGCCAGGTTCAGGGTGTGGCCGGCGCCGCGGTCGTCATGGACGATATTGGCGACTTGCGCGCCATTATACAGCACGACCTCGCCGGCGACGGCGGGAGAGGCGAAAGCCACGATAATTCCCGTCAAAAGCCTTGCGGACCATCGTGTCATCGGCGTAGCATCCCTGTCATGTTTCGGCCGTCTTGATGCGGTCCGTAGAGTCGCCCGGCGCCGGGCGACGTGGCAATATAAAACGAATATTGCATTTATCAATCCTTTGAAATATTCATTCTGAAAATTGCGGTTCGTCCCGGACCGGTTCAGTCGAGGTTCTGCCTGTATGCGCGCTATCGGACATTTTTATAACGGCCGGTCCCAGCCGGGCGACGGGCGTCTGTCCGATGTCTTCGACCCCAATACCGGTCAGGTCCAGGCGCGGGTTGCGTTGGGCGATACGGCCCTGGTCGAGGCCGTTGTCGCCGCGTCGAAAGCTGCCCAGCGGGGGTGGGCCGCGGTCAATCCGCAGCGCCGCGCCCGCGTCCTGTTCGAGTTCAAGCGGCTGCTGGAGCGCGACATGGACTCGCTGGCCTACCTGCTGTCCAGCGAGCACGGCAAGGTCATTGCCGACGCGAAAGGTGACATCCAGCGCGGCCTGGAGGTGGTCGAATTCGCCTGCGGCATCCCGCACCTGCTGAAGGGCGACTACACCCAGGGGGCCGGGCCCGGGATCGACGTCTATTCGATGCGCCAGCCGCTGGGCGTCGTCGCCGGCATCACGCCGTTCAACTTCCCGGCCATGATCCCGATGTGGATGTTCGCTCCGGCGTTGGCCTGCGGCAATGCCTTTATCCTCAAGCCCTCGGAGCGCGATCCGTCGGTGCCGCTGCGCCTGGTCGAGCTGCTGATCGAGGCGGGCCTGCCGGCCGATGTCCTCAATGTCGTCCAGGGTGACAAGATGGTGGTCGACGTCCTGCTGGATCATCCCGACATCAAGGCGATCAGCTTTGTCGGCTCTTCCGATATCGCGCAATATGTCTATGGCCGCGGTGCTGCCAATGGCAAGCGCATGCAGTGCATGGGCGGCGCCAAGAACCACGGCATCGTCCTGCCGGACGCCGATCTTGACCAGGCCGTGGCCGACATTATGGGCGCGGCCTATGGTTCGGCCGGAGAGCGCTGCATGGCCCTGCCGGTGGTGGTGCCAGTGGGTGAGCGCACCGCCGACGCCCTGCGCGGGCGTCTGGTCGAGGCCATCGAAGGCCTGCAGGTCGGGATATCGACCGACGCCGACGCCCATTATGGTCCGGTGGTGTCGGCGGCCCACAAGGCGCGTATCGAAACCTATATCCAGATGGGCGTGGACGAGGGCGCCGAACTGGTCCGTGACGGCCGCGGTTTTGCCTTGCAAGGCTATGAGAACGGCTTCTTCCTGGGGCCGACCCTGTTCGACAAGGTGACGCCGCAGATGAAGTCCTACCAGGACGAGATTTTCGGGCCGGTCCTGCAGATGGTGCGCGCCGACAGCTTCGAAGAGGCCCTGCGCCTGCCGAGCCTGCATCCCTATGGCAATGGTGTCGCCATCTTCACCCGCAACGGCGACTACGCGCGCGATTTTGCCGACCAGGTCGAGGTCGGCATGGTCGGGATCAACGTCCCCATTCCGGTGCCGGTGGCCTATCACAGCTTCGGCGGCTGGAAGCGCTCGGGCTTCGGCGACCTCAATCAATATGGTATGGACGGGGTGCGTTTCTATACCCGCGTCAAGACCGTAACCCAGCGCTGGCCGCGCGGCGGTGTCCTGGCCGATTCGAGTTTTGTCATACCCACCATGACGTAACGGCAAGATTAGTCTGACAAATTGCGTTGACGTGGAATGAAAATTCCATTTATACCAAATACAAAAATGGTCGACCAATCGGCCGCGCTCTCCAGGAGGAAACCATGTCCATCAGCCGCCGCCACATGCTGGCCGCCACCGCAATGTTCGGTCTGTCGACCCTGGCTGCCTGCTCGAAAGGTGCCGAGGGCGGCGGCGACATCGTGGTCAGTTTCAGCGACCTGTCCCAGCCCTTTTTCGTCGCCATGCGCCGTGACCTGGAAGACGAGGCGCAGAAGCTGGGCGTCAAGGTCCAGGTGCTGGATGGCCAGAACAACTCCTCCAAACAGGTTTCCGACCTGGAAGCCGCGCGCATCCAGGGTATCGGCGCGGTGATCATCGCGCCGACCGACTCCAAGGCCCTGTCGTCGACCACCGACGCCCTGGCCGGTGAAGGCGTCACCGTCGTCTCGGTCGACCGCAGCATCGGCGGCGGCAAGCACGCCGTGCCGCATTTCGGCGCCGACAATGTCGCCGGCGGCCGCGCCATGGCCGACTGGGTGGTCAAGACCTTCCCCAAGGGCGCCAAGGTGGTGGTCATCACCAACGACCCCGGCAGTTCCTCCTCGATCGAGCGTGTCAAGGGCGTGCGTGAAGGCCTGGCGGCCGGTGGCGCCGCCTATCAGATCGTTGCCGAACAGACCGGCAATTCCAAGCGCGACCAGGCGCTGAGCGTCACCCAGAACGTGCTGACCTCAATGGGCGGCAGCCATCCCGATGCCATACTGTGCCTGAACGACGACATGGCCATGGGCGCGCTGGAAGCCATTCGCGGCGCTGGCTTTACACCAAAACAGATCGCGGTCCTGGGTTTCGACGCCATCCCTGAAGCCCTGGGCCGCATCAAGGCCGGTGACATGGCGGCGACCGTCGAGCAGAACCCCGGCGAACAGATCCGTACCGCCCTGCGCGCGGTGGTGGTGCATCTCAAAAGCAAGGCGCCGATCGTCTCCAACAGCCTGACTCCGGTCCTGATTACGCGCGACAACCTGAGCCAGGCGTCGCGCATCGCCGAAGTCAAGTAGATCGCCGTGCTGGACCTCGCCGACATCACCAAGCGGTTCCCCGGCGTGGTGGCGCTGGACGGCGCGCGCCTGTCGGTGGCCGCCGGTGAGGTCCATGCCCTGCTGGGCGAAAACGGCGCCGGCAAGTCGACCCTTTTGAAAATCTTTTCCGGGGCGCAGGCTTGCGATTCCGGCCGGCTGATGTTTGACGGCGCCGAGCTGTCGTCGTCCGACACACCGGTCCAGCGCCAGAAGGCCGGTATCGTCACCATCTACCAGGAGTTCAACCTCCAGCCCTTTCTGACGGTGGCGGAAAACCTCTATCTTGGCCGTGAGCCCGTGCGCTTCGGCCTGATCGACCATAGGCGCCTGCGCGCCGATGCGAAGGCGGTTCTGGAAGGTCTGGGGCTCGATCTCGATCCGGATATGGAGGTCAGCCGGCTGAACGTCGCCGACCAGCAGATGGTCGAGATCGCCCGCGCCATGACCTTGCAGGCCAAGCTGATCGTCATGGACGAACCGACGGCGGCCTTGAGCCCGCGCGAGGTCGATATCCTGCACCGGATCATTGGCGAACTGAAGGCGAGGGGAATCGCCGTCGTCTATGTCACCCATCGCCTGAAAGAGGTGAAGGCAATCTGCGACGGCTATACCGTGTTGCGCGACGGCCGTTTCGTCGCCACCGGCCGGGTGGCCGAGATCGAGGTCGACGGCATGGTGCGGCTGATGGTCGGGCGGGATGTCGAGTTCCTGCAGCGGCCGCCGCACCGCGAACCCGCCGAGGTCGTGCTGAAGGTCGACGGTGTCAGCCGCAAGCGGGGCCGTCACGAGGCCCGCGGCACGTCGCTGAGGGACGTCAGCTTTGAGGTCCGCGCCGGCGAGATTGTCGGCCTGGCCGGGCTGGTCGGGGCAGGGCGTACCGACCTGGTCCGCGTGCTGTTCGGCGCTGATATCATGGACAGCGGCACCATCACCCTGAACGGCCAGGTCGTCAATCCGGCGTCGCCGTGCGATGCGCTGAAGGCCGGTATCGCCCTGGTGCCTGAGGACCGCAAGCAACAGGGTTGTTTCCTTGACCATTCCATTCGTCACAACCTGTCCCTGCCCAGCCTGAAGCGGCTGTCGCGCTGGGGCGTGTTCGTCGACGAAACGGCGGAAAAGGCCCTGGTCGAGGACTTTCGCGCCCGGCTCAATATCCGCATGGCAAATGACGGCGTCGCCATGGCCACCCTGTCCGGCGGCAACCAGCAGAAGGTGCTGCTGGCCCGCTGCATGGCGCTGTCGCCCAAGGTGCTGATCGTCGACGAACCGACCCGCGGCGTCGATGTCGGCGCCAAGGCCGATGTCCACCAGGTCCTGTTCGACATGGCCGCGACGGGCGTCGCGGTGATCGTGGTGTCGTCGGAACTGCCCGAAGTCATGGCGGTCAGCGACCGCATCATTGTCTTTTGCGAAGGCCGGATCACCGGCACGCTGGATGGCTTTGCCGCCGACGAAGAGACCCTGATGGGCCTGATGGCTACAGGGCGTGCAGCATGAAAGAGATCGTATGACCACCTCCACCGAGCGGCCGCCCTTCGATATGGTCGCCTTCCTGCGTACCTGGGGCACGACCCTGTTCCTGCTGCTGCTGATCGTGGTGTTCGCGGCGTGGAACCCGCGTTTCCTGTCGCTGCGCAACGCGGTCAATATACTCACCGAGGTGTCGATCTATGGTGTCATCGCCGTGGGCATGACCTTCGTCATCCTGACCGCCGGGGTCGACCTGGCCGTCGGCTCGCTGCTGGCCTTTGCCGCCATCGCCGCCGCCTGGGTGGTGCAGGCCATGGGCGGGGCGGTGCCGCAATGGCTGGTCGCGCTGGTGGTGGCGTCCTTTATCGGCCTGGCCGCCGGCTTTCTGCATGGCAAGTCGGTCACCTGGCTGAAGGTGCCGGCCTTTATCGTCACTTTGGGCGGGATGACGGTGTGGCGCGGCGCCACCCTGATCCTCAATGACGGCGGGCCGATCTCGGGTTTCGACGACGGCTATCGCTGGTGGGGCACGGGCAGCATCCTCGGCGTTCCGGTGCCGGTTATCATCTTCGCCCTGGTCGCCCTGGCCGGTCACATCGCCCTGCGCCATACCCGTTACGGCCGCCAGGTCTATGCCGTCGGCGGCAATGCCGAGGCGGCGCGGCTGGCCGGGATTAACGTCAAGGCGGTGATCATCAGCGTCTATGTCATCGTCGGCTTCCTGGCCGGTTTGTCGGGTTTCCTGTTGTCGGCCCGGCTGGGGTCGGCCGAGGCCGTGGCCGGCATCAATTACGAGCTGCGCGTCATTGCCTCGGTGGTCATCGGCGGGGCCAGCCTGTCGGGCGGTTCCGGCAGCATCCGCGGCACCTTGATCGGCGCGCTGCTGATCGGTGTCCTGTCCAACGGCCTGGTCATCATGCACGTCTCCTCCTACTTCCAGCAGGTGGTCATCGGCCTGATCATCGTCGCCGCCGTCGCCTTCGACGCCTACGCCAAATCCCATCGTGGAAAGGTCTGATCGTGTCCTTTAAATTGTTTGCTTTTGCCGCCGGCCTGATGCTGGCTGTTCCCGCCTGGGCGGAAACGCCGCTCTATACCTATGTCGATCCGATGATCGGCGTCGGCAATGACAACCAGGGCGACACCATACCGGGCACAGCCGTGCCGCACGGTTCGATTCATCCCAGCCCCCAGACCCTGACCGGCAGCAATGCCGGCTACGACCCGAAAGCCGAGATCAGCGGTTTCGCGCAACTGCATACCCAGGGTTCGGGCGGGATCACCACATATGGCACCTTCCTGGTTTCGCCTCAGGTCGGCGCGCCGCAGTTCGACGAAGCCGCTCACCTGTCGCCCAAGGCGAATGAGCAGGCCGGCGCAGATGCGTATGCCGTGACCCTGTCGCGCTATGATATTCGCGCCGAGGTCACGCCGGCGCATTACGCCGCGTTGTATCGGTTTACCTACCCGACGACCGGCGAGGCCAATGTCGTCTTCGACATCACGCGCAAGATCCTGGGCGTCACCGCCAGCGACAATGCCGAGGTCACGCTGTATCCGGAAGAGGGCCGCATCGTCGGCCGGGTCAAGGCCAAGGGCTACTGGAACCCGGCGAAGTTCGACATCTGGTTCGTGGCGCAGTTGGACACAAAGCCCAACGCGTGGGGCGTGTTCAAAAACGGCGAGGTGCTGAAGGGCGCCATCAACGGCAAGAGCGGTGCGGACGAGCGTCTGGGCGCGTGGTGGTCGTTTGCCGCCAATGGGCAAAAGCCGGTTTTGATGAAGGTGGCTGTGTCGTTTGCCGGGGCGGAGCGGGCTCAGCAACTGCTGGACCACGACCTGCCGGGCTGGGACTTCGACGCGGTTCGTAGCCAGGCCCGGGAGGCCTGGAACACCGAGCTGGGGCGGATCGAAATTTCCGGCGTGCCCGATGCGGATAAGCGTCGATTCTATACGGCGCTCTATCACACGGCGATCCAGCCGCGCGACCGGTCTCTGGATCAGGCTGATTCCGAGCTGCAAGCGCCGTACTGGGACGACTACTACACCTTGTGGGACACCTACCGCACCGAATTCCCGCTGATGTCGCTGATCAAGCCGCGCGAATATGCTGCCAATGTCGCCTCGATCATCCATACCTTCGACAAGTTCGGCTATGCCGACACCGCCATCATCGGCGGCCGCAACTACCATGTGGGGCAGGGGGGCGACGAGGTCGACAACGTCATCGGCGAAGGCCTGCTGCGCGGTGTCGAGGGCATCGACTGGAACGCCGCCTGGAAGGTGGTCCATTTCAACGCTTTTGAACGCCGCCGTCCGCGCTATCTGGTCGAGGGCTATTTCGCGGTCGGCGATCGCAGCCCGGAACCGAACAATCAGCGCGCCAAGTCGGGTTCGTCGACGGTCGGGTTTGCGTTGAACGACTATTTCGCGGCGAAGGTCGCCGAAAAGGCCGGTGATGCCGACAAGGCGGCCGTGTTGCTGCAACGCTCGGATAGTTGGCGCAAGGTATGGAATGCGGATGCCGTGAGCGACGGTTTCAGCGGTTTCATTATCCCGAAATATGCTGACGGCCGGTTCCAGGACCTGGATCCGAAGCTGGGCTGGGACGGGGTGACCTACAACAATGTCGGTTTTTATGAGGGGACGGCCTGGGTCTATTCCTACGACATGCTGCACGACATTCCGGGCATGATCGCGGTCATGGGGGGGCCGGAACGCTTCCGTGAGCGGCTGGAGCATGCGTTGAAAGCCGGGCTGATCGACATGACCAACGAGCCGTCGTTCACGACGCCGTGGCTGTTCCATAATATCGGCCGGCCGGACCTGTCGGCCTATTGGGCGGACGGGATATTCCGTGATTTTACGGCTGATGCCTATCCGGGCGACGAAGACAATGGCGCCATGAGCTCGCACTATGTCTTCAACCGTATTGGGATATTCCCCAAGCTGGGCAGTGACCTGTTCTATCTCCATGGCCCGCGTCAGCCGCGGACGCTGATCCGGCTGGAGAACGGCAAGACGTTCGAGATTGTCGCGAAGAATGCCGGGCCGGATGCTATCTATATCCAGTCGGCCAGGCTGAATGGTGCGGTGTTGGCGAGCGCCTTCCTGCGCCAGGCGGACATCGTCAATGGCGGTAAGCTGGAATTGGTGATGGGCAAGACGCCCGGAACCTGGGGGCGAGGACAATAATACCTCTCCCCATTTACGGGGAGAGGACGAGAGCGGAACGAAGTGAACGCGATCGGGTGAGGGCCCTCTCACAGTTCAAATGCAGCGGAACCGCCAGAAAGAGCCCCTCACCCTAACCTCTCCCCGTGAAGAACGGGGAGAGGGGATTTCTTACTTCCCTGCCATCCTACAGCTTCACAACCTGTCCACACTTCACCGACTGCGCGGCGGCTTCGGCCAGTTCCAGCGCCTTGACGGCGTCATCGAACCCGACCAGCGGTTTCGCTTCGCCAGCCATGATCGCCGCGAAATGTTCGACCTCGGACCGATAGGCTTCGGCGTAGCGATCCAGGAAGAAGTTCTGGAACGCATCCAGCACCGGCCCGTCCGCGCCCCAGTGCGACACCGTCGATTCCAGCACATTGTCGGCCTTCAGCAGGCCCTTGGCGCCATAGGCTTCGATGCGCTGGTCGTAACCATAGCCCGAGCGGCGCGAATTGCTGATGACGCAAATCCGGCCCGAGGCCGTCTTTAAAGTCGTCTTGGCGGTGTCGATATCGCCGGCCTCGCCGATTGCCGGATCGACCAGGCAGGATGCGCCGGCGAAGACCTCGGTGACCTCCTCGCCCAACAGGTAGCGCGCCATGTCGAAGTCGTGGATGGCCATGTCCTTGAACAACCCGCCCGACACTTTCACGTAGGAAATCGGCGGCGGCGCCGGGTCGTGGCTGATGATCAGCAGGCTTTCCAGCTTGCCGACGCGGTCCGCGTCTAACTGACGTTTTAACGCGCCGAAATGGCGGTCGAAGCGGCGGTTAAACCCCAGTAACAACGGCCGGTCGCCGCCCAGCAAACCGGCGGCCGCGCGTGCCGTCGCCAGGTCCTGGTCGATCGGCTTTTCGCACAGCACGGCCTTGCCAGCGGCGATCGCCTTCAGGGTCTGATCCAGGTGCTGGTCGGTCGGCGAGGCGACCACGATGCCGCGGATGGCCGGATCGGCCAGCACAGCCTCCAAGGTCGAGACTGCTGAGCCGGTTTCCGTCGCCAGGCTTGCCGCGCTGTCGCCGATGGGATCGACGACCGCCTTCAGCTTCAGGCGCGGATGCGCCGCAACGTTTTTGGCGTGGATACGGCCGATGCGGCCCGCGCCGATGACGGCAACTTCAAACATGATTTTGACCCTGTTTCAGTCCTTGGACGAAATATTTATTCCATTTTTAGAATGACGCCGGTAATATGAGCACGAAGTCATTCCGCAATCGGATTTTCAGGTTTGGAACAAAAATTCCACACCATGTCAACTTGGAATTCCGCCCAGGCGAGAACAAAAAAGGACACGGGAAGATCATGGCCGACGAACACGTTGAACTCGCACATATCCCTCCGCCCCAGACGGTGGAAGCGTTACGCGCCGAAATCATGCGTCAGTACGACCTGGCGTCGCGGCGCATGAAGCAGGTGGCCAGCTTTGTGCTGGACAAGCCGGAGGATGTCGCCTTCGAGACCCTGGCCGTGGTGGCAGACCGCGCCGGTGTCCAGCCGTCGACCATTGTCCGTTTTGCAAAGACCCTGGGCTATCCCGGCGCCTCGCAGATGCAGAAGGTGATCCGCGACGAGATGCTGGCCAGCCATATCACCCTGGCCTATGGCGAACGCGCCCGTCAGTTCAGCGAAGCCGGCGGCGGGGATGAAACCGCCGACACCATCCTGGACGAATATGTCGAGGCCGATATCCTGGCGCTGAATCACCTGCGCCAGTCGGTGACCGCGGCCCAGATCACCGAGGCGGTCGACGCCATGGTCAAGGCCAAGACCATCTATATAGCCGGCTTCCGCCGCGCCTTTCCGGTGGCGTCCTATCTCGCCTATGCCCTGCAGCGCGCCGGCAAGCGCGTCGTCTTTATCGACGGCACCGGCGGGTTGTGGAGCAACCAGGCGCGCGGCATCGGACCGGACGACCTGCTGATCGCCATAAGCTTCCGGCCCTATGCCGAGGAAACGGTCAAGTGCCACGCCCTGGCCGTCGAACAGCGCGCCAATATCCTGGCGGTCACCGATTCCAATGTCTCGCCATTGGTCAAGGGCGCGGCCCAGGCCCTACTGTTGCGTGAGGCCGAGGTACGGTCGTTCCGGTCGCTGACCTCAACCCTGTGCCTGGCCCAGAGCCTGGTCATTGCCTATGCCTTCGCCACCCAGGATGAAGAATAAAATCTGCGATATGAAATGATAATTGCATTTTTTGAAATGAAAGAATAAAAATTCCAATGAGGGCGCGAGACGGCGTCCCGTGGAGGATTCGCGTATGGACGCTCACACTGCCGGCGGACTGGATGTTATCACCCTGGGGCGATCCAGTGTGGACCTGTACGGTCAGCAGATCGGCAGCCGGCTGGAAGATATGGCGTCCTTTGCCAAGTATGTTGGCGGTAGCCCGACCAATACCGCCATCGGCGCCGCGCGACTGGGGCTGAAGGCCGGGCTGATCACCCGCGTCGGCGCCGACCATATGGGCCGTTTCATCCTGGAAGCGCTGCATCGCGAAGGTATCGACACCCGCGGCGTGGTCACCGATCCGGCGCGGCTGACGGCGCTGGTCCTGTTGGGGATCGTCGACAAGGAAACCTTTCCGCTTATCTTCTATCGCGAAAACTGCGCCGATATGGCGATCGACATGGCCGATATCGACCCGGCCTGGCTGGCCTCGGCGCGGGCCCTGGTCGTCGACGGCACGCATTTGTCGCAGCCCGGCGTTTATGCCGCCAGCCTGGAGGCCATCCGCCAGGTCAAGGCCGCCGGCGGGAAGATCGCCTTCGATATCGACTATCGCCCGGTGCTGTGGGGCCTGACCTCGCGCGATATGGGGGAGCAGCGCTATGTTGCCAATCCTGAGGTCACGCAACGCCTGGCCGTCGTGACGCCGCTGTGCGACCTGATCATCGGCACCGAGGAAGAGGTGCGAATCCTTGGCGGCAGCGACGATGTCATCACGGCTTTGAAGGCCATCCGCGCCGCGACCGACGCCGTCCTGGTGTGCAAGCTGGGCGCCGAGGGCTGCGCCATCTTCGACGGGGCGGTGCCGGATCGTATCGAGGACGGCCTGGTCGTACCCGGCTTTCCCATCGATATCATGAACGTCCTGGGCGCCGGCGATGCCTTTTCCGCCGGCTTCCTGCGCGGCTGGCTGGGCGGCGAAGACCTGGCCACCTGCGGCCGTTGGGCCAATGCCTGTGGCGCCTTGGTCGTTACCCGCCATTCCTGCGCGCCGGCCATGCCGAGCTTCGAGGAACTGCAGGCGTTTCTGGCCATCCGCCATCCCATGTCGCCGGCCGATCAGGCGCGGCTGGATCATCTGCACTGGTCCTATACCCGCCATCGCGACTATGAGGCCCTGATGATCCTGGCCATGGATCACCGTTTCCAGTTCGAGGAGATGGCCGCCGACTTGGGCGCCGATATGGCGCGGATCTCGGCCTTCAAGCGCCTGGCCCTGCGCGCCGTCGACAGCCTGGCCAATGGCAGCGCCGCCTTCGGCGTCCTTCTGGACGGCCGTTACGGCGCCGATGCGTTGAGTGAGGCCGGCCACACCACCTACTGGATCGGTCGCCCGGTCGAGGTGCCCAAGTCGCGCCCGTTGCGGTTCGAAACCGGCGCCGATGTTGGGTTGGAGCTGAACACCTGGCCGGCCAACCAGGTCGTCAAATGCCTGGTCCTGTACCATCCCGATGACGAGGAAACCCTGCGCGCCGAGCAAGAGCGGCAACTGGTCATCCTGTTCGACGCCTGCCGCAAGTCGGGCCACGAACTGCTGCTGGAACTGATCCTGCCGCCCGACATGCCGGCCGACAAGACCACGCGCAGCCGCGGCATCCAGCGTCTGTACGATCTGGGTATCAAGCCGGACTGGTGGAAGCTGGAGCCCGTCACCGATCCGTGCATCTGGGAAAACATCGATGCCGCCATCGCCGCCAATGACCCGCTGTGCCGCGGCGTGGTGGTGTTGGGGCTGTCGGCGCCCGAGGACGAACTGCTGCGCGCTTTCGAGGTCGCGGCGCGGTTTGAATGCGTGAAAGGATTTGCCATCGGCCGCACCATCTTCCACGATGTCGCCGCCCGGTGGCTGAAGGGCGAGATGGACGATGCCGGGGCTGTGGAAGCCATGGCGTCGAAGCTGTCGCGTCTTGTCACCGCCTGGCGTGACATGCGCCGCCGGCCGGTGCTGGCGTCTTTGAAGGAAAGCGTGGCGTGACGATTCGACTGACCATGGCCCAGGCCCTGACGCGTTATCTGACGCGCCAGTCGGTGGAGACCGAGTCCGGTGTGGTGCCCTTCTTTGCCGGCGTCTGGGCGATTTTCGGCCACGGCAATGTCGCCGGGCTGGGCGAGGCGCTGTACGGCGTCCGCGATGAGCTGCCGACCTATCGCGCCCATAACGAACAGGCCATGGCCCATGCCGCCATCGCCTATACCAAGCAGTTACGGCGCCACCGCGCCTTTGCCTGCACGACTTCGATCGGGCCGGGCGCGACCAACATGGTCACCGCCGCGGCGGTGGCCCATGTCAACCGCCTGCCGGTGTTGTTCCTGCCTGGGGACGTCTATGCCAGCCGTCGGCCGGATCCGGTGCTGCAGCAGATCGAGGATTTCGGTGACGGCACGGTCACGGCCAATGACTGTTTCCGACCGGTGTCGCGGTGGTTCGACCGCATTACGCGGCCGGAGCAGATCCTGAAAAGCCTGCCGCGTGCCATGGCGGTGCTGACCGATCCGGCTGAGTGTGGTCCGGTGACCCTGGCCCTGTGCCAGGATGTTCAGGCCGAGGCCTTCGACTATCCGGAAGACTTTTTCGCGCCGAAGGTCTGGCGCCTGCGCCGGCCACAAGCCGATCCCGCTGAACTGGCCGATCTGATTGAGGCCCTGTCAGCGGCGCAGCGCCCGCTGATCATTGCTGGCGGCGGCGTCCGTTACAGCCGTGCCGAAGCCGCCCTGGCCAGTTTTGCCGAACGCCACAATATCCCGTTCTGCGAAACCCAGGCCGGGAAGGGGGCTGTGCCCTATGATCATCCGCTTAATCTCGGCGCTATCGGTGTCACCGGGACCGACGCCGCCAACCGGGCGGCGCGCGAGGCTGACCTGATCGTGGCGGTCGGGACGCGGTTGCAGGACTTTACCACGGGATCGGCGGCTTTGTTTCCTCAGGCGCGGATCGCGGCGATCAATACCGCGGCCTTCGATGCCGGCAAGTTCAATGCCCTGGCTGTGGTCGGCGACGCCCGCTCCGTGCTGGAGGCCGTCGCCGTGCAACCGGCGCCGGCGGTATGGACCGACGGTTTACGGGCCGAATGGGACGCCACTGTCGACGGCGTGCTGGCGGCGGCCGAACCGGCCACCGAAGCCCGGGTGCTGGGCGCCCTGATGCGGACCATTGATGACAATGCTGTGGTGGTCGCGGCGGCCGGTGGCCTGCCGGGTGACATGCACAAGCTGTGGCGTACCAAGTCGTCTGGCGGCTATCACATGGAGTACGGCTATTCCTGCATGGGCTATGAGGTCGCCGGCGGGCTGGGCGTCGCCCTGGCCGAGCCCGACCGCGAGGTCTATGTCCTGGTCGGCGACGGCAGCTATCTGATGATGAATTCGGAGCTGGCCACCGCCGTCATGATGGGGGTGCGGATGACCGTGGTGCTGATCGACAATCGTGGTTTTGGCTGTATCCACCGCCTGCAGAAGGCGACCGGCGGCGCGCCGTTCAACAATCGGCTGGAAGATTCCTGGCATACGCAGTTACCGCCGATCGACTTCGTTGCCCACGCTGCCTCCATGGGCGCCCATGCCGTCAAGGCTGATGACATCGCCGGCTTCGAGGCCGCCATCGCCGAGGCGCGCGTCCGGGGCGGCGTCAATGTCGTCGTCATCGACACCGAAGCCACCACGGGCACCTCCGAAGGCGGCGCTTGGTGGGATGTCGCCGTGCCGCAGGTGTCGGACTCGCCGACGGTTTCGGCCGCCCGTGCCGCTTACGATCAAAAACTCAAGACCATCAGGGACATACCATGACCATCACCTTCGGCGTCAGCCCCATCGCCTGGATCAATGACGACATGCCGGAACTGGGTGGCGACACGCCGCTCGACAGCGTTCTGAAGGACATTGCCGAGGTCGGTTTCGCCGGTTCGGAACTGGGCGGCGCCTTTCCGAAAGACCCGGCCGAGCTGAAGGCGACCCTGGGGCGGTTCGACCTCGAACTGGTTGGCGGCTGGTATAGCTGCGAGCTGCTGACGCGCGACGCCGAGGCCGAGATTGCCGCCTTGCAGGGCCATCTGGCGTTGCTGCGCGCCCTGGGCAGCCGGGTCTTCGTCATTGCCGAGACCAGCAATGCCATCCACGGCCAAAGGGACGTGCCGCTGAAGACCCGGCCGCATCTCGATGAAGCCGGCTGGGTGCAGTTCGGCGCCCGCCTCAGCGCCGTGGCGGACTATGTCGGCGCGCAGGGCCTGAACCTGGCCTATCATTATCACCTTGGCACTGTGGTGCAGGATGCCGATGACCTGAACAACTTTTTCCGCCATACCCGGCCCAATGTCGGCGTGACGCTGGACACCGGCCATGCCGTTCTCGGTGGCATCGATCCGCATAAGGTCATCGCCGAGCATCCCGAGCGCATCGTCCATGTCCATTGCAAGGATGTCCGTCAGGCGGTGTTCGATGCGACGGCGGGCAAGGACGACAGCTTCCTCAATGGTGTGCTGGCCGGCATGTTCACCGTGCCGGGTGACGGTTCGATCGACTTCGACCGCATCATGACCGGGCTGAAGGCCATTCGCTACAGTGGCTGGATCATCATCGAGGCCGAGCAGGACCCGGCCAAGGCGGATCCGCGCACCTATGCCGTGCTGGGCTTGAAGAAGCTGAAGGACGCCGCGCGCAAGGCCGGCCTGATCGAGGCGGTGGCGGCGTGAGCCATCTGCGGGTCAGACCCCACGCGCCGGACGCCAACGGGCAGGTGCTGGAGGTCACGCCGCAAAGTGCCGGCTGGACGCATGTCGGCTTTGCGGTGGTGAAGCTGTCGCCGGGCCAGAGCTATACCGGCCTTGAGACGACGCGCGAAAGCTGCCTGGTCTTGGTGGCCGGTACGGCCGATATCCGGGCGGGCGACGAGATGTTTGCTGCGGTCGGCGGCCGGTCGTCGCCGTTCGAGGACTTGGCCCCGGGAGCCGTGTTTGTTTCGGCCGCTACGGATTATGCCGTGACCGCCGTGACCGAGGTCGAACTGGCTGTATGCACGGCGCCGGGCGCGCCTGGTTATGCGCCACGTCAGATACCGGCCGCCGAGATGGGCCGGGAGGTTCGCGGGCAGGGGAGCAACACCCGCTATGTCCGCAATATCCTGCCGCAGGACCGGCCGGCGCACAGTCTGCTGGTTGTCGAGGTGGTGACTCCGGCCGGCCACTGGTCCAGCTATCCGCCGCACAAGCACGACACGGCCGAAGAGGGCGCCGAGACTGCGCTGGAAGAGACCTATTATCATCGCCTCGACCCGCCGCAGGGCTTTGCCTTCCAGCGCGTCTATACCGACGACCGGTCGCTGGATGAAGCCGTGCTGGTCGAGGACGGCGACGTCGTCATGGTGCCGCGCGGCTACCATCCGGTCGGCGCGCCGCATGGCTATAATCTCTATTATCTCAATGTGATGGCTGGCCCTGAGCGACGTTGGATCTTCCGCAATGACCCGGCCCATGAATGGATCGTCACCGGCTAATTCTTCTTCGCGCCTTCGCGTCTTCGCGTGCAATTCCTTCTGACCGTCCTGGTGCCTGGAACGGACCGAAGAGGTTTCACGCGAAGACGCGAAGACGCGAAGAAGATCAAGAAGAGCTGCATTCCCGACAAAAAGAAGCCCGGCACATGAAATGCCGGGCTTTAGTTCAGCACGAGCCAGGGAGATGAGGGAAGGCTGTGCTGCGGGAAAAGGGGCGCTACCAGTTGAACATCGTGCCGTCTTCCAGACGGTTCACGGGCAGGTAACTGCGCCGATACGGATAAAGAGCGGCCCGGGCCTCGTCGATGTCGACGCCCAGTCCAGGTGCGTCGCCCGGGTGCAGGCAGCCGTCCGCGAAGCTATAGCCGTGCGGGAAGACCTCGTCGGTTTCCGGCGTGTGACGCATATATTCCTGCAGCCCGAAGTTCGGGATCGACATGTCGAAATGCAGCGCCGCCGCCATGGTCACCGGCGACAGGTCGGTCGCGCCATGACAGCCGGTGCGTACCTGGTACAGGTCGGCCAGGGCGGCGATGCGGCGCATATGGCTGATCCCGCCGGCATGCAGAACCGTGGCGCGGATATAGTCGATCAACTGGTTCTGGATCAGGTCCTTGCAGTTCCAGATGCTGGAGAAGATCTCGCCGACCGCCAGGGGTGTCGTGGTGTGCTGGCGGATCAGGCGGAAGGCTTCCTGGTTTTCGGCCGGGGTCGAGTCCTCCATCCAGAACAGGCGGTAGGGCTCCAGGTCCTTGCCCAGCCGGCCGGCCTCGATCGGCGTCAGGCGGTGGTGGACGTCGTGCAGCAGATGGACGTCCCAGCCCAGGGCCTCGCGCGCGGCGGCGAACAGCTTCGGGATGTGGTTGAGGTATTTCGCCGTCGACCAGACATTCTCGCTCGGCAGGTCGTTGTCGGCCGGTTCATAGAACATCTTGTCGGCCGAGACGCCGTAGGTCGAGGGCAGGCCGGGCACGCCGGTCTGGAGGCGGATCGCCTTATAGCCCAGGGCATTGTACTTCAGCGCTTCGGCAATGGTGTCGTCGATCGTCTCGCCATTGGCGTGGCCATAGACGGTGACGCCGTCGCGGCAGGCCCCGCCCAGCAGCTCATAGACCGGCAGGCCGGCTACCTTGCCCTTGATGTCCCACAAAGCCATGTCGACGGCGGCGATGGCGGTCATGCCGACCGGGCCGCCGCGCCAGTAGGCGCCCTTGTACAGAAATTGCCAGATGTCCTCGATGCGGTGGGCGTCGCGTCCGATCAGGCACGGAATGACGTGGTCCGTCAGATAGCTGGCCACGGCCAGTTCGCGGCCGTTCAGAGTCGCGTCGCCGATGCCATGCAGGCCGTCGGCGGTTTCGATCTTCAGGGTTACGAAGTTGCGCCCGGGGGAGGTAACAATCACACGGGCAGCGGTAATTCTGGACATGGTCACTTCGGGTTTAGTAAAAATTGGCCGACCAATTTTGAGTCGATGGGCCGTCAGGGTTGTCGGTCGACACTAGGTCAGAGTCAGGGAAACGTCAATTTCGAATTTCAAAAAAATGATAAATATATTCTATTTTGGCGATCGGGCAAAAAAACAGCCTGACCGTGGGCCAGGCTGTTGGAGGGAGTTGGTTGAGGGATACGCGTCGGCTTACTATATCGGGGGACGGTCGGAACTTAGGATCGTTGCGGCCGTTTTGACGTTCCGACTCGGGATCAGAACGTCGCCCGGATCGAGAGACGGAGTTTCTGAATTGAAACTCCGTCGGGCAGGCAAGGTCTAGAGCGGGTTGCGTTCAGATGGAAACGCTTAGCGGAACGCAACCCGCTCTAATTTTTACGTTTATACGCTCCGCGCGTTTTTCGATTTGATTCCGTGTAAACGCGCTTTGCTCTAGAAATTGGCCTTGACGCTGGCGGTGAAGGTTTGACCGTCATAGTCGATCTGACGGACCATGCGTTCGTCGCCCTGATATTCCTTCCGGAACGAGTTGGTCAGGTTGTAGGCATCCAGCGAGACGGAGATGCGCTCATTGATGTTGTACGACGCCGAAAGGTCGAGCTGGCCGCGGGCGGCAGCGTTTCGGGCGTTGCCGAAGAAGGTGCCTGAGCCATCCAGATTGTATTCCGAACGCCAGTTGTAGACAGCGCGAATGCCGTATTTGGCCGTTTCATAGTACAGGATGGCGTTGTAGTTGTGCTTGGAGATACCTGGGAAGGGATTCGCCGAGCCGCCGGTCTGCTTGGCCTGGGTGAAGGCGTAGTTGAGCGATCCACCAAAGTTTTTCCAGAAGCTGGGCAGGAAGTCAAAGTTCTGCTGGATGTTGAACTCAAGGCCACTGACATAGGTCGGTGAGTCGATGTTGTGATTACCGCCGGCGAAAATCCGGTAAGAATTGGGAACACCGTTGACGACGTCATTAGCGTTGGTCGCACTGCAGTAGCTGCCGTTCCAGGTCAGGGCGCCAAAGCCCCAGTCACTGCCATCGGCCGGGCAAAGCACGGCCGGATCGGCAATGGCGGCGACGCGGTTCGTCAGCTTCTTCTTGAAGTAGGCCAGCGAGATGAGACCATTGGGACGATTGTACCATTCCAGCGACAGATCATAGTTGTCAGCCAGGTAGGGCTTCAACTGGCCGCTGGCCAGGTTGATGTTGACATTGGTTATGGTCTGGGTGGCCGTCGACTCGTTGTTGGTGGAATAGGAGTAGCTGCGGACAGGGCTGCTGGTCTGCGGATCGGGCCGGACGTAGGTCTTGTAGTAGGCCGCGCGAAGCACGACGTTTTCGAACACGTCACCGACGGCGATCGCCGAAGGCAGGATCTGGCTGTAGGTGTCCTTGTAGGTGTGCCAGGTATAGTCGGACCGCGCCCCGACGCCGCCATTGCTGGCCACGCGCGCTGTGCGATCCAGTGTCGTCACTTCGTATTCCGTGGTTTCGGAACGGACGCCAAAGTTACCGCGAACGCGATGCCCGAAGATGCTGGTGTCATACTTGGCTTGAATGTAAGCCTGCATGAGCTCATTCGTCACCTTGAAGTTGTTGTTCGCAAAGCCGCCGTCAGCATAGAAGACGTTGAACCCGAGCTCCGAAAGTTCGCCGTTGTTGTAGCGGGTAACGGGGCGGATGGCATTCAGGAAGGGGATGGGATCGATCGTCAGCCAGTCCGTGTTAATCGGTGCCTTGCCTTCCATGAAGTCATCGACCGATGGCGCCTTGATCAGCATCGAAGCGGTGATGTTCTGGGTCTGGATGCCGTAGGCCATATTACGCACACCATGGCTGGTGTATTCGTTGCTTTCCGACCGCACACCGCCCTGAATGCTGGTGATGGGGCCAAAGTCGACCTGGCGTTCGGCGTCGAGCTGTACGGAATTTACACTCTTGGCGGCGTAGCGGTGCGTTCCGCCCACGTGCAGGAGATACTTGCCATCCGACGTGAACAGGTCCTGAGGCGCATTCGGCGCCCAGTTCCAGTAGCCGGGCTGGAATCCTGCCGTCGTGGCGGAGGCACGGAAGGGCAGGGTGAACATAACGTTCTGCGGATTGGGCGTGACCGACTGATAGAAATCGTTCAACTCGCCAAGACCGGTATCCATGACCTCCACCAGGCCGTTGTTGCCCGACCCGCCAAGCGTCACGGTACGCAGGTCAAGCTCGGTTTCTTCGGAGGAGTTCGAAGAGCTGGTTGCGGCAATGACGCCGGCGAAGCGCCACTTGTCGTTTTCCCACTCGGCGTTCAGGAAGAGACCATCGGCAGCCTGCTTTTGCGAGAACAGACGCGTCGAGCTCTTGCCATCGTAGTTGCTGTTTCGGGTACGCGGGATGACGGCGAAGCCATTTTCCATAACCACCGGCGAGCTGAGGGGCTCAACCGTCGCGGTGCCGAACGGATCGTTCAGCAGAAAATACTGCACGGTATCGGGCAGGTCGCGATCGCTGTGATAGCCCGTAACACCGATTTTGAGGTTGTCGTTCACCCGCCATTCGGCGCCGAGCGAGCCGGACTGAAGCGTACCCACGTTCATGCGGGTATATTGACGCATGAGGCCCAGAGCCCAGATACCGTTCTGGGACAAACTTCCGACGTTGGACGGCGCAGTATAGGGGTTTGAGCCGAGGGCCTGAGCCAGGGTAAAGGTCGAGGAGCTGGCGGTCGTGCCGTAATAGGCGCCATAGGCGTCGGCGAACTGTTGCGCTGTCAGCTTGCTTTGCGCCAGGGTGAGGCGGTTGTAGCCGTTATACCGCAGGGTATCGCGGCGGAAGTTCTCCTTGCGGTAGGCGAACGTGCCGAACACCGCGAAGTCACTGTTGAAGTGCTTGTTGTAGCCGATTGTGTAGGCCGGCGCGCCCAGTCCGCCGTTCGTGTTGTATTCGTAGGCTGCCTTGGCAAATCCGCCATCCTTGCGTCCCAGGGCGGGGGCGATCTGCATGTCGATATTGCCCGACAGGCCGCCCGACTGGGAATTCGCCATCGGCGACTTCTGGATCGAGAAGGCCGTGAAGATGTCCGAATTGAAGGCGCCCAGCGGCGTGCCGTCGGCGCCGCCGGTCGTGGTGACATACGGCGGTTCCGCGAAGGCCTGGCCGTTCAGGGTAGTGCGGGCATAGTAGCCAGGCATGCCGCGAAGACCGATCGTCGCGTTGCGGCCCTCGGCCTCGCGGTTGATCTGGACGCCCGGAATGCGTTGCAGGGCTTCGCCGACGTTCAGATCGGGGAAGCGGCCCAGGCCGTCCGACGATATGCCGTCCGAGATTTCAATATTCTGCTTTTTCGCCCGGATGGCATCGGCGGCGCTTTTCTTGAAGCCGGTCACCACGATGACGTCGCCGGTCGCCTGCGGCGCCGCGTCCTGGGCGTGGGCGATGCCGCCGACGCCGGTCAGGATGGTCGCGCCCAGCAATGCGTACCTGAAGCTTGCCCTGCCGATAGTTATGCCTTTTTTCATTGTGTCTCTCCTGTGTTGTGGTGCCCGTACCGCCCGTACGGGAGTTAAGTCTTGGCAGGTCCGCAAGCGCCTTTGGTCTTCGTCCAAGGTTTCAATTCTGAAAAATTGGCCGACCAATTTTTGCGGCTTACGAACGGCGAAGCCGGCGATACGAAGGCGGGATCTGTGGCCCATCCTGCCTTCGCCGCGGCATCAGGCACGTCGTCCTTTCGCCGAAATTCTGCGGAAGTTCATACTGGCCCCTGAGTAAGTGTTTTTGTGTTCTTGGGCGCAGACACCCCCAGGCCAGAAACGCGGTTCCTGATAGGCCTCTGCGACAATCCTCAGACTAAAAGCGATGTTACGGAATGTCAATTCCATGAAATATCAAATATGATATTTTCATTTCAAAACGTTTTGATCTTTTAGTTTCAAATGCTGGGATACGGCTGCCGGTAGTGGCAATGCCTTGATTTGCAATGTTTTTCGCAAATCGGGAATCCGTCGCTCTACCGTGGGTTCCAATCAGGTTTTCCGTTCCTGTAACTGAAACACCACAGTTTTGACGGGTTCAGGCCTCGATTCGAATCGTCACCGACGCCGGTGCCAGGCCCTCGCTGCGTGCCGTGACACGGCAGAGTCCGGCCTGGCCACGGCGTGACTGCACGATCGCCTGGGCCAGGCCGTTGAACAGCCGGCGCGATGTGGCGCGGTCGGCTTCGAGACTGGTGGGATTGCCATTGCCGACGCCGATCACCGCGCCCGGACCGTCGCTGTCGAAGTGGACCAGGTTGTCGGCGTTCGGCACGGGAAGGCCGTCCTTGTCGACCGCCTCGACACGCAGCAGGGCCACGTCCTGGCCGTCATTCGTCACGGCCGCGCGGTTGGCGGTCAGGACCAGCCGGGCCGCGGGGCCGGCGGTGCGGCGCATGGTTTTCATCACGACCTTGCCGTTCTTTTCGCCGAACGCAGTCAGGGTGCCGGGCGCGTAGGGGACCTGCCATTCCTGGTGGCTGTCCCGGGGCATGGTCTTGCGGCCCAGGCTCTTGCCATTGAGGAACAGTTCCACGGCGTCGAGATTGGCATAGGCCCAGACGGCGATCGCCTGACCTTCGCGGCCTTCCCAGTTCCAGTGCGGCAGGAGGTGCAGCACCGGCTCATCCTGCCACCAGGACCGGTAATAGTGGTAGATGTCCTTGGGGAAGCCGCAGGTGTCAAAGATGCCGAAATGTGACGAGATCTCCGGCCAGCGGTTGAACGGTGTCGGCTCGCCGCGATAGTCGAAGCCGGTCCATACCAGCCCGCCCGACAGGTAGGGCTTCGAATTGTAGAGCGTCCACCAGGCTTCTGCGGTCAGGGCATAGGAGGGAGCGTCCAGGTCGTAGGCGCGGACATAGCCCCTGGCCTCGTCGCGGATATATTCGCCGCGCGTCGATACGGCGCTGGCCGTCTCCGTACCGATGATCGGCATGTCGGGATAGAGTTTCCGGAAGGGCTCGATGTCCATTTCGTGGTAGTTGAAGCCCATGACGTCCAAGGCCGGTGTGATACCGTAGCCCTGGTAGTGGTTCATCGCCGCCGTCACCGGCCGCGTCGGATCCAGGGCCTTGACGGCCCGGCGCATGTCTTTGGCGATTTTCAGCCCGCGGGCCGTACCTTGCTGGGCGGTCTCCTCATTGCCGATCGACCACAGGATGACGGACGGGTGGTTGCGGTCGCGCCGGATCAGGGTTTCCAGCTGGGCGATGCCCTCCGGCGCCGAGGTCATCAGCCGCGTCTCGTTGACCACCAGCATGCCGAGGCGATCGCAGGCGTCCAGCAGTTCCGGCGCCGGCGGATTGTGGGCACAGCGCCAGGTATTGGCGCCGAGCGCCTTCATCTGTTCGACCCGCCAGACGTGCAGGGCATCGGGCATGGCAATGCCGACCCCGGCATGGTCCTGGTGGTTGTTGGCGCCGCGAATCTTGAGCCATTTTCCGTTGAGGAAGAAACCGTTCTGGGCGTCGAAACGGATATCGCGCAGGCCGAAGCGTGTGGTCGCCGCATCGGTCACCTGGTCATTGCGGCGCAGTTCGCTGCGGATGGTGTAGAGGTGGGGATCGTCTAGCGACCACAGATGCGGCGCGGGCAGGGCGGCGGCCTGGGGGACCGTCACCTCGGCGAAGGCGCCGATCTGGACGGCGGACTCGACGGTGGCGACCGCCTTGCCGGCGCCGTCGAACACGGTCGAGACCAGGGTCAGTTCGGCGGTGCTATCCTCCTGGTTCGCCACCCGCGTTTCCAGCGCGACCTGGCCCGAGGTCTCGCCGCGCGCCCATACGCCCCACTGCGGGATGTGCAACCGGTCGGTCTTGACCAGCCAGACATGGCGATAGATGCCGGCACCTTCGTAGAACCAGCCTTCACCGAGCGTCGCGTCGACGCGCACCACCAGGACATTGGGGCCTTCGGTGTCGATGAAGTTGCTGATGTCGATACTGACCGGGGTGTAGCCGCTTTCGTGGCGCGCCAGGATGTAGCCATTGAGGATGAAGGTGGCGTCGCGGAACACGCCGTCGAATTCCAGCGTCAGGCGCTTTGTCTCGTCGGCCTTGTCCAGCCGGAAGACCTTGCGGTACCAGCCGATGCTGTTTTCCGGGAACTTGCGGCCCAGGGCCTTATAGCCATGGCCGGCGGCGGGGTCGCCGTCGTCCGGGTTGTTCGGCGGGATGAAGTATTCGTTCTTCGCAAAGGGCAGATCGATCGCCCAGTCGTGCGGCAGGTCGACGGCACGCCAGGTCGAGTCGTCGAAATCGGCGGCTGTGGGTGCTGCGACGCCCTGGCCCTGTTTGGCGAAGGTCTTCTGGTCGCGACCGAAGCCGTAGTCGCGGTTGACGTCCGAGGCGTGGCCCAGCGAGAAGCGCCAGTCGAAGTCGAACGGGATGCGCCGGCGCGGTGACAGGTCTTCGAAGGTGGCTGCCGAGGCGCCGGTGGCGGTGAGGGCCGGGGCGACCGCCATCCCGGCGGCCGCAGCGCGCAGCAGGGTGCGCCGATCGGTTTCGAACATGGTTGTTTCCTTTTGGAGCGCATCCCGAAAAGTGTGACGCACTTTTCGGATTAAGATGCGCGTTAAAACAAAAGCTTAGAGCGCCGATCCGATTCTTCCGGATCGAAACGCGCTCTAGCTCAGGCTGGCCAGCAGCCGCGCTGCGTCTGCGGCCGGATCGGACGGTACTCGCCGCGTCACCGGCGCGGTCGAGTCGACCCAGGTGGTTTCCCAGGCGATCAGGCGTTCGGTGGTCGCGCCCTGGTCAAAGCCAGCCGCGCGCAGGGCCGCAAACTGTATCTCCCAGCGCGGCAGGTAGAAATCGCGGTACAGGCCTTGCCAGGCCTTGGAGGCGTAGTCGTGCAGATTGCCCTTGCCGCCCCACACCGTGACCTGGGCGCGGGCATTGCGTTCATAGTAAACCTTCTCGGCCGTGGTATCGCCATAGGCGCGTGCCTGGTCGATCCAGCCGGCCAGGTGCCAGGGCTGGGCGCCCATCAGGTCGTCCAGGGCCAGGGTCAGCCGGCGTATCTCTGCCGCCGACCGGTCGCCGGAGGCGATGTCGCCGCCGCCATAGGCGCTCAGGGCGGCGCGGATATGGTCGTCGAGATGCAGGCTGGCGAGGTGGCGAGTGAACTCGACGACGTCGTGGCGCAGCAGGGGGCTGTCAGACTTGGTCGCCAGCAGTGTGGTCAGCCCGGTACGCAGGGCGGTGCGATCGCCGGGGGCGCCTTCGAACTGCGCCATGGCGACGTCCGGTCGTTTGCACAGCAGATAGGCGCCGGCGGTCGAGCGCCACCAGCGCGGTGTCCAGTAGCGCGTGGTGTAGACGCCCTGGATGATGTCGAGCCAGGCCGAGACCATTTCCGGAGAACTGGAACCATAGCGGGCGCGGGTATAGCCGGCCAACCAGTCGGGCAGGGAACGGTCGCGGTTCCAGGCCAGGTCGTAGAGGTAGTCATAGACGACCGAATTGTTGTCCAGGCCTTCCGGAAAGACGCCGAAGCCCTGCAACCGGCCGCGATCGGGATCGGCGGTGATCGCCGCGACATCACGACGATAGAAGCCGAGATCGCCATAGACCGGGTTGGAGCCGCCGTAATTGTGGACATAGCCATAGATCCAGCCCTTGCCGTGGAAGGCCTGGGCGGTCTGGCGGACCTTGGGGTAGCGGTCGTTGCCGATGTCGAGCACCGTCAGCCCGTCGTCGGGGACATCGCGCAGGAAGGCGGCGATGGCGTCGCCGGTCCAGAAGGCCTGGTCGGCGCCGAACAGCCAGCCCTGCATCACCCAGACAGCGTCCGGCCGGACGCCGCGGATCGAGTCGTGCAGGCGCTTGCCATAGGCGGCCAGGCGTTCGGTTTTTACGGCCGGATCGACATGGGCGGCGGCTTCCTTGTTGGCGGTGGAGTCGCCATAGCCGCCTTCGGCAGGGCCGTCACCGATCGGCGGCAGCATCTCGTTGAAGGCGTCGGCCAGGTAGTAGCGGCCCTTGCCGTAGGTCTGGTCGTAGAGGTCGAGGAACCGTGCCGCCAGCTTCGGGAACAGCGGATCGGCGGGATCGAGCCAGTAGGTTTCGTGGAAGCCTTCCCAGGCCCGCATGCGGTAGATGCGCGCCTGGGGGTGGCTTTCGGCAAAGGCTTTGGGGACGTAGCCGGCAAAGGCCGGCAGGATCGGCTCCATGCCCAGCTCACGCATGGCGCCCAGGATGCGCGTCTGCAGGTCGCGTTTCTTGACGATCCACGACAGCGGCAGGGGCGCCTGATAGCCTTCGATATTGCCCATGCGCTGCCATGGGGTGAAGGCCGGGCCTGAGAAATAGGCGTCCAGATCGCCGTCGCTGAGGCCTTCGCCGCGCCACAGTTCGCGCCACACCCACTCCTGGCCCTCCATGGCCAGCGGCATGTCGATGCCGTGCAACGCCATCCAGTCGATCTCGCGCCGCCAGCGTTTCCAGTCCCAGAAGGGCGTGGTGTAACCGAAGGTGCAGGTGTTCATATAGACGCGGTGCTGGAACGGTGAGGTCACCGGCCCGCTGCGGCCTTGCGGCAGGTGGCGGGGCAGGGCGACGCGGTCGCCTTCCCAACTGGTGTGGGCCAGGCCGAAATCGCCGAGATAGGCATAGGCGCCGCGCAGGGCAGCGACCGGTGAGGAGGCGGCGACCGTGACCTGTCCGTCGCGGGCATTGTAGGTGTAGGCGGGCGCCGGGGCCTTCGTGATTTCGAGGTGGAAATCCCTTGCCCGCTTGCCGATCAGCCGTGTCAGCGTGGCCTGAGCCGGCGCTATGGGCGCGGCGGCGGCGGCCGAAGGCAGGGCGGCCAGGCCCAGCAGGGCGTGACGGCGGGAGAGGGGGAGCTTGGTCATGGTCAAATCTTGATCAGGATACGGTTGCGGTCGAGCGCGTAGCCGAAGCCCCAGCACACCAGCATATAGGCGATGGCGCAGAGCAGGGCGCCCAGGGCGCCGGGGACGACGGCTTGGAACAGGGCGCCCGCGACGTCATACAGGCCTTTGCCGGAAGGCAGCCGGATCAGTTGCAGGACGGTGACCAGCAGCTCCGAGAACAGGTAGATGGCGAGCGGGTTGCGTCCGAAGACTTCGCAGAAGCGGACGCCGAACCGGAGTTTTGCCAGCTCGACATAGGCGATCAGACCCGCCAGCAGGCCCAGGTCGATGCCGATATTGATCAGGGCGAAGGAACTGGTCCACAGCCGCTTGGACAGGGGGAAGGCCAGGCTCCAGGCCAGGGCGGCGGCGATGATGACGGCACCGGCGATCGCCAGCCGGATCGCGACTTGGCGCAGGTCCGGGCGCAGGTCGGATTGCGACCGGATATAGCGGCCGGCCAGGTAACCGGCCAAGACATTGACGATGGCGGGCAGGGTGCTGAACAGGCCTTCCGGGTCGTAACCCTTGCCCTTGGCATACATGTGGTCGATGCCGATGACGGCGCGGTCGATCTGGGCGCCGATATTTCCCAATTGTGAGAACTGTTCTCCCGGCGGCCCGAACGCCAGCAGGGCGCCCCAGTAACCCAGCAGCAGGACCGCGCAGAGACCGATCAGCTTCGGGATATCGAGCCAGCGCACGGCGACCGCCGCGGCGAGGAAGCACAGGGCGATCCGTTGCAGCACGCCCGGGATGCGGGTGTGCTCGACGGGGTTGAGCGCCCAGCCGTCCGCTGTCGCCTGGACGAACGGAAACCAGTACATCAGATAGCCGAGCAGGAAGAGAATGGCGGCGCGTTTGACCACTTTCCAAAGATAGACGCCGGCCGTGCCAGCCTTGGGATCGCCGAAGCTCATGGCATTGCCGACGGCGAACAGGAAGGCCGGAAAGACGAGGTCCGCCAGGGTCAGGCCGAACCATTTCGCATGCGACAATTGGGCAAACGGCTCGGCGCCGGGGCCCGAGGTGTTGACCACGATCATGAAGGCGACCGTCAGGCCGCGAAAGACGTCCAGGGATGTAAAGCGTTGCCCAGCCATACCGGCATGATGAGCCAGTCGCTTCGCAGGGTCAATTTCAAAAATGAAAAAAATAGAAAATATATTCCAAATAGGAAGCGCCGACACGACTAAACTGAAGCCGTCCAGAGGCGTCTTCGGGCAGATGCGGCAGCTGCCGGGAGGACAGCTGCCGCACGGCTTCGTTATCGCTGCGCCGGTTGCGGCGTGCCGTACCAGTTGACGTTGCGGGTCAGGACCATCACCGTGGCGATGACCAGGAAGGCACAGACCGCGCCGATCAGCAGGGCATAGTCCTCCATCCGCATGAGGGTGTAGATCATGCCGTACAGCAGGCTGAATACCCCCAGTGCCGCCAATCCCCGCAGCAGGCTTTTGAACACCATGCCGGCATAGGCCGAGATCAGGCCGACAGTCGCGGCGGCGGCCACGGCAAAGGCGGCGTCGAAACCGATGCGTTCGGCAAACGACAGCAGCAGAAGGTAGAAGGTGAGCTGGGCCAGGCCGACCAGGATATATTGCGCCGGGTGAAGCTCACGACGGCTGGTGCTTTCGAAGACGAAATAGGTGAGGAACACCAGGCCGACGAACAGCAGGGCGTATTTCAGCGACCGGCCGACATTCTGGTAGGGATTGGTGTTTTCGACGAAGGCTACCGACAGTTCCGACTTGCCCAGGCTGGCCAGGTTGTCGAAGCCGATGACGGCAGGCAGGCCGCGCGCCACGAAGGGCACCGACCATGACGCCTTGAAACCGGACTTGAGGTCCGTCTCGCCCTTGTTCAGCGGCGTGTCGCCGGTATGGGGCCAGGCGCGTTCGGATGGCAGGAAGCCGCCGCCGAAGGACGGCGTGTTCCAGTCACCGGCGATCGTCACTTTCGACGACTTGGCATAGGCGAGGATGCCGATCTTTTCCGCGCCCGTGAAACCCATGTCGAGCGTGATATCGTGCGGCTGGCTGGGGTCGAGGCCGGGCAGGGGCGTTGAAAACAGGTCCAGCCGCGACGAGCCCTGATCGCTGGCGACGGCCTGGCTGCCTTCGGTGGCCGGCGCCAGGGTGACGGCCGTGCCATCGATGGTGGCGACGATGTCCTTGCGGGCGCCGCGGGAATCCGAAGCGCCGGACAGAAGTTGCGCCCGGCTCCAGTCCAGGGCGCCGCCACTGGGGGCAGTGACGCCGCTCAGGTCGAAGTGGGCCTTGAAGTTCAGATCGGTGGTGAAGATGGGGACGCGGAACAGCGACCGGGACCGGACTTCGCTCTTGCTGGTGGCTGTGGCTTCGCCGGTGACCGGAAAAACGATCAGGCTGGAGGTCGTCGCCGGGACCACGGTTTTGTTGCCCTGGCCGTCGGTATCGATACGGGCGGGGAGCGTGTAGGGGACCGAGATCACCGGACCGAGGAAGGTCTGGGGGCCGCCCATCAGCCCGCCGATTTCGTTGGTGACCTGTTCGGCGCGATGGGTGCGGTCCAGCAGCAGCAGGAAGACGCCGCCGGCCGGAATCGACATCAGAACGGCCAGAATACAGACGATCAGCAGCTTGGTGCCCTTGCTGCGGCTGATCAGGCCGCGGTGGGGCGATGAGGTCTCAGGTGGTGGGATGGATTGGGACATGGGTTCCCTCAAGGTGTCCGGCAAAAACCCGGTCACGTCGCCGGGCGTCGCGACGGTATCATGTATTGAACATTGTTCAATATTAAAATGAACATTGTTCAAATTTCTGTGTCGTAATCCGTTCCACTTTCAGCGGGGCTGAGCCAGCCCCCGTTTCACCGCATGCAGGGTGGCTTCGGCCCGTGTCGAGATGTTGAGCTTCTGGTAGATAATCTTGACGTAGCCGGCGACGGTCGAATGGGTGAGTCCCAGGTGCCTGGCGGCCTCGGCCACGGTCAGTCCCCGCGCCAGAAGCGCCAGGGTTTCGGTTTCACGGCCGGTCAGGGCCACTTCCTGGGGTGCCTTGAGTGTCTGGTTACGGAAGTGGTCCATCAGGCGCAGGGCGATCGACGGTGACAGGGGCGGTTCGCCCTGTCCGATGCGGCGCAGGTAATGGACGATCATTTCGGGCTCCTGATGCTTCACCAGATAGCCGCGGGCGCCGGCCGAGAGGGCGTCGAACAGGTGGCCGTCGTCGTCGTACATGCTGGAAACGACGCAGGTCACCGCCGGGTAACGGGCGGTGATCTCCTCGATAAGCTCGATCCCCGAGCCGTCCGGAAGCCCCAGGTCGACGATGGCCAGGGTAAACCGGGCAAGCCGGCCCGCGGTCAGTTCGTTCAGCCACAGCCTGGCGGCCTTGAGGCTGGCGGTGCAGTCGACCTCCAACCCTTCAAACGCCGCCGTCAGGGCGCGCGTCATCCGCGCCTGGTTCGCCGGTTGGTCTTCGATCACAAGGCACAGGCCATCAGGCGTCATCGGGATAGGCTTTCCGAAACGGGAGGGGAGGATGACAGCGGAATATCAAACGCAACAACCGCGCCGTGGCTGCCGGGTTCCGCATTGCTGAAGCGCACGCCGCCACCGGATTGGGATACCCGATCGGCAATGCTTCGCAGGCCCTGTCCGCCGGCCGAACCGTCCAGGACGTCCGCAGGAAAACCCTTGCCGTCGTCGGCGATACGGCACTGCAAAAGGTTGCCCGTCAGCACCAGACGCACCGAAACCTGTCCGGCACCGGAATGTTTGATGCCGTTGGTGATCGCTTCGCGCATGGCGGATGACACAGCCTTCTTGTCCAGAGCGTTTATCTGAAAAAGCGGCGCGTCCTGCGGCCACAACGGCCAATCGAGCGCGATATTCGCCACCTCCAGGCGCCGGACGGCTTCATGGCGCATTTCCGCCACCATCCGGTCCAGCGGCGCGCTTTCGGTGATCATGGCCGAGGCAATGTCGCGAATTTCGTTCAGGGCTTCGTAGAAAAAGGGCCGCGACACGTCGTCGGCGACACTCAGACCCGACACCAGCTTGGCGCCGACATCGTCGTGCAGGTTCTGGGCCAGGCGGTGGCGCTGCTCGGCGGCGCCACGTTCATAGGCCGTCAGACCCTGCATGGCCTCGCGCGACAAACGCATGATCTGGTTGAGCAGGTCGAGATGCCGTGGCGAGAACAGGCCCCGTCCGTCCTGCGGAAAGGAGAGTTTGAGGGCAGGGACGTCCATCAGACCCGGGACGTGCAGGTGCAGACCGTCGGCTTCGATAAAGGCGGTGCTGACCTGTACCGGCGCGGGCGTCATCACCTGGGGCGCGAACAGTGTCTGCAACAGGGCCTGCCACTTGGTCTGACGCAGGGCGGCCTGCGGGGCGAAGGCCATGTCCATGACTATGCGTAGCATCTCGCTGTCGCTGAGGGCCTTGTGGCGCAGAAACCGGCGCCACAGAAGGTCGCGCAGGGGCAGGTAACCCAGGCCGATGGCGACCAGGGCCAGGGGCAGGGCGACGCCCTGGGTCATGCCCAGCAGATAGATAAGTCCGGCATCCAGCGCGATGAACAAGGCCGCGGCGACGGCATAAAAGAAGATCCGGAAGGCCCAGTCGCGGACTTCGAACAGGCGGAACCGCGCCACGCCGATGGCAATGCCGGCATACATGACCAGAAAGCTGATGAAGACGTAGCTGCCGGGCATGGTCTGGATCTGGCCCTGAACGATATAGGCGCCCATCACCAGGCACCACAGACCTGTACCGACGAAGACGGCCAGGCCCAGCCACAGCAGGGAAGCCTGGGCGTTCGGGTCCCTGCGGGCCTTGAAGCACTGAACGGCGATCAGAACCGTCACCAGCCCCATAACGGCGAAACAGAAAACGAAGATGGCGTCGGTTCCGCCCAGCAGCCGCAGATAGTCCAGAGCCGACACCACCAGGCTGATGGCCATGACGGTCCACAGTACCCTGGTCGATACCAGAGGTTTGGGAAAAACCAGAAATAATGAAATCAGCGACATGCCGAAAATCGTCGTGCCCAGATGGTTGGCGTCCAGGACGCCGGCGACAAGTTGCGACGATGCGGCAATGGGCTGGGAATAGCCGACGGTGGCGGCAGTGGCGGCGATCAGCATGCCAAGACCGTTGAGGGCGAGAACCTGCGTCACGCTTTCATCAGGCTTCAGGCACCACACCCATCCCCCGATCAGGAAGGCGGCCAGCCCGACGACCAGAGGACTCCAGAAGCCTTCTCCCAGCGTGGACAGATCGATCTTTCGCACCTTAACCGCGACTTCGCTCACCTGGCCGGAGGCTTGGCGGACGCCGGCCATGACGACCGGACTATCCATGATGGCGACGATCCTGTCCTGACGTGCCAGATGGGCATCGTAGGCTTCGTACTTGCCGATGCCGTCGATTTGCAAGGTCAGGTCGGAGGGCAACAGGACCAGGCCTTGGGCCTGGTCTGGCCGGCGCAGGCTGACGACGGTTTGCCCAGCCTGTCCCGGCACTTCGAATTGCAGGGTTTCGCCCTGGCGGACGATGCCTTCCAGATGTTTATGTTGAAGCGACAGGCCGAAACTGAGGCAAGCCGCGGCGATGGCAACGGCCAGGATCAGGTACATGCGCCATGCCGAAGCGTCGGTCACCCGGCGCAGTACGCGAATATGCAAAATATACAGCCCTGTTGAAATCGGTGACGCATTATGAGAGGCGCGTCGCAATCGTCGTCAGACCATAGCCGCATCCCTGACATCTGGCCAATTTTATTCGAAGCCGCCCCCTCTGTTCAGAGGGTGACGCCGGCCGGACCCCACCCTAACGTCGTTATTTTCGTTACTATCCGAAAGCAGGACATGGCGCGCGCATCGAAGACCATCACCGGGGTCGCCCTGATCGCGGCTTTAAGCCTGGCTGCAGCGCCGGCCTGGGCCGACTGGAATCAGAACCACGATGAGGCCAATCGCCAGCGGGCCATGAACGACATGCGGGCCACCCAGGCCGCCAACGACCGCCGCAGCAACGACGCAGCGATGGCCAGGCAGCGTGACGTCGACCGAAGCTCCAGCAGCGGCTCATCGTCGTCGGGATCGGGCAGTTCCAGTTCAGGCTCCGCCACCTCATCCATCTACAACGGCGGCGGAAGCAGTACCAACTCCGGCCCGCAATCCGTCGTCGCCACCTACTATGTCCGCGAAACCGACGAGCAGGTGGTTGCCCGCATCGTAAAACAGGCCGGGCAGGGCGATGTGGAATCGCAATATAAGGCCGGCGTCTTTTATTACACCGGCGTCGGCATAGGCCGCGACGATGTCAAGGCGCGCCAATGGTTCGGTGAAGCGGCCCGCCAGGGCCACGCCATTTCCGCCGGCCAGTACGGCTACATGCTGCACTATGGCAAGGGTGGTCCGGTCGATGACGCCCAGGCCCTGGCCTATACCCGCCAGGCGGCCGAGAAAGGCGATGTGTTCGGGCAGTCGATGTATGCCCTGTTCGTGCTGATGGCCGACTATCAATCCGGCGCCCGCCAGGATATGACGCAAGCGGTTGGTTTCGCTGTCCGGGCGGCCGATGCCGGCGACGCGCCTGCCCAGGCGCTGCTCGGGACGACGGTCTATTTCTTTGGCGCCACCGGCGTAGCGCCGGACAATCCCAAAGCCTTGAAATACCTTGAAATGGCCGTGGCCCAGGACAATGCCATGGCCATGCAACAGTTGGGCAAATGGTATTATTTCGGCTGGGACGGCGTCGTTCGCGATGAAATCCGTGGCGCGAAGCTTATTCAGCAGGCCGCCACGCTTGGCGACGCCTCCGCCATGACGCAACTGGGCAAGTTTTATCTGACCGGGATCGGCGGCGTCGGCCAGGACGATGTCAAGGGCGTAGACCTGATCAAACGCGCCGCCGAATTGAACGACGCCGAGGCCATGGCGACCCTCGGCCTGATCTATCTCAACGGCATGGCTGGCCAATCCAGGAACGAAGCCGAGGCGCTGCGGCTCGTCAAGGCCTCGGCCGAATACGGTGATCCTTCCGGCATGTCGTTATATGCTGGGGTGCTTTACGACGGACTTATCACGCCGAAGGACATGCCCAAGGTCATCGCCTATGCCGGCCGCGCAGCCGAGGCCGGCGATGGCGATGCCCAGGTGATGCTGGGCAAGCTCTACTATTTCGGTGACGGTGTCGAAAAGGACATCGTCCAGGCGACGCGCTGGTTCAAGCGCGCCGCCGATCAGGGTCATGCCGAAGGCGTGGCCATCATGCAGGAACCCGATATCGCCGCCGTGGCCAGAACGCTTTAAGCCCGCCCTCAGGAAACCCCACCATGCCCTCCGCCCTGAAAATCCTCGCCGCGGTTTTGCCTGGCTCTGCCGTTCTTTGCCGTGCCGGTCCTGGCCGACGTCGGCAAACCGGTCTATGTCGCCTGCTGGGCGCATCAAACCGACAAGAACCGCGTCATGTGGACCCGTCCGTTCGTCGCCAATGACAACGAAATCAGTGCCGCGAAGGAACAGTTCGCCGGCTATATCGTCAATGCCGGCTATGTGAAGAGCCTGTCCGTCGTCAGCACGAGCTGCGTTTGGAACAAGAAGTCTGAAAAGACGGTCGCCGACATCAATCGCATCAAGGCTTCCTTCAACTACTCGACGGATATCGGCGTCAATTTCATCTACAAGCCGTTTTCCGAGGTCTCAGCGGGTAAGCAACTGCATGTCCAGTGTGAGGTGCACAAGACGGCGGCCAGTTGCACCGCCTACGGCCTCGCCTTCGAACAGGGCAATCGCGGCCAGGACAAGGACGATACCCAAGCCGCAGCCTACTACCAGATGGGCTGCGGCATGGGCGATCCGGTCGGCTGCCGTAACCTGGCTATATTGTACGCGGAGGGCCGCGGCGTTCCGGTCGACCACGCGGCGGCGCGCCGCTTTTATGAAAAGGCGTGCAATGGTGGCGAGGCTTTGAGCTGCTACAATCTCGGTGTGGCGCATGCCACCGGTACCGGCGGGCCGACGGATGTGGCTCAGGGGCTCGCCTTTTACCAGAAGGCGTGCGACCTGAAATTTGCCAATGGCTGCAACAATCTGGGCTGGCACTATGAGACCGGCACGGGCATTGCGGCGGACCGGGCGAAGGGCCTGAAGTTCTACGGCCAGGCCTGCGATCTCGGAAGCACCGTGGGCTGCAACAACCTTGCGTTGCTGAAATCCCAAAATCCTGACCTGTCATAGCCCCGGAGGGGACCATCGTGCGCCACCTGTCAAAACCCATTGTGATGTCCATCGCGACGTTACTCGTAGCGGCCCAACCGGTTGCCGCCCAGGACAAGGCCCTGTACGAGCAGGTCAAGGTGCACGGCACCGCCGCGGACAATAGTCTACGCGCCGCGGATATGGCTGAAAAACAGGGCGACTTCAAAACGGCCTGTGAAGGGTTCAAAACGGCCGAAGCTGAAAGCAAACAGGCCCTGGTCGTCTTCCAGGCGTTTTCCGACAGCTTTCCGACCTGGCCCGAGGACAAGCGCGCCGGGGCCAAAGCCAAGTTCGATAAGCTGGCCGGTGTTGCCTCCACCAAGCGTACAAGCGCTTGTCAGGCCGCGGACTTCGACGCCCGCTTTCAGACCAAGCTGGCGCCGATTGTTGCCCAACTCGACCGATCGATCGCCTATGAAACCGAGGCCGATGCCGACTTCGCGCGCGGTGATGCCGATGGAGCCATAAGCGGCTATTGGGCGGCCATGATCATTCTGCCGGATCTGGTTCTGACGCCTCTGCGCGAGCTTACGGCCGCGAGTATCGGCGCCACTGGCAAGCAGCCGGTCCATAATGCGCGCCTGACCGCTTTGGTCGATCAGTCCATAGCCCAGTCTTCCGACCTTCAGGCCAAAATCAAGACTACCTGCCTGACCTGGCCGAACAATTTCCGCGGTCTACCCTATAATGGCGTTTGCGAAGCCATGACCAAATAGCGCGGTTTTCATTCGGCCTAACTGAATTTGTAACGGTGTTACAGCGATGGGGTCATGCCAAAAGTGTGTACCGACCCAGCCCAAATTTTATGGCGAAAACAACGAGGAACTCCATGTCAGCCCTGCTCAGCAACCGCCGCACGCTTCTGCTCTCCACCCTGGCCGGGGCGGCGATCGCTCCGCTGGCCGGCACAGCTCAGGCCCTCAGCCCCGAAGTCGTCCCGCCGGTGACCGCCTGGATGTCATGGCAGGGCGGCGTCGATCTGGTGGCGGTGACCGACGCATCGCTCACCCAGCCGAATGTCATTCTCCACGTGGCGCGCATGGTTCAAACGCCCATCGGTTCGTCGGCATCCGGGATGGTCTTCTATCAGCCCAATCCGGCTGAGCCGCCCGTCGTCATGGGTTTCGTTTCAGGCGACCCGAAGGTCGGGGCCTATTTCGGGCCAAAGGTTTTCAAGGGCACGCCTTTTGAAACGGCACCGGTTTTGAAGGCCAGGATCGTCATCGATGAAACCGGGGCGCCAGGTACGGTACGTTCCAAAATCACTGTCGGCAAGCATGTCTTCGAAGTTACCCTGGCCGGACTGACGCCTCTGGCTCAGATCAATCGCCCGGTCGGCGCTTTGCCCTTCACCCAGCAGGGCCTGGAGGCTGCCGCCACCGACGTCACATTGAAGGTGAATGGAAAGCCCGTCACCGTCATCGTCCCACCAGTCGGCATGTCGGGCGGTCCCGCCGCGGTCTGGTCGCCGGCCGGTCACTACGCGCGATAGAGGGCACATGCTTTACCTCGCCGCCCGCCGCCTTTTTCGTCTGCCGTTGCTTGTCCTGGCCGGCCTGTTGACTTTGGTGCTCTTTGTGCCAGCGGCTCAGGCAAAGCCGGGTGCTCGCGATCTTCAAGACATTGCCATCAAGGCACTCAATGATGAATCGCTCTACTGGGCGGAAGCGGACAAGCTTACGGCCAAACGCAAGCTGAAGGAGGCCTGCGTCTGGTACAGCCGCACCAACAGATCCATGATGATTGCTGACTACGCGATCAGCGAGTATTTGCTGCTGCCCGACGTCCCTGGAAAGCCGGTCTTCCAAGACGGCCTCAACAATTTGCGCGGGCGGCGCCCAGACCTGCAGGGCCGTCTCACGGCGGCCTGTGGCAACACGGCCCGGGGCATGGCCTATAATGCGATGCTATCCGAAGACAAGGCCTTCAACGGTAACAAACTGGCGGCATTGCCCGGTGAGCGCGCTACCTTCACGTCCGACGCCTGGCAGGCCGATTTCAAAATCCGCGATGCCAGCGGCTATGCCCAAAGCCAGGGCTATATCGTGGCGTGTGAGCAATATGGCGAGGCCGCCAAGGCGTACGACGCATTGATCGCGAATGTCATGGCCTATGGTGCGCAGCATCCTGAATTCGACCCGATCATCGTCGCAGCTTTTGCGCACGAGATGGCTCAGGAACGGGCTATCGCGGTCAAGGGAGCTCAGGACGTCTGCGGTCGCGACGGTTTCGGCGAGCAGATTACCGTGGCGATGAAAAGCATTCAGGAAGATGTCGAAGAGGGTGAAGCGGCCTTAAGAGAAGGGGACAGGTTGCTCAATGCCGGCGAACGCGAAAAAGCCTGCGGCGTTTTTGTCGGAACCAGACCCCTGGTGAATCGTATGCTCGACAATGTGATCTATTGGAATGAGCGGATTCCCGGCCACGAAAGCCATCCGCAATACCACGGGTTTGTCGCCTTGTCGGCACGTGCCGAGGCGTTGACGGACGCACTGCTTCCCCGGTTGACCGGACTTTGCAAACGCAGCGACAGTTGAACTCTGCTGCCAACGGAGGATGGCATGTCGCTGTAGAGGCGATCCGCGCTGATTGTCTTTGAGACAAACCCGCAATATGCTTTTTATCAAGGTTTACCGTCTGAATCCTGTCGATCTGCTCGACACCTGTCCGTAACGCCGGCTCCAAAAATGAAAAGGCCACAGTCTTATGAACGACACCCAGGGCTACCATGTCGGATAGTCTTTTCGTTCCGGTTTCGACATTCGATGCCGGACCGATCTCCTCGGGTGAGTTTGCCAGCCTGTGCCCGGCCAGCGCGAACTGCCTCAGCCTGGCGATCGCCGCAGGATAAATTCGTCGTCCAGGGTTTCGCCGACCGGGAACTTGTATTCGCCGACCCGCTGGAAGCCATGGGCGGCATAGAAGGCCTGGGCGCGGTGGTTGCCGCTCCATACGCCCAGCCATTGCGGCGCATCGCCATAGGTGGCGGCCATCCAGTCCAGCGCGGTTTCCAGAAGGCGCTTGCCCAGGCCCTGGCCCTGGTGCGAGGCGCGGACATAGATGCGCTTCAGTTCGCCATGGCGTGCGCGGTCGGCCTCGGCATGGGGCAGGGTCACCGGGCCGCAATGCAGGTAGCCGGCTGTTCGGCCCTGCGCATCGACGGCCATGCGCCAGAACTGGGCCGTATCGCCGGTTTCCGCCAACAAGGACGCCGGATTGTAGGATTGCGTCAGAAAGGTCTCCAGGTCGCGCGGCGAATAGAGATGGCCGAAGGTTTCATCGAAACAGTCGGCGGCCAGGGCCGACAGGGCGGCAATGTGGGCGGGGGCGACGGGAATAAGCTGCATGCCGGGCTAAATACCGTCTGCAAAGCGCCCCGTCCATGCCTCAGATGGCTTTTCAAAGGCAGGGCGATCCTGTAGGCTTGCCGCGAACTTTACCTGGGGGTTTCCTGTGCACTTCAAGCGATTTATCGCGTCAGCGGCCGTGTCCGCCGCGCTCGTCAGCCTGCCGGTTATGGCCAATGCCGCCGAACCGTACGTGATCAAACCGTCGTTCCCGGACAATTTCAAGATGAAGATCACCGTGGTATCGGACGACGTCGAAGATACTATGGGCGAGGTCAAGAAGACCCACCTCGACATGGGCGCTTCGGCCGAGCTCAACCGCAGCGGCGACGGGTACAAGGGCACCTACCGTATCGAGACCTTCGACATGAAGATCGTCGGGGCCGACGGCAAGTCGCAGATTTCGGCGATGGAAACGGCGATGGCGTCCAGCCTGATCAAGTCGATCGGTGTCGCCAAGGTGACCATGAACAGCAACCTGGAGCCGGTGTCGGTCGATAATATCGAGGACATCAAGGCGTCGATGAAATCGCTCCTCACCGCCGGTTCGGACGGTGACGAGGGGACGCTGCTCTACAATATGCTGATCGCCAACCAGACGCCGGAAACGGCCGCCAACCTGATCCGGCAGAGCAACAAGGCGGTCAGCTTCTACAATATTCCCCTGACCCTGGGGCAGCCCGTCGAGCTGCCGCCGGCGACGCTGGACTTCCTGGGTTCCACCCTGAAGACGCGCACGACCATGACGCTCAAAAGCTGGGAAGCGGGCAAGACGGCGCGCCTGAGCTACGTCATGAACCCGACCGAGGAAGATCTCAACGCCTTTATGTCGGTGATGATGAAGGGGATGGCGTCGCAGCTCAGCCAGGGTGAAGAGGCTGAGAATGTCGAAATCATGAACCGCATCGCCGACAACATGACCATGACTATGGTCGAGGATTGCGAGATTGACGTCGATCTGGTCAATCCGATCAACTACACCTCGACCTGCGACACCGACATCGTCATGTCGATCGACCTGCTGAAGATCATGCAGGTGGAGTCCCCCCCGGAAGGCACACCTGCGGTGATGTCGTTCAAGCAGAGTTCGCATAAGGTCAGCGACACGCGCGTCGTGCCCTGACCTTGCTGCGGGTTATTCCGGCCGGTCGAGAACGGCCTGGAGCTGATCGAAGAAGCGCTGCCAGCCCATGCGGGCGCCGCCATAGGCCTGCTTCTGGTCGGCCTTGAAGCCGGCCTGTTCCATGCGCAGGTGGGTGCCTTCGGCCGATGGCGTCAGGGTCCAGGTGACCGTGCTTTCCAGGCCGTAGGCGTCCCAGGTGTAGGCCAGGACGCGGTTGGGCTCGACTTCCAGAACGCGGCAATCGACGGCGCCCCAGTCGGCGGTGAAGCGGAAGCTGTGGTCGACCTTGGGCTGGAAGTCGCTTTTCATCAGCCATTCCTGGATCAGGTGCGGCTGGGTGAGGGCGCGCCAGATCTTGTCGGGTGCAAAGGCGAGGTCGCGTTCGACGACGACGGAACGGGTTTCGGTCGCGGTATCGGTCATGGCATGATCCTTTATCTGACGCCTCATGTTTATCCAAAAAGTGGCGTCCACTTTTTGGCATGAGGCTCTAAAATCGTTCGCCGGGCAGCCGGCTGGCCTGTTGCACCCAATCGCTGAATTGAGCTTCGTCGAAGGGTTTGTCTTCGTAGATGTCGAGATAGCGAACGGTCTTCTGTTTGGAGGTGCCAGGCGGTACGGGCTCCAGCGATGTGCCGTCGGGAAAGGAAACCTTCACGTACTTGGTCAGGCAGTGAAAGCCCAGGAACCATGTGCGCTCGTCGATGCCGTAGAAGGGCGTGTTCCATTTGACGGCCTTATGGACGCCGGGAACCGCCTGCACGATCAGGGCGTCGAGCTTTTCGCCGATCGCGCGTTTCCAGCCCGGCATGGCGGCGATGTAGGCCTGGACCGGCGCATCGCCGTAACCCTTGGCGATCTGCGGATTGCCGCCGGAGAGCAGGACAGGGTCTTTGGGCTCGGTCATTGGTCCATCCTTTTCAGCAGGTCTTCCAGGTCGTCGAAGCGGTTCTCCCAGAAACCGGCCATGTCGCGGGTCCAGTCGACCAGCGGGGTCAGGGCCTGTTTCTGCGCGCTGTAATGGGTGTGGCGGCCTTCCGGGCGGTCGCGCACCAGCCCGGCCTGTTTCAGCATCGCCAGGTGACGCGACACCACGGGCTGCGACACACCCGCATGTTCGGTCAGTACGCCGACCGTCGTCTCACCGTCGCGGCACAGGCGCTCGAAAATGGCGCGCCGCGTCGGATCGGCCAGGGTGCGGAAAAGAAGGTCGTGGGTGTCCGGCGTCATAACTCATGCCTGGTTGGCTATGAATTATCGTATAGCTGAACAGCTATGAGTTTGTCAAACAAAAAGGGCGCCGTTTCCGGCGCCCTTGCAGTCTCAGGCTTTGAGCGTCGCCCAGGCGTCGGTGAAGGCCTTGGCCTTGGCGTAGACGATGTCGGGCGTGTCGCCGGGCTTATAGACCGACGAACCGATGCCGAAACCGGCGGCGCCGGCATCCATGTACTCTTTCATATTGCCGGGTTCGACCCCGCCGACCGGGAAGACCGGCATGGCCTTGGGCAAGACGGCTTTCAGCGCCTTCAGCCCCTTGGTGCCGGCCAGTTCCGCGGGGAACAGCTTCAGCGCATCGGCGCCGGCGTCGGCCGCCGAAAAGGCTTCGGTGGCGGTAAAGAAGGCCGGGAAGGAGATCAGGCCAAGCGCCTTGGCGCGGCGGATGACGTCGGGGTTGGCGTTGGGCGAGATGCAGATCTGGCCGCCGACGCCAGCCAGTGTGTCGACATCCTCGACCTTCAGCACGGTGCCGGCGCCGACGATGGCGCGGTCGCCGAAGGCTTCGGCGAGCAAGCGGATCGACTCGAACGGATCGGGCGAGTTCAGCGGCACTTCCAGCACCTTGAAGCCGGCCTCGATCAGCTTTTCGCCGACAGCGACGGCTTCGGCGGGTTTCAGGCCGCGCAGGATAGCGACCAGGGGCAGGGTGGCCAGGGCGTCCTGCCAGCGGGCGGAGAGTTCAGGGGTCATATCAGGCGTCCGGCTTGAGCAATGGCCCACAGGCCGGCGGCGGCGGCTTCGTCGCCGTGAACGCGGGTGACGTCGGTGAAGCCTGTGTGTTTCAGGGCGCGCTCATACAGGCCGATCAGGCTGCCGTCGCCGATCAGGGTGACGGGGCGGACGCCATGGCGCAGGCTTTCGGCGCGGATTTCCGAACCGATCAGCAGGCCCGACAGGTAGGAGGACAGGCTTTCCGGCTTGATGTGCCCGAACAGGCCCTCGGTGCGGACCGAGAAGACCAGCGACAGGAAGGACTTGTCGTTCAGGGCGCGGTCGACGCCCAACTTGAAGGCGTCATCGTCGTCGACATCGTCCTCCATCAGGTCACCCAGGATGGAGTGGCGCTTCAGCACCTGGAACATTTCGCCGGTCATGTAGGACGAGAAGCCGGTGATCCGGCCAGCTTCGGCCGAAGCCCACTTGCAGTGGGTACCGGGCAGGACGAACACGCCTTCGCCCGTCTTGGCCGCGACGCCGAAAATCTGGGTTTCCTCGCCGCGCATGACATTGATCAGGCCGGGATGATCGGCATCGCCCGACAGGCCGGGGACGATCTTGACGCGCAGCTTGTCGGCAGGCGCGTCGACCAGGCCGGCGACGACATCGTCGAGACCGGCGGGGCAGGCGACATAGGGCGCTTCCTGCCAGCCCTGGCGCGAACCGACCATGCCCGAGAGCAGGATCGGCAGGTCCGGGCGGGCGAAGTCTTCCTTCATGACCGAGGTCAAGGCTTGCTCGAACGACAGGACGCCCAGGTTCTTCAGGCCGATATTGGCGGTGTGGCGGGCGATGACCTCGCCGTCAGCCGAGAACAGGAACAGGCGGAAATTGGTGGTGCCCCAATCGGCGGCAAGCAGGGCGGGCGGTTCGGCGGACATGATATGAATCTCTTTTAAGTGACGGGCCGGGTTTAGCCTTTGAACTTCTGCGGTTCAAGGCCGGTATGGCCGCGCAGAAGGTCACTTGGGATTTCGAAGAGTGTCCCGGCTTCACGGTCGTCGGGCAGGTCGATGGCCGCCGAGGTCACGAACATCCGGTTCAGGTCGTTGCCGGCAAAGGTCATGGAGGTGATCTGTTTGGCCGGCAGGTCGATATGGAAGTCTTCGGTGGCGTCCATCTTGAAGCGGGTAATGCGTCCGGCCCCCCAATGGGCGACCCACAGGCCATTCTGGGCGTCCACCGTCATGCCGTCGGGATAGCCCCAGTCTTCGGGGAACTGCAGCCAAGGACGCTTGTTGATGGGCTCGCCGTCGTCGTCGATGTCGAACAGGAAGATCTGGCGCAGGTCGGTGTCGGTGTGGAAGACCTGGCGGTGGTCGGCGGTGAAGGCCGGGCCGTTGGGAATGGTGTAGGGGCCGTCGACATGGCTGACGGTCTTGTCGGTGTTGAGGCGGTGCCAGTTGCCGGTGGTCCGGGTGATCGGCTTATGCATCGAGCCGGCCCAGATGCGGCCGCGGTCGTCGGCCTTGGCGTCGTTGAGGCGGTTTTCCGGCTCGTCCGGGTAGGGATTGGCGATATGGCGGACGATGAACGGGTCCAGCGACAGTTCGGCGAACCCGGTCATCAGGCCGGCGATAAAGCCGCCTTTTTCGCGTTCGATCACCCAGCAGATCGGGCAGTCGAAGCTCCAGGTCTTTTCGCGGCCATCGAGGAAGTACGCGTTCAGCTTATGCGACAGGATATCGACCCAGTAGATGCACTGGTCGCGGCGGGACCATAGCGGCCCTTCGCCCAAAAGCGCACCCGGTTGCGTACGGCGGATTATGTCCTGAGTCATAGTGTTCCCTGTATTCTGTTAGAAAGTCGCCCCACCACCGCACCTCACTCACTCCGCCTTCGGCTGCGTTTCGTTCGAGCGGTCCCCCTCCCCACACGTGGGGAGGTATCAGATAAAGAGCGAACTTCCTTTTTCTGATACCTCCCCGCGCTCTTCGCGTGGGGAGGGGCACCATAAGCGAAACGAAGCAAAGCGAAGTGCAGCGAAATGGTGGTGGGGCGACTTACTTTCTCACCACTCTCTCACATATCCATCTGGTCCGCGCCACGCCGGATTGCGCCAAGGCGGGCAGTCTTTCGCCATTTCGCGCACCTTGGCTTCGTCGATCTCGACGCCCAGGCCCGGACCCGTCAGGGCTTCGACATAGCCGTCGCGAACATCGAACACTTCCGGATTCTTCATATAGAACAACAGGTCGTGGCCGTTGGTGTTGTAGTGGATGCCCAGCGACATTTCCTGGATGACGTGGTTCGGCGTCGCGATGCCCAGTTGCATGCAGGCGCCCAGGGCCAGCGGCCCCAGCGGGCAGTGCGGCGCCACGGCGACGTCATACGCTTCGGCCATGGCGGCGATGCGGCGGACTTCGGAGATGCCGCCGGCATGCGACAGATCGGGCTGAATGATATCGACACAGGCGCGTTCGAAGAAGGGCTTGAAATCCCAGCGGCTGTACAGACGTTCACCGAGCGCGATCGGGGTGGTGGTCAGTTTCGACAACTGCTCGATGGCCTCGACATGCTCGCTGAGCAGCGGCTCCTCGATGAACAGCGGCCGGATCGGCTCAAGCGCATGGGCCAGTTGCTTGGCCATGGGCTTGTGCACCCGGCCGTGGAAGTCGAGCCCGACATCCAGCCCCAGGGCCTGGACCGAGGTGGCGCGTTCCAGCACACCATCGATCACCTTGGGCGAATCGAGCCAACCCATGTCTTCAGACGCATTCATCTTGACGGCCTTGAAGCCCTGGTCCTGGCGCGCCCTGGCGGCGTCGACCACATCCGAGGGACGGTCGCCACCGATCCAGGCATAGACCTGGACGCGGTCACGCACGCGGCCGCCCAGCAGTTGCCACACTGGCACGCCCAGACGGCGCGCCTTCAGATCCCACAGGGCCTGGTCGAAACCCGACAGGGCCGACATCAGGACCGGTCCACCGCGATAGAAGCCCAGGCGATAGAAGACCTGCCACATGTCTTCGATACGTTCCGGATCGTGCCCGATAAAGCGTTCGCGGATCTCGGCGAAGGTAGCTTCGGTGGCTTCGGTATGGCCTTCCAGCGAGGCTTCGCCCCAGCCGACGGCGCCTTCGGAATCTTCGATGCGAACGAACAGCCAGCGCGGCGGAACGGCAAAGGTTTCGATCTTGGCTATGCGCGTGGCGGTAGCGGTGAGGGTGCTGGGAGCGTGTGCGGTGTCCATGGAGGTCTGCCTAATCCTGCTGTGACCAAAGGTCAATAATATTGTATGATAATTTAGACGTTTCACGCCACAGGTTTCCGCCAGGTTGGAGAAAATTTTCCCGATTATCTTGACGTTCGCGTAAACAAAGCGCATCTAATCCGGCATCAAAACAAACGCCCCGAGCGTTGGAGGACAGACCGGATGCCGACCCCTGAAAATTCAGCCTATATCTACGACCATGTCCGCTCGCCGCGCGGCAAGGGCAAGAAGGACGGCAGCCTGCACCAGATTACGGCGCTGGACCTTTCGGCCCAGGTCCTGGCCGGCCTGCGTGACCGCAACAGCCTGGATACGGCCCTGGTCGACGACTGCACCTGGGGCTGCGTGACGCCGGTGGGCGAGCAGGGCGGGGACATCGCCCGCGCCGCGGTCCTGGCCGCCGGATATTCGCAACTGACCGCCGGCGCCCAGGTCAACCGCTTCTGCGCCTCGGGGCTGGAAGCCGTCAATATTGCCGCCGCCAAGGTGGTGTCCGGCGAAGCGACCATGGCCATCGGCGGTGGCGTCGAATGCATGAGCCGCATCCCCATGGGCTCCGATGGCGGCGCCTGGGCGATCGATGTCGCCGCGGCCTTTCCGACCTATTTCGTGCCCCAGGGCGTGTCGGCCGATATGATCGCCTCCAAGTGGGGCTTTTCGCGTACCGACTGCGATGCCTATGCCGTCGAATCGCACAAGCGCGCCGCCCGTTCGTGGCAGGAAGGCCGTTTCAAGAATGCGGTCCTGCCCATCAAGGATCAACTGGGCATCACCGCCCTGGCCCACGATGAAACCGTGCGACCCAATACCGACATGCAGACCCTGGGCGGGTTGAATCCGTCGTTCGCCGCCTTCGGTGAAATGGCCTTCGACGCCGTCATTCAGCAGCGTTACCCTGAGGTCGAGCGCGTCAGCCACGTCCATACGCCGGGCAATTCGTCGTCGATCGTCGACGGCGCCGCCGCCGTCCTGGTCGGCTCGAAGCAAGCCGGCGAACTGACCGGCATCAAGCCGCGCGCCCGCATCCTGGGCACCGCCTCGATCGGCTCGGAGCCGTCGATCATGCTGACCGGCCCGTCCTATGTCACCGAAAAGCTGCTCAAGAAGCTGGGCATGGCGACCACGGACATCGACCTTTACGAACTGAACGAGGCCTTTGCCGCCGTGGTGCTGCGCTACATGCAGGCGCTGGATATCCCGCACGACAAGATCAATGTCTGCGGCGGCGCCATCGCCATGGGCCACCCGCTGGGCGCCACAGGGGCGATGATCCTGGGCACCCTGGTCGATGAGCTGGAACGGACCGGCAAGTCGACCGGCCTGGCCGTGCTGTGTGTCGGCGGCGGCATGGCCACCGCCACCGTGATCGAACGCGTCTAAGAGGGAACAAACATTATGGACAATTTCAAAACCGACCTCGACGCCGACGGCATCCTGCTGTGCTCTTTCGACGTGCCCGGCAAGACGATGAACACCTTTACCAAGGGGGCCCTGGCTGATCTGGAAGCCATCGCCAACCGCGCCAAAAACGAAGCCGAGATCAAGGGCGTGGTCATCACCTCGGGCAAGAGCAACGGCTTCTGCGCCGGCGCCGACCTGGACGACCTGTTCGGCGGAGGCTGGGAAGTGGAAGGCGAGGGGGAGGCCGCGCTGAAGGCGACTTTTGATGTCGCGTTTGAGATGAACCGCATCTACCGCCTGCTGGAAACCTGCGGCAAGCCGGTGGCCGTGGCCATCAACGGCCTGGCGCTTGGCGGCGGACTTGAGCTTTCCCTGGCCTGTCATTACCGCGTCATCGGTAACGGCCCCAAGACCCAGGTCGGCCTGCCCGAAATCAAGATCGGCATCTTCCCCGGCGGTGGTGGCTCGCAGCGCCTGCCGCGCGTCATAGGCGTCCAGGCGGCCCTGCTGGCCATGTCGGAAGGCAAGTCGTTCAAGCCCCAGGAAGCTTTGGGCATGGGCATCGTCCATGAGCTGGTCGAGGCCGGCAAGGAAGTCGAGGCCGCCAAGACCTGGATCAAGACCAAGGGCGACCCGGTCGCGCCATGGGACAAGAAGGATTTCAAGATCCCCGGCGGCGGTCCCTATCACCCCGCTGGTTCGCAGGTTTTCATCATGGGCAATGCCCTGTTGCGCAAGCAGTCCTACGGCAACTATCCCGCCGTCATCAACCTGATGCACGCCGTCTATGAGGGCCTGCAGGTGCCGTTCGACACGGCGTTGAAGATCGAGACGCGCTACTTCTCCAAGACGCTGATGACGCCTCAGGCCAAGGCCATGATGCGGACCTTCTTTTTCTCGATGCAGGCCATCGGCAAGGGTTCGGGCCGTCCGGACGGCTATGCCAAGACCGAGTTCAAGCAGGTCGCCGTGCTGGGCGCGGGCATGATGGGGGCAGGCATCGCCTACGTCCAGGCCATGGCGGGCATCAAGACCGTCCTGATCGATCGCGACCAGGAGTCGGCCGACAAGGGCAAGACGCATTGCGCCGACCTGATCAAGAAGCAGGTGTCGCGCGGTAAGCTGACTCCGGAAGCCGGCCAGGCGACTCTGGACCTGATCACCGCCACGCCGGACTATAGCCTGATTGCCGGCTCCGACCTGGTGGTCGAGGCGGTGTTCGAGAACAGCGAGCTGAAGGCCACGGTCACCAAGGCCGCCGAAGCCCACCTGGCCGATACGGCGGTGTTCGGTTCCAACACCTCGACCATTCCGATCAGCGACCTTGCGAAAGCCTCGGCCCGGCCGAAGAACTATATCGGCATCCACTTCTTCTCGCCGGTCGACAAGATGATGCTGGTCGAGATCATCATGGGCAAGGAGACCTCGGACGAGACCCTGGCCAAGGCCATCGACTACGTCCTGAAGATCAAGAAGACGCCGATCGTGGTCAACGACTCGCGCTACTTCTTCGCCAACCGCTGCTTCATTCCGTTCACCGCCGAAGGCCTGCACCTGTGGGCCGAGGGCTACAGCCCGGCCATTATCGACAATGCTGGCCGCATGACCGGCATGCCGCGCGGGCCGCTGGAAATGATGGACGACGTGGCGCTGGACCTGCTGGTCAAGATCACGTCGGAAACGGCCAAGGCCGAGGGCGACGCCTATGTGCCGATCCCCGGTGAAAAGGAAGTCGCCGCCATGGTCGCCGATGGTCGCCTGGGCCGCAAGAGCAACAAGGGCTTCTACGACTATCCGGCCGAAAAGACGGCCACCAAGACCCTGTGGCCCGGGCTGAGCGAAAAGTTCCAGCCGACCATACTGGAGGCAGATCCGGCCCTGGTCGAGGAACTGAAGAAGCGCATGCTGTATGTTCAGGCTGTCACCGCGGCGCGCTGTTTCGAGGATGGCGTCATCACCGATCCGCGCGAGGCCGATGTCGGTTCGATCCTCGGCTGGGGCTTTGCGCCGTGGTCGGGCGGGATCGTTTCTCTGATCGACGCGATCGGCGTGGCCAAGTTCGTCGCCGAACTGGACCGCATGACGGCGGCCTATGGCGATCGCTTCGCGCCGCCGCAATTGCTGCGCGACATGGCGGCCAAGGGAGAGACCTTCTACGGCCGCTTTGGGAAGGTGAAGACCGACAAGGCGGCATAAAAGACTGTTGGAAACTCCGTCCGGCTGGCCTGCAAAGGGCTGGTTTCTGCGCTTCCGGTGCTCACGTACGTAAGTACGCTCCGCTCCGGTTCTCGAAACCAACCCTTTTCGGCTCAGCCTGACGGCTTTCCAAACCGTCTTTAAAGTATAACCGCAACCCCTTGACCTTACAGCATTTGTAATCGGCCACCCTCTGATCGGGGGTGGCCGTAACGTTGTTTTCGTCGTAATTTACCTCTCGTTAGCAACAGGGGCTAAATGGGGTTTATCACATGAAAAAGTATGTTTTGGGTTGGGTTGCCGGTGTTGTCTTGTCGTTCGGTGTGTCGTCCGTCGCTTCGGCGATGGATCTCAACGCGGTCAAGCGCCACGAGGAACCGGAGATCACCAGCAACCAGGCTGTGCAGGTCTGCGCGGCATCGATGATGGGCGCCGCCTATCTGGCCGAAAAGGGCAGCGACGATGCCGAACTGTACACGACCCTGGGCCGCGCCTGGGTGTCGTTGTCGCAGAAGGTTTCGACCCGCACCGGCGATGACTATATCAATAACGAGCTGATGCCCGATATGGAGGCGCTGTACAACGAGGGCGATGAGACCGTGAAGTTCTACAAGCTGTACTGCCTCAAGGCCAGCAAGCAACTGCTGGAAGGCTAAAGGCGCCAATTCCATGATTTCAGGCGTGCGTTCTGCGCACGCCTGAGCTAAGTTGCGCGAAATTGCGCAAATAGTAGAGGCATGTCATGGATCGCCGTACCCTTCTCGGACTGACCGTTGCCCTGGCCGGCGCGCCCGCTTTCGCGCGGGCGCAAGCCCATGCCCAGGCCAGCGCCCAGGAAGGCATGCCGACCGAAGCGTCACTGACCTTAAAGCCCAGCCTGCCGATGCAGGACCTGTGGCCTGGCGCCGCACCGGGCGGCGAAAAGGTCACCGCTACCGAACGCTCGGTGCTCCGTAAGCCCGACGGCGATCCCAACGATACGGCCTTCTACAACATCACCAAGCCCTGGCTGTCGGTGCGCCGGCCGGAAAAGCCCAATGGCGGCGCCGTTCTGCTGATACCCGGCGGCGGCTATGTCCGCGTCGCTGTGTCGAAAGCCGGCGGCGAGGTCGACGCCTGGCTGGCCGGGCTGGGCTATACCGCCTTCACCATGACCTACCGGTTGCCGGGCGATCCGTGGGCCGCCGGGCCCGACGTCGCTTTGCAGGATGCCCAGCGCGCCATCCGGCTGATCCGGTCCGAGGCGTCGCGGTTCGGCATTGACCCGAACCGGATCGGCATTGCAGGTTTCTCGGCCGGCGGCCATGTCGCTGGTCTGCTGGCGACGCGCTTCGCAGAACAGACCTATGCGCCCGTTGATGCCGCTGATCAGCTTTCGGCCAGGCCGGCCGTTGCGGCGCTGATGTATCCGGTGATCACCATGGGCGAATATGCCCACAAGGGTTCGCGTCAGGAAATCCTGAAAAACGTCCAGGCCGAAGTGGTTGAGGCCATCAAGACGCGGTCATCCGTGGAACTGCATGTTCCGGCTGACGGCGTGCCGTGTTTTGTCGGCGGTACGACCGATGACCCGTCGGTTCCGGCGAAGAACGGCATCCTGATGTACGAAGCGCTGAAGGCCGCCAAGGTCCCGGCCGAATTGCACCTATGGGAAGGCAATACCCACGGCTTCCCCCTGCGTGGCAAGGACGGACAGCTCCTGCCGTGGGGACCGGCAGCCTTGGCCTTTATGCAAAGGCACGGCCTGGACGCCTGATCAGTCCGCCTGACCATTTTGGATAGGTCTTATCGCTTGCAACCAAATCCGTTTCACGGTTGAAGCGGGGCAGGAGATCCAAGATGAAAGAGACCACCCGCCTGAACTCGGCCACGCTGGGCCGCGCCAACAGCCGCCGCGCCGTCAATACGGCCGTCGAACGCGGCTCGACCGTGCTGTTCGAAAACGCGGAGATGCTCTACAACGACGACGTCCGCCCGACCTACGGCACCGACGGCCTGTCGACCCAGGACGAATTGCGCCGGCTGCTGGCCGACCTGGAAGGCGCCACCGAAAGCTTCATCCTGCCCAGCGGCCTGGCGGCCCTGACCGTGCCGCTCTTCGCCTTCCTGCAGGCCGGCGACGAGCTCCTGGTGGTCAATTCCTGCTACGCGCCGGTCCGCCGCTTCGTCGAGACCCAGCTCAAGCGTTATGGCGTCGCGACGCGTTATTATGACTCGTGTCTGACGCCGGAAGAGGTCCTGGCTCTGGCCACCCCGGCGACGAAGATGATCTATGTCGAAAGCCCGGGCTCGCTGACCTTCGATATCCAGGACATCCCCGGCATCGCCGCCGCGGCGAAGGCGCGGGGTATCCTGACCCTGTGCGACAACACCTATGGCGGCGGTGTGCTGTTCAAGCCGCTTGAGCACGGGATCGACCTCAGCATGCAGGCCCTGACCAAATATGTCGGCGGCCACAGCGACGTCCTGATCGGCTCGGTCAGCACTCGCGACAAGGCCCTGGCCGCGACCCTCTACAAGACCATCAAGGCCTGGGGCTTCTTCACTTCGGCGGACGAGAGTTATCTCGCCACTCGGGGTATCCGCACTCTGCAACTGCGTATCAAGCTGAGTGGCGACAGCGCCTTGAAGATCGCCCGTTGGCTGGAAACCCGGCCGGAAGTATTGAGAGTGGTCCATCCCGGCCTGGAATCGCACCCTGGCCACGATGTCTTCGCCCGTGATTTCACCGGCTCGAACGGCCTGTTCATGGTACTGTTCAAGGGTGACGGCGAACGCCAGTCGCAAGCCTTCCTGAATAAACTCAAACTGTTCGGCCTGGGCTTCAGCTGGGGCGGGTATGAGAGCCTTGCGGTCAATTGCGAGCCCCAGGTCCGCGGCCGGCCGCGCCTGAGCGACGAGCCCGATCCGTACCTGGCCGGCTCTTCGATCCGTTTCTATGTCGGGCTGGAAGACGCCGACGATCTGATCGCCGACATCGAACAGGCGCTTGACACCTTCCGCTAAAGCCGGCGGCTCAATGACACGGAAAGGGTGGGGCGGTCCACCGCCCAGTCGGCATAGGCATGCCAGTTGTTGATGCTGGTCGCCACGCCGATCTTCGGTGTCGCCTGGTAGTACAGGCCGATATTGGCATTGGTATAGTCGACGCTGCCCCACTGTTTTTTGTGCGAAACGCTGAGCCAGCCCGACAGTTTCGGCAGGAAGCTGCGGCTGACCGACAGGTTCAGGCCGTAGGACTTGCGTGTCGTGGCATAGTCCGCGTTGGTATATTCAAGGCCCAGGCCGTAGTTGATGCCTTTCAGCGACCGCGATGCCGACACCTGATACAGCAGGGCCTCATCGGTCAGGCCGGGGCGCGTGCCGGGATAGGTCTTGTACATGACCTGATAATTCAGGTTGGCCAGTTTGTTGTCCTGGCGCCAGGCGACGTGGAAACGGTTTTCGCTGTCGGTGCCGCTGTAGGAATCGGCCGTTTCGTGCCGGGCGCCGAAGGTCATGCGGCCCTTATTGCCCGACAGGTTCAGGCTAAGGCGCGGTTTGCGGTTGATTTCACCGTTGATCGTGCCCGAGGTCGAGATACCGATCGAGGCTGAGGTGTGAATCTTCTGGTCCCACCACGACGGCGGGGCCGCATCTTCGGCGTAGGCCGGTGCGGCAAAAGATATAAGTAAAACAAAGATTAACGTAGCCCTCATGGGGCAAGTTATACCAGATCGGGTGCCTTGGATGCAAACGCCTGGGAGGCGAATTTAAATTCCTGTTGCAACCGCGAAACGAGTTCGGCCACAGGCAGCACCTCATGGATCGAGCCGACCCCCTGGCCGGCCGACCAGATGGTCTTCCACGCCTTGGCTTCGGGGTTCAGTTCCTCGTCCATATCGATCTTGTGGTGGGGATCCTTGGCGGCGGCCGGATCCAGCCCGTTGGCGACCAGGGAGGGGGTCAGGAAGTTGGCATTGATGCCCGAAATGGCGTCGGTATAGGTGATGTCCTTCGCCGTGGTGTCGATCAGCATCTGCTTGTAACCCGGATCGGCCTGGGCCTGGGTGGTGGCAATGAAGCGTGTGCCCATATAGCCGAGATCGGCGCCCGCCATCAAAGCGCCGGCGACGTCCTGGCCGGTCGACAGGGCTCCGGAGAGGATAATGGTGCCCTTGAAGAACTGGCGCACCTCATTGAGCAGGGCGAAGGGATGCTGGTTGCCGGCATGGCCGCCGGCGCCGGCCGAGACCAGGATCAGCCCGTCGACCCCGGCCTCCATGGCCTTGCGCGCGTGGCGGGCATTGATGATGTCGTGGAAGACCACGCCGCCGTAACCGTGCACCGCATCGACGACATCCTTAACCGCGCCTAGAGACGTGATGACCAGCGGCACCTTGTGTTTCACCGTGACCTGCATGTCGGCCAGCAGGCGCGAATTGGTCGGGTGGACGATCATATTGACGCCGTAGGCCGCGTCGTTCTCGCCCAGAGCGCCCTGGATGGTGTTCAGCCAATCCTCGTAACCTTCGGTCGTGCGCTGGTTCAAGGCGGGGAAGGTGCCGATCATCCCGGCCTTGCAGGTGGCGATGACCAGGTCCGGTCCGGACACCAGGAACATCGGTGCGGCAATGGCGGGAAAACGCAGGTTGCGGGACAGCGAAGCAGGGATCATGACACGTTTCCTTTTGGCCGCAATTAGGCAGAAATTGACGTGAACGTAAAGGTAAATTTCGGCGCGACACACGCCTCTTGCGCTTAGTTCCTTTGGGTATAAATAGGGAACCATGAGCCACTATACCGATAACCTGACGCAACTGGGCGGCGATGCGCGCCCGGTCGACGACCCGGCCAAGGCCGTGCTGGAACGCGTGCCCAATCCCCATGCCGATGTCGACTATGTCGCGCGCTTCACGGCGCCGGAATTTACCTCGCTGTGCCCGGTAACCGGCCAGCCGGACTTTGCCCACCTGGTCATCGACTATGTGCCAGACGAATGGCTGGTCGAATCCAAGTCGCTGAAACTGTTCCTGACCAGTTTTCGCAACCATGGCGCCTTCCATGAGGACTGCACCATCCATATCGCCAAGCGCCTGCGCGACCTGCTCAGCCCGCGCTGGCTGCGCATCGGCGGCTTCTGGTATCCGCGCGGCGGTATTCCGATCGACGTCTTCTGGCAGACGGCCGAACCGCCCAAGGGCGTCTTGGTTCCTGACTTCGGCGTAGCAACCTACCGGGGCCGGGGATGATCAACCTGTGGCGCACCCTGGCGGCCCGCGCCGCGGTCGCCTTTGTCGTCCCGGCTGCGGCCAATGGCCTGGTGGCGGCGGTCCTGCTCTATGTTGCCGGCCCGGAAGCGCTTGAAATCACCGGGCCGTTCGGCCTGGTCGAGGGCTATGGTCACCTGATCCTGGCGCCGTACTGGCTGCTGGCCGAGATCTGGGGGCTCCATAAGAAGTCGTTTGCGCCGCTGCGCAGCTACCTGGCCTTTATCGGTGTTTTCTATACGGTCTACGGCCCGGTCCTGGTGTTCGCACCGCTGCCGGAATGGCCGGGTTTCGCCGTTGCCTATGCGTCGGGCAGCGTGGCGGCGATCGCGGCAGCATGGTATGTCACCTGGCTATGGCACAAGTCGCAAGTCGCGCGGGCGGCCCAGCGTGACGCCCAGATGACCGACGCGTTCTGACGCAGCGATATGGGGGGACTATGGAAAAACTCTGGGGATGGTTCTGGATACGCCTGTTAGCGTCTCTGGTTGCCGGGCCGCCGGCGATGATACTGTCCTGGTTGGGATCGAGTCTGGCGATCTCCTTTGCCCGTGGAGAGGGGACCTCCGGCGTGATATATTCGTCTTCGGGTATGGGTGAGCTGCTGCTCGTCGCCGCTATTGTCGTGGCGCCGCTCTGGATCGCCATGGAGGCGTTGAATCACCGGTGGCGCCGCCCCCTGCCGCCGGTACTGGCCCTGGCCTGGCTGATGGTTTTCGGCGCCGTTTTTGTGGGCATCATCATTACCTGGGTACTGTTCGCCTATCCCAATGGAAACGAGGGGGGCAGTCTGTTTTCGCAAATCCTGATTCTTGTCCTGTCCTATACCGCCGCTGCGGTCCTGGTGACTGTGGTGGGGCTGCCGGTCATTCGGCGTTGGAAGAAGAAAACCGCCTTGCCTGACGAACTCTCCCGCGTATTTTAGGGGTTCGCGCATGAGGGGGACGGGCTATGGAAAAACTCTGGGGACGGTTCTGGATACGCACCCTGGCGTGTCTGTTCGGCGCGCCGCCTATCATGCTGTTTTGCGCCATCGCCGCCGGTGTGGTGATCAATCTGGTGCTTGGTTACGGGGCGGGGACTGAACTTCTGCCGTCGGCGGAAATCACGGGCTACATTCTGATCGGCTGCGTCGTCATGGCGCTTCCCTTATGGATCGCGATGGAGATTCTGAACCGTCGCTGGAAGCGGCCCTTGCCGCCCGGTATCGCCGCGGGTTACGTCGCAACCTTTGTCGTGGTGGTGATGGCGATCCTCTTTGTCTTTGCCAAAAGCGCGTCCCTGGACGTTTCCCGCGAACTGGCCGGTATATCGCCCCTGGTGGTTCTGGGACTGACCTATATCGGCGCGGTGCTGGTGACGACGGGCCTGGCGTCGCCGATCATCCAGCGGTGGAAGAAACGAACGGCGACAGCAGCCGAGTTGTCAGGCCTGTTCTAAAGCCTGTCGTCAGCCATGGCTAAGTCTGCGACCACCAGCTCACACGTTCAGCATAGTTCGGCCGGTCGCGTTCCAGCGGCGCTTCCGACGGCGTGCCGAGATAGACGAAGCCAGCGACGTTTTCATGGTCGGCCAGGCCCAGGACCTGTTTGGCTTCGGCGTCATAGCTGTACCAGTCGGTGATCCAGTTGGCGCCATACCCAAGCGCACCCGCCGCGATCAGCAGGGTCTGGCACACCGCGGCGGCCGACAGTTGTTGTTCCCACAAAGGGATCTTGTGCGGCTGGAGGGGGGAGGAGACGACCAGCAGGGCTTCTGGCGGGATCGATAATTTTTGCAAGGCGGCCACAGCCTTGCCGGGCTCCGGTTGTTTCGCCGCCAGGGCGGTCAGTTTTTCAACCAGGGTGGCCTTGCTTTGCGCGGTAAAGCGGACGATGCGCCACGGCCCGATCTTGCCGTGGTCCGGCACACGCAGGCCGATGCGGATCAGCAGGTCGATCTCGTCGGCTGACGGCCCGGGCGATTGCAAGGTCGGCGCCGGCGCGCTGCGGCGGAAGAACAGGGCTTCCAAGACGTCAGGCGATGGTTTTTGGGGCAGGGGCTGACCGAATTCCGGGGCGGGCGTGTCGGAGAGAGTAAGGGGCATGGAATGTCCTTGCTGAGTCTATTGCCGACTATATAGGGTTGGAACCGCGAATGAACGCCAATGAACGCTAATTTTTGCCGGAAGCCCGTATGACCGATCTGCTCCCGCCGTGGGACGACGAAGCCACCGCCGCCCAGCGCGCGACCTGGAAAAGCCTGCGCCATCAGGTGGTGTTCGAAAACCCGTGGATTCGCATCGAAAGCCACGATGTGGTCGCGCCGACCGGCCGCGAATGTCATTACGGCCTGGTGCGGTTCGCCAATCGTGCGGTCGGGGTGCTGCCGCTGTTCGACGACGGCACGGTCGCCCTGGTCGGTCAGGCGCGGTTCGCGCTGGGGACCTTCAGTTGGGAGATGCCCGAAGGCGGCGTTCCCGAGGGCGAAGACACCCTGGACGGCGCCAAGCGCGAACTGCGCGAGGAGACCGGCTATAGGGCCGACACCTGGCAGGAAATCCTGCGCTTCGATATGTCCAATTCGGTGACCGATGAGGTCGCGGTCCTGTATCTGGCGACGGGTTTGAAACCCGGCGATGTCGAGCCTGACGAGACGGAAAATCTGTTCGCTGCACGCGTTCCCTTTTCGCAACTGCTCAAAGCTGTTATTATGGGGCAGGTTCGCGACGGATTAACCGTTGCAAGTGTATTACGGGTCCACCATATGGCGGTCAGCGGCGAGTTGCCGCCCCATCTGGCGGAAGCTGTTCTGAGGTAATTATCATGGCTCAGGTATTCGAAGTCATCACGCCGGACGACAAGCCGATCTGGCTTAACCTGCGCCAGGAAGCCCAGGATACCCTGGCGGCCGAGCCGGCTCTGGCGTCGCTGCTGCATTCGACCATCCTGTCGCACGACGACCTGGCCTCCAGCCTGTCCTATCACATCGCCCGCAAGATGGCCGACGATACCCTGCGCGGTATGACCCTGCGTGAGCTGGCCCAGAAGGCCTATGCCGCCGATCCGTCGCTGGTGGAAGCTGCCATGGCAGACCTGCAGGCCGTCTATGAACGCGACCCGGCGGCCAAGGGCTATCTCCAGGCCTTCATGTTCTTCAAGGGCTTCCTCAGCCTGCAGATCTACCGCGTGTCGCACTGGCTGTGGAACCAGGGTCGTGGGACCATGGCGCACTTCCTGCAAAGCCGGGTGTCCGAGCTTTTCCAGATCGACATCAACCCGGCGGCGCGCATCGGCAAGGGCGTCTTCCTCGACCATGGCACCGGCATCGTCATCGGTGAAACCGCGGTGGTCGGTGACGACTGCTCGATCCTGCAGGGCGTGACCCTGGGCGGGACCGGCGCCGAACGCGGCGACCGCCACCCCAAGATCGGCCGTGGCGTCCTGCTGGGCGCCGGCGCCAATGTGCTGGGCAATATCTCGATCGGCGACTATGCCAAGATCGCCTCGGGTTCGGTGGTCTTGAAGCCGGTACCCGCGCACTGTACGGCGGCCGGGGTTCCGGCGAAGCTGGTCAACTGCAAGACCTGCGAGGATCCGGCGCGCCAGATGGACCACACCATGCCGGATATCGATCTCGACTATTCGATCTGAAACGGTCAGCTATGATGGAGTTTCTGATCATGGCCGTGCTGGCGATCATCGTCGCCATGCTGGTTTACGTGTTCAGGGCGATTCCAATTCACATACGGTTCATGGCGGACCGCGAGCGGCGTCACGGGAATCTGGCCGGCGCTTACCATTACGAAAGCCGACTTTACGGCCTAACCTGCCGGCTGGCCATTCTGATGCTTACTGGTTTTTTTGGTTTCGGCCTATATGCCCTTGGCAGTACATTGCTGCGGCAATTCGGTCTCATCGCGTAGGCGATTTGCCGCCGCCTTGTGGATAAGCGCGATAAGCAATTGCCCGCTAAGGCATTGACCGGTAAGGCTCCTGTCACAGAAAAGTTTATCCCCGCCCAGGGGAATTTGTGGTTTAGTCGCCCGATAAGCCGGGGGCGGACCAGGACAAGACCTCCGGGCCATCATGAGAGCCACACACATGACCCCCGCTGAAATTACCAAGGTACAAGACTATCTTACACGGACGTTCGGAACCAAGGGCCTCGAAATCAAGGCACGCAAGCAGAAGGATTCCGCCGAAGTCTTCATCGGCGAGGAGTTCGTCGGCGTCGTCTATGTCGACGAGGACGAGGAAGGGTCCTACCTCTTCGAAATGGCCATCCTCAAGGAAGACCTCTAAAATCGGTTATGCTGGCCTGCAAAGTGCCGTTTTCTGCGCTTCCGGTGCTCACGTACTGAAGTACGCTCCGCTCCGGTTCTCGAAACCAGCCCTTTTCGGCTCAGCCTGACCGATTTCCAAAAATCAAAAAGCGCCGGATCATCCGGCGCTTTTTTCGTAGTGACGGCTTGGCAAGCGGTTCTTAGCTTCCGTACATGTCGAAGTCCGCATCGGCCTTCTTGCCGCGGCGCTTGCGTGTCGGCTCGACGTCGGGCGGCGGTGGCGGCGTCGCCTTGCGCTCATACTCGGCGGCCTTGTAAGCGGCGCGCTCGGACTTGCCGGACTTCCAACGCGTCAACTCGTCGCCACCAGCGATCACAAGCTCGGACAGAATCGACAGGAACTGCGGGAAGCGCGCGGCGACGAATCCGCCGACAATGGCCGTAACCGCGGCCAGGAAGGGTGAATGCGCCGACATCGTCTCGATCATCTTGGACAAAGAACCGACCGGCGATGCCGCAAAGGCTTCGTCGAACATGCGTTGCTGTTTTGAGCGTTTGTCCTGCGGCTGGGCGAGCTTGATCACGACGTAGACGCCCACCGGCAGAAGGAACGCGGCGCCGATCGCCAACGGGCCCCAGACTGGGCCGAGGATGGCGGTGGCCCAGTTGTAGATGCCAAAGCTGATCCAGATCAAACCGATGATGGCGGCCGCCAGCATCAGAACGTAGCCGACCAGCGACTGCTTCAGGGCGTCGAATTGTTGCGACAGATTGAACATGCCCGGTCTCCGAAATCACGCATCCAAGTCTAGACGCCGCGATAATAAAAGGACAATAGGTTTAAGGCTCCGTTGCCAGACCAGAAATCGAGGTGGAACGTGTTGTTTTTGAAGGCGATGTGGCATTCGCTGCGAGTCGTGGCAACCGGTTTGTTCTGGCTGATGGTGGTCATGTTCCTGTTCGCAGGCATCACGCAACTGGGCAAGGCGCCTTTGGTCGGGCAGGTGACCCTGGGTTTTGTCGCCGTGGTGGTTCTGGCGCGAGTGCTGCTGGTGCCGAAGGTTTTGAAACCGCCCGTGTTCAATGTGATCGGCTGCCTGGCGTTTTTTGCCTTCATTGCCGTTCTGACGATGAAGGGGATGACCGGCGTGGCGTAAGGATTTTGACCACGAACCACACGAACAGA
>NZ_AWGD01000041.1 GCF_000495795.1 Asticcacaulis sp. AC460
CCGAAGGGGTGGAGGGGTATCTTCCTTGCCCCACTCAAACGTCTCCAATTGACTTTAACCCCACGATCATGGAAGTGCCTCTTCCCCTTCTTCGGTACGCGTCCATGAAACCCATCAGCAAATCGACCAAGCTCGCCAACGTCCTCTACGACATCCGCGGCCCCATCATGGCCCGCGCCCGTCAGATGGAGGACGAAGGCCACAAACTGATCAAGCTGAACATCGGCAACCTGGCAGCCTTCGGTTTCGACGCGCCGGAAGAAGTCCAGTTGGACATGATCCGCAACCTGCCCAATTCGGCAGGCTATTCCGATTCCAAGGGCATCTTCGCGGCGCGCAAGGCCATCATGCACTATACCCAGTCGCAGGGCGTGCGCGGCGTCACCCTGGACGACATCTACCTGGGCAACGGCGCCTCGGACCTGATCGCGATGGCGACGAACGCCCTGCTGGACGACGGCGACGAACTGCTGCTGCCGGCGCCGGACTATCCCCTGTGGACGGCGGTGGCCAGCCTGTCGGGTGGCAAACCGGTCCACTATCTCTGCGACGAAAGCCAGGGCTGGGTCCCCGACCTGAACGACATCCGCGCCAAGATCACCCCGCGCACCAAGGGCATCGTGGTCATCAACCCCAACAACCCGACCGGCGTGGTCTACCCCGACCATATCCTGCACGAACTTATCACCATCGCGCGCGACCACGGCCTGGTCCTGCTGGCCGACGAAGTCTACGACAAGGTCCTGTACGACGACGTCAAACACACCGCCCTGGCCAGCCTGTCGACCGACGTCGTCACCCTCACCTTCAACTCGCTGTCGAAAAGCTACCGCGCCTGCGGCTACCGGGCGGGCTGGATGGTGGTGTCGGGCGACAAGGCCTCGGCGCGCGACTATATCGAAGGCCTCGACATGCTGGCCAATATGAAGCTGTGCGCCAATGTGCCGGGCCAGTGGGCGATCCAGACGGCCCTGGGCGGCTATCAAAGCATCAACGACCTGGTGCGCGAAGGCGGCCGGCTGCGGCAACAACGCGACCTGGCCTACGACCTGATCACAGCGATCCCAGGCGTGACCTGCGTCAAGCCCCAAGCGGCCCTGTACATGTTCCCGCGCCTGGATCCGGCGGTCTACCCGATCCAGGACGACCGGCAGTTCTTCCTGGCGCTTCTGGAAGCCACGCGGGTGATGCTGGTCCAGGGGACGGGCTTCAACTGGCCGTCGCCGGACCACTTCCGGATCGTGTTCCTGCCGCACGACTCGGACCTGCGCGAAGCCATCGGCCGCCTGGCCCGCTTCCTGGAAGACTACCGCGCGAAACAGGCCGCCTAGCCCCGACGCGTGACTTTCACTTCCTTCTCCTCCCTATCTTTGATGGGGAGGTGGCTAGCAAGCGAGGCCCCTTATGGGCCGACGCGCGTCGAGACGGAGGGGTCCTTTACTCAGGTCGCTCCCCGAACACCGGGCTGAACGTGCGCGGACACTTCCACGCGGACTTCAAAATGCCTAAATGGCAGGCAAACTTCGCCTCTACCGGGCGTCAGTAGGACATTTACGGGGGAGAAGGGCGATGAAACCAGTATTTTTTCTGGCGGCTGTCATTTTGGGTGCCGCTGGTGTTCCGGCATCTGCACAGGATGCGAACACGCTCGGACTGGGTGAGGTCGCTGTAACCTCGAACCGGAACAACGCCCGTTACGCTGAGCAAAACCGCCCTGTGGTCGGACTACGCCGGCAAGCCGATTCGGCGCTGATCCAAGTTTCATTTGCGTCGGACTCGCGTGACTACGCGACCCGTGAGCGCGAAATTCACGCCATGCTTCTCGCCGCGCTTGAACGCTCAGCGTCGTCCGGCGTCGAGCTCGTGACCGGAAATTTCGAGCTGACGCCGGTCACCAAGAAGACCTATATGGACTTGCCCTTGTCGTATGGGGGGCGCGTGGATACCAGCCAGACGACGGTGATGGTCAAGGTAAAGCTGTCCGGATCGGCCAGCGCCGCCGAACAGACCATCAACGCCTTTATCAAAGATATCCCAAAGACCGGGCGTGGCTCGATCGACAAGAAGGGAGATCTGACGCTGACCATCGTCAACCCTGACCAATATTGCGATACCATAGTGGCCCTCGTGGCCGATAATGCCCGGCACTATGCCGCCATGTTCGGCGCCGATTATGCGGTCCAGGTGACCGGGATCGACGGCCAGATAGACTGGTCGCAGGTCAGCAGCACGGAAGTGTTCCTGTATATTCCCTACCGCTATACCATCGTGCCCAAATGACTGGCCAAAGAACTGGGAGACACGGCATGAAAGCATTTATTCTGGCGGCCATCAGCAGTCTGACCCTGGTCGCCGGTCCTTTGTATGCGCAGGACGATGGCTACAGCGAAGTCGTCGTTGTCAGTGGCGTGCGGCGAAGCAGCCTCTCCGGGTCTGCCACGGCTGTTGTCGCGCCGCCTCCCGTCATAGGACTCAAGCGGCAGGCGGATTCGGCGGTACGCAACATCGAGATCGTCTCGGATTCGCGCGAGGAGGCGATGCGCCGGCAGGAAGTCCAAACCATGCTGTTTGACGCGATTGACCGCGCCAAACGCAATGGATTTACCCTGGTTACCGGGCAGTTCGAGCTCGTCGAAGTGACCAAAGCCAACTGGAAGGACCTGTTCCCGGGCCTTGCCGGCACTGAGGATTCGCAGGACGATGAGGACGACGACTCTTACGACGACGACGACGACAACCAACCGCCACCGGCGTTCGAAGATAGTGGCTCTATCATGGTCGTGCGCCTGAAGGTGAAGACAAAGCTGGATGGGTCCATCGGCAACGCGCAGCAGGCGATCGATAAGTTTGTGAAATCTGTCCCGGCGACCGGGCGCTCACAAATCGAGCAGACGGGCGGTCTGGCGCTGACCATTATCAATCCGGAGCAATATCGCGACGAAATTTATCGCCGTATCGCCGCAGGCGCCACGCATGCGATGAGTTTTTACGGAGCGGAGTACGGCCTTGATGTCACGGGTCTGGACAAGAGCATAGCCTGGAAACAAGTCAGCAATACCGAGGTTTTTCTCTACATTCCGTATGGGTTCTCAATAAAGAAATAGAGACGGTATTTTCACGGGCAGATCTTACCGGCAGGTCTTGGAAGACTTATCCGAAACTAAGTTGAGGGGTAAGCTGATAAGGGTCAGGGTCATTTGAGAAACGATGGCCCCAAGGTTTTGTGGACGTCCCATTCGGCATTCAGGGCTTCGAGCCTGTCGCTAGGGAAATTTCCTGCTCTGGCTTTCTGATACGAGGGGTCGCGCAGAAAGAAGCGGAGCTTCCACAATTCTGCCATCGCCAAGCCGAGGAGTTGTTTACGCTTTACCCGTGCCGAGGCCAGAATTTTCTCATTTCCTGTAATCGCATCCCCAGTTCCATAAGAACCACCTTCCAGAATTTCCAACAGCATCGTATGTTGCTGAGGCTGTGACGTTAGTGAAATGACGTGGCGGCCTGGCTCATCATACAGTGCGATCGTAGTACTAACGTTGTTCAAAACCGCGTTGCACAGCTCCAGAAGTTCAGTCTCCGGATCGTTGAACACATGAGTAATGCCAATCTCGACTGCGGTGTCTGCCAGAACGATGTATAGGTCGCTCCAGCCATAGCGCCGCAGAATAAAGCTAAAACCTATGTCTTCGCAGATGTCTGAAGGCGTTTTGGTCATTGATCCGGCTTGGAAAATTCAACACTAAAGATTTTGGTGACACCAATTCAACTACTCGTGTCCTGTCCGCCAGGCCACTGTTGTGCTGCATGAAGCACCCGGAGGACAAAAACCTTATGGGCGTCGAATGCGTAGATGACTATATAGTTGGGCCGAACGACCATTTCCCGCGTACCGGCAACTCGCCCGGGACGAAACAATTTTGGCCGGGCCCTTAGCTTCGCGAGCTTGGCTTCGATATCGTCCTTGAGACTCTGGGCGGCATCGGGATTGTCGTCGGAAATGTAATCAACAATGGCCAGAAGGTCGGCGCGGGCCGCCAGCCGCCATTCAAGCGCCAGCACGGCGCTTCCTGTCGATAAGCCGTTGGGCGTCATCCATGACCTGCTGATGGTCAACGCCCGGGCGTTCATCCTCAAGCGCCTCATGGACCTTGGCGCGAAACCAGGCGTCATAAGCTTCCGGCGTGGTTGTCAAGCCAGCAGGTAGTCCACCATCCTTTGCGACACGGGTCAGCAGAATACGAACGGCATCTGAGATGGTAAGGCCGACACTGGCCAGTTTTTCAGCAGCAACCGTCTTCAATTCGTCGTCCACCCGAACATGGAGCATCGACGTTTGGGCCATTGTCCTCTCCTCTTCCAACGCGGAAGTATGTCTCTCAAATGAGAGACGCGCAACCCTGTTTTGAGCCTCAACGGAAACTGCAATCTGGCGAAACCTCGGAATAAGTATTGGCCCCAGATAAGCGCAGATAAGAACAGATAGACGGTGTTAGCGCGCCACATCGCCCGCCGCTGCAGAGCTTTTCGAACCGGTGCAAATATTTCACGCGAAGACGCGAAGAAGAAACGATCAAACCCGCTTCGGCAGGGGAGGCAGACGATACGTTTGATGCGCTTTGCGCGGCAGCCGATGAAACACCGGCGCCGCCACATGCGCCATCCATCTGTTCTTATCTGTGCTTATCTGGGGCCAACCTTTCTTACCGTCATCCGTCACCGCCACAACCGGCGCGAAACAACCCCGAACACAATCCCGCCGCACCTCCCGTTCACTCTCGATCAATCTCAATGCGCTATCGAATCAAGCCATACTTCCATATGGATTTTTTGCGCCGCGGTAGTGCGTGTGATCGGTATCTGAGGACAGCCATAAGCCCAGCGTAATCCGGGCCTCGGCAGGAAAAAGGTGGGCACGTGACGGGCGCAAGGGGTGGATCTATACTATGCGCCGTGAGCCTGGCCGCCCTGCTGGCCGGTGCGGCGTCTGCCCAGCAAACTCCGCCGCCGGATGACATCGTCTCCGACGAAGCCTTCGAGGAAGCCCTTCCCACCCTCGACGCCACACCCGACACGCCAACCGAAACGCCACCACCGGCCGAACCGACGCCGCTGCCGTCACCGGACGCCACCATAACCGTCACGGAAACGGCCCCCACCCAAGCCGACGCCCTCCCCGCCGTCACCGTCGACGACCAGGAACTGGCCGCGCCCCTGCCCGCGCTCGAAGGCTACGACGTCCAGCCGCTCCAGGCGGCCGCCGAGCCCGACCGCGACCTGCCCGATATCCGCTACAGCCTCCAGGTCGACGGCCTGTGGGGCCGCATGAAGGACCGCTTCAAGGACCTCTCCGCCCTCGAACAGGGCGACGGCAAGGCCGCCAACACCGCCATGATCCGCGCCCGCGCCAATGAGGACGAAGCCCTCATCCTGCGCCTGCTCAAATCCGAAGGCTATTTCGACGGCTCGGTCATGACCACCCTGGCCCCCGTCACCGATCAGCCGGACCAGACCCGCGTCGCCATCACCGTCACCCCCGGCAACCTCTACCGCCTCAACGCCATCGACATCTCCGCCGAACCGACCACGCCGCCCGACCTGATCCGCCGCTCCCTGCCGCTCAAAAAGGACGACGGCATCGTCGCCGACACCGTCCTGGCCGCCGAGGCCAATGTCAGCCTGGAGATGCAGCGCAACGGCTACCCCTTCGCCAAGATCGGCGCCCGCGACATCGCCCTCGAAGAACTCACCCACACCGGCGACTACAAGCTCAAGGTCGACACCGGCGACCGCTCGCGCTTCGGCGGCTTCCGCAGCGACGGCGATATCGTCTTCCAACCCGACCATGTCGAGGTCCTGACGCGCTTTGAACGCGGCGAACTCTACGATAACCGCAAGGTCGACGACCTGCGCGAAGCCCTGGTCGCCACCGGACTTTTCTCCAGCGTCGGGGTCGAACCCGTCCCCACCGGCGAAAAGGCCGAGGACGGCACCGCCTATGTCGACCTGCTGGTCCACCAGCAAAAAGGCCCCAGCCGCACCCTGTCGGCCGAGGTCGGCTACAGCACCGGCGAAGGCTTCCAGGCCTCGGCCAGTTGGACCGACCGCAACCGCTTCCCGCCCGAAGGCGCCGTCATCTATACCGGCGTGCTCGGCACCCAGGAACAGGGCCTGTCGGCGACCTTCCGCCGCTCCAACGACAAGAAACGCGACCGCAGCACCCAGTTCGGCGTCAGCGCGGCGCACAATGTCTACGACGCCTACGACGCCAACACGGCCAGTCTCAACTACTCCCGCTCGCGCGTCTCGACGCCCCTGTGGCAGAAGGTGTGGACCTGGTCTTACGGCGCCGAAATCCTGGCCACCCAGGAAATCTCGACCGACCTGACCACCGGCGCCGCCACCACCAATGTCCGCGAAGTCTTCTACCTCGCCGACCTGCCGATCCGCATCGGCTACGACCGCTCCGACGACCTGCTCAATCCCACAAAGGGCTTTCGCCTCGGGCTCCAGACCACGCCGGAATTTGCCCTCGGCGGCAGCGGCGCCTCCAACGTCAAGACCATCGTCGACGGCAGTTATTACAAGGCGATCAACGAGAAGATGGTGGTCGCCGGCCGGGTCCGGCTCGGCACGCAACTGGGCGCCACCCTGGACCAGATCGCGCCGTCGCGGCGCATCTATGCCGGCGGCGGCGGTTCGGTGCGCGGCTTCGCCTATCAGGGCCTGGGGCCGCTGGACGCCAATGGCGACCCCACGGGCGGCCTGAGCCTCTTCGAAGCCTCGGTCGAACTTCGTTACCGCCTCGGTGATCTCGGCATCGTACCCTTTATCGACATCGGCCAGGCCTATCCGGAAGAGGTCCCCAGCTTCTCCGACCTGCGGGTCGGCGTCGGCGTCGGCGCCCGCCTCTACACCAATTTCGGCCCCATCCGCATCGACATCGCCATGCCGCTGAGCAAGCGCGATAACGAACCCCAGGTAGCGCTCTATGTCGGCATCGGCCAGGCTTTCTGAATATGGCCGAAACCCCGCCCGAAAAACCGAACCTCCGACAGCGCCTAAAGGCAGCGCATGGCCACGCCAACCGCCTCGGCCGTAACGCCGCCAACGAGGTCCATGGCCGCTGGAAGGCGCTCGACTGGCGCGAAGTCACCTGGTCGAAGGTGGCGCTCAACATCGCCATCCTGCTGGCCATCGTCGCGGCGATCATCGCCATCCTGCTGACCTCGCTGAACACCGCGCCCGGCCGGCGGCTGCTGATCGAATATGCCACCGGCATCAAGCTCAATTCCGGCCTGCAGATCGAGATCGAACGCATCGACGGCTCGCTGTATGGCGAAATGACCCTGCACAATGTCCGCGTCAAAGACCCCAAGGGCGTCTTCATCCAAAGCCCGATCATCCACCTCAACTGGCGCCCCTTCGGCGCGCTGAACAAACACGTCGATATCCGCGAATTCTCGACCCCGCGCATCGATGTCCTGCGCCAGCCGGCGCTGAACCCGTCCCAGGATCCCGAAAAAGACAAGGGTCCGCTGCTGCCCGACATCAAGATCGACATCGGCAAGGTCAAGGTCGACGCCATCAACCTGTCGCCCGAAATCACCGGCGAAGCCCGCACGCTCAGCCTCAACGGCGAGGCCCATCTGCTCAAACGCCGGGCCCACATCGTCGCCGATGCCCGCAGCACCGAAGGCGACCTGATCAATGTCCTGCTGGATGCCGTCCCCGACGACAACAAGCTCGACATCGAAGCCACCCTGCGCGCGCCGTCCGGTGGTCTGGTCGACGATATCCTGAAACTGGACGGCCCGGTTACCGCCTTTGTCGGCGGCAAGGGCGAATGGAAGCTGTGGCGCGGCAAGGCCACCGCCAGCCTCGGTGAACAGTCCCTGATGAACCTGGACCTGACGGCCCAGGACGGCACCTTCTTCGTCAAGGGCCCGGCCTATCCCGGTGTCTTCCTGACCGGCGAATCCGCCGCGCTATTTAAGCCCGCGGTCCAGGTCGACCTGACGGCCAAGGGCAAGGATCGCCGCTTCGACACCGACCTGAAACTGACCTCGAACGCCCTAAGCCTGACCGCCAAGGGTCTGGTCAACCTGGCCGGCAACCGCTTCGACAAGGTCGAGGCCCATCTGCGCCTGCTCGACCCGGACGCACTCGGCTACGGCTTTGCCGCCAGTGACCTCTATGCCGACCTGGTCATCGACGGCGAGTTCCGTCAGCCGCGCTTCGACTACGACGTCAAGGCGACGCGCTTCAATCTGGACACGCTGCGTCTGGTTGATTTCACCGCCCAGGGCACCTCGCGCGGCAGCGACGGCGTGGTCATCATCCCGGTCAATGCCCGCGCGACCGCCATTTCCGGCATTGACCCGCGAGTCGACCCGCTGTTGACCCAGCTGAAACTCGACGGCGATATCCGCATCGAAAACGGCCAGTTGACCAGCGACAATATCCGCCTGGTCTCCGACCGCGCCAAGGCCACCGGCTCCCTGCGCGGCAATACCCGCGACGGCGTCTACAACGCCGACGTCAAGGCCACCGTCAACAACTACACCATCGCCGAAATCGGCACGATGAACGTCTCGACCTCGGCGAAGATGACCTATCGCGACAAGCCCGGCTTCTCCATGCCAGGCTTCTCTATGAATGGCTCGGCCAATATCGTCACCACCCAATGGTCCCAGGACGCCGTCCGCGACATCATGGGCGGCAATGCCCGCCTGACCGGCAACTACGCCTGGTCGCCCAACGGCGTCTTCTCGTTCAGCAAGGTCAGCGGCAAGGCGCCGCTCTTCACCCTCGCCTCGGCCGATGGCAATTTCAACACCAAGGGCGCCATCACCCTGAAGGCCCTCGGCAGCTCACAAACCTACGGCCCGCTCGACCTGACCGCCAGCGGCACCTTCGACCGGCCCCAGGCCGTCCTGCGCGCCGCCAGCCCCGGCCTGGGCGTCGAGATGCGCGATGTCGTCGCCAACATCACCAGCGCGGAAGGCGGCTACGCCATCATCGGCGAAGGCAACAGCGCCTACGGTCCCTTCTCGGCCGACACGGTCATCCTGATCGGCAACGGTCCGCTGATCATCGACATCAAGACCGCCAGCTTCGCCGGCATCAACACCTCCGGTCGCCTGACCCAGACCGACGGCGGCCCATTTGCCGGCAACCTGGCGCTGGCCGGATCGGGCCTCAACGGCACCGCCATCCTCAGCAACAATGCCGGCGACCAGGCGGCGATCGTCAATGCCACCGGTTCGGGCGTGGTTATCCCCGGCGACATGAACATAAAGGTCGGCCGCGCCATCATCGCCGCCAACCTGGTCCTGCGCGACCAGCTCGAACTGACCGGCGACGTCCAGATGGCCAACGCCACCTGGCAGGACTTCAGCCTCGCCACCGGCCGCGCCAAGATCAACCTGAAGGGCGAAGCGGGCACCGTCCAGGCGGTCGCCACCGGCTCGGCCGCCGTGCCGTTCAATGTCGCGGTCAACGGCACGATCGCCCCCAACCTCTACACCGTCGCCGCCAAGGGCACCGCCAACGGGCTGCCCTTCACCCTCGAAAAGCCGGCACGTATCACGAAAGCCGGAAACGACTGGGTGTTGCAACCCACGAAACTCGTCATGGAGCAGGGCCGCATGGACCTGGCCGGCCGCTTCGGCGAAAAGCTCCAGATGCAGGCCCGCCTGCACAATATCGACCTGTCCGTCGTCAACCTGTTCAGCAACGACCTGGGCGTCGCCGGCCGCGCCGAAGGCTCGGTCGAATTCGCCCAGGTCGGCGGCGGCTTCCCGACCGCCCGCCTGGCGCTGAAGATCGACGACTTCTCGCGCACCTCCGCCGCCGTGGTCTCGACCCCGGTCGACATGACGGTCGACGCCCAACTCAACCCCAACCGTTCCGCCGCCTCCAACTATGTCCGCGCCGTGGTCCGTCAGGCCGGCAATGTCGTCGGCCGCGTCAATGCCGACCTGACGCCGTCCGGCGATGCCCGCTGGGTCGAAGCCCTGATGGACTCCGGCCTGTCGGGCGGCGTGCGCTACAACGGCCCGGCCGCCGTGCCCTTCTCCCTGGCCGGCCTGCCGCGTCAGAACCTGACCGGCGCCGTTGCCGTCGCCGCCGACATGTCCGGTCGCCTGCGCCAACCGCGCCTGAACGGGGTGATCAAGGGCACGTCGCTGACCTACGACAACGAAACCTTCGGCACCCGCATCACCTCCCTGGCCGTCGACGGCCGCTTCACCAATGACCGCCTCGAACTGACCAAACTGACCGGCCGCGCCGGCGCCGGCACCGTCTCCGGATCTGGCTGGCTCAGCCTCGCCGCCGAACAGCGCTTCCCCATGTCCATCCATGTCGACCTCGCCAATGCCCGGCTGGCACGCAGCGACACGGTCGACTCGACGGTCTCCGGCACGCTCGACATCACCAATTCGCAATCCGACGGGGCATGGGTCCGTGGTGATCTGATTCTGCCGCAACTCAAGTACGAAGTGGTCCGCCAGGGCGCCGCCCAGGTCAACGTCCTGGACGGAGTCCACAAGAAGGGCGTCGAGGACCAGCCCCAAGCCATCGATACGACAATTCCAGCATTATGGAATTTAAGCATTGGGGTCCGCGCCGACCGCCAGATTTTTGTCTCCGGGATGGGTCTCGATTCGGAATGGGAAATGGACCTGAAAGTCATCGGCACGACCCGCGATCCGCGCGTCGTCGGCCGGATGGAGGTGGTCCGGGGCAACTATACCTTTGCCGGCAAGGCTTTCGTCATCGACAACGGTAATATCATATTCGACGGCGGGCCTCTGGCCGACCCGGAAATCTCGATCCAGGCATCAGGCGACATGCAGGAAGTCAAGGGAATCATTAAGGTTTCCGGTTCGGCCCAGCGTCCGTCCCTGGCGTTCTCCTCGACCCCGGCCCTGCCCCAGGACGAGGTCCTGTCGCGGATGCTGTTCGGCGAAAGCGTCACCAACCTGTCGGCCACCGAAGCCCTGCAATTGGCCAGTGCTGTCAATGGCTTACGCGGCGGAACCGACTTCCTGAACCCGCTGGGCGCCCTGCGTTCAGCCACCGGCATCGACCGCCTGCGCCTGGTCGGGGCCGACACGGAAACCGGCCGCGGCACCTCGCTCGCTGCCGGTAAGTACCTGACAAGTAACGTTTATGTTGAGATCGTCACCGACACCAAGGGCTTCACCGCCACCCAACTCGAAGTCGCCCTGTCGCGCGCCCTGTCGGTCCTGTCCCAGGTCGGCAACCAGGGCACTGCCGTCAGCGTCAGGTATTCGAAGGATTACTAAGCGAATCCAACACCTTCTGCGCCATAACCTTGAACCGGGCGGCCATGTCGCCGTCCGGCTCCAGCGCCGTCAACGGCCGGCCGTCGTCGCAACCCGCCCGTAACGCAGGGTCCAGCGGCACCTCGCCCAGGAATGGCACCTTGACGCCATCGGCCAGACGCGCCGCCCCGCCGCGGCCGAAGATCTCGACCTCCGTGCCGTCGGGCGTCTTGAAAAACGCCATGTTTTCAACGACTCCCAGCACGGGAATGCTGGTCTTGCCGAACAATGTCACCGCCCGGCGGGCGTCCGACAGCGCCATTTCCTGAGGCGTCGAGACGATCACCGCGCCATCGATCAGGGTCTTCTGGGTCAGGGTCAATTGCACATCCCCCGTCCCCGGCGGCAGGTCGACTACCAGCACGTCCAGAGGCTGGCTTTCCGTACCCCACCGCGTCTGGGTCAACAGTTGCGTCAAGGCTTGCGACGCCATGGGTCCACGCCAGATCATGGCCTGGTCGGCATCGACCAAGAATCCGACGGAATTCACTTTTAAACCAAAGGCTTCCGGCGGCACCATCAGCTTGTCGGGACCGAATTCCGGCGGCCGGCGGACGCCCAAAAGCGTCGGTGCCGACGGCCCATAGATGTCGGCATCCAGAAACCCGACCCGCAAACCCAGTTGATGCAGACCAAGTGCAATCCCCAGGGACACGGTCGACTTGCCGACCCCGCCCTTGCCCGACCCGACCACGATCACCTGTTTGACATGGTCCGGCCGGTCATGGGCTACGGGGGCCGCCTTCTTGACCTGGTCCACCGCCTGCGGCGAAAGCCTTGCCTGGGCGGGCTTTGGCGGCGCCGGCGCCATCTCGGCCGTCAACACCACCTGCGCCTTGCGCACGCCCTCCAGACCCGCCAGCAGCTTTTCCGCCGCCAGCCGCACCGGTCCATAAGACGTCACCTTGTCCTGCGGCACTTCCAGCATGAAGCCGACCCGCTCGGGCGAGACGATCAACGCCCGCACCAGGCCGGCATCGCTCAGCCCCTGTCCGGTGCCGGGATCGATGATGGCATTGAGGGCGGTCAGGACCTGGTCGCGGTCTAACATGGACGGGACTCGTTTCGTTGGCTAATAGGGCGTTGACATAGGCGCTCAGGCCTCCGCTTTAAAGTAGAAAATGTCAGAAAGAGACCCGCCCATCTATCTGCTGGCCGGACCGACCGCCTCGGGCAAGTCGGCCAAGGCGCTTGCCTGGGCGCAGGAAACCGGCGGGATCATCCTCAATGCCGACTCGATGCAGCTTTATGGCGACGTCCCGATCCTGACGGCGCGGCCGACGCAAGACGATATGACCCAGGCGGAACACTTCCTTTACGGTCACCTCGGACCGCAGGTTTTATGGTCAGCCGGCGAGTGGCTGCGCGCCACCCAGCCCTACCTCGATGCCGCCCTGAACGACGGTCCGCCGGTGTGCGTGGTGGGTGGTACGGGGCTCTATTTCAACAGCCTGGTCTTCGGCCTGGCCGAGATCCCTGAGATCGGCGAACTGGCCCGCACCACCGCCCGCGACACCTACGACGTGCTCGGCGAAACCGCCTTCCGCGACCTGCTGCGCCAGCATGACCCGAAGGCCGAACGTCGCATTTTCCCGAACGATCGCCAGCGCCTGGCCCGAGCCTACGAAGTCTTCCTGCACACGGGCACACCACTAACCCATTGGCAAGACAAGACAAAACCGGCCATTCCGAAAAATTCCTATAAACTGGAAGTATTATATCCCGACCGCGAAGACCTCTACGCGCGGTGTGATGCGCGGCTGCAGATCATGCTGGACCAGGGCGCCCTGGACGAGGTCCGCGACCTGATGGGCCAGGGTCTGCGTGATGAGTGGCCGATCATGCGGGTGCTGGGTCTGCGGGAATTTTCCGCCTACCTGAAGGGCGAGATGACGCTCGACGCGGCGCTGTCCCAGGCCCGGCAGATGACCCGCAATTACGCCAAGCGCCAGACCACCTGGTTCCGCAACCAGTTCCCGGAGGCAGGCTTGCGCCCCTGACGGTTCGGCGGTAGTTTGGTATGCGATTTGGGGGGCTTTCATGACATCGCATTTACATCGCCGCGCCTTGTTCCGTCTCGGAGGCGCCGCCGCCGCGATCAACCTGGCCGCCCTGAGCGCGCGCGCCGAGGCGCCGGCAAAACCGACCACACCCATGCCGCCGGTCGAGGCCTTTGCCACGCCGCCCTTCGTCGACGAGATCACCCTGTCCCCCGACGCTTCACGTTGCGCCATCGTAAGCCAGTCGGGCGATGACAAGCTCCTGCTCCACTTCAAACTCGCCGAGCATGACGCGCCGATGAAGCGGATCAATATGGCGCCGGCCAAGATTCGCGGCCTGTTTTTCGGCGACAACAGCCACGTCGTCCTGATCAATTCGGTGACCGCCGCCTTGCCGCAGTTTGCCGGCAACAAGCACGAATTTTCCATGGCGCGGTCGGTCACGCTCGATACCGCCGAAATGATCACCTTCTTCTCGCGCGAAGACAATTTCTACGGCATCGTCCTGGGCAATATTGAACGCGTCAAGGTCGACGGAGAATACCGTGTCACCGCCTCCAACTATCGCATGGCCATACCCTACAGCCTGTGCCTGTTCAGTTTCGGCTTAACGGCGGCGCGCGGCAAATTGCTCCACGAGGGCACCAACGATACAGAAGGTTGGGTGCTGACGCCGGACGGACGGCCGCTGGCCTATGCGGACTATAGTGGCGACCGCAAGACCTGGGAACTCTATTTCAACCTGGCGGAACCGGGAAAGGCCAACCGGTTCAAACAAATCTACTCCATCAAGGAGCCACTGAACACGCCGGACCTGGTCGGGCTGGGCCGCGACGGCAAGTCCGTCCTGCTGTTCATCAATTCCGGCGAGGACGAAGGCCGGTATCACGAGGTCAGCGGCGACGGCGTGCTCAGCCCGCCCCTGGAAACCGGCGGCGAGGACAAGGCGACGCGTGCCCTGTTCCATCCGACGACAAAACGCCTGGTCGGCTTTTCGCACCACGACGACTGGTTCACCTATGACTATTTCGACCCGCTGCTGAAGAAGCTGGCCGAAGGATTGGCCCCCTCCATGGGTGACGACTACCGGATTTCCATGATCGATTTCGCCGAAGATCCCCGCAAGATGATCCTGTACGGCGAAAGTGCCTTCGACGCCGGCACCTATTTCTACATCGACTTCTCCACCGGCGAGATTCAGATCCTGGCGCAGAATTATCCCGATCTCGAACAGGAATGGATCACCCAGAAGACGCCGATCTCCTACACGGCTGCCGACGGGCTCAAGATCGAGGGCTACCTGACCCTGCCCCCTTTCAAGGCTGCGAAGAACCTGCCCCTGATTGTTCTGCCGCATGGCGGGCCGCAGTCGCGCGACACAATCGGCTTCGACTGGCAGGTCCAATGTCTGGCGTCACGCGGCTATGCCGTGCTGCAGCCCAACTTCCGCGGTTCCAGCGGCTATGGCGATGATTTCATCACCAAGGGTCACGGCGAGTGGGGCCGCAAGATGCAGACCGATCTATCGGACGGGGTGCGCTGGTTGGCGAAACAGGGCACGGTCGACCCCAAGCGGGTGGCGATCATGGGTGCTTCCTACGGTGGCTACGCCGCCCTGGCGGGTGCGACGCTGGATGCCGGCGTCTATCGCTGCGCCGTGTCGATCGCCGGGGTATCGGACCTCAAGTCGATGCTCAGCTTCGAGATCGACCAGCACAGCCGCGACTCGCGGTCGGTGCGGTATTGGAAACAGTTTACCGGTAACCCCAAGACCTATGAAGACGTGTCACCCGCGCGCCAGGCCGCCAGGGCCTACTGCCCGATACTTCTGATCCACGGTACGGACGACACAGTGGTTGCGATCGATCAGAGCAAACGCATGGAAAAGGCTCTTAAAGAGGCCGGCAAACCGGTTGAGTTCGTCACCTACAAGGGCCAGGACCACTGGGAAACCGTCGGCTCGCACCGTATCGGCATGATGAAGTCCGCCCTCGCCTTCCTTGAGAAACATAATCCGGCAGGCTGAGGTTCAACATGCGCACGACCAGACCTTCCAGCCTGAATCGCCGCGCCCTGTTCCGCATCGGTGGGGCCGCGGCAGCCGTCAACCTGACGGCCATGAGCGCGCGCGCCGACGAAGCCGCCGCGCCTTCGACACCCATGCCGCCGGTGGAAGCCTTTGCAGCGCCTCCGGCCGTCGACGAAGTCGCCATCTCGCCCGACGGCACGCGCTGCGCCATCGTCTCGCAGATGGGGGAAGAGAAGACCCTGCTGCATTTCCGGGTGAGCGACGCAGCGCTTCGTGCCATCAATCTGGGCCCGGCCAAGGTCCGCGGCCTGATGTTCGGCGACAATGACCATGTGGTGGTGGTCAGTTCCGTGACCATCGACCTGGCGAATTTTGCCGGCGGAAACGACGAGTTTTCGGTCGCCCACGCCATCGATCTTGAAACGACCGATGCGGTCCGACTATTCGCCAACCAGAAGGAATTCTACAACATCATCGCCGGCGACCTGAACCGGATCAAGGTCGACGGCGAATACCGCGTCACGGCGTCGAACTATCGCATCCTGGGTAGCTATAACCTGTGCCTGTTCAGCTTCGACATGGCCAAGCCGCGCAGCCGCCTGATCCATGAGGCCGGTCCGGATGCCGAAGGCTGGGTGGTGGCGCCCGACGGGTATCTGGTCGCCTTTTCCAAATACGACGATCAGCGCAAGCTGTGGAGCCTGCACCACAACCTGGCCGGACGCGGAAAATCCCCGGACTTCAAAGAGATATTCAGCGTACGAGAACCGTTGAATACGCCGGTCCTTGTCGGGCAAGGTCGCGACGGCCAGTCCGTCATCGTGGCCTTTAATGCCGGCGAGCACGATGGCGAATACCGTGAACTGTCGCCCGACGGCACCTTGGGCCCCGCGCTGGACAATGACGGCGGCGGCCGCAGCCGTACGCCGCTGTTCCATCCGGCGACGGGCCGCCTGGCCGGATTTTCGCACCATGACGATTGGCTCACCTACGACTATTTCGATCCGCTGCTGACGAAGATTGTTGCAGCAGCCGCGACCGCGCTGGGGCCGGATTACCGCGTCGCCATCAAGGGCTTTGCCGAGGATCCGCGCAAGCTGATCCTGTATGGCGAAAGCCCGAAGGACGCCGGCAGCTACTACTATGCCGACTTCTCGACCGGCCAGGTCGAGCTTCTGGCCCATAACTACCCGCTGATCCCCGAAGCCTGGATCAGCCAGAAGACCCCCGTAAGCTACAGAGCCAGTGACGGTCTGGAGATTCACGGCTACCTCACCCTGCCGCCGTTCCGGGTGGCGAAGAACCTGCCCCTGGTGGTTCTTCCTCACGGAGGGCCACAGGCGCGCGACAATATCGGCTTTGACTGGCAGGCCCAGGCCCTGGCCTCGCGCGGCTATGCCGTCCTGCAGCCCAATTTCCGCGGTTCCAGCGGCTACGGCGAGGCCTTCGTGGTCCGCGGACATGGTGAGTGGGGCCGCAGGATGCAGACCGACCTGTCGGACGGGGTACGCTGGCTGGCCTCCCAGGGCACGATCGACCCAAGGCGCGTTGCCATCATGGGCGCTTCCTATGGCGGTTATGCCGCCTTAGCCGGGGCGACGTTGGATGCCGGCGCCTATCGCTGCGCCGTGTCGATCGCCGGCGTATCCGAGCTTAACAGCATGCTCGACTACCAATTCCGCAGCAGTGGCGGCACCCTCAACCGCAGAGTGCGCCACTGGCAACAGTTCACAGGCGATCGCGGTGGCTATGATGACATCTCGCCCGCGCGCCAGGCGGCCAAGGCCTATTGTCCCATCCTGTTGATTCACGGCACCGACGACACGGTGGTGCCGATCGACCAGAGTAAGCGGATGGAAAGAGCGCTCAAGGAGGCGGACAAACCGGTCGAGTTCATTACCTACAAGGGCCAGGACCATTGGGAAACCGTGGGGTCGCATCGCATCGGCATGATGGCATCGGCGCTGGCGTTTCTCGAAAAGCACAATCCGGCCTGATCATGCTTGCTATGTGTTTTGATTGCACTTGAAACCGCCGCGACGAGACGTTACCGTCGCGGGCAATTATTCAGTATGCTCGGGGGATTTCCGTGAAGAGTTCGATCGATCGCCGCCGCCTGCTCGCAGGTGTTACTGCCCTGGCCCTCACGTCCGTAGCGGCCCCTGTCGCCTGGGCGCAGGCCAGCCCCAGGCCGACACCGGCGCAATTTGCCAAAACGCCGCGCGTCGAGGAAATTTCGCTTTCCCCCGACGCGAAGCGTATCGCCTATGTCACCCAGGAAGGCGCCGAGCGCATTCTGGTAATCATCGACCTGGCTTCAGGCTCCGCCCAAAAATTTCCCATGGGCGCCTACAAGCTGCGCGACATGTTCTGGGCCGGACCGCAGCATATCGTCTTTGAAACCTCGGTCACCACGCCCGTCAAGATTGCGTGGCGCCTAAGCGAATATTTCCAGGCCCACGTCTTCAACATCGAAACCGGCAAGGCCATTACACTGTTCGATACGGCTGGTTATCACGATATCGTCCTGGGCGGGTTCCAGGTCTTCAGACGTGATGGCAAATATTCTCTCAGCGCTTCCAATATCAGTCCGACGACCGACTCGGTTACCCTGTTCGAATTCGATCTTACCAGTCCGTCGGGTGATTTCCTGGACGGTGGCCGCGAAGGCACGACCGATTGGGTCGTCAGTCCCACCGGGCGTCTGCTAGGCCGGGAAAGCTTCGACGTTACCAATAACAGCCGCGGCGACTGGCTGCTCGAAATGTTCGTGGACAAGCGCTGGAAGGAAGTCGTGCGCCGCGCCGTCATCACGGAAACCCCATCCCTCGTCGGGATCGGGCGCGACGAAGACCATCTGGTTATCTACCTTAACGAGGAAGGCGAAGGCGGCACCTATCACGAGATCGACGCTTCGGGCACAATCGGCCCCGCCCTGTTCGGCGGAGACGGCAACAGATATCCCCTGTTCCATCCTCTGACGCGACGCCTTTGCGGCTATGGAGTAACGGGTGACTGGCCCGAACGCCACTACGACGATCAGGTCCTGGCGGGGGTCACGGGCGCGTTGGCCGACATGATCGAACCCGGCGAACGGGTCAAATCCGTCAGCTTTGCCGAGGATCCGCGCAAGATGATCCTCTACACCGAAGGCCGGGGCAATGCCGGAAGTTACTTCTATACCGATTTCACCACCGGCGATGTTGTTCCGATCCTTCAGAACTACCCTGACGTCGGCGCCGAATGGATCAGCGACAAGAAGGCCATTTCGTTCAAAGCTGCCGACGGCAAGACCATTCCCGCCTTCGTCACCTATCCTCCGTTCCGTGAACCGAAAGACCTGCCCCTGGTGGTCCTCGTCCACGGCGGTCCCCAGGCCCGCGACACCCTGGCCTTCGATTGGGAAGCCCAGGCCTACGCGTCGCAAGGCTATGCCGTCTTGCAGGTCAATTACCGCGGTTCGTCGGGCTATGGCTGGAACTATATGGCGTCAGGCTTTGGGGAATATGGCCGAAAGATGCAGACCGACCTTTCCGATGGCGTGCGGCACCTGGTGAAGCTTGGGATCGTGGACGCCAAAAAGGTTGCGATTGCCGGCGCTTCCTATGGCGGATATGCCGCGTTGATGGGGGCCACGGTCGACCATGGTGTGTACGCCTGCGCCGTCGACATCGCCGGGGTGAGCGATCCGAAGTTCTTCTACCTCAATACCAACCTGACGGAAAATCCCCGCTATCGCTGGGCCAAGCGTATGCTCGGCGACGGAAATCTCGACGAAATTTCCCCCCTCAAGAACGCCGACAAGGCCGACATCCCGATCCTGATCATCCATGGCGACGACGATACGGTCGTCTCCATCGAGGAGAGTAACCGGATGAACGGCGCCCTGAAGCGCGCCGGCAAGGATGTCACCTTCGTCAAACTGCAGAATGAAGACCACTGGCAATCCACCGAAGCCGGCCGCACCGAGATGATCAATACGATCGTACCGTTCCTGAAACAGTACGTGCCGGTCTGATCCGCAGAACAGGGGGGCGAGCATGCGGTTAAGTCGTAGAGAAGTTCTGACCGGCCTGACGGTTGGGATGGCCGCCTTTCCGCGTGCACTGCACGCCGAAAGCGTTGCCCCCTTGCCGGCGCAGTTCGCCGCCACGCCCCGCGTCGAAGATATCGCCCTGTCGCCCGATGGCGCGCATCTGGCCATCGTCGCCTGGGAGAATGGTCGTCACCTGTTGAAAATTACCGCAATTGCCAGCGGTGAACAGACAGTTGCCCCTTTGGCGGATGAAAAATTACGCACTGTGTACTGGGCCAGTCCCGAACACGTCGCAGTCACCCAGTCACGGACCTTTCGTGGGTCCATGGAAATCTTCCACACGCGTATCATCAGCATCCGCACCGGCAAGGTGAGGGATTTGCCGGACTCGGAGGTTCTCGGTCTGCTCCACGGCGAGGGCGGTTACCGGCTGGCCATTACCCATGGCGGGATTCTTTGGGATTACAGCCTGGATGACGGAAAGGAACGAATACTCGACAGCGGGGGGCGCGGCTTCAAGTCGTGGGCCTTCCTGCCTGACGGCACCCTCGTCGGCCGGGAACGGGTAGATAATTCCAAGCTGAAGGAGGAGTTGTGGTATCTTGAATACTTCTCCGACGGCCACTGGTCCCAGTTGCGCCGCGAACCGATCGTCATCGATACCTCCAGCCTGATCGGGTTGGGGCCAGATGGCAAATCTCTGATTGTATATATTCGCAACGACGACGGCGGTGGAAGCTATCACGAGATCGGGGCAGACGCTCAGTTGGGCCCGCCGCTCTTTGACGGGCGAGAAGACATGTTCCCGCTGTTCCATCCGACGACCTGGCAACTCTGTGGCCACGGCACCCAGGGGGACTGGCCGACCTATCATTACGACGACCCGATCATGGCAGACGTCCAGACGGCCGTTCTGGCCCTGGCCACTCCGGGGCAACGCGTCCGGGCCGTCGATTTTGCCGAAGATCCGCGCAAGGTTCTCCTGTATTTCGAAGGCAAGGGAAATGCAGGCAGCTACACCTTCTGTGACTTTACCACGGGTGACATCGTCGATATCGAAAGCAACTTTCCGACCATTCCGACCGAATGGCTCAGCGATAAGGTCCGCATGGATTATCCTGCGGCGGACGGCCTTTCGATTCCAGCTTTCCTGACGCTTCCGCCGTTGCGGGGCGTAAAAGACCTGCCGCTGATCGTTCTGCCGCACGGCGGCCCCAATGCCCGCGATACGCTGGCTTTCGATTGGGAAGCGCAAGCTTACGCAGCGCAAGGCTACGCGGTTCTCCAACCCAACTATCGTGGGTCCACGGGTTTCGGATGGGGGTTTATCAAGGCCGGCTTCGGGGAATACGGACGCAAAATGCAGACCGACTTGTCCGACGGTGTTCGTCATCTGACCGCGCAGGGCATCATCGATCCATCCAGGGTGGCGATCGTCGGTAGTTCCTATGGCGGTTATGCCGCGCTGGCCGGAGCGACGCTCGATACCGGCGTCTATCGCTGCGCAGTGTCGGTCGCCGGAGTCAGCGACGTCGAATACCAGTATCTGCTGAACTCGAACCTGCGTGAAAACTCCGACTACCGCTATATTCGCCGGATGATCGGCGATGGCGATGTGGACGAGATTTCCCCTGTCAAACACGCAGACGCGGTAACGATACCGATCCTGCTGGTTCATGGCGTCGACGATATCATCGTTTCGATCGAACAAAGTTATCGCATGGAACGGGCACTTCGCCAGGCCGGCAAGACCTGCGAATTCGTCAAGCTTAAAGGCGAAGATCACTGGCTGTCGCGCGAGGATACGCGAATCCAGATGATCGACGCCATCAGCGCCTTTCTGAAAAAACACAATCCGGCATGATCGAACTCAAGGTTCCAGCCCCACCACGCCATCGTTTTCGATATAGGCCGTCAGCGAAAAACCCTGCGGAAAGGTCTCGTTTTCCGGGTAGCGGACGTCGCTGATCCGCCAGCCTTCCGGTTGCTTGACGAAGTCGTAGATCACCGCCGTCGCCTTACCCATATTGGCGAAAAAGGCGGTGACCGTCTGCTGGTCCGGCGCATCTTTGTCGGTGGCCAGGACGTAGACATATTCGATCCGCGCATCCTGGCCGCTGACAAAGATATCCCAGTCGATCAGCGGCATTTCGCCGTCGGGCCGGTCCTGAACCGCCTTGTCGTACTGGGCTTCCAGTTCTGTCGTGAATGGCATGTACGGCTCATCGGTGGAACTGGCGGAGGGTTCCATCATGGGCGCGTAGTAGCGGACGATGGTCGACCCCGGTTCCGGGTCCGAGGCCGGGGTGGCGAGCAGCAGATGGGCGAAATGGCGCAGGTCAAAACCCGGCCCGTTTTCATCGTCAGGATAGCGGACATTGTCGATGCGCCAACCCTCCGGCGTCGCGACGAAATCGTAGAAGACCGTAGTCGCCTCACCCAGATTGTCGAACTTCGCCGTGACGACGTCGCCTTCGCGCTTCACCTTGAGCCTGGTCACGCCGAAATCCTGGCCGTTGACGAAGATGTCCCAGTCCAGAGGCGGAATATTGTTGTCGGGCTCCGTTGCGCCAGCCGTGTACAACACTGCCAGTTCGGTGGTCATCAACCGCTGCGGCTTCACGTCGGGATAGACGTCCATGCCGACCGGCTTATACAGGGCATAGAGATCGCGGATGATCTGTTCCGGCGCAGGGCCGGGTGTTGCGGCGAGTACCGGCGCCGCCGACAGCGCCAGGGCAGAGATAAGAAACGTACGGCGCAACATGGCGGTCTCCCCTGAAGTGATGCCAATCTAAGCGGGAAGAGTTGGACTGACCATGTACAAAGCCTGTAATGTAACGCCGATTTACTCAGACAAATAAAGCTTTCTGCTTCGCCAATACGCCGCAAAATAGCTTTGTCAAACAGACATTTCAGTGTCATGACATGGACATGAGAAAACCCGCCCCACCCGAGTCGGCCGGCGAAGACGAGTCCTCCGACATCAAGACCCTGTCCCGCCGCCTGAAAATAGGCGCCGCGCGCCCGCGTGACGGCGGCCCCGGACAGAACCATCCGATGTATCAGGGCCGGCTGCACGGCGCCCTGGCGCGGCAACTGGGCGTCGATATCCTGCGCGGCGTCTACAAGCAGGGCGAAATCCTGCCCAATGAAATCGATTCGTCGTCGTCGCTGGACATTTCGCGTTCGGCCTATCGCGAATCCATCCGCATCCTGGCCGCCAAGGGCATGGTCGAGAGCCGTCCCAAGACCGGCACGCGCGTTACCGAACGGACGCGCTGGAACCTGCTGGATCCCGAGGTCCTGGGCTGGATGTTCGAGACCGAGCCTCCCCATGACTTCGTCAAGGCGCTGTTCGAACTGCGCCTGATTACCGAACCGGCGGCCGCCGAACTGGCCGCCCAGCGCCGCACCGACGAGCAGGTCGAATCGATGCGCCATTCGATCGAGGTCATGAAGCGCGAGACGCTGCAGACCGAGGCCGGCCGCCGCGCCGACCTGGAGTTTCACCACACCCTGATCCAGGCCACCGACAACGAAGCCCTGGCGTCGCTCAGCTCATCGATCGAAGCCGCGGTGTCGTGGACGACGCGCTACAAGGCGCGGCACAATGTGCTGACCCGCGACCCGGTGCCGGACCATGAACGCGTCTTTGAAGCGGTCGCGGCCGGCGACGGGCGGGCGGCACGGTGGTGCATGGAATCACTCATCCGCATGGCCCACGAAGACACCCAGCGCGCGTTTACGAACTGAAAGTCCTTAGCGAAGGCGCAAATCACGCGAGCCGAGCCTTAAACGGCGGTTATTTTGTGTGATTTTTTAATTTCCTATTGTCTGACTTTATAGTCACGGCTATGACTCGTGCGATAAATTAGTGCCTTGCCATGCGGCCGGGCGCATAACGGGTGTTGGAAACGGACGTTCTTTAGTCCCAGCGTCTCAGGAGAGGCATAGCATGATGTCGATGGTGAAGAAATTGGGTTTGGCGGTAAGCCTGGGCGCGATCATGTGCCTGTCGGCCTGCGCCGACAAGGGCGCGGAGACAACCAAGGCCGCCGCGGTAAGCGCGGAACGCGCCGATTGGGGCGCGCTGTCGGACGGCAGCAAGGTCGAGGCCGTGGTGCTGAAGAATTCCAAGGGCGTGTCCGCCCGCATCATTACCTACGGCGCCACCCTGCAGAACCTGATCGTGCCCGACAAGGCCGGCGCGCCCGGCGATATCGTCATCGGCTATGACAACATCGAAGGCTACGAAAAGACCCCGAACTATACCGGCGTCACCGTCGGCCGCTATGCCAACCGCATCGCCAAGGGCAAGTTCACCCTAGACGGCAAGGAATACACCCTGGCCATCAACAACAAGCCCAACGCACTGCACGGCGGCCTGAAGGGCTGGGACAAGCGCAACTGGACCATCACCGACGTCAAGAGCGGCGATACCGCCTCCGTCACCCTGCAATATGTCTCGCCGGACGGCGAGGAAGGCTATCCCGGCACCGTGACCGCCGAAGTGACCTATGCGCTCAACGAAAACAACGACCTGACGATCAGCTACAAGGCCACCACCGACAAGCCGACCGTCGTCAACATGACCAACCACTCGCTGTTCAACCTGGGCGGCGTTCCGGTCACGCGTTCGGCGCTGGACGCGACGGTGAAGATCGAGTCCGACGCCATCCTGGCCGTCGACAAGACCCTGATCCCGACTGGCGAACTGGCCGTCAAGGGTACCCCCTTCGACTTCAATACCCCGGGCCTGATCAGCGAGCGCGTTACCTCGACCCACCCGCAGATCGTCATCGGTAATGCCGGTATCGACCACAATTACATCATCCGTGGCGGCCTGACGCCCGCGCCGAAGCCTGCTGTCACGATCGAAGACAAGACCACGGGCCGCGGCATGACCATCGCCACCACCGAGCCGGGCATCCAGATGTACACCGGCAACTTCCTGGACGGCACCATTGCCGGCAAGGGCGGCCAGAAGCTGGTCAAGTACCAGGCCGTCGCCTTTGAAGCGCAACGGTACCCGGACAGCCCCAACCAGGCGTCCTTCCCGACGACCCGCCTGGATCCCGGCCAGACCTACACCCAGACGACCGTCCATCACCTCTACACTGTCCAGTAAGACCCCCTGATGTCCTTCGATAAGCCTGCCCAAAAAACGCTGCGCTCGCGCGCCTGGTTCGACAACCCGCACAATGCCGACATGACGGCGCTCTACCTGGAGCGTTACATGAACTTCGGTCTGTCGCTGGAGGAGCTGCAATCCGGCAAGCCGATTATCGGCATTGCCCAGACCGGCTCCGACCTGTCGCCCTGCAACCGGCACCACCTGGTGCTGGCCGACCGCATCCGGGCAGGCATTATCGAAGCGGGCGGTATCCCGCTGGAATTCCCGGTTCACCCGATCCAGGAAACCGGCAAGCGCCCGACAGCCGGGCTGGACCGCAACCTGGCCTATATCGGCCTGGTCGAGGTCCTGTATGGCTACCCGCTGGACGGGGTGGTACTCACGATCGGCTGCGACAAGACCACGCCGGCCTGCCTGATGGCGGCCGCCACGGTCAATATCCCCGCCATCGCCCTGTCGGTCGGCCCGATGCTGAACGGCTGGTACAAGGGGCAACGCACCGGTTCCGGCACCATCGTCTGGAAGGCTCGCGAACTGCTGGCCGCCGGCGAGATCGACTACCAGGGCTTCATCAAGCTGGTGGCGTCGTCGGCGCCGTCGACCGGCTACTGCAACACCATGGGCACGGCCACGACGATGAACTCGCTGGCCGAAGCCCTGGGCATGCAACTCCCCTACTCGGCCGCCATTCCGGCGCCGCACCGCGACCGCCAGGAATGCGCCTGGCGCACCGGCAAGCGCATCGTCGACATGGTCCATGAAGACCTCAAGCCGTCGGATATTCTGACCAAAGAGGCGTTTATCAACGCCATCCGCGTCAATTCGGCCATCGGCGGCTCGACCAATGCCCCGATCCACCTCAACGCCCTGGCCCGCCATATCGGCGTCGAGCTGAAGGTCGAGGACTGGCAGACCTATGGCGAAGAGGTGCCGCTGATCGTCAATCTGATGCCGGCCGGCGAATATCTCGGCGAAGATTATCACCATGCCGGCGGCGTTCCCGCCGTGGTCAAGCAATTGATGAACCAGGGCCTGATCCATGAGGATGCCCTGACCGTTACCGGCACGTCGCTGGGCGACAACTGCCGTGACGCTGTCATCGAAGATGAGAACGTCATCCGTCCCTATGACAAGCCGCTGAAGGAACGCGCCGGTTTCCGCGTCCTGTCGGGCAACCTGTTTACCTCCGCCGTTATGAAGGTCAGCGTGATTTCGCCGGAATTCCGCGCGCGCTACCTGTCCAACCCAAACGATCCGGAGGCCTTCGAAGGCCGGGCCATCGTGTTCGACGGGCCGGAACATTATCACAACAGCATCGACGACGAGTCACTGGGGATCGACGAGCACTGCATCCTGTTCATGCGCGGTGCCGGCCCGATCGGCTATCCCGGCGCGGCCGAGGTCGTCAACATGCGTCCGCCGTCCTACCTGATCAAGAAGGGCATCTCGTCCCTGGCCTGTATCGGCGATGGCCGTCAGTCGGGCACGTCGGGTTCGCCGTCGATCCTGAATGCTTCGCCGGAAGCCGCGGCCGGGGGCAACCTGGCCCTGCTGCAGACCGGCGACCAGGTGCGCGTCGACCTGCTGACCAACACGGTCAATGTGCTGATTTCCGACGAGGACCTGGCCCAGCGCCGGGCCGCGCTCGACGCGGCGGGCGGCTTCCAGTATCCGAAGAGCCAGACGCCGTGGCAGGTCATGCAACGCGCCGTCGTCGGCCAGATGGACACCGGCGCCACGCTGGAAGATTCGGTGCAGTTCCAGCGTATCGCCCAGACGATGGGCCTGCCCAGAGATAATCACTAACTCCGGTTACAAAATCCCCGGCAGGTCCAGTCCGTGCTCGCGGGCGCAATCGAGCGCGATGTCGTAACCGGCGTCGGCGTGGCGCATGACGCCCGTCGCCGGGTCGTTCCACAACACGCGGCGCAAGCGGCGGTCGGCGTCTTCGCTGCCGTCGCAGACGATGACCATGCCGGCGTGCTGCGAATAGCCCATCCCCACGCCGCCGCCATGGTGCAGCGACACCCAGGTCGCCCCCGACGCCGTGTTCAGCAAGGCGTTGAGCAGCGGCCAGTCCGACACGGCGTCCGATCCGTCGCGCATGGCTTCGGTCTCGCGGTTGGGTGAAGCGACCGAGCCGGAATCGAGATGGTCGCGGCCGATGACCACCGGCGCCTTAAGCTCGCCGCTGCGGACCATCTCGTTGAAGGCTAGGCCCAGGCGGTGACGGTCGCCCAATCCCACCCAGCAGATGCGCGCCGGCAGGCCCTGGAACTTGATCTTCTGTCGCGCCATGTCCAGCCAGTTATGCAGGTGGGCATTGTCGGGCAGCAGTTCCTTCACCTTGGCATCGGTGCGGTAAATATCCTCCGGGTCGCCCGACAGCGCCACCCAGCGGAACGGACCGATGCCACGGCAGAATAGCGGCCGGATATAGGCCGGCACGAAACCCGGAAAATCGAAGGCGTTGGCAACACCTTCGTCCAGGGCAACCTGACGGATATTGTTGCCGTAGTCGACCGTGGCCACGCCGGCCTTGGCGAAGTCCAGCATGGCTTGGACATGGACCGCCATGGAAGCCTTGGCGGAGCGGGCTACGGCTTGGGGGGCGCTTTCGCGCATGCTCAGCCATTGTTCCACCGACCAGCCCGCCGGCAGATAGCCGTTGACGGGATCGTGGGCCGAGGTCTGGTCGGTCAGCATGTCGGGACGGACACCGCGCCGGAACAGTTCGGGTAGTATCTCGGCGGCGTTGCCGAGCAGCCCGACCGACAGGGGCGTTTTTTGGGGCGTCTTCGCCCCGGTGATCCAGGCCAGGGCTTCGTCGATATTATCGGTCGAGCGGTCGAGATAGCCGGTGCGCAACCGCATCTCGATACGGGACGCCTGGCATTCGATAGCCAGGCACGAGGCGCCGGCCATGACAGCGGCCAGAGGTTGGGCGCCGCCCATACCGCCCAGGCCGGCGGTCAGCAGCCAGCGGCCTTTCAGATCGCCGCCGAAATGCTGGCGCCCCATCTCGGCAAAGGTTTCGTAGGTACCCTGGACGATGCCCTGGGTGCCGATATAGATCCACGATCCGGCCGTCATCTGGCCGTACATCATTAGGCCCTTGCGGTCGAGCTCGCTGAAACGCTCCCAGTTGGCCCAGCGCGGCACCAGGTTGGAGTTGGCGATCAGCACGCGTGGGGCATCGCGGTGGGTGTGGAAGACACCCACCGGCTTACCCGACTGGATCAGCAGGGTCTGGTCGTCGTCGAGGCGGCGCAGGGTTTCGACGATCTTGTCGTAGCTGGCCCAGTCGCGCGCCGCCCGGCCGATGCCGCCGTAGACGACAAGGTCTTCGGGCCGTTCAGCGACGTCGGGATGCAGGTTGTTCATCAGCATGCGCAGCGGCGCTTCGGTCAGCCAGGACTTGGCGGTCAGCTCCGTGCCCGTGGCCGGCAGGATGCGGCGGACATTGTCGGTGGACATGTTAACTCCTTACGGTCGGCAGGGCGATGCCGGCGGCCCGGGCCACGGCGCCCGTGCTGACCAGGGCGATGGCCTTTTGCAGGTCGGGATGGAAATGACGGTCGTCGTCCAGAGCCGGTACCGAGCCACGGACCAGGGCACGGACGCGTTCCAGGGCCACCGACGAGGTTAAGGGGGCGTGGAAGTCGCTGCCTTGAGCGGCCGCCAGAAGTTCGATGCCCAAGACACCGAAAGCATTGTCGGCCATGTCTTTAAGACGCCGGGCACCGTGGGCGGCCATGGACACATGGTCTTCCTGGTTGGCGGATGTCGGGATGGAATCGACCGACGCCGGGTAGGCCCTTTGTTTGTTTTCGGAGACCAGGGCGGCGGCGGTCACCTGGGGGATCATGAAGCCGGAGTTCAGCCCCGGATGCGGCGTCAGAAACGCAGGCAGGCGCGACAGGGCCGGATCGACCAGCATGGCCACCCGGCGTTCGGACAGCGAGCCGATTTCGCACACCGCCATGGCGATCATGTCGGCGGCAAAGGCCACCGGTTCGGCGTGGAAATTGCCGCCGGACAGGGCGACGTCGGGATCGGTAAAGATCAGCGGGTTGTCGGACACGCCATTGGCTTCGGTTTCCAGGGTCGCCGCCGCCTGGCGCAGGATGTCCAAAGCCGCGCCCATGACCTGGGGTTGGCAGCGCAGGCAGTACGGGTCCTGGACTCTTTCGTCGCCCTTGAGATGCGAAGCGCGGATGGCTGAACCGCTCATCAGTTCACCCAAGGTGTGGGCGGTATCGATCTGGCCGCGGTGACGGCGGACGGCGTGGATACGCGGATCGAAGGGCGCATCGGAACCCTTGGCGGCTTCCGTCGACAAGGCGCCGGTGACCAGGGCGGTTTGCAATAGTCGTTCGGCTTCGAACAGACCCGCCAGGGCGTTGGCGGTCGAAAACTGCGTGCCGTTGAGCAGGGCGAGGCCTTCCTTGGGGCCGGGCACGAGCGGGTTCAGGCCGGCCGCTTTCAAGGCGTCCGCGGCCGGCATGACGGTGCCGGCCGCGTCGATCTCCCCTACCCCCATCATGGCTGCGGCCATATGGGCCAGCGGCGCCAAGTCACCAGAGGCGCCGACACTGCCCTGGCACGGAATCACCGGCATCAGGTCGTGGGTCAGCAGGACTTCGAGAAGGGCCAGGGTGGTGGTCTGGACGCCGGAAACGCCCTGGGCCAGGCTGACCAGTTTCAGTGCCAGCATCAGCCGCACCACCGGTCGTGGCGACGGGGCGCCGACGCCCGCGGCGTGGGACAGGATGATATTGCGCTGTAGCCTGGCCAGGTCATGGTCGTCGATGCGCGTCGAGGCCAGCTTGCCGAAGCCGGTATTGATGCCATAGACCGGCTCGCCCTGGGCGAGGATGCGCAGGACGGCGGCGGCGCTGGCTTCGACGGCAGGCAGACAGGCGGGATCCAGCCGGAACCGGGCGCCGCGATAGATGTCGCGCCAGTGGTCAAGGGTGACCTGGCCGGCGGTCAGGGTGATCATGACACCGCTCCGTTGAAAACGCGTTGGAACAAGGGGTTGAGGCCGATGCGGCAGACCAGCTGTTCCGGGACGTCGACGTCCCAGATGGCCAGATCGCAGGCCTTGCCGGGTTCCAGCGTGCCGATTTCGTCGCCCAGTCCGAGGGCGGTGGCGGCATGACGGGTAACGCCGGCCAGGCATTCCCCGACCGTCAGGCGGAACAGGGTCGCGCCCATATTCATGGTCAGCAGCAGTGAGCAGAGCGGCGAGGTGCCGGGGTTGTGGTCGGTCGCCAGGGCTATGGGCACGCCAGCTTCGCGCAAGGCTGCGATCGGCGGCAGCCTGGTTTCGCGTAGGGTGTAGAAGGCGCCCGGTAAAAGGGTCGCGACCGTGCCGGCGGCGCGCATGGCGGCTATGCCGGCGTCATCGAGATATTCGAGATGATCGGCCGACAGGGCGCCATGACGGGCGGCCAGGGCCGCTCCGTTTAGGTTGGACAACTGTTCGGCATGGAGTTTGACCTGCAGGCCGTGTGCCCGCGCGGCGGTCAGGACGCGGTCGGTCTGGTCGGGCGTGAAGCCGATATTTTCGCAAAAGGCATCGACAGCGACCGCCAGGCCTTCGGCGGCGACGGCCGGAATCATCACTTCGCATATACTGGAAGTGTAGTCGTCGGCCCGGCCGGCATATTCCGGCGGCAGGGCATGGGCGCCCAGGAAGGTGGTGACGATCCGCACCGGGCGATGGCTCGCCAGGGCGCGGGCGGCGCGCAGCATCTTCAGTTCGTCGGCCAGGGTCAGGCCGTAGCCGGATTTGATTTCGACCGTGGTCGTGCCTTCGGCCAGGAGGGCATCAAGACGCGGCAGGGCCTGGGCCATCAGGTCGGCCTCGCTGGCGGCGCGGGTGGCGCGGACCGTGGTGGCGATACCGCCGCCGGCGCGGGCTATGTCTTCGTAGGAGGCCCCTTCCAGGCGCAGGCGGAATTCATGGCAACGGTCGCCGGCATAGATCAGATGGGTGTGGGGATCGATCAGGCCCGGAGTCACCAGCCGTCCGTCCAGGTCATGGACGGTGTTGGCGTCGATGTCGCGCGGCGCCCCGGCATAGACGATGCGGCCGTCACGCGATGCAATCATGCCGTCCACGATCTCTAGGCCGGAGATCATGGGCACGAGGCGGGCATTCGTCCACAGCGTATCGCAGCGCATCGGCCGCTCCCAAATTATGTCTAGACATAATGGATAATGTATAGACATTACTCTTGGCAAGCGGCAAACTGTCCGGCGACGCAAGTTTCCGTGAGGTGGCCCGGTGCAGAGCAGACTTTGGTTCAGGGAAGCCTTGCTCGGCGACGGCTGGGCACAGGATGTGCGTCTAACGCTGGCGGGCGGTCATATCGCTCGGATCGAAACCGATGTGGCGCCTGAAGCCGGCGACGAACGTCACGCCATCGCCCTGCCCGGCATGCCCAACCTGCACAGCCACGCTTTCCAGCGCGCCATGGCCGGTCTTACCGAGCGGCGCGGGACCGGTGAGGACAGTTTCTGGAGCTGGCGCGAGCGGATGTACGACGTCACCGCGCGCCTCGATCCGGAAACTTTTACGGCCGTCGCGACCTTAGCTTACATGGAGATGCTGGAGGCCGGCTTTACCCGGGTCGGGGAATTCCACTACGTCCATCACGGCGCCGACGGGAGGCCGTTTGACGACCCGGCCGAGATGTCAGCAGCCGTTTGCGCAGCCGCCGAAACCACAGGGATTGGATTCACCTTGCTGCCGGTCTTCTACGCCCACAAAGGTTTCGGCCAGCCACCGAGTGAAGAGCAAAGGCGCTTCGTAACTTCGCCTGACAGCTATGCCGACCTGATGGACGGCGCCCGGCGCCATGTCGCCGCCCTCCCCGATGGCAAGGTCGGCATCGCCCCACACTCGCTGAGGGCCGTGAGTTGGGACGAACTGAAAACCATTCTGCCCCTGGCCCTGGGCGGACCGATCCACATCCATATCGCCGAGCAGGTTGCGGAGGTCGGTGCCTGCGTCCTCTACTACGACAGACGGCCGGTGGAATGGTTGTTGAGAAATTTCCGGGTCGGACCGAACTGGTGCCTGGTTCACGCCACCCACATGACCGAAGATGAAACCGCGCGGCTGGCGCGTAGCGGCGCCGTCGCCGGCCTGTGTCCGATCACCGAAGCCAATCTCGGCGACGGCCTGTTCCCCGCGTCCACCTATACCGGCCGTTGGGGGATCGGCAGCGATTCCAATGTCTGTATCAGTGTCGCAGAGGAATTGCGGCTGCTGGAATACGGCCAGAGACTCTCGCACCGCGCGCGCAACGTCCTGGCCCAGCCAGGCCAGTCAACGGGTGCGCGGCTTTACAATGACGCCATCGCCGGTGGGGCTCAAGCCCTGGGTTACCCGGCCGGGCTCTTCGAGGGCGGGCCCGCCGATATCGTCAGCCTCAAAGCCGATCATGCCGCTCTGGCCGGAAAGACGGGTGACGAGATCCTCGACTCGCTGGTCTTTGCCGCCGGCGGCAGCCTGGTCGACCGGGTCTGGCGATATGGACGGCTTCAGGTGCAGGACGGTCGCCACATCATGCGCGATCGTATTCTGCCAAAATATGTTCGCGCGCTAGAGACCTTGCGCGCATGACCCTGCACCGCCGGATCAGCCGCGACCTGGAAGACCGCATCCGTTCGGGTGAATTACGGCCCGGCCAGCGCATCCCGACCGAGCACGAGCTGATGCAGACCTATGGCTGCGCCCGCATGACCGTCAACAAGGCGCTGAGCCAGTTGGCCGGCGATGGCCTGATCGAACGGCGCAAACGGGCCGGCTCCTTCGTGCGCCTGCCACGGCTGGATACCCCGGTGCTGGAGATTCCGGACATCGAGGTCGAGGTGACGGCGCGTGGCGACCGCTACCGTTTCGAGCTCTTGAACGCACAGACCCGCAACGACAGCGATCTCAACGGCCCGACCCTGTCCCTGACCGGCATCCACTACGCCCAGGACCGCGCCCTGGCCTTCGAGGAACGCCGGATCAGCCTGACCGCAGTCCCCGAAGCGGCGACCGCGGACTTTACGGTGCAGTCGCCAGGCCACTGGCTGCTGCAGGCGGTACCGTGGACGCGGGTCGAGCACATGGTCAGCGCCCTCGCCGCCCCCGCTTCGATCGCCGCCCGGTTGGGCGTCGATAAGGGCGCCGCCTGTCTGGTCGTCGAACGCCGGACCTGGAAGGACGACGCCGTCGTCACCGTCGTCCGCCAGGCCTTCGATGGCACCGCCTACCGGCTGACGGCGTCGTTTGGCCGAAACTAAACGCGCTGGTCGACCCAGGCGATGATATCGGCCATCACGCCTTCCTTGCCGACATCGGCCAGCAGGTCGTGGAAATGGTCCTTGTACAGTTTCAGGGTTTTGTCGGTGGCGCCGGACTTCTTGTAGAACTCCTCGCTGCCCGGATAGGAGGTCGCCTTATCCTCCGTGCCGTGGATGATGAAGCTCGGCGTCTTGATCTTTCCGAACGACACCTGCAGCCGGCGATCGGCCTTCCACATCTCGCCGACCGTCTTCATCGGCTGGGTTTCGTCCTTGATCAGCGGATCGGCATTCAACGCCGCTACGGCCGCCGGGTCGCGCGAGAAATGGGCATTGTTCAGCTTCAGCGCCGGAGCATTGGGCAGGAAGCCACTGAGGAAGGTCAGGAAATCCAGCGCCAGTTCCGGCGCCGGCACACGGTAGGCGAAGCTTTCGCAGACCAGGCCGGCCACCTTGTCCTGGTTGTCCAAAGTAGAGGACGTGGCGACCACGCCGCCGGCACTGTGGCCGAGCACGAACAGTTTCAGGTTGGGATGACGGGCGCGGGCGATGTCGCAGACCCCGCCGACGTCGGAGATGTAGTCCGAAAAACTGTCGACGTAAAAACGCTTGCCGCCGGACTTGCCGCGGCCGCGCATGTCGCCGGCATAGACGGCGTAGCCAGCGGCAGCAAATTGTTGTGCCGGCCATTCGTACTGGCCGCTGTGGGAATTGAAACCATGCATCAGGACGACGATGGCCTTGGGCGCCCCAGCCGGCACCCAGGAACGGTAAAAGATAGCGACCCCGCCCTTGCCGGCGAAGGTCTCTTCGGTCGTGGAAGTCATGGTTTCGGTCCTTGAATGGGGGAGGAAGCGCAGCCGGAAAACCGGCTGCATCGGACACGCGAACTGGATAGGCATGGCGAATTCTGAACAGCCGCCAGGTGCAACTATGGAGAGATGACGGCCGTCATTCAAGCGGTACCGAAGCACCGAAATGGATTGCACGGAGGAAAAATCCGACAATTTCGCAGTCCTGACGCCGGGTTGCGATATTTGACTCTGGGTGCGCGCCGAGTGTTACATGGGGGGCATAAAAAATATCGCCGTTAGAAATTCACCGATGACGGGAGCCCTCCTTGACACCGGTGTCACGCTGAGGCTTATTGCACTGGACAAAAGGCCCGAAAAGGGCTTGATAACGCTAACAATACACAAAACACAGGGAAGTCCAAATGCCGAAAGATCTGGATCGTGACGCGATCACCTCTTCCGCGGCGCAGAAGGCCAGCAATTACCGCTGGGTCATCTGTATCCTGCTGCTGGTGGCGATGGTCATCAACTACACCCACCGTCAGACCTTCGCCCTTCTGAAAGACGTCGTCGGCCCCGAGCAGGGCTGGACCGAACAGACCTATGCCGACATCGTCTTCTGGTTCCAGTGCGCCTACGCCATAGGTTATGTCAGCTTCGGCGGCATCATCGACCGCATCGGCGCCCGCGCCGGCTACAGCATTGCCTTCGTCATCTGGACCGTCGCCCACACCCTGACCGGGTTCGCCGGCAGTGCGGCCAACTTCATGGTCATGCGCTTCGCCCTGGGCATCGGGGAATCGGGCAGCTTCCCGGCCAGCCTGAAGGCCATTGCCGAATGGTTCCCGCAAAAGGAACGCGCCCTGGCCGTCGGTGTCTTCAACGCCGGTTCGAACCTGGGCGCCATCGTTGCACCGTTCGCCGTGCCGCTGATCACGCTGGGCACCGTCCACATGACTCTGGGCAATTTCACCCTGGACATGCAGGGCCTGGGCTGGGGCTGGCAGGCGACCTTCTTCGTCACCGGTCTGGCCAGCATGGCCTGGGTGCTGGTGTGGTGGGCCATGTACCGCCGCCCGCGCGAACACGCCAAGGTCAATCCCGTCGAACTGGCCATCATCGAAAGCGATCCGGCCGACAAGAGCCCCAAGGTGCCGTGGCTGAAGGTCATCGCCGTCAAGGAAACCTGGATCTTCGCCATCGCCAAGTTCCTGATCGATCCGATCTGGTGGGTGTGGCTGTTCTGGCTGCCTGGCATGCTGAAGAAGAATTACGGCCTGGACCTGTCCAGCTTCGGCCTGCCGATCATCGTCATCTACCTGATGTCCGACGTCGGTTCCGTGGCCGGCGGCTGGATGTCGTCGCAACTGATCAAGTCGGGCGTTTCGGTCAACTGGTCGCGCAAGATCACCCTGTTCGTCTTCGCCCTGATGGTCTTGCCGGTCTTCTTCCTGGACGGCGTCAAGGACCTGTGGACGGCTGTGCTGATCATCGGTATCGCCACCGCCGCGCACCAGGCCTTCTCGGCCAATGTCTACACCATTCCGACCGACACGGTGCCACGTGCGGCCGTGGCCTCGGTGATCGGCTTCGGCGGCATGTGCGGCGCCATCGGCGGTATGCTGATGTCCAAGAATGTAGGCTTCATCCTGGAAGCGACGGGTTCGTACCGGACCATTTTCTGGATCGCCGGTTCGGTCTATCTGATCGCCGTCCTGGTCATCCACGTGATGAGCCCCAGGCTCGAACGCACGACCAAGCTGGACGGAGTGGCTGAAGCGCCCAAGACCTAACCTGGACCTGGAATGCCGCAATTATGGCGGAGTGACCTGGTCACTCCGCCATAATTTTTTATCCGCATCCTGCGGCGGCCACAGATTATTCAGGCTTTTTTGCTAGGTTGATCGCCTGTATTGCTTCTGAGGCCCCGTCCATGTCGATCCGAGTTCGTATCCTCGCCCTGGTGGGCAGTTTTGCTGTCATGGCCCTGGCTGTCACCGTGCTGGGCCTGGCGACGCTGTCCGATTACAACCGCATGATGGGGCGGTTCGACCGCGCCTATCTCAACGCCTGGCGCGGCGAGCATCTCAATCGCCTGGTCAGCCAGGTGGTGATGGAAGCGCGCGGCCTCTACGTCGCCAATGACGCAACCGAATCAGCCGTGTTCGCCGGCAATCTCAACCGCAATCTCGACGAGATGGAAGTGTTGCTGGCAGAATGGCGCAAGGACAGCGTCGGCGCCGAAACGGCTCAGGTCGCCGACCTCAGCCGCGAAGCCGCCGCCTTTATCACCCTGCGCCGCGAACTGGCGCGGGTCGGGGGTGCCGGCGACCATGCCAGCGCGGAACGGCTGGGGGTCGCCAATCGTCCCACCCGCATCGCCTTCCAGGCCAAGGTCGAGGCCGTGGTCAAGTCGACCCACACGGAACTGACGGCTGCGCGCACCGAAGCCGATAGTTTTACCCAGCGCCGCGCCGTTGAATTCTTCGTCGCTTCACTCGCCTTCATCATCGTCATGCTGGGCCTGGCCCTTTGGGTGGTGTCGCACTTCGTCACCCGGCCGCTGCGGGCCATCGCTTCGGCCATCATCAGTACGTCGAAAGGCGACTACGCCATTCCGTTGAAGGAAACCGAAGGCAATGATGAGGTCTCCAGCGTGTGGCAGGCCCTGGCGGTGCTCAAGGAACGCGCCATCGAACACGAACGCGCCACCCAGGCTCAGCGCGAGGCGGAGCGGCGGGACGAGCTCAAGCTGCGTGAAATCTTGCTGGATTAGGGGCTTGAAGGTGGGGATCATTTGAGCTATTTATTTAGATCAAAGGAGCGATCCATGAGCCTGAACCCACAGTTTTCCGGATTCGAGGAGGCCAGCCCCGCCTTTTCCTACGATCCAGCCATGCCCCTGACGAACTTTCTGTCGCTCTACCAATCGACTCCGGCCCAGCGTGTCCGCCTGATCCGCGAGGGTGTGCCGGCTTCCGATCTGAAAAACGTCATACGGCTGATGGACTCGTCTCAGGACAAGGTTCTGGGTTACCTGCGCGTGCCGACGGCAACCGTCAACCGCAAGGCCAAGCGGGACGAAGACCTGTCGGCCGAAGACAGCGAACGCGCCATCGGCCTGTCGCACCTGATCGGCCAGGTTCAGACCATGGTCCAGCAATCCGGAAATCCCGAGGGCTTCGACGCCGCCAAATGGCTTGCGCGTTGGCTGGAAGAGCCCCTGCCCGCCCTGGGTGGCGAATGCCCGGCCACCTATCTGGACACCATGGAAGGCCAGCGCCTGATCTCCAACCTGCTGGCCCAGATGCAAAGTGGCGCCTACGCATGACCGTGTCCGTCTGGCGGATCGCCACGGACACGCCGGACTACACCGCCGATGACCTGTCGGGCGCCGGCGCCAAGACCACCGGCGGACGTTGGAATCGTCAGGGCACCCCCTTGCTCTACGCCGCGCAATCCGTCGCCTTGGCCTGCCTGGAAACCTTCGTGCATTTGCGCGGCAACAACCTGCCGTTCAACCGATACCTGGTCCGTTTCGACATACCCGATGCCGTATGGGTCCGGGCGGAACGTCTCGATCGCGACACCGCTCCGGTCGGCTGGGACGCCCTGCCCACAGGCAAGGTCAGCCTCGATTTCGGTGACGGCTGGGCCTTAAGCCGACGCAGCGCGATCCTGGTCGTCCCGTCGATCGTTGTGCCGGAAGAAAGCAATATTCTGATCAACCCCCATCACAGCGACGCCGCAAGCGTCACGGCAGTCAAGCTGAGGCGGTGGCAGTACGATTCGCGGATGCCTCTGGGGGCGCCCGGCTAAGGATCGTGCGGCGGTCGACAAATTTTCAGCCGCTTCCCTTTTCATGACCGGACGAAACCCCTATATAGGTGGTGTCCGGGCAACCGGACTATGGGGATAAACGCCCACGTAATAAGCGAACTGGACCCGGGTGCGATTCCCGGCGGCTCCACCATTCTCCCTTCGGGGATTTTCTATGGGGCCGATCAGCATCGACAGGCGTGTAAAGGTGAAGCCTTCCCTCGGTATGAGCCTCCGCGATCGGCTCATTTCTTAACTGCGAACGATAACTTCGCTCAGGAGCATGCCCTTGCTGCGTAATGCAGCGGGGATCCTCCACCTAAACTCCTAGGGAATAAGCCCTCTAGGCGGGGCCCGGCAGGCGCCTTGCAACAGAAGCCTGCCACTTTTCTCGCAAAAAAGTCCGTCGGTCTCGCGCAAGCGCGAGATGCGTTTTTGGTCGAGTCAAACACATCTCCAGAACTTTGTTTTGACGCGCATCTTTATCCAAAAAGTGCGTCACACTTTTTGGGATGCGCTTTAGGGTCAGGACGCGCGAAGTTTGGTGAAAAAGGCCTCGGTGTGATGGGTCAGTTCCTGCGACCGCGCCGCCATAGTTCGGGCCGCTTCGTCCACAGCGCCCGTCGCGACCTGGGTCTGACGCACCGCGTGGTCCAGCGTCCCCATGTGGTCGGTCAGGCTGGACGCCGACGTCGACACATGCTGAATCGACCCGGCGATTTCATTGGTTGCGGTGCTTTGCTCCTCAACCGCGGCCGCCACGGATGTCGACGAGGTTTCCACCTCGTTGATGGCGCCGACCATACCGCGGATGGCCTCGACGGCCTTGCCGTTTGAGGTTTGGATGTCCTGAATATGGCGCGCAATCTCGGTGGTTGCCCGTGCCGTCTGGCTGGCCAGGGCCTTGACCTCCGAGGCCACCACGGCAAACCCTCTGCCGGCCTCGCCCGCCCGCGCCGCCTCGATGGTAGCGTTCAGCGCCAGCAGATTGGTCTGGGCGGCAATGTCCTGGATCAGCCCGAGGATATCGCCGATCTTGTTCACCGCGACCGACAGCCGCTCGACCTCGGAACTGGAAACCTCCGCCATATGGACCACCGAGCGTATGCCGATGGAAGCACTATTGATCTGACCGCTGATCTCCTGGATCGACTTGGTCAGTTCTTCGGCCGCAGCCGCGACCGATTGCGCGTCCATCGATGAGGTGGATGCGACGTGGGACACGGTTTGCGACGTCGATTGCGCGCTGTCGGCCACCCGGCCCAATTCCTGCGACGTTGCCTGAAGTTGCGCCGAACTGGTATTGAAAATACCGATCACACCGTCGAACTGTGCGCGAAATTCGGCGATGGCCGCTTCGGTGCGCTGGCCGCGCTCGCGGATCGCCGCTTCACTGGCCGCCTGATAGGTCGATACGGCAACATCCAGATCCATTAGCACGGCCTTGTTGACGGCGGTCAGCATCCGGGTCAACCGGGCCGGCTGGAGGCGATGGGCCTTGACGATCACCTCGGTCAGGTCATCAAGGATGAATTGGTAGCCTCCGATATACCATTTCGGCTCCAGCCCGATACGATGGTGCGTCCGGCCTATGTCCAGGGCGCGATTGAAATAGGTCTCGCTGAAACCGTCGTTGAACAGGGTGTGCCAATGGCGCGTCTGCGCCGCCTTTAACCGGTCCTGACGCTCGCCAATCATGGCCGACAAACCCGGTTCACGCTGTATATGGTTATAGAATGCGGTCAGTATGCGTGGCAGGTGAGGCTCAAGCAGGGCCCAGGCCCGGCGCAACTGCGATATGTCCTCCGGCTCGATGCGGGCAAAGCGCAAACGCGCACCGAAATCGATTTCTGAAACGGACATGACGCGCCCTAACCTGAAAAATGGCCCTACAACGCTTGGTTTACGCCCCCATGGTTAACCCAAGGTTACCTCAACCAAAGGTCGTTGAAATCGCGTTTACGCAAGCGCCAAAGGCCTGTAGTATCGCTTTTTCGTGACCGGACAATTTTGCGGTTTCGTTTGCGTCACGTCGTGCTAAGTCTTATTGCGCTTGCACACACCTGTTCCGCCCGCTGTATTGCCCAAGGATATCATGACCGACGATCAGATGCCTTCCGATCTGATGGATTATGCCACCCTGACCCAGAACGCCCTTCGCGGCGTCATCCGGCAGGCATTGCAACGTGCCGCGTCGCCGCAAGGGCTGCCAGGTGAGCATCATTTCTACGTCACCTTTCTGACGCGTGGCCAGGGCGTATCCATTCCGGAAGACCTGCTGGCCCGGTACCCGTACGACATTACCATCGTGTTGCAGCACCAGTACCGCGACCTGCGCGTGGCCGACGATTTCTTCCGCGTTACCCTGACCTTTGGCGGCGCGCCCAAGGTCCTGACCGTCCCCTATGCGGCCATCACCCGGTTCCATGACCCCTTCGCCCAGTTCATGCTGGAGTTCGAAGTCGAGGACGCGACCGCCCTGACCCAGGATACGGATCCGTCCGATATGATCGACGAGGCGGATACGCTGGCGCCTGACCTGCTGTCGGTTCCGACCTCAGAAAACCAGGACTCCGAGCCGCCGGAAGACGGCCCGAAGGTGGTTTCGCTGGACCAGTTCCGCAAAAAGTAAATCCGGTTTTCCCCCAAAAAGGACGTACGTCCCGCCCCAGAATCGCCTAAGCTTATGCCTATTGGTATCGGCAGGCGTATCGGGATCTCAGACAACATGATGTGGCACGCTTTTTCGGCTGGCGGCAGGATTTCGAGTGTGGGCTCCGCCCTGGCTTTAGCCCTGATCCTGGCGGCCGGCCCCGCCGTTCCGCAGGACGCTGCGCCGACCGCGGCGGCCGCGCCGCCCACGGCAACGCCCGCCGCGGAAGCGACGCTCAAGCCCTACGTGCCGTCGTCCGCCTCGGCGTCCAGTTCCAGCGCGCCCAAGCCGAAGCCCAAACCAAAACCTGCGACGGCGACGGCCGGCAGCAGCTCCAGTGCAGCCGCCTCCCCCTCCGGGCCGAGTTATCTCCAGCCGGTCGCCGCAACGCCGGCACCGCAGCCCGTCGTCGCCGCGCCTGCGCCGGCGGCGACACCAGTGGTCGATACGGCCCCTGTTGCCCTGAACGCACCGATCAGCGCAGACGACATCGAAACCTTCACCGACTCGGTGGTCCGGGCCCTGATGCAGCGCGACCATGTGCTGGGGGCCACTGTCGCCGTCGTACAGGGCAATACGCCGCTTTTGGTCAAGGGTTACGGTTATGACCGTTTGTCGCCGGCGCGCCGGGTCGATCCCAACACCAGCATGTTCCGCGTCGGCTCGGTCACCAAGACCTTCACCTGGATCGTGGCGCGCCAGGAGATGGAGGCCGGCCGCATCGGGCTCGAGACCCCCGTCGGTCAGCACGTCCCGGCCGATGTCTTCGCCGAGCGCGGCGTCTACAAGCCCCTGACCCTGCGTAACCTGATGTCGCACACCGGCGGCTTCGAAGACACCAGCCTGGGTCATCTGTTCCAGCTCAACGGCGCCCAGCTCAGCGGCCCCGATGGTTATTTCCGCCGCCATACGCCGCGGCAGGTGCGCGCGCCGGGTGAGTTCAGCTCCTATTCCAATTTCGGCGTTGCCCTGGCGGCGACCGCGCTCAGCCAGACCGCCCAGGCCAAGGACGTGCCGTCGTTGATGGAGGCCCGCATCTTCCAGCCCCTGGGCATGGATCACACGACCCTGCGCGAGCCCTATGCCACCGGTCCGGCCGATATCCAGAACCTGCCGGCGCCGCTGGCCGCGAACCTGACCAGTGCGCTGTCGGACGGCTTCATCTGGGACGGCGCCACCTACAAGGCCCAGCCCTTCGACCACGCCATCGCCATGTCGGGCGCCCTGGGTGGATCGACCACGTCGCGCGACATGGCACGGTTGATGTCGGTGATGCTGGCCAACGGCCAGGCCGATGGCATATCGCTGTATAATGCCGACTCGGCGCGGGCCTTCCGCACGCCGCTGCTGAAGATGCCGGAAGGCTATAATGGCTGGGCGTCGGGCCTGATGGTCCGGACTTCGCCGTCAGGTCTCGTCACCTATGGCCACAGCGGTGCGACTTTATGGTTTAATTCGAACCTGGTCATCGTGCCGGAGATGAACCTGGCCATCTTCATCAGCACCAACACCCAGTCGGGCGGCGATCTGGCCGAAAGCTTCCCCGACCTGCTGCTGGACCATCTCCAGGGCGACCTGGTGCGTCCGCCGCTGATGCCGACGCAGGCCCAGGCCTACGCCGCCAACAAGCGCTATTACGACTCGCTGCGCGGGCACTATGTCTCGACCCGGCGCGCCTATGGCGGGCTGGAAGGCGCGATCACCCGGCTGATCAACACGGTCGAGGTCACTGTCGACGGTGACGGCCGCCTGATTCTGACCACAGAAGACGGCATTTCGGCCTTCGTTCCGGCCTCGGCCCAGGATTTCTTCAATCCGCAGGACAGCGAGGGCAGCGGGCCGGCAGGCAAGCTGGGCGGGCTGCACTTCCTGTTTCCCAAGGCGGGCGCCAAGGCGAAGTCGTTCGAGACTGCCAGCAACCTGATGCGCTACGAGCGCGTCGGCTGGATTCACAAGCCGGGGACGCTGCATCTTCTGACCGGGATCATGGTGGGGATTTGTATCCTGGTTTGGGTATCGGTGGTGCGGGGTATGACGCGTAACGAGCGTCCGACCGAAGCCCAGGCACGGGCCTCTCTGGTCTCGGCCGGCCTGTCGCTGGCCTGGCTGGCGGCGATATTTACGTTCAACGCATGGCAGGGCAGCCTGGCCGAAGACCCGGGCAAGCTGTTCACCCATTGGCCCAGCGGCCAGGTGCAACTGGCGTCATGGCTGGCCATCGTGGGGACGCTTGGGACGCTGTACCAGGTGGCGACCTTCTACTTCGTGGCCAATGAGACGCAGAGATTCAGTGTCAGCGAGGGCTGGGCGTTGTGGCAGAAGCTCGCGCACGGGCTGCTGCTGGGGTATTGGGTGTTTTATGCGATCGTGCTGGCGTGGTGGGGGGCGCTGATGCCGGTGTAGCGCGACCCCACTCATGGGGTTTGGGGCCTGCGGCCCCATAAAATCTTTCTTTTTTCCTTTTCTTGACCTCGCCCCCTTGAGGGCGAAGGTCAAGAAAAGGAAAAGGGAAGACTTGGGGCCACAGGCCCCAAACCCCATAAATGGGTTCAGCGCTTCAACGCATACACCTTGATCGTAATCTGCTCGCGTTCCCCCGGAAACCGCTCAACCAACAGCCGCGCCACCTGGCTGTCGTCATGGAAGACAAAGCCCTTGATGGCATCCAAGAGCGCTTTCGCCAGGTTATCCAGATCCATCCAAGGCGGGTCGCCGATATGCTCCATGCGGATGTCGACAGCGTGGTCGCCCCAGGCCGGACGTGACCCGCGCCATTCCTTGCGGAAGAACTCATAGACCAGCGGCTTGTAATACCTGCCCTGGGTCGTCAGGCCGTCGATAACGATCTCCAGCCCCTCGGCGGTTTCGCGTGCCTTGACCTTGCCCGAAGCAATCCAGCCGTCGCTCACGGCACCACCCGGCCAGCCACGGGTACGTCACACACCGAGAAATCCGCGCCGCGTTCCGCCCGTACGGCTGCGACCTTCGCCGCGAACTCGGTTCCTGCCGTATCCTCGACCTCCAGTTGCCCCCCATCCTGAACATCCGCGAGAATACGTACCGTCCGGATCGAATCCGGCGCCGCCGGCGGTTCGCCCTGCGGCAGACCTGCCAGAATATCCTTGCCCACGACCACCCGGCCGACCGGCGTAAATTCCCGGTCGATCCCCGGATATTCCCCCGTCATGAAGAACAGCTCGGCATTGGCCGAATCCCGCGCCGTATCGCGCCCCATCCCGACGACGCCGGTGCAGTAGCTGATCCAGGCCGAACGGCTGCCGTCCGGCGCCTTCGGCGTGCCCCACGAATTTTTTTCGACCGCGATATAGGGCATGGCGCCGATAAATCCGCTCTCCAGACCTTTCGGTTTCGAAATCACTGTATGCGGCGCATCCACGCCCAGCCGAAAACGAAACTCCGGCGCCAGGTTCGGCAATTCCGTCTTGCCGCCCTCGACATTGCCGACATCTATCTGGACCACAAAGTTTGGCGCCACGCGCCAGAACTGCAGGCCGTCATAGGTGCCACGCCGGGTCAGCAGCTTGATCCGCTCCACGGCCTTGGGCGCCACCTCCGGGTGCAGTTCAACGAAGATCCGCCCCTTCGCCGTATCGACGATGAGAACATTTTCCGGATCTACAGCCTTCCATTCGGTACCGGCCTGAGCCGCTCCGGCCGCCAACATCAACGCCAAAACCCCAGCCGCCGCTTTCATCATCATGCCCGATCCACGAAACTATCGATGACCTTCTTCTCGCCGCTGGTTTCAAAATCGACAAGCAGTTTGTTGCCCTCCACCTCGGTCACCCGGCCATAGCCGAACTTGACGTGGAAGACCCGCTCGCCAACCTTCAAACTCTTGCCCTCCGGCTTGGCGGCCACCGGCTGACGGTGCGGCACGGGCTTGCGCTCCAGCCGCGACATGTCGACACCGCTGAGCCGCGTGTTGTCGGGTTCGCGCTTGGTGTGGTTGGGCTGATAACCCGCCCGGTCCCAACGCGATTCCTGCGAGGTCCAGCCCGAGTTGCCGTAGCCCGTCTGCGACGCCGCCTCGACATGCTCGATCGGCAGTTCATCGACGAACCGCGACGGTATCTGGCTGGTCCAACGGCCATAGACCTGGCGGTTGGCGACAAAGCTGACCTTGGCCTGCTCGCGCGCCCGTGTCAGGCCGACATAGGCCAGCCGGCGCTCTTCTTCGAGGGACTTCAGCCCACCCTCGTCCATCGACCGCTGCGACGGAAAGATGCCCTCCTCCCAGCCCGGCAGGTAGACGACTGGAAATTCCAGCCCCTTGGCGGCGTGCAGGGTCATCAAACGCACGCTGTTGGCGCCATTGTCGCGCTCCAGGTCCATGACCAGGGCGACATGCTCCAGGAAGGCCCCGAGATTGTCGAAGGCGGCCATCGAGTCGCCCAGTTCCTTCAGGTTGTCCAGCCGCGTCTGCCCCGAGGTCTTGTCGGCGCGCTGCATGTCGTAATAGGTGCTGTCGGTCAGGACCGTATCCAGCAGCACCTCGGCCCGGCTGTCCTTGCTCATCGCCGCCCAGCGGTCGTAATCACGCAAAAACGCGATCAGCGGCGTCTTGCTGCGGCCCGGCAGTTCGTCGGTCTGGACCAGGTCGCGCACCGCGGTCATCACGCTCTGGCCCGCCAGCCGCGCCTGTTGCAGCAGTTTCTGGACCGTGGCGTCGCCGATGCCGCGTTTGGGGACATTGATGATACGCTCGAAGGCCAGGTCGTCGTCCTGGGACTGGATCAGGCGCAGATAGGCAATGGCATCGCGGATTTCGGCGCGCTCAAAGAAGCGCGGACCACCGACGACGATGTACGGGATCTGCAGCATGACGAAGCGCTCTTCGAACGCCCGCATCTGAAATGACGCCCGCACCAGGATGGCCATGTCCGCCCAGTTGCGACCGGATTTCTTCAGCTTTTCCATGTCCTCGGCGATGAACTGGGCCTCAGCGGCGCCGTCCCAGATGCCGTTGACGCGGACCTTGTCTCCCCCCTTCTGGTCGGTGAACAGGGTCTTGCCCAGGCGCGCCGAGTTGGCCTTGATCAGGCCCGAAGCCGCGCCCAGGATATGCTGGGTCGAACGGTAGTTACGCTCCAGACGAATGACCTTGGCGCCGGGATAGTCGCGTTCGAACTTCAGGATGTTGTCGACCTCAGCGCCGCGCCAGCCATAGATCGACTGGTCATCGTCACCGACGCAGCACAGGTTGCGGTTGGCATTGGTCAGCAGGCGCAGCCACAGATACTGGGCGACGTTGGTGTCCTGGTACTCGTCGACCAGCACGTATTTGAAGCGCTTGTGATAGTGCTCCAGCACATCCTGGTGCTGCGTCAGGATGGTCAGGTTGTGCAGCAACAGGTCGCCGAAATCGCAGGCATTCAGGATGCGCAGGCGGTCCTGGTACATTTGGTACAGTTTCTGGCCGCGGTTGCCGGCGAATTCGGTGCCGTCGCCCTTGACCTTGTCAGGGGACAGCCCCTTGTTTTTCCACTGGTCCAGGTGCCAGGCGAAGGACTTCGGTGTCCAGCGCTTCTGGTCGATATTCTCGCCTTCGAAGATTCCCTTGATCAGCCGGACCTGGTCGTCGTCGTCCAGGATGGTGAAACTGGACTTCAGCCCCACCAGTTCGGCATGGCGGCGCAGGATCTGGGCGGCGATCGAGTGGAAGGTGCCCAGGTTCGACAGCCCCTCCGCCGACGGCCCGATCAGACGCTGCGTGCGTTCGCGCATCTCGCGCGCCGCCTTGTTGGTGAAGGTAACGCACAGGATCTCCCACGGACGGGCCAGACCGGTCTGCAGAATATGGGCGATACGGGTGGTCAGCACGCGCGTCTTGCCTGTGCCGGCGCCGGCCAGGACCAGCACGGGGCCTTCGGTGGCGCGGATGGCGGCTTCCTGCTCGGGGTTCAGGCCGGAGAAAAGTTCAGGGCGTTCGGGCGGCCGGACGGCGGCGAGTTCGCTGATGCGGGTGGTGACAGATTCCATCGGAACAATTTAGCAACTGCCGACAGCAAGTCCAACCCCGATTATGTGATATCCGCAGAAGCGTTTATTGGCAGCCCGCATCCACCCACGACCCTTCGGCCGAGGTCAGACGGTCGGAACCGTCGAAATGTACCGTGATGTTGTAGCGCACCTGGCAGGGATCGACCTGATAGCCCTTGCCCATGGTCTTGCCGTACACGCCCAGCGACGGTTCGCCCGGTCGCGGTGCGATGATGCCGGTATTGAACAGACTGTAGCCGGCCCGGCTTAGCTGACGCTCGACATCGGCCTTGGGCGCGCCGGTGCGCAGCGGCGGGATCAGGCCGATGCTCTCCCCTTCCGCCGCAGCGGCATCGCGGATCGTCGCGGTCAGGGCGTCAATGTCGCCCTGACCGCCGACCGCAGGCGTCGTCTGGCAGGCACTCAAAATAAGCGCCGCCATTCCGAGAACCGGCCAAATTAGAGCGCTTTTAGATCCGAAGATATCGGATCGGCGCTCTAATTTCTTGTTATGACGCGCATCCCTATCCAAAAAGTGCGTCACACTTTTTGGGATGCGCTTCGAACAGGATTGCGGGAGGGTCATGACGATATCTCTGGGCAAAGAAACATGGTTTCCACCAGGAAAGGTGAAAATCATGGCCGAGATAGGGCACGCTTACCAATTACAGGACCCGGTCATAACATTGTTATGATTCGGGCCGCAAAATTCCCCGGAAATACTGTTACTCAGGCCTTCTTACGCTTGGGCCCGCCACGTCCCTGGACAAAAGCCAGGGCGGACAGACGGCAGAAGGAGGCCAGCAGACTTTCTCCCCGTTTCGAATCGAGTTCCGCAATCAAGGCCGCGAGACTGATTCGACGTTCTTTGGCGATGTTCTCCAGCACCACCCAGAACTCGGGTTCAAGGGCAACCGATGTGGCATGTCCAGCAAGGTTGACCGATCTTTTTTTAAGGCCAGGCATTTATTTTTCCTCCGGATCGTTGGTGATCCGATTGTGCAGTTTGCGCCGGTTTTGGCCGTCTCTATACGCAACTGTAACCCGTGTACTTACGCATGTTTGTGGTAATATTCGACCACATCCCCTCCTTGGTAGTTAATCTGGGGTTTTTTATTGTTCCTCGTCAACAGGTTTTTGATTTTCAACAGTTGTCGCAAGACGATGGCCGTCAATCTGTGCCATTTGACGCTCACGTTCACGAAGCTCCGCGGCACGGGCTTTGGACGAAGTGCCGAAACGAACGCGGTTTTCTGCCGCCTGTTTCGTTTTGCTTTGTTTTAGCTTGGCTTTTCGCGCCTTATTGAGATTGATAATGTCTGTCAATTCGACCTCCCGTCACACCGATTCCGGCACCTGGGGGAGCTTTGTCACCGCGCCTCACGCCGCGGAGAAACAGCAGGCCTGTGCGCCGGCGTTTCAGATAACGCCTCGCAAATGCAAGTACATGCCCTGCCATTTCATGTTTCGACTGGGCCGCCCCGCCCGTGTCCAAGCAAAAAATGCCACAACGCCCGATAGGTCGCAGTGTTCAGGCAAGTATATACCTTAAATCACGCCTCGTCCACCATTGTGCGGTATTGTCACGCGAATGGGATTGTCCGGGGACCTGCGCTTTTCGGATATTTCGTAAATAAATGAAAATTAAGATGAAGCCGTTGAACAGGTCATTATAATGCCGTCTCATCTGCAACGGATAACGTGATATGACCTTCTTGCTCAACATTCTCTGGCTGATTTTCGGCGGCTTTATTTCCGGCTGCCTGTGGCTTCTGGGCGGCGCGATTCTGGCGCTGACCGTGGTCGGCCTGCCCTGGACCATGGCGGCATGGCGAATCGCCGGGTTCGTATTCTGGCCTTTCGGACGGGAAATCGTCGACCGCGAGACCTATGACGGCGAGAAGGACCTGGGGGGCGGCTGCGTTGGCGTAGTACTCAACATCATCTGGTTCGTTTTCGCCGGTTGGTACATTGCGCTGAGCCACATTCTGGCGGCCGTCGCCGAGGCCGTGACCATCATCGGCATTCCCTTCGCCTTCAAGGACGTCCAATTGGCCGCCCTGGCCCTGGCCCCCATCGGCAAGAAGATCGTCGATAAGCCGTAAGATCGCGGCGCCCGACCTCTAAAGATGACTCCCTTTTAATTTGATTTCGCGGCGCCCAAGGGCCATTTTACGAACAAGTTCCGGAGTAAGCCATGCGTAAATACCTGATCCCCTTTGCCGCCAGCGCCGTCGCCATTGCCGTGGCCACGGGCGCCGCCGCCCAGATGCGCCTCATTTCCGATGGCCCGCAGATCGAGCTGCGCGACCTGGCGGCACGGGTCGTCGTCACGCCAGAGGATCGCAGCGACATCGACATCAAGGTGCGCTACGGCAAGGCGAAGGTGCCCGCTCTGATGGTCTCCCAGCGCGGCAATGTTACCGTGCTGAACGGTCATCTGTCGGGCGGCCGCGGTCTGGCGCATATCGAGTTCGACGAAGAAGACCTGGCCCGCGGTCAGGTGGTGATCGCCGGCATGGGCAAGGTCAAGATCGACGACCTGCCGCTGGTCTTCGTGCGCGTCCCCAACAATGCCGTCGTCAAGGACGCCGCCCTGACGGTCGGTCACGTCAAGCCCAGCCTTAGCCTGGATATGATCATGAGCGGCGGCGGCCAGTGGACGGTTGAACCGGTCGCCGGTCCGCTCAACATCATCAACAGCGGTTCGGGCGATATCAGCCTGTCGACCGCCGGTGACGCCATCATCGACAACACCGGCTCGGGCGATATCGACGTTCAGTCGGTACGCAGGCTGAAGCTGACCCAGACCGGGTCGGGCGGCTTCTCCGCCCAGAATAGTCTCGATGTCGAGATCTTCAACCAGGGTTCGGGCGATGTCCAGGTGATGAGCGCGCGCTCGGTCAAGGCCAAGATGAACGGTTCCGGCGATCTGAGCCTGGGCAATGTCATGAACGGCCTGACCCTGGTCAATACCGGCTCGAGCGACGTGTCGGTGCAAAAGATCGCGGGCCCCGTCTCGCTCAGCCTGGCCGGATCGGGCGACGTCGATATTGCCGGCGGCCACATTCCGGGCTTCGTCATGAGGGGCTCCGGCTCGGGCGACGTCGCGTTCGGCGGCATTGCCGGCACGGTAAATATCGACGCCAACGGCCCTGGCGACATCAGCATCATGAAGGCTACTGGCCCGGTGATTACCAAGGTGAATGGCTCCGGCGAAATGTACATTGGTCAATAGGAAACGGTGCCGTTTGCCGTTGGCAAATGGTTAACGGCAGTGTAGTCTTCCTTCGGTTGCCGCGGAAGCGGCTGGAAGGGGGCTTTCATGGATCAGGTGATTTCCGTATTCAACGCCATAGGCGGCGGCATCGGCAGCGTTTGGGTTGCCCTCGGCGCCCTGGCGGTGCCTGTTCTGGTCCTGCTGATCGTCATCGTCTTCATGGGTCTGAAGATCAACCAGGAATGGGAACGTGGCGTCGTCTACTTCCTGGGCCGGTACGCCTCGACCCGCGGGCCGGGCCTGTACTGGATCATCCCGTTCATCGAATATGTCAAAAGGGTCGACGTCCGCATCCTAACCGTCAAGCTGGAGACGCAGGAAACCCTTAGCCGCGACGGCGTGGCCGTGCGGGTCAATGCCGTGGTGTGGTACAAGGTCATTGACCCGGCCAAGGCGCTGAACGCTGTGTTCGATCCCTACATGGCGGTGTTGCAGGCATCGGAAACGGCTTTGCGCGACACGATCGGCCAGCATGGTCTGGACGAGTTGCTGAAACACCGTGAAATGGTCAATGCCAAGCTGATGGATATGCTGGAACGTTCGGCATCCAAGTGGGGCGTCGACATCGACACCGTCGAAATGCGCGACCTGGACATCCCTGAGCAGATGCAGCGCGCCCTCGCCCGCGAAGCCGAGGCCACCCGCGAGGCCAAGGCCCGCCTGATCAAGGCCCAGGGCGAGGCGGCAGCATCGGAAACCCTGGTGGCGGCAGCCAAGATGATCCAGAGCGCGCCGGCGGCCCTGGAACTGCGCCGGTTGCAAACATTGAGCGAAATCGGCACCGAACAGAATACGACGATCGTCCTGGCTCTTCCGATGGAAATGACTCAGGCGGCGAGCGGCCTGATCGATATGGTCAAGAACAAGACCTAAGAGCGATCGAGTCCAAGCCGTAGGGCCTAACACAGTCTGACTTAGGGCTCGTAATCCGCAGGCAAATGCGGATAGTTCAACAGTAGCCGCCGCCGCGCGTCATCCAGAATTTGGCGCGCAGTTTCAGATTTGCCTTTGGCTCGCCAGCGCGCGATCTCTTCGGCAATCTCGATCTCCCCACGCTCCAAGGCAAAGGCAGCGGCATCCATCTCCTTCATGGACGGCCCATTGTACTGGACGAGTGGGTCAATGCCCCGTTCCAGCAGCAACCTGGCTATCGGTAAGCTCCGACCAACGATAGCGGAGAAAAGTGGATTACGCACAGGGTCAGACGTGTCAAGCCGACAGTCGTTATTAAGCAGTAGTCGAACGATCTCTTCATGCCCCCCCAAGCAAGCGTCGCAAATCGCCCCACGCCCTTCACGTTTGTCGCCGACATTCGCATCGACTCCAAGCGTAAGGAGATGTTGAGCAGCCTCAATGTCTCCCTCAAAAGCAGCGTAATGCAACCAAGTCCCGCCGGCAAAAGGCGTGTAGGCCGTAATTTGCTCCGGTTCGGCCTTCAATAAATGCCGAAACGCGGAAATGTCTCGGCTTCTGATCGAGGCGGAAATCTTAGGATTGAATTGAACTTGCTGTGTCATGCTTCCCCTTGTAATCTTTACCCTTCACCATGGAAGAAGTCGTAGATCTTCTGGGCCAGGGCCGCGGAAATGCCTTCGACTTTTTGCAACTCCTCGACCCGTGCACTCGCGACTTCGCGGCCTGAACCGAACGCTGCCAGAAGCGCCCGTTTGCGCCGCGCGCCAATGCCGCCGATATCGTCCAGCGGGTTCTGCGAAATCGCCTTGTCGCGCTTCTGCCGGTTGGCGCCGATAGCATAGCGGTGCGCTTCGTCGCGCAGGCGCTGCAGATAGTACAGAACCGGCGACTTCGGCTCCATCATGAACGGCAGCCGCCCTGGCATGAAGAACCGCTCCAAGCCGGCATCGCGATCCGGCCCCTTGGCGACACCAATAATGGGAATGCCCTCCATGCCCAGTTCGGCCATCACCGCCAGCACGGCATCCAGTTGCCCCTGGCCACCGTCAACCAGAACCAAGTCCGGCTTGCCGAACGCCTTCTCGCCCTCCGGCACGTCCTTTTCCTTGATCAGCCGCATAAAGCGGCGGCGGAAGACTTCGGCCATCATGGCGTAGTCGTCGCCCGGCTTGGTATCCAGATCGCGGATGGTGAACTTGCGGTACTGGCCCTTCAGGAAGCCTTCCGGTCCAGCCACCACCATACCGCCGACAGCATGGGTGCCGCCCAGGTGCGAGTTGTCATAGACCTCGATGCGGATCGGCGGCGCCTCCAGCCCGAAAGCCTCCGCCACGCCCTGGAGCAGTTTGGACTGGGCCGAATGTTCGGCCAGTCGCCGGCCCAGGGCCGCCTTAGCGTTATTGAGGGCGTGCTGGACGATCTCGCACTTGCCCCCACGCATGGGCCGGGTGATCTGGACCTTGCGGCCGGCCTTCAGGCTCAGCGCCTCCATCATCAGGTCGGGCTCGTTCAGGTCGTGGGACACCAGGATCAGTTTCGGCACCTGGCGGTCCTGGTAGAACTGACCCAGGAAGGCGTCGAGAATGGCGCCTTCGCTATCCTCACTGTCGACACGCGGGAAATAGGCGCGGTCGCCCCAGTTCTGGCCGGCGCGGTAGAAAACGACTTGGACGCAGGCGCCGCCACCTTCGGCAAACACCGAAAAGACGTCGGCCTCCTCCTCGTTCAGATCCACCGAGGTCGACATGGCGACGTGGTTCAGCGCCCGCACCCGGTCGCGCAGATGGGCAGCACGTTCGAAGTCCATGTCGTCGGAGGCCTGCATCATCTCGGCGCTCATGCGCTCGATGACCTTGCGACTCTTGCCCCTAAGAAAGTCGTGGGCCTGGCCGACCAGACCGTTATAGTCCTCCAGCGAGACCACACCGGTGCAGGGGGCGCTGCAGCGTTTGATCTGGTGCAGCATGCACGGTCGCGTGCGCGAGGCATAGACATTGTCGGTGCAGGTGCGCAGCAGGAAGGCCTTCTGCAGGGTATCCAGCGTGTTGTTGACCGCGAAGGTCGAGGCGAACGGGCCGAAATACTCGCCCGGAATCGAATGAGCGCCGCGGTGCTTGGTGATCTGGGGCGCTTCGTGGTCCTTGCGCACCAGGATTTCGGCAAACATCTTGTCGTCGCGCAGCAGCACATTGTAGCGCGGCTTCAACGCCTTGATCAGCCGTGCTTCCAGCAGCAGCGCCTCGCCTTCCGTGTCTGTGCGGATCAGCACCATTTCGCGGGTCAGGGCGACCATGCGGGCGATGCGCTGGGTATGGAAACGGCCCTGCGCATATTGCAGCACGCGCTTCTTCAGCGACTTAGCCTTGCCAACATAGAGGACCTCGCCGTCGTCGCCCAGCATGCGGTAGACACCCGGCTTGTCGGGCGCCAGGGCCGCCTCACGACGGATCAGTTCCGCACCCTTGAGCGGTTCCTCCGGCGCTGGGCTGTCCGGTGTCGCAATGATGATCTCTTCGGTCATTTTACGTTTCTTGGCACGACTCAAACACTACCCTGTCCGCTGTCATTACGCGACAGCGGCGCGGAGACTGTAACAATTTCTGTTCACGGCGGCGTGATATTGCACTTGCGAAAATCGCTGTTTTTAGTATCCACGCTATATGCGTTTTGTATCGTCCGTTTTCCAGAGTCTGAGGCAAGCTTCGGGGTCTTTGACCGCGGCACTGACCGCCGCGGCGCCGGGATCGTCCCCGGCCGAGATCCGTTCGCTCACCGGCCTGCGCGGGCTGGCGGCATTGTACGTCGTGATCTTCCACGCCAACGGTTTCTGGAAGTTTCCTGATCCGGTGCGGCCGTTCATTCATCACGGCTATATGGCGGTCGATCTGTTCTTCATCCTCAGCGGCTTCGTCATGGCCATGACCTATGCCCACCTGTTCGAAGACGGCTTCTGCTTCAAAAAATTCAAGCACTTCCTGGTGCTGCGTTTGGTCCGTATCTATCCGCTGTTCGCGCTAATGACGGTGCTGACGGCGATCCTGATCGTCACCGTGCTGGCGCCGACCTACCGTTTCGAAGACCTGCCCCAGGCTCTCCTCCCCAACTTCACCCTGACCCAGGTGTGGGGCCTCTCCAATTCGATCGTGCCTCAGTCATGGTCGATTTCGGCCGAATGGGCTGCCTATCTGCTCTTCCCGCCAGGTTTGTGGCTGGCGCTGAAAGTATCACGTCGCTGGACCCTGCTGGGCCTGGCCGGCAGCTTTGCCGTGCTGGCTGTTATCGCCTATGGCCCCCACTGGATCGCCGAAACGCCCCTGCGCGGCCGTCACGGTCCGCTGGATATCGTAAGTTCCTACGCCCTGGGGACGACCCTGCGCTGCCTGGCCTCCTTCTACATCGGCCTGGTCGCCTGGCGGTTCAAAGACCTGATCCCGGCGCGCGCCGCCGGTGTCCTGTTCCTTCTGTCGCTGTTGCTGCTGTCGATGCGGGGCTCGGACCTGATCCTGGTCGGCGTTTTCGGCGTGCTGATCATGGCGCTGAGCCACGACACGGGCTGGGTGGCGCGGCTGATGCAGGTGCGCTGGATCTACTGGCTGGGCGGCATTTCCTACGCCCTGTACCTGATCCATGACATCGTCCAGAAGATCATCTTCCAATCCTTTCCGGGCTGGGGCCTCATTGGCGCCCTGCCGAAATGGGGCTGGGTGATCGTGTCGGTGTCGGTGTCGATAGCCCTGGCGGCACTGAGCCACTACCAGTTCGAAAAGCCGTCGCGTAGGTGGTTCCGGGCGTTTATCAAGAACCCGCCAGTGTCGAAGCCGCGCGAAGTCCTGGCCCCGGCGGAATAATTCTACTCCAGCTTATCGGCCTTATAAAGAGTCGGGAACAGCTTGATCCAGGCGCCTGTCACGATCAATGAACCGATGCCGCCGAACAAGGCCGCACCTATGGGGCCCAGGATGCGCGCCGCCACACCGCTTTCGAACTCGCCCAGTTCGTTCGACGCTCCTATGAACAGGTAGGAGACCGACGCCACCCGGCCGCGCATGTGGTCGGGCGTCACGATCTGCACCAACGTCCCCCGGACATAGACGCTGATCATATCCGCCGCGCCTAGCACGATCATGGCAAAGATCGACAGCCAGACATTGGTCGACAGGCCGAACACGATGGTCGCTACGCCGAAGATTGCCACGCCGCCGTACATCCACGGCCCCGCATGGCGGCGCAGCGGCTTGAACGACAGATAAAAAGACATGATCAGCGCGCCGATCGCCGGTGAGGCCCGCAGCAGGCCGAAAGCGATCGCCGCCGGTAGCAGGGTATCGGCCACGATGACATCGCGGATAAACACCGGCATCAGCGCCGTCGCCCCGCCCAGCAAGACCGCGAAGAGATCCAGCGAAATGGCGCCCAGAATGACCTTGTTGGTCCAGATATAGGTCCAGCCTTCCTTGATCATCTGGGTCTTGGAGGTGGTGGTCGGTTCCGGCGCGGTCTTCGTCTTGATGGTGAAGACAAGGATTGACGCCATCGTCAGCAGGACGGCGCAAAAACCAAAGGCGAAGTGCGTCGAAAAACCGATCAGTACTCCGCCCAGGGCTGGGCCGACGATAAGGCCGGTCTGAAACGCCATAGAGTTGACGGCGATCGCCTTGGGCAGGACGAATTTAGGCACCAGCATCGGCCCGATGGCCGAGCTGGCCGGGGCGCTGAAGGCGCGCAGGGCGCCTAGGACGGCGCTCAGGGCAAAGAAGCCCCAAAAGGGTGCCGCCGGCAGGAAGGAATAGGCCAGAAACGCCAGCGAAAGCAGCAGTTGCCCTAGCAGCACCAGGGTGATGATCTTTTTGCGGTCGTAGCGGTCAGCAATGATCCCGGCCGGGACCGTAAAGGCGAACAGGGTGATGAATTGGGCAAGGCCGATCAGACCAAGATATAGTGCCGATTCCAGCATGTCCGAGGTCTGCCGCGCGATGTCGTAGACCTGCCAGCCTATGGCCGCGCTCTGGGCCGAGGTCCCCAGCACACCGCACAGACGCGACAGCCAGAAGGCGCGAAAATCGGGGATCTGGAGCGGATGGCGCTGGTCCTGATCGGCATCAGGGATGGGCGGCGTATCGGTCGTCACGGCAACAGCCTTTGCACACAAATGAGTTGCGGGCACCCTATTTGAGTCTTACATCCACCGCCATGCCGAACACCGTAAAATCCGCGCCAATCGACCCCGTTGTCCTGACCCAGAACCTGATCCGCCGCGAGTCGGTGACGCCGGCCGATGCCGGCGCCATGGATGTGGTCCAGCGCGTCCTGGAAGGCTTGGGCTTCGCTTGTGAGCGGCTGAAGTTCGGCCAGATCGAAAACCTCTATGCCCGCCGCGGCACGACGGGCCCGAACCTGTGCTTTGCCGGCCATACCGACGTGGTGCCGGGCGGGGTGCGGTCTTTGTGGAAGTATGATCCGTTCGGCGCTGAAATCCACGATGGTCTGGTCATTGGCCGTGGCGCCGTCGACATGAAGGGTGGCATTGCCGCCTGGATCGCCGCCGTGTCTCGGGTCGAGGCTCCCGGCTCTCTCTCGTTCCTGATCACCGGCGACGAGGAAGGCGAGGCCAGCGACGGCACGATCCGCGTCGTCGAATGGCTGCGTGAACGTGGCGAGGTCATCGATCATTGCATCGTCGGCGAGCCGTCGTCCTCAGCGCAGTTGGGCGACATGATCAAGGTCGGCCGGCGCGGTTCGATCAACGCGACGTTTGTGGTGACCGGCAAGCAGGGACATGTCGCCTATCCGCAGCGGGCGTTGAACCCCCTGCCCGTTCTGGTCGACCTGGTGGCGGCGCTGAAGGCACGCGTGCTGGACGAAGGCCATGAGGGCTTTCCGCCGTCGAACCTCGAAATCACCACGATCGATACCGGCAATACAGCGACCAATGTCATCCCGCAGTCGGCGACGGCGCGGGTCAATATCCGCTTTAATCCCACCCATTCCGGGGCCGAGTTGAAAGCCTGGTTCGAAGGGGTGGCGGCCGAACACGCCGAAGGTTCTGGCGCGAAGATCGAAGTGCGGGTCAGCATCTCCGGCGAGGCCTTCCTGACCGAACCTGGGCCGTTCGTGGATCTGATTGCGGAGGTTATCGCGGCGCAATTCGGAATCGAAACGGATCGCTCGACGACCGGCGGAACGTCGGATGCGCGCTTTATCCGGGCGCTATGTCCGGTGGTCGAGTTCGGCCTGGTCGGCCAGACCATGCATCAGATCAATGAGTGCGTGCCGGTGACGGAATTACAGGCGTTGGCGGATGGGTACGCGGCCTTGATTGATGCCTATTTCAAGCGGTTCGCTTGAAAAACCCCTCTCCCCGTTCTTTTGCCTGCCGGCGAGGCCGGGGAGAGGTTAGGCGCGGGGCGGCGAGCCTGAGCGGCTGGGTCAGCGTCAGTGCACAATCGTCTTCGGAAAGCCCCTCACCCGATCGCGTTCACTTCGTTCCGCTCTCGTCCTCTCCCCGCAGGCGGGAAGAGGTAAATTTAGTCAGATCGAGCTGTAGGCGCCGAAATCTGGCTCGGCTTCATAGGTCACCTGCGTGAGGTATAGCCCTTCCGGCGGCGCCACCTGGCCGCAGGCGGCACGGTCTTTGGCCGCCAAAGCGTCGGCCACATCCTTAATGTCCCAGCGGCCAACGCCGGCTTCGACCAGGGTGCCCGTCATCGAGCGAACCTGGCGATGCAGAAACGAACGCGCGGCGAAGACCAGGTGGATCTCATCGCCGAAGCGCTTCACCCGCGCGATGTCCAAGGTCTTGACCGGCGATTTCGCCTGGCATTCGACATGCCGAAACGTCGTAAAGTCATGCGTCCCGACCAGGGCCTTCGCCGCCTCCGCCATCGCTTCGGCGTCCAGCGGCTTCTTGATGTGCCATACCCGGCCCATGTCCAGCGCCGGCGGCGCCCGGCGGGTCAGGATGCGGTACAGATACATCCGTCCGGTCGCCGAAAACCGTGCTGAAAAGTCGTCGTCGACCTGTTCCGCCGCGATCACCGACACCGGTTCACGCACCAGAAAGGCATTCATCGCGTCGCGCACGGTGTCCGCTTTGAACGGCTTGGCAAGGTCAAAGCTGATCACCTGCCCTGTGGCATGGACACCGGTATCCGTCCGCCCCGCCGCCGTGATGCGCAGAGTCTCGCCCGAAAAGCCCAGGATGGCGCGCTCGAGCGAAGCCTGGACGGTTGGGTGATCGCCCTGGGCCTGGAAGCCCTTATACGGGCCGCCGTCATATTCGATCAGGCAGCGATAACGCGGCATCAGATAAACCGGTCGCCCGGTTGCAACTCGGTGCCGTTAAGGAAGTCCCAGGCGTCCTGGGCCGACTTACCTTCGCGCTGCAGCCGCAGGATCTGGACCACCCCGTCGCCGGTCGCCACCTTTAGTCCACCCAGCAGCAGGGTGCCAGGTGTTTCGCCGGAATGTTCGTCGCTCAGGCGCGACATCAGCACCTTGACCCGAACCTCGCCCTTGCCGGTCGACATGGTCGTCCAGGCGCCCGGAAACGGCGACAGCCCGCGGATATGCCAGTCGAGCTCGCGCGCCGGACGGTCCCAATCGATGCGCGCCTCTTCCGGCGTGATCTTGCGGGCATAGGTGACCTCGCCGGCCTGTTCCTGTTCGTTGGCGCCGCCGCGTTCGATCGCCGCCAAAGCCACCGGCAGAAGCGAAGCGCCCAGGGTCGCCAGCTTGTCGTGCAGGGTCTGGGCGGTGTCATCGTCCGTGATTTCGACCCGGCCGGACAGGATGATCGCGCCCTCGTCCAGGCCTTCCGACATGCGCATGACTTCGACGCCGGTATGGCTGTCGCCGGCCATGATGGCGCGCTGGATCGGCGCGGCGCCGCGCCAGCGGGGCAGCAGCGAGGCATGCAGGTTGAAACAGCCGAGCGCTGGATGGTCCAGCACAGCCTTTTTCAGGATCTGGCCATAGGCAACAACGATACAGGCGTCGATGTCCAGCGCCTGGAACTCGGCAATGGCATCGGCGTCCTTCATTGATTTGGGTGTGCGAACCGGCAGGCCCAGGGACTCGGCGAAGGCGTGAACCGGCGACGGGCTCAGCACCTGGCCGCGGCCTTTCGGCGCCGGCGGCTGGGAGTAGACGCAGACAATATCGTGGCCGGCGGCGACCAGCTCGGCCAGGGCCTTCACGGCGAATTCGGGGGTGCCCATAAAGGCCAGGCGCATGGCTACTCCAATAGCTCAGAGATAATTCGTGGTGATGAGTCGAAAAGCATTGGCTATCGAGAACCGCAGCGCAGCGTACTTGAGTACGTGAGCAGTGGATCGCAGATAGACGATGTTTTGCAGACCATCAACGCGGATTATCAAGCTGCGCGGGTCAGCTTCTTCACTTTCGTGATGGCTCGATCGCGCTTGAGTTTCGACAGGTGATCGATGAACAGCGTGCCTTCCAGGTGGTCCATCTCATGCTGGATGCAGACGGCGAACAGGCCGTCGGCATCTTCTTCGACAACGTTACCGTTGTAGTCGAGATATTTCAGTTTCACCCGGGCGGGACGCAGCACTTCGTCATAGATTTCCGGCACGCTGAGGCAGCCTTCTTCATACGGCGCCACGTCTTCGGACTTCCAGATGATTTCGGGGTTGACGAAGTAGCGCGGCTTCTTGATGCCCTCGGCATCGGGCTCGGCGCCTTCGGGTTTTTCCTGCAAATCCATAACGATGACACGGATCGGCTCGCCGATCTGGACAGCGGCCAGGCCGATGCCCGGCGCGTCATACATGGTTTCCAGCATATCATCCATCAGGCGGCGCAGATCATCGTCGACCTTGTCGACGGGCTTGGACACCTGTTTCAGGACGGGGTGGGGTACAGTCAGAATTTCACGAATAGCCATGGCCTAAATGTAATCGTTCGCACATGAACAATCAAGATAAACAAGAGGTTCAAGCTTAAACCGTCTCGTCCTCCGCCGGCGCCAGGGCCTGGAGCTTGGTCGCCGCGCGCGGCTGGACTTCAATCGACGGCAGGTCCGGGATCGACTTGCCCTGGTGTTCCACCTGCAAATCCTCGAACCGCCGCGCCTGGGTCAGCACCTTGGTTTCCAGCGATCCGACGAACGCATTGTACTTGTCGACGGCCCGCGACAGCGATGAACCCAGATCGCCGACATGGCCGCCCATCACCGACAGGCGGGCATACAGTTCGCGCCCCAGATCGGCAATCTGGTTGGCGTTCTTCATCTGGTCCTCGACCCGCCAGCCATAGGCCACGGCCTTGCACAAAGCGAACAGGGTGGTCGGCGTGACAATGATGACCTTGCGGTCCATGGCCTCGGTCATCAGGTTCGGCTCATGGTCCAGCGCCGTCGACAGCAGGCCGTCGCCCGGAATGAACATGACCACGAAGTCAGGCGAGATCTGATCCTTGAACTGATCCCAATAGGCCTTGGCCGACAGGTCGCGGACATGGGCGCGCAGGGCCTGGGCATGGCGTTTCAGATGCAGATCGCGCGTCGCCTCTTCGGTCGCCTCGGCGGCTTCGAGATAGGCGGTCAGGTTGACCTTCGAGTCGATGACAAACACTGCCTCGGCCGAATTGCCCGGCAGCTTGACCACCACGTCGGGACGGCGGCGGCCTTCGTCGCTGTCGAGGCTGTGCTGTTCGATAAAGTCATAGCGCGACGACAGGCCGGCGGCCTGCAAGACGTTGCGCAGAACCTCTTCACCCCACCGGCCCTGGACGCCGGCGCCACGGCGCAGGGCGCCGGCCAGCTTCTGAGTCACGTCGCGGGTGGCGTTGGAGGCCGTCAACAGGTCGGCGATCTGCTGTTTCAATCCGCCGGTGTCCCCAGCCCGCGCCTCTTCCATGGCCTTCACCTGGGCCTCAAACCGCGTCAGGTGCTCGGCCACCGGTTTCAGGCTCGAGGTCATCTTTTCCATGGCCAGCTTTTCACGCGCGACGAACGATTCCTCGGCGCGTTTCAGCAGCGAATCCGCCGACACCTGCATCGCCTGCTGCGATACCAACTGGAACTGCTCGCTCATGGTGGTGCGCGCGTCTTCCAGGGCCCGCGCCCGCTCACGCAGTTGCGCCACCTCGACCTCGCTGCGGCGCAGGCTATCCGCCATCTCGTCCTTTTGCGCCCGAAGCCCACGGCCTTCGGCAAAAGCAAGATACCAGGCGCCGGCAAAGACGAGGGCCAGAACCAGAAAACCAAGAGACATGAGATCGAATGCGTTCATGGATTGTTCCTATAGCGGGATTCCGCGGGCATGACCAGTCTCATCTCACCCCTTGCACGCGAACCGTTTCGCTGACAGTCTCGTTTCAGGCTGTTGTTCGGGGTCACGCAATGAACGTCAAGGAGTTGGGCGCCAAGGTTTTCACCTTTAAGACGCCGTGGACCTATCTCTATCTCTTTCTGATTCCGTTCATCAACTGGTGCTTCGCGGCCGTGCCGCAGGTCGCCCTGCCCGACGGCGGATCGTGGACGCCGATGGCGATCGTCACCGGCCTGGTCCTGGTTGTCCGCGATTTCGCCCAGCGCGAAATCAGCCACTGGATCATCGGCGCGCTGGTTATCGGTCTGGCCCTGTCGTTCCTGACCTCGGATCCCGCTGTCGCCCTGGCCAGCACCTGTGCCTTCGCCGTCAGCGAACTGGTCGACTGGGCGGTCTATACCTTCATCAAGCGCCCCCTGTCGGAGCGGGTGGCCATCTCGACGGCCCTCAGCGCGCCGCTCGATTCCGTCGTGTTTTATGCGATCGCCAGCACGACCATTCCCGGTATCTTCAACATCTGGTCGCTGGCATCGTCAGTCGCTTCCAAACTGGCCGGGGTCGCGATCGTCTATTTCGTCATGCGCCGCCGCGAACAAGCCGAAGCGCGGGAAAAGACTTCTTAACGCCGGCTCTTCAGCGCGTGGGCAATCGTGCCGTCGTCCAGCCAGTCGAGATCGCCGCCGACCGGCACGCCGCGCGCCAGGTAGGTCACGCTCGCCTGGTTCTGCAGGCCCTTCAGGCGGTCGGCAATATAGTGCGCCGTAGTCTGGCCCTCGACGGTCGCCGGCAGGGCCATGATGATCTCGTGGATGCCGCCCTCGCGCACCCGTGCGACCAGGCTGTCGAGACGCAGATCCTCCGGCCGCACCCCGTCCAGCGCCGACAGCAATCCGCCCAACACATGATAACGGCCGCTATAGGCCCCCACCCGCTCCATGGCCCACAAGGCGCTGTCTTCTTCGACGACGCAGATCATGGTGGCGTCGCGCGCCGGATCGGAGCAGGTGGCGCAGGGGTTGCGCGTCGACAAGGCGCCGCAGACACCACAGGTCACGACCTTGTCGGCGGCGTCCTGCATGGCGGCGGTCAAGGGGATCAGCAGTTGCTCGCGACGTTTCAGCAGCGCCAGGGCGGCGCGCCGGGCCGAACGCGGCCCCAGCCCCGGCAGCTTGGACAGCAGGGCCATCAGGCGTTCGATTTCAGGACCGGCACCTAAGGCCATGATATTTTAGAAGAACTTCGGCATTTTGGGGATGCCGCCTAGCGGCCCCAGGTCACCGGCGGCCGCCTGCAGGTGCGCACGGTTGATCTCTTCCATCTTGCGGCGGGCCTCACCATAGGCGGCGCGGATCAGGTCGCTCAACACCTCGCCCTCGCCGGGCGCCAGCAGGCTTTCGTCGATATTGAGCTGCGTCATCTCGCCCGAGCCCTTCAGCTCAAGGGTGACCAGGCCGCCGCCCGACGAACCCGTGGCAGTGCTCTCGCTGGTCTTGGCGTCAGCCTCATGCAGCTTCTGCTGCACCAGTTGCGCCTGCTTCATCATCTCGGCAAAATCCATCAGTCTTCGTCCTTGTCTGTGCGCTCGTCTTCCGGCACGGCAGGCGTGGCGTCGGTGACGGTCGGTAGCGGGCGGGCACGGACCGCCGTGATCTCCGCGCCGGGGAAGGTTTCCAGCAATTTGGCAACGAACGGGTCGGCTTTCAAGCGCGCCCGCGCCGCTTCGTTTTCGCGTTTGTCGCGTTCGTAGACACTTTCGGCGCCGCCGCCGCCTTCGGTGGCGATCAGCCAGCGCTCGCCCGTCCATTCGCGCAGGCGCAGGGACAGGCGCCGTACCAGGTCGGCCGGCGCGCGCGGCGCCAGTTCGAAGGTAATGGCGCCGGGCTTGAACGCGATCAGGCGGACATATTGTTCGACGTCGGTGCGCAGGCCGATATCGCGGCGTTCGGCAATCAGGGTCAGGACCTGGTCGAAGGTCTGGGGCTTGGGGGCGACCTGCTGGACCTGCGGACGCACGGCCTGGGCGGCACCGCCCGAGACAGACTGGCCGCCCGGACCGCCGCCACCTGGTCCGGGCACCAGGGGTTCGCCGTTCTGCAGGCGCTTGAGCAGGGTTTCCGGCCCCGGCAGGTCGGCGGCATAGCACAGCCGTACAAGGGCCATTTCGAAGGCCGCCGGCGCATCGGGGGCACGGCGCAGTTCCTCGAAGGCCTTCAGCATCAGGGTCCACAGCCGCGACAGGGTGCCGGCCGACAGTTGCGCGCCCAGCGCCGTGACCCGCATGGCCTGGGCCTTGGGCATCCGCGTGGCATCAGCGCCCAGGATCTTGGCCACCGAGGTGCCATGGCAGTATTCCAGCAGGTCGCCCATGATCTGGGTCGGATCGGCGCCATAGCCGTACAGGGTGCGGAAGCCCAGCAGGGCCTCGCTCATCTGGCCGGAAATGATGTTCTCGAACAGGGCCAGGGTCGCCGACCGGTCGGCCAGGCCCAACATGTCGCGCACAACCTCGGCACCGACGACTTCGCCGGGTTCGCCCTGGACCAGGGCCTGGTCGAGCAGGCTCAAACTGTCACGCACCGAACCTTCGGCGGCACGGGCGATCAGGGCGACGGCATCGGCATCGATGCGCACGCCTTCCAGGCCACAGATCTTTTCGAGGTGCGGCGTCAGGGTTTCGGGCTCGACGCGGCGCAGGTCGAAGCGCTGGCACCGCGACAGGATGGTCACCGGCACCTTGCGGATTTCGGTGGTGGCGAAGATGAACTTGGCGTGGGGTGGCGGTTCTTCCAGCGTCTTCAGCAGGGCGTTGAACGCCCCGGTCGACAGCATGTGGACTTCGTCGATGACATAGACCTTGTAACGCGCCTCTACGGGGGCATAGCGCACGCTTTCCAGCAGGTCGCGCATGGCGTCGACCCCGGTGCGCGAAGCGGCATCCAGCTCCAGCACATCGATATGGCGGCCTTCGATGATGGCCTGACAGTGAATGCCCATCTGCGTCAGGTCGACGCTGGGGCCATGTACGGTCTCGGATTCGTAGTTGAGCGCCCGGGCCAGCAGACGGGCCGTGGTGGTCTTGCCCACCCCGCGGACGCCGGTCAGCATGAAGGCGTGGGCGATACGGCCGGCGGAAAAGGCATTGGTCAGGGTGCGGACCATGGCCTCCTGGCCGATCAGGTCCTCGAAGGTGCGCGGGCGGTATTTGCGCGCCAGCACCGTATAGGCTTCGGACTTCTCGATCGGCTTGGCGGCAGGAAGGGACGCCCCGAACATGTCGTCGGTGTCCAGATCGCGCTCGACCGTGTCGGCGGCGAAGGGGTCATCGTGGTCGGCGGTGTCGGACATGGAAGATTTTATAACGCCAAAAGGAGCAAGCGTCTCTCATAAAGCGCGATTCCGGCGCCGCCGGTACGACTGATTTTTGGGGAAAAGGTGAGACGGCCGACCCGAAGGTGAATTCGTTGTGGCTGCTGCCTTCCGGCCCTGACCAGGTTGGCGAGGCCTTCGCCCGGCCGCCTCACCGCCTATATGCGCAATCCTGGCTTCGGATGCAAGAGGCAGGATTACGATTTTATGACACCGGTATCATTTCTATTGCGGACGGGTGGAGGTGGTGGCATGGTCGCGCCAAAAGTACCGGAGAAGCCGATGAAATATCCTGCCCTGTTGCTCGCTCTGTGCCTGGCCGTGCCCGGATTCGTCCAGGCCAAGGTCATCGGCACCACGGTTCCGGCGCAGCCGCTGACGGCGGAGCAGATCACCACTTTGCCCGAGGAGCAGCGGGCACCATGGACGCAGTACCTGGCGCAGTCTCAGAACCAGATGAAGCTGGACCAGGCCATTCTGGCGGCGGAGCGCACCGATCTGACCGAGATTGTCTACGGCAAGAACGGCGACGGGACCAAAACCATGCCCCTGAACCGCGACGCCGCCTGGTACGGCTCGGCCGAGGCGCGTCATATCGCCGATGTCATCGTCAGCTACCAGACTCCGGCCGGCGGCTGGGGCAAGAACGCGCCCCGCGACGGGGCTGTTCGGCAATGGGGTGAGAGCTGGATCGCCGGTAAGGAAGAGGGCTGGCATTATGTCGGCACTTTCGACAACGGCGCCACCACCACCGAGATCCAGTTCCTGGCGCGGGTCCAGGCGCAGATCCCGGACGAGGCAGGCAACCGGTATCGTGCGGCCATTTACGGCGGCCTGAACTACATATTCAATTCGCAATATCCCAACGGCGGCTGGCCGCAGGTGTGGCCGCTGGAAGGCGGCTACCACGACGCGGTCACCTTCAATGACAATGCCCTGAGCGATATCGCCGGCGTGTTGCGACTGGTGGCGGCCGGTCAGGGCGACTACGCCTTCCTGCCGCAGTCGATCCGCGCACAGGCCACCGCGGCGCTGGACCGCGCCATCGGTGTGATACTGTCGTCGCAGGTCCGCATCGAAAGCCAACCGACCGCCTGGGGCCAGCAGCACGACACTCTGAACCTGATGCCGGTCGGCGCGCGCAATTTCGAGCCGGCTTCGCTGTCGTCGAGCGAAAGCGCGGCCCTGTTGCTGGAACTGATGAAGGTCGAAAACCCGTCGGATGCCGTGGTGGCTTCGGTTCATGCCGGCGCGGCGTGGCTGAAAAGCAAGGCGATGACCGGTGTGGCCTGGGTCAAGGCCGGCAATGACAAGGCCCTGGTCCAGGACGCCAATGCCAAGCCTTTGTGGGCGCGCTATTACAGCCTGGAAACGGGCGAGCCGATCTTCGGTGACCGCGACCTGACCATCCATGACGACGTCATGGAGATCAGCGCCGAACGCCGCAACGGCTACGCCTGGTACGGCACCTCGGCGCAAAAGGCGCTGGATGTTTATGCCGAATGGAGTCAAAAACACCCGCAATAAGAGGGATCACCGATGAACGGCTACACACGCGCCTGGTGGAAGGAAGCCGTTTTTTATCAGATCTATCCGCGGTCGTTTTACGACAGCAATGGCGACGGCATCGGCGACCTCAACGGCATCCGGCAGAAACTCCAATATATCAAGGGCCTGGGCGTCGACTGCATCTGGCTGGGACCGCATTTCGATAGCCCCAATGCCGACAATGGCTACGATATCCGCGACTATCGGGCCGTTATGGCCGAGTTCGGCACCATGGCCGACTTCGATGCCCTGCTGGCCGAGGTCAAGGCTGCCGGGATGCGCCTGATCCTCGACCTGGTCGTCAACCACACCAGCGACGAACACGCCTGGTTCGTCGAAAGCCGCAAGTCCGCCGACAATCCCTACCGCGACTACTATATCTGGCAAAAAGAACCGCCCAACGCGTGGACCTCGATCTTCCGCGGCCCGGCCTGGCAACGCGATGACGCCACCGGCGACTATTACCTCCACCTCTTCCACGTCAAACAGCCGGACCTGAACTGGGACAATCCGAAGGTCCGCCACGAGGTTTGCGACCTGATGCGGTTCTGGCTGGGCAAGGGTGTCGACGGCTTCCGCATGGACGTCATCCCGTTTGTGTCGAAGGACCCGGCCTGGCCCGAACTGACCGGCCGGCCGCAGGACACCTATGCCAACGGCCCCAACCGCGACGCATACCTGCAGGAAATGCGGCGCGAGGTTTTGGAACCCTACCAGGCCGTCTCGGTCGGCGAAGCCTTCGGCGTGTCGCTGGAAGACACGCCGAAGCTGATCGACGAACGCCGCGGCGAACTCGACATGGTTTTCCAGTTCGACACGGTCGAAATCGACCGCGGGCCGGATGGGTGGCGCCCGTGGGCCTTGCCGGAACTGAAGGCGATCTTCACCCGCCACGACGCCGCGTTTGACCGGCATTGCTGGCCGACCGTCTTCTTTTCTAATCACGACAATCCGCGCATCGTCTCGCGCTATGGCGACGACCATCCCGACTGGCGGGTAAAGTCCGCCCAGGTCATGGCGACGCTTTTGCTGACTATGAAGGGCACGCCCTTCATCTATCAGGGCGACGAACTGGGTATGACCAACGTCACCTTCACCGACATCGCCCAGTTCGACGATATCTGGACGAAGAACGCCTGGCGCGAGGAGGTCGAGGGCGGCAAGATCTCGGCCGCAGCCTTTATCGCCAACCAGAACAAGGTCAGCCGTGACCATGCCCGCACGCCCATGCCATGGACGGCGCAAGGCGGCTTCACAACGGGTACACCCTGGTTCGCGCTCAACCCCAACTTCGCCGACATCAATGCCGAAGCCGCCTTGGCCGATCCGAACTCAGTCTATCACGGCTATGCCCGGCTGATAGCGCTGCGCCAAGACAACCCGGCCCTTGTCTATGGCGATTATCGTGATGTTCTGCCGCACGACGACAAGCTGTTCGTCTATGAACGCCGCCTGGACGCCGAAGCCTGGATGATTGTACTGAACTTTTCACGCGACGAGTCCGCCTTCCTGGCTCCGGCCGGTTTTGACCTGATCCACAGCAATTACAGCGACGCTGACCGGCACCTGCGCGGCTGGGAAGCACGGGTATATCGTACCTCGACAGGAACGCCGTTATAAGCCATTCTGGCCCCATGAAGGGGCTGTGGCGCATTGGGGCGATAACAACAGGCGGGCTTGTCGGCCTGGCCGCCATCGCTGCCGCCCTGTTCTTCGGCCTGTCGCAGTCGGTCATCGAAAAACGTTACGATCGCCAGGCGCGCGTCACACAGGTAACCATCACCCCCGACCTTGTGGCTCAGGGCCAACACCTGTCGCTCACCCGCGGCTGCAGTGGTTGCCACGGCAAGGATCTGCGCGGCCGACTGTCGTGGGAAGACAAGGCCATCGGCCGCCAGTTCGCCGCCAACCTCACCCTGCGCGCGAAAACCTACAGCGACGCCGACTTCGACCGCGCCATCCGCGGCGGCGTCGACCGGCACGGCAAGGCGCTCTGGGACATGCCGGCGCCCATGTATGCGAACCTGACGGATGAGGGTACCGCCGCCGTGATCGCCTATATCCGCTCGCTGCCGGCCGGCGGCGAGGATCATCCACCCAACCGGTTCGGCCTGGGTTGGCGGTGGGAGATGGTGCGTGATGCGGAACCCCATTCGTCGGCCCGCCTTGTCGATGAGCGCAAGGTGCCGGTCGACCTTGGGACGGAGTTCGCCGCCGGGCGCTACATCGCCATGACGACCTGCAGCGAATGTCATGGCGGCATGCTGGAAGGCCATATGACCGGCGAAGGCCTGGCGCCGGACCTGGTTGTCGCCGCGGTCTATTCCGACGCCGAATTCCTTCAGCTCATGCGGACCGGAACCCCCACTGGCGGTCGCAAGCTGGGCCTGATGGCCCAGGTGGCGCAGGGCCGGTTTTCGCATTTCAGCGACGAAGAGATTGCTCAGCTTCACGCCTATCTGAGCGCCCGCGCCGAGAAACAGTAGCGGCCCCGCCCCGCCTGTGGCATAGGCCGCGCCATGGCTTTTGATCCCGTTCTAGAAACCCTGTGCCTGGCCCTGCGCGACGATGTCGTCGCCCCAGCCGATGGTCCCGCCCTGTTCCTGCGCGCCCGCTACTGCAGCGATCTCGACGTCCTGCCGCGCGAGGCCTGGCTGTGCGACCAAAGCTTCAAGCCCGACTATGACGTCCTGATCCGCCATGGCTTTGCCCTGCGCGAAGCCGAGGACGGCACGCAATACGGCCTGGTCTGCGTACTGCCGCCGCGTCAGCGCGAGGAATACCGCGCCCTGCTGGCCCGCGCCGTCACCGACACTCGCCCGGGCGGGATTGTCCTGGCCGCCGTCAGCAATCTCGAAGGCGCCAAGACAGTCGAAAACGACCTGAAAGCGTTATGCGGCAACGTCACAAGTCTTTCCAAGAACAAATGCCGCGCCTTCTGGGGCCATGTCGGCGACGGTGTCGATCGCGACTTGGTGGCGGCCTGGTCACAACTGGATGCCCCGCGCGAGGTCGAGGCCGGACTGATCGGCCGGCCGGGCCTGTTCGCCTGGGACCGCATCGATGCCGGCTCGCGCCTGCTGGCCCAAAACCTGCCGGCCCTGACCGGCAAGGGCGCGGACCTCGGCGCCGGCAACGGCTATCTCAGCCGCGAAATCCTGCAACGCTGCGCCGGCGTCACGCACCTTGCCTTGTTCGAGGCCGAGGCCCGTGCCCTGCCCCTGGCGCGGCAAAACCTGGCGGCGTTCGAAGGCCGCTGCGATTTCCACTGGCACGACGTCACCAAGGGCATCACCGGCCCGTTCGACTTTATCGTCATGAATCCGCCCTTTCACACGGGCCGCGCCGACCGCAACGACCTCGGCCAGGGCTTTATCCGGTCCGCCGCCGGCGCGCTCAACAAGGGCGGCGTCCTGTGGATGGTGGCCAACCGCCACCTGCCCTACGAGGAAACGCTCAAGGCCGCGTTCAAGACCGTCATTACCGTCGCCGACACGCCGTATTACAAGGTGTTCAAAACCGTCAAATGAAGCTGATCAAATTACTGGCCAATCTCGGCTACGGCAGCCGCAAGGAGATGCAGCGCCTCGTCCGGATGGGTGCCGTTACCGACGCCGGCGGACAACCGCTGGACGACGAATCCGCCATCGCCCACGACGACATCCGGCTGCGCGGCAAACCTCTGGATCCGGCGCAAGGCATGATCCTTCTGCTGCATAAGCCCACGGGTTTCGTCTGTTCCACCAAGGACCGCGGCCGGCTGGTCTACGAACTGCTGCCCGAGCGGTTTTCACTGCGCAAGCCGGTAATCTCGACCGTCGGCCGACTCGATTCCGACACCTCAGGCCTGCTGCTAATGACCGATGATGGCGATTTCCTGCACAAGGTGATCTCGCCCAGGAACCACGTCGCCAAAATCTACGAAGTCACCACGGCGCGCCCGATCGAGGCGGGTTACGTCGCCGTATTCGCAGCGGGTGAGTTGATGCTAGAGAGCGAAAAGGAACCGCTGAAGCCGGCGCAGATGGAGATTACCGGCGACAGGACGGCCCGCCTGACCCTGTATGAGGGCCGCTACCACCAGGTCCGTCGCATGTTCGCCGCCGTCGGCAACCATGTCGAAGCCCTGCACCGGGCGCAGATGGGTGAACTGACGCTGGACGGATTGGCGCCCGGCCATTGGCGGTTGCTCGGGCCTGACGACATCGCCAAGGTGCTGAAGCTTTAAGAAATCCAGGTCTGGTTGCGCTTGACGATCTTCCAGCCGCCGTCCTGCAGCCGTACCGTCACCTCTTCACCGTGCCCGCACAGGGCGCGGCATATGAAATCCATCTGGATGATGGCCTCGGCGTCGTCGGTGAAGCGCGGTTCATGGAAGACCCAGCCACGGTCCTGGGTCGATATCTGGACGTTCGGCGCATCCATGCGGCTGGCAGGGAAGATGGCCAGTCCGGCGGCCTTGAGCTGAGCGCTGCAGTCGATGCCGCGGCTACCCTCGCGCTTGATATCCGCGTCGAACGGCCCCTCCCCGACCTGTTTCGCCACCTGGACGATGACATCACAAGTCTCGGCTTCGGTCAGCGGCCGACGGCGCGTACCGTCGGAGGCCGAGGCTTGTGGCGCAGGCGCCGAAGCGCAAGCGGCCAAGCCCAGACACAATACAGCAGTAAGCATACGAGCGGTCATGAGCACTCTCCTTGGACGCCCAGTCTAGGCTCGCATTGCGGCGAAATCACGCCGGGCGTGGCGAGGCCAGGGCACCGTACAGGTCGGGACGGCGGTCGCGGAAGAAGCCCCAGGCGGCGCGGTGGGTGTTCAGGTAGTCCAGGTCGAACTCGGCGACCAGGACGCCCTCTTCGGACTTGCCGAATGACTGAACCAGGTCCCCGCGGTTATTGGCGATAAAGCTGTGGCCATAGAAGGTCTGGCCGACGCCGTTCTGCGGCGAGATCAGGCTTTCGGTACCGATGCGGTTCGACGCCACGACCGGGATGACATTGGCCACCGCATGGCCCTGCATGACGCGCTGCCACGGGGCGGCGGTATCCAGCGAGTCGTCGTGCGGCTCCGAGCCGATGGCGGTCGGATAGAACAGCACCTCGGCGCCCAGCAGCGCCATGGCGCGGGCGGCTTCGGGGTACCACTGGTCCCAGCAGATGCCGACGCCGATACGGGCGAATTTGGTGTCCCATACCTTGAAGCCGGTATCGCCCGGACGGAAATAGTATTTTTCCTGATAGCCCGGCCCGTCGGGGATATGCGACTTGCGATAGACGCCCATCAGCTCACCGCCGGCGTCGATGACCACCAGCGAGTTGAAATAGTGCGGGCCTTCCTTCTCGTAGATCGAGGTCGGAATGACGACATTCAGCTCCGCCGCCAGCTTTTGCATGGCCAGGACACAGGGGTGGGTGCGCCATGGAAAGGCGGTGGCGAACCAGCGCTCTTCCTGGGTGACGCAGAAATATTCGCCCTGGAACAGTTCCGACGGAAGAATGATCTGCGCACCCTGCGCCGCCGCGTCACGTACCAGCCCTTCGGTTTTGGCAATATTGGCGGCCATGTCAGAGCCATAGGCCGTTTGGAGGGCGGCCACCTTCACGGTACGGGTCATGAGAAACCTCAAGCTTTAATTAAGGGCACTTGCTGGCTGATGCAGTGGAAGCTGCCGCCGCCGGTCAGGATGGCGCGCGACGACAGGCCCAGGACCTGGCGTTCGGGGAAGAGGCTTTGCAGGGCCTCCACCGCCAGTTCGCCGGGACGGTCCTCATAGATCGGCACCACCACGCAGTCGTTGGCGATGAGGAAGTTCATATGGGAGGCCGGAATGATTTCGCCATCCTCATCGGTGACTTTTCCCGGCGACGGAATGCGCACCACCTGGAGCGGCCGGCCGCGGGCGTCGGTCTGGGACGACAGCAGCTTCGCCGTGGCGTCATAGACGTCGGCATTGGGATCGTCGCGCCCGAAGGCGACGGGACAGGCGACCACGCCCGGGGCGACAAACCGCGCCAGGTTGTCGACATGGCCGTCGGTATGGTCGTTCAGCATGCCGTCGTCCAGCCAGATGACCTTACGCACGCCCAGGGTCTGGAACAGGGCACGTTCGGCCAGGGACTGGGTCCAGCCGGGATTACGGTTGGGATTGAGCAGGCACTGGCGCGTCGTCAACACGGTGCCGTGGCCGTCGTGGTCCAGGGCGCCGCCTTCCAGGATGAAGTCCTCGGTCGTGCTGACGAAACCATCCGCCTCGCTGATCTGGCGGCCGACCTCGTCATCGTATTTCAAGTGGTACTTGCCGCCCCAGCCGTTATTCTGGAAACCCACCGGCAGGGCTTGGTGCAGGTCGTCGTCATCGGCATCGTCAGCGACATAGATCGGACCCGTGTCGCGGAACCAGATGTCGCCGAAACGGCCGTCGACGATCTCGACCTTTTTGACGTCGCCTAGCAGATCCTGCGCCGTCGCGCGGGCCTCGTCACCCATGACCATCAGCTTGACGTGCTCGTCGCCCATCTCCGCCAGGACACGCGCCAGGGCCGCGACCTCGGCCTGGGCGGGGATCAGATCCTCCTGCCACAGATTGCCGTGGCTGGGGAAACCCAGCCAGATCGCCTTATGCGTTTCCCATTCCGCCGGAACGATTCGAGTCATGCCTGTGCCCATAGTTGATAAGCGCCGCCTCTTAGCATCGCCCTGCCCCTTTTGCCATGACAATCGGGCGTAAAAAAAGCGGCCCTGGGGAAACCCAGGGCCGCTTCTCGTCTTGGCCTTTTGGCGAAGCTTAGAACTTCGTCTTCAGGGTCAGCATGGCGGTGCGCGGCGCACCGACAGAGTGGGTCGGAGCCGCGGCGGCGGCCTTACCCTGGTTGCCCGGCGTTACCGGATCGACATCGGCGACGGCGAAGACGTTGTTCGCAGATCCCAGCGAGCCCAGGTAGGTTTCATCAAACACGTTGATGACGTTGATCTGAAGCTGCGTGCCTTCCAGGCCGAACGGAACGATGTCCCAGTTCAGGTCCAGGTCGAAGGTGGTGTAGGCTTCGGACTTGGCGTCGTTGACGTCCGAGATGAAGCGGTCACCGACATACTTACCTTGCAGGCCGACGCGGAAGTCCGGATTGACGTCCCACTGGACGCGGGTGGAGTAGGTCCAGTCCGGCGTTTCAACCAGCTTCTTGCCCTTGGTCGGCAGGTAGGTGGTCGCCGTCAGCTGCAGGTCGTTCAGTAGTTCGCTGTGGTTATAGGAGGCCGAGGCATACACCGACAGATGCTCAGTAGCCTGATAGCCGATCTGGCCGTCCCAGCCGTACATGTCAACGTCACCGACGTTGCGGTCGACCGACAGCAGGGTTTCCGGATCGTAGGTGGTCACGATACGGTTGTGGAACTTGGTGCTCCACAGTGCGGTCGAGGCCAGGATCTTGCCGCCCTGATAACGGTAGCCCAGGTCGAAGGACTGGGTGGTTTCCGGATCGGCGATCGAGGTGACCAGCGGCGAATTGGCGGCTGCAGCGCGGCTGTACTTGTACAGGTTGTCCGTGCGCGGCGCCGAGATCTGCTCCGCGTAGCTGGCGTAGATCATCTGGCTGTCGCCGATGGCGTAGGACACGCCGACGTTCGGAAGCGTCTTGGAGTATTCCTTGACGAAGCTGATCGGCGGAATGTGCGGCGTAGAACCGGTCGACGGGAAGAAGACGTTGCCCGAAGCGGTCGGCGTGCCGGTGGTGGCTTCGCTGGTACAACGCGGGAAGTCACCGCCCGAGGGCTGGTAGCAGTAGTTGTTCAGTTCGCGGGTCAACTTCGGAGCGCGGACGCCCAGGTTGATCACCAGCTTGTCGTCCAGGAACTGGCCGCGGTAGTCGATCGAGAACTGTTCCAGCTTGGCGATCGAGAAGCGGTTCCGGTTCTGCAGAACGTCGCCCTTCAGCGAGGTGACCGCATTGCCCGGATTGTCGCGGCCGCCAAAGACGTCGACCGGATCGCCGTTGGACTGCAGGTAGCCGAAGGCGCCGGTCTGGCGGTGACGACCATAATCCAGGGTGTAGGCACCGCGCAGACGGTGATTGTCGTTGATGTCCCAGATCAGCGAGCTGTTCAGGGTGTAACGGTGCGTATTGGTCGTCGACGGACGCCACAGGGTGACAGTGTCGAGAACGTCGCCGTCACCGTTCAGGTCCTTGCCAACGCCGGCGGTATCGGTGCCGTCATTGTCCAGGCGAGAGTTCTTTTCGTTGACGTTTTCAGTCTGAGTGCCACCGTTGGCCAGGACGTACTGGATGGTCGGGTCGAAGGTGACAACCAGGTTGTCGGTCAGGTGGTACTTGAACTTGCCGCGCAGGCTGCCCGTATCCGACGGGTTGACGCGCTGACCAAAGTAGTTGCCGCAGTTTGAAGCGGCCTGAGCCGTACCGGTTACAGCCTTCGGGATTGTGCAGCTGGCGTCGTAATCCAGGGTCGGGTCGGCCTTGAACTGATCGAGCGTCAGGTTACGGTAGGAATTGTTGCGGTTTTCATTCCAGTTGATGGCCAGGCTGGCATAGTCACCGACATCGCCGAAGCCCTTGAAGATCATGCCGTTATATTGCGTCTTGTCGATAACGCCCGGGCCCTTGAACTTGTCGTACTTGGTCTTGGAAACGGTGAGATAGGACTTGAAACCGGCGATTTCACCGGTGTTGACCATGACGAAGGCGCGCTTGTAGTCGAACGAGCCAATGCCGACGTTGAAGTTGACGCCGAAATCCTCGGTCGGACGGACGGTGGTGTAACCGATGGTGCCACCGGCGGCCGAAGCGGTCGGGCTGTCGACGTCGGTCGTGCCCTGGTTGACCGTGGCGCGCTCGATCAGTTCCGGATCCAGTTGCTGGTTCGAATAGATGGCGTAGTTGCCGGTGTCGTTCAGCGGCACGCCGTCAAAGGTCAGCGAGATACGGTTGCCGTCGAAGCCGCGGACGCGGATGTTACCGCCCGACGAACCGTAGGGGTCGTTGTTGGTGAAGTTGACGCCCGGCACCAGGTTGATGCTGTTCAGGATGGTCTGGCCGGACGGCTGGGTCGCAATGAACTCCTGCGTCACCGTCGAACGGCTCTTGTTGATGTTTTCCTTGGTCAGGGCGCCGTCGATCGAACGCGGGCTGCGGCTGCCAGTGATAACGACCGTCGTCGTTTCCGTGGCTTCAGTGCCGGTCGACTGGGCGTAGGCGCCGGTCGTGGTGACCAGGGACGCCAGCGCGGTGCCGGCCAGGATGATGGATTTATTGAGTTTCATTCGGAGGATCCCCTCTCCAATGGGTTACACGCAAAAAAGCAAAACGTACCGGCGCCCGGGACGGCAAAATCACAGCCTGGGCAAGCCCAGGTTGTCCCGTAAAGGCACCACCAGAATTGTGCTGTTAATTCTTTAGTAGGTTTCCGACCGCTTTTTGAGCGAAAAGTGCAAACCTTTTGTGACGCTTGTCACATACGCAACCGGTTGCTGCCTTATTGTCACACTTTGCTGCTGTGCAGCAGGCATGATTTTGCCGTTTTTTCCTCCTGCCGCCGAGGGTGCCGTTAGGGAAGACCACCATATCTAGGCGCTCAAACCCAATCCCTGCCTAGATATGCGGTGCCGGCGCTTCGCGATCACAATGCGTCGGTAAAGATTTCAGTCCATTGCATTTTCGTGATGAAACGCGGCGAAGGGCTGTGTCTCTCGCGCCGCAACATGCGTGTTCCGGATACCACCCCACCCATTTTGGACAACAAAAAACCCGGCCTGAGACAGGCCGGGTTTCTGCATTTTCTCTAGCGACAGACGTCGCGTTCTAAATCTTAGAACGTGATGTCGATCGTCGAACGACGGTTCAGGGGTTCCTTCACGCCGTCGCCGGTGGCGACTGCGGGTTGGGATTCGCCCTTCCAGTCGACCGCCAGCTTGGAGCCGTCAACACCGAGACCCGCGAGGGCATCAGCAACGGTCTTGGCGCGGCGTTCCGACAGGCGGATATTGTAGGCAGCCGAGCCGGAGGTGTCGGCGTGACCGACGACCACGACGCGAGCGGCGCCGCCGGTCTTGGCGTAGTCGGCAGCGGCCGAAACCACAGCCTGAGCATCAGCCGTCAGGTCCGACTTGTCGAATTCGAAGTACACGATGAACGTGCGGTCCTCGAACGTCTGAGCCGGCGGCGGGGGCGGCGGGGGCGGCGGCGGCGGCGGGGTCACCGGCGGAGCG
>NZ_AWGD01000042.1 GCF_000495795.1 Asticcacaulis sp. AC460
CCAGGACGGCTTCGATATCAAGAACCTAAAATGGGTCAGGCTGAGCCGAAAAGTGCTGGTTTCGAGAACCGGAGCGGAGCGTACGTTTGTACGTGAGCACCGGAAGCGCAGAAAACGGCACTTTGCAGGCCAGCATCACCCATTTTAAGCCAGCGACGGGTCAATCGTCTTACAGGCGGCAATCAGCCCCTGGACCGACTCGACGGACTTGGCGAACATCGCCTTTTCGTCTTCGTTGACCGAGAACTGGACGATGCGCTCGGCGCCGTCCTTGCCGATGACCACCGGCACGCCGACATAGAGACCGCGCAGGCCGTATTCACCCGACAGATAGGCGGCGGCCGGCAGGACGCGCTTCTTGTCCTTCAGGTACGAGGTGGCCATTGCAATGGCCGATTCCGCCGGAGCGTAGAAGGCCGAACCGGTCTTCAGCATTGCGACGATTTCGCCACCACCACCACGGGTGCGCTTCACGATGGCGTCCAGTTCGTCCTGGGTCATGAGGCCCTGGGCCACGACTTCCGGCAGCGGCAAGCCGCCGACGGTCGAGTGACGAACCATCGGGACCATGTCGTCGCCGTGACCGCCCAGGGTCCAGGCGTGGATGTCCTCGACCGAGACGCCGGTCTTTTCGGCCAGGAAGTAGGCAAAGCGCGCCGAGTCGAGCACGCCGGCCATGCCGACGACCTTTTTGTGCGGCAGGCCGGAGAATTCGCGCAGCGCCCACACCATCGCGTCCAGCGGGTTGGTAATGCAGATGACGAAGGCGTTCGGGGCGTAGGTCTTGATGCCTTCACCGACGGCCTTCATGACCTTCAGGTTGATGCCGAGCAGGTCGTCGCGGCTCATGCCGGGCTTGCGCGGCACGCCGGCGGTGACGATGCAGACATCGGCGTCGGCGATGGCCGAATAGTCGTTGGCGCCCTTCAGGCTGACGTCGGAGCCGAACACGGCCGTGGCTTCGGCGATATCGAGCGCCTTGCCTTGCGGCGTACCTTCCATGATGTCGAACAGGACGACATCGCCCAGTTCCTCACGGGCAGCGATGTGGGCCAGGGTCCCACCGATCATACCCGCACCGATCAAAGCAATCTTCGCACGCGCCATGGGAACTCCCCTTAATACTATTGCGCCAAAATTTTAAGGGAGCGTCTAATCCCTAAAGGGCTTTGGCGCAAGAGCTTGCTGCAAATGCGAATGAAACTGAATCAGACGGAAAATTCTTCTCCCTCTCCCCACTTGAGGGGAGAGGGCAGGTGTGAGGGGTTGGTTCGGCCGGAAACTGTAGAAACAGAACACCCTCAACCCCTCACCCGATCGCTTTCGCTTCGCTCAGCTCTCGTCCTCTCCCCTCAAGTGGGGAGAGGGAATTTTTGACGTACGATCAGCAAGTTAGGCGGTCAGCCACCCGCTGCCCGGGTCAGTACCACCGGCGTCTTTTCACCGGCCACGTTCATCGAAGTGCCCCGCCAGGTGCCATTCGCATCCTGACGCAGATGCAGGATGACCGGCGACTTGGCCTGGCCGACGAAATAGTTGACCTCCAGGTCACGCCCGACCAAGGTCGCATCCGACACAAACCCCGAACCGTTCAAACCGTAACCGCCGGCCGAAGACCGCCAGGCGCCCTCAATCTGGCCGCCCGATTGGCGCAGCTCCAGGCTGATCAATTTCTTACCATCGTCGGTCGACACCTGCCAGGCGCCCTCCATTTGGCCGCCGCGCGTGGCGGACGCCTGCTGCAGCCGGGAATCATAGCGCGCTTCCGACTCGCTGCGCGGCTGCTCATAGTCACGGCGGTAGTCATTGACGGTGACGGGTTCTTGCGCAATTAGCGCGGCCGACATCAGAAAAACAGACAACACTTTGATTTACTCGCACAACAGGTTTGACTGGTTATGAAAGGTGTCACGGGCACCGCCGCCACCGCAACACTATGACCTCAACATCAGGGTCTTAAGATTTCTTTCACCCGATAAGGGAACAACGCAAATCGGGCGAAATTAGGATTCAATGGGATTTTGCCGGTCACCGCTGCGTGATCATCGCGTTATGCCACGCAGGGCGGCAAAATCCCTTGTGCGACATAATGCTTTGTTGACACAGCGGTTTCAGCGTCTAAAAGACCCGTGATACCGTAAGGCTTTTTTGCGGCAATGCCACTGCCGTTTGCGTTAAGGATGAAGGTCCGGTTCATGTCGGAAAAGACGTTAGCTCCTCGCCCCCTACCTCCCCGCCCGATGTCGCCTCACCTGCAAATCTGGCGTTTCCATTTCACCATGTTCAGCTCGATCATGCACCGCATCACAGGTTCTGCCGCGATTGGCGGCGTTGTGCTGATTGCGGCCTGGCTGGTCTGCCTGGCGCTGGGACGTGACACCTACACTCTCTTTACCCAATATGCTGCCTCGCCGCTGGGCCTGCTGGTCTGGTTCGGCCTCTCGTTGGCAGGATTCGTCCACCTCACCGGCGGCCTTCGCCACCTGATCTGGGATACCGGCGCGTCGTTCGAGCTCAAGAAGGCCAATGCCCTGACCGCCTGGACTTTCGCCCTGGGCATTGTCTTGACCCTCGCCTTCTGGGCGGTCCTGTTCGCTACCGGAAAGGTGACGCTGTGAGCCACGATCCCATCAACCGTTCGGCCCAGTCCTGGAAAAAGTCCGAAAAGCACGGCGCCGGCGAATGGTTGGCCGAACGTTTCACCTCGATCGCCCTGATCCCGCTGGTCCTTTGGGCCGCCTACGCCGCCTTCACCATCGCCGGCACCGGCTATGACGGCGCCCTGGCCTTCGTGTCGAAGCCCTTCAACATCCTGGCCATCGCCGCCACCATGCTGATCACCGCCTGGCACATGTATATGGGCGTGAAGGTCATCATCGACGACTATATCGGTAAGCCCGGCACCCGCGGATTCCTTCTTTTCCTTACCTTTGCCCTGAGTGCGGCCGTGGTTGCGGCCACTGGCGGGGCGCTCTGGCTCGTGTACCAGGGGGCGTAAATGACCAAGTCCTACAACATCATCGAACATGAATACGACGTCGTCGTCGTCGGCGCAGGCGGTTCGGGCCTGCGGGCCGCGCTCGGCGCCGGCCAGGCCGGCCTGAAGACCGCCTGTATCACCAAGGTCTTCCCGACCCGTTCGCACACCGTCGCCGCCCAGGGCGGCGTCGCCGCCAGCCTCGGCAATATGGGCGAGGACAAGTGGCAGTGGCACATGTACGACACCGTCAAGGGGTCGGACTGGCTGGGCGACCAGGACGCCATCGAATATCTGGTCCGCAACGCCCCCCAGGCCGTCTATGAGCTGGAACACTGGGGCGTGCCCTTTTCGCGCACGGAGGACGGCAAGATCTATCAGCGCCCCTTCGGCGGCATGACGCGCAACTTCGGCGAAGGTCCGGTCCAGCGCACCTGCGCCGCCGCCGACCGCACCGGCCACGCCATGTTGCACACCCTGTACGGCCAGTCGGTGCGCAACAATGTCGAATTCTTCATCGAATATTTCGCGCTCGACCTGATCATGGACGGCGATGTCTGCCGCGGTGTCACCACCTGGCAGCTCGACACCGGCGACATCCACGTCTTCCGCGCCCACCTGGTCATCTTGGCCACGGGCGGCTATGGCCGCGCCTACTTCTCGGCCACCTCGGCCCACACCTGCACCGGCGACGGCAATGCCATGGTGCTGCGCGCCGGCCTGCCGTTGCAGGACATGGAGTTCGTGCAGTTCCACCCCACCGGCATCTACGGTTCGGGCTGCCTGATCACCGAAGGCGCGCGCGGCGAAGGCGGCTACCTGACCAACTCGGCCGGTGAGCGCTTCATGGAACGCTATGCCCCGTCGGCCAAGGACCTGGCCTCGCGCGACGTCGTTTCGCGCTCGATGACCATGGAAATCCGCGAAGGCCGCGGCGTGGGGCCCAAGAAGGACCACATCCACCTGCACCTGGACCACCTGCCGCCGGAAATCCTGCACAAACGCCTGCCGGGCATCTCGGAAAGCGCCAAGATCTTCGCCGGCGTCGACGTGACCAAGGAGCCGATCCCTGTCATTCCGACCGTCCACTATAATATGGGCGGCATCCCGACCAACTATCACGGCGAAGTCCTGACCAAGAAGGGCAGCGATCCCGACACGGTCGTGCCGGGCCTTATGGCCGTGGGCGAAGCCGCCTGCGTTTCGGTCCACGGCGCCAACCGCCTCGGCTCCAACTCGCTGATCGACCTGGTCGTCTTCGGCCGCGCCGCCGGCATGCGCGCCAAGGAGCTGGTCCAGCCCAACACCCCGCACAAGGCGCTTGCCGCCGGCAATGTCCAGGGTCACCTGGATCGTCTCGAAAAGTTCCGCACCGCCTCGGGCGCAACCCCGACCGCCGTGCTGCGCGACCGTATGCAGCGCGCCATGCAGGAAGACGCCGCCGTTTTCCGCACCGGCGAGACCCTGGAACAGGGCTCCAAGCGCCTGACGGATATCTTCCTGGCGTCCGCCGATATCGGCATCAAGGACCGCGGCCTGATCTGGAACACCGACCTGGTCGAGGCTTTGGAATACGATAACCTGATCTCACAGGCCGTGGTCACGGTCGACAGCGCGCTGAACCGCAAGGAATCACGCGGCGCCCACGCCCGCGAGGACTATCCAAACCGCAACGACGACGATCTGATGAAGCACACCCTGACCTGGATCGATCTCAAGTCGGGCGAAACCAATATCGATTACCGTCCGGTGCACACCTACACCATGACCAACGACATCGCGTACATCGCCCCCAAGGCACGGGTTTACTAAGATGGTTGAGCTTACCCTTCCCAAGAACTCCCAGGTTAAACAGGGCAAACGCTTCAAGGCCGCCAAGCGGACCAAGACGACGCGCACCTACAAGATCTATCGCTTCGACCCGGATACCGGCGAGAATCCGCGCTGGGACACCTATGAGGTCGACTCGGCCGATCACGGTCCGATGCTGCTGGACAGCCTGATCCACATCAAGAACAGCATCGACTCGACCCTGTCGTTCCGCCGCTCGTGCCGCGAAGGCATCTGCGGTTCGTGCGCCATGAACATCGGCGGCCGCAACACCCTGGCGTGCATCAAGGGCCATGACGAATTCTCGGGCGAAATCACAATCGCGCCGCTGCCGCACATGCCGGTGGTCAAGGACCTGGTGCCCGATCTGACCGGCTTCTACAACCAGTACGCCTCGATCGAGCCCTTCCTGCAGGCCAAGACGCCGGACCCCGAAAAGGAACGGCTGCAGACCCCGAAGAACCGCGACAAGCTGGACGGCCTCTACGAATGCATCCTGTGCGCCTGCTGCTCGACCTCGTGCCCCAGCTACTGGTGGAACCAGGACAAGTACCTGGGCCCTGCGGCCCTGCTGCAGGCCTATCGCTGGATTGCCGATTCGCGCGATGAGAATCGCAAGGAGCGACTGGAAGCGCTGGAAGATCCGTTCAAGCTCTACCGTTGCCACACCATCATGAACTGCGCCCAGGTCTGCCCCAAGGGCCTGAACCCGGCCAAGGCCATCGCCGAGATCAAGAAGCTTATGCCCGCCAAGGGGTAAGCTGAAAAGAGATTATATATGTCCGACCCCGGCCTGATCGGCTCCATCCTTTCGAAGATTTCCGGCCGCACCGAAGCGGCCGTCCGAAAGGATGAGCTGGCGGTTCTGGCGGAACGGCACGGTACCGACAAGGCTTCCGGGCACAGCTATACGCAGCATTATCAGCACCACTTCGCCGACCTGCGCGACCGGGCGGTGAACCTGCTGGAAATCGGCATCGGCGGCGAAGGCGACGAACAGGCCGGCGGCAATTCGCTGCGCATGTGGCAGGACTATTTCGCCAAGGGCCGAATCGCCGGGCTCGACATCGTCGCCAAGCCGAACGTCAAGGGCGAACGCATCCACACCTATCAGGGCTCGCAGGCCGATCCGGTGATCATCGGCAAGATGGTCAGCGACCTGAACGGCGGCCGGTTCGACATCATCATCGACGACGGCAGCCACCGCTCCGAACACGTCATCGCCAGCTTCTACATGCTGTTTCAACACCTGGCCGAAGGCGGCTGGTATGTCATCGAAGCCCTGCAAACCAGCTATTGGACACCCTATGGCGGCGGCCTCACCCTGGCCGACAGCCACCAGGCCTCCATGCCCTTTTTCAAGAGCCTGGTCGACGGCCTGAACTGGCAGGAAATGCACCGCCCCGGTTATCAGCCGAATTACTTCGACATGAACATTGTCGGCATGCACTTCTATCACAATCTTCTGTTCATCCGGAAAGGCGCCAACACAGAGGGCAGCAACGTCGTCAAAAACAACGTCTTTCCGAACCTGTAAGCCGCCGCATCGCCCCACCGAGACCATGGCCAAGATCACCTATATTGAACATAGCGGCAAGGAACACGTCATCGACGTGAAAACCGGCCAGAGCGTCATGGAAGGCGCCGTCAAGAACAACATCCCAGGCATCGACGCCGACTGCGGCGGTGCCTGCGCCTGCGCCACCTGTCACGTCTATGTCGATCCGACCTGGACCGATCGCACCGGCACGGCGTCGGTTATGGAGGAGTCCATGCTCGACTTCGCCAATGACCTGCAGCCGAATTCGCGCCTGTCGTGCCAGATCATCGTCTCTGACGCTCTGGACGGCCTGGTGGTGCGCATGCCGGAAAACCAGCACTGACCGGGCAGTCGTTGCAAAAGTAGACACGTTGCTACAGCGTGGCGAGCGCGGCACAGCCAATTCTCGAATAAATTAAGGCGCTTACATCCCCCTTGACCGTTTGGTATATCACGGTCAAATACGTAAAAATCGTTGGGAAGGATGCGCCGAATGGAGACTCAAACTCCGCGCAGGATCGTTATATTGGGCGGGGGCACCGCCGGATGGATGCTGGCCGCCTCGCTGGTGCGCACCTTCGGGCCGCACCACGCCACCGTACGCCTGATCGAATCGGGCGACATCGCCATTGTCGGGGTGGGCGAATCCACCCTGCCACAGGTCCGCGACTTCAATGAATTCCTTGGCGTCGACGAGGTCGAATTCATGCGCGAAACCAATGCGACCTTCAAGCTGGCCATCGAATTCCGCGACTGGGCACGACTGGGCGACCGCTATTTCCACCCCTTCGGCAGCCACGGCCACGCCATAGCCGGCGTCCCCTTCTTCCAGTGCTTTCTGCGCGCCAAGGCCCATGGCCACGACTTCAATATCGACGACTTCTGCTACCCCAGCGTCGCCAGCCGCGAACAGAAGTTCGAGCTGCCGTCGGAAGACTTAAGCTCGATCCGTTCGACCTACTCCTACGCCTACCATTTCGACGCCTATCTCTACGCCGCCTATCTGCGGCGCTGGTCGGAAAAGCGCGGCCTGCGCCGCACCGAAGGCACGGTGGTCGACGTCACCCTGCGTCCCGACGACGGCTTCATCCAGTCCCTGACCCTGGCCTCCGGCGAGGTGGTAGAGGGCGACATCTTTATCGACTGCTCCGGCTTCCGCGGCGTCCTGATCAATCAGGCCCTCAAGATGGGCTGGGAGGACTGGTCGTCCTGGCTGCCCTGCGACCGCGCCTGGGCCATTTCCAGCGATCTCGACGACGACGGTACCGCCACGACGCGCTGCACGGCGCGCGAGGCCGGCTGGCAGTGGCGCATTCCGTTGCAGAAGCGCATCGGCACCGGCTACGTCTTCTCCAGCCGCTTCACCACCGAAGAGCGCGCCCGTGAGGTCCTGCTGCAGAACCTGGACGGCGCCGCCCAGGGCGATCCGCGCCTGATCAAGTTCCAGTCGGGCCGGCGCAAGAACTCCTGGTACAAGAACTGTATCGCGCTTGGCCTGGCCAGCGGCTTCCTGGAGCCACTGGAATCGACCAGCATTTACATGTCGCAGATCGCGGTGAACTTCCTGATGCGCCTGTTCCCGGGCCACCCTGTCGATCCCGCCCTGGCGGAGGAATACAACCGGCTGGTCGACATCGAATATACCCGCGTCCGAGACTTCCTGGTGCTGCACTACCACGCCTCGGCCGAGCGCAAGGGCGACCTGTGGCACCATGTCCAGACCATGCAGCTGCCCGATTCGCTGGCCGAGAAGATGGACATCTTCAAACGGCGCGGCCACATCCACCGCTACAAGGACGGACTGTTCTCGCCGGCCAGCTGGATCGCCGTCTATACCGGCCAGCGGATCGAGCCCGGCGGTTACGACCCCCAGGCCGACAATATCGACCTGGACAGCATGCTGGGGACCATGAACGACCTGCGCGACCGCATCGCCAGCAACGTCGCCACCATGCCGGGCCACTACGACTTCGTGCGCCGCCATTGCCGCCTTTCTACCAAGTCTGCGAAATCGGGGAAGTCCCATGCTTAAGTCCCCCATTCGCAAGGTCGTCATCGTTGGCCGTGACGAAGCCCTGTGGCTGGCCGCTAACGTCCTGTGGAACTCGTTCCGCCGGACCGGGCTCGAGATCGTGGCGGTCGAACTGCCGTCCCAGCTTCGGCCGGCCGACGTCATCCCGACCCTGCGCAACCAGCAGGCCTTCCACGACCTGATGCGGATCAAGGAAGCGCCGCTGATGGCCGCGACCCAGGCCACCTTCAGCCTGGGCCAGCGTTTCATCGGTTTTTCGGAATCGCGCCCGCCCTTCCTCCACGCCTATGGCGACTCAGGCTGGGCGATCAACCGCGTCGCCTTCCATCACCAGTGGGTCAGGGCCCGGGCCAAGGGGCTGGACGTGCCGTATGACGACTTTTCGCTCAATGCCATGGCCGCGCTCCAGGGGCGGTTCTTCGTGCCCGCCGGCGATACCGAAGGCCAGGAATGCGACTACGGCTACCATTTCGACGCCTCGGCCTATTGCCAGGTCCTGAAGCAGGTCATCCTGGAAAGCGGCATCGGCCACGTGGCGGCGGCGCGGCTGAACGACGTGTCGCGCGACCCGGACAGCGGCGACATCACCGCCATCACCCTGCCGGACGGGCAGACCGTGACGGGCGACCTCTTCGTCGACGCCACGGGGGCCGAAAGCCTGCTGCTGGGCGCGGCCATGGGCGTCCCGTTCCAGTCATGGGCGCAGTGGTTCCCCTGCGACCGCATCCTGACCACCCGGGCGGCGCCGATCAAGGCCATGCCGGCCTTCAGCCAGGTCACCGCCCATCATGCCGGCTGGGTCGCCCAGTTCCCCCTGCGCAACCGCACCGCGGTCCAGCAAGTCTATGCCGGCAGCCAGATGACCCAGCAGGACGCGCTGGACACGGCGGCGCGGATGGCCGCGACCGAGTTTGCCGAACCGGTCGTCAGGTCCTTCACCGCCGGCCGGCGCCAGGCAGCCTGGTCCCACAACTGCGTCGCTATCGGCGAAGCGGCGGCGGTCTTCGATCCGATCGACAGTTGCTCGATTCAGGTGATCCTGACGGGGCTGTCGCACCTGACCTCCCTGCTGCCGCTGGATCGCGACATGGCACCGGAAGCCAGGGAATATAATCTCAATGTCCTCACCAGCCTGGAACGGATCCGCGACTACCAGATCTGCCATTACAAGCTGAACCAGCGCCAGGGCGAACCCTTCTGGGACCGCTGCCGCGCCATGGCTGTGCCCGACTCGCTGGCCTATAAGCTGCGGCTGTTCGAAGCGCGCGGCCACCTGGTCGAATACGACGACGAGACCTTCCTCGACTACGACTGGCGCGCCATGCTGATCGGGCATGGCCTGATCCCGCGCGCCTACGACATTGTCGCCGACCACCTGCCGGAAAACGAACTGGCCGAACGCCTGCAGAAGATGCTGGGCTTCATCAAGACGCGGGTCCAGGCGATGAAGCCGATGGACGCCCATTTCACCTGATCGAGTCGCAGGGAGTAGAGACTGTGCAAAATCCCATACGTAAAGTCGTTATCGTCGGCGGCGGATCGGCCGGCTGGATGCACCTGCCGACGCACGAGGAATTCATCCCCCGCAACTGCGCCTCGGATGACCTGACGGGGATGATGACATGGTGAACCTGCGCCAGCTTGCGGCCGGCTTTTATCCGCGGTCCATGGCGGTCAATTTCCAGGAACGCCTGCGCAGTTCGCTGGGCGCCGCCTTCGGCATCGCCTTTACCGCCATCGTCAGCCTGCTGATCGCGCGGGCCTTCCACCTGTCGCCGTGGCTGGTGGCGCCTCTGGGTGCCTCGGCCGTCCTGGTCTATGCCGTCCCCTCCAGCCCTCTAGCCCAGCCCTGGTCCGTGGTCGGCGGCAATACGGTCTCGGCCCTGGCTGGGCTGATCATCGGCAACCTGATCCCTGATCCGGCCCTGGGCGCTGGCATCGCCGTCGGCCTGGCCATCGGCGCCATGTTCACCCTGCGTTGCCTGCATCCGCCGGGCGGGGCCATGGCGCTTCTGGTGATCCTGACCGGCGCCAAGGCGTTCGAGTTCGCCGTCTTTCCGGCCCTGACAAACTCGCTGCTGCTGGTCGGTTTTGGCCTGCTCTACAACAACCTGACGCGCAAGCCCTACCCTCACCCGGTCATGGCCGCGCCGAAGGAGGCGTCCGGCCTGCTGCGCATCACCCAGACCGACTTCGCCGAGGCGCTGGCCCAGCACAATGAGGTCCTGGCCATCGACACCGAAGAGCTGAACCAGCTCCTGCGGGCCAGCGAACTTATCGCCTACAAACGTATGGCAGGCGCCTTGACCTGCGGCGACATCATGACCCCAAAACCGGTGACCGTGGTGTTCGGCACGTCATTGCGCGACGCCTGGCAGGTGATGAAGGCGAACGACATCAAGGCGGTACCGGTGGTTGACCGGGCCGGACGGGTGTCGGGCCTGCTGTCGCAGGACGATTTCAGCCGCGAAGCCGAAGCGTTAGAACCGCAGACGCCTGACAAGGGTCTGGCGCGGCTTCTGGAGCCGGTCCGGACCGTACATACCGACAAGCCCGAGGCGGCCGGCCAGATCATGTCCCTGGTCTATGCCTCGGTTCAGGCAAGCGATCTGGTGGCCGAGGTCATGCCGCGCTTCTCGGAAGGCGATCATCGTCATGTGCTGGTGCTGGATGACAAGAAGCGGCTTGTCGGTGTGATCAGTGCGTCCGACATGATGCGTGCCCTGTTCCATAAGGCCGCGTAACTCTTTTCGAAGGGCTCCAGACTCGTTTCTTCTCCTCCCCATCTTGATGGGGAGGTGGCGAGCAAGTGAGCCAGGCCGAAGGCCAATGGCGAAACGCGTCGAGACGGAGGGGTCCTTTTGGCGGCCCGTAAGTACGGTATTATTTTAAATATTCAATAATGGATTCACATTTACGTGAGTCATGGTTAAGCTAACCATTCATTAATCCATAGTTGATTCATTTTCGCATCAAGAACGCCGTTATAACGACTCATCACAGCCAAATTTCGCTGAATCCGACGAATTACGCCACATCGGCGACCGTATTTCCGCTTTTGGGCCCGTCATTGACTGCCGCCGGCACAGACTTGGCGGCCACAGGCGTCTCCCGGCCCACCAGGTTCTGCTTGGGCAGCCGGATTTTGAAGCTGGCGCCCTCGTTCGGCTCGCTTTCCAACGTGATCCAGCCGCCATGCAGCTCGACCAGCGCCTTGACCAGGGCCAGTCCCAGGCCGGGACCACCACGCTCACGACCGATATAGCGGTCGAAGATATGCGCCTGGACGTGATAGGGAATGCCACGGCCGGTATAGGCGACTTCCAGCAGCAGGTTGTCGCCGTCCTTGCTGGCGTTGAGGTTCACCGAACCGGCAGCGGTAGCGTTGCGCACCGCATGACCCAGCAGGTGATCCAGGCACTGCCCCAGCCGGCGGCCGTCGACATGCACCAGACCGGCTTCGCGCACGCCACTGTAATCGAAATGGACGCTCTTCGATTTGAACGCATCAGCCTGGCGCGCGGCGGCTTCGGCGACGATGTCGAGCAGGCGGACATCGCCGGTCGATACCGACATTTCCCCGGCATCGATCTGGGCCATGTCCAGCACGTCGTCAATCGATCGCGCCAGTTCCTGGGCCGCCGCCTGGATCGAGTCGAGATAGGCCTTCTGCTTGGTGTCTTGGCCGATATTCTGGGCGTGCAGCAGGTCGGCATAGCCGACGATCGTGGTCAGCGGCGTGCGCAGTTCGTACGATACATTGGCGACAAACTCACGCTTCAGCCGAACCGACTCATTCAGCGCCTCGTCGCGCGCCTCGATCGCCTTTTCCAGCGACCGGGTGGCGGTGATGTCGGAGAAGACGACCAGGGTGGCGCCGTCCGGCAGGGGCTGGGTGCGCCACTGCGCCAGACGGCTGTCGGACAGCTTGATTTCGCCCTGCTGCGGCGCGCGGGCCAGCGGATCGGTATCGGTCACCCGCGCCTTCAGCTCGGCCCAGAAGCCGCGATCATGGACCAGCGGCAGGCACAGTTCGGCAATATGGGCAAAGTCCATCACCGCGGCGATGTCATCGCTGCGCAGGTGCCAGAACTTGTCGAAGGCCTGATTGCGCAACCGCAAACGGCCGTCGCTGCCATAGACCGAAACGGCCTCATTCAATTGATCTAGGGTCGATTTCTGCACCTGGATCAGGGCGTTGAACTGAGCCTTCAGCTTCAGTTCACCGGTCTTGTCCGAGAACAGAATCAACAGCCCGCCCAGCGGATGCGGCTGACGCACGACGCGTAAGCTGCGGCCGTCGGGCAGGCTCCACATCTCGTCATCGGCGGTGTGGGTCAGGCCGAAGAACTCGGACTCACGTCCCTTGAAGCCGGCATAGTCGCTGGTTTCGGGCAGGCGGCGCTTCTGGCGCAGGCGGTCCAGCCACTCGGCATGGGTCGGACGTTCGGCCAGCCAGGCCGGCTCCAGTTCCCACAACTTCTCGAAGGCGCGGTTATGGAAGGTCAACTGGCGTTCCGGACCGAAGATGGCGACGGCGTCTTCCAGGCTGTCCAGGGTCTCGTCATGGGCCTTGGCGTGACGCTTCAACGCCTCGCGGCTGTCCTCGGCCTCGGTGACATCGACGGCATAGGCGCAGGTATAGGCTTCGTTGAGCGGCTCGGCGATGACCTGGAAGGCGCGGCGCTGACCGCTGACGGTCAGCCAGCGGAAACCTTCGCGGCGTGCGCGCGATTCGGTGGCGTCGCTGACCAAGGCATCGGCGCTGCGGTCGAGCGTAGCGCCATCGCGCAGGGCCTGTTCCAGGTTCTGGACCTCGGCGGCCTTCAGCCAGGCTTCGTTGGCCCACACCATGCGACCGTCGCGGGCGCAGATCCAGCATGGCGCCGGCAGGTGTTCGGCCATCTGGGCGAAGGGCCCCGACGACAGGGATTGCTTGGCGCCGGCGATGGCCAGGCGGATCCAGGCGGTAGCGCCTGAGGCTTTACCGTCGATGACCAGGGTCAGGCCGGCCGGCTTGGCGGCGATCAGGCCGGGAATATTGTCGGCGAACACTTCGAAACGGCAGGTCTTGCCCTCGGCGATCAGGGCCTTCAGGCCCTTGGCGGCATCGGGGGAAGTTTTGCTCAGCGCCTCGACCACCTGGGGGGCGCGTTCGGAATCGTTAGCCGTCCGGACACCCAGAGCTTCGGCGCAGGCTTTCAGCGTATCGTCACCCCAGACCAGGCGGACAGCGTCGCCTTCTACGGCCAGGAAGGCTTCATCGAACGCCGACGTCGCGGCGTCGAGTTCGCTCAGCATGGTTTCCTTGACGAAGAGGTCGCCCTTGAGCAGGTCACGCGCCTTGGCCAGCTTAGACCGGGTGCGCCAGGCCAGGTAAGTAGTGGACAACGCCAGCGCCATGGCGCCGGCGGCCGCGGTGTAGGCGATGGAAGCTAAGGCCATGCGGGGCTTTCCGTACGAATCACTGGTACTCTACTCTAAACTATGACGATTCGCCTTAAATATGAAAATGCCGTTAACCATAGTTACCAATACGTTGTGATCACTTTCGCATGTGTAGCATTTTTCGGTGCCCTGACGTTTGCAAACGCGGTAGTTTGAGGTAGAAGCTATAGATCAAAACGTGAACAAATATGTCGCTGACTGCCTACCCTGTCGCCAAGGACGCCCATGAGGCCTTAGCCCTGTTGAAACAGGGCCAGGCGAAGCGTGCCGCCCGCGAAAAAGAGGCCGAAGCGGCTGCCGATGCGCGGGTGGCCTTCGTCACCCAGTCTGTCGGTCCCTTGTACGAAGAAGAGGCGGAGGCGTTGAATATCTATGCCGGCCTGGTCGAGGACCATCGGCCGGGGCACATCTTCCTGCCCCCGGTGGAGGCCCGGTTCTGCAAGCTGACCTGCCGGATGAAGGACGTGCCGGTGCGGCGGTCGAAATCCGCCCAGCCGGTGTTTGCCGACGGCGAGCGCTGGGCGAAGGCTTCGGCGCCCCTGGAGACAGTATGGCAGTTGTCGATCAGCTACTGGAAGGTGCTGGACGGCGCGCCGGCGTCACGGCCAGGCCCGGCGGGCAATGCGAAAGACCTGCGGAAGCGTGCGAAGAGGGGTCAGTTGACCCCGGAAGAAATGCTGAGCCTGATGGACAGCCCCCTGATCTCGCCCCGGCCGCAGAAGGCGCTGGATTTTGGGCTGTTCGACTTTATCCCGCCGGACAATCCGGGGATCGTGATTGCGGACGAATAAACCGGGATGTCGCTCTAAGCCGCGGCGGCGGCGGACACCGTGGTTTCAGGCACCTTGCCCAGCGTAAAATAGAAACGCGCCCCCTGCCCCGGCGCCGGTTCGACCCAGATCCGTCCCCCATGACGCTCGACGATCTTGCGGCAGATGGTCAGCCCCAGCCCGGTGCCCTTATAGGTATCCCAGGTGTGTAACCGGCGAAACGCCTCGAAAATCTTCTCACCATCCGCCGGCGCGATTCCGATGCCGTTATCGGTCACGCAGACCTGCCAGCGCCCCTCGGCCTCGACGGCTGAGACGGTGATGATCGGCGCCTGGCCTTCCGGCTGATAGGTCATGGCGTTACCGATCAGATTTTCCAGGAGCCTTTGCAACTGAACGGGATTGCCCGACACTTTCGGCAGGGCCTCGCTTTCGATCCTGGCGTCGGTATCGGCGATTTTTTGTCCCAGGTTGGCCCGGACATGAACCAGCAGGTCATCAAGATCGACGGCCGTGACCTCCAGGGGTTCGTGTTTGAGCCGGGAGTAGCGCAGCAGGTCCTGAACCATCACATGCATCCGGCTGGCCGATGTGCTGATGATACCGAGATAGCGCCGCCCCTTTTCGTCCAGGCGGTCCTTGTAGTCCTCAGCCACCATCTGGCTGAAAATATTGACCATGCGGACGGGTTCCTGCATGTCGTGCGACGCGACGTGCGCAAACCGCTCCAGTTCCGTATTGGATTCCATCAGTTCATCCAGCAGGCGTTCGCGGTTCTCGTCCGCGACGCGCGCGCGTTCGATCTCACGCATGATAAAATGCTGTACAATCCAGAAGGTCAGCCCCGCCGTCACCAGGATCCACACCAGAGCCACGGCAAGGAAACTAACCGCGCGTTCCCGGCGATAGGCCTCGGCTCTGGCCGTCGCCGCCTCTAACGACTGGCGGGTTGCCGTGACCACGCGATCGATATCGTCCTGGAAAATAATACGTTCGGGACGATCCGCCAGCCCGATGGCTTCGGCGGCGGCGGGCCCCTGCGCCACGGCAACCTCGCTAAGCCGGCGGCGAACCTCGACAAAATGGCGGGCGCGCCGCTCCAACCCATCGAGACCAACGTCACGGTCGGCCGTTCCCTTGCTCCGCCATTCCGCCAGAACAACCTCGATATCCTCAAGATCGCGATCGAGCCGGGACGCGAACATCCGCGTCTCGTCCTTCGAGCGGGAATGATAAATGCCGCGCGATTCCATCACCGCCGAACTAATCAGCCGGTTCAGACGCTCGCCCATATAGGCATTCTCAGAGGCCCGGCCATAGTCGGCCATCATTCGGTTGTAGTCGGACAGGGTTGACAAGCCGAACAGCATGACGCCCAGCGACATGACGATCAGGACACCGATCAGTATGGAAATCCGTGTGCGCAGAGTCATGAACAGCATCCAATTCCCGCGGGATGACGCCTCAATCCTTGGCATAGTGTGACACGCTTCCCTGTTTCTGCGCGATTATATCAGCGTTCGGTGAATCGCGACATAGCCTAAATCGGCTCACCGGCCGGCAGCAAAAAACTCATTTGGGCGCCCGTTTCGCCAGAATGCGCTGCAAGGTCCGCCGATGCATGTTCAGCCGCCGCGCCGTCTCCGAAACATTCTGACCGCACAGGGCGTAGACACGCTGGATATGCTCCCACCGCACCCGATCGGCCGACATCGGATTTTCCGGCGGAACCGGCGCCGAGTCCTCAACCACCAGCAACGCCTTGACCACATCATCGGCATCCGCCGGCTTGGACAGATAGTCGATCGCTCCAGACTTCACCGCCGCCACGGCGGTTGCGATATTGCCGTAACCCGTCAGCATGATGGCCCGCGCCTCCGGCCGCGCCTTATGCAACGCTTCGATCGCCTTCAGCCCCGAACCGTCGTCCAGGCGCATGTCCATAACCGCAAAGGCCGGCGGCGCCCTGGCGATGATATCCAACGCCTCATGGACGCTTTCTGCCATGGTGACAACGAAGCCGCGCGCTTCCAGGGCCCGGCCCAACCGGTTGCGGAACGGCGCATCGTCATCCACGACCAGCAGCGACTTGTCGGCCAGAGCCTCCATCTTCGCGGCCACGGCGGCCTTCACATCGGTGACAACTTCTTCGGTCATGAGAGACCTCCTTCGTCCGTCCACAGGATATCCATCTGGTCGCGCCGCCACAAGGCCCGCACATAGGCGCCGCCCCCGTCACGGTTGCCGAAGGTCACGCGTGCGCCGGTATGTTCGCACAAGGTCTTGGCGATGAAAAAACCAAGCCCCATCCCGGAATAGGACCGGCCCTCGACCTGGGGTGCATCTTCACCGAACACCCGCGACGACACATAGGGGTCGCCCAGCCGCGACAATATGTCCGGTGAGAATCCGGCGCCATTGTCCTCGATATTCAGCGCCACGAAACCGTGTGAGACTTCGAACCGGACCCACACCACGCTTTTGGCGAAATCGACGGCGTTTTCGACGAAAGCCGCCCAGGCGTGCAGCCATTCCGGCCGCCGCAGGATCATCATCCCCGCCTCCCGTTCCGGCGCCACCGTGCGGCCTTCGCTCAAGACCTCGATGATGATCTCCTTGCGGTCCTTGCGATAGGGGGCGGCAATGCTCTCCAGGAAGGCGCGCACCGGCATCTGGTCGTAGACCGAATCCCGCGTCTCCGGCTTTTGCGACAATTGCTTGAGGATGTCGCGGCACCGCTGGCTTTGCGACACCAGCAGTTCGGCGTCCTCATACAGAGGATCGGCCTTTTTCAGACTGTGCAGCATCTCCTTGGCCACCACCTGGATGGTGCCCAATGGCGTGCCCAGTTCATGCGCCGCCGCCGCCGCCAGCCCGCCCAGGGCCGACAGGCGCTGCTCGCGTTCCAGCACCGCCTGGGTTGCTGCCAGGGCATGTTCCATGCGGTTCGACTCCAGCGCCGCCTGCCAGGCATAGCCGGCGGTGAAGGCCGTGCCCAGCAGGATGGCCGCCAGGAAGCCAAAACGATAGATGTCTGGCAGGAGGAAGGTTTCGCCCGGCCGCCACGGCAGAGGCAGATGCCAGAAGGCGATGCCAGTGGTGGCCAGCATGGCGACCACGACCACAATCAGGGCGTGACGCGCCGGCAGGTTGGCGGCGGCCACCGTGGCCGGCGCCACCAGCATCAGGCAGAAGGGATTGTTCAGCCCGCCCGTCACCCCCAGCAGCAGGGCCAGTTGCACGGCGTCAAAGCTAAGCTGCAGAGCGGCCTCCCAGCCGCGCATGCGCTGCACGAACCGCCGGCCGACCGTAAGGATGATGTTCAGCCAGACGCTGGCGGTGATGATGCTGAGCGTGAGCCACAGCCGGATCTCGTAACGGAAAGCAAAGGCGATCAGCAGCACCATCGCCGTCTGGCCCAGTATGGCCAGCCAGCGCAGCATGACCAGGGTACGCAGACGCAGGTGGTCCTTCTCGCGGCCCAGCGGGCCAAGTCCGTTTCCTGGCCCTGCGTCATCCGGTCCATTGAAAAAGGTGCCCAGTCGCTCTAAAGCGGTCATCCACGGCTCCTGCATATCGGGCGAGACATAGATGACAAAATTCCGGCTGGCAATCATCGCCGCGGCCTTCCTGGCCCTGATCGGCCTGGCCGGTCTCAACTACTACGTCAATCTGAGCGGCCCGCCGCGTAGCGCAGCAACCGATCTCGACCCGTCAAAACTGCCCGGCGGCGCCTTCACCCTGACCGACCAGAACGGCCAGGTGGTGACGGAAAGTAAGCTGAACGGCAAATGGACCGCGGTCTTTTTCGGCTACACCTATTGTCCCGACTTCTGCCCCCTGACACTGCAAGCCCTGGCCCAGGTCCAGAAGCAACTGGGCGGCAAGGCGAAGGACTTCCAGGTCGTCTTCATCAGCGTCGATCCCGCACGCGACACGCCTGCCAGCCTGAAAGCCTATCTCGACAGCGGCGGCATGCCGAAAGGCGCCATCGGACTGACCGGCACGCCGGAACAGGTCGACGCCGTCGTCAAGGGCTATCACGCCCAGGCCAGCAAGGTCGGCGAAGGCGACACCTATACCTACCAGCATTCGACCGTGGTCTATCTGATGGACCCGAAGGGCCGTTACAACAGCTCCTACGGCTATGGCCTCAAGCCGGAAGAAATGACCGGCATGATCCGCGAGGCCATGGCCGGCAAATAAAAAGGCCTCCCCGTCCTTGGACGAAGAGGCCTTGAGGCTTGTTGATAGGGCTTCTTCAGGGCCGGGTTTTTATCTGTTGCCCGCCGATCTTTCTACTGCCCAATCGAAATCGTGGCGCGGCGGTTTTCGGCGTTCTTGATGCCGTTGCCGGTCGGAACCGCCGGCTGGCTTTCGCCCTTCCAGTCGGTGCTGACCACCGAAGCCGGCACACCCATCTGGATCAGGCCCTCGGCCACCATGCGGGCCCGGTTCTGCGACAGCTGGATATTGTAAGGCGCCGAACCCGAGGTGTCGGCGTGGCCGGTGACGGTCACGGGAGCACCGGGCTGGCTGCGGGCCTGCTGCGCGGCGGCCGAGATCACGGCCTGGCCGTCAGCCGTCGGCGTGGCGCTGTCGAACGGGAAGTAGACGGTGAAGTTGCGGCGGGCGGGCGGGGCGACCGGCGCTACGACCGGCGACGGCGAGCTGTAGGTTTCACCCGAAGACACGGTCTGTTCCGGCGGCGGGCCGACATCGGCAGCCGGACCGCGCGGCGCACCGAACGACCAGCGCAGACCCAGGGTCAGCGAATGGTCGCGGATCTTGCCCGACAGGCGGCCTTCGTAGACTTCCTCAACCAGATTGGGCCCATAGGCTTCGGAAACCGCAAAACTTTCCGGCGCAAAGCCATCGCAATAGGGCGAACAGTCATTGTTGTATTCGTAATAGGACACGTCGGCGCGGACATCATAATTGACCTTGGCGACCTCGAGATAGCGATAGGTCAGGTCGATATTGAGACGGTCCGATACCTGCCAGGCCAGGCCGGCAATGACCTGGCCGGCGGCGGCGGTCTTGCTGGAATGGATGGTATAGGTCTCGGAATAGTCTTCGTCCTGATAGGCTCCGACATAGTCGGCCTTGATCTTGACCCCGCCCAGGCCCACGCCGACGAACGGATGCAGGCGGCTGTCGGGCGAGATATCATAGATGACATTGACCATCGCCGAAGTCAGGTCCAGCGAACCGCGGCCGGCCTCGGCGGGGTCATAGCCGGAAACGATGCTGTTGCGGATATCACCCTGACGTTCGCCGTATTCCAGTTCGGCGCGCCAGTGCGGCGAGAACTGGTTACCGGCGCGGGCGAACACGGCGGCCTTGGCCTTGGTGTCCAGTGCGAAACCATCGCTCTCTTCGATGTCTTCGTTGATGGCGGCGGCCGCTACGGCCTCGGCGGAAGACGACGATCCCTCATCGCTTTCCGTGCGCGAGACCAGGGTGACATCGCGCAGCACCAGCTTCTGCTGGTCCATATCGTGGACACCGGCATCGGCGGCGACGTACCAGCCGAGCTTGGTATCGGCGGAAGCGGCGGCGGCCATCAATGAGACGGCGCAGGCCAGAACGGCGGCGAGCTTGAGGCGCATGACGCACCCTCCAAAAGGCAAAATCATATTTAAGAGAGACTTAAACCTATCAGAAAGCCCGACACGCCGACATTCGGTTATCCGAATTGGGGCAAGATCGTGGCGTTATGCGTCTTTTGGGCCGCAGTCAGCGGTAACGGCCTGCCAAATCGGGCCTATCTTCGCGCAGGGCACGAATCCAAATCTTAACGACGCCCCCATCACGAGTCTTCAAAACGGATCGCGGGCTTGTGAATGGCGCCCGAGGCCGGTTTTTGGTACTCTGACCTTACGGGCTGAGCTCGTACCCTAACTCCGGATTTTTATCTCGGAGCCGACACAGGCTAATGTGCCTAACAGAAGGCCTCTCACCCCAGGTGAGAGGCCTTCGTTTGTTAAGACCTGGTGTGTTAGGAGGCGTGATCTTCCGGAAACTGCCGTGCCCGCCCGTCTTCCCGACCACACCCGCATCTTCGGTCCCGTCAGCCAGCGCCATGTCCTGCGTCTGACGCTGCTGTACGCCACGATACTCGGTCTTGGCTTTGCCCTGGCTGAACTTACCGATTCCGCGCATCTGCAAACCTTTGGCCTTGGTCTCGTCCTGCCGGGCGGAGGCTTCCTGGCCCATTACGACCTGACAACAGCCGCGGGCCTGTGGCACCTCGTTGCCTTTGCCGCCGGAGCGGGCTCATTCGTCCTGGCGCTCGGCATTTGGTTCGGACCGGCAATGTGTTGGCCCCGCCCACGGTTTGGATCGCTACGGCCATCGCCGCAGCCACAATGAACCATGGCCCTCCCACCGTACACGCCATCGCGACCGCCGCCGCGATTGTCGTCGCCGGCGCCGTCGGCCTGGCGGTCGTTACCCTGATACGCTTTCGCATGGCACAAAGCCGTCGCAAGGCTGACAATCTCTATCTGGCAACGGCAAGTTGGCCTACCGTCAGCCCCGATCCCTCCCTACCGGAAATGACCCCGCAGGACCTGGAGCACCTGCGATTTGCGCTCGATCGCGCCCTGCAGCCCGTTGACAGCTTTGACGGCTTCGAGCATCTCGACCCGTTCCAGACCGCAGCCCTCCGCTACCAAGTCAACTTCCTGGCCTACGGTATCGCCATGCACCAGGCGCGCTTCACCCCGGCTTTCGGCGGCTATATGCGCGAAGCCCAGATACGGCTGCTGGACAAGATGGCGCAACCTCGGGTGTGGTCCTACTGGGCACTGGAAAATTTTTGGGGCAATCTCAGCCTGGACGGCGATCCGGTCGGCCGGGAAAACATCATGTATACCGGCTTCGTCGCCCTGCAGATGGCTATGTTGCGGGTCACAACCGGCGACAATGTCTTCACTCAGCCTGAACGTTTTCGACTTGATAAGCGGCGCGCCCTGAACGAAAGCGATTTTGTCGCCCAACTCGTCAGCGAACAAAAACGCTCCGCTTACGGATTGATTGCATGTGAGCCCAACTGGATCTACCCGCTGTGCAACACCATCGGCATGAGCGCCGTCAAAACCTCGGCACCGGATGCCTGGCGGGACATCGCGCCGAAAATCACCAACAGCCTCGACAGTGAATTTCTCGATGCCTTCGGGCGATTTGTGCCGTGCCGGTCCGCCCGCACAGGCTTGGCTCTTCCGGCTGTCGGTGGCGCCATGCCCCTGGCCATGCCATGCTTCTTTTTAAACGCCATCGCGCCGGACATCGCCGCCCGCCAGTGGCTTTTGCTGCGTCGCCGGCTATTCGATAGCCGGGATCGCTTCCGGCCTGCCGCCTTCTGGCCGATCGATACCGGCAATTATGGCTTTTCACGAGCCAGCGCCTACACAGCCGTTGCTGTCGCCGCTGCGGAACTGGGAGACCGTGAGGTCTATGACGCCTGCATGGCAGCGCTGGACCAGGAATGCCCGGTTCACAGTCGCGAAGGCGTTAGACACCGTGACCGCGCTTCGGTTTGGTCCCATGGCGTCGAGCTGATGGCGCGCGCTACCGTCGCGAACAGCTTTCGAACCCTGACGGAAGCTCAAATCGCGCAGGGGCCACGCCTGGAGGGCCTGCCCTACCCGAAGGTCCTGGTCGCCTCCGCACATGCCGCCGAGGGCGGCCTGATCGCGGTGGTTCATGGGGGAGGTGTTTATCCGACCACAATTACCGGCCTGATTCCGCACCATGTCTATCGCTGCCAGGCGGCAACCGCGACAGCCGGCGCCGACGGTTGTCTGCGCTTTGATCTGGCCTTGACCGGCCGAACAGTTCTAAGGGTTCGGGCCTGATGGCATGCTGCGTCCTGATGGCCATGGTTTTTGGCGCCGGCCTGGCGGTGAAGGCCGCCATTTTCGGTCGGCGCGGAGACCGGGCCCAAATGTGGAGACGAAAAGATGACGGATAGGTCGCGGTTCTCGGTGATGTCACGCCTGCGCAGCTTCGGTTATGCCTTCCAGGGGCTGATCTTCACACTGAAGACTCAGCACAATGCCTGGCTGCACCTTGTTGCCACCGTACTGGTTGTTCTGGCGGCCTCTTTTCTGGGCGTAGACGCCGCGGACTGGCGATGGCTGATCGTCGCCATAGCGATGGTTTGGGTGGCCGAGACCTTCAACACCGCCGTCGAATATGTTTGCGATGTCGTTTCGCCCGACTACGCCGAAGCCGTCAAACGCGCCAAGGACATCGCCGCCGGCGCCGTACTGATCTGCGCTTTCGCCGCGGCCCTCATCGGCATCCTGACGCTCTGGCCCTATGTCGACGCCTATATCCGAGTGCTTAGCGGCCCGGTCCAGCTTTAACGAAATGAACCGCCTGGCCAAGATGACGCGGCCTATTGAAATTTCGTACGATTCGTATTATCCAAAATACGTAATACGGATCGTACCAAATGACGCCCTTGAACTATGCCTTGCTGGGATTGATCCGCGCCGAAGCGCGCAGCGGCTATGCCCTGCGCAAGGTGTTCGAGACCACGCCCATGGGCAGCTTTTCCAGCAGCCCGGGCAGTGTCTACCCGGCGCTGAAAAACCTGCAGAAGGCCGGCGTTATCGAAAGCCGCCCGACGGGTAAGAAGAGCGTCTTTGCCATCACCGGCGCGGGAGATGCTGCCTTCGAAGCCTGGCTGCGACAGCCGGTCACGGCCAGTGAAAATACCGACATCGCGCTGCTGCGATTCGCCTTCCTGCACGACTATCCCGACCGTCAGCTGTCGCTGGCCTTCCTGCTGTCCTATGCCCGGGCCTGCCACGACAAGATCGTCGGCCTGAAGGCCTTCATGACCAGCGACACCTGGCAGCAGATGCCGCTGCAAACCCGCCTGGCCGTCCAGCACGGCCTGCGCATCACCGAAGCCGCCGCAGAATGGGCGGCGGACGCCCACCTTCAATTGAGTGAGGAGATCAAACCATGAAGTTCGCCGCAAAATGCCTCGGCCTGTGGTTGGCCATGGTGGCCACAACCATGATCAGCGGCATGATCCTGTCGCCCGGCGCCGCACCCCCGACCGCCGGAGAGCCGCTGACCGCCTTTCAGGCCATGGCCATCGTCTATGCCGTTCAGGCCATCGTCATCGCAGTTCTGGCCGCCAATATTCATCTGGCCCGGTTGCCCAAGGTGATCGTCCTGTTCGTCATCATATTCGGCACGATAACCCTGATGTCGTGGATCGAAGCCATCTTCTTCAATGCGTCGCTGAAAATGTCGTCCGCCCTTTTGACCTTCATGTTGGTCAACGGCGCGATCAGCGCCGCCGTGGTCGCGATCGTCAGTGCCTTCCTGTGGCCGTCAAAAGATTCGCAACCCCTGACCAGCCTGGGCGGATTATGGTGGAAGCTGGCGGTCATCTCACCGCTGTATGTCTTCGCCTACTATGCTGCCGGTACCTTTATCGCCTGGCAGAGCGAAACCCTGCGCGCCTACTACGCCCAGGGCATCAATATCGACCAGAGCCTGCTGGTCCCGCTGCAGGTCGTACGCGGCCTGATGTGGGGCGGGCTGGCAGCCATCATCGTCAAATCGGTCCATGGCTCCGCATTGTTCCGTGGTCTGATGGTCGGCATTACCCTTGCCTGCCTGTGCACCATCGTCCTGCTCATGCCCAACCCGGTCATGCCGTGGCCGGTGCGCCAAATCCACTTCGTCGAGGTCTTCGTATCGAACTTCCTTTTCGGCTGGGCTGCGGGCGCCATCCTGCTGGCCGGCGAGCGCAAGCCGGCCGTACCTCAGCCGGCGTAACGGATCGCAAACGCCTCGAAAGCTCGGGCCGCCGCTTCCAGGCGGTCCGGCAAGGCATAGCGCGGCCGAAACAACGCCACTGTACGGCGCGGATTGAACCCGGCCAGCGGTATCCGGACCACATCCTCCGCCTGGTAGGACTGGGGCATGACGGTAATACCCACCCCGGCCCCGACCATGGCCAGAGCCCGTTCGTCCTGGGCGGTGCGGTACACCAAAGGTGGGCGGACATTGCGGTCGGTAAAGTGCCGCGACGTCTCCGACAACACTTCGCACCGTGAACGGACGATCATGCTGTCATTGGCCAGATCCTCGCCCTGGATCTCGGTTGAGCCGGCCAGACGATGGTTCAACGGCAAGGCCAGTTGATAGCCTTCCTCGAACAGCGCCACCGAAGTGTCGTCCTCGACCCGACGCAGCGACAGGGCAAAATCGACTCCGCGCTCATCTAGCCGGTTCAGCAGTTCCTGCTCGGTGCCATCGATCAGGTCGAAGCGGATATCGGGCCGTTCCCTTAAAAATCCTTCCAGCAGCCCGGCGACCCAAGCCGCCGGCAAGGTCTGCAGAACTCCCAAACGCAAAACATTACTGCTTTCGGTCTGCGACAGCTCGGCGGCGGCCATATTGACTTCGTGCAGGATGGCCTTGGCGCGCGGCAGGAAGCGCGTCCCCGCCGTGGTGAGAAACACCCGCTTGTTGCTGCGAACAAACAGCTCGACGCCCAACTGCTCTTCCAGCCTTTTGATCCCGGCCGACAGGGTTGGCTGGGTGATCAGGCAGGCACTTGCCGCCTTGGTGAAACTCCCCGTTTCAACCAGGCTGAGGAAATAGCGGAGAAGATAAAGTTCCATAGATCACATCTATAATCACGATAGGTTTAATTCATTTTCGCAATACACGTAAATGGGATAGTTTCCGTACGCTCACGAGACCGACCTTTCTTCTCCTCTCCACGAAGTGGGGAGGGGACCGCGAAGCGGTGGAGGGGTATCTTGCTGACGGTCGATCAAACGACATAAGTTGGAAAAGCCCATGCCCGCGCTGAAAAGCGATATCGACCCGAACGATCCCGACTTCATCGCCAATGCCGCGCGCATGCAGGCCCTGGTCGATGACCTGCGCGGCCTGACAGCCAAAATCGCCCTGGGCGGCACCTCTGCCGCGCGCCAGAAACACACCGATCGCGGCAAGCTGCTGCCGCGCGACCGCATTGCCGGCCTGATCGACCCGGGCTCGCCCTTTCTCGAATTCTCCGCCCTGGCCGCCCACAACGTATATGACGACGAGGTCCCGGCCGCCGGCATCCTGACCGGTATCGGCCGCATCAACGGGACCGAATGCGTCATCGTCTGCAACGACGCCACGGTGAAGGGCGGCACCTACTACCCCCTGACCGTCAAGAAACACCTGCGCGCCCAGGAAATCGCCCAACAGAACCATCTGCCCTGCGTCTACCTGGTCGACTCCGGCGGCGCCAACCTGCCCAACCAGGACGAGGTCTTTCCGGACAAGGACGATTTCGGCCGCATCTTCTTCAACCAGGCCCGCATGTCCGCCGCCGGCATCCCCCAGATCGCCGTGGTCATGGGCTCCTGCACCGCCGGCGGCGCCTATGTCCCGGCCATGTCGGACGAATCGATCATCGTGCAGAAACAGGGCACCATCTTCCTGGCCGGCCCGCCCCTAGTGAAGGCCGCCACCGGCGAAGTCGTGTCCTCGGAAGACCTCGGCGGCGGTGACGTCCATGCCCGCGTCTCCGGCGTCGCCGACCACCTGGCCGCCGATGACGCCGATGCCCTGCGCACCGCCCGCCGCATCGTCGGCAATCTCAACCGCACCAAAAACCTCCCGCTTGCCACCCGCCCCGTCGCCGAGCCGCTCTATCCCACCGAAGACATCTACGGCATCGTCCCGGCCGATACCCGCCAGCCCTTCGATATCCGCCAGATCATTGCCCGCCTGGTCGACGGCTCCGAGTTCGACGAGTTCAAGGCGTTGTACGGCGAAACCCTGGTCACCGGCTTCGCCCATCTTTACGGCTATCCCGTCGGTATCGTCGCCAATAACGGCGTCCTGTTCTCCGAAAGCGCGCTGAAGGGCGCCCACTTCATCGAACTGTGCGCCCAGCGCGGCATTCCCCTGGTCTTCCTGCAGAACATCACCGGCTTCATGGTCGGCCGCAAGTACGAGAACGAGGGCATTGCCCGCCACGGTGCCAAGATGGTCACAGCGGTGGCCTGCGCCGACGTGCCGAAACTGACGGTCATCATCGGCGGCTCCTACGGCGCCGGCAATTACGGCATGTGCGGCCGCGCCTACGAACCGCGCTTCCTGTGGATGTGGCCCAATGCCCGTATCTCGGTCATGGGGGGAGAACAGGCGGCCAATGTCCTGGCCACCGTCCGCCGCGACGGCATCGAAGCCAAGGGCGGCACCTGGTCCGCCGAAGACGAAGCCGCCTTCAAGGCGCCGATCCGCGACACCTACGAGGCCCAGGGCCATCCCTACTACGCCTCGGCGCGGGTGTGGGACGATGGCGTCATCGACCCCGCCGATACCCGCCGTGTCCTGGGGCTTGGCCTGTCCGCCGCCCTCAACGCCCCCATCACCCCGACCCGGTTCGGCATTTTCCGGATGTAGGAGGCCACCATGTCCTTAATCATCGAAAGCGACCGGCAGGGCATTACCCGCGTCACCCTGAACCGCCCCGACGTCCACAACGCCTTCAACGAAGGCATGATCGGCGACCTGAAGGACGCCTTTTCCGACCTGGGCAAGCAGGACGGCATCCGCGTCATCGTGCTGAACGGCGCGGGCCCCAGCTTTTCGGCCGGTGCCGACCTCAACTGGATGCGCCGCGCCGCCGAACAGGACGAGGAGATGAACCGCGAGGACGCCCGCGCCCTGGCCGAGATGTTCGAAACCCTCAATGCCTGCCCCAAGCCGGTCATCGGCCTGGTCCACGGCGGTGTCTTCGGCGGCGGAGTCGGCCTGACCGCCTGCTGCGACGTCGTCATCGCCGCGCCCGGCACCGTGTTCGGCCTGACCGAGGTCCGCCTGGGCCTGATCCCGGCGGTCATCTCACCGTTCGTGCTGGCCAAAATCGGCATGTCGGCGTCGCGGCGCTATATGCTGAGCGGCGAGCGTTTCGACGCAGCCGAGGCCCTGCGTATCGGTCTGGTCCATCAGATCGCCGACGACCTGGAAGCCGCCGCCCAGCCGGTGATCGCCGCCTTCATGGCCGCCGCCCCGGAAGCTGTCGCCGACATCAAGGACCTGCTGGGCGACATCGCCCATAAGGGCACCGACATCGCCGGCAAGACCTCTGCCCGTATCGCCGCCCGCCGCGCCAGCGACGAGGGCCGCGAGGGCATCCAAGCCTTCCTCGACAAACGCAAACCGCACTGGGGAATGTAATGTTCTCCAAAATCCTGATCGCCAATCGCGGTGAAATCGCCCGCCGCATCATCCGCACCTGTAAGCGGATGGGCGTGCGTACCGTCGCCGTCTATTCCGAAGCCGACAAGCAGGCGCCTTTCATCCGTGAAGCCGACGAAGCCGTCCTGATCGGCCCGGCGGCCGCCAGCGACTCTTACCTGCGCGGTGATCGTATCGTCGCCGTGGCCGTCGAGCACGGCGCCCAGGCCGTCCACCCGGGCTACGGCTTCCTGTCGGAAAATGTCGAGTTCGCCCGCGCTTGTGAAGCCGCGGGCGTCACCTTTATCGGCCCTACCCCCGAAGCCATCTCGGCCATGGCGCTGAAAGGCGCAGCCAAGGCCCTGATGACCAAAGCCGGCGTCCCAGTTACCCCCGGCTATCACGGCGATGATCAGTCTCCGGACAAACTGTTTACGGAGGCCCAAAGCATCGGCTGGCCGGTCCTTATCAAGGCCGTCGCCGGTGGCGGCGGCAAGGGCATGCGCCGGGTCGACAGTGCCGAAGATTTCGCCGATGCCCTGACCTCGGCCCAACGCGAAGGTCGGAACGCCTTCAGCGACCCCAAGGTGCTGATCGAGAAATATATCGAGGTGCCACGTCACATCGAAATCCAGGTCTTCGGCGACAAACATGGCCAAGTCATACATCTGTTCGAACGCGATTGTTCGCTGCAACGCCGCCACCAGAAGGTCATCGAGGAAGCCCCGGCCCCCAACCTGCCCGAAACCCTGCGCCAGACCATGGGCCAGGCCGCTGTCCGCGCCGCCCAGGCGATCGGCTACCATGGCGCCGGCACGGTCGAATTCATCGTCGATGTCGGCAACGGCATCGCCAAAGCCGATTTCTACTTCATGGAGATGAATACTCGTTTACAGGTCGAGCATCCTGTAACCGAGGAGATCACCGGCCTGGACCTGGTCGAATGGCAGCTCCGCGTCGCCGCCGGTGAACCCCTGCCGAAATTGCAAGACGACCTAACCATCAACGGCCATGCCATCGAAGCCCGCCTCTATGCCGAAGATCCGCAGAACGACTTCCTGCCGGCGACCGGTCGCCTGACCCAGCTCGACTTTCCGGCCTGGGCACGCGTCGAAAGCGCCGTCGAACAGGGCGACGAGGTCAGCGTCTTCTACGACCCGATGATCGCCAAGCTGGTCGTCCACGGCCGCGACCGTACCCACGCCCTGGCGCGGATGCGCGAGGTCCTGGTCGAAACCCGGCTGAGGGGCCTGGCGACCAACCTGGCCTTCCTGCGTCGCGTGGTAAGCGATCCGGACTTTGCCGCCGCCGACATCGATACCGGTTTTATCGCCCGCCATATCGACCGCCTGACCCAGCCTTGGCCCGACGCGATACCACCCGCCCACGCCGTCGCCGCCGATCCCGGCTCGCCATGGAACGACACCACCGGCTGGTGGCTGAATCTGCCCCCGCGACCCCACCTGCATCTGGCCGTGCGCGACGCCGATGAAGCCGCCACCGCGCCGGGCGAGGTCCACGCCCCCATGCCGGGCAAGGTCATCGACGTCTTCGTCACTGTCGGCGACACGGTCGACAAGGGCCAGAAGCTGCTGATCCTCGGCGCCATGAAGATCGAACACACCCTGAAGGCCGCCCGTCCCGGCACCGTAAAGGCCGTCCATGTCCGCACCGACGACCAGGTCGGCGACAAGGCCCTGCTGGTCGAAATCGAATAGGAACTGAATATGCTGGACTTCCCCCATTTGAACTTCGGTCACGGCGAAGACATCGACGCCCTGCGTGAAGGCGTGCGCCGTTTCGCCGAGGTCGAAATCTCGCCGCTGGCCAACGAGACCGACCGCGACGATCAGTTCCCCATGCACCTGTGGAAGGCCATGGGCGATATGGGCGTGCTGGGCCTGACGGTGCCGGAAATCCATGGCGGCGCCGCCATGGGCTACCTGGCCCATGTCATCGCCATGGAAGAGATTTCGCGCGCCTCAGCCAGCATCGGGCTTTCGTACGGCGCCCACTCCAATCTCTGCGTCAACCAGATCAACCGCAACGGCACGCCCGAGCAAAAGGCGAAATACCTGCCGAAACTGATCTCCGGCGAACATGTCGGGGCGCTGGCCATGTCGGAAACCGGCGCCGGATCGGACGTGGTGTCGATGCGCCTGCGCGCCGACCGCAAGAACGACCGCTATGTCCTCAACGGCTCCAAAATGTGGATCACCAATGGCCCCGACGCCGACGTGTTGGTGGTCTATGCCAAGACCGATATGGACGCCGGCTCCAAAGGCATCACCGCCTTCCTGATCGAGAAAGAATTCATCGGCTTCTCGGTGGCGCAGAAACTGGACAAGCTGGGCATGCGCGGCTCGCACACCGGCGAGCTCGTCTTTGAGGACTGCGAGGTCCCGTACGAGAATGTTCTGGGTACGGAGGGCCGTGGCGCGGCGGTGCTGATGTCGGGTCTCGACTACGAACGCGTGGTCCTGTCGGGCGGCCCGCTCGGCATCATGCGTGCCTGCCTGGATGCGGTTATCCCTTACATCCATGACCGCGAACAGTTCGGCCAGGCCATCGGCACCTTCCAGCTGATGCAGGGCAAGGTCGCCGACATGTATTCGACCTGGGCCGCCTGCCGCGCCTATGTCTATGCCGTTGCCCAGGCCTGCGACCGTGGCGAAACCACACGCAAGGACGCCGCCGGCTGCATCCTCTATGCCGCTGAAAAGGCAACCTGGATGGCTGGCGAAGCCATCCAGTGCCTGGGTGGCAACGGCTATACCAACGAATATCCGGTCGGCCGGCTGTGGCGCGATGCCAAGCTGTATGAGATCGGCGCCGGCACCTCGGAAATCCGCCGCATGCTGATCGGCCGCGAACTGTTCGAGGAAACCAAGTGAGGCCGAACCGCGTCACCCTCTACGAAGTCGGCCCGCGCGACGGGCTCCAGGCCGAAACCGCCATGGTCTCGACCGCAGACAAGATTGCCCTGATCGACCGCCTGTCGGCTACCGGTTTGAGCTACATTGAGGCGGCCAGCTTCGTCTCGCCGAAATGGGTGCCGCAGATGGGCGACGCCGCCGAAGTCATGGCCGGCATCCAACGCTCCGTCCAATATCCGGTCCTGACGCCCAACCTGAAAGGCTATGAAGGCGCGCTTGCCGCTGGTGCTGATATCGTCGCCATCTTCGGCGCGGCCTCGGAATCGTTCAGTCAGAAAAACATCAACTGCTCGATCGCCGAAAGCCTAAACCGCTTTGCGCCGGTCTGCGACGCCGCCCGCCGCGACGGCGTCTATGTACGGGGTTACGTCTCCTGCGTCATCGGCTGTCCCTACGAAGGCAAGATCGCCCCCCAGGCCGTCGCCGACGTGGCAGAAGGCCTTTTGGACATGGGTTGCTATGAGATCAGCTTGGGCGACACCATCGGTGTGGGTACCCCGGCAGATGTCGCCAAATTACTGGACGTGATCAGCGCCCGTATCTCCTCCGATAAGCTGGCGGTGCATTTCCACGACACCTATGGCCAAGCCCTGGCCAATATCCTGACCTCGCTGGATTACGGCATTGCGACCATAGACTCGTCGGTCGGCGGCCTGGGCGGCTGTCCCTATGCGCCGGGCGCCAGCGGCAATGTCGCCACCGAAGACGTACTATACATGCTGAACGGCATGAATATCGAAACCGGCGTCGATCTCGACAAAATCATCGAAGCCGCCTGGTTTATCTCAGATGTCCTCGGCCGGCCGCCCCGGTCGAAAGTGGCACTGGCGATGCGGCCTACTTCCCCATAGCCCTGACCAGAAACACCGTCGCCAAGCCCGTCGTCAGGGTCAGGAACGTCCCCCAGGCCATATCGATTGCCGTTAACTTCCACTGCCATCCGGCGATAACCGACTGCGCCGTCAGGTCATAGGTGCCATAGGCCACCAACCCGAGCAAACCCGACCGGAACGCCACCGCACCCCAGCCCTGGCGCTGCTCCAGGGCCGGCAGCAGCACCAGCCAGGTCAGACCGAAAATATACAGAACGTAGAAAATCCCCGCCGCCACATAGTCCGGCGGGAACTTCAGCAGACTCCCCATCATCGGCGTATACAACAGCGGCGACATGGTGCTCAGCCAGATACCGTCCAGGGCCAGCATGACCCCCGCCGCAATCAGAAAAGTCAGCCCAAACCGCTTCATCACTCAGATCCCGGCGAACGGCTGCAATATCCAGGCGATCAGGCTCTGCGGCACGATCGGACCTTCCTGCACCACCAGGCACAGACAATCATCATCGCCTTCCATGGACGGGGTATGGTTCTGGTCGCTTTCATCGCACATGGCAAAGTCGCCCGGCCCATACCGCCCCTTATGATCGCGATAGCGTCCATGCAGCATGACGGTGATTTCGCGGCCGCGATGGGTATGCTCCGGCATCTGCAGGCCCGACTTGACCGACATCAGATAGGTCTTCGAACCCTTGGGCGCGCCTTCCAACTCGATCGGCGCCATCCACACCCCGGGCGCCGCCCAATGACGGTTCTTGATCTTCACCGCTTTCAACGACTCGGGCAGGTCGAACCCCTCCAGGAAAGCCGGCCGGCGAACCGTTTCCACAACTTCGTCCGCCTCCGGACGTTCGATCCGCGCCAGTGCCAGGTCCAGCGCATTGTTGGACATGGCTACCCCGTCGAGTTCCTCCAGCATCGCCCCACCCATGATGTCGAACAGCCTCAGGTCACCGCGGCAATGCGGGCAGGTCTCGGCGTGGGTCTGCATGGCCAGGGCCATGCCGGGCGCCAGGGCGCCGCGGTGATAGTCCCACAGCAGGTCTTCGCCGGGATGGTGGTTCGGGGTACTCATACGCGGTCTCCAGGTACTAAGGCGGCCATGGCGGTCTTCAGCCGCGTCATCGCCAGGCGCAGACGCGACTTCACCGTCCCCAGCGGCAGGGCCAGAGCAGCAGCAATGTCGCCATGCGACAGATCTTCATAAAACGACAGGCGCAGGATGGTCTTCTGCTCTTCGGGCAGGGTCTCCATCAAGCCGTTAATGGTGTGAACCGACTGCGAGTCGGCCAGTTGCTGATCGGCCGGTCGTGGCGGCTCGGACTGCCACAGGTCCTCGGGCAGCTCGCGGGTCCGCTTCGCCTTGCGCGCCGCATCGATGCGCAGATTGCGGGCGATGGAATATATCCAAGTTACCGCCGTCGCCTTCGAGGCATCGAACATCTCGGCCTTGCGCCACACCTTCAAAAGCACGTCCTGAGCCAGGTCCTCGGCCTCCTGGGCGTTCATGCCCTGGCCCATGACAAAGGCCTTCAACTTGGGTGCGAATCGCGTGAACAGCTGGGCATAGGCCTGACGGTCCCGCGACTGCGCAATCCGCGCGATCAGCGCTTCGGGAGTCGTTATCACTGGTCCCAGGCTGTCATCCTTCATGGGCATCAGCGTAACAAGGTTGTCGTAACGATCAAGGTGCATTTTCATTCGTGACCAGACCCGCCAACAGCCGGGTTTCGCCAAGTTTACGGCGGGCTGGCGGCTGTGGATCATTCCGCGAGCGTAAATTTTTGCCGGCCCCTCTGTGATCCATCCCCAACGCAACCGCGTAAGTTCTTTATGTTTACGGCCGTTGAGGTTCCCCATGCATGATCTGATCGATAGCACGTCCGCCTTGCGCCGTCCTGCCGGGCGCCGCCGCGTCGCCGTGGTCGGTTCGGGAATTGCCGGCCTGTCCGCCGCCTGGCACCTGCACCCCCACTGCGACATCACAGTTTTCGAGAGCAGCGACCGGCCCGGCGGCCACAGCCATTCGGTCAATGCCGGCACCGACGATCAGCCCCTATGGGTCGATATGGGCTTTATCGTCTTCAATGAGCCCTGCTACCCCAACCTGGTCGCCCTGTTCGACCACCTTAAGGTCGACCATCAACTTACGGACATGTCGTTCGGCGTCAGCGTCGACGCCGGTTCGCTGGAATACGGTTCGATCGGCTTCAAAGGCCTGTTCGCCCAACGCCGCAACCTGTTCCGCCCGCGCTTCCTGAGCCTCCTGGTCGACGTCGTCCGATTCTACCGCGAAGCCCCCAAGGACCTCGCCGCCCTTACCCGCGAAGGCTACCGCCTGGGCGATTACCTGCGCGACCGCAACTATGGCCGTGCCTTTATCGACGATCACCTGCTGCCCCAGGCGGCCGCCATCTGGTCGACCTCGGCGCGCCAGATCATGGACTATCCCTTCCGCGCCTTTATCGCCTTCTTCGAAAACCACGGCCTGCTAAAGATCACCGACCGCATCCTGTGGCGCAGCGTCGTCGGCGGCGCCCAGGCCTACCTGCAAAAGCTGATCGCCCCCTTCCACGACCGCATCCGCACCAATAGCGCCATCATCGCCGCCCAGCGCAGCGCCCACGGCGTGGTCCTGACCGATGCCCATGGCGCGACGCACATCTTCGATGACGTCGTCTTCGCCACCCACGCCGACGTCACCCTGAAAATCCTCAGCGACGCCACGGCCGACGAACAGCGCACCCTGGGCGCCTTTCCCTATACCCAGAACGAAGTCGTGCTGCACACTGACGCCAGCTTCATGCCCAACCGCAAGGATGCCTGGTCAGCCTGGAACTACCGCGGTGAACGCGGCGCCGGCGACGAACAGCAGCTGTGCGTCACTTACTGGATGAACCTGCTTCAGGTGCTGAAGACCGACCGGAACTACTTCGTCACCCTGAACCCGACCCACGCCGTGGATCCAGCCAAAACCATTAAGCGCATCGTCTTCGAGCATCCGCTGTTCAACGCCGCTGCTATCGCCGCCCAGAACGATCTGCCAGCCTTGCAAGGCGTCAATCGGACTTGGTTCTGCGGCGCCTATTTCGGCTCGGGTTTCCACGAAGACGGCCTGCAGTCGGGCCTGGCCGTGGCCGAGGCCATCACCGGCGTCGCCCGTCCGTGGGACTTCGACTGGAGCAAGAGCCGCATTCGCTACAATCCGTGGGCCTCCCCGGAGGTTCTGGAGGCCGCTGAATGACGCCCTGCCTTTATGCCGGCGAAGTCGTGCACCAGCGTTTCGCACCGAAGGTCCACCGTCTGCGCTACCATATCTTCCAGGTCCTGCTCGACCTCGATCATCTGGATGGTTTGCCGCGGCTGATGTCGCGTAACCGCTTCAATCTGTTCGGCTTTTATGATCGCGACCACGGACCCGACCAGGCCGGCAGCCGTGATGCGCCCCTGAATGTTCGCATGCGGACCCTGCTGACCGACCACGGTCTTTATCATGATGGCGATCAGCTTTACCTGATGGCTATGCCGCGCGTCCTGGGCTTTGCCTTCAACCCGATCAGCCTCTATTTCGCCGTCCGCGACGGCCGGGTGACAACCGTCGTCTATGAGGTCAACAACACTTTCGGCGACCGTCACTCCTATGTCCTGCCGGTCCACGGCGACGGCCCGATCCGCCAGCACAGCGACAAGCGCCTGCATGTCTCACCTTTCATGGACATGAAGGACATGGCCTACGACTTCGATCTGATCGCACCCGGGGAACGTTTCGCCCTGAAGATCAACCTGCGCCAGGGCGAACGCGACATGCTGTTCGCGTCCTTTGTCGCCCCGCGCCAGACCTTGAACGACCGCAACCTGCTGCGGCTGTTCTTCGTCATGCCGCTGGTCACGCTCAAGGTCGTTCTGGGAATTCACTGGGAGGCCTTGCTCATCGCGCTGAAGGGCATCACATTGAAACCGAAGCCGCCGACGGCGCGGTCCAGCATCAGTGTCAGTGGCAGTCTTCGAGGATGAGTTTGACCAAACGCAGTTTTCTTGCCGTCGGCCTGGGCGCCTTCCTGGCTGGGTGCAATACCTTGAGCCTGTTCAACCGCTTCACGCCAAAGGACAGCGGCGTTCGGCGTGTCGCGCACGACGTTGCCTTCGGTGACGACCCGCGCCAACGCTACGATGTCTACGCCCCAGCCGGCAAAACGAACCTTCCGGTTCTGGTGTTCTTCTACGGCGGCGGGTGGAACAGCGGCTCGAAAGACGACTACGCCTGGATGGGATACGCCCTGGCCTCGATAGGCTATGTCGTCGCCGTTCCCGACTACCGCCTGGTCCCGGAATTTCTGTATCCCGTCTTCCTCGAAGACAACGCCGCGGCGGTGAAACACATCCTGGCCCATGCCGCCGACTATGGCGGCGACAGCGCGCGGTTGGGCACGATCGGACAATCGGCCGGCGGCTATGCGGCAGTCATGATGGCGCTGGATCCGCGCTACTTGCCTGAGAGCACAGTCAAGGCCTGTGTTGGCATCGCCGGACCCTACGACTTCTATCCGTTCGATGTGCCGGCCTCGATCAACGCGTTCGGTAAATGGGCAAAGCCTGAAGAGACCCAACCCATCACCTACGCCCGCAAGGTCGCGACGAAATTCCTGCTGCTGCAAAGCCGCGCCGACAAGGTGGTCGGCACGCACAATGCGGTCAATCTCGACAAGAAGCTTCGCGACGCCGGCACCGACGTAACCCTGAAACTGTACGACGGCCTGAGCCATCAGGACACAGCAGCGGTCTATTCGGTACCGTTCCGCAAGAAAGGCACGCTGTTCGAGGACACACGGACGTTCCTGTCGAGTGTGCTTTAACTCATCAAAAAGCCCTCCGGACCGAACCGGAGGGCTTTCTCATCTCATCGTCAAACCGGCGCTTAGTGAACCGTTTCGACATATTCCTCGGCCGATTCAGCCAGGATGGTCATGCCGTCTTCGCTGACGTCGGCAAAGCCGCCGCGCACCTGGAAGACGCGCTTGCTCGTGCCGTCCAGGATGACCACCGGACCTTCGGACAGGGTGGTCATGAAGGGCGCGTGGTTGGCCAGGACGCCGAATTCACCTTCGGAGCCAGGCGCCACCACCTGGTCGACTTCGCCTTCGAACAGCTTGGCTTCCGGCGTTACCAGCGATACGTGCAGTTTCTCGGCCATTACTTGCCTTCGCCCGCCAGGCGTTCAGCCTTGGCGATGGCGTCCTCGATGGTGCCGACCATGTAGAAGGCGGCTTCCGGCAGGTGGTCGTAGTCACCGTTGGCGATGCCCTTGAAGCCCTTGATGGTGTCTTCGATCGACATCAGCACGCCCGGCGTGCCGGTGAAGATTTCGGCGACGTGGAAGGGCTGCGACATGAAGCGCTGGATCTTGCGGGCGCGGGCGACGGTCGACTTGTCTTCTTCCGACAGTTCGTCCATGCCCAGGATGGCGATGATGTCCTTCAGCGCCTTGTACTGCTGCAGGATTTCCTGGACGCGGGTCGCCGTGTCGTAGTGCTCCTGGCCGACGACGCGCGGGTCGAGGATCCGCGAGGTCGAGTCCAGCGGGTCCACGGCCGGGTATATGCCCTGTTCGGCGATCGAGCGCGACAGAACGGTCGTGGCGTCCAGGTGGGCGAAGGAGTTGGCGGGCGCCGGGTCGGTCAGGTCGTCGGCCGGGACGTACACGGCCTGAACCGAGGTGATCGAACCCTTGTTGGTCGAGGTGATGCGTTCCTGCAGACGGCCCATTTCGGTGGCCAGGGTCGGCTGGTAACCCACGGCCGAAGGAATACGGCCCAGCAGAGCCGACACTTCCGAACCCGCCTGGGTAAAGCGGAAGATGTTGTCGACGAAGAACAGAACGTCCTTGCCTTCGACGTCGCGGAAATATTCGGCCTGGGCCAGGCCGGTCAGGGCGACGCGGGCGCGGGCGCCGGGAGGCTCGTTCATCTGGCCGTAAACCAGGGTACAGCGCGAGGTGCCGCCACCGCCCTTTTGGTTCACGTTCGACTCGATCATTTCGTGATACAGGTCGTTGCCTTCGCGGGTACGTTCACCGACGCCGGCGAACACCGAATAGCCGCCATAGGCCTTGGCGATGTTGTTGATCAGTTCCTGGATGGTGACGGTCTTGCCGACGCCGGCGCCGCCGAACAGGCCGATCTTGCCGCCCTTGGCGTACGGGCAGATCAGGTCGATGACCTTGATGCCGGTGACCAGCAGCTCGGCCGAGGTCGCCTGGTCGGCGAAGGCCGGAGCGTCGGCGTGGATCGGGTTGAAGAATTCGGTTTCGATCGGACCGGCTTCGTCGATCGGCTCACCGATGACGTTCATGATGCGGCCCAGGGTGGCCGGACCAACCGGAACGGTGATCGGCGAACCCAGGTCCTTCACGGCCTGGCCGCGGACCAAACCTTCGGTGGCGTCCATGGCGATGGTGCGGACGGTGTTTTCACCCAGGTGCTGGGCGACTTCCAGGACCAGACGCGTGCCGGAAGCGGTGTTGGTGGTTTCCAGCGCGTTCAGGATCGAAGGCAGGGCGCCATCGAACTCGACGTCGACGACGGCGCCGATGATCTGGGAAATGCGGCCCGTGGCCACGGAGATTTTTTGCGGAGCGGACATTGGGTTTCCTTACAGGGCTTCGGCACCGGAGATGATTTCGATCAACTCCTTGGTAATCTGGGCCTGACGTGAACGGTTGTATTTGAGCGTAAGCGCGTTGATCATTTCGCCGGCGTTGCGCGTGGCGTTGTCCATGGCGCTCATCTGGGCGGCATAGAAGCCGGCATTGTTTTCCAGCATCGACGACAGGATCTGAACCGACAGGTTGCGCGGCAGCAGGACCTCGAGGATTTCCTCCTCGGAGGGCTCGTACTCATAGACGGCGCCGCCGGTTTCCTGAGCGGCGCTGAGGTCGATATCGGCCGGGATCAGGCGCTTGGCGGTCGGAACCTGGCTGATGACCGACTGGAAGCGCGAGTAAAACAGGGTGACGACATCAGCGCGACCAAGTTCGAATTCGCCTACAATCTTTTCCGAAATCGGCTTCACGGCGTCCATGTTCGGCGCCTTGTTGCCGGCCTCGTAGGACTCGACGATGCGGTCGGCATACTGGCGCTTCAGCTGGTCGCGGGCCTTGCGGCCGATGGTGATGATGCGGACATTGCGGCCCGCCTTCAGCTGGGCGGCGATGTAGTCGCGGGCGGCACGGACGATGGCGGTGTTAAAACCGCCGGCCAGACCGCGGTCACCGGTGGCGACCACGACCAGTTGGTTGTGTTCCGAGCCGGTGCCGACCAGCATGGCCGGCGCACTGTCGCCGGTGATGCCACGTGCCAGGTTGGCAATGACCGCCGCCATCTTCTGGGCATAGGGACGGGCGTTTTCAGCCGAATCCTGCGCTTTGCGCAGTTTCGCCGCCGCCACCATCTGCATCGCTTTCGTGATCTTCTGCGTGGCTTTCACGCTTCCGATCTGATTGCGCATGTCCTTCAAGCTAGCCATGGAGGATTTATCTCTTTCCTAGGCTCAGGCGAAGCTGGCGGTGAAGTCGGTGACGACCGTCTTGAGCTTGTCTTCCAGCTCGGCCGACAGCGCCTTCTGGTCGCGGATGGCGCTCAGCAGGTCGGTGTGACGGGTGCGCAGCAGGGACAGCAGGTCCTTTTCATAGCGGCGGACGTCACCGACGGCGACCTTGTCCAGGTAACCGCGGGTACCGGCATAGATCACCGCGACCTGCTCTTCGACCTTCAGCGGCGAATATTGCGGCTGCTTCAGCAGCTCGGTCAGGCGGGCACCGCGGGCCAGCAGGCGCTGGGTGGCGGCGTCCAGGTCCGAACCGAACTTGGCGAAGGCGGCCATTTCGCGATACTGGGCCAGGTCGCCCTTGATGGCGCCGGCAACCTGCTTCATGGCCTTGATCTGGGCCGACGAGCCGACGCGCGACACCGACAGGCCGACGTTCACGGCCGGGCGGATGCCCTGGAAGAACAGGTCGGTTTCGAGGAAGATCTGGCCGTCGGTGATCGAGATCACGTTGGTCGGGATGTAGGCCGACACGTCGTTGGCCTGGGTTTCGATGACCGGCAGGGCGGTCAGCGAGCCGGAACCATTGTCTTCGTTCAACTTCGCGGCGCGTTCCAGCAGGCGGGAGTGCAGGTAGAAGACGTCGCCCGGATAGGCTTCGCGGCCCGGCGGACGGCGCAGCAGCAGCGACATCTGGCGGTAGGCGACGGCCTGCTTGGACAGATCGTCATAGATGATCAGGGCGTGCATGCCGTTGTCGCGGAAATATTCGCCCATGGCGCAGCCGGCGAACGGTGCCAGGAACTGCAGCGGGGCGGGTTCCGAAGCGGTGGCCGAGACGATGATGGTGTAGTCCAGCGCGCCGTTTTCTTCCAGGGCCTTGACGATCTGGGCGACGGTCGAACGCTTCTGGCCGATGGCGACGTAGATGCAGTACAGCTTGGCCTTTTCGTCGTCGCCGGCATTGACCGACTTCTGGTTCAGGATGGCGTCGATGGCGACGGCGGTCTTGCCGGTCTGACGGTCACCGATGATCAGCTCGCGCTGGCCACGGCCGACGGGGATCAGGGTATCGATGGCCTTGATGCCGGTCTGCACGGGCTCGTGCACCGACTTGCGCGGAATGATGCCCGGCGCCTTGACGTCGACGCGGCGGCGTTCCGTGGAAACGATCGGGCCCTTGCCGTCGATCGGCTCGCCCAGCGGGTTGACGACGCGGCCCAGCAGGCCCTTGCCGACCGGCACGTCCACGATTTCGCCCAGGCGGCGGACTTCGTCGCCTTCCGAGATCTCACGGTCTTCACCGAAGATAACGATACCGACATTGTCCTTTTCCAGGTTCAGGGCCATGCCCTTAACGCCGGCCTTGGGGAACAGCACCATTTCACCGGCCTGGACCTTGTCGAGGCCGTAGACGCGGGCGATACCGTCGCCGACCGACAGGACCTGACCGACGTCCGAGACATCGGCTTCCTGGCCGAAACCGGCGATTTGTTGCTTGAGGATGGCCGAGATTTCGGCAGCGTTGATAGCCATGGATGTTACGCTCTCTTAAGGGCGAATTTGAGGGAGTCGAGTTTGGTCTTCAGCGATGCGTCGAAGAGACGCGAGCCCACGCGGACTTTCAGCCCGCCCAGGAGGGCCGGATCGACACGGGTGTTGATCTCGGCGGATTGACCCAGGGTCTGGGCCAGAGTGGTTTTGAGGCTGTCCAGCTGCGCATCGGTAAGGGCGACCGCGGAGGTCACATCGGCGGTGACGACGCCGGTATGGGCGGCATACAGCTTGTTGAAGGCGTTGATCACCGGGAACAGCTGGTTCAGGCGGCCATTGGCGGCCAGGACACCCAGCAGGTTGGTGGTCAGGGTGTTGAGCTTGGCGGACTTGGTCACGGCCAGAAGGCCGGCCAGCTTGACGTCCGACTTGTAGACCAGCGACGTCACGAAATTGCGCAATTCGGCCGAGGACAGCAGCAGTTCCTTCAGCGTGGCGATGTCGCCATTGACCTTGTCCAGCACCTTGGTTTCAAGGGCCAGGCCAAAGGCCGCGCGGGCGTAGCGGTCACCGGCTTCTGTTTCTCGATATTGATCGTTCATCAGGTCCACGTATGGTTTAAAAAACGGGCGGGCACAGGAACACGGGCGCAGCTTCAGCGCCTCCCCAGCCTCGGGCCGCGGGCTCCTTAGCATAGGGATTTCCGCACCGCAACCGACGAAGAACCGGCATTATGAAGAATCGGCGACGCGCGGGGTGCGACAAAATAACCCGATTGTGAAACGGAATAACTTGGCGTCGCGCACCTTGAGAACTAAGCCAGTTCGCATATGTAAGAACAAAGGCTGTCAATTCAGGGAACCCATAGATGGACTCCATCCTCGCACTCTTCTCCGATCCCGCCGTCTGGGCGGCGCTCGTCACCCTCATCGTCATGGAGGTGGTGCTGGGGATCGACAACCTGGTCTTCATCTCCATCCTGTCGAACAAGCTGCCGGAAAAGGACCGCCAACGTACCCGCCGAATCGGTATCGGCCTGGCGCTGATCATGCGCCTGGCCCTGTTGTCGCTGATCGGCTTCATCGTCGCCCTGACCGCGCCGGTGTTCGATCTCGGCTTCGTCGGCCCGGCAGGCGAACACGGCGAACCGCTGTTCGAGACCGCCTTCTCATGGCGCGACCTGATCCTGATCGCCGGCGGCCTGTTCCTGGTTTGGAAGGCCACCAAAGAGATCCACCATACGGTCGATACCGCGCCGACCCACGACGTGATGGACGCCAAGAACGCGGTCATCAACAATGCCGGGGCCGCCATCGTCCAGATCATCCTGCTGGACCTGGTCTTTTCGGTCGATTCGATCCTGACCGCGGTCGGCATGACCGACCATGTGCCGGTGATGATGGTCGCCGTCATCGTCGCCGTCCTGGTGATGCTGCTGGCCTCCGACCCGCTGGCCAACTTCATCGAAAAGAACCCGACCGTGGTCATGCTGGCCCTGGGTTTCCTGCTGATGATCGGAACGGTTTTGATCGCCGACGGCTTCGGCGTCCACGTCCCCAAGGGCTATATCTACGCCGCCATGGCCTTCTCGGCCCTGGTGGAGGGGCTGAACATGATGGCCCGGGCCGCCAAGAAAAAGTCGGCCGACAAGGCCAAGCTGCACTGATCTGGACGTCAGTCCGCACGACAACGCCCGCTTCGACGAAGCGGGCGTTTTTGTATCTGTAACGCCGTATTAAGCTCATCCGTGCGACACTGGCCTCATCCATTCGCAGAAGGCGAAATGCATGTACATCGACCAGGGCTTTATCATAAGCGCCTACCAGCCCCGGCGCACCAAGCCGGCGTTTGAGGATGCGCCGAATCCGGCCGCCAATGTCACCATGGCGCCCCTGGCGCGCGGCATGTCGAACGAAAAATACTTCGCGCTCAAAAAGGCCGACGACCACCAGAAAGAACTGCAGGCCAAGGTCGGCAAGGTCTTCGACAACGAGCAGATGAAGGCCCACACCGAGCGCAAGAACCGCGTCCGCGCCAAGCTCGAAAAACTGATGGAACACCTGAAGATCCTGAGGAAGCTCTTTTCGGGCAACCCCAAGGAGATGGCGCGCGCCCTGACCCAGGTGTTCAAGGACCTGAAAGCCGCGCTTAAAGAATTCAAGGAAGCGACCAAGGGCCAGATGGACCTAAGTGTCTCTGCGTCAGCGGCGATCGTGCCGCCGCCGGCCGATACGGCTGTGACGCCCCCCGGTACGGAAACCAAGGAGGGCGAGGCCGAAGCCGACAAGGCAGACGCCGAGACCGAGGCGACCGCTGACTCAGCCGAAGCGGCGACGGAGACCACTTCGGCAGCACCGACAGCTACCGAAGAGCCCAAGGGCACGGTGACGCATGAGGAACTGGTCGGCGCCGTTCGCCGGGAGATTGGCCAGGACGGCCTGAAATTCCTGAAGGAACTGAAGGGGATATTGTCCTATATCGAAGAGAAGATGCTTCAACCAGCGCGCCTCCAGAAGGCGTCTCAAAAGCCCGACAAGGACATGGACAAGGTCTTCGAGGCCATGGACAAGGAGCTGAAGGAGCTTCTCAAAGAGATGAAGGACATGGAACGCGACCTGAAGCAGGGCGTGGCGGAGACCGGCACCGTACTGGACATCACAGCGTAAAATTTTACCTCTCCCGCAAGCGCCAGGCTATCGCATACGGGTTTTTCAAGCTCCCTCCTCCCCACTTGTGGGGAGGGGAACCGCGAAGCGGTGGAGGGGTATGGGTAGACGCGATTGTCACCTATGTCTCCGGGCTAGAGAAGGGATTTTGACTGCGCCCCCTACTTCTCATCGGCATAAATCGCTGTTTTCGCAGCCGTTTCCGACGACAAAGTTCCGCGATACATCCCCGACACATTCAGCGCGAACGCCACCTTCCCGTCCTTATCCATACTAATCAACCCACCATCGCCGCCGATCTTTCCGATCTCTGCAATGGTCGCATCCGCCGCCGACTGAATCCCCTCATCGTTCCAGTGCACCCGATCGCACACCTGGCGCGCAGCGTTCTGGCGGATGAAATACTCTCCCGTCCCGGTCCCCGACACAGCGCACTGACCATCGATGGCGATCGTCCCCGATCCGATCAGCGGCGAATCACCGATCCGCCCCCACATCTTGCCGGTCAAACCGCCCGTCGAGGTCGCCGCCGCCAAATGCCCGCCCTGATCCAGCGCCACAGCCCCCACCGTGCCATACTTGTGCGTATCATCGACACCCGACAGCCCCTGCGACGCCTTCCACTTCAAATAGGCCTCCCACCGCGCCTCGGTGCGGAAATAGGACGGATCGACCTGCTCCAGACCCTGCTCGCCCGCGAACTGATCGGCGCCCTGACCCGTCAACAACACATGCCGAGACTTATCCATCACCACCCGCGCCGCCGATACCGGATGCTTGGTCGTCGTCAGGCTGGCCACCGCGCCAGCCTTTAAGGTCGCGCCATCCATGATCGAGGCATCGAGATAGTTCTTTCCGTCCGCCGCAAACACCGCCCCGCGCCCGGCATTGAATAGAGGATTGTCCTCCAGCACCTTCACGGTCGCTTCGACAGCATCGACCGCCGAACCGCCCTTTTCCAGCACCGCCTGCCCCGCCGCCAGAGCCTCGTTCAACCCCTGCCGGTACAAACCTTCCTTCTCCGTCGTCAGGTCACCGCGGTCGATCACCCCGGCGCCGCCATGGATGGCCAGCGACCATTTTCCGGGTTCGGCCTGGGCGGGCGCGGCAAACAACAGGGCGAGGGCGAAAAGGGCGATCCGGTGCATGGACATCTCCGTGACAGACTCACGAATCTAAGGCAGGTTTCGGTGGAACGGAATCACTTCTTTCTTATCCTCCCCCGCAAGCGGGGGAGGTGTCGAGCGAGCGAAGCCGAAGGCGTAGCAAGTCGAGACGGAGGGGGAGCCAAGAGCTCGGAGCTCGTAACGCCCCCTCCGCTTCGACGCGCTTCGCCCAAGAGGGCTTGCTTGCTCAGCACCTCCCCCGCAAGCGGTGGAGGATAGAGGCGCAAAAATGACCCCTATCGACGTTCTCGAAGCCTATGCCCGCCGCTATCCCGCCGAGGCCGCCATGGCCCAGCGCAGCCGCGACCTTCTGCTCCAGGCGCCCGACATGATGGCCCGGTCCAGCACCCCGGCCCACGTCACCGCCTCGGTCCTGATCCCGCAAGGCGACGGCCTGCTGACCATCTGGCATCCCCATCTGAAACAGTGGCTGCAGCCCGGCGGCCATGTCGACCCGGGCGAGAACATCCTGACCGCCGCCCTGCGCGAAGCCCGCGAGGAAACCGGCTATATCTGTGACCTGATGCAGGACGACACCCTGCCCTACGATATCGACTGCCTGTTCGTGCCGGCCAACGCCAAAAAGGCCGAATCCGATCACTGGCATATCGATTTTCGCTACCTGCTAAGGCCCACGGCCCGCGCCGGCGAGCCCGAACTGCCGACCGCCTGCGTGCCGTTTCGCCATCTCGGCGACATGTCACCGTCCCTGGCGCGGCTGGCCCAGAAGATGCAACAGAATTTTACATCACATTGTCATTGATCCGATCGTAATCAATTGACGCTTTACCATACTGATGTACCTGTGTTGGTACCGGTAACCGAGTTCAACGACCAAAATGCTCTATTCTCTGCACGAGTACGCCTATTACGCCGCCTCTCCGCTGCGGGCCATGGCCCAGCTGACGCGCGACTTCTGGGGGTCGAAGTTCAATCCGGCTGCCGATACGGCCCTGGGGCGCACGCTTTACGCCTCCGCCGAACTGTTCAGCAATGTCACCCGCCGATACGGCAAGCCCGAATGGCACCTGGACAGCGTCGAGATCAATGGCCACCCCGTCCGCGTTTCGATCATTGAGGACTGGGACAGCCCGTGGTGCCGCCTGCTGCGCTTCCAGCGTGACCCGTCGGACCTGCGCCGCGCCAAGAAGAAGACCACCGGTCCGGCCGTGCTGATCGTGGCGCCCCTGTCGGGGCACTACGCCACCCTGCTGCGCGGAACGGTCCAGGAATTCCTGCTCGATCACGACGTTTACGTCACCGACTGGGCCAATGCCCGCCAGGTGCCGGTGCTGGAGGGCCGCTTCGACTTCCACTCCTATATCGACCATATCCGCGAGATGCTGAAGGCCATCGGCGCGCGCTGCCACGTCGTGGCGGTATGCCAGCCGGGCCCGCCGGTCCTGGCCGCGGCCTGCCTGATGTCGGAGGACAAGGATCCCAACCGCCCGGCCTCCATGACCTTCATGGGCTCGCCGATCGACGCCCGCTTCAATCCGACCGTGACCAACAACCTGGCCCAGGAAAAGCCCTTTACCTGGTTCCGCTCGAACATGGTCCACACCGTGCCGCCGCCCTATCCCGGCGTCGGCCGCCGCGTTTATCCGGGCTTCGTCCAGCTTTACAGTTTCATGAGCATGAATGAGGCGCGCCACACCGACGCCCACTGGGAATATTTCAACTCCCTGGTCGCCAATGACGGTGACGGCACCAATAAGCACCTGGAATTCTACGACGAATATCTGTCGGTCCTGGACCTGACCGAGGAATTCTACCTCCAGACCATCAACCTGGTCTTCCAGAAATTCGCCCTGCCCAAGGGCGAACTGGTCCACAACGGCCGCAAGGTTGACTGCGGCGCCATTACCGATATCGCCCTGATGACGGTCGAAGGCGAAAAGGACGACATTTCCGGCGTCGGCCAGACCCAGGCCGCCCACGGCATGTGCCCGAACATTCCGGAAGACCGCAAGGAACTCTATGTCCAGAAGGGCGCCGGCCACTACGGCGTCTTCAACGGCCGCCGCTTCCGCGAAGAGATCTATCCGCGCATCCGCGACTTCATCGCCAAACATGATCGCCTTGCTTAAACCGTCCTATAGGGACGGCGACACGGTCGATTTCGGCGCCTACCGCGTAAAGCTGGCGGTTAATCCGCGCGCCCGCGGCGTAAAGGTGCGCATCGACCGGATGGGCAATGTCGTGGCCACGGCGGGCAAACCGGGCAAGCTGGCCGATGCTGTGGCCTTTACCCGCACCCAGCACGACTGGATCGTCAAACAGCTCGACAAATGCGTCCAGGCCGAGCGCTTCACCCCGGGCCAGGTCCTGACCATCGCCGGTCTGTCGGTGATCCTGGCCGAAAAGGCCGGCGTGATTTCGCCGCGCCTGGTCGATGGCCAACTGATCACCAGCGGCGACGAAGCCACCTATGCTCGCCGCATCGAACGGTGGCTGCGGCAACAGGCGCTGAAGGCCCTGACCAAGGAAACCGATGCCTATGCCCTGAAGCTGGGCTTTACCGGTGTGAAGTCATCCCTGTTCGACGCCAAGGGCCGCTGGGGATCATGTACGCCAGCACGCAAGGCGATCCGCTATTCGTGGCGGGTGATCCTGGCACCGCCTTCGGTGCTGTCTTATCTGTGCGCGCATGAGGTCGCCCACCTGCGCCACCCGGACCACAGCCCCCGTTTCTGGGCCGAGGTGACCGGACTTTACGGCGGCGACTACCGCCCGGCGCGGAACTGGCTGAAAACCGAAGGCCAGAACCTGTTCAAGTATCAGTAAGGTTTGAAAAAACCCTCCGGCGGACCGGAGGGTTTTTCACTTAGTTCTGGTTCTGCTTCTGGGCTTCGGAGAAGATCTCGTCCAGCGTCTCGTCCGTCTTGTCCTTCTTCGGTTTCTCTTCCGGATTGGGGATCGGATCCATGGTCACGATCGGCGGAACATTGTCATTGGCGACAGGCGGCGCCACGGAAGTCGAGACATTGCCCGCCTGGGTGCCCAACAGGCTCTTCAGGGCATCCTCGGCCACCTGACCGAAATCAGTCTGCGGCGCCGGGCCGGCCGGAATCGCCGTCACCTGAATCCGCTTCAGCGCACTCGACATATAGGTCTTCCAGATCGCCGCCGGCGTACCGCCGCCCGTGACCTTGCCCTTCATCGAAGTGTTGTCGTCACGACCGACCCACACCACCGTCACGAAGTTGCCTGTATAGCCGGCAAACCAGGCGTCACGATAATCGCTGGTCGTGCCGGTCTTGCCGGCCAGATCGTAACCCGCGATCTGGGCGCCCGTACCGGTACCGCGGGTCAGAACACCGCGCATCATCTGGTTCATGTTCTGCAGCGGCGGGTTATTGATCACCCGCGCGCGGTTCTCGGCCTTGTACTGATACAGCACCTTGCCGGATTTCGTCCGTATACGGACAATGCCGTAGGCATCGGCACGGATGCCGCCATTGGCGAAGGGCACATAGGCCTGGGCCATCTCGACCGGGGTCACGTCGGCGGTCCCCAGCGCCATGGCCGGGTCGGTGTTCAGCTTGGACGTCAGGCCCAGCCGGCGGGCGGTCGCAGCCACGTCGCCACGACCGACATCGTTGGCCAGGCGCGCCGCCACCGTATTGACCGACTCGGCCAGGGCGTATTGCAGGTCGATCAGGCCGAGATACTTCTTGGTGTAGTTTTCCGGCGCCCAGTCACCGATGCTGTAGGGCTCGTCAACCACCGGCGTGGTCGGCTGATAGCCCTTTTCCATGGCGGTCAGATAGACGAACGGCTTGAACGACGAACCCGCCTGGCGATGGGCGTCGACGGCGCGGTTGAACTGCGAGTCGGCATAGGAGACGCCGCCGATCATGGCGACGATGCGGCCATTGCCGTCGACCGAGACCAGGGCCGCCTGCTGGACGCCCTTCTTGGCGTCGCGGGCCATGATGGCCTGGATGGCGCGTTCGGCGTCGGTCTGGATCGGCAGGTCCAGGGTGGTTTCGACGATCAGGTCCTCGGTATTCTTCGGATCGATATAGCCGCGGACCTGGCCATCGAGATAGTCAACGAAGTACTGGGCATGGGCATTGGCCAGGGTCTTGGAGACGCTGATCTTCTTGGACAGGGCCTCGGCACGTTGTTCCGGGGTGATGACCTTGGCGTCGACCATTTCATTGAGCACGATCATGGTGCGCTTGGCGGAACGTTCCGTATCCGACAGCGGCGAATAGGACGACGGCCCTTTCATCATACCGGCCAGGGTGGCGGCTTCGGCGATGGTCAGGTCCTTGGCGGCCTTGTTGAAATAGCGCTGGGACGCGGCCTCGATGCCATAGGCGCCGGCGCCGAAATAGACGCGGTTGAGGTACAGGCCCAGGATTTCCTTCTTGGTGAACTTGTACTCCAGCCACATCGACAGCATCAATTCCTGGACCTTGCGCTTCAGGTTCTGGTCGGCCGACAGGAACAGGTTGCGCGCCAGCTGCTGGGTGATGGTCGAACCACCGGCCAGGTTGGCGCCCTTCTTCTTGGTCATATTGCGGACCAGGGCGCGGGTAATACCGACCGGGTCGAAACCCGGGTGCTGGAAGAAGCGGCGGTCTTCGATGGCGACGAAGGCCAGGGGCACGTAATCGGGCAGCTTATCGACATCGACCGGCGGAGCATATTGCGATCCGCGCACCGAAATCAGCGCGCCCGAGCGGTCGAGATAGGTCACCGAAGGCTGGCGGTTGGTCTGATACAGGTTGGAAGTATCGGGCAGGTCGATGGCCATGACAGCCAGGAAGGCGATGCCGAAAATGGCGATCCAGATCAGGCCGATCGTCGCCCAATAGAAGACCGCCTGCAAAGGTGATCGCCGGCCACCTGATTTTTTCCCCCCAGCCGGGGCCATTCCCTTCGCCATGAAATCCTTACTCCCGGCCGTACACGTGCACGGCCCCATACCGCCCACGCGCGTTTATAACCGCTGAAAACGGCTCTGTCGCGTGAAACCTTGTGAAAGCCCCGAGGTCACTCAACGGCATCATTTAGGCAAAATTATGGGTTAACCGCCTGTCACGCCGCTTCGGCTCGACGGGCCTTGAGACGCTGGCCGACGCTGACAATGGCCTTGAGGGCCGGAACCAGTTCCGCCCCCAATTCGGTCAGGGCATATTCGACCGACGGCGGCGAGGTCGGCATAACACACCGCGTCACCACGCCCTTGTCTTCCAGATCCTTCAACCGCGCGCTCAACACCTTGGCCGAAACCGGCACCATATCGGCCTTGAGCTCACCGAACCGGCGCGCGCCCGCGCTCAGATACCAGACGACATTGGGTGTCCAGGCCCCACCCAAAAGCGCCATGCATTCGCCGACCGCACACAGGGGCGGCAGGGCTTCGGCTTTGTTTTTTCTCAGTTTCAGAACCATCACGACACACGACTTACTGGCAGGTAACCGGATTAATTTAGTTACTAATAGTAACTTGATTTACAAAGGTAAGTCCAGGACCTATCTGGGGAGCGTCACAACGGAGGTGCTGTTCATGCCCTATGTCAATATCAGGATTACCCGCGAAGGCGCCACGCCCGAGCAGAAGGCCGCGCTGATCAAGGGCGCCACTGACCTGCTGGTCGAGGTGCTCGGCAAGAACCCGGCGACGACCTTCGTGGTTATCGACGAGGTCGAACTCGACAACTGGGGCGTCGCCGGCGAGACCGTGCGCGAACTTCGCAAGAAGGGGCAATGAGATGAACGCCGGATATGCAATCTGGGCCTTTGCCGCCGGAGCCCTTATTCCCGTCATGGCCGCCATCAGCGGATCGCTGGCCCGCGCGACGGGCAGCCCCGTCCTGGCCGTGTTCGTCCTGTTCGTGGTCGGCCTCGTCGCCTCGGCCGCCGTCCTGCTGGCGACCGGGACGCAAGGCCTGGCCACCTTGCCGAAATTGCCGCCGTGGCTGTTCACCGGCGGCCTGATTATCGCCTTTTATGGCCTCAGCGTCGCCGTACTCACCCCACGCTTCGGGGTCGGCAACACCATCCTGTTCATCGTTGCAGCCCAGATCGTGACCAGCACCGCAATCGACCATTTCGGCCTGTTCGGCGCCGCTGTGAAACCGGTCAACCTGGTCCGCCTCGGCGGATTGGCCGTCTTGATCCTGGGGGTTGCCATTACACAGTTGGCGGCAAAAACGCCCGCGCCGGCACAATGACGATTCACATGGCGGGCGTTCTCGTCTAGGTTAAGGGCATGTCCCTGCTTGAACGCGCGCCCGATCTGGCTGCCGCCAATGAAATCCTCCATCGCGTCTTCGGCTACGAACAGTTCCGCGGCAAACAGGCGGAGGTGATTTCCGCCGTCCTGGCCGGACGCGATGTCCTGGCCGTACTACCGACCGGCGGCGGCAAGAGCCTGTGCTACCAGATACCCGCCCTGTTGCGCCCCGGATTTGGTCTGGTCATCTCGCCGCTGATTGCGCTGATGAGCGACCAGGTCAATGCCCTGGTGGCGCGAGGGGTGAAGGCGGCCAAACTCGATTCGACCCAGGACCTGACCCAGCGCGGCGATATCTGGGACGCCGCCCGCACGGGTGAACTGGACCTGCTCTATCTGTCACCCGAAGCCCTGGCTTCGCCGTTCGTACGCGATAAGCTGAGCCGCCTGCCGGTCAATCTGGTTGCCATCGACGAAGCCCACTGCATCAGCCAGTGGGGCCACGATTTCCGGCCGGAATACCGTGCCCTGGGCCAGGTCAAGGCCCTGTTCCCCGACGTGCCGGCCATGGCGCTGACGGCCACGGCCGACCATGTCACCCGCGCCGATATCTGTGCTGCCCTGCATCTCGACAATCCGGTCGAGGTCGTCGCCGGCTTCGACCGCCCCAACCTGTCGCTGCGCTTCGTGCGCCGCAAGGGCGCGGCCCTGAAAGAGATTTCCGCTCTGCTGCAACGCCAGAAGGGCGCTTCGGGCATCATCTATTGCGGCTCGCGCGACGGCACCGAGAAACTGGCCCGCGCCCTGAGCCTGGAAGGCTTTTCCGCCACCGCCTATCACGCTGGCCTGCCCGCCAACACCCGGGAAGACCGGCTGAAGGCCTTCATGGCCGGAAAAGCCAAGATCATGGTGGCGACGATCGCGTTTGGGATGGGCATCAACAAGGCCGATGTCCGCTTCGTTGTCCATGCCGACCCGCCATCGTCGATGGAGGCCTATTGGCAGGAGGTCGGCCGCGCCGGCCGTGACGGTCTGCCGGCGTCGGGCGTGTGCTTCTATGCCCCCGGCGATCTCGGCTGGGCGGTGCGCCGCCTGACCTTGAGGGAGAACGAGGGCGCTGCGGACCAGAGCGTCCAGAAACAGAAGGCCCGGGACTTCTTTGCGACGGTTCTGGGCCCGGATTGCCGCCGCCAGGCAGTGAAGCGCTATTTCGGCGAGGAGGCCGGCGGCGCCTGCGGCACCTGCGACAACTGCCTGTCGCGCGGGCGTTTGACCGACGTCACGGAAGCTGCGCAGATGCTGATGTCGGCCCTGTATCGCCTCAATGGTCCGCGCGGCCGCAAGAAGCTGGTCGAGCATGTGCTGGGTAAATCCGACAAGCCCGACTACACCACGCGTATCAAGACCTACGGCATCGCCAAGGGTCATTACGATGCGCCCTTGCTGACCCATGTGCTGGACCAGTGCGAAGCGGCTGGGGTGATCGCGGAGGAGCTCTACGACGGCAAGATGCCGATCGTAGCCCTGCGTGATTCCGACCTGCTGAAACAGCTGTTCAAGGGCGATCTGAAGCTGACAGCGAAGATCTGATCTTTGCCATCCGCCATAAATCCGCCATCACTTGACAGCCAAAACGCCGTTATTCGAACATAGGCCGGCCGCAAACCGGGTGCTCATGTGATAGCGGGGGCGATAACGCCTCCTGCCTTTCTGAGGAGGCCCACCATGCGTAAGACCCTTGTGCTCGCCGCGCTGTTCCTGCTGGCGCTGTTCCCGGCCGCTGTCCGGGCCCATACCGTCAAGGCGCAGAGCGTATCCACCTATATCCTGCTCGACCGCACCGGTTCGATGTCGTCGATCTGGGACGAAGCCCTAACCTCGGTCAATGCCTACGCCGTCGATCTCGGCAAGGAAACGCCGGAGGATGCCGGCCTGAAGACCTCGATCACCCTGGCCGTCTTCGACCACCAGGGCGGGCTGCAGTTCGACGTCCTGCGCAACCATGTCGACCCGGTGCAGTGGCGCAACCTGACCTCGGCCGAGGCCAGCCCGCGCGGTATGACGCCCTTGTATGACGCCATCGGCCGCATGGTCAGCCTGGCCGAAAAGGACAATCCGAAACAGGCGGTCCTGGTCATTATGACCGACGGTGAGGAAAATTCGAGCACCGAGTTTAATCAGGGCGCCGCCAAAGCGGCTCTAGACCGGGCGCGGGCGCGTGGCTGGGAAGTGGTCTTCCTGGGCGCCGAGTTCGCCAAGTTCTCCGACGCCGGCGCCATGGGCGTCGACGCCAGTCAGACCATGGCGGTCAGCAAGGACGGCATGACCTCGACCATGCAGAACCTGGCGAAGAAGAACCGCAGCTATGGCCAGTCGGAAGGCAAGGCCAAGGTGGTCTTCGACGACGCCGACCGCGCCACCGCCAACGAAGAAGACGTCAAAAACCGCCAGCAGTAGCTATTAATTGTCGTTGTCGAATATGGCCGCGAGATTACGGGCGCCGTGGAGAATACGTTCAATACGTACCACTGCATCCGACAGGGTATAAAAGATCACATAGCGGCCATAAGGTACGGATCGAAAACCCGGTAACAGGTCGTATCGCGGCCGTCCGCTTAAGGGCGCATTCAACAGGCTTTCGCAACGATCCATCAGCTCCGATACAAAGGTCTCGGCCCTAGGAATATTGTCACTGGCGATATAGTCACCGATTTCAAGAAGATCCAATCTCGCCAAAGGCGCAATGATCAACTTCATAAGCCTTTGTCCTCAGCCATCTTGCGGTAGCGGGACTTCAATTCAGCGAATACGTCTTCTGCCGGAATGCCAGGCCCGCTTTCCATACCGGCGCGCAAGGCGGCACGCAATTCTTCAAGCTCGACCTCGCGGCGGCTTTCGCGTTCTTCGATGATGCGCAAACCATCGCGCAGGATTTCACTCTTCGAATTGTAGCGTCCGGACTGGATCAAACGCTCCATCATGGTTTCGAAATGTGTGCCTAAGGCGTAGCTGCTGGGCATGACGGTCTCCGAAAAGAAAGGCGGTCTATGATAATTATTATCATAAACCGCCTCGGATTTCAAATCCGCGGCGACCCCCTACTTCAGCGGCAGAAACACGTCCGCGACCGCTTCATGTTGCGGCACCTCGGGATAGAAGCTCAGCCTCTGACCATAGATTGGAAAATCGCGTGGTTCCTCACCGCTGGCCGGAAGCCATTCGCGGTAGAGGTAGAGCGCGGCGGGCTCCAGGTTGTCGGTATTGCCGACGACGCGCAACACCGCGCAGCGTCCTGCTGGGATCTCACCGGCCCTGATCGTTTCGCCGTTTGCCGCGATCGGCTGGTCGGTGCCGACGCACAGATCCATGCTGTAATCGGCCGGTGACGCGGGACGCCGTTCAGAACGCCAGACCGTAAAGGTCGGATGGTCTTTGGGCGGCAGGCCGGCGGCCTTGCGCCAGGCGATGAAGCGCTGGATGGTGGCGCCCAGCGTCGCCGGGTCGCCGCGATGCTCCATGATCGCCACGGGTGTTGCCGGCACATCCCGAATCGTCACGTCGGCGGGGCTAAAGGTCTTTTGCATGAGTTTGCTCCTGGCTTTGTCGAGAGGCCCAAGGGCCGCATGCCACGACTCCCAATCGGGAGCTTTGCGGAATCCAGACGGCGACTGCCCGAACCTTTGCCGAAAGGCGCGGGCGAAAGCATCCGGAGCGTCGTAACCGGCATCCATAGCTATGTCCGTAACGCTTTGCGCCTCCATGTAGGTCAGTTGGTGCGAAGCGCGCTTCATACGGGCAAGCTGGACATAGCTGTGGACCGACAACCCGAAGGCCGCCGTAAACTGCCGGTGAAAATGGAACTTCGAAAAGGCCGCAACGCCGCTCACAGTTTCCAGGTCCAGATCATCGTCCAGATGCCGGTCTATGTAGTCCAGCACCCGCTGCATCCGGGTATGGTAATTGTGAAGCGCCGCCGTCATCGTCTTCCTCCGTGGCGCAACCATTTAGGCGCTCAGGACCACAGGACGCTCGACCGATCTTGCGGTATCGACCTAAATCAGCGGCCGTAACCCGGCCAGCACCTCTTCGCGATCGTCCGACGAAATCGGGCCGATGCCGATACAGGTCAGGGTCGGCCCTTCGAACACCGTAAAGCCCGCGTCGATCACCTTGGTCACGCCGGTCCTGTCGCGGTAAGCCTCCAGCAGTCGGTCGAACCAGGCCTCGTCGGCGCCATCCTCGTCCTTGGGCATCAGTGCGATCTTGAACGCCCGCGGCCCCTTGCGATAGGCAGCCGCCAGCTCCGGATGCCGATCCAACGCATCCCACCAGGCGTGCAAAAATGCGTGCCCGGCCTGGGCGCCCAGCTTGCCGCGATTGCCCTTCATCGCCTTCACCGCCGCCGGCGAAAAGACGGCGTACATCTTCAAAGGCGCCTTCTCAGTCACGGAACTTACGCGTCCACCTCGGCATCCAGGGCATTTTCCTGGATGAATTCGCGGCGCGGCTCGACCAGATCGCCCATCAGCTTGGAGAACATCTCGTCGGCTTCATCGGCGTGGTTGACCTTGACCTGCAACAGGGTGCGGGCCTCCTTGTCCAGCGTGGTTTCCCACAGCTGCTCGGCGTTCATCTCGCCCAGGCCCTTATAGCGCTGGATGCTCAACCCCTTGCGGCCGGCATCGAGCACCGCGGCCACCAGGTCGAGCGGACCGCGGATATCGGTCGACTTGTCCTTGCGGGTGAAGATCGAAATATCGGTGAACAGCTCCGTCAGCCCCTCGGCGCGCTCACCCAGGCGGCGGGCGTCCTGGCTGTGCAGCAAGGCATCATCCAGGGCGATCTTTTCGGTCACGCCACGTCGGGTGCGCGAGAAGACATAGCCGCCGGCCGGACCGGCTTCGGCCGACCATGGGCCGTCGCCTTCCTGGTTCAGCCGGTCGAGGCGGCGGGCCACCTGCTCCAGATGCGGCTCTGCCCCAAACAGCCCGGCCAGGGCCGCCTGTTCGATGGCAAAGGCCGGGGCACGCGAGGCCAGGCGATCGACGCTGGCCTTGAAGCTCTTGGCGGCGCGGACCTGGGCGTCGAGATCGGCGCCGATGATGCGCTCACCCGAACGCAGCTCCAGGAAGGCATCGTGATTGCCCTCCTCGATCAGATAGGCGTCCAGCTCGGTATCGTCCTTCAGGTAGCGCGACGACTTGCCCTTGGCGACCTTATACAGCGGAGGCTGGGCGATATAGAGGTAACCCTTTTCGATCAGCTCCGGCATCTGACGGTAGAAGAAGGTCAGCAGCAGGGTCCGGATGTGCGCGCCGTCGACGTCGGCGTCGGTCATGATGATGATCTTGTGGTAGCGCAGCTTCTCGATATTGAAGTCGTCGCGGCCGATACCGGCCCCCAGCGCCACGATAAGCGTCCCGATCTGCTCCGACGACAGCATCTTGTCGAACCGCGCCCGCTCAACGTTCAACACCTTGCCGCGCAGGGGCAGGATGGCCTGGTTTTCGCGGTTACGGCCCTGCTTGGCGGAACCACCGGCCGAGTCACCCTCGACGATAAACAGTTCGGAGCGCGCCGGATCGCGTTCCTGGCAGTCGGCCAGCTTCCCGGGCAGGCTGGAGATATCCAGCGCCGACTTGCGCCGCGTCAGATCGCGCGCCTTGCGGGCAGCTTCGCGGGCCGAGGCGGCCTCAATGATCTTGCTGACGATCTGCTTGGCTTCGACGGGGTTTTCCTCGAACCATTGCGTCAGCTTGTCATAGACCAGGCCTTCGACGGCCGGACGGACTTCGGACGAGACCAGCTTGTCTTTTGTCTGGGACGAGAATTTCGGATCCGGCACCTTGACCGACAACACGCAGGTCAAGCCTTCGCGGGCGTCTTCGCCGGTGACGGTGACCTTTTCCTTCTTGGCCGCGCCGGAGCTTTCCAGATAGGCCGTCATGACGCGGGTCAGCGCGCCGCGGAAGGCCGCCAGGTGGGTGCCGCCGTCACGCTGCGGAATGTTGTTGGTGAAGCACAACATCGTCTCGTGGTAGCTGTCGTTCCATTGCAGCGCCAGGTCGACCTCGACCTTTTCACGCTGGCCGCGCACGGCGACCGGCGCCTTGATAATGGCGGTCTTGGCCTTGTCCAGGTGCTTGACGAACTCGACGATGCCGCCGTCGTAATGCAGCAGGGTCTCGTAGGGCTCGGCCTCACGCATGTCGGCGAAGCGGATCGAGACCCCGGAATTGAGGAAGGCCAGTTCGCGCAGGCGGTGTTCCAGCGTCTTACGATCGAAATCGATGAACGAGAAGGTGCCGTCCAGCGTCATGCCCTGGGCGTCCTTCTTGGCCAGCGACGGGAAGAAGGTGACTTCGGTGCCGGTATAGTCGCGGCCGTCTTCGCGCACGGGCGCCTCGCCGATGACTTCCAGCGGCTTGACCGTGGCGCCGCGTTCGAACCGAACCGAATGCTTCTTGCCCTGGCGGAAGATCACCAGGTCGAGATAGTCGGACAGGGCGTTGACGACCGAAACGCCGACGCCGTGGAGGCCGCCGGAGACCTTGTACGAATTCTGGTCGAACTTCCCGCCGGCGTGCAGCTCGGTCATGATCACTTCGGCAGCGGACACACCCTCGCCTTCGTGGATGTCGACCGGGATGCCGCGGCCGTCGTCCGTGACGGTGCACGAACCATCGACATTGAGGATGACCTCGACGCGTGTGGCGTGTCCGGCCAGCACTTCGTCGATGGCGTTATCGACCACTTCATAGACCATGTGATGCAGCCCGGAGCCGTCATCAGTGTCGCCGATATACATGCCGGGACGCTTTCGGACGGCGTCCAGCCCTTTCAGAACCTTGATCGAATCAGCGCCGTATTCGGACTGACCGTTGGCGTCGAGTCCGGTGTTGATGTCTTCGGGTTCATCAGTCATGGGAAGCTTTCAGTTTACTCAAGCATTTCAAGGATTTGCGCCGCTTCGACGCGGACACCCAGGGCGCGGCCCAAAAGGCCGTCGAACAGGCTCAAATCCGTTCCTGTAAAGAAGGTTTGTAGCCCTAAAGCATGGGTCTCGTCAAACAATGCGTGCCGGCGCAAGGGGTCGAGATGGGCCGCCACTTCGTCCAGCAGCAGCACGGGTTTGAAGGCCGAAAGACGCGCCCCTTGCGCCAGGATGATGTTGAGCAAAAGCGCCTTCTGTTCGCCGGTGGAACAGTCGGCGGCGGGGCGGGTTTTGTCACGGTGAACGACGGCCAGATCCATGCGGTGGGGCCCAAACAGCGACCGCCCGGCAGCGCCATCACGGTCGCGATTATTGCGGAAACCCTTGATGAGATAGTCCCCGGTCTCATAGGTGCCGGTCAGGCTGAGATCAGCCTTGGGGAAAGCACTTTCGTGCCCGTCGATCTCGATCTGCAGCGCCTGGAGGGCGGCCTGGCGGGCTTCGATCATGCGCGTACCGTTGGCGGCCAGTTTCTGCTCCAGCACCGACAGCCAGGTTTCGTCGGCGGGCCCTTCGGTCAGCAGTTTCATCCGCTCGCGCAGGGCTTTTTCGTAGGCGGCGACGATGGCGGCATGGCCGGGATCGGCGGCATAGACCAGGCGGTCGAAAAACTTCAAGCGATCGTTGCGGGCTTCGATAAACAACCGGTCCTGGGCGGGGGTCAGCCAGATCATGCGCAGGTGGTCGAGCAGTTGCGCTGCCGGCACCGGTTGCTGGTCGATGCGGACGGTGCGCTTGGCCCGATCGCGCGGGTCGGAGCCGGTGGCCAGCTGGACCTCGTCTTCGCCCGCATGCAGCCGCGCGACGACGCCCCAGGGACGGCCGTGGGCTTCATCGGTAGGTCGCCGGCCCAGTTCGCTGTAGGCAGCCCCGCGCAGCCCCTTGCCGGGGTTGAGGACGCTGATGGCCTCAAGCAGGTTGGTCTTGCCGGCGCCGTTGGGCCCGTAGAGGTAGACGCTGCGCCCGGCCACACCGAAATCGAGCCGTTCATACGAACGAAACTCAGTCAGCGACAGAAACTGAATGGGATGGGTAGACATATCAGCCACCCCTTAATCGCCAGCCGGGAAATTGCCCCTTCTCCTCTCCACGAAGTGGGGAGGGGGACCGCGAAGCGGTGGAGGGGTATCTTACGGACAGTGGGCCAATAATTCGGAAGGTCCCGCCGTTATTACACACGCAACGGCATCAGCACATACTGGACGCCATTATCGGCCGGATCGAGCACCAGGGTCGGCGACGACGCGTCGGCAAAGCGCAGTTCGACCTGCTCGCCACCGATTTGACCCATAACGTCCAGGATGTAGCGCGCATTGAAACCGATATCGATCGAGTCGCTATCATAGTCGATCTCGGCTTCTTCAACGGCCTGGCCGGCTTCGATATTGCGCACCGACAAGGTCAGACGGCCCGGTTCGATCGCCATCTTCACCGAACGCGACTTTTCCGCCGAGATGGTCGAAACGCGGTCCACGGCCTTGGCCAGGATGCCGGTGTCGATCATCATGATCTTGTCGTTGTTCTTGGGGATGACGCGGCCATAGTCCGGGAAGGAACCGTCGATGATCTTCGAGGTCAGCGAGGCATTGCCCAGCTGGAAGCGAATCTTGGCCGGCGAGATGGTCAGGTCGACATAGCCGGTGCCGTCGTCCAGCAGGCGGCGCGCCTGGTCGATGGTCTTGCGCGGGATGATGACGCCCGGGCCGCCGGCAGAACCGTCAGGCGCCGGCATTTCGGCCAGGGCCAGGCGGTGGCCATCGGTGGCTACGGCGCGCAGGTAGTTAGAGCCGTCCTCGGTCAGGGTGTGGAGGTACATGCCGTTGAGGTAGTAGCGGGTTTCCTCGGTCGAGACGGCGAAGCGGGTCTTGTCGATCAGGCGCTTCAGGTCGTCACGCAGGATGGAGAAGGACACGCCTTCATGGTCGCTGGACATGATCGGGAAGTCGCCGGCCGGCAGGACCGGCAGGGCAAAACGCGAACGGCCCGCCGAAACGGCCAGACGGGGATCGTCGCCAGCCGAATATTTCAGCTCGACATCGGCGCCATCGGGCAGCTTGCGGACGATTTCGTAGAGGGTATGGGCCGGCGCCGTGATCTGGCCCGGGATGCTGACCGTGGCCTCGGCAGTATCGACGATTTCCATATCGAGGTCGGTCGCGGAGAACGACACCTGACCCCGTTCCGCGGACAACAGGACGTTGGACAGGATGGGGATGGTGTTACGGCGTTCGACGACGTTCTGTACGTGGCCAAGGGCTTTCAGCAGGGCGCCACGTTCTATGGTAAATTGCATCGCGTATGTCCTGAAGTTCGGGACGGGGACCTTAGAGGATTCTGTACGAAATTCAAACGGGGTTTGGGGCCTGTGGCCCCAAGTCTTTAAATATCTTTCTGCTGCTCGGCTCCCGAAGAGGGAGCCAGACAGCAGAAAGATTTTGAAGGCTTTGTGGGGTCACGGACCCCACGCCCCGTTTTAGTTACTGCGCAGCTTCCGCGTAAGCGCTTCCACATCCCTGGCAATCTGATCGTCCGCCTGCAGCAGCTCCTCGACCTTCTTCACGGCATGCAGCACGGTGGTGTGGTCGCGGCCGCCGAAACGCCGGCCAATGTCCGGATAAGACCGCGTCGTATGCTGCTTGCACAGCCACATCGCCACCTGGCGCGGACGCGCCACCGAACGCGTCCGGCGCTCGCTCAGAAGATCGGCCTGCTTCAGCCCGAAATGGTCCGCCGTCAGCTTCTGAATTTCATCGACCGTGACACGACGCTCAACGGCGACTTTCAGGTTGGGCTGCAACAGCGCCATAGCTTCTTCCAAGGTCAAACTCCCTAAACGCGCGCCGGCGGATGCCACCAGGGTATTGACCGCGCCTTCAAGCTCACGGATCGACCCTGGCACCCGATCGGCCAGAAATTGCATAACTTCAGCCCGCGGACATTGGGCCGTACCCAGCCGCTGCGACAGTTGGCCCAGCTTACGCTCGACGATACCCATCCGCAGGCTCTGATCCGCCACGTCCAGCGCACAGACCAAACCCGACGACAGGTGCGACCTTAACCGCGCCTCGATCTCGTTCAGCTGCGACGGCGGACGGTCAGCCGTAAACACCACACGCCGGTTGTTCTCGATCAGAGAGGTCAGCGTGTGGAACAGTTCTTCCTGCGACGAGGTCTTGCCGCCGATAAAGTGGACATCGTCCACCAACAGCAGGTCCGCGCCGCGAATCTCGTCCTTGAACGCCGCCGTGGACTTGTCCATCAACGCCTTCACGAAGGTCGAGGTAAATTTTTCCGCCGTCAGGTAGACGATACGGGCATCCGGCCGCTTCGCCTGGGCTTCCCAGCCGATGGCGTTCAGCAGGTGCGTCTTGCCATAGCCGTACGGCCCATGGAAAAACACCGGATTGAAGTGACCGTCCGCCCACGACGCCACCTGGCGCGACATGGTGTAGGCAAACTCATTGCCACGGCCCGGCACGAAGGTGTCGAACGTCAGACGATCCTGCAGACCGCTGATCCGGGTGGCCGGCACTATGGCCTCAACAACCGGCTCGGAGGCCGCAACCGACACAATCGGCGCCGACGGCACCGAAGCCGCCACGATACCACCCGTGCGCACCTGGTCGTCGTAATCGACGCGACACAGGATATCGAGCACCCGGGCATCCGGATCGTGCTGCTGCCACAGTTCCTGGGCGCGACGGATCGCGTTTTTGGAAATCCAGTCGCGCGCATAGGCGGTCGGTGTCACCAACACCGGGTCGCCATAAGGGCCGGGTCTCACGGCCGACGGCGCGACGTATGAATTGTACGGACCTTCTCCCAATTCCTTGCGGAGAACCCCGGCTACTTTAGACCATACCGTCTCAGGTAGGATCGGCGACCAGCTTGTCATGCTTGGCATTTTATTATCGCCCCGATCGTTTGCCCCATTTTACCCACTCTACTCCTGGCGCCTCACCGCAACTCTCCCGGGGCTTGACACACCCCTGGGGAAACGCACGGCTATGTGACCCCCGTTAAGCTTGGCCCCAACCGAAAGCCGTAACCGACATCCGGAAAACGCGACGCCAAACCCCGACCGAGCGCTTCCCTCACCACAAGGCCACGCTGCGTCCGGTACTCTTTGTGAAAGCACAACCGCGTTTGACCGCCCTGTGCCGGACACCCACGCCTGGGAAACGAGTTTCCGCAACGTAAACATCTGCCTTTCCCCTTTTACGCGAAAAGAGGGTGTCGTCTTTATCTCACTTCGACCGGACACACCGCCCGAAGTTTCTCGCCATTCCATGAAGGACAGCGAACCAAAAGATAAACGTTTGGACCCGAAAGTCCGTGTCAGCCGAAAGCAAGCGTCCCTAGCTCCTGCTTCAATCGGCCGGCTGTACTCCTGACATCTGCGCAAGACAGCAATTGTCCGGCGTAAGACTGTCCAGGCGACAGCACAATGTGGAACCCTTACTGTATCCAATTCATCCGTGTTGGGACGACTTGGCCGGGTAGAGACAAATTAACGTTCTGGCCTTTGGGGTCAACCAAGGAATTGCACGGGAGCGCCGAAATTTCGATTGACTCCGATAACTCGTTCGCCAGCAAAGAGAAATTAGTACGACATTTACCAAAACTTTTTTTGTGATTGACGCAACCTGACCGGGTGAGATGCCAGGGCAAAGCTTCGCCGCATCGCACATTTGCATGTGCGTCACAAAGACTTTGATTTGTCACAGAAAAAGCATCAAAAAGGCGTGGTCCGGATGCCGGCCACGCCTTTGAAAAAAGGGTCTTAGGCGGTCGCCAGCTTCTTCAGCTGAGCGGCCAGGCGCGACACCTTGCGTGCGCCGGTATTCTTGTGGACCACGCCCTTGGAGACGGCGCGCATCAGTTCGGACTGGGCCTGAACGAAAGCGGTCTGGGCAACGGCGGCGTCGCCGGCGGTCAGAGCTTCTTCGAACTTGCGCACATAGGTGCGGACGCGCGAGCGGCGCGCCTTGTTGACTTCAGTACGGGCCGCGATCTTGCGGATCGATTTGCGCGCGCCGGGGTTATTGGCCATTGTTCACCTGAGTACGGTACGTTGCGGATAAGTCGGGGCCTTAGGCCCCAACGAGAATTTCAAGAGCGCGGCGTATAACTGATGACGCCATTGGGGTCAATCCGTTGTGCACCGGTTTTCGCTTTTGCGGGACAAATTTATGCACAACAGTGGATTCTTAACGCGCCAAACTTTGCGGCACTCGCTTTTTCTTGCTCCTCCCCGCTCGTCGGGGAGGGGGACCGCTCGAATGAGTGGAGACTTGAGGTCGTAGACCGAAAGCCGGAGCGAGTGAGGTGCGGTGGTGGGGTTTCTTACTTACTTCTGGCACTTCGGGCAAAAGAACGTCGACCGCCCCTGATGGACCTTGCGTTCGATCACACCACCGTCCTCGCGCCGGCACGGCTGACCCTTACGGTCGTAAACACAGAAGCTGTGCTGGAACAGGCCCAACTCCCCCGTCGCCGCCGTAAAGTCGCTGATCGACGATCCGCCGGCCGCCACAGCCTCCTCCAGGACGGTCCTGATGGCCTCCGTAAGCGCCTCGGCCTCTTTCGGCTTCATCTTCCCGGCCGGACGGTCGGGGCTCAGCCTAGCCCGCCACAGGGCTTCGCAGACATAGATATTGCCCAACCCCGCAATCCCGCCCTGCGCCATCAGCAGGGCCTTGAGGTTGGTCTTACGGTCGCGGGCCATATCCAGCAGGTAGGCCGGGCTCAGGGCATCCGACAAGGGCTCTACGCCGAGGGATTGATACCATGACGTGGCATACAACTCCGCCGGCGTCAGCAACAGCATAAAGCCGAACCGGCGCGGGTCGTAGAATTCGAGTTTGCGGGTGATGCCGTCACGGGTAGCGGTAGCGGAAAAGTGCCGGTGCTTGATGTCGGTTTCCACCGCATGATAATAGTTGCCATCCAGCGCCTGCTGTTCGACCTGGAAGCGGCCTGTCATGCCCAGATGCGTGACCCAGACCTTCTGGATATCGAGATGGAACAGCAGGTACTTGGCCCTGCGCTCCAGCCGCAGAACCGTGGCGCCGTTAAGCTGGTCCGCGAACCGGTCCGGAAAAGGATAGCGCAGGTTCGGACGGTGGAGTTCGACGTCCGACAGGATGGCGTTGTCCAGGTAAGGCTCAAGCCCGCGCCGGACGGTTTCCACTTCGGGGAGTTCGGGCATGGCAGGTTCCGTGGACGAAGGATAAGACCAGGGGTCGCAGACCCCTGGACCCCATAACCAAGGAGGTTAATCATCACAATCTTTAAAAATCCAGGACCCAAGAGTCCTGGATTTTTAAAGATTAAGGTCATTATTCTCTTGAGTATCGGGGTCCAGGGGCCCGCGGCCCCTGGCCTTTCCTTACGCCACGCGGACCAGCCTGCGTTGCGTCTTCTCGCCTAAGTCCTGAAACCACATGCCGGGCGTCAGCGCAACCTCATCGTTCAGCGCCATGGCGTCCCAGTTGATCCGCGGCGCCTTGCTTTCCGAAGCCGCGATAATCGCCCGCAGTTCCGCGGCCGAGGTCACCCCGACCACCACGGTCGACACGCCCTCTAGGTTCAGCGCAAAACTCAAAGCCGCATGCAACGGATCCGCGCCGGACTCGGCCATGATCCGCCGCACCCGCGACAAATGCGGCCCCACCGGGATCAGATTGGCCGGCAGCTTTTCCCGCGGCAGGAACAACAGCCCCTGCAGGAACACCGACCGGATCTGCACCTCGACGCCCAGCTTCGCCAAGGCTGCCAAGGTCCCGTCGCGCACCAGGCGCTGATCCAGGATCGAAGCCGGCACCTGCATCACATCGGGCTTGAACCGCTTGGCCAGCAACAAAGGCTGGTCGTCATAACTGGCCGAAATGCCGATCTTCGAGATCAGCCCATCAGCCTTCAGCTTTTCCAGGCGCGCCCACAGCTCATCGCCCTGGGGGCCCATCAAATCTTCCGGATTGTCGATCAGGGCCGCGTGCACCCGCACCAGGCCCATATGCTCGACCGACCGGCGCAACCGCGACTCCAGCCAGTCCAGCCCCTTTTCGAGCCGCAAAGTCCGCACCTGCGGCTTGAACGGCGACGGAAACGGCCAGTTGCGGCCGAGAATCCGTTCGACATCGCCGTCATAGTGCGACGAATCTATCGTCAAAACCTTGCAGTCGGCGGCATACTGCAAAATTTGACGCACTTCATCCTCGCTCACACGTCCCCGCGCGTTCGAGATGCCGTAATCACCGCCAAATTGTGCAGAACCCAAACCGAGAGAGGCCGTCACGTGAACTTGTCCTTAACCGCGCCTCTTAACCATGAGTCGCCTTAGGGACTGTCGCCCGGAAATGTTAAACAACCTATCAACAGGTTATAAAAAAGCGATGTGGCCGACCGTTAATTTTTGTAAAGATCGGTTAACCATACTTGGTAACGATTGCAAAAAGCGCGGATCAGGTCAAATCCCGAAGATGCGCATCCGGTCCGGCAGGCCAGAAACACTTACCCCCTGATCCGTCACCAGGCCGTCAGCGATCGAATAGACCCAGCCGTGAATGGTCAGGTCCTGGCCCGACCGCCAAGCCGCTACCGTAATCGGATTGGTCGCGACATTGCGGACCTGAGCAATAACGTTCAGTTCACACAAGCGATCCAGCTTCACCGTCTCGCTGGGACAGGCCTCCAGCTCTTCGCGATGCTCATGGGCCACTTCGCGGATCGGCGCCAGCCAATGGTCGATCAGCCCGTGATCCTGGGATTCCACGGCGGTACGCACCCCACCGCAGCCATAGTGGCCGACGACCAGCACATGCTTCACCTTCAGCACGTGAACGGCATATTGCAGGGTGGACAGGTAGTTGGCGTCCTGCTGCGGCGCCAGGTTGGCGACATTGCGGTGGACGAACATTTCACCGGGATCGAGATTGACGATTTCATTGGCCGGCACGCGGCTATCGGCGCAACCGATCCAGAAATACTCCGGGGTCTGCTGGCGAACCAGACGCTTGAAAAATTCGGGATCAACCTGGGTCTTTTTCAGAGCCCATTCGCGATTATTGGCGAGCAGTGCGTCCAGCATCATCCGTCTCCAGCCGTGTTCGTCGGCCGCTTTATAGAGCCCAACGCCGCCAGTTCAAGCGATTTCGCAGATGCAAAGTAGGTCAGTGTCGTCGCAACCTCTCCTCCCCACATGTGGGGAGGGGGACCCCGAAGGGGTGGAGGGGTATCTTGCTTTCTTGCTTTTTCGCCTACTTCGGCAACAACCCCGTCACCCAGCCCCAGCCACAGGCGATCACCTTGTCAACCAAGGCACCTGCTTCGGCAAACGACCCCTGCCACGCCCACAGGATCAACACCGCCACCCCGACCAGGCTCAACAACGCCTCGACGACGGTGATCAAGGTCTGGACCGGACGGGCGCGCTTGACCTTGGCGTAGGAGGTCAAACCCTCCGGCGCACGCGTGATTTGCGGAAACTTCATACGACCCCCAGATACGACCCCTAGGCCCAGCTCAAAATCTTAACGCCACCTTAACCGCAAAATCACCGCCTGACCAGCGCCACCCCTTGTCTTTCGAACGGCTTTCCGTCACATCGTTACACAACAAGCCTTAAGGGCACGGACAGGGGCACTATATGTCGGCGAACGACGCGGAAACCAAAAAAGGTCTCAAGACCATCGTGGCGGCCTCGGCGGCCGGCACCACCTTCGAATGGTACGACTTCTTCATCTTCGGCGCCCTGACGACCATCATCGCCCAGAACTTCTATGCCGGCGTGTCCGGCACACTGGGGACCATCCTGACCCTGCTGACCTTCGGCGTCGGCTTTATTGCCCGCCCGGTCGGCGCCATCGTCTTTGGCATTATCGGCGACAAGAAGGGCCGCAAGGGCACCTTCCTGTGGACCATCATCATCATGGGCGTGGCGACCATCCTGATCGGCTGCCTGCCAACCTACGCCCAGGCCGGCCCCCTCGCCCCCATCCTTCTGGTCGCCCTGCGCGTCGTGCAAGGCTTTGCCTTGGGCGGTGAATATGGCGGCGCCGCCATCTATGTCGCCGAACACGCCCCCGCCGACAAGCGCGGCGCCTTTACCAGCTGGATCCAGTCCTCAGCCGCCTTCGGCCTGATCGCCGCGCTCGGCGTCATCATGGCCACCCGCGCCGTCCTCGGCGACGAAGCCAAGTTCGCCGACTGGGGCTGGCGCATCCCGTTCCTGATCTCGACCGGCCTGCTGATCGTCTCGGTCTATATCCGCGCCAAGACCGCCGAAAGCCCCGCCTTCAAGGCCCTGCACGACCAGGGCCAGATCGCCAAGTCGCCCCTGTCGGAAATCTTCTCCCGCTGGAACAACCTGAAAGGCATGCTGATCGCCCTGTTCGGCTTCATGACTGCCCAGGGCGTCATCTGGTACACCAGCTTCTTCTACACCCAGGTCTTCCTGGAGCGCATCGTCCGCCTGGAACCCCAGCAAAAGGACCTGCTGATCATCGGCATGACCCTGGTGTCGGCGCCGCTGTATATCGTCTTCGCCCGCCTGTCGGACAAGGTCGGCCGCAAGCCCGTCATGATCTTCGGCATGCTGCTGGCCTGTGTCACCTTCTTCCCGGGCTTCAACGCCCTGATGAAGTTCGGCAATCCCGACCTGGAAGCCGCCTCGCAACGCGCCCCCGTCATCGTCGCCGCCGACCCGGCCCAATGCACCTTCCAGTTCGACCTGATGGCCACGGCCAACTTCACCACCCCCTGCGACCTGGCCAAGAGCACGGTCACCGCGCTCGGCGTCCCCTATACCGACCAGGCGGAAGCCGCCGGCACCGCCACGGCCACCATCAAAATCGGCGAGGCCCACATCGTCCTGCCGTCGGGCCAGGGCCTGACCAAGGACGAGATCAAGGCCCTCAAGGCCAAGGCGACCGGCGAGGTGAAAGCCGCCATGGTCGACGCCGGCTACCCCGCCAAGGCCGATCCGAAAAAAGCCAACCTCTGGGCCATGTTCGCCGTCCTCTGCGTCTTCGCTGTGGCCTGTACCGCGCTGTACGGCCCCATGGCCTCGGCCCTGGTCGAGATGTTCCCGACCCGCGTCCGCTACACTGCCATGAGCCTGCCGTACAATATCGGCACGGGCTGGTTCGGCGGCCTGCAACCGGCCCTCAGCTTCGCCATGGTCGCCGCCGCCGGCAACATCTATTTCGGCCTGTGGTATCCTGTGATCACCGGCGCCATCGCCATTGTCGTGGCCTTCTTCTTCATGAAGGAAACCAAGGGCCGCGACCTCAGCACCGTGGAGTAGTCCCATGAAGCGGCTCGTTCTCCTGGCTCTGCTCTGGTTGGTCGCCTTTCCGGCCGCTGCATGGCCCGAAGGCAAACGCGCCGCCATCGTACTGACCTATGACGATGGCCTGGATTCGCAGCTCGACGTCGCCGTGCCGCAACTGGATGCCGCCGGCCTGAAGGGCACCTTCTTCCTCGACGGCCACATCCTCAACCCGACCCGGATGCTGCGCTGGCGCGCGGCGGCTGCCAATGGCCACGAACTGGGCAACCACACGGTCTATCACCCCTGCCCGCGTGACATGGTGCCTACGAACGACCACTACGCCACCGATACCTATACGCCGCAAAGCATGGTGCGTGAGATCGGGGTGATGAACAATGTCCTGTTCGGCATCGACGGCAAGACGCGTCGGACCATGGCCTATCCGTGCGCCCAGACCCTGGCCGGCGGCGTCGATTTCGTCAACGAACTGAAGGCCTCGGGCCTGGTCGCCTATGTCCGCATCGGCGGCGATTGGTCATCGGTCATCGCCGATCCGGCGAAGCTGGACCTGTTCCGGGTCCCCGCCAACGGTCCGGACAACGAACCCGACGGCGCTCAACTGATCGCCTATGTCCAGCATGTCGAAGCTGTAGGCGGGTTGGGCGTTCTGGGATTCCACGGCACGGGCGGTGACTATCTCAAGGTCTCCGCCGAATCCCACCAGGCCTTGGTCACCTATCTGAGGGACCATCCGGACATCTGGGTCGCCACCTTCCAGGAGGTCATGGATTATGTCGCGGCGAACAAACCGCTGAAAAATTGAATTAGGCTGGGGCTACCTTCCTTCTCCTCCCCATGACAATGGGGAGGTGGCGAGCAAGCAAGCCAGGCCGAAGGCCATTGGCGAAA
>NZ_AWGD01000043.1 GCF_000495795.1 Asticcacaulis sp. AC460
CGTCCCTGTCGCGCGCCAAGGCGCTGGGGCCGTCCGAGGACTGGCAAGGTGCCCGGCGGAAAACGCCGCAGGCCGTGTCGCGGCGCGGGCTTCTGGCCGGCGGCGGGATCGCGGCGGGACTGGCCGCCGCCGTTGTCGGCGGGCTGTTTGTCTTCCGCCACAAGGAGGAGGCCATTACGGCGACAGGGGAAATCCGCCGGTTGCCGATGAGCGACGGCTCGATCGCCGCCATTAATACCCAAAGCCGTATTCGCATCGAGATGTCGGAAAAGACGCGCAAGGTCGACCTGGTCGAGGGCGAGGTGTGGTTCAAGGTCGCCAAGAACAAGGAGCGGCCGTTCGTGGTTGCCGCCGGCGATGCCCGGGTCCAGGCGGTCGGCACGGCTTTTTCCGTGCGGCGGCTGGAGGGTGGCGCTGAGGTTCTGGTCACCGAAGGCACGGTCAAGGCCTGGCTGGAGGGCGATGACCGTCCGGCCGTGTGGCTGAAGGCCGGTGACCGCACCTTTATCGGCGCCCGTGCCGCCGGCGTCGACCATGCGCCGGAGGCGGTGGATAACGCGTTGGCATGGCGCGAAGGCAAGATCGCCCTGGCCGGCAAGACGCTGAGCGCCGTGGCCGACGACTATAACCGCTACAACCAGGTCAAGATCGTCATCCGCGATCCGCGACTGGGCAGTGAGCGCCTGCTGGGGCGGTTCAGCACCGACGATCCGGAAGGCTTTTCGACGGCTGTGGCCCAGGCTTTTGGGGCGGAAATCACCCGTACAGGCTCGGTCATCTATATCGATACGAAAAAAAGTGAAACGGCGGCTACGGAACTGCGTAATCCGGGCATCGTTCCCTAAGAGGCGGAAAAATCCGTCTCACATAAAAAGGCGCCGTCAAAGGCGCCGGCATATAACAGGAGGACAAAAATGAAAAAGGCATGCGTGCGCCTGCTGAATCCCCATTTTCTGTTGGCGGGAACCACCCTGCTGATGGTGTCGGCCGCCCCGGCTTTTGCGCAAAACCAGGTCAGGACCTTCAACGTCCCGGCGCAACCGGCGCAGCAGGGCATCACCCAGTTTGCCGAACAGGCGGATATCCAGTTGGTGGCGCCGGAACGCCTGGTCGCCGGCCAGAAGACCGCTGCGGTACAAGGGACGATGCCGGTCAAGGACGGGCTGTCGCGGCTGTTGGCGGGTACAAATTTGACACCGGTTACCCAATCCAGTGGCGCTATCGTCCTGGCGGCCGCGCCGGCCTCGGCCCAGGCGCGCTACACCCCGACGGCGGCGGTGTCCGCCGCTGAGCCGGTCGAGCCGCAAGCCGTTGTGGAACCGGCCTCCGAAGTGGTGGTCAAGGGGATACGCGGCTCGCTGAACAAGGCACGCGACATCAAGCGCCGGGCGTCCAACTCCGTGGAAAGCATCGTCGCCGAAGACATCGGCAAGATGCCCGATCTGAACCTGGCCGAGTCGATCCAGCGCATCCCCGGCGTGGCCATGTCGCGCGAAGGCGGGGAAGGGCGGAATATTACGCTGCGCGGCTTCGGGCCGGACTTTACCCGCACAACCTTGAACGGCATGGAGGTACCGGCCAGTTCTGACGGGCTGGACACCGGTGGGGTGACGATCAATGCCGGGCGGGCCTTCGATTTCCACCTGTTCGCCTCGGAACTGTTCAACCGGATCGATATCGAAAAGACCCAGAAGGCGTCTACGGAAGAGGGTGGGATCGCCGGGACGGTCGGTTTGTATTCGGCGCGGCCGTTCGATTTCCGGGAAGATTTTACCGTCTCGGCCTCGGCGCAGGCCAACTATAACCCCTTGACGGAAAAGGCGGATCCGCGCGTTGCCGTGCTGGTCAGCAAGAAGTTTCTCGACGGCAAGTTGGGCGCCCTGGTCTCGGCGGCGGTGTCGAACCGGACGGTGCACCAGGAAGGCTATTCCAGCGTGCGCTGGACCTCGCCCTATGTGAACGGGGACTCGTGGGCGGATTCCAATCCGACCGTCAGCGGGACGCCGGCGTCGTGCGGCGCCGCCGATCCGCTGGACTGTCTGTGGGCGCCGCGGTTGCCGCGGGCCGACTTCTTCGGCAACGACCAGAAGCGGGTCGGGATCACCGGATCCTTGCAGTACAAGCCTTCCGACGATCTGCTGATCACCTTCGATGCCCTGCATTCGGAGCTGAACAACGATCGCTACAGCTATAACTCGATGGAGTGGCTGCTGACCCACGGCACGGCCGGCAACTATACCGGCCAGACGCCGGTGTCGTTCAAGGTCGGCCCGGACGGTAAAACCTTAGTGGCCGCCAGCTTCAACGATGTGACGTCGTGGTATGAGAGCCGGCACCAGGAATCCAAGTCGACATTCGATCAATTCGTGATTTCCGGAAAATGGCGAGTGTCCGACCGTCTGAGCTTTGACGGACTGATCGGCCAGGCGACCGATGACGCCGACCGGACCGAGCTGCGGTTCTACTTCCGATCGGTGCCGCACGCCTATGCATACGACTACAGCGACAATGCCTACATCCCGAAAGTCAGTTTCGGCAGTTACGATCCGAATCTGGCGAGCAACTATGTCAACGCCCTGACGGCCGCCAATCGCGTCAACAACGTCAAGAAGGAGAACTTCTCGACCAAGTTCGACGGCACCTATAATGGCGACGGTTTCTACATCCGGGCGGGTCTGAACTATAACGACCGCACGGTGCAGTATTCCGAAGGCTATGGCGCCAGCCCCAGTTTCAATCCGTCCAGCTATACCATGCCTTTCCCGATTGACAATTTCGGCAGCGGTCTGGATGGGGATCTGGTCAAGTTCCGCGTCGCCGACTTCGACGCCATCGCCGCGGCCGGGATCATCACGCCGGGCTATACCAACAATGCCGGTGCCGGCTGGACGGTCGGCGAAGAGACCATGGGCGGCTATGTCGAGCTGAACGGCGAGTACGACCTGGCCGGGATGCGGCTGCGGACCAATACGGGCCTGCGCTACGTCAAGACCAATGTCCGGTCGATCGCGCTGATCGCCGGTACGCGGGTCGAGGACAAGGTGTCGTATCAGAACTATCTGCCGTCGATCAACCTGGCGCTGGACGTTCGTTCGGACCTGGTGGTGCGTGCCGCCTATGGCCGCAGCATGACGCGGCCGGGGTTGAGCACCTTGAACATCGCCGGGCCGGTGTTTGGTTATACGACGCGCACCGTCGGCAATGTCGGCAACCCCGAGCTGAAGCCGTATGAGTCCAACGATGTCGATCTGAGCCTGGAATGGTATTTCGGCAAGGAAGGGTTGCTGTCGGTGGCGGTGTTCAACAAGGACATCGTGCGGTCGTTGAAGACCGACGTGGTGACCAAGATGGTCGATCCGTCCTTCTGGCCGGCCATGTACGCCGACCCGCAGTATGACGAGTCGTACAATGCCGATCCGGCCAAGGTGCCCTACACCTTCACCATTCCGGTCAACAGCGACAATGGCAACAGCGTCAAGGGCTTCGAAGTCACCTACAACCAGCCCTTCACCTTCCTGCCCGGGCCGTGGTCGAACTTCGGTGTGGCGTCGAACTATACCCACGTGTCGGCCGAGGACTCGACCGGCCTGTCGCCCAATTCGTACAACCTGACGGTCTATTATGATACGGAGGCGTTCGGGGCGCGGGTATCGGTCAACAAGCGCGACGATTATCTGCTGAGCCAGCCTGGCGGTAACGGTCACGTCCAGGAACGCAAGTACGGGCCGACCCATGTCGACTTCGCCTCGTTCTATAAGGTCAGCGATAATTTGACCGTGACCTTCGAGGGGATCAATATTACCGATGAGGTCGAACGGATCTACGGCACCGGTGACAGCGGCACCATGGATCTGACGCGGGAATATACCCATACCGGCAGCCAGTGGATATTGGGCGTAAGGTATCGGTATTGATCAAGACTGTTGGAAACTCCGTCCGGCTGGCCTGCAAAGTGCCGTTTTCTGCGCTTCCGGTGCTCACGTACTTAAGTACGCTCCGCTCCGGTTCTCGAAACCAGCCCTTTTCGGCTCAGCCTGACGGCTTTCCAAACAGTCTTTTCTGCTGGTTCGGCGTCGTGTTGTGGAGGCTGAACCAACCCCTCACCCCCACCCTCTCCCCTCAAGTGGGGAGAGGGAGTTTACAGTGCCGTCGGTGGGATACATGAAAAAGCTGCTTGTCCTTGCTGGTCTTTTGTTTGCTGCGGTTCCCGCCCTGGCCGGGGAGACGCGGCCGGTCGATGACAGCTATACCGTCTCGCAAAGGTGGGACGGCTATAAGGACAAGTATCCCGGCATCAGCCGGCCGGCCGCCGAGTTCCAGGCCGGGCAGAAGGTCTTGTTCGATCAGTTATACAAGAAGGACGGCAGCCGCGAGCTGCATGTCGATGTGTTCCTGCCCGTCAAGGCCAATGGCCAGGGTATCCTCCTGGTCCACGGCGGCGGCTGGCGGTCGGGCGACAAGTCGCACTTCTATGTCATGGCCAGCCGGCTGGCCCAGCGTGGCTATACCGTCTTCCTGCCCGAGTTCCGGCTGTCGCCCGAAGCGCGCTATCCGGCCGGGTTGCAGGATGTCAATGACGCTATTGTGTGGGCCAAGGCGTATCCGGGTATCGACCGGCTGGCCATCGGCGGGGCGTCGTCGGGCGGCCAGATGGCGTCGTTGCTGGCCTATACGGCCGAGCAGGACCTGTTCAAGGGGCAGGCCGGCGATACGAGCGTCAATGCCCTGATCGATCTGGATGGGGTGCTGGATTTTACCACGCCGTTGGCTCTGCAGAACGAGAACAAGCCCAATTCTGTGGCGTCGCAATGGCTGGGCGGATCGTTTGAGCAGGCGCCGGACATCTGGCGCCAGGCCAGCGCCGCCAGCCATGTCAGCGCCAGTTCGCCGCCGACCCTGATCATCAGTTCCGGATTGCCGCGGTTTACCGCCGGGCACGAGGACGTGGCGGCGAAGCTGGATGGGTTCGGTATCCGGCATGATTATTTTGCGTTTTCCAACGCGCCACATGATGTCTGGCTGTTCGATCCCTGGTTCAGCCAGATCGTCGACCAGATGGATGCCTTCCTGCAGGCGGGCGAGGTGCGTTACGAGGTCAGCGGCAGTTGCGGGGCGCGGCCGAAATGTTTCGCCTCGATCCAGGCGGCGGTCGATGCCGCCGCACAGGATCGCGGCGGTCCGTGGGCAGTTGTCGATATCGCGGCCGGTGACTATTACGAAAAGGTGACGGTGAGCCGTAGCCAGGTCCGTCTGCGCGGCCAGGGTGCCGGCACGACGCGGCTGCATTTCGACGCCGTGGCCCAGACCGCCGGCAAGTACCATCGCAACAACTGGGGCACGCCGGGTTCGGCGACCCTGACCATCGATGGCGATCAGGTCGAGGTCGAGGGTTTGACCGTCGAGAACACCTTCGACTACCTGGCCAACGATGCGCGGCCGGAAGGTGATCCGTCGAAGATCGGCAACAGCCAGGGTGTGGCTTTGTTGCTAGACATTCACAGCGATCGGGTGACGGTGACGAAGTCGGCCCTGGTCGGGTATCAAGACACGCTGTTTGCCAATGGCGGGCGGGTGTGGATCCGCGACAGTTCGGTGTCGGGCAATATCGACTTCATCTTCGGCAATGGCCGGGTGCTGATCGAGGACAGCGAAATCATCACCCGCCGCCGTGCGGTGGTGCCGCCTGCCGGGGAGTATCAGTCGTTCCTGACTGCTCCGTCGACCCAGTTGAGCCAGGCCATGGGGATTGTGATTTATCGCTCGCGGCTGACGCGGGAGCCGGGTGTGCCCGACGCTTCGATCGCCTTGGGCCGGCCATGGCATCCGACCACCACCTTTGCCGACGGGCGGTATGCTGACCCGAATGCCGTGGGCCAGGCGTCATTTCTGGATTGCTGGATGGATGCGCATATCCATCCGGACCATTGGACCGTCATGAATGGCACGGCGCGCGACGGCACCAAGACCGCGGTGTTCAAGCCGCAGGATTCCCGTTTCTTCGAAATGGGTTCGCATGGGCCCGGTGCGCGCCACAACGATATCGGTATTGTCTGGCAGGGGGGCGTCGGGATCGATACCGTTCGCGAGGCTTTCTTCGAGGGCTGGCCGCAGCCTTAGGTTTTGTTCTTCCCTAGCGCTTCCGCTCCCCGTGGACGTGCTTTGTACCTGGACTGCCTTGGTCGCCCCGACCAGGCAGTCCTTTTTTTGTTTAGATACCTACGCGGCGCCTTTGATCTTGTCGAAATATTCGCGGCCATAGGCGACGAGTTGGCCTTCCGTCGGATCGTTGATGGTTTCATAGCCGACAATGTGGTTGACCAAGGCCGGGCGGTGGCTGGTGACGTAATGTTTGAATTCGCTCAAACCCGTGTGACCGCCTGTCACAAGAACCTGTTCCAGTCCGGCCAGGTCATCGCAGACCGCAGCGAAGAATTCATGGGCATGGCGGACATCGCTGTTGTGCTGGGGCGTGGATTTGCCGCTGGCCTTGAGAAAGCGGGAGTGATGCGCTTCGGCATTGATGCGCGTGATTTGGGCTTTGTGCGGATCGACGGTGATGACGGCGCGGATATAGGCCGGTTCTGAAGACATGAAAGGTTCCTGTAAAACGTAGCCAAGCCTTAGGCCTAGTTTCATCAGGATGAGATGGGGTTTAGTCGTCAGACGCTGATCACGCCGATAATTCGAAAAACACGCCGGTTTGCGCGTAGCGACGGCCGGTCCGTGGCGGTCATAGCGCATAAAAAAGGCCGACCCAGAGGGCCGGCCTTTCGTCAATTGCGGCTTTGAACCGTAATTTATGCGTTTTCGAGTTGCTCGGCCGACATCTTGCCGGACTTTGCATCCCGTTGCAGTTCGTAGGAGATCTGCTGGCCTTCGTTCAGGCCGTTCATGCCGGCGCGTTCAACCGCGCTGACGTGAACGAACACGTCCTGGCCGCCGTCCGACGGCGCGATGAAACCGAAACCCTTGGTGGAGTTGAACCACTTGACTGTACCAACGCTCATAATGAAGCCTTTCCATGGCAATGTTATACGCGCCCGTGCACAGACACAGGCGCCTCTCGAATAAATTTTGAATGGAAGGTTCGCCACGAGCGCGTGTAAAGCGTTCAACAAATCAGCATACAAGCAAAAGTCGATGCCGGATTTATACATGAATTTATTTTATCGATCAAGCTGCGATTACAGATTTATATTCTATATGCGTTTCGTATTATTTTATGGAGGTCGATAGCTGCGATCTGAGTGGGGGCTGGGTGCTGGCGTTTCGTACCCAAACGTCCGGATTGACCTCTTCGCCGATTCAGATGAGCCCATCTTATCCACAGAGGAGGCGGGAACATGCGGCGGATACGGCCGGTTGCGATACGGGTGGTTGCCAAGCCTTTGCGCAGGGCGAGGAAAACCGGTGAGGCCCGGTCGAAGGGGCGCGACGGTGAGGCGCCTTTGCCGGCGGATATCAACTATGCTTCGCTTGCCGAGAGGACCATGGCCTTCATCATGGCCTATGGGTCGGAAAAGGGGCGCATGGTCGCGGCCAAGTATTTCCTGGACAGGGACGAGGCTATGCGCAAAGCGGAAAAGAAGACGCCACATATACCGGTCATCCAGTATGTTATTACCGGAGAGCCACCGCCGTTGGGCGAGGGGGAGTATGACACCTCCATCGTCGAGGAGGGCGAGGTTGATGGTGAGGCGGAACTGCGCAAGCGGTTCGGGATGTCTTGAGCGGGCGGACGGACTACGAGACGATGTGTGTCAGCACAAGGCTTATCGTTATGACAAGGCACACGACCACACCGGCTGCGACGGCGCCTTTCCATGTTTTCGCGGTCCAGCCCATGCCCCAAGCGCGCGGGCCGAACCAATCGCGCCAGTCATCGAAACCATCGAACCTCTTTCGCTTCATGACGTGCGATCCTGACTAGGGTGGGAGGCGCTGCGCCGCGGCGGAAAGATTCCGAGACGCCAGAAGTAAAGGATCAGGGCTGCCGTCGACATAAAAAGCATAATCCATAGGGCGGCGTTGATGATCTGATCGGTCTGGCTGAGATAGTGCGTGGTGCGATTCACCGTCTGGGCGATAACGAAACCCTGCGCCGAATCGGGGGCGAGCGGCCGGTTGGCTTCGAGGTAAAGGGTGTGTCCGATCATGCTGAACGCGAATAGCGAGTCGATCCAGCATGGGATCGCAATTTTCAGGAACGGCACCTTGCGACCTTGGCGGTCTATAAGCTTGGACATGGAGACGATCCCTTTCGTTAGGTTGCATTCGTGGCGAGCCAGGTTATGTAGCCGCCATAGCCGAGAAGCCCCGCCAGGGCTGGCAGACGGCCGAGGCGCGGCGTGGCGATCGTCAGCAGCCACAGAAGTAGGGCCGCGCCGACCATGACGGGCAGATCGACCCGCAGGAATGCCGGGGAGACGGGCAGGGGCGACAGGGCAGCGGTAAGGCCCAGGACGGCCAGAATGTTGAACAGATTGCTGCCAATCACGTTGCCCAGCGCCAGTTCGTTTTGTCCTCTGATGGCACTGATGACGCTCACAGTCAGTTCCGGCAGGGAGGTGCCGACAGCGACCAGGGTCAGGCCGATCACGGCCTGGGGGACGCCGAACTGGGTGGCGAGGCGGGTAGCGCCGTGCACGAGGGCGTCGGCGCCCATGACCAGGGCCGTCAGGCCGCCGGCGATAAAGACCAAGGCAAGCGGAATGGCCATTGGTTTGGCCGTTTCCGCCGGCACAGGGGCGGCCTTACGGCCCATCAGAAAGACGACCAGCAGGAAGACTGCGAGGGACTTTACCATGAGCAGGCCCTCCAGTTGCGTAATGCTCCCGCGCCAGGCGAGTCCGGCGAAGGCCAGGGTTGCCAGCAGCATGACCGTGGCATCGCGGCGGACGCCAGGCGTCTGCGTTGCTGTCGGACGGATCAGGGCACCTATGGCGGCGATCAGCAGGATGTTGGCGATATTGGAGCCGACAATATTGCCGACCGCTACGTCCGGTGCGCCGGCCTGCGCGGCGTTCAATGACACGAGCAGCTCCGGCGCCGAGGTTCCGAAGCCGACAAGGGTCAGCCCCACGAGCAGTTTCGGCATGCGTAAGTGGTCTGCGACCGCGACCGACCCCCTGATCAGGGCGTCACCGCCCAGAAACAGTCCGACAAGCCCACCGCAGAACAAGACCCAGTCGAGGTTTGTGGTGACGAAGTCCATGTGTCCCCTCCAGAACTCCGTCGCCTCGAACGGATTTGAAACTGCGTCGCCCGCGGCCGCAGGTCTTTTTGATAGACGATCTCAGATATAAAGAAAAATCGGAATATTCGTTGATACTTATAGTTGTTCTCTATAAGAAGGGCGCATGCCCAGACTTCAGCAACTCCGATATCTGGTCGCCGTGGCCGATGCGCTGAACTTCAGCCGGGCGGCGGAGGCCTGTCACGTCACCCAGCCGACCTTGAGCATGCAGCTTAAGGAGCTTGAGGGGCGGCTTAACGTCCAGCTGGTCGAGCGGACGCGGGCCAGGGTTCTCCTGACGCCGGTCGGTGAGGAGATTGCCCGGCGGGCGCGGACAATCCTGGCCGAGGTCGAAGACATTCGCGATATCGCGCGGCGGGACGATCCCGCCGGCTTCAAGGGCACGGTGCGGATGGGGGTGGTCCAGACGGTCGGAGCCTATGTGCTGTCGCTGGCCATGCCGAAGATGCGGGAGGCCTTTCCGGAGTTGCGTATCCATGTCCGCGAGGACCGGCTGGATAACCTGCCGCAGAAGCTGTCCGACGGCACGCATGATGTGTTGCTGATGCCCGACGATGCGGTCCATCCGGACTTTGAGCGGGTGCGGCTGATGCGCGAACCGCTGCATCTGGTGCTGCCGTCCGATCATCGTCTGGCCGGGATGGCGGCCATCGATCCGGCGCAGTTGCGCGGCGAGAGCCTGTTGTCGATGGATCGCGGGACGCGCCTGCACGATCAGGTTGCGCGGCTATGCGCCGATGTCGGCGCGGTCGATGTTCAGGATTATGCCGGGACGACGCTGGATACGCTGCGGCAGATGGTGGCGGCGGGGATGGGCCTGGCCTTGTTGCCGGCCTTGTATGTGCGGTCAGATGTGCTGCGGGAAAAACTGGTGGTGGCGAGGCCGTTGACGCACGCGGCGCCGGTGCGGGAATTGACGCTTGCCTGGCGGACAAGCTCGCCGCGCCAGGCCGTTTTCCAGGCTTTAGCCGAGACGATCGGCACAAGCCTCGCGCCATGGGAATAGGGTTGGTCTTTGATTTTGGAGCAATTGGCTTTGGCTGGAAACACGCCGTCGCGGCTTGTAAGATACCCCTCCACCGCTTCGCGGTCCCCCTCCCCATAAAATGGGGAGGAGAAGTAAGGACGATCTCAAAGTCCTATCGCTTTAGTCGTCTGACGCCTCGGAAGAGGAGGGGGGCACCGGCTGGGTGGCGGAGGCCGACAACAGGGCGTAACCGATCAGACCGGATAGCAGGGATCCGGCCAGCACGCCGATCTTGACCGAGTCCTGAGCCTCCGGGTGGGTCGGAAACGCCAGGAGCCCAATGAACAGGCTCATGGTAAAGCCGATGCCGGTGACAACCGAAACGCCGTAGAGCTGAAACCAGCTGGTGTTGTCCGGCAGGCGCGCCAGGCGCAGCTTGATGGCCAGCCATGAGGCCGAAAATACGCCCAGTTGTTTGCCGAGAAACAGGCCCAGGGCGATCCCCAGGGGAATGGGGGCCAGCAAGGCGGCGGGGGTAAAGCCGGCCAGGGAGACACCGGCATTGGCAAAGCCGAAGATCGGCACGATCAGGAAGGCCACCGGCTTATGCAGGGCATGTTCCAGGCGGATCAGGGGGGAATGGTGGTCGTCGCCCCCCTCCTTGTGATGCGTGTGCAGGGGGATGAGCAGGGCGACCGCGACACCGGCGAGGGTGGCGTGGATGCCGGATTTCAGCACGAAGAACCAGATGATCACGCCGACGGCGAGATAGAGCCATAGGGTTTTGACCTTCAGGCGGTTGAACAGCCACAGAAGGCAGAGCCCGGCGACGGCGGCCGCCAGCCAGAGCAGGGACAGGCCCGACGTATAGAAGATGGCGATGACGATCACGGCGACCAGGTCGTCGATAATGGCGAGGGCGGTGAGAAAGACTTTCAAAGCCGGGGGTACGCGTGAGCCCAGCAGGGCCAGGACGCCGAGCGCGAAGGCTATGTCGGTGGCCGTCGGGATGGCCCAGCCGCGCAGGGTTTGCGGTGTTGTCTGATTGCACAGCACATAGATGACCGCGGGAACGATCACGCCGCCCGCCGCCGCTATTCCCGGCAAGGCGCGGCGCGGCCAGTCGGAAAGCTGGCCCGTCAGCATCTCGCGTTTGATTTCCAGCCCGACCAGCAGGAAAAACAGCGCCATCAGGGCGTCGTTGATCCAGTGCAGGACGCTCAGGCCGGCTAGCTTATGGTGCAGGGTGTGGAAATAGGTTTCCGATAGCGGCGAGTTGGCGACGATCAGGGCCAGGACGGCGGCCAGGATCAGGACGAGGCCGCCGGAGACATTGCTGTTGACGAAGGCGTGGAACAGGGAAACGCGCGGTGGTGCTTTCGTCGACATGGATCGCCTTGTTCTGAATGGATCAGCGGTAGCGGTACAGCAGCCCCGGACGAGCGCTAAATTGGAAATTTCATGGGGGCTTATAGGAAAAAACTATAAGAGCATCGGCTGGCAGTGCGGGAGGCGTTGCGTTTGCCGGACGGTTTCCGGGGCGACGGAATTGCGGGGCTTGCACGGATCGCAGAAAACGTCTGATGCCTGCGGCGCCTCAAGCCTGTAAAACCCCGTGTAGTTTCTTTGCTGACCGGAGTACACTGGAGATGATATGCCGAACTTGAAAGCCCGGACACCGAATCCCTTCGCGGGGCTAAGAAACGTTGGCCCCGCCACGCGGAAGGATTTCGCAGTCCTGAGGATCGATAGCCTCCAGGCGCTGGCCGAAAGCGATCCGGATGAGCTTTATCGTCGCCTTCAGATCGAAACCGGGACATCGCATGACCCCTGCGTATGGGACGTGTTTGCCGCGGCGATTCATCAGGCCAAAACCGGAGAGGCCCTGAATTGGTGGGCCTTTACCCCGATACGGAAAGCGCGCCAGCTCAAGGGTGAGTTTCCGGCTTCGCGCGGATAGGGCCGAATGTTTCTTGCCGATGCAGCCAAAATGATGACGCCAGCCTATCTGGCGATTCTGTCGAAGGGTTATGATGTCCTGATCAAGGGCGATGTGATGATCGCGCAGTGTGGAGACAGACGCTTTGCAGCCGATGGTCCGGTCGCGCTCCTGGGCCTGATCTCGATGATCGAGATTCGTGGAGAAGCCTGGGAGGCGACGGACGAGGAAATCGATCGTTTCGTCGCTATGTGTGAGCCGTCGTCGGGTGAAAGATGACGCTGCTACTTATACCAAAGGCGTTGATTTTGACTCTTAAGTGAAGAGCCCCGCCCGGCGCTTCGCGCCACCCTCCCCGTAAACGGGGTGGGCAAAGAAAGGTCAAGTTTAACTACCTGTGGTGCCATTCCCTAGCCGGTTAAGCGGAGAGGTGCGGCAGCAGCCAGTCGCGGAAGGCAGCGATCGCCGGGTGCTGGCTCAGCTCCGAGCGGTAGACCAGGGCGTAGAAGCGGCCGCTCGGGGCATGGCAGTCGGAGATGCTCTGTAAGGTTCCGGCGTGCAGGTCGGCCTGCGCCAGGCGCTGGCGCGTCCAAATCACCCCAAGGCCCTTGCGGGCGGCGGATAGTAACAGCGCGGCGTCGTTGATCTCCAAACCCTCGGGACGTGGCAGGCGCAGTTTGCCCAGGCGCGCCGGCCAGGCTGTATCGGTGTGGCGAAGCATGGAGTGCGGGGGCCAGTTTGTCGGATCGGAGCCGTGGCGTGAAATCCAGTCGGGTGCTGCGACCGCCAGGTGGGTTTCCTCCGGCGAGCGATGCACGCTCAGGCCGGCTTCGTCGAAGGCGCCGTAGCGCACCGCCACCACCGGAAGGGCCGGCGGCAGGCTCATCATCGCGTACTGGGTCTGGATCGACAGGCGGATATGCGGGTGCCGGTCGTGGAACGCCGCCAGGTTGGGCAGGATCAGGCTTTCGGCGATTGACGGCAGGGTCAGGAGGGTAAGCGGGGTTTCGCGGTCGGGTTGGGTATCGTGGGACAGGGCTTCGTAGAGCGCCTGCATCGGAGCGCCCAGGCGGCTTTGGAGGTCTCGGCCTTCGGGGGTGAGGGTTACTTGAGGACCGTGTCGTGTGAAGAGCGGGGCGCCGTACCAGTGGGTCAGGGTCTGGATATGCCGGCTGATCGCGCCCGGAGTCAGGTGGCGTTCCGCTGCGGCGCGGCTGAAGCTGTTCAGGCGGGCGGCGGCTTCGAAGGCCTGGAGCACGGCCAGGGGCGGGAGGTGTTTCATATTGTGTTATGCTCAAAATGATGTGGCGGAATTGTCGTTTTATATTGATGATTTTGCAATGTATTTCGGAAGCTGTGGCGTGGCGGAAGGGGAGGTATACCCCTCCGCCGGCTTCGCCGGCACCTCCCCACTTCGTGGAGAGGAGGGAGTCTGAATACCCCGTTTGCGATACTCGAAAGATGGATATGAACGACGAATTGGTTTTGATGCAGGCGGCAGACAGGGCTGCGGTGGAGTATGTTGCGAGCGTGGGGACGCGGAGGGTGTTTCCCGATGCTGAGGCGTTACGGCTGCTTGATGGGTTTGATGAGGCCTTGCCGCAATCGGGTGTCGATGCCGTTGAGGTGATCGCGCAGCTCGATCGGCTGGGGTCGCCCAATACCGTCGTCAGCAACGGACCCAACTATTTCGGTTTTGTGCTGGGGGCGGCCTTGCCCGTGGCGGCCGCGGCTGACCGGTTGGCGTTGGCGTGGGATCAGTGCGCCTCGTCGTGGGACGGGTCGCCCGTCGCCGACACGCTGGAGCGGACCGCGGCGCGGTGGCTGCTTGAGATTTTGGATTTACCGCGTGAGAGTTCGGTCGGCTTCGGGACCAGCGCCACGGCCTGTTCGCTGGCCTGTCTGACGGCGGCGCGGCGTGAGCTGTTGCGGCGCAAGGGGTGGGATTTCGACGCCCAGGGTCTGGAAGGCGCGCCCAGGGTGCGGATCGTCGTGTCGCAGGCCATTCATATCACGCTGAAGCGCACGGCGCGGGTCTTGGGGTTCGGGATGGACCATGTCGTCTTCGCGCCATGCGACGGCGAGGCGCGGGTCGACCCGGCGCGGATGCCGGCTTTGGACGACATGACCATCCTGTGTCTGCAGGCCGGTGAGGTCAATACCGGCGAGTTTGATCCTTTCGCGGAGATCATTCCGGCGGCGAAGGCGGCCGGAGCGTGGGTGCATGTCGACGGCGCCTTCGGTTTGTGGGCGCGGGCCGGATCGGATCGGGGGAGGACTGAGGGGATCGAATTGGCCGACAGTTGGACGACCGACGGGCACAAGTGGCTCAATACGCCCTATGACGGCGCCATGGCGATCTGCCGTGACGGGCGGGTTTTGGCCGACGCCATGCAAAGCGATGCGCCCTATGTGCCGGCGGTGTGGGATGCGCAGAAGAACCTGACGCTTGAGTTTTCGCGGCGGGCGCGCGGGATCGCCATCTGGGCCGCCTTGAAAGGGTTAGGGCGCGACGGTGTGCGTGAGATGGTGGATCGTCACTGCCGTCTGGCGCGGCGGATTGCCGAGGGCGCCCAGGCTGCTGGGCTCGAGGTGTTGAACCGGGTGGTGTTGAACCAGGTGTTGGTTCGCGCGGGCGATGACCAGCGGACCCAGGCGGTCACGGCCTATGTCCAGGCGTCGGGGCGGGCGTGGTTCGGGCCGGCGGTATGGGAAGGGCGGCCAGCCTTCCGGATCAGTGTGTCGTCGTGGCGGACCGGGGAGGCTGAGGCGGATCGGTTGATCGCGTTGTTGGAAGCGGCGTTAAGGGAGGTGGGGTGAATTGGGGCCTTCTTCCGGTTCAGTCCGCCGCCGCGAAATGCGCCATCTGGTCGGCATGGGCCTTCGCAAAGGCCGGACGGGCGGTCGCGCGCTGCACATAGGCGCGGCAGGCGGGATAGTTCGCCAGGCCGTCGAAACGGTCGACCAGGCGCAGCACGTCCGCCATCGCGATGTCGGTGACCGAAAACCCGCCGGCCAGCCATTCGCGGCCGGCCAGGACCGGCTCCAGGCGCTGGAGCCGCAGGGTCAGGAAGCCGTCCAGCAGCTTCCAGGCGGGCGTGTCGCCGGTCGCGCCGGAAAAGATCATGATGGTCCACGGCAGGCTGGCCATTTCGACCGAGTTGAGCGCCGCGAACAGCCATTGCGACACCGCGGCACGGCCGCGCCGGTCGGCGGGCATCAGGATTTCGCTGCGTTCGGCGACGTGCAGCAGCATGGCGCCGGATTCAAACAGCGAGAGGTCGCCGTCGGCCAGCCACGGCACCTGGCCGAAAGGCTGATGCGCGAAATGTTCGGGCGCGCGGTCGTCGAAGGGTACGCTTTCGACGCGATAGGGTAGGCCGGCCTCTTCCAGCGCCCAGCGCAGCCGCAGGTCGCGGACATAGCCCCGCGGCCCATCGGGAACCCAGTCGAAGGTGGTCAGGATCAGATCGGTCATGAGGTCTCTCCGAGATATACCGGCAGTTTGTCGAGCAGGCCGCTCCAGCCGCGTTCGTGGCTTTCGCACGCCGCTTCGTCGGGAAGCTGTTCGTGGCGCAGGGTCAGTTCGGTGCCTTCGTCGGTCGGCTCCAGCAGGAAGGTCACCAGGGACTCGCGTTCGGGCATGCCCGGCCATTCCCAGGTGAAGACCAGCTTCCGGTCGGGGACGACTTCGCGGTAGACCCCTGTGGGGTTGTGCTCGGTGCCGTTCAGCAGGCGAAAGACGATGCTGAAGCGGCCGCCCGGCCGGACATCGGCCTGGGCGCGCAAGGTCGGGCCGGCATCGGGGCCCCACCAGTGCAGCATCTGGCCCGGCTCGGTGATGGCGGCATAGACCCGGGCGGGCGAGGCCTTGATCCGGCGGACGATGGTCACGCTGGGCAGGGTGGGCGTCATGGCGTCTTATCCTCTTCGACAAAGGCGGTGAGACGGTCCAGGCTGACCGTCCACAGGCTTTCGTAGCGTTCGAGCCATTGCATGGCCTCACGCATCGGGCCGGGCGACAGGGACACCGATACAGTGCGGCCGGTCTTGGTGCGGGTGATCAGTCCGGCGTCGGACAGAACATCGAGGTGCTTCATCAGGCCCGGCAGTTTGAGGGACGCCGGGCGCGCCAGTTCGGTCACCGACAGGCCGGGTTCCGACTTCAGCCGCAGTAGCAGGTCGCGCCGCGTGGGGTCGGCAAGCGCGAAGAAGGTCCGGTCCATTGCTGAGGCTTGATACTTCACCATGTAGCGAAGTATTGCATCGCGCTGCGGCGGAGTCAAGCCGGGGTAGCCTTGACCGGATGCCGGGGGCGGGATTATCGCTTACAGACGACGCAGTCGAAGGGAAGGGCCTGTACCATGGACCGACGGAGGTTTTGCGCGGGCGCGGCTGCGGTCATGGCTTTCGCGCCGTTGCCGGCCGCGGCGCGGACGGCGTTCCGCATGCAGGACCATACGGTGGAAAGGCTGGCCGCGGTCGGGGCGGATGTGCCGGCGTTCGTCGGTGCTTATGTGTCAGGGTTCCGGCCGTCCACCAAGATCTGGGGGTATGAGGACGGCGTGATCTGGAGTGGCCTGCTGGCGTTGTATGACGCCACCGGGGACAGGGCGTTTCTGAAGGTGGTCCTGGAGCATATGCAGACGCGGGTGGCGGCCGACGGGCGTTTGCCGCACTTTCAGCCCGTGCCGCACAATATCGACATGATCCGGGCCGGCAGCATTCTGTTGCCGCTGTTTCGCGAGACCGGTGAGGTCCGCTACCGCAAGGCCATGGATACCCAGTTCGCGCCGTTGCGGTTTCATCCGCGCACGCGGTCGGGCAGCTATTGGCATAAGGGGCGCTATCCGTGGCAGGTGTGGCTGGACGGGCTGTATATGGGCCAGCCGTTTCAGTTGGACTATGCCAGGGTGACGGGGGAAGCGGCGCTGTTTGCCGATACGCTGCAGCAGATCCGCACGGTGGAGAAGGTGATGCGTCAGCCGGGGACGGGGCTGTACTATCATGGCTGGGACGAGAGCCGGCAACAGCGCTGGGCGCAGCCGGACACCGGGTTGTCGCCGAACATCTGGGGCCGGGGGATGGGGTGGTGGCTGTGTGCTTTGGTGGATTGTTATGAGGCGTCGGAGGGGTTTGATCCGCAGGGGCGGGCGGAGATCGGCCGGATCACCCGTGCGGCGCTGGAGGCTATGCTGGCCGTGCGGTCGCGCGACGGGCTGTGGTATCAGGTCGTCGACCAAGGCGGGCGTGACGGCAATTATGAAGAGGCGTCGGCGTCGCTGATGGCGAGTTATGCGCTGTTGAAGGCGGCCAGGCTGGGGGTGGCGGATACGCGGGCGGCCGGGATGGAGAGTTTGGCGGCCTGTGTCGGGCGGTTTCTGGGGCCTGACGCGTTAAATGGGATCTGCCGTGTGGCTGGGTTGGGCGGGACGCCCTACCGGGATGGCAGTTACGAGTATTATCTGTCGGAAAAAGTCGTGGCCAATGATCCCAAGGGCGTGGGGCCGTTGTTTATGTCTCTGGGGGAAGCGTTAAGGTTAGAGGTGGGGTGAGAGGTTGGGCAGGCAAGCGGCGACTGGTCTTACCTGTACCCCTCCGCCGGCTTCGCCGGCACCTCCCCACTTCGTGGAGAGGAGGATGAACAGCGCTGCTTTGCTGCTTAGCGTTCGACCAGGGTGTAGTTCGCGCCCTTGTCCTGGACGTGGTCGGTGTCGGCTTCCAGCATCCGCGCCCGTGTCAGGTCCGCGCCGCGCAGATCGGCATAGGCCAGCACCGCCCGCGACAGGTCCGAGCGCATCAGCCGCCCGCCGCCCAGATCCAGCGGCCCCAGTTTCGCGCCTTCCAGGCAGGCATGAGTCAGTTGCGCCCCGATCAGGCGGGCGCCGCGCATGTCGGCGCCTTTCAGGTTGCAGCGGCGGAAATCGGCATTGACCAGGTTGGCGCCCTGGAGCTGGACGCCTTCCATGTCGAGGCCGTAGAAGCACGAGCCTTCGGCATCCAGCGTGGTCAGGAGGCGCCGGCGCAGCTCGCGCACCAAGCGGAAGTCGGCGTCGGACAGCTTTTGGCGGGCACCCGAAGCGCCGTTCGTCTTCACCCAGGTTTCATGCGTGGCCAGAACCTCTTCGAGAGGCTGGTCGTCGATGAAGACGCTGATCGGTCCATTTAGCGCGCCGGTGGTGTCGGCGGATTTGAGGTCGACACCGACCAGCTTGGTTTCGACCATGACCGCGCCGCGCATCGAAGCTCCGGTGACGTCGGCCGAGGACAGGTCGGCGCCGGTCAAGATGGCGCCGTCCATATGGGCGTTGCGCAGCTTGGCCTGGGACATGATCGCCCCAGCCAGGTTGGCATTGCGGAAGTCGGTCGACATTGCCATGGCGCCGGTCAGGCGTGCGCCCGACAGGTCGGCGCCGCTGAGGATGGCGTAGTCCAGCTCGCCCGGGCGGCGTTCGTGCTTCATCAGGCGCAGGCCGCGGTCCTCGTCCTTGAAAGCGATCTGGCCCTCGCGCAGGTCGGCGCCGATCAGCGAGGCGGCCGTCAGGTTGGCGCCGCGCAGGCAGGCGCCGCGCAGGTCGGCCCGGTCGAGGCGGGCAAAGCGCAGATCGGCATTGCGCAGGTCGGAACCGAACAGGTTGGCGCGGGTAAAGTTGGCGTCGCGCAGGGAGGCGCCGTACAGGCGGGCACCGGTCAGGTTGGCGTCCGACAGGTCGATGCCTTCCAGCTTCATGTCGGTCAGGTCGATATAGCTGAGATTGGCCAGGCGGCCGCCGGGCTTGCCCATCTTGAACCAGACATGCAGGTTCAGGATGTTGTGCAGCGACGTCTTGTCGAGCATCTGAAGTGTAGCGGCTGTCATGGGCGCGCGACCAGGGCGGGTTAGAGTCAAATGCACGGAAACAGAAACAGGCTTAACAAACTATCCCGCTGGTATAGGTGCACTGCAATATGGTTGCAAGCGTTTGTGAAAACGTTTGCCTTGGAAAGTAGAGGTCAGTTATGGCCGCGACAGGCGCCGCACAGTCCGCGGGCTTCCAGGGTGATGTGCTTGATCTGGAAATGCGACCGCGCCGCGCTGGCCTCGATGTCGGCGGTGTTGGGGATGGCGATCTCGACGCTCTGGCCGCAGCATTCGCAGAGCAGGAAGCCTGCCGTGTGGGCGTGGTCGCGGGTGTGGCAGGCGACAAAGGCGTTCAGGCTTTCGATGCGGTGGATCAGGCCCATCTGCTCCAGGAAGCCGAGCGCGCGATAAACCGTGGGCGGTTTGGCGGCGCCTTCCGGATGAAAGCGGTCGATGACGTCATAGGCCTTGATCGGGCCGCTGGCCTCGAGAATCAGTTCGTAGGTGCGCAGGCGCGACGTGGTCATGCGCTCGCCGGCGTCGGCGCACAGAGCCTCGGCTTCGGCCAGGCGCGAGGCCTTGGTGTCGGCCGTCAGGCCGTGGTGATGATCGTGGTGGTCGCAGGCGTGACTCATGTGCACAAGGTAGGATGACTTGAGCGTTTGCGCAACCGATGGCAAACTATACCGTAGCGCGAGTGATAATGACAACGCTGACATCGTTGTAACTGCGTTATGTTAACGGTAACACGTTTCGGGCCAGTTGGTGCATGGCTCTTATGGCATATTTATAAATTGTCGAAGGAGATTTACGGGTAGTGATCGATTGCAATTGTCCGACCTAACGCAGTTGCGGCATCACGTGAAAGTATATTGCTGTATTTTTGTTTTGCGATTACATTGGGAAGTATAACAGGGATAAATTCCTAAATAAAACGTCTTATAGAATTAAGACATGTATCGGTGAGTCGAGATAGCGTTAACCTTTTGTTAAATATATATCGAAGGTTGCAGCTACAACACGTTGTCCGGGCCATCCACGAGATGGAAGAATGCCGCCGTCGGCCGGGGTAACACCTATAAGTGGAGGACCCCATGGGAGACGATCTTTCCTATTCGGTGAGGCAGGCCATGCCGAGTTTTCATCCGGCGGCCGGTTTTGCCAGGCGCGCCAGCCCCCTGCGACCGGCGCGCGTACTTCTAGTCGACGATTCACGCGGCGACCTTCTGCTGGCCAAGCGGTGCCTTCTGGGCCGCTCAGGCCTGGGCTGCGAACTGGTGACGGCCCAGTCCAGCGACGAGGCGCTGGATATCATGTTGCGCGCCCACGCCCGCGCCCAGCCGATCGACCTGGTCCTGCTGGACATCAACATGCCGCAGCATGACGGTTTCGTGCTGCTGGATCATATTCGCGGTCATGTCAGTCTGAGGCGGACCCCCGCCATCATGTGCACCGGCTCGACCCACGACCTCGACCGCAGCCATGCCCGGCTGCTGGGGGCTGTGGGCTATATCGTCAAGCCGGCGTCGCTGGAAGGTATCCGCGGCGTGCTGGAAAGCCTGCCGTTGTTCGATGTTGAAGAGGATGAGGACGGGCTGAGGCTGATGACCATAGCGCCGGACTACTGGCCCGCTTGACGTTACCGGCAGTCCGGACGAATTAGTCGACTTGGCTCTGACAGCAAGAATACCCCTCCACCGCTCCGCGGTCCCCCTCCCCACAGAGTGGGGAGGAGAAGTAAGTGCCGCGTTTTTGGAGAATTTTTGCGATATGTAATATTATAACAAAAGCGCTTGACGGCGTGGATGTTATTACATAACACATGTGCATCGCAGCATTCGAGGCCGCCATGCACTTCCGAACCCTTTTGTTTTCCAGCCTGTCCCTCCTGGCCCTGGCTACCGCCGTTCATGCTGAAGATTTGGCTGAAGCGCCGCAGGACAGCCAGGAAGAGGTCGTCATCACCGGTAGCGGCTACCGCGTCACCAAGGACGCCGTCATGTCGCACGTCGATGTCATGACCCGCGCCGAGCTGGGGCAAAAGCCCGCCGGCGGGATCGGTGACACACTGGCTTACCGTCCCGGTATCCGCTCGTCCGGGTTCGCGCCCGGCGCCAGCCGGCCCGTTATCCGCGGGTTGGAAGGGTTTCGGGTTCTGGTCCTGAACAACGGCATGGGGGCGGTCGACGTGTCGTCGCTGTCGCCCGATCATGCGGTTGCGACCTCGCCGACCGAGGCCAAACGCATCGAGGTGCTGCGCGGGCCGTCGGCCCTGGCCTATGGCGGCAATGCCATCGGCGGGGTGGTCAATATTGTCGACGACCGTATCCCCAGCCAGGCGGCGCTGAAGCCCGTCGAAGGCACGTTGACCGCCCAGGCGTCCAGCGTCGATCAGGGTTTGCAGGGATCGTTGAACCTCAAGACCGGGACGGGGCCGTGGGTCTTTACCGTGGATGCCTTCAAGCGTACGTCGGAGGATTACGACACGCCGGTGGCGCCGTCGCTGGATCCGGCCGACACGCGCACGCGCCAGACCAATTCGGCCACCGACATGCGCAATCTGGGCGCTGGCGTCAGCTATATCGGCGATAAGGGCTATGGCGGCTTGAGCTACAAGACCACGGATTACACCTACGGCGTGGCGGTCAATGACGCGGTCGAGATCGACCTGCACCAGGCGCGGTGGGACGCGCGCGGCCAGGTGGCGGTAAACCTGGCCGGGTTCAACCGGCTGGATGCGGCGGTCGGCTATTCCGATTATCACCACGCCGAGATCGAGGACGGCGAGATCGGCACGCAGTTCTTTTCGAAGGGCAGCGAGGCGCGCTTCGCCCTGGTCCGCGACAGTGTCGGCAAGGTCAGCGGCACCTTGGGCGTGTCGGGCTTCGACCGCGACTTCCAGGCGGTGGGGGGCGAGGCCTTCGTGCCGTCGACCCGGACATCGCAGGCCGGGCTCTTTACGCAGTATCGTTACGACGCCGGCGTCTGGGGCATCGAGGGCGGGGTGAGGGTGGACCGGACGTCGATTAGCGCCGATGGCTTCGACCGCGATTTCGATGCTGTGTCGGCTTCGGTTGGCGGGTTCTACCGGCCCAACGATCATGGCTTTATCGGCCTGGCTCTGACACGGGCCGAGCGGGCGCCGTCGGAAGTCGAACTTCTGGCCGACGGGCCGCACGAAGGGACGGGCGAATATGTGATCGGCGATGCCGGTTTCCGCATCGAGACGGGTTCGTCGCTGGAGCTGACCGGGCACTGGCTGATCGATCACGACAACCGGTTCGCGGTCGATGCCCACGTTTTCGCCAGCCGGTTTGATCACTTTATCGACCTGCGCCCGACGGGTGCGGAAGAAGATGGCTTGCCGGTATTCCAGTATGTGCAGACCGATGCCGATCTGTACGGGCTGGAGCTGGAGGCGTCGACGCGGCTGTTCGACTGGCGCGGCCAGACGGTGCGGATGGAGGCGGCCTATGACTATGTCCACGGCGAAACCGGTCTGGGGCCGGTGGTGCGGTTGCCGCCACAGGCCCTGACCGTGAAGCTGGAAAGCGCCGGGCCGCGGTGGAAGTCGCATCTCGAGGTCCGCGGCGTCGCCGATCGTGACGCTGAGCTGGGCGATTTCGAGACGGCGACACAGGGGTATGTTACCGTCAACCTGTTCACCTCGTACAAGCTGTCGTCGCTGTCGGGCGCCACGGTCTATGCCGAGGTGCGCAACTTGACCGACGCCGAAATGCGCGAGGCGACCTCGGCGACCAAGGACCTGGTGGTTGGGCCGGGACGGAATGTGCGGGCGGGGCTGGTGTGGAACTTTTGAGCCATTCCGGCACGGTTTTCGCTTGGCCCATACACAAAATCGCGACGGGTTCGCTTATTGTGTTACGCGACTTGCCCATGGCTGGCGCTTAGGCTAGAAGCGAGGCTCATTTTTTAACCCAGCCTACTTGGTAACCATGGCCGAACAACAAAACAACGACGCCGTACTGACCGGAAACGTCCTTTTCTACAAGTCGCCCGAACCGCTGAACCCGGACGTTCACGGCGCGCTGGGCATCAGCGCGATCCCGTCGCCGCACAGCTTCGTCGCCGAAACCAATGTGGTGCCGCTGACCGTGTCGGAATTCCCGGCCGCGTCGCTGAGCTACCCGATCGTGTTCATCGGTGAGAACTACATGCCGGTGGCCGCCATGGGCCTGTCGGCCGGCCAGAACGTGTTCGTGTCGCCGGAAGGCGTCTTCAAGTCGGACAGCTACCTGCCCGCGTTCGCCCGCCGCTATCCGTTCGTCTTCGCCAATGACGAAGGCCAGGAGCGCATGATCCTGTGCGTCGATACCTCGGCGCCGATGGTCAAGGCTTCCAATCCGGATGTGCCGTTCTTCGAAAACGGCAAGGCCACGCCGTACGTCGAAAACGCCATGCAGTTCTGCTCGGACTTCGAAACCGAGCGTCGCCGTACCGAGAGCTTTGTCGGCCTGCTGCGCGAGCTGAACCTGCTGGCGCCGCGCGAAACCCTGTACCGCCCGCAAAATTCGGACGGCACCCCGGGCGAGCCGCAGAAGATCGCCGAATATTTCGCCGTCGACGACAAGGTTCTGAACGAGCTGTCGCCCGAAAAGCTGGCCGAGCTGCGCGACAACGGCGCCCTGACACATATCTATGCACACCTGAACTCGCTGCTGGCCTGGGACAAGCTGATCGCCCTGACCATCGAGCGCAACCAGGCGCCGGTTGCCGTCAACTAAGGTTGGCGACGGTTTGAGATGAAGAAAAGCCCCGGAGCGATCCGGGGCTTTTTTGCTGGCGGTGTGGTGTCATCATGGCTGTCGCGACGCCTGGCCTCCTTATCCGTTCCGCACACGGCAAACTCGGGGGTTTTAAAGGCCTCCAAGTTGGTTTAAGCCGAACGAAAGAGCCAGCCGCTATCGGAGACCTGTTTGACAAATCCTACGATCGTCGAAGTGGCCAGGCTTGCCGGTGTTTCGATCACTACGGTGTCCCGATGCCTGAATGCTCCCGACAAGGTCGGCAAGAAGACCCTCGCCAAGGTGCGAAAAGTCATTCATGACATCAATTTCAGCCCCAATGTCCTGGCCCAGAGTTTTCGCCGCGGGCGGACCAATATCATCCTGGTCGTCGTCCATGAGATCGGGAGCTGGCTGTTTGCCGACATTCTGGAAGGGATCCGCGCTGTCGTCGACGGGCGCTATTCGATCATCCTGACCGAGTCGCGTCCGGACGTGACGGAAAACGGCACCTTCATCGACATGCTGGTGGCCAGGCAGGTCGAGGGCGTGATTCTGCTGTGCTCACCGCTGCCGTTCAGCCGCAAACTGATCGAACTCGCCAAGTCGAAACCCCTGCCGATCGTCATCGGTCTGGAGCCGGTCAGCGACGACCTGGGGCAGTTCCCAAGCGTGCACATCGACAATCACCAGGCCGCCTACGATGCCACCCAGTATCTGATCCGCCTGGGCCATGTTGAGATCCTGTTTGTGTCCGGCCCGAAGAATTCCTACGTCACCAAGGATCGGGAACTGGGGTTCATTGCGGCGATGCGCGATGCCGGGCTTGGTATGGACGGCGACCGGGTGATCCATTCCGATCTCAGCGCGAACGGCGGCATCAACAGCGCCATTGAAATCCTGGCGCGTCCGACGCGGCCGTCGGCCATCTTCTGCGCCAATGATGATGTCGCCATGGGGGTGATGAGTGTCGCCGCAAAGCGCGGGCTTCGCGTGCCCGAAGACCTGTCGGTCATGGGGTTCGATGACACGCGCTACGCCGCTCTGACCAATCCGGCCCTGTCCACCGTGTTGCAGCCGGCGCGCGATATCGGGGTGAAGGCCGCACAGAAGCTGCTGCAGGCGATCGAGCGGCCCGACGACGATGCGCCCAGAACAGAAATCCTGCCCCACCGCATCGTTGTTCGCGATTCGACCGCGCTTCGGCGCTAGAGCGAGATGCGTTTTGGTAGAGTCAAAACGCCGCTCTAGATCTTTGTTTTGACGCGCAATTTATCCGAAAAGTGCTGCACACTTTATCGGATTGCGCTCTGGAGCGAGATGCGTTTTGCTAGAGTCAAAACGCCGCTCCAGATCTCTGTTTTGACGCGCAAATTATCCGAAAAGTGCGGCACACCTTATCGGATTGCGCTTAAGCCCCGTCAGGGCGCCTGCCAGATGTCGACATCGTGGCCGGCGTAACCATCGATGGCGTCCAGCTCCTCGCGGCTGAAGGCCAGGTTGTCCAGCGCCTTCAGTGTGTCGGCCAACTGGGCGACGGTGCGCGCGCCCACCAGGGCCGAGGTCACGCCCGGATGGCGCAGGACCCAGGCGATGGCCATCTGGGCCAGGCTCTGGCCGCGCCGGCGGGCGATGTCGTTCAGCGCATGTACGCGGCGCAGCGTGTCCGGCGTCACCCATTCCTTGCGGAACGATCCGCCTTTTGCCCCGCGGGCGTCGGCCGGGATCCCGTCCAGGTATCGGTCGGTCAACAGGCCCTGGGCGAGCGGCGAAAAGGCGATGCAGCCGGCGCCGATCACATCCAGCGTCGCCAGCAGGTCGCGTTCGATCCAGCGGTTCAGCATCGAATAGGACGGCTGATGGATCAGCAGGGGGACCTGCCACCATTCCAGGATTTCTGCCGCCCTGGCCGTTACCTCTGCCGAGTAGGATGAAATGCCGACATACAGCGCCTTGCCCTGCTGATGCAGGCTGGCCAGGGCGCCCATGGTTTCTTCGAGGGGCGTTTCCGCGTCCATGCGATGCGAATAGAAGATGTCGACATAGTCGACGCCCATCCGCTTCAGGCTCTGGTCGCAGGAGGCGATCAGGTATTTGCGCGATCCGCCGACATCGCCATAGGGGCCGGGCCACATGTCCCAGCCCGCCTTGGTCGAGATGATCAGTTCATCGCGATGGCTTTTGAAGTCGCCGGCCATCACGCGGCCGAACGTCTCTTCGGCCGAACCGAACGGGGGGCCGTAGTTGTTGGCCAGGTCGAAATGGGTGATGCCGTTGTCGAACGCGTGGTGGAGGATCGCCCGGCCGGTTTCGAACACATCGTCACCACCGAAGTTCTGCCAAAGCCCCAGTGAAATCGCCGGCAGCTTCAGACCGCTGTTGCCGCAGCGGCGATAGGGCATGGTGTCGTACCGCGTGGGGGCGGCGCTATAGGGAACAGGAAAGGCCATGGGTCAACTCGTGGGCAGGGGGATGTTCAGGTCGGCCAGGTCGCCGCTGGCCTGACGCAGCCGCGACGCGGTGAAGTCCTTGTTATTGAAAATGGTAACGTTGTCAATTTGTGAGCTGGAGTATTGGTCAAATTTTCCAAGCTTGGCTAAATGTCGTTTGCATGTGGCCTTGGATCGATGATATCTTTTATGAAAACGTTACCATTATTCTGGAGGATGGCCCGTGACGATCGACCCGAAAATCTGCCGCAATCCCTTTGTGGTGTCAGGACTGGCCCTGATGGTCGCGGCATCTCCCGCGTGGGCCGCAACGCCGCCGAAGGCTGCCCAGATAGCTGTCCGTCCGGCCGTCCATCCGGCAAAATGGCCGGCCGCCCGGTCGCCGGTCGGCCTCGATGCGGCGACCGAGGCCAAAATCACCGCCATGCTGGCGCAGATGAGCGTCGAACAGAAGGTGGGACAGGTCATCCAGCCGGAATGGAAAACGATCCGGCCGGAAGAGGTTGCTCAGTATCACATCGGGTCGATCGAAAACGGCGGCGGCGCCGTGCCGGGCGGCAACAAGCACGCCACGGTCAAGGACTGGGTCGACCTGATCGAACCCTATTACCAGGCCTCGGTCGCGCCCGGTCAGACGGTGACCATACCGCTGATCTGGGCGTCGGATGCCGTGCACGGACACAACAATGTCTATGGCGCCACCCTGTTTCCCCACAATATCGGCCTGGGCGCCGCGCGCGATCCCGATCTGCTGCGGCGCATCGGTGAGGCGACGGCGGCTGAGGTGCGCGCGACCGGCATGGACTGGTCGTTTGCGCCGACCATCGCGGTGGCGCGCGACGACCGCTGGGGGCGGACCTATGAAAGCTATTCGGAAGACCCGGCCATCGTCAGCCAGTATGCCGCCGCCATGGTGGCCGGCCTGCAGGGATCGGGCGAGACCTTCCTGGATGGCCGGCATGTTGTGGCCACCGCCAAGCACTTCCTCGGCGACGGCAGTACCGATGGCGGGCGCGATCAGGGCGAGTCGTCGGTCTCCGAAGCCGACCTCATTCGCCATCACGGGGCGCCCTATGTCGACGCCCTCAACAGCGGCGCCCAGTCGGTCATGGCCTCCTATAATTCGTGGCATGGCGTCAAGATGCACGCCAGCAAGCCGCTACTGACCGGTGTCCTGAAAGGCCGCATGGGTTTCGACGGCTTCATCATGGGCGACTGGCTGGCCCATGGTCAGATACCCGGCTGCACCAAGTCCGACTGTGCCGCCGCTTTCAATGCCGGCCTCGATATCTATAACCAGCCCCAGGACTGGAAGCTGCTCCATGCCAACCTGGTGCGCGACGTGAGCAACGGCACCATTCCGATGGCCCGTCTGGACGATGCGGTACGGCGCATCCTGCGGGTCAAGTTCCGCATGGGGGTGTTCGATCAGCCTTCGCCGGCCAACCGTCCCGCCACCCTTCAGCCGATCGGCACGCCGCAGCATCGCGCCATCGCCCGCGAAGCCGTGGCAAAATCTATGGTCCTGCTGAAGAATAACGGCGTGCTACCACTGAAGCCGGGTGCAACGGTATTGATTGCCGGAAACGGGGCCGACAATATCGCCATGCAGTCAGGCGGCTGGACCCTGAGCTGGCAGGGGGCGGACAACAGCAACAATGATTTTCCCGGCGCCACCTCGATCTATGAGGGCCTGAAGGCCCAGGTCGAGGCGAAGGGCGGGCAGGTGCTGTTCAGCCCGGACGCAACCGCGCCGCAAAAACCGGATGTCGCCATCGTGGTCTTCGGCGAAACGCCCTATGCCGAATTCATGGGCGATCAGTCCGACGTCGCCCTGCACTATGGCAACACCGAGTCGCTGGACTTGCTCAGGTCTCTGAAGGCGAGGGGCATTCCGGTGGTGGCGGTTCTGCTGTCCGGACGGCCGCTGTACGTCAATCCGCACATCAATGCCGCCGATGCCTTTGTCGCCGCCTGGCTGCCCGGGTCGGAGGGCGCCGGTGTCGCCGATGTTCTGGTCGGCGACAAGGACTTCCAGGGACGGCTCAGCTTTTCGTGGCCGAAGCGGCCGGACCAGACGCCGCTGAACGTCGGCGATGCCAATTACGATCCGCAGTTCGCTTACGGGTTCGGGCTGAGCTACGCCCGGCCGGCGCAGACGGCGCAACTGCCCGAGGTGGCCAGCTCCACCAAATACGGCGAGAAGAACGTCTATTTCAGCAAGGGCACGGTGTGGAACGGCTACGGCGTCACGCTGAGCGACAACGACAACCATCGCATGGACTATGTCGGCACCCAGGCGACGCTTTACGGCACCGCGGCCCTGACGGTTTCGCCGCAGGATGACGCCGGGTTGCGGGCTGTGTGGAATGGCAAGACGCAGGCCTCCCTGGCCGTTGGAGCTGCGACGCCGTCCGACATCGCCCGCGAGGCCAACGGGGCGATGGTCCTGTCCATCACCCTGCGGGTCAATGCGGCGCCGACGAACGCGGTCCGCCTGGGTGTCGGCAGTGCCTCCGTGCCGGTCACGGCGTGGCTGGCGGAGGCATCGTCCGCCTACCGGGTCTTGTCGGTGCCCTTGACATGTTTCGTGAGTCAGGACCTGGCGGTGACCCCGACCGTGATGCAACTGACGACCGAAGGCGCGCTCGATATTTCCATCCAGGATATCCGCCTGGCCGAGACGAGGCCCGGCGCCACCTGCCCGACGCAATGATCCCAGGAAAGGTTTGGACATGAAGGCGATGCTTTTTCACGGCCGGCGGCTCGCCTGGCTTCTTGTTGCCGTGATGTCCGCTTTTGCGGCGCCGGGGTTTGCGGTCGGGGCGGACAGGGCCGGCATAGCCTTTGGTGACAGCCGTTACACCGGCGGGGCGCAGGAGATCCCCGGAACGGTGCATGCCGCCTACTATGACGCCGGGGGGGAAGGCGTCGCCTATCACGACACGGACAGTGTGAATCACGGCAGCGGGGCGCTCAATCCGCTCGATGGCAGCTATCTGCATGCCTTTCGGGCGGGCGAAGGCGTCGATATCTCGTTCACCAAGTTCGGTAATCCGTCCGTCGCCGTCGATGACAGTCCGTTCAACCGCGTCGTCCCGCCCGCCGATCAGCTGTATGTCGGCTGGACCGAGCCCGGCGAGTGGTTCAACCTGACGGTCGATGTGGCGCACGACGGCGACTATGTCGGCGACCTTTTGTACACGTCCCAGCGTGGCGGCACGATTGCCATCGACGTCGATGGCGCGCCGGCGACGGGGGACCTGACGTTGTCGGTCACGGCCGATACGGCGGATGCGGTGGCCTGGCGGCACTGGCACCATTGGGATGAAGCGAAGGGTCTGATCCGGCTCAGACTGACGGCAGGCGCACACCGGCTGACCGTGCACGTCCGGTCCGGCGGCAATATGAACTTCGCGACCCTGACCTTTCGCGAGGCGTCGGTGGCGCCGGACGCCCGTCAGGCCGCGGCGGCGATGGGGATGGGCTTCAATCTGGGCCAGATGTTTGACAACAGCCAGCATCCGCCGACCCTGGCGGCGGCCAAACCGAAGATCGACGCCTATTACGAACGGGGCTTTCGGGTTGTCCGCATCCCGGTGACCTGGACGGAACCGGTTGGCGGCGTCGTGATGGCAGACCCATTGACGGGCAGGGTGGATCGCGGGTCTGGCCGGCTGGCCGCGCTGAAGGCCGTTGTCGACTATGCCCTCAGCAAGCCGGGTCTGTATGTCGTTCTCAACGCCCACCATGAGACGGATCTGAAGGATTTCGACCGCGCTGCTGTGCTGGAAGCCCTGTGGTCCGATATCAGCGAGATTTTCGGCGATCGCGACCATCGCCTGCTGTTTGAAATCCTCAATGAGCCGCATTTGAGCAACCGGGATGCGATGCCGCCGGAGCGCCTGCGTCACATGACCGGCCTGGCTTATCGCCGGATTCGCGCGGCGGATGCCCGGCGCATCGTGATCATCGGCGGCAACCAGTGGTTCGCCGCGGCGGAGATGGCGCGTACCTGGCCGGATCTGGAAGCCGTTGGCGGCGGCAGGGACGCTTATGTGATGGCGACCTTTCATCACTATGATCCCTGGACCTTCAGCGGCGACAACCAGGGCGACTATGCCGACGCGTGGACCGCGGCCGATATAGCCCGGCCGATGCAGGCCATGGCGGATTGGGCGGGCACGGTCGGCGGCGGCATGCCTGTCTTTATCGGTGAGTGGGGTGTCGGCTGGAAAAGCCGCTACGCCACCATGAACTGCAACAATATCCGTCAGTGGTATGCGCAGTTTCCGCGCCACGCCGCGACGATGGCCATGCCGACCGCCGTATGGGACGACGGCGGCTGGTTTCAGGTCTACGACCACGCCACGGACCGGTTCGGCAATGATCTGATCGATTGCATGGACGATGGCTGCGTCGTCGCCCCGCCCGAGCGCTTCAAGCCGGATTGTCAGTGACGGCCGGGACGCGCCAACCGGGTCAGGCGCTTTCGCGGGCGCGAAGCTGGAAGCCCAGGTCGATCATGTTGCGCGGCACCGTCTGGCCCTCGATCAGCGACAAAAGCATATGCGCTGCCTGGACGCCGATCTCGTAACGTGGCGTCGCGATCGTCGTCAGGGACGGCACCGTGCATTCCGACATCGGCAGGTCGTTGAAACCGGCCACCGCCAGCTGCTCCGGCACCTGGATGCCGCGGCGCAGGCATTCAAACAAAGCCCCCTGCGCCAGGTCGTCGTTACAGAAAAAGACCGCGTCGGTATCGGGCGCCTGTTCCAATAGCCGCCTCAGCAGCGCGCCGCCCAGGGCGACCGAGGACTGGTCCGGGACCAGGACTTCGCGGTGAGACTCATAGAGCCCGGCCTTGATCACCGTGTCGCGGTAGCCGCGGTTCCGCGCCAGGGTCCGCGGGTCGAGCTGAGACGCCACAAAGGCGATGCGGCGGTGGCCCTTTGACAGCAGGTGTTCGGTCATGGCCTGGGCCGCCGCCTCCTGCGAGAAGCCGACGCTGTAGGCGCCCTCACGGTCGGCCAGCTCCATCATGTGCACGATGGGGATGCCGGCCTGGTCCAGAAGCTGCCGCGTCGCTTCGCGGTAATTGAAGCCGGTCACCAGCATGCCGTCGGGCGCAAAGGCCAGGTAGGCGCGGACCAGGGCTTCTTCTTCTTCCGAGTTGTAGTGGTTGACCCCCATCAGCATCTGGTAACCGTGGGTGCGGAAGACCTTTTCGATGCCGGTGACCGTATCGACGAACACTGAGTTGCTGAGCGAGGGGACCAGGACCGCGATGTTCATCGAGCGGTTCGAGGCCAGGGCGCTGGCCGCCCGGTTGCGGACATAGCCCAGGTCGTCGGCTGCCTGATGGATTCGTTTGCGCAGGTCTTCGGACACCTTGTCGGGCCAGCGGAAGGCGCGCGACACCGTGATCGTCGACACGCCCACCTGTTTCGCAACGTCGTCAAGGGTCGCCCGGCCGGTGCTGGAGGCGCGCGACGCCAGTTTTGATGCCCTGTCCAAGATGTGCGTACCCGACCTTTGCTCGCCCCGAAGTCCCTTATCCCTTCTTGTACCGAATCCTGGGAAAATGCAATGATAGCGCTGTCATTATCGCTTTGGATATATATCGCATACGGTCTGATGATTGGGCGCGAGAAAATTCGGGGTGATGCGCGAAGGTGGATGTGGCGGTGTGGGTGTGCTCTTTGGGTTTCCGGCTTGCCAGGGGCGTGGAGTGGTTAAAGTTTTTTACATATTATTCAATATATTAGTGGAAAATTTCTGCCAATGCTCCGGCGCATTCCGTCACGGGGGCGTGGTTCCAGTATCCGCCGGACGGGGCGGTGGTGGGCGGAAGGCGTTGTCCCGGCGTGTCGTACTTATGATGCGGGCTTGACATATCGGCGGTTTGGACCTAGGTCTAGTCTGACCGATAGGCGCATGGCTAAATGTTAGCGCTGTCATCGGCAAAAATAATGAATTGGGAATAACGCCGGGTGCCTGGTACGAAGTCAGGACGCTCATATTGACGGTTTTGTGTTAGCGCTGTCATCGCGATCGGGACGAATGTAGAGCATGAGCCTTGCAAGGGCCGGCCTGTGTGCGTTTTGCTGGATTGTTGAATGTTAGCGCTGTCATTTGCCGATCGTGAAGGGAAAGACACATGCTTAGATTCAAACGTCAGATCGTTTGTTCGGTTTCCGCACTTGTGCTGGGCGTTCTCGCCACCGGCGCCTATGCGCAGGACACGACTGCGGCCGCTCCGGAAGCCACGACGGCCGACGACGGCGCCGTGATCATCACCGCGTCGCGCATCACCACACGCGGGTTCAAGGCGCCGACGCCGACCAGCTCGCTGGGGGCCAATGACATCGCCAACAATGCCCAGCCGAACATCTTCACCACGGTCGCCCAGCTGCCGTCGCTGCAGGGCTCCAGCGGCACGACGACCAACACCTTCAGCACCTCGAGCGGCCAGCAGGGCCTCAGCTCGTTCGCGCTGCGCGGCCTCGGCGTCAGCCGTACCCTGACTTTGCTGGACGGCCAGCGCGTCGTCCCGGCCAATATCGGCACGGGGGCCGCCGACATCAGCCTGTTCCCGCAACTGCTGATCAAGCGCGTTGACGTGGTCAATGGCGGCGCCTCGGCGTCGTGGGGCTCGGATGCCGTCGGCGGGGTGATCAACTTCGTCACCGATACCCGCTTCGAAGGTTTCAAGGCCAATTTCTCGCTGGGTGAGACCACCTATGGCGACGACAAGACCGGCGTGGCCCAGGTGGCCTTCGGCAAGGCCTTCCTGGATGACAAGCTGCATACGGCCTTTGCGCTGGAATATCACAAGGAAGACGGCGTCGGGCCCGGCGACTTCGGTGAAAAGGCCGCCAATGGCCGCGACTGGTACCGTTCGTCGACTCTGGTCAATACCGGCCAGACCAATAACGGCTCGCCGCAGTTCCGCTATCTCGACCATGCCCAGTCCTATACCTATGGCAAGTACGGTCTGATCACGGCGGGCCCGCTGCAGGGCATCGCCTTCGACCAGAGCGGCAACCCTTATCAATTCGTCTACGGCTCCAATGGTCTGGGTGGCCCCGCCGGTGTGCCGCAGAAGGATGCCAATGGCACGGTCGCCGGCTGCTACACCGGCTTCTGCATTGGCGGCGACACCTCAGCCAATGTCGGTGTCGGCGCCACGCTTCAGTCGGGCATCACCCGAACCAACTTCTACAACCGCACCTCCTTCGACCTGAACGAGGACAGCGAAATCTATTTCACCGTCAACCTGGCCAAGGTCGACACCCATAACCAGCCGAACCCGGGCACCACCCAGGCCGGCCTGACCATCCAATGCGCCAATCCCTATGTGCCGGGCGCGATCAAGCAGGCCTGTACCGACAACAACATCACCAGCTTCCGCTTCGGGACGGTGACGCCGTGGCTGCCCAATATCCGCGTCAACACGCAACGCAAGCAGGAGCGCTTCGTCGTCGGTTCGAACGGCAGGTTCAACGCCTTCGGTACGGACTGGAGCTACAACGCCTACTACCAGGCCGGCAAGGAAACCTCGGACATCAACGTCCATAACCTGCTTCTGAAGGCACGCTTCACGGCGGCGATCAACGCGACGACGATCAACAACGTCATCGTCTGCGCGGACCCGGTCGCCCGCGCCAATGGATGCGTGCCCGTCAATGTCATCGGCAACCAGACCCCCAGCGCCGCCGCCCTGGCCTATCTGCAACCGGCCGTGGGCGCCTTCCAGCACACCATCCAGACCCAGAATGTGGCCAGCGTCGGCTTCTCGGGCGAGCCTTTCTCGCTGTGGGCCGGTCCGGTTTCCATGGCCTTCGGCGCCGAATACCGCCGTGAAACCTATCGCGCGGTCGCCGACCCGTACGGCAATGGCATCAGCAGCCCCTATACGGCTGAGTATCCGGCCGATCCGCTGCTCAGCACCGGCGGTGGCAACTTCTACGCCGGCAACTACCGCAACGGCCGCGGCAGCTATACGGTGGCGGAAGCCTTCCTGGAATTCAACGTGCCGCTGCTCAACAGCGAGCAACTGGGGCAGGTCAACCTGAACACCGCCGGCCGTTCCACCAACTACAGCACGTCGGGCGGCGTCGAAGCCTGGAAGGTCGGCCTGACCTGGGATACGCCGCTGGACGGCATCCGTATCCGCACGGTCCGGTCGCAGGACGTGCGCGCACCGAACCTGAACGACCTGTTCGGTCCGATCGTTTCGACCAACCTGCCGAACTTCACCAACCCGTTCACCAACACGACCCTGACCGTGTCGCAGAACCAGGGTTCCAACCCGGGCCTGGTGCCGGAAATCGCGCAGAACTTCTCGTTTGGCGTGGTCCTGGCCAATCCCGACTGGCTGCCGGGCTTCAACGCCTCGGTCGATTACTACAGCATCGAGATGGAGGATGCGATCGCCGGCGGTCCGAACGCCACGCAACTGGTGCAGTACTGCTTCGACGGATCGGTGCCGTCGGCCTGTAACGCCTTCAACCTGACCGGCGCCAACCCCTATGTGAACGTCGGCAATATCAATGCCGCCTCGATCAAGACCCACGGCGTCGACTACGAGTTCAGCTATCAGGCGTCCAAGCCGTTCGGCCTGCCGGGCAACCTGGTGCTGCGTGGCCTGGCCACCAACGTCCAGGACTTCACCACGACCCCGGGCCTGCCGGGCACGGTGCCGTCGCAGACCGCCGGCCAGAACTCGGGCGCTACGCCCGACTGGAAGGTGCTGTTCGTCCAGACCTATTCGAACGACAAGTTCAGCTTCCTGATCCAGGAACGCTGGTTCAGCGACGGCGTCATCGGCAACCAGTACGTGGTCTGCAGCTCCGGCTGCCCGGCTTCGACCGGCAACCGTCCGACCCTGGATAACAACACCATGAAGGGCATGACCTATATCGACATCGGCGGCACCTATAATGTCCGTCCGGGCGTGCAGGCCTACTTCAAGGTCGACAACCTGCTCAATGCCGATCCGGAACCGTCGCCCCAGACCAATACCGGTCTCGACGTGAACCCGGCCCTCTACGACACCCTCGGCCGCTTCTATCGGGTTGGTGTTCGCTTCAACTACTAAGGGCTTGTTGGAAACGGATTTCCAAGCAGTCTTTGAGTTTCGTACCCCGGATATCCGCCGCACCTGGCGGCGGATATACCTGACTTGGCCCGGCGGCGCTGTTGACACGTGCAGTGACGTCCCGGCCGCATGCTTCCAGGCTTAAAAGCCTTCTCCCGAGCGCGACCTGGAAGCATGTTTTCTTTTTTCCGTTAGAGCACCGTGCGCCGAGCAGACGTGCTTCGTTGCTCTCATTTTTTGCAACGCCTCATGTTTATCCAAAAAGTGGCGTCCACTTTTGGGTATGAGGCTCCAGAGGCCAGACCTTGACCTTTTCGGCACATGCGATCGTCATCATGGGTATCAGCGGCTGCGGCAAGACCACGCTGGGCAAGGGCCTGGCCGAGGCGACGGGCTACCGGTTCGTCGAAGGCGACGACCTGCATACCGCCGAGAACGTCGCCCGGATGTCGGCCGGAATCGCCCTGACCGACGACGACCGCTGGCCGTGGCTGGAACGGATCGCCGAAGAACTGAAAACGGCCAGGGAAGGCGACGGCCGCGTCGTGTCCTGTTCCGCCCTGCGCTATGCCTACCGCCAACTGTTGCGGACCCGGTCGGGCGGACCGATCCTGTTCGTCTTTCCCAAGCTTTCGGCCGATATCGTGCGGGCGCGTCTGCGCAACCGGCCCAATCACTATATGCCGCCCAGCCTGGTCGACAGCCAGATGGCGACGCTGGAACTGCCCCGGCCGGACGAGCACGTCCTGACCATCGATGGCGATGCCGATCCGGCGCGCTGCGTCGACCTGGTTATGAGCTATCTGTCGACCGTTCCCGAAACGCCCAGACCCACATTCAGCCACATCTGACCGGAGGCCTAATCCGATGGCACGTAAGACCTTGATGATCGCCGCCTGCCTGGCGGCCATGGCGTTCGGCACCTCGTTTGCCTGGGCCGGCGAGGGACGGGGCTCCGTCTTCCTGACCGCGCCCAGCGACCCCAGGGCCATAACGGTCAAGGGCGTCGGCGACGGCAAGGCCGACGACACCGCCGAAATCCAGGCCGCCATCGATTCCGCGGCCAAATCCGGCGCCGGCGGTATCGTCTGGCTGCCATCCGGGCGCTACCGCATCACCAAAACCCTGGTCATCCCGCCGGCCGTGCGCCTGTTCGGGGTCGGCCCGACGCGGCCCGTCCTGCTGCTGGCCGACCATACGCCGGGCTTCGACAAGGGCGTGGCGACCATGGTCATCTTCAGCGGCGCCGATCAGTATTCGACCGGACCGGTGCCTGTGCCGGTTCCGTCGGCGCGGCCGTACAGCGCCATTGTCCGCGACGCCAATTCCGGAACGTTTTATTCGGCGCTGTCCAATGTCGATTTCGAGATGGGCAAGGGCAATCCGGCCGCGGCCGGGGTGCGCATGCGCATCGCCCAGCACGCCTTTCTGAGCCATATCGACTTCCATCTCGATTCGGGGTTTGCCGGGATTTATCAGGCCGGCAACGAGGCCGAGGACCTGCATTTCTATGGCGGCCGCTATGGCATCGTGACCGAAAAGACCTCGCCCGCCTGGCAGTTTACCCTGATCGACTCGACCTTCGAGGGCCAGCGCGAGGCTGCGATCCGCGAGCATGAGGTCGACCTGACGCTGATCAACATCACCATTAAAAATACGCCGACCGGTATCGATATCGACCGCGGCTACAGCGACAGCCTTTGGGGCAAGGATGTCCGCTTCGAGAATGTGTCGAAGGCGGCCGTGGTCATCAGCAACGAAAACAGCCCCTTCACCCAGATCGGTTTCGACAACGCCGTCGCCACCGGCACGCCGGTGTTCGCTAGGTTTCGGGATTCCGGGAAGACGCTGAAGGCGCCGGGGGCGAACTATCGTGTCCGGGAATTCAATTACGGTCTGAAGATCGACGGGCTGGGCCAGATCGGCCACTTCGATACGAATTTCAAAGCCGAGGCTTTAGCGCAGATGCCGAAATGGGGCGGGCCGGTGCTGCCGGCACTGCCGCCGGTCAGTGATTGGGTCGATGTGCATACGCTGGGTGTCGTGGGGGACGGCGTGGCCGACGATACGGCGGCGTTGCAGAAGGCGATCGATACGCACCGGGTCATCTACCTCCCGACCGGGCATTACCTGGTCAGCGATACCTTGCGGCTGCGCAAGGACACGGTGCTGATCGGACTGCACCCCAGCGTGACGCAAATCACCCTGGCCGAGGAAACACCGGCCTTTCAGGGCGTCGGTAGCGCCAAGGCTCTGATCGAAAGCGACAAGGGCGGCGACGCCATCGTCTTCGGCCTGGGGCTGTTTACCGGCGGGGTCAATCCGCGGGCGACGGTGCTGTTGTGGAAGGCCGGTGAGCGCTCTCTGGTCGAGGATGTCCGCATCCATGGCGGCCATGGCACGCTTTTGCCCGACGGCAAGCGCGTCGATTTTTCCGATCCGAAGTTCCGCATGGACGGCCAGCATCCCGGCATCTGGGTGACCGATGGCGGCGGCGGCTATTTCGTCGCCAACTGGACGCCGAATACCATGTCCGACACCGGCTTCTACGTCAGCAACACCAAGACGCCCGGTCATGTCTATGAGCTGTCGGCCGAGCACCATAACCGTCACGAGATCGTTCTGGATGGCGTCGAAAACTGGGAGTTTCTGGCGCCGCAGACCGAGCAGGAGGTGATCGACGGGCTGGAATCGATGCCGCTTGAGGTGCGCAACTCCAAGAACATCCTGTTCGCCAACTATCACGCCTATCGTGTGACGCGCAGCCTGAAGCCGGCGACGACGGCGGTGAAGCTCTACAACGTCGACAATATCCGCTTCCGCAACATGTCGACCAATGCCGAAAGCGGTTACGCCACCTGCGACAACAATGGCTGCGGGACCTATCTGCGCGCCAGCAAGTTCCCGTTCGAAAACGCCATCACCGACATGACGCACAAGCTGGAACTGCGCGAGCGCCAGTTCGCCGTGCTGGACGTCACCGCCACGCCGCCGGCCGTGCCGCCAACGCCCGTGCCGGCCGGTCTGGAAGCGGCGAAGGTCGAGAAGCTGGAAGGCGATTTCTATTCGATCAGCGGTGGGGCGGTCGACGCCAAGGGCAATCTCTACTTCGTCGACAAGCATTTCCACCGCATCTATCGCTGGTCGAAGGCGCGCGGCCTGGAGGTCGTCAGCGACGAGGGGCTGGATCCCGTCAACCTGGCCGTCGATAAGTCCGGGCATCTGATGGTGCTGTCGTCGGACGGGCCTGAGGCCTCGGTCTACAGTTTCGATCCGTGGGTAGCGACGGCGCCGATCACGCGCATCGCGCCGACCCCGGTGGTGGCGCGTCCGGGCGCCGTCGTCGCATTTCCGGGGCATTTCTGGAACAACGGCGAATTCCGCGACCAGCTCGATCCGAAGACCTACGAATTCACCACCCTGGCGCAGATGTTTGCCCGCGACGTCGCCGTGCCCAAGGCGCAGGAATATGTCTCGCCGGACGGCAGCCTGGTTCTGCCGGCCTTCCGTGTCTACAAGCAGGGCAAGACCAACTTCCAGGGCTGGCGGTTTTCCGACACGCTTGATACCTACGGTTTCGTGACAGCCAAGGTGGGCGACCGGGTGACGGTCAGCAACGGATCGGAACAGCGCATCTACAGCGGATTGGTCGGACCGGGCGGCAGCATCACCGACGTGAAGGCCCTGACCGATCGCGGTGGCGAGAGCGTCGCCGTCGATGCCAAGGGGCGGCTCTTCGTCGCCAACGGGCAGGTCTTCGTCTATGACGCCGACGGCAAGGCCCTGGGCCGCATCGATACGCCGGAACGGCCGCTGCAACTCATCTTCGGCGGTGAAAACCAGGAAACGCTGTTCATCCTGACGCACCACAGCCTGTACAGCCTGAGCGTGAAGGGCTTCTGATGCCGGTTTTGTCTGCCGAGACGGCCGTCCTGGCCGTGGTGCTGATTGCAGTCCTGTCGCTGATCGCCATGATTGCCTGGGCGAAGGTCCAGCCGCTGCTGGCCTTTGTGGTGGCGTCGATCCTGGCGGCCCTGTTGCTGCAGATGTCGCTCGAGAAGGTCGCCAAGTCGATCGAGACCGGCATAGGCAGTATGATCGGGTCGTTGGCCGTGTTGCTGGCGTTCGGGGCGATTTTCGGCAAGATCGTCGCCGACAGCGGCGCGGCCAAGAAGATCTCGATCGTGCTGATCAAGGCCTTCGGCGACAAGCGCATCGCCCTGGCGCTGTGTCTGACCGGGTTCATCGTCGGGATTCCGCTGTTCTACAATGTCGGTTTCGTGCTGCTGGTGCCGCTGATCTTTTCGGTAGCGCGCCAGTCGGGCAAGCCCATCGTCTACCTGGCGCTGCCGGTCATGGCGGGACTGTCGATCTCGCACGGTTTCCTGCCGCCGCATCCGTCGCCGGCGGCCATCGTGCCGATGTTCGGCGCCGATATGGGGCTGACCCTGATCTATGGTCTGATTGTCGGTATCCCGACCGCCCTGGTCGCCGGCCCGGTGTTCGCCCTGAGCGCCAAACACATCGTGGCCAATCCGCCCCAGTTGTTCGTGGTGGACGAGGTGGCCGACGACAAGCTGCCGTCGGCGGCCAACAGCTTTCTGACGGCGCTTTTGCCGGTCATCCTGCTGAGCGCCTTTACTCTGCTGGGCTATTACGACGGTCTGGACGCTCAGGCAAAGGGACTGATCGCCTTTCTCGGCCACCCGATGATCGTCATGCTGGTGTCCGTGGTGGTGGCCGTGGTGACCCTGGGCCTTGGGCGAGGGATGCGGCTGGGCGACCTGATGGCCGGCTCAGGCACGGCTTTGCGTGAAATCGCGCCGATCCTGCTGATCATTGCCGGGGCGGGGGCGTTGAAGCAGATCTTCGTCGATGGCGGCGTCAATGACCAACTCGGGCATATGCTCAAGAGCCTGCCGGTGCCGCCGCTGGTGCTGGGTTGGTTGATCGCCGGTGTCATTCGCCTGGCGCTGGGGTCGGCGACCGTGGCAGGTTTGACCGCAGCCGGCCTGGTCGCGCCCCTGGTGGCGGCCAGTGGGGTCGATCCCAACCTGATGGTGCTGGCTATCGGCGCCGGAAGCCTGATGTTCAGCCACGTCAACGACTCGGGCTTCTGGATGTTCAAGGAGTATTTCGGGCTGTCGGTGAAGGATACGCTGCGGTCATGGACCCTGATGGAAGGTCTGGTCGGTATCTGCGGACTGATCTTTACCCTGCTGCTCAGCCAGGTGGTTTCATAGTTCCTGGGCGTGTCGGCCTGGTGGTAAACGCATAAAGAAATTCCGGCGGAGACAATCGGGCCGGGATTCGTGATGGTTACGATTGCCGATATTGCCCGGGCGACGCGTCATTCGACAGCCACCGTGGACCGTGTTTTGAACAACCGTCCCGGTGTCCGCGAAGACACCCTGCAGGCCATCCTCAAGGCGGCGGCGCTGAACCCCCTGCGGATGCCGACCTTCGACAATTTTGCCCGGCACTATCCCGGCTACTGGACGGGGCTTTAGGCGACGTTCGCCTCCTAGAGCGCGTTTCGATCCGGAAGAATCGGATCGGCGCTCTAAGTTTCTGTTTTGACGCGCATCTTTATCCAAAAAGTGCGTCACACTTTTTGGGATGCGCTCTATTGCGGTCACCCGCACGCCTGGCCGATCTATACCTGGACGCGGATTAACGAAGCTTAATACCACTTCCTCACGGACGATGAGTTACGCAACGCCATGGGACGTCACCTAGAAATATTGCACCATTGGAGTTCTTCTTGACTTTGAATGGCTCAATTTCGCAATACTCACTCGGGATATATGCGTTCTTCGATTTGTGCCCAAAGCTTCTTGGCCCGGCTTTTCAAGAATTTATTATAATCGTCTTCATCGATGCCCATTTTGTCGCGATCAATGAAATGTGTTGCCAACGATTTTTTTATATTTTGATTCGCAACCTCAAATTCAGAAATATAATCTTTTGGCGGCCGAGCACTAATTTTTCGCTTGTTCAGATCTGCACCAATTAGAGTAATGTTGACGATCGAATTCGCATTGTCGATCCCTTGCTTCGCGAGATGAGCTTTTGGGAAAAAATGGTGAAAGTTCTTCGATGACGCGATTTTGAGATAACTGTTGTCGAGCAACACTTTGCCATTGTCATCAAAATTTCTGGGTTCCTGATAAGCAAGGAGGCACAAGATCGCTTTGCAGAGAGCATTTCCAGTCGAAAAATTTGTATTTATTAGCGATTCTGCGTTGTCGATGTAAAGGAAGTCGTCAGAAAGATCGGTCGAAGAAGACTTCTTCCCGTCAATAATATTTTCTACATTTTTGATGTCAGCAGCTAATTTAGATTCACTGCCTGATGAGTAGCGCATCGAAAGGGCCGAACGCCAGAAAAGCTCCTGCATTCGAACTTTTGCCCTGTTTGTGGGGGCATGTTTCTTCTTATAAAACCAATATGCAAATGGAACGATCATGACGTCATAAGGTAATAGAGCAGATACAGGAATATTAAAAGTTGTTCGAAAATAGTCTACCGCACTCTTAATGGATTCCACTGCAAGCGGCCAAGTGTCAATGATTCTTTGTTTTTCAAGGTCGAGAATAGTCTTCCTTTTGCATTCCTTAGTTGGGCTTAGTATAAGCGACAATAGAGAAAGGATCAGCGATTGAGGAATGCCGTCATATCCAACCTTACTCAAGGTTGTTTCGACGCTCGCCCATTTTACTTGCATGTCAAATTTTTGCTCTTCATCGTAAGTCTTTGCAACCATAATTTCAAAGAGCGTAAGTATGGAGCCGCCGGTGTTAATGCGCGTGAAAACTTCGATCGCGCTGTCTATATCCTCGCGTGTCAGCGTCACCGTTGAGAATTCGTAGGTCGTAAATGCCTGGCGGTATATGTCCGCAAGATCTAGCTGAGCGTTGGTATATCCGAACTGTTTCTGGAGCGCGGTGCCGCTGCTTCGTGTCAAGCTCAGGACATCTGTAAGGGGCATGAGGTGAGAGGCGGAGGTAGAGTCATTGTTGCGGCAAACTGTAACTAGTTGGTCTTCATCCCCCGGGTTGGGCGTAAGGCTAACATAGATTTCGCGGTAGTCTGTCTCGTTTGCATCGCCCCCTCTTCGAATTTTTGCGCCCATGTAGGCGGCGAAGAGAGAGGTAAGACGCTGCTGACCATCCAATACGTACTCAACTTGGCGCCCCTCGGGTGTTTCAGGAAGCGAAATATTTCCGATGTTCTTCACATCAGACATGCGTTGGTTTGTTCGCCAAAGTATAAAAGTTCCGATTGGATACCCCTTAAGAATGCTGTCCAAGAGTATCGCAGTTTTTTCAATAGGCCATACAAATTCGCGCTGAAATTTGGGAATTTTGATGACACCTTTCTCAATATCTCCAATAAGATCGCTATATTTACGTGAGTCTGGTTTTGGCTGTGGACGTAAAGAAGGCATCAAGTGACCTCGAAATTTGCAACAACTGATGGTAGTGCGAGCGCTTAATCGAGGCAACCAAAAAATGCATGAAAATTTGGTGATGCAATAGCATTGCGTATTTCTCAAATAGCATTGGATTTATGCTATTGATATATGGAGTCTGGATTTATTGTTATGATGGCAATATAATAGAAAAAATTTCGTTATTAATTAAACTGAATTGAGATAGAACTTTTGCCTTCAAGCCGAGTTGGCGAAAATGTTCTTTCGGCACTTATGTAAACAGCATAGGTGGAAACGCCCAGGAAGCCTAACAGGACAATCATCCACATCCAGAATGCGGAAAGTTTGGCGAACCCATTGCCCGGAGCCCATCCCGTGTTTTTGTAATTTCCATGCACGACGGAGTACCCCTTGTCCGAATTCGACTTTTCAAAGTCGATCAAGGCGTGGGAGTCTGCGACTTCTAGATGACGGTGTTTTGTCATCAGGTGAATGGCCGAAAAGCTGACTAATAGGGCGAAAATGGAGAAAATGAGCGCTGTGGTCGGCGTCGTAAGCGGATTAAAAGCTGTCGTAAGCAGCAGTGCCTCGGAGGCGGTGCATATCGTCGGCACTTGCCACAGAAGTTGATTTTGGGCGCCCCGGCGATTAAAAATCAGCCTGTATTGGTCCTCGTTCATTTGGCAAGTACCATGGCATACGGCGCGTTATGTCAATTCGACGGCGCCTTGGGGTTGCGCTGGAAGACAGAGCGGGTCAGGCACGAAAAGACCAGGCGGCCAGCTTCGTCCAGCATGTCGTGCTGGGCGATTACCACGCCCTTGGTGTCGCCCACCGCGTCCTTGCCCATCACCGTCATGCGGCCGCGCAGCAGCTCGCCCGGCGGCGGGTTGCGCGACCAGCGCAGGGCGTCGACCGCCAGGCGCTTGGTTTGCGGCCATTGCAAGGCCGCTTCGGTTTCCAAGCGCGACCACAGGGTGAAGATCAGCGCATCCGGCACGCCGTCGGCCGGATTCCACGTCGGCGCATAGCTCTTGCAGAAGCTGGCCAGTTCCTCGTCGGAAATGACGCCGGCGCCGATGGAAGCGACCTGACCGATCCAGAGGTCATCGAAGGCGGCGGGCATGGCAGGTCCTGGGTTGAGTGGCGAACAGGGGGCCGTCATAAACCGAGTTCCGCGGTTGCGCAACTGGCGGTAAAATTTGCGTTGCCGCCGCAACTGCCATGCGCGGGCCGATTGATTATTCCCGCCCGTTATGGTTCTGTCCCGACGGAGTAAACCGCGAATCCCATGAGTACCAGCGACCATCCCCCCATCATCGAAGACGAACCCTATCAGGGCCTGTATAGCGGCGGCAACCAGCCCCACGCGATGCAGAACGACGGCCGTCTGCCGGATCGATTCGACCTGGCGGAACTGCTGAAGAGCCGGCGGGCGCAGCTGGGGCTGAGCCTGGAGGAGGTTTCGGAGATCACGCGGGTGCGCCGGGCCTATCTCGAAGCCTTCGAACAGGTCGCCTATGATGTGCTGCCGCCGCGGGCGTTCGCCATCGGCTATATCAAGGCCTATGCCAAGGCCCTGGGCCTGGACGAGGAGAGCCTGGCCGAGATGTACAAGCGCGAGGCGACGGAACCGGCGGTGCGGCTGCACGCCCCGTCCGGCGCCTCGGTCGAGGACACCAAGCCGAATTACCGCGCCTATATCATCGCCGCCGCCTGCGTGGTCGGCGCCGTTGCCATCTGGAACGTCGTCCAGCACAGGCCCGTCTCGCATGCCGGGCGCAACGCCCAGGCGCTGAACGAAAACGCGAAGTGGAAGTGGGCGGTGCCCAATCTGCACGACGGCCAGATGCAGTTGACGCGCGCGGCGCCGGCGCCGCAAGATCAGGACGTGCCTCAGGCCTATGTCACGCCTGGCCTGGAAGAGGGCTTTTCCTCGATGATGGCCGCCGACAATGCCAGCGCCGCGGTGGTGCCGGTGACCGAGGTGTTGCAGGCGCGCAAGGCCTTCAATCCGCAGGGCGCGGTGTATGGCGCGCCGCCGGAGTCGTCGAATGTGACGCTGCAGGCGACGCGCAGCGTTGACCTGATCGTGCGTGACGCCAGCGGCAGCGCCATTTCCTTCGCCACCCAGCTCAATGCCGGCGAGGCTTATCGCGTGCCGGCGACCGACTGGCAGGAAAAGGTGATCCAGATTTCAGACCTGAAATATATCGAGGTCTATTATAACGGCGAATATGCCGGCCAGATGGACAGCCTAGTCACCACGGTCGGCAAGGTGAATGGCCGTGCGGCGCAGATGTCCGCGGTGCTGGACGCGCGTCAGGCCCAGGAAGGCCAGGTGGCGGTGGTCTACAAGACGTCGCCGAAGCCGGAAGCGCCAAAGGTCGAGCCGCGGCCGACCGATCCGATTCCGTACCTGCCGTCCGTGCGGCCCAAGCCGGTTGTGGTCGAGACGGCGCCGGCCAGCAGTTCGGCGGCACCGGCGGTGTTGCCAGCCGTTGATAACCCTGCTGCGCAGTAGGTGCGACAAATTTTCCTGACGGCGGTTGTTACAGGCGGCGTCAGGCCTGATATAAGGCGGGCTCGCGCGTAACCCGGATTTCTCATGGACAGCTACCACCCTTCCGACCATACCCATGTTCGTCCCTGGCGGATGATACAGCGGCGCAAGAGCCGCCAGATCATGGTGGGCAAGGTGGCCGTCGGCGGCGACGCCCCGATTACCGTCCAGTCGATGACCAATACCAAGACGCATGATGTCGAAGCCACCATGGCGCAGATCCGTGCCTTGGAAGAGGCCGGCGCCGATATCGTCCGTGTGTCGTGCCCCGATGTTGAATCGACCGCCGCCTTGAAGGCCATTGTGCAGCAGTCCAATGTGCCGATCGTCGCCGACATCCATTTCCACTACAAGCGCGCCATCGAGGCCGCCCAGGCCGGTGCAGCCTGCCTGCGCATCAATCCCGGCAATATCGGTTCGGCCGACCGGGTGCGCGAAGTCGTCCAGGCGGCCAAGGATCATGGCTGCTCCATGCGCATCGGCGTCAATGCCGGGTCGCTGGAAAAGGACCTGATGGAAAAGTACGGCGAGCCGTGCCCTGAAGCCATGGTCGAAAGCGCGCTGTTCCACGCCAATATCCTGCGCGATCACGACTTCCATGAGTTCAAGATTTCAGTGAAGGCGTCGGACGTGTTCCTGACCGTGGCCGCCTATACCGCCCTGGCCGACGCGATCGACTGCCCGCTGCATATCGGGGTCACCGAGGCCGGGCCCTTGCGCAACGGCACGATCAAGTCGGCGATCGGGTTGGGGAATTTGTTGTGGGCCGGGATCGGCGACACGGTGCGGGTCAGCCTGGCGGCCGATCCGGTCGAAGAGATCAAGGTCGGGTTCGACCTTTTGAAGTCGCTGGGCTTACGCCACCGCGGCGTCAACATCATCGCCTGCCCGTCGTGTGCGCGCCAGGGGTTCAACGTCATCGAGACGGTGGCGAAGCTGGAAGAGCGGCTGGCCCATATCGCCAAGCCGATGTCGTTGTCGATCATCGGCTGTGTCGTCAACGGGCCGGGCGAGGCGCTGTATACCGATGTTGGCTTCACCGGCGGCGGGGCCGGGTCGGGCATGGTCTATCTGGGCGGTAAGCCGGACCATAAGCTGTCCAATGACGGCATGATCGACCATATCGTTGATCTGGTCGAGGCGCACGCGGCGAAGTTGTAGAAACCTGCTGGCTGTCGACGAATAGCCGTTTTCCAGCAGTGTGAGTTGGGGTAATCTGCCGCCTGAAGCGGAGAGGGGGGACACCAAGGGGGGCGTTCTGGGGCGTTGGATTCAGACGCTTCCTGGTTTTCCACCTGATCCTCAGACGAGACGGAGGAGAAAACTGCGATGGCGACCGCTTATTACACACATCCTGCCACTTGGATTGAACCCTTGCCGGATGGGACATCGGCATACCAATGGTTTAGCCAGGTGACCCAATTGGAGGGCGGTGGCTATATCATCACTTGGAGTGACTCCGCTGCTGGCGCAACTATCCTGGCTCAACGCTATGACGCCCAGGGTAATGAGGTCGGCGAACAAATCACCGTAAACACAACCGGCTACTGGGTCTTCAACAGCACTGTTATCGGGCTGAGTGACGGCGGCTTCATGTTGAGCTGGTATTCCGGTACCAGCGACTGGACAGTCAGCGACTATACGTTCAACGTGGCTGCGCGAAGGTACGACGCCAGCGGAAATGCTGTTGGCGGCGAGTTCATTGTCAATACCACCCGTCCCGGCGACCAGGGCAATCCATCCATGGCAGAGTTGAGCAATGGTGACGTCGTCATTGCCTGGGTGTCCAAGGACGATGGTCTCGGCGCGCCCAAGCTGCTTTTCCAGAGATATACGGCTTCAGGCGCCCTGTCCGGTGTCGAAACGCGAATAGATGTTGCGTCTCTGGCTGTTCTCGATCCACTCTATCGGGGCTTTACTATCGTGGCGCCCAAGGTTGCGGCACTGGCCAATGGCGGGTTTGTCGTCGTGTGGGCCAGCAATGCCCATGACGGGGACGGGCTGGGCATCACGGCGCGGATCTTCGATGCCAACGGCGTGGCCGCGGGAACGGAATTCCTGGTGAACGCGCAGACGGCAGGGGATCAATATGCGCCGAGCATTACCACGCTGGATGATGGCGGGTATGTTGTCACCTGGCTGACGGCGGATGTCTGGAATGTCAGCTTCGGCGGTAACTCGGTACGGGCACAGCGCTTCGCCGCCGACGGAACGCGGTTGGGAAATGAGTTCCGGATTGGTGCCGTGACCGACGGGACGTCCTATGTCGGCGAGGCAACGACGCTCACCGACGGAAGTCTGGTAGTTACCTGGAGCTCAGATGACGGAGCCGCCGTAGTTCTATGGGCCCAGCACTATGATGCGATGGGCAACGCTATAGGGGATGCCTTCCGTCTTACCCAGGGCAGCTTCTTTGCCGTCGACCTGGCGCCGCTCGATGGTGGGGGCTTTGTTGCGACCTGGACGTCGACGACCCCTAACGGGCTTAAGGTTTTCGAGCGCCACTTCAGCCTTGTCGGCACGGAAGGGCAGGATATGGTGATCCTGGGCGACGTAACCGCGGAGTCGATCGACGGGGCGGCAGGCGCAGACGAGATCCACGGAGGCGGGGCTGCCGATACGCTCAATGGCGTGGCGGGAGATGACCGGCTCAGCGGTGAGGCCGGCGATGACGTACTGAACGGCGGGGCGGGACGCGACATACTGGCCGGAGGGCTCGGCGCGGACACGGTCACCGCCGGTGACGGTGGCGGCCAGCTTTGGCACGCCGGACAGGGTGTCGGCGCCGAAGGTGACACTGACGCGGACCTCCTGACCGGCGGGGCCGGGGCGGACGATATCTATGCCGGCATCGGTGACAGCGCCCATGGCGGCGGTCAGGGCGCTGGAGAGATCGACCGTCTGTTCATCCTGCTGAATGGGGCAACGGCGAGCGTCACTCTGGACCTTTCGGGCGCCGATCCCTATGCCGGTATCGCCGCCGCTACAGGCGGCAGTTGCAGTGGCTTCGAAGCGATCGGCGCCATCTACGGGAGCGCCTACGGCGACCGTCTGACCGGGACGGCTGGCGGCGACAAGCTGTATGAAGCCGATGGTGCCCTTGGTGGCGCCGACACCTTTTGGGGGGGCGCCGGTGATGACTGGTTGTCGGCCGGGCAGGGCGACAATGTGGTCGACGGCGGCGACGGCGACGATACCTTCTTCAAGACCGGCCAGGGGCGTGAAATTCTCTCCGGCGGTGCGGGCAACGACACGGTCGTGTTCGGCTCGCCGTTCAACACGGCTTACGCCGTCGGCGGTGGCGAGGACATTGTTTATGGCGGTGCGGGCATTGATCTGCTCGACTTCAGCCGGCTGGCCTACGGGCAGGTGTTGACAATCGACCTGTCACTTACCGTCCAGCAGAATACAGGCTTCAACCTGATCACGGTCGACGGGATTGAAAATGTCACCGGCGGCGCCGGCTGGAATCATCTGATCGGCAACGATGGCAACAATGTCCTGATCGGCCGCGGCGTATCGAGCACTCTGGAAGGGGGCGCCGGCGACGATATTCTTTATGCGAACGCATCCAGCAACTGGCTTTCGGGAGGGACCGGTAACGACACCTACTACAACGTGTCCTGGCTGGGATACAACTATGCTGTTCCGGTTACCGAAGCTGCAAACGAAGGGGTGGATACGATTGTCAGCTCGTTCGGTCTTGACATGACCATGATGCCCTTCGTCGAGAATCTGGTCGTCGGCGGAGACTATGCGGGCACCGGTAACGCGCAGGCCAACCAACTGACGGGTGGCTCGGGCGGGAACTATCTGGACGGCGCGGCAGGTGCCGATACCCTGAGAGGTGAAGGCGGGAGCGATTACCTCGTCGGCAATGGCGGGGACGATCTGGTGCTGGGCGGCGCCGGCAATGATGGGATGGTCGGAGGGGACGGTACCGATACGGTCAGCTTCAACGATGCGGCAGCGAGCGTTACCGTCAGCCTGGCCATCACATCGGGGCAGGTGACTGGTGCGGGCTGGGACACGCTCAGCGGTTTCGAAAACCTGACCGGCTCGGGGTTCAGCGATCGGCTGACGGGTGATGCCAATGCCAATCGCATCGATGGCGGCGCGGGTAGTGACCGGATGATCGGCGGGCTGGGCAATGACACCTATATTGTCGACAATGCCGGCGACAGCGTCGGTGAAAACCATCTGGAAGGTACTGACACCATCATTTCGTCGGTCAGCTATTCTCTTTTCGGACGGGCAGTGGAGATACTGACCTTGACGGGGGCGGGGAACCTGACCGGCACCGGGAATTCGCTGAATAATGTCATGACTGGCAACAGCGGCAACAACACGCTGGACGGTGCGGCCGGCAATGACGTTCTGGACGGTGGCGCGGGCATCGACCGCCTGCTGGGCGGGCTGGGTGACGACACCTACTATGTCGACAATGCTGCTGACAGTGTTGGTGAGAACCATCTCGAAGGCACCGACACCATCATCTCGTCGGTGAGCTATTCGCTGTTTGGACGGGCGGTCGAGGTCCTGACCCTGACCGGGACGGGCAATCTGAACGGCACCGGCAATTCGCTGAACAACACGCTGACCGGCAATGCCGGCAACAATGTGCTGGACGGCGGCGCCGGCGTTGACAAGCTGGTTGGTGGTTTTGGCGACGATACCTACTATGTCGACAATGCCGGCGACAACGTCCAGGAACAGCATTTGCAGGGCACCGATACGGTGTTCAGCTCGGTGACCTACTCGCTGTTAGGGCGTGCGGTTGAGGTCATGACGTTGACGGGCGGGGGCAACATCAACGCCACCGGCAATTCGTTGAACAACATCCTGACCGGCAACAGCGGCAACAACCGGCTGGATGGTGGCGTTGGCAACGACACCCTAGCCGGCGGGCTGGGATCGGATGTGTTCGTGTTCATGGCCGGCACCTGGAAGGACACGGTCACCGACTTCAGCGCGGCGCAGAATGACAGCATCGACATCCATGCCGTTACGAACGGTGTGGCGAATGCCGGGATGGTGACGCAGTCGGGCGCGAACGTGCTGATCAATCTGGGCGGCGGCAATACGGTGACGGTCATGGGCGCGACCCAGGCCGACGTGCTCAGCCATATGGTGTGGTAAGTCGGCGGGATATCCCAGAAACACTGTTTTCAAATCTCTGGACTGCACTATGTCCGTACTTTCCGGCAGGCGCGATGACGCGCACGCATCGGCTCTGCAACTGGGTATGTTGTCGGGGGCTCCGCCCTGGCGGTCCAGGGATCTATGACCCAGGCCAATTATAATAGCGCATCAGGTAACGTCACCTACGGTGGCACCGCCAGCGTCGATTCCATTTCCGGCAATGCCGGATGATCGATCACATTGTCGAACTGTTCCAGGCCCATGCGGCGAAGCTGTAATTTGCATGGTTTTGAGAGGCAGGATCTCGACAGCGGTCGGTAGAGGCGCTACCACCTAAGGGTTGTATTAATTTCGGAGCGGGGGGCGACCATGAACTTGATCAAAGGTACAAAGGCGGACGACGTTCTGCGGGGAAACGACGCTGCTGAACAGCTTCAGGGTGAAGAGGGTAACGACCGGCTGACCGGCAACGGCGGTAACGACACCTTGTCAGGCGGAACCGGAACGGACACAGCGGACTATTCGACGTCATCCGGTGGCGTAACTGTCGATCTGAGCGCAACTGTTCCCAACAGCTCAGGTGCCGCCGGAAACGACCAGCTCAGTTCGATCGAAGTCATTATCGGATCCGCCTTTGACGACGCCCTGACCGGCGACAATTCGTACCAGGAACATACCCGCCTCGTCAGTTCGGCCACGAACGGCGGTTTCGCCAACGGCAGCGCCTCCAGACCCTCTGTTTCGCCGGACGGCAGCTACATTATTTTCCGCAGCGCGGCGTCCGACATTGTCCCCGGTGACATCGCAGACACGGGTTTGAACCTGACGGCCGCGGAAGATCTGTTCATTCGCAACATGGCGACCGGACAGATTGTCCGGCTCAATGCGGACGTTGACGGCAACCGTGTCGGCATCCTGACGGATACTCCGCTGAATGCCGGAAAATCCTATGTGTTTTCGGCTGACGGTCAGGCCGCCTATTTCATTCGTGTCGACTGGCCGTCGGATCCCAACATGGATGCGGTCTATTCGGTATGCCGCAAAGACCTGATCAGCGGCGCCCTGACAACCGTGTCGGCGTATGCGCCCGGAACGGATCCGCATGGCGCTACCTATCGCAATATCAGTATTTCGGCCGATGGCGGCACGCTGTATTACGAAGGCCTTTACGAGCATGGACTCTACTGGGATTACGGAGTCTTTTCGCAGAATGTAGCCAGCGGTGAGAGGACGCTGCTGACGCCGCCAGGTGAGTACGGAATTTTCGGTGGAACCTCCTATACCTTGTCGGCCGACGGACAATGGATGACCTACGTCGGTGTGACACCGAACCTGACAGGTGAGGGACTTTCCAGCACGCGCACCGACATGTTTCTCAAGAATTTGCGGACGGGCGAGGTCCGTTTAATCGGCCACAGCGATGACTATTTCAGCCTGTCTTGGGCTCCGGCGCCGCCGCAGATTTCCTCCGATGGGACCAAGGTTCTCTTTGTGACGGAGACGCCGAACCTGACCCCTGATGATCCTTTCGGCGACGCAAACATCTTTATTATGGACGTGGCGACAGGCGCCATCACCCGGATTCGATCGGGTATCGACAATTTCAATCTCGAGATCAATCCGCCGGTTTTCGTCGGCGCTACCAATCTGGTCGCTTTTGTGGACCGGGATGGTACGGTGTCTGGTGCCAATACCGGGTCTTATGACCTGATGATCTACAACCCCGCTACGGGGCAGACGCGAACGATCCTTTACGACCTCACCAGTTCGCAAAGCCTGCCGCAAGGCGGCTGGGGCATTTCCTTTTCTGATGACGGCGCAATCGTTTCGGTAAACCTTTCCGACAGCAACAACCTGCCACGATCGCTCATCCGTGGCGATACCAACAACCTGTCCGAGGTTCTGGTGTTTGATATGGCCACGCCGTTCACGACAGGGGGCGATGACCGGCTGGTCGGCGGCGATGGCAACGATACCCTGTCCGGTTTGGGCGGACGGGATGTTCTGGAAGGCGGTCGCGGCAACGACGTCTTGACCGGCGGCGCGGATTTCGACCGGCTGATCGGCGGTGAAGACAATGACACCTATGTTGTGTCAGGCATCCACGACAATATGGGCTTCGGATTATCCAGCGGGGATGACCTGCTGGTGGATACGGGGGGCACAGACACCTTGCTGATCGATGGAACGGCCCTGCCCGGCGACCTGTACATGGTTGTCAGGGGCGATGACCTGGTGGTCAATATAGGCCGTTATTTCGGTGAGTGGGAAGGCGGTGTCAGAATCGCCGGCGGCCTATTCAATCCGATCGAGCGCATTGCCTTTAGCAGCGAAGGCGCCGGCCAAACGCTGGAAGGGCAGGGTGGCAATGAAACCCTGCTGGGCGGGAGCGGAGCCGACCTGCTGAACGGTGGCGCCGGAGCCGATACCATGTACGGCGGCGGCGGTAATGACGTGTACAATGTCGATAATACGGGTGACGTAGTCAGCGAACAAATGACCGCGGGTGTTAATGACGGCGGCGCCTATGACGTCGTTTACGCCTCGGTGAATTACAGTCTGGACGTTTATGTCGAGCATCTTCGACTCATGGGGGTGGGGCATCTCACTGGCGCGGGCAACGCGTCGGATAATCTGATCGTCGGCAATGCTGGCAATAACAGCCTGGCCGGCGGTGCCGGTGAGGATGTGCTGATCGGCGCTGATGGCAACGACACGCTCCTGGGAGACAGCGACGCCGACGTGCTGCGTGGTGGAATCGGGAGTGATTTTCTGGACGGTGGGGCCGGCGAAGAAATCTATGATATCGCCGACTACAGCACCGCATTGACGGGCGTCGTCGTTCATCTCGACAACACAGGCGGCAATACGGGCGAGGCCGCAGGAGACATCCTGTTCAACATGGAGGGCGTCCGTGGGGGCGCCTATAGCGATACGCTCTATGCGTCCGGTGTCGCAAGTCACCTTTACGGAGAGGGGGGTGACGATCATCTCGTGAGCGGGAATAACACACCGGTGGATCAGTATGGCCGTCCGTTGTTTTATGAGCTTTATGGTGGCGATGGCGACGACTTTATCGAAGCTGGCGTTGGCGGTGACAATATCGTGGGCGGCGCGGGAAAGGACACTGTGTCCTATCTTGCTGCCCCCGGGGGTATTTATCTGGAGGTGGGGGTGACGGATCTCGTCCATCCCGAACTTTACGGCTACGCCTGGTTTGATGGTTATTCGAGCATTGAGGTCTTTTGGGGCAGCGAATACGCCGATACGATTATAACCAGCGGTGACATTTACGGATTCGGCGGCGACGACCGCCTGTACGGTTTGGGGAGTGATTATCTCGACGGTGGTTCCGGGGCGGACCAGATGTTCGGTGAGTACGGTAACGACACCTATGTCATCGACAATGCCGGCGACCGAATTCTGGAATATGCCGATTCCGGTCCCGTGGATCTGGTAATGGCCAGCATCAGCTATAACCTGAATCCTTTTGTCGAAAACCTGACCCTGACTGGCAGTGGACATCTTACAGGCAACGGCAATGGTGGTAACAACGTCATTATCGGCAATTCCGGCAACGACTGGCTGGATGGCGGCGGCGGTAACGATACGCTGAGTGGTGGACTGGGCAATGACAGCTTCTTCGTCAATGCCGGGGACGTTGTCGTGGAGGCGGCAGGGCAGGGCGTGGACTGGGTCGTCGCGACCAGCAGTTACAACCTGTCGGCCAATGTCGAGAACCTGTTGCTGTCGGGCAGTGGTGATTTTACCGGGAACGGCAACCTTAGTGACAATGTCGTCGGTGGCAATTCCGGCAACAACTGGCTGGACGGCGGCGGCGGTAACGATACGCTAAGTGGCGGACTGGGCAATGACAGCTTCTTCGTCAACGCCGGTGACGTTGTCATGGAGACGGCGGGGCAGGGGAGCGACTGGGTCGTCGCGACCAGCAGTTACAACCTGTTCGCCAATGTCGAGAATCTGCTGTTGTCGGGTAGCGGCCATTTCGTTGGCAACGGTAACGTCCTGGACAACCTGATCGGTGGCAATTCCGGCAACAACTGGCTGGATGGCGGCGGCGGCAACGACACACTGAGCGGCGGGCAAGGCAATGACAGCTACTTTGTCAATGCCGGAGATGTGGTCGTTGAAGCGGGCGGGCAGGGAAGCGACTGGATCGTTTCGACTGGCAGCTACAACCTGTCGACCAATGTGGAGAACTTGCTGCTGTCGGGCAGTGGCCATTTTGTTGGCAATGGTAACGTCCTGGACAACCTGATCGGTGGCAATTCCGGCAACAACTGGCTGGATGGCGGCGGCGGCAACGATACGCTGAACGGCGGTCTGGGGAATGACAGCTTTTTCGTCAATGCCGGTGACTTTGTCGTGGAGACGGCGGGGCAGGGCGTGGACTGGGTCGTCGCGACCAGCAGTTACAACCTTTCGGCCAATGTCGAAAACCTGCTGCTGTCGGGTAGTGGCGATTTTACCGGGAATGGTAACGTTAGTGACAATGTCGTCGGCGGCAATTCCGGCAATAACTGGCTGGATGGCGGCGGCGGCAACGATACGCTGAACGGCGGACTGGGCAATGACAGCTTTTTCGTCAATGCCGGTGACGTTGTCGTGGAGGCGGCAGGGCAGGGGGGTGACTGGGTCGTTGCGATCAGTAGTTACAACCTTTCGGCCAATGTCGAGAACCTGCTGCTGTCGGGCAGTGGCGATTTTACAGGGAACGGTAACGTTAGTGACAATATCATCGTTGGTAATTCCGGCAGGAACTGGCTGGATGGCGGCGGCGGCAATGATACGCTGAATGGCGGGTTCGGTGACGACAGCTTTTTCGTTAGTGCCGGTGACGTCGTCAGCGAAATGGCGGGGCAGGGAACTGACTGGGTTATAGCGACCAGCACTTATAATCTGTCCGCGCATGTCGAGAACCTGTTGCTTGCTGGAAACGGCAATACCAACGGCGGCGGTAACGGTTTGAACAATATGATCACCGGCAATTCCGGTAACAATATGCTGGAGGCAGGCGCTGGAAACGACACAGTGGCGGGGGGGCAGGGAGCAGATGTCTTCCTGTTTGCCACTGGCAGCGGGGCGGACACGGTGACCGACTTCAGCGCGGCGCAGAACGACAGCATCGACATCCATGCCGTTACGAACGGTGTGGCGAATGCCGGGATGGTGACGCAGTCGGGCGCGAACGTGCTGATCAATCTGGGCGGCGGCAATACGGTGACGGTCCTGGGCGCGACCCAGGCCGATGTGCTCAGCCATATGGTGTGGTAATCTTTAGCAAGGCGTGGCGGTCATCTGCCGCTGCGCCTTGCGGATAGAAATTTCGTCGTGCGCGCAAATTTGTAGTTAATTTTTTCCTAAGCTGCGGTAGGGTGGTTTCGTACCGCTGTTATTATTCCTTTTTCGTCATTTTCCATGGACGGGCAGCGGCCAGACCGGCTGAGCCCTGATCCCTGCTGCCAGGAGCCGCCCCCATGAAGACCCGTATCGCCGACAGCATCCTCGACGCCGATCTGGCCGCCGTATTCCTGGCGCCCTCGGCTGCGGTCAACAGTGGACCCGGCAGCGCCGTGCTCACCGGCGACGGGGGTAACAACACGATCAACGGCGGCGCGGACCCCGACACGATTTCCGGGCTGGGCGGGGATGACGACCTTTTCGGCGGTGACGGCAATGACAGCATCGACGGCGGCGATGGCAACGACACGCTCGACGGATGGAATGGCAATGACACCCTGACCGGGGGGGCAGGCAACGACTACCTGTTAGGCTATGACGGTGACGATCTGCTGATCAGCGCTGGCGGCACCGACACGATGTCTGGTGAGAACGGCAATGACGGATACGATCTCAACGCTGTCACCAACATCGCCGGATGGAGCATCGACGGCGGTACCGGCACCGACAGCATCGACCTGATCCAGGGCGTGCTGCAACTGGGGACCAGCCTGCCGTTCGTGGCCATCGAAAATATCGACAGCTACCTGACCCAGTTCGTCGGCACGGCAGGCGCCGACAGCTACGATTTCCGGCCCTTCAATATGTTTTCGCCCACGTTCAATCTGCCGGCCGAGATTCGGCTGCTGAGCGCGGGGCTGGGCAACGACACCGTCTTTGCGGCCAATACGGATCTGACCGTCCTGCAATTCCAGAATCCGCCCGATCAGTTCTACAACCACATCCTGGGTGAGGGCGGTGCAGACAGCCTGGTCGGCGGGGCGTCGTTCGACTTCCTGGAAGGCGGCACGGACAATGACACGCTGGAAGGCGGCGGCGCGGCTGATACGCTGTATGGCGGGAGCGGCAGCGACTCGCTGGTCGGCGGCGACGGGAACGACACCCTGAACGGTGACGGTGGCGGCAACGATACGCAATTGGGGGGCGCCGGAAACGACTATATCTATGCCGTGTTTGGCGCCGATACCATCGTCGGCGGTGATGGCACCGATACCTTGGATACCACCTCTTACAACGGCAATTATTCGATTAACCTGACGACGGGGGTGTCGCAATTCTTCGATGAGAGCTTCCTGGAGATGGAAAATCTCGTTTCGGGCGCCGGGAGCGATACGCTGACCGGGACGGTCGGGGCCAATCATATCACCAGCGGTGACGGCAATGACACGGTCGATGGCAGTGACGGCAATGATACGCTGAACGGAGGCGCCGGCAATGATACACTGCTCGGCAGCGGCGGCAATGACCTGATCAACGGCGACAGCGGTCTGAATTCGCTGGTCGGCGGTGCCGGCGACGATACGCTCAATGGCAGCACAGATAACCATGCGATAGGGTTTGGCGAGGACGGCAACGACCTGATCAATGGCGTCAATGGCTTCGACCAGTTTTTCGGTGGCACCGGCAATGACACGTTGAACGGTGGCGACGGGAATGACACGCTGAATGGCGCGGAAGATAACGACTCCCTGACGGGTGGCGCGGGTGTCAATTCGCTCATCGGCGGCAGCGGCGACGATACCTTGAACGGCTTGGACGGGAATGCCACGCTGGACGGCGGCACCGGCAATGACAGTATCACGGCATGGTTCAGCTCCTCGCTTTCCGGCGGTGATGGCAATGATACGCTGACGGCGTTGGGCGGCTCGACCCAATCCGGCGGCGCCGGTGACGACTATATCTATGCCGCCAACGGGACCGATTCGGTTGCCGGCGGCGACGGTACCGATACGCTCGACACGACCTCTTACAATGGCAACTATGCCGTCAACCTGGTGACCGGACTGAGTAATTTCGGTGGCGAGACTTTCCTGGAGATGGAAAACATCATCTCCGGCACAGGTAACGATACGCTGACCGGGACAGACACGGCCAACAGTCTGGTCAGCGGGAACGGCAATGACAGCCTGCTGGGCGCTGCCGGAGACGATACGCTCGATGCCGGCGCAGGCGTTGACGTTGTCGAAGGCGGCGATGGCAACGACAGCATCAGCGGCCTGGACGGGGAGGATTCGCTCTATGCCGGGGAAGGCAATGACACGGTCTATGGCGGTGGCGATTTCGACGTCATCTATGGCGGCAACGGCGTCAACCAGATCTATGGTGGAGACGGCGCGGACTATATCCAGACCCAATCGACATCTTACGGTTCGGTCTATGACGGCGGCGACGGCGACGACACAGTCGACTATAGCTGGCGGTTCGGTGATGTCGGTGCGGTCATCAATCTGGTGGCCGGGACCTATACCGATAACACCGGGGCCGACACGGTTGTGAACTTCGAGCGGGCGCTGGGGACGCAGGGGGCTGAGACGATCATCGGCACCGCCGGCGCCAACCAGCTCTATGGCTATGCCGGCAACGACTCTCTCAGCGGTGACGGCGGGGCGGATACGCTTGACGGCGGGGCTGACAACGATACCGTACAAGGCGGCGCCGGTAGTGACTCGCTGAGCGGTGGGGACGGTAACGATACGCTGGACGGCGGCGGCGGGGGGGACGACACGCAGTTGGGCGGCGACGGCAATGACTATATCTATGCCGTGTTCGGCGGTGACTCCATTGTCGGCGGTGCCGGTAATGATACGCTGGATACCACCTTGTACATCGGCAATTACAACGTCAATCTGGCGACGGGAGAGACGCAATTCTTCAATGAAAGCTTCACGGAGATGGAAAATCTGATCTCCGGTGGCGGTAATGATACGCTGACCGGTACGGACGGCGAAAACTATATCGCCGGCGGCGCCGGCAACGACATTATCCATGGCGGTGCCGGACAGGACACGCTGATCGGCGGCGACGGCCATGATGAAATGTTCGGAGAGGCCGGCAACAGCTCGCTTCTCGGGGGCGCCGGAAACGATACGCTTCATGGCAGCACCGACGGGTTCGACATTTTGTTCGGCCAGGACGGCGACGACCTGATCTATGGCAACCACCTGATTGACCAGCTGGACGGAGGCGCCGGCGCCGACACCATCTATGGCTATGACAGTGGTGATTCGATAAATGGCATCGACGGTAACGATGCCATTTATGGCGGCAACGGCAATGACACCCTGAATGGTGGCCTGGGGACTGACACCCTGGTCGGAGGTCTCGATGACGACACGTACAGTGTCGACAATACAGGAGATGTCGTTACCGAGGCCAATGGCCAGGGCACGGACACCATCTTCTCGACAGTCACCTATAGCTTGAGCGGCCGATATATCGAATTTCTGACCCTGACCGGGGCCGCCAATATCAACGCCACCGGCAACAGCCTGGCCCAGACCCTGACGGGCAATTCGGGCAATAACACCCTGACGGCGTTGGGGGGCAACGATCGTCTGGATGGCGGAGACGGCGGGGCAGACACCCTGATCGGCGGCGCGGGTGACGACACCTATGTCATCACCACGGCCGGTGATACGGTCACCGAAGCGGCCGGCGAAGGTAACGACCTGGTCGAGTCGGCCATCAGCTATACCCTGGGCAGCGAGGTCGAACGGCTGACCCTTACAGGATCGGCCTACAGCAACGGTACCGGCAACGGGCTGAACAATGTGCTGACCGGCAATGGCGGCGACAACCTGCTGGATGGTGGCGCGGGCGCTGACACGATGGCCGGCGGAGACGGCTGGGACATTTACTACGTCGATCACGCCGGGGACGTGGTCACCGAAACGGCGGACGCCGGTCTTGACCAGGTCAGCTCGGGCATCAGCTACACGCTTGGCGCGAACGTTGAGGACCTTTACCTGACCGGTACCGCCAATACCAACGGTACGGGCAACGATCTTGACAACTATATGTTCGGGACGAGCGGAAACAATGTGCTGACTGGCGGTCTCGGCAGCGATTTTCTTACCGGCCTTGCTGGCGCAGATACCCTGATCGGCGGGCTGGGTGACGACAACTATGAGGTCGATTCCACCGGCGATAATGTCGTCGAAGCCAACGGTCAAGGGACGGACCTTGTTTATTCTTCGGTGACCTTTAGCTTGAGCGGCCGCTACGTCGAATACCTCATCCTGACCGGCATGGCCGATATCAATGCCACCGGCAACAGCCTGGGGCAGACCCTCTACGGAAATACCGGCAACAATGTCATAACGGGGTTGGGTGGGAATGACGGACTGTACGGCGGTTCCAGTGGGGCCGATACGCTGATCGGCGGCACAGGGGACGACACCTATCTTATCCAGTCGTCCGGTATTACGGTCACGGAGGCGGCCGGCGAAGGTTCGGACCTGGTCGAATCGACCATCAGCTATACGCTGGGCAGCGAGTTCGAACGTTTGACGCTCTTGGGGGGCGTCAATATCAACGGGACGGGCAACGGGCTGAACAATGTGCTCACCGGGAATGCCGGCAACAACACCCTGGCCGGCGGGCTGGGCGATGACACCTATTACATCCAGAACGCCGCCGATCACGTGTCCGAAGCCAGCGGGGCGGGGATCGACACGGTATTTTCGACGGTGACGTACAGCCTGGCGGGCAAGCAGGTCGAAAACCTGACCCTTACGGATGCCGCGGTGACCGCGACCGGCAACGGCCTGGCCAATATCCTGGTGGGCAATGCCAACGCCAATACGTTGGACTCGGGCGCCGGCCATGACAGTCTCAATGGCGGCGCCGGCGCGGACACCATGATCGGTGGCACCGGCAATGACACCTACGCCGTCGACGATGCCGGCGATGTCGTCACCGAAGCGGCGTCCGGCGGGGGCGATGTGGTCAATGCCTCGGTGAGCTATACGCTGTCGGCGGAGGTCGAAAGCCTGGTCCTGACCGGATCGGCTGCGATCAACGGTACGGGCAACGGACTGAACAACACCCTGACCGGCAACAGCGGCAACAATGTGCTGAGCGGCGGTCTGGGCAATGATACCTACTATGTCCAGAATACCGGCGACAATGTCGTCGAGGCCGGCGGCGCCGGGACGGACCTCATCTATTCGACCGTGACCTACAGCCTCGCCGGGCGGTTTGCCGAGACCCTTACGCTGACGGGTACGGCCAATGTCAACGCCACCGGCAATTCCAATAGCAACACGCTGATCGGCAATGACGGCAACAATACGCTGAACGGGAAGGGTGGACCGGACAAGCTGACGGGGGGCTTAGGGGCGGACATCTTCCTGTTCGAAGCCGGCAGCGCCAAGGACACCATCTACGACTTCAGCGCGGCGCAGAACGACACGATCAATGTCAATGCCTATACCGGCGGGGTGGCCAATAACAGCCTGGTCGCTCAGGTCGGCGGCAATGTCGTCATCACCTTCAATGCCAGCAACACGATCACCGTGATCGGGGCAACCCAGGCGGATGTGCTCAGCCATATGGTGTGGTGATTAACCGGCCTGTGGCGGGCCGGGCACATCTATGGCGAGAATTTAACTCTTTTTTGCTTTCCGCTTGCGAGGGAATACGCCTCCTGTAGGTTGTAAATCCTGTTCTTAAAGGGGGCTTAAATGGCGATTTCATTATCCGTCGATGACGTGGTGGTCGGCGAGGATGCGGCGTATGTGGACTTCGTCATCCGCCTCAACGAGATCAGCGCGACGGCGGTAACGGTGAACTGGCAAACGTATAACCAGACGGCCGGTTACAACGACTACACCAGCCTGTCCGGTTCTTTGACGTTTTCACCCGGCGTCACACAGATGACGGTTCGAATCCCGATCACCAACGACAGCCTGGATGAAGTCAACGAGGCCTTCACCCTGGAACTGTACAGCCCCAGCAACAATGTCACCCTGGCCAAGAATGTCGGAACGGCGATCATCGTCGACAACGATGCGCCTTCGGGTACACCGGTGATTTCGATCAGCGACTTCATTATCGACGAGGCGGCGGGTGAAGCCAGTTTCGTCATCATCCTGGATCGTCCCAGCTCACAGGTGGTGTCGCTGACCTATGCGACCCAG
>NZ_AWGD01000044.1 GCF_000495795.1 Asticcacaulis sp. AC460
CGGCGGCGGGGTCACCGGCGGAGCGGGCGGCGGCGGCGGGGGCGGAGGCGCGACAACTTCCGGGGCGCCGAAGGCCCAACGCAGACCAACCGAGATCGTCTGGTCGTTGAACTTGCCCGAGAATTCACCCGGCTGTTCCCAGCCAGCGCCCGTGTCCGAAAGACCCGGGGTCATGTTGTGAGCCGACAGCGGCGCAACAATGCCGTCGAAGGTGGCTTCACCAGCCGCCAGGTAGCGGTAGGTGACGTCCAGGCTCAGGCGGTCGGACAGGGCCCAGGCGATACCAGCCAGGAACTGTGCGGCCGGAACCGTGTCATCACCGGTGATGCTGATGTCGGAAACCGCACCGGCCGGGCTGGTCGACATTTGGCCGATCAGCTTCGCCTTGACATGGTCCAGACCGAAGCCGACGCCGACGAACGGGTGCAGCGAGGATTCCGGCAGGATGTCATAGTACAGGTTGACCATGAAGGTGGTCTGGTCGAACGAACCGCGCGGACCGCCGCAGGGATCGTTCGCGCCACGGATGACGCCGACGGTGCAGAGCGCAGTATCAACGGTCGTGGTACCCGGAATGGTCGGATAGTCGCGAGCAAACGGAGCGGTCGCGGTGGTCACGTCGCCGGGGCGGTAGCCGCCTTCGAATTCAACGCGCCAGTTAGGGTTATAGCGATAACCGAGACGGGCAAAGCCAGCCCAGTCTTCGTCGGTCGCGACGTCGTACATGTACGCGCCACCGTCCGCCATGTGGCCGGTCGAAACGGCTTCATAGTCGCCCTTGGAATTATAGCCAAGGTCAACACCGCCGTACCAGCCCGGGTATTGTTCGGCAGAAGCGCCTGTCGCTGCTACCATCGCAGCGAGAGCGACGCCCGCTAGCAAACTGAGTTTCATATTAATTGCCCTCTCTTGGCCATCGAACGAACAGCCGATCATCTCGACTGAAACTTCTAGTACGCGACTTCAATAACTTTCCGAAGTCGTTTTGCATAGCACCCAAATGCGTATTTGGTTAAGAATCTGCACTTTTGGCTCCGCTTTGGCGAGAACTGACACCAGAAAGACACGCTTATGGGGATGCAATCGTACAGGTGGTCATAATGACCTAACGCTACGGTAAAAAATCTATAGGCCCACCAAGGGGGCCCATAAAAATATCATAAAGACCAGAAAAAGGCTTGCGGTTTCTTCGGCCTTTGCGTAGAGACACCGCCTCTGATCGACCCTACGGCGCTTATGCGCCGTCTGACCGTGTCAAATCGCAGATTTACAAGCTTGTATAATCTGATGTTTTTCCGGTCTCCCTCTGACGGAGAGGTGGCTGAGTGGTCGAAAGCACCGCACTCGAAATGCGGCATAGGGGCAACTCTATCGTGGGTTCGAATCCCACCCTCTCCGCCATCTATTCCCTGTAAAGAGAGCCCCCGACCGGGGGCTTTTTTATGCCTTCATGATGCCGCAATATATTAATGGGCGGTCGGCATATCGCCACGAAAAAGCACCGATTTTACCGATATTTCGTCACATTTTTCGCATCGCAACATGATGAATATGCGGTATTGCGTTGCGGGACGCGGCTACAGATGAGCCTTCAGCGCGATCTGCACCTGTGTCTGGGCCTGGCGCGGGTCCAGCCCCTGGATCGCGCGGGCCGGACGGTAACTGTTGACATGCAGGACTTCGGCAGCCAGGTCGAGATGGCCGGTCAGCGGGCGAATCCACGCCACGGTCGCCGCATGGCCCCTCTCGGTATTGTCGTCCTTCTTGCGCCAGGACAGGTCCTTCACGGCGAAATAGTCGATTCGCCCGGTCAGCTGTGATCCGTCGCCAAACTTGCGTGTCGCCAGCAGATAGGCCGAATCGTATTTGACGTCGAAGGCCCAGAAACCGTTCGACATGCGCCATCCCATGTTCGACTGGCCGGTCATGTATTGCCCCAGGACCTCCCAGTCCTGCGCCGGCTGCCAGGTAACGCCCAGATTGTAGAACCGCGTCGCCCAGCCCCACTGGCCATTGCGCAGGACCTGGGGATCGCCTTGGTTGTCATAGAATTCGGCATCGACGGCCAAGGGCGCCGGCGGGCGCCAGTCCAGTCGGACGTAGTAGCCCAGGCGGCCGTCGACCTCGGCCAGCGGCCGGCTGTGAGCCGACTGGTTGGCCCCCAGGGTGTTCGACCACCCCTGCGGCCCGTCGGGCAACGGCAGGCCTGTGCTTTCCGATGCCGAAATGTCGTGCAGGGCCCAGCCGCGCCAGGTCAGGATCGTCGCCGAGGTGTCGTTTTTGGTAAAGCCGCCCAAAGTCAGGGCCAGGCCGTGCTCGGCCACCTGAGTCTGGAGATTACCCTCCAGACCTTGAACAAGGACCTCCTCGCCTATCCAGCTATTGATCGCCGAGGGCGTCACGGTTCGCGTCGTCGTCCACCCGGCGCCGTCGTGCTCCAGCGAGACCGGCGGAAAGAACTGGCCGGCGCGCACGCTGTAGCGAAGCGCAGATTTCGGCACCGGCTTCCATTTGACGAAAGCTTCCTCGATCCCGAACGGCTCATCGGATTCAGGGACATACTGGCCGATGACATAGGCGGTGACCGTATCCGCCAGTCGCGGCTGCCATACCATGACCGCCTGGGCCAGGTGGGCGCCGTCGTCATTGCCGCCGTAGCGCGTCTTTCCAAAGCCGCCATCCAGCCAGCCACGCTCGCCGTCGGTGGCCGTCAGGCGCACATCCACCCAGGCCTTGACAGTCTCGGGCGAGAACAACTCGGTCTGCGCCAGACCTGGCGAAGCCGCCGACCCGGTCAGGGCGGCAGCAAGGGCGAGCCAAGGATGGGGATTTCGGATCATGTCTTAATCAACGGGCCTGGCGTGGGCGGAATTCGGGCATGCGGGCGCGAGCGTCGGCGACCTGGCGGAAGTCTTCCAGGAAGGGCACCAGGGCGTCATACGGCATGGGCTTGGCGATGCCGTAGCCCTGCGCGATATCGCATCCCATGGCCTGCAGCAGGGTAAAGGAGGTGCCGGTCTCGACACCTTCGGCGGTGACCTTCATGCCCAGGCCGTGGGCCAGGTCGATGGTCGAGCGCACCAGCAAGGCGTCGCGCTGGCCCTGCTCGATCTCCATGATGAAGGCGCGGTCGATCTTCAGTTCGTGAGCCGGAATCTGCTTGAGATAGGACAGCGAAGACAGGCCGGTGCCGAAGTCGTCCAGCGATATTTCGACGCCGTGTTCCACAAACGTATTGATCGCCGCAAGGCCGATCTTCGGGTCCTCGATAACCGCCGTTTCTGTGATTTCCAAGCAGATGTGGCCAACAGCCGTATCGACCAGACTGACCGTTCGGGCGTTGAAGTCGACATCCGACAACAGTCGGCCGGAATAGTTGATACTGATGTCGAGATCGAAGCCGGCCTCCTTCAGGCGGCGCTGGTCCTCCAGGACGGTGTCGAAGACATGCAGCGTGAGGTCGCGAATGGCGCCGGTTTCCTCGGCGATGGCCACGAAGCGCTGGGGCGAGACATAGCCGCGCTCCGGATGGTTCCACCGCACCAGGGCTTCGGCGCCGGTGATGCGGCCCTCACGGTAGCTGAACTTGGGCTGGTACCACACGGTCAGCGCCTTGGACTGCAGGGCGGCATAGAGCTGGTCGGTGAGCAGCAGGGTGTCGGCCAGTTCCGAATAGATGCGCGGATCGAACTGGGCGATACCGGTCTTGGCTGCGCGGGCTTGGTCCAGCGCGATCAGCGCGCGCTCGACCATTTCGTCGGTGGTCGGGCGGACATGGCTGACGTGATAGACGCCTTGGGACACATTGACGTCCAGGCTCTGGTCGTCGGTGACCTTGATGCGCTTGACCAGACGGGCGGCGATGGCGCGGGCCAGCGGCATGGCCTGTTCGGCATCGCACGGCGCCAGGCACAGGCCCAGGGTGTCGGCCGACAGGCGGGCGATGAAGGCCTTGTCGAACAGGCGCGCCAGGATGGTTTGCAGCCGCGAGACCAGGGTGTGGGCATAGGCCCCGCCCCAGACGGCACGGATATGGGCATATCGATCGATACCGATGGCGACAACGACGATTCCAACTTCCGAGGGGTCGTTCAGCTCAGCAATATGGTCTTCGAAGGCCGACCGGTTCGGCATATTGGTGGCGATATCGGTCTTGGCCAGCCGCATGATGTCGCGTTCGCGATCCTCGATCGACACGGCCATGTCGTTGAAGGCATGGGCCAGGTCGGCCATTTCGTCGGTCGTGGTGATACTTACCTGGCTGGAACGGCCATCGCGCAGGGCGCTGGCGGCCTCTTTAAGCGCCATGATCGGACGGGTCAGGGAACGTGCCAGGTACAGGCTGGCCATGATGACGAAGACCAGGCCCAGGGCGCCGATACCGAACAGGACCGTCAGCAGCGGTTGATAGGCTTTGAGCGCCGCGCTCAAGGGATAGCTGAGCAGCAGGACACTACGCTGGTCGTTTTCGAGATTGGGCAACGACGTGGCCACCGCGATCACCGTGCCGTGGCTGCTTTCGACCATGCTGGCGGCCTTGGTGTCCAGGCTCTGGTCAATGAAGAAGCTTAAAGAACTGGGCTTGTACGTGCTGGCCTGTTCGGCCGGCCCCTGCCACAGGCCGCCGCGGGTCTGGGTCAGGATCGATGCCTTGATCGGAATCGACGACAGGCCCTGCAGGTTCTGCATCTCAGCGTCGTCGAGGCGCGAAGCGAAGACGACCCAGCCCAGGCGGTCGGGCGCCATGACCGGCGCTGCCACGGCCTGATAGGGGCGGCTGTCGACCGAGATGATGCCGATCTGCGAATCGAGCTCGTCGCGTGCAGCCAGGGCATGCGCCAGGTTGTGGCCAAGCGCCGAAGTGTCGCCGGCGATCGGCCGGCCGTCACGGCCGATGACCAGGCCGGCATCCGTCTTCATGCGGGCCTGCAAATTCATGAAGGCGGAGTCGACGGTGGCGGTATCTTCGGTCGCGAGGGCCTGACGGAAGCCGAAGTCGCGCGACAGCACCATGGCATTGGTCTGAAGCGAGTCAGATTTCAGCGCCCAGATGCGGTTGAAAACGCTGGCCGAAGCCTGCAGTTCCTTCTGGACCGAGTCACGGGCATAGGACAGCACAGCCACATAGCAGGCCACGGCGATCACCAGCAGGGCGAGGGAAAACAACCCGCCATACATGACCGTCAGTTTGGTGCTGAGACGCTTGAATACCATGGACTGTCCTAATACGACCCGTTCTGGGTCAATCGCGCGCGCACCTTGACCGAGAAGGCCTGGGGCGCGTTGGTCTTGCCGGCCGTCATGGCCCGGGCGACTTCGTGGTCGGGCGCATCCATCAACGGATGCCAGACCTTCAAAGCGCCCGCCCCGTCCGGGACGCCCTTCAGGATGATCTTTCCGTCGGGACCGGTGGTCGCGAAGTAAGGTGTGTTGACGATGTGGATATAGGCCGACATCGAATCGTGGATGTTGCAGCCCAGGGCATCGGTACCGGGCTTGGTGAAGGTGACAGTCCGCGTCTGGCCCTTGCCGTACAACGGCAGCTGAAAAGGCATGGCCGGCGAGAAGGAATAGACGTGGTGGTTGACGCGGTCCTGGTTGGGAAAGCTCACCGTCGCCCCCACCGGCACGGCCAGGACGAAGGGGGTGAACTGGACATTTTTCTGCGTCATAACGTAGGCGGCCGATTTCAGCGATGCTGGAATCGCCGCGCCGGCCTTGGGAGTCCAGGTCACGACGGCAAAGGATACAGGCTTCCCGGCAGTGTCATTGATGGCGACACTGAGGTCCGCGGCCTGCGCCGCAGGGGCGGCCAGAAGGACAATCAGACTCGGAAAAAGGGCTTTCATACGCCCGGAATATCATAACAGCCTGAAAACCCGGTTAATCCGCAGGCAGAACCACGTTTTTGTATGAAGACCATCATGAAAGCCGACACGATTGCTTTCAGAAGTCCGCTGCGCCATAGACGAGGCCTCAGTTTAAGAGGATCCCATGGCCGGTTTTGCCAGCGACAATACTGCCCCCATTCACCCGAAAGTCCTGGCCGCACTGGCCGCCGTCAATGACGGCACAGCGCCGGCCTATGGCAATGACCCGGTCACGGCGCGCCTGCGCGAGACCATGGTCGAGGTCTTCCAGGCACCCCAAGTGCGAGTGTTTCCGGTCTTCAATGGCTCGGCGTGCAATGGCCTGGCCCTGGCGCGGATGATTCGGCCGTATGAATCCGTCCTCAGCCACCGCCAGGCGCATATCAATAATGACGAGTGCGGCCTGCCGGAATTCTTTACCGGCGGCAAGATTGTGGCGATTGACGGCTTCGGCGCCAAGCTGACGGTCGAAGCCATCGGCGACACCATCGCGCATGCCCTGGAACACGCGCCGCATACCTCGCGCCCCAAGGCGATCAGCCTGACCCAGAGCACCGAACTGGGCACTGTGTATAGCCTTGAGGAACTGGCGGCGTTAACGGCCTTCGCGCGGGCGCACGGACTGTATGTTCATATGGACGGGGCGCGTATCGCCAATGCGGTGGCGTCCTTGGGCTGCGCGCCGCATGAGGTGGTGAAGGGCGTCGATATCCTGTCGTTCGGCGGCACCAAGAACGGCGCCATGCTGGCCGAGGCCGCGGTGATCTTCAATCCGGCCCTGGCCGAGGACTTCGCCTATGTCCATAAGCGCGGCGGCCAACTTCCGTCCAAGGCGCGGTTCGTGTCGGCGCAGTTACAGGCCCTGCTGGAGGACGGCCTGTGGCTGGAACTGGGTGGCCATGCCAATGCCATGGCGCGCTTGCTGGCGGAGGGTTTGCAAACCGTGGAGGGCGTCGCCCTGCTCTACCCGGTCGAGGCCAATGAGCTGTTCGTCACCCTGCCCCGTCCGGTGGCGCAAGGCCTGTTCGCCAAGGGGCACCAGTTCTATCCCTGGCCAGCCGAAGGCCCGGACGCCTATCGCCTGGTGACCAGTTTCTCAACCACGCAGGCCGAGGTCAAAGCTTTCCTGGCGGATCTATAGCGCCGCCAGAAACGGTACCAGGGTGTCGCTGACCGGCGTCGGGACGCCGTGTTGACGGCCTTTGCGGATCAGCACAGCATTGCGCGCATCCCATTCACATTCACGGCCGGCGCGGATGTCTTCCAGCATCGAGTTGGTCTCGTCCGGCGGACAGGCCAGCCAGGTCGCCATCTGTTCCTCCAGAACCGAATCCGGCAGATCGGCGCCCTCGGCCCGGCCCACCGCAAGGGTTTCGGCCAGGATGGCGCGGGCCAGGTCGGCAATACCCGGCTTTTGGAAGACCGCCATGGGCTGGCGTGTCAGGGCCAGGACGGCGCCCGACCCGGCATTGACGCACAGCTTGCGCCACATTCGGGTGGTCAGATCGGAGACCGCCGCGGGGGTGGCGAAGCTGCCGGAAAACACTTCGCAAAAACTGCGACCGTCGTCATTGTCCTGCACCAGAAGACCAGCGCGGCCGTGCCAGAAGACCTCCCCTGGTGCCCGGCGTGTCGCCGGCACATCTACGACCACCGGCACGACGGCAGCGTCGCCGGCGAAAGGGGCGACTCTGTCGTTATGTTCGACGCCGTTCTGCAGGACGGCGATGCGCGTGGCCGGTCCGATCGCGGCGCGAATGGCGTCACCGGCCGAGGCCGTCTGATGCGCCTTCGTGCAGACGAAGACCCAGTCGGAGGGTGTGGCCAGCCCGATCTTCGCGGCATGACGGCGGAAGGGACCGTCGGCCGTGTCGACGGCTATTTCGGCAAAGGTCTGGCGCGAAACGAAGGTGACGTCATGGCCGGCATCGATCAGGGCGGCGCCGACGGTCAGGCCGACCGCGCCGGGGCCGATCAGGGTAATGGACGACATGACGACTCCTTGTCTTTATAGAAGGCCCGCCTTATCACAGCGTCGCCATGTCCAAAACCACCCCCGCCACGCTTTTCCTGATCAAGGCCGGTATCGCCTTCGACCTGCACCCGTATGACTACGATCCGGACGCGCCACGGGTCGGGCTGCAGGCGGCGGAAGCCCTGGGCGTCGATCCCGACCAGACTTTCAAAACCCTGATGGCCGAGGCCGACGGCAAGCCGGTGTGTGTGGTGGTGCCGTCACCACAGGAGGTCAGCATGAAGAAGCTGGCCGCCCATTTCGGCGCCAAGTCGGCCCACATGATGAAGGTGCCCGACGCCGAACGGCTGACCGGTTTCAAGGTCGGGGGCATCTCGCCCTTCGGCCAGCGCAAGCCCGTGCCGACCGCGATCGACGAAACCGCGCAGCTGTTCGACACCGTCTATATCAATGCCGGCCAGCGCGGCCTGTTGCTCAGCCTAACGCCTGATGACGCTGCGCGGGTGCTGTCGGCGGGCTTTGTCGATCTGATGGCCTGATCCGGTCGTCCCTGGCCGGCGTAATGTCAGTTTGACCGGAGACACGGCGTGCCGAAGCCTTCCCCGACTCTTCGTGTTGTGCTGGGCGATCAGTTGTCGACACGCCTGGCTGTGATCACCGAAGCCGACCGGGACAAGGATGTGATCCTGATGGCCGAGGTGATGCGCGAAGCCACCTATGTCAGCCATCACGTCAAGAAGATCGCCTTTCTGTTCTCGGCCATGCGCCACTACGCCCAGGCCTTGCGCGAAGCCGGGTTCACTGTCCGCTATGTCCAGCTCGACGATGGCAACAACAGCCAAAGCCTGGAAGGTGAGATTCTTCGCGCCGTCGACGCCTTGGGCCCCGACCGGGTCGTGGTGACCGAACCGGGGGAATGGCGCCTGCGCGAAAGCTTCGAAGCCCTGCGCCTGGCTCTCCCTGTGCCGCTCGATGTTTTGCCCGACACCCGTTTTCTGTGCAGCCACGCCGAGTTCAACGCCTGGGCGGACAGCCGTACGACCCTGCGCATGGAGCATTTCTACCGCGATATGCGCCGGCGCCACGGTCTGTTGCTTGAAGTCGACGGCAAGCCCTGCGGCGGACAATGGAATTTCGACAAGGACAACCGCAAGCCCGCCCCGGCCGAGCTGAAGGTCCCGCCGCGGATCAGCTTTCGCAAGGACGCGATCACCCGCGATGTGCTGAACCTGGTGCGGACACGTTTTCCCGATGGCTTCGGCCGCCTCGAACCCTTCCATTTCGCCGTCAACCGTCGCCAGGCCCTGCGCGAACTGGACCATTTCACGGTTCATATTCTGCCGCACTTTGGCGACTACCAGGACGCCATGGTCCAGGGGCAGCCATACCTGTATCATTCGCTGCTGTCCGCCTATATCAATGCCGGTCTTCTGTACCCCATGGAGGTCTGCCGCCGCGCCGAGGCCGCCTGGCGTGACGGCACCGCCCCGATCAATGCCGTCGAAGGCTTTATTCGTCAGATCCTGGGATGGCGCGAATATGTCCGCGGCATCTATTGGCGCTTCATGCCGGACTATCTCGAGCGTAACGCCCTGAAGGCCGGCCGCCCCTTGCCATGGTTCTACTGGAGCGGCGAGACCCGCATGGCCTGCGTCGCCGAGGCGGTCGGTCATACGATCGACCATGCCTATTCGCACCATATCCAGCGCCTGATGGTCACCGGGAACTTCGCCCTTCTGGCCGGCCTGGATCCCGTCGCGGTCCATGAATGGTACCTGGCCGTCTATGCCGATGCCTATGAATGGGTCGAACTGCCCAATACGCTGGGCATGGCGCTGCACGCCGATGGCGGCCTTCTGGCGTCCAAGCCCTATGCGGCCAGCGGCAACTATATCAACCGCATGAGCAACTACTGTTCCGGCTGCGCCTACGATCCGAAGGTGACGACCGGCGAGAAGGCCTGCCCCTTCAACGCCCTGTACTGGGATTTTCTCGACCGCCACCGTGACCGTTTCTCAGGGAATGCGCGCATGCCCTATGTCTACAGCACTTGGGATCGCATGGGGCCCGAACGCCAGGCCGCCATCCGCACGCAGGCCGCCGCGCATCTGGAGGCCATGGCGCGCAACGCCCTGTGAACCAAAGGCAGGTCCGCATCGTAAAGGGTGGAAGCTCAAAGAGGTTATCATGTCCGTCAGTGCCACGCGCAATGTCCCCGCCAAACTCAATCCTATACTCGCCCTGGTTCTTGCGGCGGCTATCGTCGCGTCAGCCGCTTTTGTCGGGAATCTCGCCACATTCAGCGGTCTCGTTCCGTGGTACGCCAGCCTGAACAAGCCGGCCTTCACGCCGCCCAACTGGCTGTTCGGTCCCGTCTGGTCGCTATTGTACCTGACCATGATCTTTGCCTTTTGGCGCGTCCTGACCCGGCCGCGCGACACCGCCGGCCGGGGACGGGCCATGGTCTGGTTCGTCGTCCAGATGGTGCTGAACGGCGCCTGGTCAGTGGCCTTCTTTGGCCTGCAATCGCCCCTGCTGGGCCTGATCACGATCGCCGCCCTCGTCGTCGCCCTGCTGGGAACAATAGGGGCGTTTCTGAAGGTCGACCGTGCCGCCGGTTTCGTGCTGCTGCCCTATCTTGCCTGGGTCAGCTTCGCTTCCGCGCTGAACGGCGCCGTCTGGTGGTTGAACCGCTGATGGCACGCTTTCTGATTATCGCCGGCGCCAGCGCCATTGGACAGGCCACGGCGCAGCAATTGCGCGATGAAGGCCATCAGGTCATGACAACCGCACGCGACAGGTCGCGTATCTCCCCTGACTTCACCCTTGACGCCAGCGATTTCGATGCGGTCGACCAGGCCGTTCGAGACGCCGGACCGCTGGACGGCGTCGTCAACTGCGCCGGATCGCTGATGCTGCGCGCGGCGCACCTGACGACACGCGCCCAGTATGACGAGACGATCCATGCGTCCCTGACCACGGCCTTTGCCACCGTCCGCGCCGCCGCGCGTCACATGCCCCAGGGCGGGTCGGTGGTTCTGATTTCCTCGGCCGCCGCGCGCACGGGGCTGGCCAACCATGAAGCCATAGCCGCCGCCAAGGCTGGGATTAGCGGCCTCACCCTGTCGGCAGCTGCGACCTATGCCGGGGTCGGACTCAGGGTCAATGCGATCGCGCCGGGTCTGATCGAATCACCCTTGACCGCCTTGCTGACGAATTCTGAGACGTCCCGCCGCGTCTCCGAGTCCATGCACGCCCTGGGGCGCATCGGACGACCGGAGGACGCCGCCCGTGCCGTCGTCTTTCTGCTCGATCCGGCGAATAGCTGGATTACCGGCCAGGTTCTGGGCGTCGATGGCGGCCTCGGGAGCATCCGGCCGAAGACAAGAGTATAGTCACACCCTTGTGAGCGGCCTGCGCCTTCTCCCGACCGCCGCGCTTCGCTATCTTTAAAGGCGAGGCGGGCCGACAGGAGACCTGAGATGTTGAAACTGCACGGCTACTGGCGCTCCAGCGCCGCCTACCGCGTCCGCATCGCGCTCAATCTCAAAAATCTGCCGTATGAGCAGGTCACCCACAACCTGCGCACCGGGGAACAGCATTCGGCGGCCTATAAGGCGCTGAACCCGCAAGGCCTGGTGCCGGCCCTGGAGCACGACGGTGAGGTCATCACCCAGAGCGTCGCCATTCTGGAGTGGCTGGAGGAACGTTTTCCCGAACCAGCCTTATTACCGGTCACGCCCGAAGCCCGCGCCGCCGTGCGGGCCATGTGCGGCCTGATCGCCGCCGACATCCATCCCCTCAATAACCTGCGGGTTCTCAAGGCGCTCAAAACCGACCTGATGGCCGACGAAGCCGCCATCAAGCGCTGGACCAAGGGCTGGATCGGCGAAGGCTTCGCCGCGCTGGATCAATTGATCGCCCACCACGGCCACGGCTACTGCTTCGGCAAGACGCCGACCCTGGCCGACTGCCTGCTGATACCGCAGATGTTCTCGGCGCAACGGTTCGAGGTCGATCTGAAGCCCTACCCCAATATCCGCGCCGTCGGGGAGCATTGCGCCGATCATCCCGGCTTCAACCGCGCCCATCCGCGGCATCAGCCCGACGCCGACACGGTCGACGCCTAGGTCTTAATGTGAGTCACTTACGCGTCTATTCCACCCCGGCCGGCGTCAGCCTGGGGTCTCTCGATCTGATCGCACCGGGCAAGGCACGCAACTTCGTGCTCGAAATCGGCGAGGCGCATTTCCATGGCTTTGTCGTGCGTCAGGATGAGCGGGTTTACGGCTATGTCGACCGCTGCCCCCATGCCGGCATGCCGCTGGCCCAGGAACTGGACGACTATTTGACGCCGCAGGGCGACCTGATCGTCTGTTCCTGGCACGGGGCGCTGTTTCGCATTTCCAGCGGACTGTGCATCGGAGGGCCGTGCGGCGGCCAATCGCTGACACCCTGGCCCGTGACGGTGCAAGACGGCCGGATCGTTACGGCCTAGTTGGGCGCTTCTGCCGCCCGCTTTGAGGTCAGGCTGCTGCCGGCCGAGGCGATGATCACAAGGCCAATAGCCAGCCACTGCGGGCCGGTCAGTAATTCATGCAGCAGAACCAGGGCCGCCAGGGCGGCGACGGCCGGCTCCAGGCTCATCATCAGGCCGAAGGTCTTGGCCGGGATGTGCTTCAGGGCCAGCATCTCGAGCGTATAGGGGATGGCGCCCGACAGGATGGCCAGACCCAGGCCCCACAGCAGGATCTGGGGTTCGAACAGCTGCGCGCCGGCATGGGCGATGCCGATCGGCACCGTGAACAGGGTCGAAAACGCCATGCCGATGGCCACAGCCTTGCCGCCATGGACGCGGTCGCTGACCTTCTGGCCCAGTATAATATAGAGACCCCAGCACACGCCGGCGATACAGGCGAAGACTACGCCCAGAAGATCAAGCGCACCGGCGCCGCCGTGGAACGGCAGCAGGATGGCCAGGCCGGCGATGGCGCAGGCGACCCAGACCGCGTCCAGCCAACGCCGCGACGCCAGGATAGCGACGGTCAAAGGCCCGGCGAATTCGATGGCGACGGCAATCCCCAGCGGCAGGCGCTGAACCGCCATATAGAAGACCAGGTTCATGACCCCGAGCAGGCCGCCATAGAGCAGGACCAGTCCCCAGTCGGCGCGGGTCTTCGGCCCACCCTTCCAGGGTTGGAACAGGGCGATCAGGACGATGGCCGAAAAGGCCTGGCGCAGAGCCGTCGTGCCTTCGGCGCCGATAAGCGGGAACAGGTGTTTGGCCAGGGACGCGCCGATCTGCACCGAGACGATGGCGATCAGGACGGCCGGTATGGGCCAGGACTTGGCGTGCACGGACATAATCATTCTCCGGCGTCGTCTTGTCTTGACCGGGTACGACGCCCCTCGTCCGGAGATGATCTGCCGGATCATTAGCCAAACCCCGTCAGCATCTCAAGCTGCCGGAAAATAAAATTGGTCTTATTGATTATGACCAAAGGCGGTGACACTCTGTCGCAAAACAGAGGGAAACGTCATGTTCAGAACACTTGCTGCCGCGCTTTTAGCGCTGATGATTGCCGCGCCCGCCGTTGCCAAGCCCGCAAAACCTGTGGTTATCGGCTATATCCCGACCTTCAAGGACTACCGTCCGACGCTTGAGGTCATCGATATGTCCAAGCTGACCCACATCAACATCTCCTTCGCCAATCCGGATGCCGAGGGGCGGTTCGTCAACGGTGATCTGCTGGCGTGTTCGGACGGCTACGCACCCGGTGACGGCATGCTACCGGCGGCGGATATTCGCAATATCGTCGCCAAGGCGCACAAGCACGGCGTCAAGGTATTGGTCTCGCTGGGCGGCGGGACCTTGCCGAAATGCTCGGGTGACTGGGTCGACCTGCTGTCGGACGAGAAGCGCGCCACCACCGTCGCCAACCTGGTCAAGTTCGCCGAAGAGTTCGATCTCGACGGGATCGATGTCGACCTGGAATGGGAGATCCTCACCGCCATCGACAAGGCCGGGCGCTATGTGCAGTTCACCGCAGAGTTGTCGCGCGAACTGGACAAGCGCGGCCTGCTGCTGACCTGCGCGACCGCGTCTAACCCGGGCGGCATGATCCCGATCGGGTCGATCCCGCATTTCGACTATATCAACCTCATGTCCTATGACGGCGTCGGCCCGACCTGGGGGCCGGCAGGGGGCGAAAACGCGTCGATGGAGATGGCGCGTAAGGATATTGCGGTTTGGCTGGCTCGCGGTGCGCCGAAAGAAAAGATCGTGCTGGGTGTGCCGTTCTATGGCCGCGGCTTCGGTGAGTATGCCGGGCAGTTCAACGACTATCGCCATATCCTGGAGCGCTTCGGCGAGGATGCTGCTTATGGCGACGTCATCGGCGAACGCTGCGCCGGTTGTTCGTACATCACCTATAGCGGCCGTCCGACGACCCGGGCGAAGGCTCGGTTGGCGGCGGAGCAGACCGCCGGTGTGATGATCTGGGAACTGACCGAGGATGTGCAAGGACCGAACAGCTTGTTGGATGCGCTGTATGACTCGCTGAATAATGAGTAGGTAGGGAAAGCGCGCTTGACTTATCCTCCCCCGCTTGCGGGGGAGGTGGCGAGCAAGTGAGCCCCTTGTGGGCGAAACGCGTCGAGACGGAGGGGGCGTTACGAGCTCTCCGCTCCCCCTCCGCTTCGACGCGCTACGGCCGCTGGCCTTCGCTTGCTCAGCACCTCCCCCGCAAGCGGTGGAGGATAAGAGCGCACAGGCGGCAACCTTAACCCGCACAATAACCGCAGCAAATTATACGATTTATAAGACCATCCGTTCGGAAATTTTCGCAAATTTATGCGCCTTCCGCAATATTTGACATAAATGTCAATTTCCGGTTTGACCGCCACGGCGAATTTTTGTATCAACAAAATCAATAACAAGAGAAACGCCACGATGTACGTCTCGGTCACTCAGAGAGCCCGCACCCCGAAAATGCTGCAAGAATCGATTGCAGCAAAGACGGTTAAGACCCGGATCGGCGTTCCGCACATTCTACAACAATAAGAGATTACAGGAAGGCTACGGCCATGCGCGATCCCCTGTTCGACTACACCCTCCGCCTGGGTGACGACGCCTTCATTCTGGGCCAGAAGCTGAGCACATGGTGCGGCCATGCCCCCTGCCTGGAGGTCGATCTCGGCCTGTCCAGCCTGGCGCTCGACCTCGTCGGTCAGGGCACCGACTGGCTGGAGTTGGCGGGCCGCATCGAAGGCGCCGGACGTAATGCCGACGCCCTAGCCTTTCAGCGTAGCAGCGATCAGTTCCAGAACTGCCTGCTGGTCGAACAGGCCAATGGCGACTTCGCCCAGACCCTGGCGCGCCAGTTCCTGTTCTCCAACTGGCAGCATCTGATGCTGGAGGCCCTGACCGGGTCGGCGAACAAGGATGTCGCCGCCATCGCCGAACGCAGCGTCCGCGATGTCGCCTACCATGTCGATTTCAGCCGCGACTGGATGGTCCGGTTGGGCGACGGCGCCTGCCTGAGCCACCATCGCCTGGTCAAGAGCCTGGAAATGATGTCGCGCTATGTCGATGAACTTTTCATCATGGACGATTGCGACGAAATCCTGCTGGATCGCGGTATTGCGGTCGACAAGACCGCCCTGCGTCCGGAATACGACGCCCGGATCGAAGCCGTGCTGCAGGAAGCCGGCCTGGTCGCGCCGCGTCCCCAGGCGCCACTTATCGGCGCCCGCAAGGTTCACGGTGACGACGTGCGGCAATTGGAAGACATGCACTTCAACCTGCGCAACAACGACGTGCGTTGGGGTTTCTGATTTCAATTGAAACTAAATAAGCGAGGGTGTAGGGGACGGGGTCAAAGTTAGTTGGAGTGCCGCAATGCGCACCGCCTTTTACGACCGCGTCGATACCACCCTCGCCGACATTGCCACCCGCGGTCTGACCAAGCCCGAGCACGTCATCGCCTCGCCGCAAAGCCCGGCCCTGACCCTGGCTGACGGCCGCCGGGTCATCAACTTCTGCGCCAACAACTACCTCGGGCTGGCCGACCACCCCGAGGTGATCGAAGCTGGGCGTGAGGCGTTGCTGTCGCACGGTTCGGGTATGGCCAGCGTGCGCTTTATCTGCGGCACCCAGGACCTGCACAAGCAACTGGAAGCGCGTATCGCGGCCTATGTCGGCAAGGATGATGCCATCCTCTATGCCGCCTGTTTCGACGCCAATGGCGGGGTGTTCGAACCGCTGCTGGGCGAGGAAGACGCGATCGTCTCGGACTCGCTGAACCATGCCTCGATCATCGACGGTGTGCGCCTGACCAAGGCCAAGAAGTACCGCTTCAAAAACGCCGACCTCAATGACCTGGAAGAGCAGCTCAAGGCCGCACGTGCGGCCGGCGCCCGCACGGTGCTGATCGCCACCGATGGCGTGTTTTCGATGGATGGCTATTTCGCGCCGCTGGACGGGATCGCCGAACTGGCCGACCGGTACGACGCCCTGATCATGGTCGATGACTGCCACGCCACCGGTTTTGTCGGCCCCAAAGGCGCCGGCACGCCGCACCGGCTCAAGGTCGCCGACCGGGTTGACATCCTGACCGGCACCTTCGGCAAGGCCCTGGGCGGCGCGATGGGCGGCTATGTCGCCGCGAAGAGGTCCGTTATCGATTTGCTGCGGCAAAGGTCGCGGCCGTATCTGTTCTCCAATGCCTTGGCGCCCGCCGTCACCGCCGCTTCGATCAAGGCCATCGACCTGGCCGAAGCCGGCGATGACCGCCGCGCCCAACTCGACGCCAATGCCGCCCGTTTCCGCGCCGGGTTGACTAAGGCCGGGTTCAAGCTCCTGCCCGGTTCGCATCCGATCATTCCGGTCATGCTGGGCGACGCCAAGCTGGCGCAACAGATGGCGGCCAATCTGCTCGACCACGGCATCTATGTCATCGGCTTCTCCTTCCCGGTCGTCCCGGATGGCCAGGCGCGCATCCGCACCCAGATGTCGGCCGCTCACAGCTTCGCGCAGATCGACGCCGCCATCGCCGCCTTTACCGCCGTCGGCGCGGATCTGGGGGTGATGGCATGAGCGACGACGTGAAGCCCCTGACCGTGGCCGCCACGCGGCCGGCGACTATGACGGCCCTGGCCAAGCTGAAGGCCGAGCCGGGTATGTGGCAGACCACCGTGCCGGTGCCCGTCTGTGGGCCGGACGAGGTGCTGATCCGCATCACCCACACCGCCATCTGCGGGACCGATATCCATATCTACAACTGGGATGACTGGGCGGCGAAGACCATCCCCGTCCCCATGGTGACCGGCCACGAATTCGCCGGCGAGATCGTCGAGATCGGGGCGCGGGTGACGCGCAAGTTGTGGTTGGGCCAGCGGGTTTCCGGCGAAGGCCACGTCATCAGCCTGGACAGCGAAGCCGCCCGCATGGGCCGCTTCCATCTCGATCCGGACACGCAGGGCATAGGTGTCAACCGGCCGGGGGCTTTTGCGCAATATCTTGCGTTGCCGGCGTTCAATGTCGTGCCCCTACCCGAGCGCGTTTCGAATGAGGTCGGCGCGGTGCTGGATCCGTTCGGCAATGCCATCCATACCCTGCAGCAGGCCGATGTCGTCGGCGCCGATGTGCTGGTGACCGGAGCCGGGCCGATCGGCATCATGGCGGCGGCGGCGGCGCGCTTTGTCGGCGCCCGCAGTGTGACCATCACCGATATCAATCCTTACCGGCTGGAGCTGGCCGGGCGGATGGCCGATGTCCGCACGGTCGATGTGTCGAAGGAAGACCTGCACGATGTTCGCCGCGAACTTGGCGTGGCCAACGGCTATGATGTGGCGCTGGAAATGTCGGGCGCCAAGCCGGCCATCCCCCAAGCTTTGGAGCACCTGCGGATGGGCGGGGCGTTAACCTTATTGGGCATCCCGTCGGGCGACAGCACGGTGAACTGGTCCGACGTCATCATGAAGGCCATCACCATCCGTGGCGTCTACGGCCGCGAGATGTTCGAGACCTGGCGCAAGATGCTGGGCCTGATCGAGGGGGGCTTCCCGATCGAGCGGATCATCACCCATCGCTTGCCAGCGTCCGAGTTCCAGGCGGGCTTCGACGCCATGCGGTCAGGCCAGTCCGGCAAGGTCGTCCTGGCGTGGAACTAGCGTAGGGCGATGGCCGCCGCCGCCAGGTCCTGGGAGGCTTCGCCGACGCTTTTGAACAGGGTAATGACCTCTTCGCGGCGTTCGACCTGGGCGTGACGGCACAGGTCGGGCAAGGTGCCGCGGATATCCTCATAACGGATGATGCCGTGCGACAAAGGCCCGGCCAGGTCGCCAGCCTCGCTCATGGCGGCGTGGCTATCGACCCAGATGCTGGCGCGCGCCATGGCGGCATCGTCGGCCTCGCGCATGTCGTGGGTATAGCCGCCGATCAGGGCGACGTGCTGGCCAGGCGCCAGCCATTCGCCCTTGACCAAGGGTGTGTGGCTCAGGGTGGCGCAGGCGATGATGTCGGCGCGTTGCGCGGCGTTAGCAAGGTCCTCGGTCGCCGTCGCCGCAAAGCCGTGGTCGCGAAGATGGTGGGCCAGCTTTTCGGCATTGGCGTGGGTGGGGCTGTAGACGTCGACGGTGCGGATATCGCGGACAGCGCGGTAGGCGAAGGCGAGTTCGCTGGCAATCCGGCCGGAGCCGACCAGCAACAGGCGATGGGCGTGGCTTAGGGCAAGCCGGTCAGCGGCGATGGCCGCCACCGCGGCGGTACGGCGGGCGGTCAGTTCTCCGCCGTCCAGCAGGGCGCGGTGTTCGCCGGTGACGGCGTCGAACAGCAGGTAGCTGGCGGTCACGGCGGGCAGGCTGCGGGCGGCGTTGCCGGGGGTGACATTGACGATCTTGACGCCGCCGAAGCCTTCGGTCCAGGCCGGCATCATCAGCAGGGTAGCGTCCGGTTCGCCGGCTTGGTGGACGGTATGGACATGACGCTGGGGGCTGTCGGTTTTGCGCAGCAAAAGCGGCGGCAGGTCGCGCACCAGGACATCGTAAGGCAGCCGTTCGATCAGGTCGCGGGCGCTGAGAATCTGCATGGTGTGGCTCCCTTTTTGCGCAGTGTTAGACCTGAGTTGACGGTCTTGCAAGAAAGGAAGGGGGAACACGGAAAACACTGAAGGCCGCTGCGCGGCGACACTGAAGACACGGAATTCCGGATTAACAATCTCCCGCGCGAAGCGCCATGCGACAATGTAAAATGTGAACGCGCTTCGCGCGGGGCAGCACAGATTTACGTGTTTTCAGTGTCCGGCGCCGAAGGCGGCGTTTCAGTGTTTTCCGTGTTCCCTCTTACCTTGCCTCAGAACTATCAGCTGTCATCTCCGCCAGAATCCACTCCCGGAAGGCCCGCAAGGGCGGGTGGTCACCGCGTTCCGCCGGCCAGGCCAGGTAGTAGGCTTCGGCGTTCTTCATCTCACCGCCGTCCGGCAAATCCAGCGCACGTACCAGTTGCCCGGCCTTCAGTTCCTCCTCGATCAGGAAGGTCGGCAGCAAGGCCACCCCCAGCCCTGCCCGCGCCACCTGAGCCACCGTAGCGAACTGGTCGAACAGCATGCCCTGGACATGTTCCGCCGGGGCATTGTGTACCCGCAACCAGCGTTCCCAGGCATCCGGCCGCGTCGTCAGGTGCAATAACGGCGCGGCGCGTAGATCTCCCGCCGTTGCAAAGCCATGCTGCGCTTTCAGGGCTGGGCTGCAGGCCGGCACAACATATTCTTCGCGCAGCAAAACCGTCTCCGCCCCCGGCCACCGGCCCAGGCCATGGTGGATGGCGGCGTCCAGCGGCTCCAGGGCGAAATCGAACACCGTCAGCCGCGTCATCAGGTTCAGGGTAATCCCCGGACTGGCGTTCAAAAACGACGGCAGGCGCGGCGCCAGCCACCGCGTCCCGAACGTCGGCAAAATCGCCAGGTTCAACGTCCCGCCCAGAGGATTGGCGCGCAGGTTCAGCGACGCCGTGCCGATCTTTTTCAGGGCATCGCGGATGTCGCGGGCATAGGCCTCACCGCCGGGCGTCAACCGGATGGTCTGGCGCTCGCGGTGAAACAGCTCGACCTCCAACTGTTCTTCCAGGGCCTTGATCTGGCGGCTGACGGCGCTCTGGGTCAGGTTTAGTTCGCGCGCCGCCGCCGTGACGCTGCCGGTGCGGGCGGCGGCCTCGAAAGCCTGCAGATGCGACAGGGACGGCAGGAAGCGGCGGGGGGCTAACATATTCTGATATGGAATGATCTCTTGCGCAAATATCGCTATATCGCGGCTTTTGTTGCGCGTAAACATACCGAAAAAGAATAAACTCACCTTTGCGAGTCCACTTTACAGGTCAGCGCCTTCCCATGTCCGTACGCCCCACAACTCATGGACTTTGGGAGACCACAGCCCCGCCCGCGCCCGTCACCACGGCGCTGGCGGGGGATATTTCCTGCGATGTCGCCATTGTCGGCGGCGGCTATACCGGCCTGTCGTGCGCGCTGCACCTGGCCAAGCGCGGCCTGAAGGCCGTTGTCCTCGAAGCGAAATCCATCGGATTCGGCGGCGCCGGCCGCAATGTCGGCCTGGTCAATGCCGGCATGTGGGTCATGCCCGACGAACTGCCGCGCGTCCTGGGCGAGGTCCATGGCGACCGGTTGCTCAATCTTTTGGGCAATGCCCCGCAGGCCGTTTTCGATATTGTCGAGAGTTACGGGATTGCCTGCGAACTGCAAAAACACGGCACCCTGCATTGCGCCGTCGGTGAAAAGGGTTTGGACGAGCTGAAACAGCGCGCGGCGCAGTGGCGTGCCCGCCAGGCGCCCGTCCATCTGCTGTCGGCCGACGAAGCCGCCCAGCGCATCGGCAGCGACGTCTATTCCGGCGCCCTGCTGGACCTGCGCGCCGGCACCATCCAGCCCATGGCCTATGTCCGGGGCCTGGCCCATGCCGCGGTCAAGGAAGGCGCTGTGCTCCACACCGACAGCCCGGTGAGCGACGTCGTTGCGAACCGCGAGCGCTGGACGGCCTGGACGGCCGGCGGATCGGTCACCGCCAACTGGGTGGTCATGGCCACCGACGCCTATACCCAGGGCCCGTGGGAGATCATCCGCAAGGAACAGGTCCACCTGCCCTATTTCAATTTGGCGACCCAGCCCCTGCCCGACGCCGTGCGCGCCTCGATTTTGCCGGGTCATGAGGGTTGCTGGGACACCGAAGAGGTTTTGTCGTCCTTCCGCATGGATGCGCGCGGCCGGTTGGTTTTCGGCAGTGTCGGCGCCCTGCGCGGCACGGGTGAGGCTATCCATCGCGGCTGGGCTTTGCGCGCGTTGCACAAGCTGTTCCCGCAGATCGGGCCGGTCGAGTTCGAAGCCGAATGGTTCGGCTGGATCGGGATGACCGACGACAACCTGCCGCGGTTTCACAAATTTGCCGACCGCGTTGTCGGCATCAGCGGTTATAATGGCCGCGGAATCGCCCCGGGCACGGTCATGGGCCGGACGCTGGCGGAGTTGATCGCCGGCGAGAAGACCGAAGACGATTTGCCTTTGCCGCTCACCACGCCCGAAGCGGCGAAGATGCGCGTGCTGAAAGAAGTGTTTTACGAAGCCGGCGCCCAGGCTGTTCACCTGGCCGGAGCCCGGTTCTGATGTTTAGCTGAAGAAAGATACCCCTCCACCGCTTCGCGGTCCCCCTCCCCACTTCGTGGAGAGGAGTAGCAGCAAGCGATGGCAACCGAAGGACTTGACCATGATCACCGAAAAGACCCGCACCGGCGAAGAGGTCGCCAATCTGCTGAAGGCGCTCGGCGTCGACGCCGCCACCTATACCGGCGGCAGCCTGACCGTCACCTCGCCCGTAACCGGCGATGAGATCGCGCAGACCGTCGAAACCCCGGCCGCCGACGCATCTAAGGCCATCGACGCCGCCCACCAGGCCTTCCTAGACTGGCGCACCATCCCCGCTCCCAAGCGCGGCGAACTGGTCCGCCTGTTCGGCGAAGAACTGCGGGTCCACAAGGCCGAGCTGGGCAAGCTGGTCTCGCTGGAAGTCGGCAAGGTCACTTCGGAAGGCCTGGGCGAAGTCCAGGAAATGATCGACATCTGCGACTTCGCCGTTGGCCTGTCGCGGCAACTCTACGGCCTGACCATCGCCACGGAACGCAGCCAGCACCGCATGATGGAAACCTGGCACCCGCTGGGCGTGGTCGGCATCATCTCGGCCTTCAACTTCCCGGTCGCCGTGTGGGCATGGAACGCCGCCCTGGCCCTGGTGTGCGGCAACGCGATCGTGTGGAAGCCGTCGGAAAAGTCCCCCCTCACCGCCCTGGCCACCCACGCCATCTTCGAACGCGCCCTGAAGCGCTATGTCGACGACGGCTATGACGCCCCGGCGGGCCTGTCGGCCCTGATCATCGGCGGCCGCGACATTGGTGAAGCCCTGGTCGACCACGACAAGGTCGCCCTGGTCTCGGCCACCGGCTCGACCGCCATGGGTCGCGCAGTCGGCCCCAAGCTGGCCGCGCGCTTTGCCCGCTCGATCCTGGAACTGGGCGGCAACAACGCCGCCATCATCGCGCCGACCGCCGACCTCGACCTGGCCCTGCGAGGCATCGCCTTCTCGGCCATGGGCACGGCCGGCCAGCGCTGCACGACGCTGCGCCGCCTGTTCGTCCACGACAGCGTCTATGACACCCTGATCCCGCGCCTCAAAAAGGCTTACGCGTCAGTCAAGATCGGTAACCCGATGGAGGACGGCGTCCTGGTCGGCCCGCTGATCGACAAGGCGGCCTTCGACGGCTTCGAAAAGGCCCTCGCCGACGCCAAGGCTTCGGGCGGCGTCATCACCGGCGGCGAACGCGCTTCGGTCGGCGGCGATAACGCCTATTATGTCCGCCCGGCCATTGTTGAAATGACCAAGCATGAAGGCCCGATGCTGCGCGAAACCTTTGCACCGATCCTCTATGTGATGCGCTATTCCGACGTGAAGGACGCCATCGCCATGCAGAACGATGTCGGGGCCGGCCTGTCGTCGTCGATATTCACCAACGATATTCGCGAAGCCGAGCTGTTCATGTCGGCGGCCGGGTCGGACTGCGGCATCGCCAATGTCAATATTGGCACCTCGGGCGCCGAAATCGGCGGCGCCTTCGGTGGCGAAAAGGAAACCGGCGGCGGCCGTGAATCGGGTTCGGATTCCTGGCGCGCCTATATGCGCCGTGCCACCAACACCATCAACTACGGCAGCTCTCTGCCGCTGGCCCAGGGCGTGAAATTCGATGTCTGATACAGCGCATCCCGCGAAGGTCGGCTTTGATTGGGCCGATCCGTTCCTGCTGCACGAGCAGCTGACGGACGACGAACGCATGATCCAGGACGCCGCCCGCGCCTATTGTCAGGACAACCTGATGCCGCGCGTGCTGAAGGCCTATGGCGAGGAATATACCGACCGCCATATCTTTAACGAGATGGGCGAACTGGGCCTGCTGGGCGCCACCCTGCCGGAGCAATATGGTGGCGCCGGCGCGTCCTATGTCGCCTATGGCCTGGTGGCGCGTGAAGTCGAGCGCGTCGATTCCGGTTATCGTTCGATGATGAGCGTGCAGTCGTCGCTGGTCATGCACCCGATCTACGCCTACGGCACCGAAGAACAGCGCATGAAATACCTGCCGAAGCTGGCGCGCGGCGAATGGGTCGGCTGTTTCGGCCTGACCGAGCCCGATGCCGGTTCGGATCCGGGCTCGATGCGCACCAAAGCTGAGAAGATCGACGGTGGTTACCGGTTGACCGGCACCAAGATGTGGATTTCCAACTCGCCGATCGCCGATGTTTTTGTCGTCTGGGCGAAGTCGGATGCCCATGGCGGCGAGATCAAGGGCTTCGTCCTCGAAAAGGGGATGAAGGGCCTGAGCGCACCGAAGATCCACGGCAAGCTGTCCTTGCGTGCGTCGATCACCGGCGAGATCGTCATGGACGGGGTCGAGGTATCGGAAGATGCTTTGTTGCCGAACGTGTCGGGGTTGAAGGGGCCGTTCGGCTGTCTCAACCGTGCGCGCTACGGGATCGCCTGGGGCGTCATGGGTGCGGCCGAAGACTGTTGGCATCGCGCCCGCCAGTACGGGCTGGACCGCAAGCAATTCGGCAAGCCTTTGGCCCAGATGCAGTTGTTTCAAAAGAAACTGGCGGATATGCAGACCGAGATTACGTTGGGTCTGCAGGCGGCATTGCGCGTCGGTCAGTTGTTCGACGCCGGCAAGGTGGCGCCGGAGATGATCTCGCTGATCAAGCGCAACAACTGCGGCAAGGCTTTGGATATTGCGCGGGTGGCGCGCGACATGCATGGCGGTAATGGGATTCACGAAGAATTTCATGTCATGCGGCATTCGCAGAACCTGGAAACCGTCAACACCTACGAAGGCACGCATGATGTCCACGCCCTGATCCTGGGCCGGGCTCAGACGGGTCTGCAGGCGTTTTTCTAGATCAAGCAAGAGGCCCCTCACCCCCACCCTCTCCCCGTGAAGAACGGGGAGAGGGAGTCACGACAGCGCTCTTCCTCATCTCTTGGCTTTGATATGAAACCCCTTTCCGGCCTGAAAGTTCTCGAACTGGCGCGTATCCTGGCCGGGCCGTGGTGCGGCCAGCTTCTCGCCGACCTGGGCGCCGAGGTCATCAAGATCGAACGCCCCGAAACCGGCGACGATACCCGCACCTGGGGGCCTCCGTTTGTCACCGATGCCGACGGAAACGCCTGGGGGGCCGCCTATTTCCATAGCTGCAATCGCGGCAAGTCGTCGGTGGCTATCGCTTTCGAGACACCCGAAGGCCAGGCGGCGATCCGCGCTTTGGCGGCCGAAGCCGATATCGTCATCGAGAACTTCAAGGTCGGCGGCCTGAAGAAATATGGCCTCGACTATGACAGCCTGAAGGCCGTCAATCCGCGCCTGATCTATGCTTCGATCACCGGCTTCGGCCAGACCGGCCCCTATGCCGGCCGCGCCGGTTACGACTACATCATCCAGGGCATGAGCGGTTTGATGGACATCACCGGCGAGCCCGAGCGCGAGCCGCAGAAGGTCGGCGTCGCCATCGTCGACATCTTCACCGGCGTCTATACGGCCACTGCTATCCTGGCGGCGCTGAACGGCCGTCATGCCACCGGCGAAGGCTGCCATATCGACATGTCGCTATTCGATACCGCCACCGCCGTGTTGGCCAACCAGGCGTCGAACTACCTGGTGTCGGGCAAGTCGCCGATGCGGCTGGGCAATGCCCATCCCAATATCGCGCCGTACCAGGTGTTCCAGGTCGCCGATGGCCATGTCATTATCGCCGTAGGCAATGACGGTCAGTTCCAGAAGCTGTGCGCCGCCCTGGGCGCGGCCGAGGTCGGCGCCAATCCGGCCTATGCCACCAATGCCTTGCGTGTGGCGGGTCGCACGGATTTGCAATCCGCTTTGTGGCCGTTTTTGCTGCAGCATACACGCACCGATCTGCTCGATTTGCTGGAGCGTCACGGTGTGCCGGCCGGGCCGATCAGCCGCATCGAGGACGTATTCAGCGACCCGCAGATCATCCATCGCGGCCTGAAACTGGAACTGGACGGCGTGCCGTCGGTCGCCTCCCCTATCGTTATTGACGGCCGGCGCATGGCGGCCGATACCCCCTCCCCCAAGCTTGGCTCCGGCGAGCCGCAATGGAAAGACTCATGAGAACCGGCGGACAGATCCTTGTCGACCAACTGAAAATCCAGGGCGTCGAGCGCCTGACCTGCGTGCCGGGCGAAAGCTATCTCGCCGCGCTGGATGCCATGTACGGCAACGGCATGGACGTGCTGATCTGCCGCCACGAAGGCGGAGCGGCCATCATGGCCGAGGCCTATGGCAAGCTGACCGGCAAGCCCGGCATCTGTTTCGTCACGCGCGGCCCGGGCGCCATGAATGCCGCCCATGGTGTCCACATCGCCCAGCACGATTCCACCCCGATGATCCTGTTCATCGGCCAGGTCGAGCGCGCCATGCTGGGCCGCGGCGCCTTCCAGGAGATGGATTACGAACAGGTCTTCGCCAGCGTCGCCAAGTGGGTGGTCGAAATCCACGATCCGAAGCGCATTCCCGAAATCATCGCCCGTGCTTTCCGCGTTGCCACGCAAGGGCGGCCCGGACCCGTGGTGATTTCGCTGCCCGAGGACATCCTGACCGAGATGGCCGAGGCCAATGATGCCGCTGCGGTGGTGCCGGCGCGGGCGGAGATGTCGATCACGCAGTTTCAGCAGGTCGAGCAGATGCTGTTGGGTGCGAAAAAGCCTTTGATCATCCTGGGCGGTTCGTGCTGGAGCGACGAAGGTTGCGCCGCTATCGCTGACTTTGCCGCGAAGTGGTCGCTGCCGGTGGCGACCGAATTCCGCCGCACGGCGCTGTTTCCCGCTAACCATCCGTCCTATGCCGGTGATCTCGGTTTCGGCCAGAATCCCAAGCTGTCGCAGCGAGTGAAAGAGGCCGACCTGCTGATCCTGCTGGGGGCGCGCATGGCTGAGGTGCCGTCGGCCAGCTATACGTTGATCGTTATCCCGCAGGCGAAGCAAAAGCTGATCCAAGTCTTCCCGGATGCCGCCGAGATCGGCCGGGTTTATCAGGCGGATGTGGGGATCGTTTGTGCGCCGGACAGCTTTGCCGGCTCGCTGAGCTGGATGAAGCCGCCGGTCGACAAGCCGTGGGCGCGCGAAACCGAAAACGCCCATATGGACTTCCTGATGTGGACGACCAAGCCGGCGAAACTGCCGGGCGATTTCCAGTATGGCGAGGTCATGGTGTGGCTGCGCGATACGCTGCCGGCGGATACGATTGTCTGCAACGGCGCCGGCAACTACGCCATCTGGCTGCACCGTCATTGGCGGCACACCCAGCCGCGCACCCAGGCCGCGCCAACCTGCGGCAGCGTCGGTTATTCGGTTCCGGCCGGGGTGATGGCCAAGCGGCAATATCCCGACCGCACCGTGGTCGTGTTTGCCGGCGACGGCTGTTTCCTGATGAACGGTAACGAGTTCGCCACGGCGATCCAGTACGATATTCGGGTGATCGTGATCGTGGTCGACAACGGCATGTACGGCACCATCCGCATGCACCAGGAGCGCGATTATCCTCACCGCATGATCGGCACGGACCTGAAAAACCCCGACTTTGCGGCTTATGCGATGGCGTTCGGCGGCCATGGCGAGACGGTACGGACGACCGAAGAGTTCTATCCGGCGTTCGAGCGCGCCCGCGCCAGCGGAAAGCCCGCCATCATCCATTGCTACATCGACCCGCAGGCCATTACCCCGGCCAAGACGCTCGATCAGATTGCGGCGGGCAGGTGACATGGCCGAGGATTTTAGCCCCTTCGGTGATCTGTTCGAAACGCTGCCAGGGAGGGCGGTTCCGGGTTACCTTGAACTGCTTAATCTCCACGATGGACGGTCGGCCGTGTTGAGTCTTCGGAAGGCTTGTGCCACAGATCGGCAGGTCGTTTCGTCACAGGTTCGCGCGATGTTAGGCCATGTCAACTGGCGCGTTAAACTGGTTGCCGCATCCGCCATGATCGTCGGGAATTTGACCGAATGCCTGGATGAACTCTGGGCAGCCCTTGACCGGCCGTGCTGGACGTCTCCACAACTGGCCGCGACTGCTGCGTTGGTCGATCCTGATTTCCTCGACAAGGCCCATGTAAGGCTGAATAGGCGCTGCCCCATGGTTTCGGATCGGAACCCCACGCTTTCGGCGATTGCGCGACATGTCGCCATGGGGCCGGCCTCCGATGCCGGACATTCTGCCAAACTGTTCAGCGCTCTGTTTGCACTTTGTCAGGAATTGAAGGCGTCTTGGCTAGTAGAGCTGGAGACGGAGGATGACGTCAAGGCTTTACTCGCCGCCGATAGGCACGACGGCGGTTCCATTGCCTTGGACTGGAAGGCAGAGATAACGACTCTGAAAAACCAGACCGCCTGAAACGGCTTAGATAACTGGAAATTATTTCCATTCTTGTTACCCTGTTTGAATGGAACCTATTCGCCGCCCGCGCGGCCGCCCGCGCGAAGACAAGACCGACCCAAAGACCAACCAATCGCTCGAAAAGGCGCTCAGCCTGCTGAAGGTGCTGTCGGCGCATGACGGCATGACCTTGACCGATCTGTCGGCCGCCGCCGATCAACCGCCGTCGACCGTTCACCGCCTGCTCGGAACCTTGTCAGCCAACGATTTCGTGGCCTTCGACGAAGCCACCCAGACCTGGGCCATCGGTATCGAATCCCTGCGCGTTGGCATGGCGTTCCAGCGCCGCAACAAAATCCTGCTGGCCGGACGTCCGATCATGACCGCCCTGATGGAGGCTATCGGCGAGACGGTCAACATGGCCATGCTGGACCGCTTTCAGGTTGTCTTCGTCACCCAGGTCGAATGCGAAGCGCCCATCCGCGCCTTTTTCCGCATCGGAGAACGCCGGCCAGCCTATGCTTCGGGCATCGGCAAGGCGCTACTGGCTCACCTGCCGGCGTCGCGCCTGGATCCGTTTCTGAAGACAGAAAAGCTGACGGCCCTGACTCCGGCAACCCTGGCCGATCCGGTGGCGTTGCGTGGGGATCTGGAGGCGATACGCACGCGCGGCTGGTCGCTCGACAACGAGGAAGCGACGCCCGGTATGCGCTGTATTGCTGCGCCGATCTTCAACGAGTTCGGCGAGGCCCGCGCCGGCATTTCCTTGTCCGGTCCGGCTTCGCGCCTGACGGACGATCGGATTGCGGCCCTCGGCACCCAGGTCAAAGCGGCTGCCGATAGTATCTCCGACCTGATCGGCGGACGGCTGCTGTCATGATTGAGCGGCAAGCGGCCGTAGGACAGTGGGTATGACGCACCTCGCCTTTGAAACACCCGATCATCTGTACGAATGGCTTAGGGCCAACCATGCCACTGCCACCGAGCTATGGGTCCGGATGTACAAAAAAGCGAGCGGCACACCTTCGGTCAATTGGGAGGACTGCGTCGTCACGGCGCTGGCCTGGGGCTGGATCGACGGCGTGAGACGGCCACTGGACGAGGTGTCGTTCATTCAGCGGCTTTCGCCGCGGCGCGCTAAATCGAGCTGGTCGCAAAAGAACCGCGACCATGTCGACCGGTTGATCGCCGAGGGGAGGATGCAGCCTTCAGGCCTGGAGCATGTTGAGGCCGCAAAGGCCGACGGGCGTTGGGATGCGGCCTATGCGCCGGCGTCGCAAATGGTCTTGCCGGAGGACTTCCTGGACCGGTTGCGGGAAAATCCGCCGGCGCAGACCTACTTCGATACCCTGTCGCGCAGTGCGATATTCACCATCTATTTCAGGCTTCATTCTGCCAAGCGGCCGGAAACGCGCGCCAAACGTCTGGACGATATCCTGGAACGGTTGTCGCGCGGCGAAACCTGGACCTGACCTCTTGCCTTTCGTTGCCGATGCGACTATGTAGCGGCTCTGCGGCCGTTCAGGACGGCCCGGCCCCACGAAAGGCGCAAGCCCTCCTGACGCGTAACCTGCGACCACAATTCGCTCTTTTGCGGCCTTCTCGGGATGGGGAAAAGGCCGGTATGCAAAGGAGATTTCCCATGCCGGATACGGCCTCCCCTACCCTCGACCACTATAAACGCGACGCCGCGCGCCTGTTGAAACAGGCCCGTGCCGGCGACGCCACGGCGTTGCAACGCTTCCAGCGTCTCGATAATCCGCCGGCTGAGATTCAGCTCAAGCATGCCCTGGCCGTCGTCGCCGGTGAAGCCGGACATGACAGCTGGACGGATTTGAAGCAGGCAAGTGGACTCGATTTTTCAGAGTTTTTCGGCGGTCACGGCCTGCGCGACAGCCTCAATCCGTGGTTCAACAACTACGATGAAGCCAAGGCATTTCAGACGGAAAACGGCGGTGTGCTGTTGCCGTACCGGCACCATTTCTTCGTCAGTTCGACGGCTATGCTGGCGCGGCTGGGCTTCGAGGAAGACCATGCCGACTGGCAGGCCATAGGCTTTGACTTCGTGCGTCCGGCTTCGGCCGAGGCGCAAACGCGGATCAAGGCCGGGTTGCAGCGCCGGTTCACATCGGCCTGAAGCGGTCCTGGAAGGCAGCGCTGACCGGAACGGTTTCGGCGCTGCCGTGCAGCAGGATCTTCAGCCGGCCATCCTCGTCCTTGCGTATGGCGCGGATGGCCGGCACCCGCACAATGGCGCTGCGGTGGACCTGCCAGAAAATTTCCGGATCCAGTTGATTTATAAGCTCTTTCAAGGGCGTACGGATATGGGCCGAGCCCGCCGCCGTCAGGACGCAGGTGTATTTGTCCTCCGACCGGAAGGCCAGGACATCGTCGACCGCGATCATGCGGATGGTGTCGCCCGAACTGGCCGAGATCCAGCTCATGCGGCGGGTGGGCGGTAGCAGGTTAGCCTTCAGGGTCGCCAGGAGGGTGGCGGTGTCGGCGCGGTCATGATCCTCCAAACGCTTACGGATACGGGCGATGGTGGTGATCAGGCGGTCGCGTTTGACCGGTTTCAGCAAATAGTCGACGGCGCCGTCCTCGAAGGCCTTGACGGCGAACTCGTCATAGGCAGTGATGAAGACGACATGGGCGGCGCCGGCGGCGCGGGCGACCTCCAGGCCGCTCAGGCCGGGCATGCGGATGTCGAGGAAGGCAACGTCGAAGTCGTTGCTTTGTAAGGCTTCCAGGGCGGAGAAGCCGTCTTCGCACTCGGTGACAATGAGGTCCGGCCACAGTTCGGCCAGCAGGGTGCGCAGCTCGTGGCGCTGGGCGCCTTCGTCCTCGGCGATCAGGCCCGTGGTCATGCGGGAATCCTTATGACAGCCGCGGTTCCGCCGGTTTCGCGGCCGGTGATTTCGAGCGAAGCCTCGTCGCCGAAGCGGTTGCGGAGTTGGGCGCGGACATTGGCCAAGCCTAAGCCGTGGCTGGGTCCAGGCGTCAGGCCGGCGCCGTCGTCTTCGACCGAGACGGTCAATTTGTCGGTGAGGTGAGCGCGGATGGCGATCTCGCCGGGACCGGGTTTCGGCTCGATGCCGTGCTTGACCGCGTTCTCGACCAGGGAGATCAGAATGAGGGGTGGAAACGGGTGTGCACGTACCTCATCGGATATGTCGAGGATGATCCGAATACGGCCCTCAATTCGAATATTCATTAATTCCAGATAACGGGAACAGATATCGACCTGTTTGCCGAGGGTGGCGTCTTCAAGAGTCGTCTCGCGGAAGGTCGGAAGGGTCGACCTGAGATAGTCGGCCAGGGCGTCGATCGTCGTCGCGGCGCGCTTCGGGTCGGTGGCGACCAGCGAGCGGACCGAGGCCAGGGTGTTGAACAGGAAGTGCGGCTCGACCTGGGCCTGGAGGACGGCCAAGCGCAGGTCGGCGGCATCGCGTTCGCTGCGCAGGGTGGCGACCTGTTGTTGCGCAGCATGGGCCGCCAGGCGCCGACGTTCGCTTAAGTATTGAAACAGGGCGAAGCCGCCCCCAACGGCCACCAGGACCAGGGTGCCGCCGTCCAGACTGAAGCGCAGGACGGCGGAGATCAGCAGGAAGACATCGGGTATCTCCATCGGGTGGCCCCGGAAGGGCACCATGAGGTAGTCGTGGTACCTGTCGACCCAGGTGTCGGCCAGCTTGGCGATGAACAGGCCGAGCAGCAGGGCGATGACGACCAGGATGCGCTCGAATTTGAGGGGCAGGCCGATATAGCGGACACCTGTGGCCAGCAGCGGCCCGGCGCTGACCATGATCAGGCCGCACAGGCAGGCGACGGCGGCCAGGGCCGGCCAGTCGCCCAGGGCGTTCATGCCGAAGCCGTGCCACGAGGCATAGCCGGTGCCATAGACCAGGGCGACCGGCCAGAACACCCAGCCGCGGCGTAGCCACCACGACCACGAGAAGGTCGGGTACATGTCGTGGCGCCGCCACCATTCGCGGCCTGTCGTGTCGGGCGGAAGCGGCGTGTCGAGGTGGGTCAGGTGAGTCATAAGCCATCATAACCGGTTCCGGGGACGATCGCACCTGCGTCCGTCCGGCGTGGGCGGCGTTCATCCGGCAAAGGCTGGGTTTCGTCGCATCGGCCGTTTGGGCGAGCGGATCGGTCGTAGGTTGTGGCATCCAAGGAGGCTGTCATGATCCGAACCTTAACCCTTGCGCTTTTCGCTTTTGCGGGCACCGCCCAGGCGGGCGATATGCGTGTGTCACAGCCGTGGCTGGCTGCCCATGCCCAGGATAGCGACCTGGTGTTGCTGCATGTCGGCGACAAAGGGCGGTACAAGAAGAAGCACATCCCCGGCGCACGTCATGTCGATCTCGACGATATCTCGGTCGAGGCGGGTGGTTTGAGCCTGCAGATGCCGGCGCCGGCCGACCTGAAGGCGCGTCTGGAGAAGCTGGGGATCTCGGACCGGTCGCGGGTGGTGGTCTATTACGACGAGGATTGGGTGTCGCCGGCGACGCGGGTGGTGTTTACGCTTTATGCGGCGGGTCTGGGCGAGCGGGTGTCTTTGCTGGATGGCGGGCTGACGCACTGGAAGGGGGCGGTGAGCGACAAGGCGCCGGCGGTAACGGCGGGCCGGCTGTCCGAGTTGCGCATGTTGCCGGTGGTGGTCGATCATGGCTTTGTCCAGGCGCATCTGAAGGCGCCGGGTTATGACATCATCGATGCCCGGGCGGCGATGTTCTATGATGGGCTGCATGCCGGGGGACCGATGGGCCATCAGAAGAAGGGCCATATTCCGGGCGCGAAGAACCTGCCGTTTTCCAGCTTCAATAATGACGACCTGACCCTGAAGACCACGGCGCAGTTCAAGGCTTTGTTCGCCGCGGCGGGGGTGAAGCCCGGCGACAAGGTCATCGTCTATTGCCATATCGGCCAGCAGGCGACCGAGGTGTTGTTCGCCGCGCGCGAAGCCGGTGTCGATGCTGTGCTCTATGACGGCTCGTTCGAAGACTGGGCACTGCGCAATGCCCCCGTCACGACGGATAAGTGATATGCGCGACTATACAAATCCGTATGTGGCGGGCGTCGGGCTGGGCCTGGTCCTGCTGGCCTGTTTCGTGGTCGCCGGCCAGGGGCTGGGGGCGTCGGGCGCGTTTGCCGAGGCGGCCAGCGCTGCGGTCACGACGCGCAATGCCTATTTCGACAGCTACCGTCAGGACGGTGTTGGCTGGATCGTCTGGGAAGTGGCCGGCATCGTGGTAGGCGCTGCGGTGTCGGCCCTGATGGCCGGGCGTTTTAAGTGGCAGGTGGCGCGCGGGCCTGTGGGGGTTGGGTCGCGGCTGGGGGCGGCCTTGGCGGGTGGCGTGGTTATGGGTGTCGGGGCGGTTTTGGCGCGTGGCTGCACCAGCGGCCAGGCTTTGACGGGTGGGGCGTTGCTCAGCGTCGGTAGCTGGGCGTTTATGATCGCCGTCTTCGTCGCCGGGTTCGCCGTGGCGCCGCTTCTGCGGAGGCTGTGGTCATGAACGAGATCGTTGTGGCTTTGGTGATCGGCGGGGCGTTCGGGTTTGCGTTGGAGCGCGCTGGTTTGGGCGATGCGGTCAAGCTGGCCGGGCAGTTCTATCTGCGCGATTTTACCGTGGTGAAGGTGATGTTTTCCGCCATCGTCACAGCCATGCTGGGACTGTTCTGGCTGGGACGACTGGGGGTGATCGATCTGGCGGCGGTGGCTGTGCCGGAGACCTGGCTGGTGCCGCAGGTGGTGGGTGGTCTGGTGTTCGGGGTGGGGTTCGTGCTGTGCGGATTGTGTCCGGGGACGTCATGCGTCGCGGCGGCTTCGGGGCGGTTCGATGGTTTGGCGACGGTGGTTGGCTTGTTTGGCGGGGTATTGCTGGCAGGGTTGGCCTGGCCGGTGATCGGCGGCTTTTATGAGACGACGGGCATGGGCGTGTTGACCCTGCCGCGGTTGACCGGCCTGCCCTATGCGGTGGTTGTCGCCGCGGTGACTGTGGTCGCGTTGGGGGTGTTTGCCGGGATTGAGAAATTCGGGAGGCGGTCATGAGTATCACCCGCCGTATGGGAGTCGGCGCCGGGGTGCTGGGGCTGGCGGCCGCCTTTGCCGGTTCGCCCTATCGTCATCAAGGCGGCCGGATGGATATCGGCAGGACTGTGCGGGCGATCGAGGACGGTTCGGATCATGTTTCGGCCTTGCAGTTGGCCGTGTGGATCAAGGCGCGCAAGCCGGGTTTGCGGGTGATCGATGTCCGTGCGGCGGCTGAGTTCGGGGAAGATGCGATTCCGACAGCGGAGAATATGCCGATGGAGAGGTTGGTGAAGACCGTGTTCGCGCCGCATGAGACGGTGGTGCTCTATTCCGAAGGCGGCGCCCATGCCGGCCAGGCCTGGGTGTTGCTACAGGCCCTGGGTGTGGCCAATGCGTACTACATCGCCGGCGGATTGGTCGATTGGCAGGAGCAGGTGTTGTCGCCTGTGGTGGGGCCGGAGGATGGGGAGCTTGCTGAGGTGAGCCGGTATTTCGGCGGCCAGCCGGTTGTGGGTGATGTTGGGGACGCCCCGGTAAGGATGCGGAGGCGCGGATGTTAGATCAAGCTTGCGACGGAAAGAGCTACTACGCTGGCAGTAAAGCCCCTCCCACCGCTTCGCGGTCCCCCCTCCCCGTAAACGGGGCGGGAGAAGAAAGATTAAACCCACCTGAGAGCGATTTCGATGCCCTTCGTGCGGCTGAGTTTGGGCGGCTGGATGAGCAGGGCGTGGCCTATCTCGATTTCGCCGGGGCGGCGCTGTACGGCGCGTCGCAGGTCGCGAACTATGCGCGGCGTTTGGAGCGCGGGCTGTACGGCAATCCGCATTCGGAACATGCGCCGTCGCGGGCCAGCATGGCTGAGATCGATGCGACGCGGGAGAAGGCCTTGGCGTTTTTCGATGCCGATCCGGAGGTTTATGAGGTCGTTCTGACCGCCAATACCAGCGCGGCGATCAAGCTGGTGGCCGAAAGCTATCCGTTCGGGCCGGGCAAGGGGTTGGTCTTAAGTGCGGATAACCACAACTCGGTGAACGGGATGCGGGAGTATGCCCGCGCGGTCGGGGCGGCGGTACATGTTTTGCCGTTGACGGCTGAGTTGCGATTGGATTGTCCGGCCGATCGGCTGGTTTTAAGCGCCCGGCGGTTGGGCGGCGGGTTGCTGGCCTTTCCGGCGCAATCCAACTTTTCCGGCGTGCAGCATGATCTGGGATTGGTCGAGGCGGCGCAGGATCTAGGCTTCGATGTATTGCTCGATGCGGCAGGGTGTGGGGTGTCGGGCGGGGTGTCGCTGCGTGAGCATCCGGCCGAGTTCCTGGCCTTTTCGTTTTACAAGCTGTTCGGATTGCCGACGGGTCTGGGGGCGTTGATTGTTCGGAAGGCGGCTTTGGCGCGTTTGCGGCGGCCGTGGTTTGCCGGCGGGACGGTCGATTTCGTTTCCGTGGCGCATGACCGGCATCAGTTGTCGGCCGGCCATCATGGGTTTGAGGATGGGACACCGGATTTTCTGAACGCCGGAGCTGTGGTGGACGGGTTTGCGTTTCTGGAACGGGTGGATCGGCGGGCTTTGACGGCAAGGTTGAAGGCGTTGACCGGCTATTTCCTCGATCGGGTCGTGGGTCTGAAGCACGGGAATGGAGCGCCCCTGGTCAGGGTTTACGGCCCGCAAGGCGTGACGGAGCGCGGCGGGACGGTGGCGTTCAATCTGCTGGATGCTGAGGGGTTTCCTGTCCCGTACGCCTTGGTCGAGCAGCGGGCGTATGCGCAGCGGGTGGCGATACGGGGTGGGTGTTTCTGCAATCCCGGCGCAGCGGAAGCTGCGTTCGGGTTCGCCGATATCGGTGCGTTAAGGTGTATCGACCGGCTGCGCGGGCGGTTTACGGTGGCTGAGTTTCAGGCCTGTCTGGGCGCGGATAAGGCGGTCGGCGCGGTCAGGCTGTCGGTGGGGTTGCCGACGACAATGGAGGATTTGGACAGGGCGTTGGAATTGGTGGTGGGGTTTGCGTTGTAGAGAATGAAGCAACTTAGGCTGAAGTTGCTCTTTATCGTCTCTGCCCCCTTTTACATGGCCCGGCTTTTTCCGGGTTCGGGCCGTTATGGGGTCGAGGGGCCCGAGGCCCCTCGCCTTTAATATCTTTCCTTTTCCGGGCTGCGTCTTACGGACGGTCGCCATAGATAAGGAAGTCGTATTTGGTGGGTTCGGCAAAGACCTCTATCGGTGATATCCCGATCGCGGCAAAGCCCGGTCCTTATTCAGGATACCCCCTCCATGACCCTTGAAACCATTCTTATCTGGCTTGTGATTGGTGCCGTCGCCGGCTGGTTGGCCGGTGCGGTTGTCAAGGGGGGCGGATTCGGCCTGATCGGCGATATCGTCGTGGGCATCATCGGCGCCTTCATCGGCGGCTGGCTGGCCGGTGTGCTCGGCATCCATATCGGCGGCGGAATCATCGGCACCATCATCACAGCAACCGCAGGCGCGATTGTCCTGCTTTTGATTGTGCGACTTATCAAACGCACCTGAGGTGCCGGTCTACCGGCATATCGCCAGATAACACTCAAGCGCGGGGCAATGGCACTACTGCGGTCTCCGTGGCGGGGTAGGCCTTTCGGCGGGAAAGTAAGTCGCCCTACCACCACCCTTCGCCTTCGCTATGCTACGGCTTTGGGAGGTCCCCCTCCCCGCGCGAAGAACGCGGGGAGGTATAAGAAATAAGGACGGCGTTGCCGCCATATTCGCTAATTCCCCTGAACAGGTGAAGACAACAGGCCGGCCGCGGCAAATGCTGTACTCTACGAAATATCTGCCGCCGGCTCTCAAAGGAGACCTGTATGAAAAGCCTGTTCTCGATCCTTGCTCCCGTCCTGGCCGTGGGGTTGATGGCGCAATCCGTCATGGCGCAAGACAGCAAACAAGCCCAGTTTAATGAAGACTATCAACGCGCAGCAGGTCTAGTCGACTATGCCAGTGATGAAATAACCGCGGGCAACGAGGCTTATGAAAACACCTATTGGGGCGCGGCCTGCACCCGACTTACCAATGGACAACACGCCCTGGTCGAGGCCGTAAAAATATACGAAGTCATGCTGTTAAGCGCCAATATGAGCGCCAATGCACGCGATCACATAAGCGGCCTGGATCAAAAGGTAAGAGACTTGATCGTAAACATAGACACGAAGCGCACGGATTCGTGCAATCGTTAGACCGTATTTCTCACAGGGCCAGAGGCGATGTGATTTGCGTCGTCTGCCGGTGGATGACAGCTAAGAGCCCCCGCGGTCTTGACTTACTCCGGTCCATAGGGGCCTCGCTCGCCATGGCACCGGCAACCCGCTTGCCATGAAGATGGGGAGAAGGAAGTAAGGATTCAGGGCTGGGTAAGAAAGTCGCCCCACCACCACGCCGCGGCCGTCGCTTCGCTTTGGCCTTGCGCGGTCCCCCTCCCCGCGCGAAGAGCGCGGGGAGGTATCAGATTAAGGGGCGGCCTTCGCTAAAGCCTGACATGAGAAAATGTCGCGGGGTGTCATGGCAAATTCATTGGCCTTGCATGCAGGGGCTTTGGTAGAGTTGTACCAACGACCAACGTCCTCACAAGACAGGCCGGGGCGTTAAGGGAAATGTCCGGGACCGTCTCGCCAAGAGGTAGCCTGTGACCCTGCACGTTCAGTCCATTTCCGCCCAGGTTTACGACCATCTGCGCGACTATGTCATCGCCGGACGGTTCGCGCCCGCCGTCGCTATTCGGCAAGAGGCGCTCGCCAATGAGTTGGGCGTCAGCAAGATTCCGGTGCGGGAAGCACTTATCCGTCTGGAGCGAGAAGGACTGATCCGGGTGGAGACCAATCGCGGTTTCTTCGTTGTGCCTTTGACGCAGGCTGAAGCGCGGGATGTTTATTCGTTGCGTTTGCAGATCGAGCCGCCGGCCGTCGCGGAGGCCTGTCGGGTGGCTGGTGCTCGGGATCATGCCGTGGCCAAGGCGGCTTTGGAAGCGTTGAATACGGCGGCAAGTTCCGATCGGTTAAAAGTGCCGCGCGCCAACCGGCTGTTTCATCTGTCGCTGGTGAAGCCCTTGGATCGGCCTGTGACGCTCGGGATCATCGAGCGTTTGCATCTGGTGTCAGAGCGCAATATCGGTGAGCATCTGGAGCCTGCCGGTGGCGAGGATCAGGCCCATGTCGAGCATGCGACCATGTTTGAGCATTGGGTTGCGGGGCGGGCTCAGGCGGTGGAGGCTTTGGTTCACCAGCATATCGAGGCGACGTTCGTCGATCTGATGTCGCATTATTGAGGTGGGACGGGGGCAGCCGCAACCTCCGCAAGATACCCCTCCACCCCTTCGGGGTCCCCCTCCCCACTTCGTGGAGAGGAGAAGCAAGGATGTACTGCTGTTCGTTATGTAACCGTCTTCAGAAGCAGCAGAGCGGTTTCGGCGTGGGCGCGGACGCCGACCTCCATCGCCGGCTCGTAAACGTCGAAATACGGCGAGTGGTTCGGGGCGATCGTGCTCTTGCCGGGATCGGCCATGCCTAAGAAGGCGAAGACGCCCGGCACCTTCTTCTGGAACTGAGAGAAATCCTCCGCCGTTGTGAAGGCCTGGGCCGTGGAATCAACCTTGTCCGCGCCTCCCGTCGCCCGCTCCAGGGCCGGAAGGATCGCGGTCGCCAGTTTCGGGTCGTTATAGGTCAGAGGCGCCAGGAGGGTGTATTCGACCTCAGCCTGCGCGCCGTAGGATTCGGCCAGGTTGGTCACCGCGTGGCGGATGCGTTGTTGCATGTCCTGGCGGCGGTCCTCCGAGAAGGTGCGCAAGGTGCCGGCCAGGCGGAACTCCTCCGGGATGATGTTGAAGCGCACCCCGCCCTGCATCAGGGTGATCGAGGCCACCGTCGGTTCCTTCGTCACGTCGACCTGGCGCGCTGTGATCTGGTTGACAGCGCCCACGATATCCGCCGCCAGGGCCGTCATGTCGATGCCGTTCCACGGTTGCGCGCCGTGGGTCTGGCGGCCTTTCAGCTTGATCTCGATACGGTCGGAGGCTGCCATGAAGCCCTGGGCGCGGTAGGTGATGGTGCCCGCCGGCAGCGGCCAGGCGTGCAGGCCGAAGATTGCCTTGACCGACGGATTGTCCAGCGCGCCCTCGTCCACCATCAGTTTGGCGCCGCCGGTTTCGCCCGCCGGAGGGCCTTCCTCGGCGGGTTGGAAGATGAAGACCACCGAACCGCGGATGTCAGCCTTCATCGCCGACAGGACGTTGGCCGCGCCCAGCAGCATGGCCGTATGGGCGTCGTGGCCGCAGGCGTGCGAGATCGAGACCGGTTGGCCTTCCAGGGTGTCGGTGGCTTTGGAGGCGAAGCTGAGGCCGGTCTTTTCCAGGACCGGCAGGGCGTCCATGTCGGCACGCAGGGCCACGGCCGGGCCGGGTTTGGCGCCTTTCAGCACACCGACGACGCCGGTCTTGCCGACCTTTTCGCGGACGTCGAGGCCCAGCCGGCGCAGTTCGGCGGCGACCAGGGCGGCGGTGCGTTCCTCACGGTTGCTCAGTTCGGGGTGTTCGTGGATATCGCGGCGCCAGGCGACGACATTGGGCTGGATCCTGGCCGCCAGATCACGGATGCGCGCCGTCGTGTCGGCTTTGGCGGCTGAGGTTACCGTCAGGCCGGCGGCGGAGATCAGCAGGGTTCGGCGGTCCATGGGTGGGCTCCTGAGGATGACGGGCGGTTATCTGTAGCAGATGGCGGATCGCCAGCAACCGTTAGGATTTCGTTTTCCATTCCACCCTAGCTTGCGCCGGAGGTTATTGAGAGGGGACTTCCATGAGCATTTTAGCGACGTCAAAAAAGCTTTCCGCCCTTCACACGCAGCCGACGGCCGCCGTGTTGCAGGCGTTGTATACAGGTACCGGCCTGGGCGATACGTTGGTTGGGGGGATTGGTGCAGATACCATGTACGGCCTGGGCGGGCATGACAGCCTGTCCGGTAGCGATGGCGATGACGTTCTGGTGGGCGGCACAGGGAGCGATACGCTGAGCGGCGGTGACGCGAATGATTCTCTGGAAGGTGGATCGGGAAAGGATCAACTGTTCGGCGGCAACGGAAACGACACGCTGGTTGGCGGCAGCGGGGCTGATACAATGGTCGGCGGGTTCGGCGACGACGTCTATCGGATCGACAACGCCGGCGATGTCATCGTGGAAGGGGAGTTTATGGGCGACGAAGACGTCGTCTATACAAGTGTCAGCTGGGTGATGACCGACAACATTTATATCATTTATGTCGATCGCCCCGACAATGTCGGCGTCGCGATCACAGGCAACGCCGCCTTCAACGCCATCTACGGTGGCGGTGGCAATGACACGCTCAGCACCGGTGGCGGGGGCGACGAGGTGAGCGGCGGTGCGGGCCATGACTGGATAAAGGGGAACGTCGAAGACGACCATCTCTTCGGTGACGACGGTAACGACACTATCGAGGGGAACGGAGGCAACGACTGGCTCCAGGGCGACGACGGAAATGACCGACTTGTCGGCGGCGAAGGCAATGACAGCATGTATGCCAGCAGCGGTGACGACACCATGATCGGTGGCGCCGGCAACGATGCCTACTATATCGACTCGCTCGGCGACGTCTTCGTCGAGGGCCACGACGCCGGAAACGATACCATCGCAACGGTTATTACCTTCAGCCTGGTCGGACTTCAGATCGAAAACCTCAGCCTTCACGGCGCAGGCGCTATTAATGGTACCGGCAATAGCGTGAGCAATCGCCTGTCGGGCAACGCCAATGCCAATCTCCTCGACGGCGGCGCCGGCAACGATTCGATCAACAGTGGCCTGGGCAGCGATACGCTGATCGGGGGGACCGGCAACGATACGCTTTTAGGGGGATGGGACAACGACGTGCTTACCGGCGGAAGCGGCGCCGATCTGTTCGTGTTCTACAAGGATTTCCAGTTTTCCAAGGGCGACGGTATCGACACCATCACCGATTTTCACAACGACCGGATCGACATCCGTCAATACACACACGGGGTAGCCAAGCCCGACATGATCAGTCAGGCGGGATCGGATGTCGTGATCAATTTCGGCAACGGTAGCCTCGTTACAGTTCTGAATGCGGATCGGGCCGATGTACTGAGCCACATGGTGTGGTGAAGCGGGGCTAGCTGACCGCCGGGAGGTGGAGGTGGACGCCGGTGCCGGTGGTGGTGCTTTCGATCGACAAACGCGCGCCGATCGAACGCGCCCGTTCCTGCATGTTGTCCAGGCCATGGCCCGATTTGCGGCCGGTCTTCATGCCCTGGCCGTCGTCGACAATGTCGATGCGCACCGGATGGGCTGCGTCGGCCACCGCCACGATGGCGATCTCGACGCTGCGGCTGGCGGCGTGTTTGAAGACGTTCGTCACTGCTTCCTGCAGGATGCGGAAGATCTGCAGCACGGTTTGCGGGCCGTAGGCCGGGGTCGCGCCTTCGGAGAGGTCGCGCCAGCGCAGCTCGATCCCGGCCGAGCTCAGGCGCGGCTCGATACGTTCGCGGAAGGCCGCCAGGGCGTCGGTCAGGGAATCCCCCGCCGAGTCCATCGAGTCGATCATCAGCCGCAGTTCGTCGACCATATCGCCCAGGCTGCGGCTCAGGTCGTCCTGGGCGACCGGGCCTTTGCGGGAGGACAGGAGAAGCGCGATCAGCTGGCCGCCGATGCCATCATGCATGTCGCGCATGATGCGCTGGCGTTCTTCGTTCAGGGTAGCGATCCGGGCCATCTCGGCCTGGCGCAGATAGCCTTCGGCGAGTTCAGCCTCCTTGCGTTTCAGTTCTTCGGCCAGGTAGGCGTTGAGGTCGCCGGCCGACTGGAACAGGCGGATATTGTGCGACAGGAAGGCCAGGCCCAGGGCGACGATCAGTAAGGGCACGACCATCTCGAAATCGCCGTCAGCAAGATCCAAAAGCCATTCCTTGACCCGGTCCGAGATCACGGTGGTCATGCACAGCAATAGGATGGCCAGTTGAAGGCTACGCGCTTCCCGCCGCGATACCAGGTGCCAGGCGAACCGCGCCACGGCCGCCAGGCCCGAGGAGATGCCAAACAGGTCGGTGATGTCCGAAGCGAAATCAAAGGCTGTCGTCGGGTTGATGGCAAACGCCACGGCAAAGGCCAGCAGAATCAGACCGCAAAGCCCGCTGACTGCCCACCGGAGATAACGATAGCCGTGGCCCGTCCACACATCGATGAAACACAGCAAAGCCGCCGGTGCGAGATTGGCAACGGCGAAGTAGTACCAGATACGAAATTCAGGGCTAAACGGAGGGTCTTCCCATCCATAGAACAGTATCTTCAGAGAATAAAAGCCCGCCATAGCCCCCAGCCACAGCAACAGACTGCGGTCACGGGCGCGCAGCGCCAGAACCAGGGCTGCTGCGGCCACCAGGCCCGTCATTACGCCCCCGATCAGCATGTATTCGTTCATGACGAAGCTGCGTTCAGCGGTGACGGCCTTCATTACGTCGTAACCGCGCGGATCGATATAGGGTGTATTAAAGTCGAACCAGGGTATGACGTTGCGCGTCATGATGACGTCGATACGATTGATGCCCGGCTGCAGGGCGGCTTCGGGCAGGCGGTATACCCTGCGGGTATTGCCATGATACGATGCCTTGGGGGCGATCATCCGGCCTTCCCCTTGGACGATATGGCCGTTGACCAGGGTGACGAAATTGTCGACCGCCGGACCGCTGACCATGCCCAGTCCGTCAGGCGGTACAGATTTGAGGTCGATTTCGAACCTTATGGCCTGATAGTGCGCATCACAGCACGACTCCCACGGCAGGGTGACGGGCGTGAAGGTGGCGGCGTTGAGGGATTCGCGGGTCGGGGCTGAGAGTTCAGCGGCCTGGACGTTCAGAATCTCGTGGTTTTGCGGTTTCGCAAACTCAAACAGCCAGGGTTTTATGCCAGCCCACCAGGCCAGTTGCACGGCCGCGATGACCAGGATAACCGGGATCAGGCGTTTCAGGCCCGCCGGTGACAGGTCGGGTTTGGGGAAGGACCAAGTCATGGGGTGGGCCTTTCGGGAATGGGGTTTTCACGCAACTCGGACAGGAAGATACCCCTCCACCGCTTCGCGGTCCCCCTCCCCACTTCGTAGGGAGGAGGGAGTTTGTGGTTGCGTCTGCGGTCGTTCTGCTTCGTTTGAGCGAGCGAAGATCATGGCAGGTCGATCAGCTTGTGCTGGATGGCTTCGAAGACGGCGGCGCCGCGCGACTTGACCGACAGCTTGCGGTAAATGTTCTGGGTGTATTCGGCCACCGTATGCGGCGACAAACTCATCAGGCGCGCCACCTCCTTCTGGCTGAGGCCGCGGGCAATGTGTTCCAGCATCTCCTTTTCGCGCGGCCGCAAAGGCGGGTGGCTTGTGGGTGTCGTTGTGGCCGTTTCGCCTTCCGAGATTTTCAGCAGGTGGCGGGCCGCCCGCGAGCTGATAGGATTAACCCCGGCCAGGGTCGAGCGGACATAGGACACCAGATGTTCCGAGGTGGCGTCCTTCAGGACGTAGCCGTCGGCGCCGGCGTTGAGGGTTTTCAGGACGCTGGCCCGGTCCTCGAACACCGTGATGACCAGGAATTTGCACGCCGGCGCCTGTTGGCGTATGGCAGCGATGACATCGAGGCCACCGCCGTCGGGCAGGCCCAGATCCAGCAAGACCAGGTCGGGTTTCTGGTCGGCGAAGTTGATGGCATGGGCGACCTTGCCCACCGAGCCGATCACCGTGACTTCCGGCGCCGCCAGAAGGCTGTCGGCCAGGTAGTGGCGGAACAGCAGATTGTCCTCGACGATCAGCACGCGGTAGCGCGTCGCTGTCTCCGGCGTCGTCAGATCCGACGACGGGATGAATGTGGTCACGCAACGCCCCTGTACGGCCCTGTGTCTGCGCCGGGCCCTGAGGGTCATGAACGCATAACCGCGGTTTTTGCGCAACCCCTCGGTTTTTGGGGGTTGACGGGACAGGTAGCGGCGTAATTGCGTTCGGAAACACCTGCGGGCCAAATCCCCCACCGTCTCATTTGCTAACCGCAAATGATCCACCTCCCCGTATAACGGGGAGGGATAAGATATTGAAATAGTGCTCTTTCTTCGCTGTGAAAGCGAGAAAAGGAGCGGCGTCCCGGGGGAAGACGCCGCCCAAGTCGTTAGAGAATGTAGTCCGAGGCGTCGATCTGGTAGTAGGGCATGCCCGGCAAGGTGATCGTAAAGTGCTGGCCCTGGGGCCCGTCGAACACCAGTTGCGCATCTGTCGTGCCGGGCACATTGGCCAGATGGCCACCCCAGCCGCCGGTCTGAAGGAACGAGATGTCGATCTTGTCCAGGCCGTTCTCGAAATGCAGGAAGGTCTGGTCGCCCAGTTGCGGGTCGACCACGAAGATGTCCAGCACGCCATTGCCGCCATTGGTGAACGCCGGCTGCGGCGGCGGAGCGATCAGGGCCGATGTGCCGCCGATCATGTCGCTGAGTTGCAGCATGTGGCCGTTTACCACGCCCTGAAGCGTGACCGTCACCGTGTTGGCGCCCTGGGTCAGGGTCAGGACCGTGTTGGTGCCGCTCTGGATGGCGCTGCCGGTCCAGGTGCTGCCGGTGGTCAGACCGAAGTCCGAGACGTCCAGCTTGTCGATGCCCAGCTTGAAGTCGGCAACCGTCACCGCGCCGGCATTGGCCTTGATGACGAAGGTATCCGAGGCGTTGTCGCCATAGCCGGTGAAGCTGTAATTGCCGGTCAGGCGGTCGTTGCCGCCGTCGGCGATCAGGCGGTCGGCCCCTGCCCCGCCCCAGATGTCGTCGTTGCCGCCGCCGCCAGCGATGGTGTCGCCGCCGGCGCCGCCATCCAGGACGTTGCGCGCGCTGTTGCCGGTCAGGCTGTCGCCCAGCGCCGTACCCGTGGCGTCGGCGAGGTTGATCAGGGTGCCGTAGTTGGTCGCATTGAGGCTGTAGGTGCCGGTGGTCAGGTTGACCGTTGCGGCCAGGCCGGAAATATCGGCGAAGCTGGCCGAGCCGCCGCCGGCGCCGCCGTCCAGCGTGTCGATGCCGCGCGAAGCGTAGAGGCTGTCGTAACCGCCGCCGCCCTGGATCAGGTTGTTGGCGGCATTGCCCTTGATGATGTCGTTGAAATTGCTGCCGATGACGTTTTCGAGGTCGCGCAAGGTGTCGGTGCCCATGGCGCCCGACAGGTTGCCGTCGCGCGAAAAGCCGGCCGTGGTGCCCTGGTTCAGCTCGATCCACATGCCGTTGACGGCGTTGGCGTAGGAGACGGTGTCAATGCCTGTGCCGCCGTCAACCAGGTCGTTGCCGGCCCCGCCTTCGAGGATGTCGGCGCCGCTGCCGCCCAGAAGGGTGTCGTGGCCGTTGCCGCCGCTTAAGGCGTCGTCGTGGTTGCCGCCGTCGATATAGTCGTTGCCGTCGCCGCCGTTCAGCAAATCGTTGCCGTTATTGCCGTACAGCGTGTCGTCAGCGATGCCGCCGGTATAGCTGTTGTTCTGCCCATTGCCGTTGTAGTAAGCCATTACCCTCACCCTATTCTAGGAATTTGTGAGTGTAATCATGATCTTAGGGCTTGGTCGCGGCAATCCCCCCGGATTGGGGGGCTGTTAACGCGCGGCGACCGTCGCGGGATGGCGCAGCGACAGACGACCGAGATGGGCGCTCAGGCGGGCGGTGATCAACAGGACGCCGACGGCGACGATGGCCGTGTCGAACGGGTCCCAGTGGCCCGGCGTCAAAAGGTTGGCACTATAGACGAAGCCGGCCAGGACGGCCGCGATCATCAGGCATGACAAGACGGTTTCCCGGATCATACGCTTACTCCTTCGGCGCTGGTTTTTGTGCGCCATAAACCCTGTGTGGGTTGAGGTAATCATGATCCGGGGCGTGAGAATAATCATAACGGTGATGGATTGGCATTCAGCGAATGAATAGGTCGCAGGGGATGGAGGAAGTTATGCTGTATATCTAATTTTGGAGGTGCATCATGGACCGGCGGCAGTTTTCCTTATCCCTGGCCGGCGGGCTGGCCGTGGGGTTTCCGGCAGCGGCCGGAGAGCTGGAGTTGCGGCCATTGTGCGAAATCACCGCGCGGCTGTTGCCTCCGGTCGATATCGGCGAAGGCCCGCAAGGCCGGCGCAGGGTGATCTCGATTTCCGGCGGCGAGGTTGTGGGCGAGCGGTTGAGAGGCGTCGTGTTGCCGGGTGGGGCGGATTTCCAGCGCATCCGGCCCGATGCCGTGACCGAGATCCAGGCGCGCTATGTCATCGAGACCCATGACGGGTTCAAGGTCTATGTCGAGAACACCGGTCTGCGGCATGCGCCTCCGGAGGTGATGGCGCGGCTGATGAAGGGCGAGGTCGTCGATCCGGCTCTGGTCTACTTCCGCTCGGCGCCGCGGTTCGAAGCGCCGGATGGGCCCTATACCTGGCTGGAACGATCGCTGTTTTTGTGCTCCGGGGCCAGGTACCCGGAGCACGTGGTGTTGCGGTTTTTCGAGGTGACCTAGAGGAAGAGGAGCTCTACTGACGGTAAGACCCCTCCCACCGCTCCGCGGTCCCCCCTCCCCGTAAAGAACGGGGCGGGAGAAGAAAGAGCTGTTTTTCTATTGTTTGGTTATCAGTGTCACCGGGCCGATCAGGCCGGAGGGGCGCAGGGGCGCGTCGGGGGTGTAGGTCGGGGCCGCCGTGAAGGTTACCTTCTGGGCGTCGGGTTGGGCGTCGCCGATCAGCCGGTTGACCCACAGATTGGCCACACGGATCTCGATGACATTGTCGCCCTTGGTGACCAGCCCGCCAATGTCGAGGCGGTATGGTGCCTTCCAGGCGATACCGGCCGGCTTGCCGTTGACGAAGACCTCGGCGACGTCGCCGACCTGGCCCAGGTCGAGCCATAGTGAGGTGGTCGGTTTCGTAAGGGTGACCGTCTTGCGGTAGGTGGTGGTGCCGGAGAAGTATTTCACCGTCGGGTCGGCACTGTCGCTCAGCGAGCCGAGGTTGGCGGAGATGGATTTCGGAGCAGCCAGGCCGTCGAAGGCGATCTGCCACGGGCCGTCAATGGTTTTGAGCGGCGTCCAGGTGGGGGCTTTGATCGTGGCGGACGCAGCGGTGGCGGCCTCGCGGAAGACGACGAAGAAGCTGTCCTGGGCGGCGAAGTCCAGCGGCACCACGGTGACGTCGCCTTCGATGCGGTAGCTGATGGGCTCGGCCTGGCCGGTGTCGGCGCGCCAGATCTGCGGCGTCTTGCCGGTGACGCGGAAGCGGGCTTCGGTCTTGACCGGCGCGGTGGCGCGATTGTTGACGAAGTAGAGGTCGCCATCCTCGGTCTTGCGGTGGACAAACAGGATCTGGCCGTCAGCCTCGAAGTCCGGCGTCACGCCGATCGAAGCCAGGGCGGGTTCGACAGCCCTGCCTGAGATGACCTTGCCGTTCCATAGGCGGGCGACCAGGGCTTTGAACTCGGCCGGGTCGTCGCTGAGGGCCGGTGACGCGACCGGCGCTTCGCCGACAATGGTGGCGCCGGCATCGGCCAGTTCGGCGATGCGCTTCAGAGTGGGCAGAGTCATGCGGGAGCTGGTGCCGCCGAGATAGAGGATGCGGTAGCGGGCGCCGCTTTTGGCCACCAGGTCGCCGTTTTGCACCGTCAACTGGTTCAGCAGGACGTCGGGGTTGACGAAGTCATAGGCGTAACGCACCGGCGCATCGGGCACGGCGCGGCCATGGAACAGGGTGACCAGGGGCGCTTCTTCGCCATAGAAGTAGGCGACGTCGGCATGGTTGCGGCCCTGCTGCAGCAGGTAGGCATTACGCGCGATGTAGTCGACCCACGGCCGCGCCATGCCGGCCCAGGTTTCATTGCGGTTGAAGTACTGGCCGAAGATCATCAGCGACAGGCCGGGCTTCTTGTCGTCGCCCAGGGGCTGATGCACCGAGGTATGGATGACCGGGCGGTTGACGCCGCTGGCGAATTCCAGGTCGATCATCGGGCGAAGGTCCGACGGCGCGAAGGCCCAGGGCGAAAAGGCCGCTGTCAGGGACTCGGCGGCGACCAGGTTCTGGCCGTAGATGTGAGCGACCGAGGCCGCGCCCTTCATGTCGGCCACCGCGGTCAGGTCGGGGCCGGATTGCGGGCGGTAGGTCCACATGGCCGACATGGGGACGTCGGCGTGGCGGCGCATGGCCATGTCGTCGCCCAAGGTGACGCGGATGCTTTCCAGCGCCTCGCCATAGACGGTCAGGCCGTGTTCGTGGGCCACGGTGGCGACCGTGCCGTAGTGCTGTTCGGCCATCAGGTCGGCCAGGGTGCGGCGGTAGTCGTAGAGGAAGGCGTCCGTCCGGGCGCGGTCGCCGATGATGGCGCCGGTCAGCGCCGGCAGCCACGGCGTCAGGTCGTAGCCACGCAGGCGCTTGAAATGGGCCGGGAGGTTGGGCGTCCAGTTGGAAGAGCCGACCTCGATGCTGTCGGTGACAATGGCGCGCACACCTTTGGCCCCGACCAGGTCGGAGCCGGCGGCCGTTTTGTACTTCGACAGGTAGGTTTCGAGATAGGCGCGCACCGCCACGCCGTCGTATTTGTCGACCTCGAGGCCGGTGGCTTCCGGAGTGGCGGGGTGGTTCTCGGTGCCGGTCAGCGACCAGCCGAGACGGACGATTTTCCAGCGGCCCTTCGGCGGGGTCCAGTCAAGCGTACCGTCGGGTTTGACCTTGGCGGTCAGGTCGATGACGGATTTGGGGTCGATGCCGGATTCGGCTGGGTCGAGGCCGGCGTCCAGGGCGTAATAGTCGTCGACCGTGGCGAAGCCGGCCTTGGCTTCGAACTGGTTGACGGCCGCGTCGCCCGACAGGTTGAGCTGGGCCAGGCGCAGGCCGGCGGGCTTGCCGAAGCTGGCGAACGGTCCGAGATCGGCGCCCGGCAGAGGCGCGAAGGCGGGATTGAAGGCCTTGGGCGCGGCGGTGATAACCAGGCGAAAATGGGCGGCACGGACGGGCGCGAAGCCGGCCGTGCTGGGGACCTGGCTGAGCGGGATGTCGGCGATCTTGCGCCAGGTCGTGCCGTCGTCGCTGGCTTCGAGCACCGGCAGGAAGGGCGCCTTGTCAAAGGTCGAGGCGACTCCCGGGAAGAAGACCGTGGCCGAGCGGATGGTCTGGGGGGCCGCGTAGTCCATGGTCACGATGACCGGCGTTTCGGCGGTCGGGGTGGCAAGGTCAGCGCCTATGGCCGGGGCCACGGTGACGGCTGCGACGGGTGCGGCGACCGGCACGGCATAGACGGCGATCTCGCCGCCCGCCTTTTTCAGGCTCGCCGGATCGGGCGGCGGGCCCATGATGTCGGCGGCTTTCGGGATGTCCTGGAAGGCGCCGGTCATGGTCGGGACGGGGGGCAGTTGGAGGGTCTGTTTACGGCCGCCGTCGACGACGGTTTCGCTCCAGACCAGCTTTTTCATGCCGTCCTTGGCTTCAACCCAAGGCCCGCCGGTTTCGCTCCAGCCCGGCGAGGCAGCGATGCCGAACTCCAGGTTCAGGCTGTCGGCGGTTTGGGCGGCGTAGCGGAAGGCCTGGTTCCATTCCGGCGTCATATAGACCAGGCGCTTGTCGACCACCTGGGGGGTGATCAGGGCGGCGTCGAAGTTCTGCAGGCCGCCGATGCCGGTTTTCGACATCCATTCCAGATCCTTGGCGATGCCTTCCTGGGTGATGTTGCCGTTCATCCAGTGCCACCAGACGCGCGGACGGGCCGATTGCGGCGGGTTGGTGAAGCCATCGCTCAGGGTATCGGCGTGGACGGCGAGCGGCGACACCAGGCAGGACGCGGCAAGCAGCAGGGCAGCAAAACGGGAGGACATGGTTCCGGACTCCGGGGGTAAGCTATCTATACGGTTTTGGCGGCGGGACGCGGTAACAGTGCCGCGATCAGGCTGAGCACGGCGGCGGCGCCCGCGGCTGCCCCCAGGGCATGCATGGCGGTGCCCAGGCCGTTAAGTTGGGCGGTTAACCCAAGGACCAGGACCGGGCTGATGAAGTTGCCCAGGAAGAAGGCTGTCTGCCAGCCGCCGGTTCCGGCCCCGCGTTGGGCGAAGTCCAGGCGGGCCATGATCGCCGTCAGCACCGCCGGCAGGGTGATGCCGCAGCCCAGGCCGGTGATGACGATGCCGGCGCAGGTGACGGGATAGCTGCCGTCGCCGACGAACAGGAACAGGCCGCCGGCGATCATCACAAAGGCCAGCAGTAGGTGCTGCGACAGTCTCAGACGCGCCGTCAGTTTGAAGATCAGTCCGCCGACCGGGACGGCAATGCCGCCGATGGCGCTGGTCAGGCCGATGACCTGGGGGGAGCCGAGGCCGCGTTCGGTCAGCAGGAAAGGCGTCTGTATCGGCACCAGGAAGAACAGGGTCGCGGCGAACAGGCCGATGACATAGAGCGGGAAGACCTTGCCCAAGGGGAAGCGGGTCTTTTCGGCGGCTTCGTGCTTGGGCTCACGGATCAGCAGCATGACCAGCGGGATAAACAGCAGGCCCAGGCCATAGACCATGAACGGCACGCGCCAGCCATATTCGCCCAGCACCCCGCCTATGGCCGTCAGGACCACGGCGGCGACCGAGGCGGTGCCGGTCTGGACGACCAGCCAGTTTTCACGCCGCGCGCCTTTGAAATAGTCGCCCAGCAGGGTGGTCGAGGCGGTCATGAAGCCGGACTCGGCCAGGCCGACGCCCACGCGCGACAGGATGATATGGTCGAGGTTGTTGAGGAAGAACGGCGCCAGGCCGCAGGCCAGGTACAGCACCAGTGACAGCAGCAGGACGCCCTTGCGTCCGGCCTTGTCGGTGATCCAGCCGGCGATCGGCGCGGTGATGGCGACGACCAGGGCGGGCACGGCCAGGGCCAGGATGCTCTTGGTCTGGGCCATGGGATCGTCGGGAAAGGCTGCCGCGATCGCCGGCAGGATCGGCGCGATCAAGAGGGCTGCCGCGACCGACAGGGTGGACAGGAGGCAAAGCAGCAGGCCCTGGGCTGTGGTGCCGTCTCCGGTTTGAGTCTGGGTCATGCGACGGCTCCGTGATGTCTGTTATTCTGCCGTATCCGTACCGTTGAAAGTTCGTCTTTTTCTCCTTCTCCCCTAAGTAGGGGAGAAGGTGGCCGCAGCGAAGCGCAGGCCGGATGAGGGGTATTCCCACCGACAGTAGACCCCTCACCCCAACCCTCTCCCCTCAAGTGGGGAGAGGGAGATTCTTCAGCGTATTTAATGACTTGTTGCACGGGTTTGCCTACTTCGCGGTGACCAGGTGTTCGGACACCAGCCAGTTATGGAAATCCTCGATCCAGTGTTCCGAGCTGGTGCCGGTCTTGCGCATGCCGAAACCGTGGCTGCCGCGGGCGTAGACGTGCAGCTCCACCGGCTTGCCGGCTTCGCGCCAGGCGTCGAAGATCGGCACGCTGGCATAGCCCAGCAGCGGATCGTCGGCGGCCAGGGCGACAAAGGCCGGCGGGGCATCGGCCGGCACCGGGCGCGGATGCATGGCGCCGTAGATCACGCCGACAAAGTCCGGGCGCGAGGTCGCCGTATAGGTGGTGGCGACATTGGTCGTGGTCATGCCGCCGGCCGAAAAGCCCATGAAACCGATCTTATGCGGGTCGATGCCGTAGTCTGTGGCGTGGCTGCGGACATAGTCGACCGCGGCCAGGCCATCCTGGGCCGCCAGGCTTTCTGCCGGGGATTCGATCTCGCCGTGGGTCATTTTCGGCGGCGCCTTGCCCATGCGTTCGCCGATCGTCCGGGCCAGGCCGTCGATATCGTGCGGCGTCGGATCGACCCGGTAGGTCAGGACGAAGCAGGTAATCCCCCGCGCCGCCAGGTATTTGGCGACCTCACGGCCCTCGGTGTCGAAGGCCAGGGTCAGGAAGGCGCCGCCCGGCGCGATGATCACCGCCGTGCCGTTGGCCGTGCCCGGCGCCGGCAGGACGGGGTAGATGGCGGGCTGGGTGACGTTGCGTGCCGTGAGATAGCCTTCCATGGTCTCCCATTGCGTGTCCGACGGCGAGCCCATGGCGCCAAGCGGGATCGGCTTGATGTCAGGCGCCGGCGCCGGCTTAAGCTGCTGCTTCATGACGGCCATGAAGCCTTCGAAACCGGCGGGCGGCCCGCCCTGGGGGGCCTGGGCGGAAGCCGTCAAAGGCAAGGCCAGGCAGGCGCCGCACAGCAGCAAGGTTCTCAAGATTTTCATCGTTGTGACTCCGGAGCGTCGAGATAGCGGGTGAAGAAGTCGGCGGCGCGGGTCAGCGATGCCGCGGTTTCGGGGCTGTCGGGCGCCAGGGCCTGGAAGCCATGCGGCATGCCTTCATAGAGGTCCAGAACCGCGACCTGGCCGGCGGAGGCGGCCGCCTGGTATTGGCGGACGAAGTTCGACAGGAAGATTTCGCGCGTGCCGCCCTGGATCAGCATCGGCGGATAGCCCGGGCGATAGTCGCCATAGACCGGTGAGACATAGGGGTGTTTCTGGTCTTCCGGTTTGGCGTACAGGTCGGCGCCGATCTTCAGTTCGGCATAGGTCAGGATCGGATCCGCATTGGCCAGGGTGCAGTAGGTATCGCCGGCATCGGTGATGTCGGACCATGGCGATTGCAGCACCAGCGCACCCGGCAAAGGCAAGCCCTGGTCGCGCAGCTTGAACACGCCGCCGCCGACCAGGCCACCGCCGGCCGAGCCGCCGAACATGCCGATCTGGCCGGGTTTGCGACCTGCCTTGAGCAGGCCGGCATAGACGGCCACGAATTCGTCGGTCGCCGTCTGCCAGTTGCCGCGCGGCGCGGTACGGTAATCGACCGACACCACCGGCAGGCCCGTGGCGTGGGCCATCTGGACGGCGCCCAGCAGGGTGCTGCGCGCGGTCCCCAGAGTGTAGCCGCCGCCATGGGCGAAGATCAGCACCCGGCCGTCCTTGGCCGATGACGGGCCGCTGATGCGGAGCACATTGACGCCGTTGATGGTGTCGGGTTGCGGCTTTTCGGCATAGGCCGCCACACGTGGCCCGTCGAAGTGCTCGACGAAGCCGGAAAACTCGGCATTGCGTTTGTCCCAGTCGGCCACGGTCTGCGGCACTGCCGCTTCCCAGGGCGCGGCGCCGGCAAACATGGCGGTCAGCCGGTCGAGACTGGTTTTGGCTTCGGGGCTGACGGTTTGCGGCGTGAAGGCCAGCGCCTTGCGCAGCGCCGGATCGGGCGCCGGGCAGGACGGTGCGGCCACGGCCGGGACGGCGCAGGCCAGAAGTCCGGTGGTCAGTGCAAACCAGATGGATTTGGAGTTCGGCATGATGTCCCCTTAAGCCGCGGCCAGGCGCCGTTTCGCCATCGCGTCGCGGTGCAGAAAGATACCCCTCCACCGCTTCGCGGTCCCCCTCCCCACTTCGTGGAGAGGAGAAAGACGAGCGAACCATCCGGTAGGGGGGAGACGTGAAGTCATGGGAATAGCCACAGTCATATCCGGTTGGCTTTGGCGATCTGGCCGAGGCGGACAGCGCTCGGCTTGGCGGTGCGTTTCTGGGTGGTGCGGTCGACCGCGACCAGGCCGATCTGCTTGGCATAACCGGACACCCAGTTGAAATTGTCCAGCAGCGACCAGTGGATGTAGGACCGCACCGGCAGGCCGTCGCGCAAGCAGTTGGCGACACCGGCAACCGCGCGGTTGATGAACTCGACGCGGCGGCTGTCATCGGCGATCGACACGCCGTTTTCCGTCACATAGACGGGCTTGCCGGTCTGTTCCCAGACATAGCGGATGGAGGCCTCCAGCGCTTCCGGCCAGAACTCCTCGCCGTTCTGGTTGACCTCGGCGCCGGGGTCGGGATGCATGGTCCCCTTGGCGTCGATACGGGCGCGGCTGTAGTTCTGGACGCCGATAAAGTCGCACGACTTCGCCGCCTCCAGCCACGGCCCGTAGCATTGGGCGCGCTTCTCGTCGCGCCGGCTGTTGTCGCCGACCGCCTGGTCGTCGTGCAGGGCGATCGTCACCCCGACCGGGAAGTCGCCGGGGCCCGACTTGATGACCTCATAGGCCTTGTGGTGCGCCGCGATCAGGTTTGGCTGCATGCGCTCCGGGTTGCCGAACTGGATGGAGGAGAACAACGGCGTGCCGGTGAGCGCAGCCGCGTCGGTCATGGCCTGCTCCATGCCGGCAATGACAAAGCCCGGCAGCATCCATCGCAGCAGGACGCCCAGTTGCGGTTCGTTGAAGGTCGCGGCGACCGCGACATAGGGGCCGATGGCCTTGGTGGTATATTCGCAGAAGCGGGCGAACAGATCGACGGATTCGGGGTTTTCGAAGCCGCCATTGGCCGCGAACCATACCGGTACGGCATAGTGGTTATAGGTCAGCACCGGCTTGACGCCGTGTTTCAGGCAGGCCTGGGCGACCTGGACATAGTGGTTCATCTCGGCGGCGGAAAACTCACCGCGGGCCGGTTCGATACGCGCCCACTCCAGCGAAAAGCGGAAGCTGTTCAGCCCCAGTTTCGCCAGCATGGCGATGTCCTGTTCGAACAGGTGGTAGTGGTCGTCCGCGTCGCGCGAGGGTTCCTTGAACGGCGAGACCTTGAGGTGTTCCAGCAGCCACATGTCGGAATTGACGTTGTTGCCTTCGACCTGGTGGCCGGAGGTCGCCGCGCCCCACAGGAAGTCTTTGGGGAAGCTGTAGCCGGGTTTGGCCTGGGTGGCGCTTGCGGCCAGCAGGGCGCCGGAAGCGGCCATGGCGCCAGTCAGAACCTGTCTGCGGTCGAGATTACGCATGGTGACGTGGCCCCTTGGCATCGCCGATTAGGCCGTTGTAGCTTTGCCTTCTCCCGCCCCGTTTACGGGGTGAGCGCCGCGAAAGTATAGCTTTCGCCAGCGAAGGGACCGCGAAGCGGTGGGAAGGGCTTACCGTCAGTGGAATAGCCCCTTCCGTCTCATGGCTACGCCATGATCCACCTCCCCCGTAAACAGGGGAGGAGAAGCAGAGCAAGCCACACCACACTTGGTTCATAGCGACCATCATATCTTGTTGGCTTTGGCGATCTGGCCGAGGCGGACGGCGCTCGGTTTGACCGTGCGCTTTTGGGTCGTGCGGTCGACCGCGATCAGGCCGAACTTCGGGCCATAGCCGCCAACCCACTCGAAATTGTCGATCAGAGACCAATGCAGGTACGACTTCACCGGCACTCCGTCCTTCAGGCAGTTGGCCACGCCCTTGACCGCGCGGTTGACGAACTCGACCCGGCGGGTGTCGTCCTCAGTCGCCACACCGTTCTCGGTGACATAGACCGGCTTCTGCGTTTCGGCGTAAGCGTAGCGGATCGAGGCCTCCAGGGCTTCGGGCCAGAACTCCTCGCCCATCTGGGTCAGCTCGACGCCCTCTTCCGGATGCATCGGCCCCTTGGCATCGACACGGATACGGCTGTAGTTCTGGACGCCGATAAAGTCGCTGGCGCGCGCGGCTTCCAGCCAGGGTCCGTAGCATTGGTTGATCAGTTCGCCGGCGCGGCTGCCCTCGCCCACCGCCTGGACGTCGTGCATGGCCAGGGTGACGCCGACCGGGAAATCGCCCGGGCCGGCCTTGATGGCTTCGTAACCCTTTTTATGGGCGGCCAGCAGGTTGGGCAGCATCTTGTCCTGGTTGCCGAACTGGATGCTGGCGAAGCGGTCGCTGGCCGCGACCTTGGCCGCTTCGGCCATCATCGGCGGGAAGGAGGCCAGGATGAAGTCGGGCAGCATCCATTTCAGCACATAGCCCAGCTGCGGTTCGTTGAAGGTGGCGGCGACCGCGATATAGGGGCCCATGGAGGCGGTGGCGTATTCGCAGAACCGGGCGAACAGGTCGGCCGATTCCGGATTTTCAAACCCTCCATTGGCGGCGAACCACACCGGCACGGCGTAGTGGTTGTAGGTCACCACCGGTTTGACGCCGTGTTTCAGACACGCCTGGGCGACCTGGACATAGTGGTTCATCTCGGCGGCCGAGAACTCGCCGCGCGCCGGCTCGATGCGCGCCCATTCCAGCGAGAAGCGGAAGCTGTTCAGGCCCAGCTTGGCCAGCAGGGCGATGTCCTGTTCGAACAGGTGGTAGTGGTCGACGGCGTCGCGCGACGGCTCCTTGAACGGCGAACCCTTGACGTGTTCGATCAGCCACATGTCGGAATTGACGTTGTTGCCTTCGACCTGGTGGCCGGAGGTCGCAGCCCCCCACAGGAAGTCCTTGGGGAACTTGAACTCCCCCGATTTGGCAAAGGATGGCCCGGCGGCGAGCAGACCGGCGGAAGCGGCCAGAAGGGAACGGCGGTCGAGATAGGTCATGGTCGTTACTTTCGAGGGCCGGGGGCACTGAGGAGGTTGATCAGGTCGCGGTCATGGTTGGTTCGCGCCTGGGAGGTCGTGTCGAAGATCATAGTGGCGCCGCCCGTGGCGGTGTAGCGGTCCCACTTCGGCAGGCCAGGCGTATTGGGGTCGCCGGCGCGGGCGAAGTTGATCCAGGCCTGGCTGACGACATCGGCCAGTTTCTGGACCTCGGCGCCGCCGCCATTGCTCTGGATACCCGCCTCGATATTGTCGAAGGTGAAGGCCAGGTCGGACGAATGGCCGCCGGCCCAGGCATAGTCCAGCACCGGCGATTGCCAGGCGAACAGGTAGGTATAGACCGGCGCCGGTTGTGTGGCCTTCATTGTCGAGGCCCGCAGCGTGCCGGCGCGGCCCATGATGTCGACCATCGGCCATTCGCCCGGCTTCATGTCGGGATAGGCCGATTTGTAGGCCGCCAGGACGGCCGGGGCGCGGTCGCCGTAGCGCTTGGCGAAGAAGGCCAGGGCCTCGGTTCCGCCCCAGGTTTCGTGGCCAGCCAGGTCGGGATGGGGGAAGCGCTGGAACTCGTTCAGCGTGCTGCCGATCAGCAGCGGGACATTGGCGGAGACGGCCGGGGCGCCGGTGACGAAGGGCGCCTGGGGCAGGACCTTGCCGTCGACCACCGGTCCCCAGTTGACCAGCGGGAAGCCCAGCGGTCCGCCGCTGCCCGGAGCGATCTCGGCGCTGATCTTGCGCAGGGCGCGGTCGCCGGCAGCGCTCAGCTGGTCGTAGGGCAGCGCCTTGAGACCTGCGACATCGCCCGGCTTCAGGCCGGCTTCGGCGATGGTGGCCTCCGCCACGCGGCGCGCCAGGGCCTGGTCGCCGCTCATCGGGTTGGGCGGGCCCATAATGCCGCTCTGGATGATGGCCTTGTCGTAGAGGCCTTGCGCCTGGGGCATGGCCAGCAGGGTCGAAACCTTGCCGCCGCCGCCCGACTGGCCGAAGATGGTGACATTGTCCGGGTCGCCGCCGAAGGCCGCGATATTGTCGCGCACCCATTCCAGCGAGGCAACGATGTCGAGCATGCTGACATTGCCCGACGCGGCATAGTCGGCGCCGTAGGACGACAGGTCGAGGAAGCCCAGGACATTGAGGCGGTGGTTGATCGAGACGACGACGACGTCGCCGCGTTGCGACAGCCGCGTGCCGTCATAGAGCGGCAGGTCCATCGACGAGCCGCTGAAATAGCCGCCGCCGTGCAGCCAGACCATGACCGGGCGCTTTTTGCCGTCGTTCAGGCCCTTGGTCCAGATGTTGAGGTTCTGGCAGTTTTCCGACTGGGGCCAGTAGCGGTTGTCGGAGATGAAGGTCTGGGGTTCGCGCAGCTCGCTGCCGACCGGCTGGGGGCAGACATTGCCGTAGGACAGGGCCGGACGAACGTTGCTCCAGGCGGCCACCTTTTGCGGCGGCATGAAGCGCTGGGCGGTGGCGTAGGGAATGCCGCGGAAGGTGAAGACGTCGTCGCGGCGGAAACCCTGGACCTGGCCGAGGGTGGTGGTGGCGATAGCGGTTTTGGACGATGCCACCAGGACGCTGTCCCCGGCGATGGCGGGCGCAACCGGCACGGCGACCGCAAGCGCGAGGGCCAGGACTAAGTTAAGGGTTCTCATAATCTCACGCCTGTCGGAAAAGGCGCCGGTGTCCCTTTTGAAAGGGACACCGGCCAATGGTCCTCACGGGAGGGAGGAAGGCTTGGAATGGGAGCCGGAACGGCAAAAAGTCGGGAGGAACTTACCGTCAGTATACCCCTCCGCCGGCTTCGCCGGCACCTCCCCACACGTGGAGAGGAGGGCCCCTTCCGTCTCACGGCTTCGCCGTGATCCACCTCCCCCGTAAACAGGGGAGGAGGGGTTTCTGTGAGCCCAAGCCATATGGCTTAGAAGCGCGCGTCGAGGCTGATGCCGACCTGGCGGAAGGATTGCGGCGACAACATCTGGCCGATCGAGCCGGTCGAGCCGTCCGGGAAGTTGCGGATGCGCAGGACAGGTTCGTGCTCATTGCCCAGGTTGCGGCCGTACAGCGACAGGGTCCAGTTGCTGTTGAGGCTGCGGATACCGATGCGGCCACCCGTGATCCAGTGGGCATGGTAGAAGACGTCGGGGCTGGAGGCGGCGTCGTAGCGGATCTTCGACTTGAAGGTGGCGTCGAACGAGATGAAGCCGTCCAGAACCGAGTTGAGGTTGTGGCTGTATTCGCCGCCCAGGTTCAGCTTCCACTTCGGCGCCAGGGCCAGTTGCGTGCCGCCGATATTGGTGCCGTCACCGCCGACAAAGCCGTCGGGATAGGTGGCGCTGTTGTAGATTACGCCGGCATTCAGGTTGAGGCCTTCGGCGGCGCGGCCGGAGATGCTGGCTTCGAAGCCCTTGGAGATGACCTGCGGGATGTTGGTCGGGGTACAGTTCAGACCACCGGTGCTGACGGCGACGCAGACCTGGCCCTGATAGTCCTTCATGTCGATATAGAAGGCGTTGAGGTCGGTGAAGACACGGCCGCCGGCCAGGGTCGACTTCAGGCCGACTTCGAAGGCGGTCGGCAGTTCCGGACGGATGATGGTCGGCGGAGTCGGATCCGACGCGGCGCCCTGGGCGATCTGCGGGCCCTTATAGCCGCGCGACACGGTGAGGTAGCCCATATTGTCCGAGTCGAACTTGTACTGGGCACCCAGCTTGACCGAGACATTGTCGATCGACTTTTCGGCGCTCTTGCGGGTGATCACTGGGGTGTCGGCGACATAGGTCAGGTGGAAGGTCGGCACGAAGACCGGCACGACGTGCTGGGATTGGCTGCCGTAGTCGACATAGTCGACCGACAGAGTTTCGTGGTTGAGGCGGGCGCCGGCGATCAGGCGCAACTTATCACTCACCCGCCAGGTCGCCTGGCCGAAGACGGCGTAGGATTCGTCTTCGATATCGATCGCCGAGCCCAGATTGTCGACCGGGCGGAACAAACCGACCGGGCCGGGAACGATGACGCTGAAACGTTGCGGCGTGCGGCTGGATTTGTAGTCCGAGAAGAAGGCGCCGACGGTGTATTCCAGCGCCGCACCGGTCGGCGAGGCCAGGCGGAATTCCTGGGTGAACAGGTCTTCCTTGCCGAACTGGTCACCCAGGATCAGTTCCGGGTGGTAGTCATCCAGGCGGAAGATGTTCAGGTTGTTGGGGCCGACATCCTGTTTGCGGCTGGAGGTAATCGAGGTGAAGGTGACGTTGTCGAACTCATAATCGACCTGGGCCGACACCGTCTTGGTCTCGAAATTGTTGTGGATGCCGGTGTTGGAGCAGTAGTCGCGGTTGCCGTCTTCGGCGGTGATGCCGCAGGCGGCCAGGACGGCGCCGACCTGGCCCGACTCGGCGTTGTTGGCGACCTTCTGGATGGTGAAGAAGTCGAGCCCGTCGTCGTCGACCTTGGCATATTCGCCGATCAGGTTCAGCGTCAGGCGGTCATTGACCTGCCACAGCAGGCGGGCGCGGGCGCTGTCGGTACGGTGGTCGTCCAGCTTGCCGGTCAGGGCGTTGCGGTTGACACCCTGGCGGTCGTTGCGGCTGGCCGAGACGCGCAGGGCGGCGGTTTCGCCCAGCGGCACGTTGATCAGGCCCTGGATGACCTGCTGGCCGTATTCCGAACCGGCGGTGCCATAGTCGGACAGCTCGGCGCGGACGCGGCCGCTGAAACGGCCCAGTTCCGGCTTGTTGGTGGTGATGTTGATGACGCCGGCCGAGGTGGTCAGGCCGAACAGGGTGCCTTGCGGGCCCTTCAGGACTTCGACGCGGGAGATGTCGAACAGGTCGGGCGTGTTGATATTGCCTTGCGAAACCTGGTCGATGACCACGGCGACCGAACCGGTGGCGCCGCTCTGGAACGATTGAGTGCCGATGCCGCGGACCTGGCCGCCGCCGCCGACGCTTTGTCCGGAGGCCTGCTGCATTTCCAGGGCCGGAGCGATTCGCTGCAGGTCGGCGATGGAATTGACCTGGAGGCGTTCCAGTTGCTTGCCGCTGGCCACGGTGATGGCGACGGGGACGTCCTGGAGCTTCTGTTCACGCTTTTGTGCGGTGACGACGACGACATTGTCGTCGACCGGCGCTGCGGTGTCCTGTGCGTAAACGGCGGTGCCGATGGCGGCAAAACTGACGGTGGCCATAAGGCCGGTGATGGCATTGCGACGGATCATGTGGTCGCGTCTCCCCTGGGTTTGGGTGCTCCATTTTTGTTCGTATACGGAGCAGCGTTTCTCTCTGTGCCGGCGACTGGCGCGCCGTTTTCTTGCATTGTGAAGCTATGGGAGGCGGCCGTGTGCGTAAAATTCAATCGTTCAATGCGATCCATAAGCCTGCGTTATGGCTTGCGGAACGTTGTGGTCTGTGATGTCTGTTAAGGGTAAACGTGCGAAGACACGAATAATTATAATAAATAACTGAAAACACAGAGGGAAAGATGCGTTTTCACCGGCTAGACCTTAATCTGCTCGTCATTCTGGACCACCTGCTGCAGGGCAAGAGCGTCAGCCAGACGGCGCAGTTCCTCAGCCTGACCCAGCCGGCGATCAGCAATTCTTTGTCGCGGCTGCGGGTCCATTTCGAGGACGAGTTGTTCGTTCAGGTCGGCCGGCGGCTGGAACCGACGCCGTTCGCCAAGACCCTGGCCGAGCCGGTCAAGGCGGCCTTGCAGGACATTGAGCGCATCATTATCGCCCGGTCGGACTTCGATCCGGCGACGGCGGAGCGCGACTTTACCCTGGTCTGTTCGGACTATGTCTATACGGCGTTTCTGACGTTGGTGATCCGCAAGCTGGCCGTCATCGCGCCCAAGGTCAACATCCTGGTCATGCTGAATTCGGAGATGACCTCGCCGTTGCTGAACGACGGCCAGGTCGATTTTCTGATTACGCCGCAGGGTTTGACCTTTCCGCTGCATCCGTCGGTACCTTTGTTCAGCGACGATTTTTCCTGCATCGTGTGGAGCGGCAATGAGGAGGTCGGGGACAGCCTCACGCGCGAGCAATATCTCGACATGCGCCATGTCAGCGTGACTCTGGGGCCGAAGAACCCCAAGCATATCGAGCAGAAGTCGTTGGATATGTTGAACATCGAGCGGCGGATCGTGGTGTTTACCCCGACCTTCAATGCGGTGGCGGATACGGTGGTGGGGACGCCCTATATCGCGACGGTGCATTCGCGGACGGCGCGTCTGTTTGCCGAGCGTTTGCCTTTGAAAGTGTTGAAGGCGCCGGTGCCGATCGCGACCTTTACCGAGTGTCTGCAATGGCACCGCAACAAGGATGCCGACACGGGTACCTTGTGGCTGAAGGAATTCCTGGTCAATTGCGCACGGGATTTTTAAGGCAGGCAAGCACTTCAGATATCGCAAACTCCCTCCTCCCTATCGAAGATGGGGAGGGGGTGAGCGAGAGCGAATTGCGCTCGAAGCGCAAGGAAGCGGTGGAGGGGTACTTACTATAGAGGTAGTCGATGTGACGGTTTAGAAAGAAACGCCGCATGATCAAGCTCTTACGTGCCTATGGAGTCTACAGAAA
>NZ_AWGD01000045.1 GCF_000495795.1 Asticcacaulis sp. AC460
CACCGGTCCTGGCGGCGGCCTCCAACCAGGCCGGCGCGGCACCGGCCGGCGGCATGCGCAGCCGCACCGGTTTGCGCGATTCGGAACGGGCGGTGCGGCCGGCGGTCACCGTTGTGCCTGGCGAGCGTATTCTGGTGCTGGGGGACGGCGAGCATTCCTACGAAGCGCTGTTGGCGGCCGAAGACGCCGAGGCTCAGGGTGCCATCGCGGCGGTGCAGTGCATTACCCGCAGTCCGGCGATTTTGGGGGCCGCCATGCAGAGCGTATCGCGCTTTTCGGATGCCTATGGAAGCGGTGCACCCTGCTTCCTATATAATCTTCTGGGGCATCGCCCGGACAGACTGTGGATCATGACCGAGGTGGTGAAAGACCAGCAAAACGAGGCGCGCGCGGCCCTGTCCCTATTGGGGCGGGACATTCCCGTTGAAGTGTTTGGCTGCAGCTATGGTCGTGGTGGCACATGACCGCAGCGCCCATCATCCTGGCCGACCTCGACGATACCTTGTTCCAGACCGCCCGAAAGTGCCCGGACGGATCGGCCGAGGGTTTGCGGCTGATGAGCAGGCTGGCCGACGGTAGTCCCAGCGGCTATGCCACGCGACGTCAGGAACATATGCTGAGCTGGCTGCGCATCGGGCAGGTGATCCCCGTAACGGCGCGCAGCCGCGATGTGCTGGCCCGGGTCGATATCGAGCAGGCGCCGGCGATCTGCGGCAATGGCGGCTGTATCATCGACGCCGACGGCGGGATCGACGCCGCCTGGCATGACCGCTTACTGGCCGATGCGCGCAAGGCCGAGGCCGTCGAAGAGGTCTATGCCGCCCTGACGGACGGGCTCGATCGCTCCGCCTTCCGGCATTGGCTGGCGGCGGAGAATGGACAGACGCAGTATTTCTACATCAAGAGCGAGCGCGACCACGGCGAGAGTCTGGTCGATGTTGAGCGCGACCTGGCTGGCCGTTTGCCGGCCGGGTGGCGGGTGCACCGCAACGGCAACAATCTGGCCTATCTGCCCGGCTGGCTAAGCAAACGCCATGCCGTGAAATACCTGATTGACCGGTTGCGCGAGGCCCATCCCGATACGCCGGTCATCGGCATGGGCGACAGCCAGTCCGATGTCGGCTTCATGGACCTTTGCGACTTCGCCATGACGCCGACCCAATCCCAACTGTGGAAGAGCCAGGTTCGTGACAATGTCTGGATTGACTGAACCCGTTCTGGCGCGGCCGGCGCACTTCTGCGGCACCTTTGCGCCGGTTGATGTGGTTATGCTGCTGAAGCCGGCGCATATCGCGCACGTTGCGATCGAAGAGAAAGAGCGCCTGATCCAATCGGGCGCAAAACACTATTCCGAAATGCTGTCGGCCGAAAAGGTGCCGGATGCGCGCTACCTGCAGCTTTATCACGAAGCCCTGGCGCGCAATGCCGGCCGGTTGAAACGCGATATCGAAACCCTGGCCGGCAAGATCGCCGCGCGGCCGCAGACGGCGACGCAATGCGTGATCATCTCGCTGGCGCGCGCCGGGACGCCGATCGGCGTCCTGCTGAAACGGTGCCTCGAGCGGTCGGGCGTCACGACCTTTCACTATACCGTCAGCATCATTCGCGGCCGGGGTATCGACCTCAACGCCCTGCGCCATATCGCGCAACGCCACGGCACGGCGACCTCGGTCTTCCTGGACGGCTGGACGGGGAAGGGGGCCATCTCCGGCGAACTGCAGACGTCGCTGGCCCGGGCAGACATCGGATTTGCGCCCTTCCTGGCGGTCGTTGCCGATCCCGCCGGTTGTGCTAGCCTGGCGGCAACGGTCGACGACTATGTCATCCCCAGCGGCCTGCTCAACGGCATCGTATCGGGCCTGATCAGCCGCACCGTCCTGACCGAGGACCTGGTCGGGCCGTCGGATTTTCATGCCTGCCTGTTCCAGGCCGACCATGGGCCGCACGATCTGACCCGGCATTTCCTGGATTCGGTGTGGACAGCGGCGGCAGACGGTGCGTCGTCGCCGTGGTCGCTGACGGAGGCCGGGCGCGCCCGAACCGCCAGCCAGGCAATTCTGCGCGAGCTTATGGACAAGTATGCGGTCGGCGACGTAAACCGCATCAAACCGGGCATAGCCGAGGCGACACGCGCCCTCCTGCGCCGGGTGCCGGACAGGGTTTTTATCCGTGACGCCGCGGATCCGGAGACGCTTCACATGCAGCACCTGGCGGCGACGTCCGCGGTGCCGGTGGTGGAGCGGGATCTGGGCGGCTACCGGGCCGTGACGATTATCAAGCGTTTGAAGGGTGAGCAGGAATGAGGGCTATCGAGCTGGGGGCGACCTTATATACACCGGTGCTCAATCCGGCGGCACTCGAGAATGCCTACGGCGCCTGTCCCGACCTGCGCTCCATGGTCATTTGTCTCGAAGACGCCATCCGCGAAGACGAAACCACCCGCGCCGAGCAGGCGTTGAAGATCGTGTTGCAGCGCTTCACCGGCCTGACGCCGGCGGTTCATGTCTTCGTGCGTCCGCGCACGCCGCAGATGCTGGGGCGGATCCTGGCCATGCCCGGGGTCGAGCGGCTGGCAGGGTTCGTCCTGCCCAAGGTGAGCACGGAAACGGCCCATAGCTGGCTGAACGTTCCGGGCCTGGGGGGGCACCGCCTGATGCCCAGCATCGAAGGCGAGGAGGCGTTCGATATCGCGGCGCTGGCCCGGCTGCGCGATCTGCTGTTGCCGTGGCGCGACCAGGTGCTGGCCGTACGGATCGGCGGCAATGATATACTGGGCCTGATCGGGGTTCGCCGGTCACGCTACCGCACCGCCTATGACGGCCTGCTGGGCGTTGCTATCCGCAATATCGCCGCGACCTTTTCCAGCCAGGGCTTCAGCGTCTCGGCGCCGGTGTTCGAGCATTATGGCGACCATGCCCTGCTGACCGAGGAGGTCGAGCAGGACATCGAACACGGCCTGCTGACCAAGACGGCGGTCCATCCCAGCCAGATCCCGGTGATCCAGCGCCTGTACAAGCCGACGCCGGCGGAGATCATGGAGGCGCGCGCCATCCTGGACGCGGCCTCTCCGGCGGTGTTCGGGGCGAATGGCAGCATGTGCGAGCCGGCAACGCACAGCCGCTGGGCGGAAAATATCGCCCAGCGCGCGCAAATCTATGGTATTACCGAGGGACTGCTAACGGCGGACAGCCGCGTCGCGTAAGTCGACGCCGACGGGAGGGGGGCCTTCATGACGATATTTAAATACTCGCCTGCCGGCCGCGACTGCATTATCAGTGGTGCGTGTCGCAGAGTCGCGCGCGACCGCCTGTCGATATCGACGTTCCGGAGGAAACACGACCATGAGTGATCTCGTTCTCGAAGCGCCGGCACCTGTCGCCGTTGTCCCCGTGGAAAAGGCCGCGGGCCTGGTGCCGATCGAGACCGCGGTGAAGACCGAACTGGAGAGCAAGGTCGACACCTTCGTGGCCGACCTGATCAGCGTCGACGCCAACAGCCCGGATTTCGGCACCAAGATCAACCAGCTCAACAGCCTGGGCCAGCGCGAGATCTCCGCCCTGTCGTCGCAAAGCAACCGCTTCCTGGATCGGCCGACCCGGCAGATGGACGGCGAGGGCAGTGTCGGCAATTCGCTGATCGACCTGCGTCACACCATCGAGGACCTGGATCCGTCGCGCGGTGGGGCGCTGCTGCAGCCGCGCAAACTGTTCGGTTTCATTCCGTTCGGCAACAAGCTGAAGGCCTATTTCGACAAGTACCAGTCGGCCCAGAGCCATATCAATGCCATCCTGGTAACCTTGGCGCGCGGCAAGGACGAACTGTTGCAGGATAATGTCGCCATCGATGGCGAGCGCCGCAAGATGTGGGAGATGATGGGCAAGCTGGAGCAGGTCATCCACATCTCCAAGACGCTGGACGGCAAGCTGGAGGACAAGGCGGCGGAACTGGACGCCTCCGACCCGACCAAGGCGCGGGCCATCCGTGAATCCGCCCTGTTCTATGTCCGCCAACGTACCACCGACCTGCTGACCCAGATGGCGGTGACGGTGCAGGGCTATCTGGCTCTGGACCTGATAAAGAAGAACAATATCGAACTGATCAAGGGCGTCGACCGGGCGTCGACGACCACTATCGCGGCGCTGCGCACGGCGGTGACGGTGGCCCAGGCCCTGGCCAGCCAGAAGCTGGTCCTGGACCAGATCACGGCGTTGAATACCACCACCTCGAACATGATCGCCAGCACCAGCGAACTGTTGAAGTCGAATACGGCGCGCATCCATGAGCAGGCGACCTCGGCGACCATCCATGTCGAAACCCTGCAGCGCGCCTTCGCCAACATCTATGCGACCATGGATGCGGTCGACGAATTCAAGATCAAGGCGCTGGCCAATATGAAGACGACGGTTGACACGCTGTCGCATGAGACCGAGAAGGCCAAGGGCTATATCGCGCGTGCTCAGGGCAATATGGCGGATAATTCCGGAAATTCGCCCTTGGCCCTGAACTAAGCCTTTCGTCCGTGGTTCATTTTTTACGACTCACGGGTTATTCTTGTCGGGTATGAATATCGTGGAGTTCTTTCGGAGGCTGTTTTCCAAGCCCTCGCCAGCGCCGGCGCCCTTGCCGCCGGCGACCTCTCCCGTGCGGGTCGAATATAACGATACCCGTATCCCGCCCAGCGCCCAGACACGAATCCGCAAGATACTCGTGACGCTGGATGAGGTTCAGGATGCTGCCTCGCGTGAGGCGACGTCCGGAATTAACCGGTTCGATCTGGAGCAGATGCGCGATCTGCACCTGCCCAAGCTGGTGAAGAGCTATATCGATATTCCGCCGGCGCACCGCGCCGAGATCTTCCGCAAGACCGGCAAGTCGGCCAGCTTCATCCTGGATGAAAGCCTGGACAAGATGCAGGACAAGCTGGACGACATGATGCGCAGCCTGGCCCAGCATGACCTGGATGCCTTTACGCACAACACGCAGTTCATCGGCCAGCGCTATGCCGACAAGGACAATCCGTTTTTGTAGGGCTTCTCATTGGCCAGCATGATTCTCCGAGGGCTAAGGGGCTCGCGGCTGAGATAAGGGTTATCACCAGTATTTCATTAAGGATTGGGTGATCACGGAAATCAACAAGCTCCAACCAAAACTCATGAATGTGCCAATGATTATGTATTCGGTGGATTTCCTTTGGGCAGCATTCTTAACATCTCCAAAACGTAAAATCGATTTGGCGGTTATGAGGAAACCGACACCTGTTGGCTGATTGATCAAAATGAAGAGCATCACAAGGCCACGCTCCAGGAGGCCAATGTAAAATCCTCCCTTTTCGAGGCCTTTTATGTTGCTTCTTATCTGGGTGGTAAACTGCGCGGTAAGTTTTCGGATAAGAAAGGCACCAAACAGGAGGTTTGCGACTATTCCGGATAGGAGGGTCAGACCGGTCAGGTAGAGTTTCAAACCGGCCTCTGAAAGCCATTGAGGCCACCACCATTGTTCAAAGGTGTCCGGATAAATCCATGAAAGGATCGCAAGAATCGCGATGTGAAATATCTGGTCTCCAAGAAAGCTCGATATATTGTCTTTCAAGACGTACGTTTTCAAAGCATCCATCGAGAAATGCGATACGGCCAACGCAGCGAGAAGCGGCAGCGGAGCGCCCCCCATGATTACGACTGCAACGGCAACGGTTATGAGAATGTGAAGACACAGAATCGCGGGCCGTCTCTTATTTGCGACCATCCATTCCGTTTGCAACACAAAGTCCGACAGCATGTGAGCTGCAAAAAGCGCAAGAAATGTGGCCACGTGGATGTGTCCTCTCGGCAGTCAAATCGCGCTGTCTAGGTATAGACAGTCGGTGTGGGCTGTTCTGTTTTTTAGGCGTCCGCGTCCCAGTCGGTGTTTTCGAAAACTTTAATCACACTGACAAGGGAACGCCAATTGGAAGCTTGCAAGGACTTTGTCACAGTTTGCTTTGCTACCGGCGGCGTCAATAGCCTGGCGATTTCTTCGTGCTCGGGTGCTTTCATGATCAGCGCCTGACTTACGATTTCCGATTGGCGTCTTGTCCATGAGCGCATCATGACGCCGCAAAGTTGAAGTGTCAAAGGTACCCAATCTGCGATGGCCCCCGCGGTGTTCGGTAAGGCGCCGGTCAACTGGATATAACTGCCCATATCGTCCAGTGCGCGACCCGAAAGCGTAAACGCCTCACCTGTGGACATCGAAATTCTGGCTTGCTCGACATTTTCGATGCTGCCGATTCCGATTGAAATACGGGTGTCAATTCTTTCGTTGGCGCGCAATCTCGAACGTATCAGAAGGGACAAGCGTAAGGCGTGGCTGGGAGCCGTTAACAGCAACTGCCAGGAATCACCTCGAAAAAAATCCGGTTCACCCACCACACTATTCGGCCATGCAGTCTGAAAATCGTTGACTGTCTGAACAAGATTTGCGCGGACGGCGGCAAGTTTGTCTGACGCGAGAACGGAGGATTTGATGATATCACCCGTAAGCACGGCGCGGCGCTTTTCACTCAATGTTTCCATTGATTCTTTCCAGACAGCCAAATTTATGTGTCTGTTGTAAAATAACCAAATTTGGCTGTCAATTGAAGAGGTTTACCTCCTTAGTGGTCCACCGCGTCCGAGGCGCCGAGACCGGTCTGGGAGCGAACGAACTGGGCGAAGAACTTGTCGCGTTCGGCCTTGGCCTTGGCGGAGTTGTCGGTCACCGAGAAGGCCCAGATACCACCGAACGCCGCGATCATGGCGAACAGGGCCGGGTACTTGTACGGGAAGATGGCTGCCTGATGGTGCAGGACATCGACCCAGACGGTCGGCGACAGGACGGTCAGGGTCAGGGCCGTGATCAGGCCCAAAGCTCCGCCGATAACCGCGCCGCGCGTCGTCAGCCGCGACCAGTACATGCTGAGGATCAGGATGGGGAAGTTGGTTGCCGCCGCCACCGAGAAGGCCAGGCCGACCATGAAGGCGATGTTCTGCTTTTCGAAGACCACACCCAGCACGATGGCCAGGACACCCAGCAGGACCACCGCCACCTTGGACACGATCATCTGGGCCTTTTCGTTGGCCTGGCCGCCGCGCAGGACGTGGGTGTAGAGGTCCAGCGCCACTGACGACGCGCCGGCCAGGGCCAGACCGGCTACCACCGCCAGGATGGTGGCGAAGGCGACAGCCGAGATAAAGCCCAGGAACAGGTCGCCGCCGACAGCCTTGGCCAGGTGGATGGCCGCCATGTTTGCGCCGCCCAACAGGCCGCCGGCTGCATCTTTGAACGCCGGATTGGTGCCGACCAGCAGGATGGCGCCGAAGCCGATGACAAAGGTCAGGATGTAGAAATAACCGATAAAGCCGGTGGCGTAGAAGACCGACTTGCGGGCTTCCTTGGCGTCCTGGACGGTGAAGAACCTCATCAGGATATGGGGCAGGCCGGCCGTGCCGAACATCAGTGCCAGGCCCAACGAAATGGCGGAGATCGGGTCGGTGATCAGCACGCCGGGGGCCATGATGGCGTCCCCCTTGGCGTGGACAGACACGGCCTGGGCGAACAACTGGCCGAAATCGAAATTGACCGAGCGCATGACCATGACCGCCATGAACGTGGCGCCCGACAGTAGCAGGACGGCCTTGATGATCTGGACCCAGGTGGTGGCCAGCATGCCGCCGAACAGCACGTACAGCACCATCAGGCAACCGACCAGGACGACAGCGACCATATAGTCGAGGCCGAACAGGAGCTGGATAAGTTTACCCGCGCCGACCATCTGGGCGATCAGGTAGAAGGCGACCACGGTCAGGGACGACAGGGCCGACAGGAAGCGGATGGGGCGTTGGCCCAGGCGGTAGGAGGCGACGTCGGAGAAGGTGAACTTGCCCAGGTTGCGCAGACGCTCGGCCATCAAAAACAGGATGATCGGCCAGCCGACCAGGAAGCCGATCGAATAGATCAGGCCGTCGAAACCCGAGGTGAAGACCTGGGCCGAGATCCCCAGGAAGGAGGCGGCCGACATGTAGTCGCCGGCAATGGCCAGGCCGTTCTGGAAGCCGGTGATCTTCCCGCCGGCGGTGTAGTAGTCCTTCGTCGAGGCCGATCGCTTGGACGCCCACCGGGTGATGAGCAGGGTCAACACGATGAAGGCCAGGAACATGCCGATGGCAATGACGTTGATACCCTGTTTGTGGACGTCGCCGGTGAGGGCGTCGGCCAGGGCGGCGGCCGGCAGGACGGCCAGCAGCAAGGCGATCAGGTAGGGACGAAAACGGGTCACTGGCCGTGCTCCTTCAGGAGTTCGCGGTTGAGGCGATCGAATTCGCCGTTGGCGCGGACGACATAGATGCCCGTCAGCAGGAAGGAGAGGAAGATCAGGCCGATGCCCGCCGGGATGCCCCAGGTGATGACCGTATCCGGGCTGACCGGTATGCCCAGCAGCTTGGGATCGAAGGCGATCAGGGTGATGAAGCCGTAATAGGCCAGCAGCATGATGAAGGCCAGCGTCCAGGCGAAACGGCCGCGCTTTTTGACCAGGGTCTGGAACCTCGGGTCGTCATATATGCGGCGGTAAACCTCGTCTTCGGTACTCACTTTGTGTCTCTCCCCACTTATTATTTTTTAGGCACAGGGGTGCCGTGGCGGAAACTGGCGTCAGTTTCCGCTGGAAAGCAATCAAAATCTATTGAACGGTGAGTTCGAACGGCGCGGCGGGCAGGTCGTCGGCGCTGAACAGGTTGACGAACGGCGAATCCGCCCAGGCATAGCGCACCTTGGTGACGCCGGCGCCGGCGCCTTTCAGCACCACCGTATCGCCCGACGGCGAACCCGCAACATAGTGGCAGGTGCCGCCAGCACAGGCTTCGAAACCGATGGCCAGGTCTGAGCTATAAGTACGCAGGCCGCCATTGGTGCTCTTGAAGGCGACGACGATGTCGTTGCCGGACCGCGTGGCCGAGATGGCTTCCGGACCGCCCGGGGTGATCGAGGTATCACCATAGGCCACGACCCGCGCGGCGCGTGCCAGGCGTTCACCGACGATCGTCTTCTGCGTCGGGTGAATGTCCGAACGGTCGCCGAAGTCGATGGTGATGGCGGTGAAGGCGTGGGGATCCTTGGCGATGCTGAGGCGTTGGGCCTCGCGCAGTTCCGCCCAGCCGGACTCGACGGGTTGGCTGGCAGTCGAACCGAAGGCGGTCAACTGGGTCACCAGGAAGGGCATGTCGGGCTGGCCGAAGGTCTCGCGCCAGTCCTTTATCAGCAAGGGTTGCAGGGTGCGGTATTGTTCACCGCGCCCGACATTGGCCTCGCCCTGGTACCAGGCCGCCAGCTTGAGGTGGTAGCCCTTCAACGGCGCGATCATGCCGTTATAGAGGGTGGTCAGGCTGGTCGGGACGTTCCACGGCGCCGGCGGGACGGACAGGCCTTTGGAAGCCATGCCAAGCTTGTATTTCCAGTCGGCCTTGAGCTGGATGTACTGGCCGTCGCTGGTCTTCACCGCGCGGTTCTCCGGCCGGCCGGTCAGGCCGCCCTCCCAGCCGCCGCTGAGGACGCGCAGGACGACGATATTGGTGCCCGCCTTGAACACGCCCTTGGGGACATTGTACTCGCGCCACATCCACGACATGCTGGCGCCGCCGACGCGGGTGCCATTGACCCAGGCGGTGTCGTAGGTGTCGATCGGCCCGAGCACCAGCTGGTTGGCCGTGGCGGCCTGGGCCTGGGTCAGCTCGACCGTGGTGCGGAACCAGCTGACGCCGTCGTGGGATTTGAATTCGTCGATGCCCGCGGCCTTCCACGAACCGACCGGCGTCAGGGACGGCCATTTGGCGTCGTCGTACTTGGGCGAGATATAGGCGCGTTCGGCCTTGGCGTTCTTGTCGTGGGCGTCCCACCACGCCTCTTGGCGCTGTTCCTCATCGGCCATGGCCTTGGCGGGATTGGTCCCCAGTTGGTCGACCGCGGCGACGCCTTCCGCGAAGGCCGGGACGGTTTTCAGCGACGACGGCCCGACCCAGCTTTCGATGGTGGTGCCGCCCCAGCTCGAATTGATGAAGCCAACCGGGACCTGGTATCGGGCCTGGAGTGACCGGGCCATGTAATAGCAGACGGCCGAGGCGTCGCCGGTGACGTCGGGGCCGGACACCTTCCATTCGGTTGGATGGGTCAGGTCGTCCAGCGGCAGGGGTTGGCTGTCCTTCTGGATGTTGGCAAAGCGAATATTGTTGTTGCCGGCGCCCATCAGGGCTCCCCAGGCATTGGTCGAGTTACGGACCGAGAACTCCATGTTGGATTGGCCGCTGCACAGATAGACGTCGCCAACCAGGATGTCGTTGCGGGTGGCGGTTTCACCTCCTGCCGCGGCCGTCAGCACAAAGGGGCCACCGGCGGTCATGGCGGGCAGGGTGGCGCGCCATTTGCCGGCGGCGTCGGCCGTGGCGGTGGCCGACTGGCCGTTCAGCGAGACGGTGACGGCCTGGGAGGGCGTGGCGGTGCCCCAGACGGTGACCGGCTGGTCGCGCTGGATGACGGCGTGGTCGGTGAATATTTTGGCGAACTGCGGCGCCGCGAGGGCCGGCGTGGCAAGGACCGTGGCGGCGAGCGCGGCGGACAGGCTGAGACGGAGCATGGTGTTCCCTGTGACTTATCTTTGTTGGCGAAGTTTTCGGCCGTTTCGCTCAATAAGGCAACTCAAAAGATTTATTCTAAGGCCGAGTCGGTTCCGGTTCGCGGTTACCGTTGGTATTGCCAGCAGATTGATCCACTGTCACAATGGGTTAAGATTTTATAAACAATTGCGATGGGGATGATTATGGCGGGTATCAATACGATAAAGCGCGACACGGTGTTAAATGCTGTTCTGGGGAACCCTGTCCTTGAGGCATCGGCCTCGCCGATCGCCGCGGTCTATGCGGGGACGCCGGGCAATGACACCTACGTGGGGACGAGCGGCGCCGACACGGCAGACGGTGCGGCTGGCAATGACACCCTGAACGGGAATGCGGGAAACGACAGTCTGTTCGGTGGCGCCGGCCGTGATAGTCTGGTTGGCGGCGATGGTAACGATGTTCTGAACGGGGGAGCGGATACCGACCGGGACACACTCATCGGCGGGCTGGGCGACGATACCTATTACGGTGGTTATCGCGATTCTTTCGTGGAAACCGCCGGGGGCGGACGTGACCTGCTTTACTTTGCCGGAGGTGTCGATCTTTTCGGCAGCTACATCGAAGACGTGGTCCAGACCGGTACATTAAACAGCTATATTCGGGGCAACGGCCTGGGTAACCGGCTGACTGGCGGGATCGCCGACGACTCCTTGTACGGTCAGGAAGGCAGCGACACGTTGACTGGCAATGCCGGTCAGGACGCGTTAAGCGGTGGTATCGGCAATGATATCCTTTCCGGCGGAGATGGTAACGATGTCCTTCGGGGTTATGAAGACAACGACGGTCTGAGCGGGGATGCGGGAGACGATCTTCTGGTGGGCTATACCGGAGATGACACGATTGTTGGGGGCGTTGGCAACGACCGGTTGGTCGGTGACGCCGGGAATGACACCCTGATTGGGGGGGCTGACAACGACTCTTTGGAAGGTGGCGCTGGCACCAACAAACTGGAGGGCGGGACGGGAAACGACACGTTCATCACCAACGGTACAGACCTTTTGCTGGGAGAGGCCGGCAACGATCGGCTGGAGAATCCTTGGGGGCAAAATTCGACCCTGGTCGGCGGCGCCGGTAACGACACCTACGTCATTGTTAACATTTCAACGGCAACCCTGATCGAGGCGAGCGGCGAGGGGATCGATGAGGTAATCTCCAGCGTCGGCGGAACGCTGGCCGCCAATTTCGAGAACCTTCGGTTTGGGCTGGGCGATGGAACAGGCAACGGCCACAAGAATATGATCACCGGCGGTGCCGGCGCTAACCGACTGGACGGCGCTGCCGGAGCCGATACGCTGATAGGGATGGATGGCAACGACACCTACGTGGTCGATGGCGGGGATGTTGTCATCGAAGCCGCCAACGGTGGAACGGACCTGCTTCTGGCCGGGTTCAACTACGGGCTGTCGGATTTTGTCGAGGATCTCGTTCTGACCGGAACGGGTAATCTCGAAGCGACGGGCAATGGTTCCAGCAACAGATTGACCGGTAATGATGGTAATAACCTGCTCAATGGCGACGGCGGCAACGATACTTTGGTCGGCGGTTTGGGGGATGACACCTACTATGTGCAATCGGCCGGAGACGTGGTCATCGAGACAGCGGGGCAGGGCAAGGACCTTGTGGTTTCCTGGGTGAGCTATGCGCTGGGCGGAACCCTGGTGGAGAACCTGACCTTGATGGGGCCGGCCGGGTGGAGCGCGACGGGCAACAGCCTGGGCAACACCCTGACCGGCAATGATGGCAACAATGTCCTGAACGGTCTTGGCGCGCGTGACGTGCTGATCGGCGGGCTGGGGGCGGACACCTTCCTGTTCACCGCGAACAGCGGGCGCGACCGGATCGATGATTTCAGCGCGGCACAAAATGACCGCGTCAACCTCAACGCCTACACAGGCGGCGTTGCCAATGCAGGGATGGTTGTCCAGGCAGGGGCGGACGTGGTCATCACACTGACGGCGACCGATGTCATTACGGTGCTCAACGCAACCCGGGCCGACGTGCTTAGCCACATCGTCTGGTAGCGGTGGGGGCAGCGCCAGCCGTTGTCGCGGAGGCGCTCAGAGACAGGGCGCCGGCTGACAACAGAAGGGTGCGGCGATCGATGGTATTGCGATTGGTCATGATATCCCCCTGAGCTACGAGTTTAACATCGACGCAGGGGGATGTCACGATCAGGCGGAAGCGGCGCGGGCGCGGATGGCGCTCAGGGGCTCGTCGCGCAGCAGTTCGCCGTTGCGCCATACCGGCTGCAGCAGGTTGTCGCCGCCGTTGACCGGCTGCCAGTCGCTGTCGCGGACGGCGGTGGTCTTCAGGTCCGTAGTCAGGCCCAGCAGACCGCGTTTCGAGCGCTTGCCGGTATCGGTGACGGGGTCCTTGTAGACGTCGCGCCAGACGCCGTTCACCCTGGCGGCCGATGCCTTGTAGGCGAACTGCAGGGTGTCGCGGTCGCACTTCTGCAGCAGGGCGCCGCCCATGCCGAAGGCCAGGTTCGAGGCGCTGAAGCCTTCGGCCGTGATGCGGTCGAGGATGGCGGCGATGCTGACCGGATTGACGCCGTCGCCCTGGATGACGCGGACGTTTTTCAGGACGCGGAATCCCTTGGTGTTGGTGTCCGTGCCGAAGCGATTGGCCAGCAGGTGCAGGGTTTTCGACACGACCTCGACCGGATCGCCGCTGTCGGGACGGACGACCAGGGTGGCGCCGCTGTCGATGACCTTCTGGCGCAGGGCTTCGCCCCAGATGTGGTCGACGGCGTGGTACAGGTCGTAGGAATCCGAAACCACGGCATACAGGCCCTCGGGCTTGCCGAACTGCTGGACCATGTTGGCGTAGGCGGCCTGTTCGTTTGGGCGTTCCCAACTGGTGATCGTCGAGTGCTCCGCTGCCGGGATCGAGAAGCCGGCCATGGGTTCGTGGTAGAATTTGCGTGCGGCGACAATGGCGGCCAAGGTGTCGCTGCCCTGGAAATTGACCAGGTGGGCCAGGCCGCCCAGGGCCGCCGATTGGTGCGAGGAGACGCCGCGGGCGCCGAAGTCGTGTAGTTTGAACGGCAGTTCGCCGTCGGGATCGTCGGCGGTTTTGACCAGGGCGTCGCGGATGATGCGGCGGACGCCGTGGCTGATGGTCGCCACCGTGATCGGGTACCAGACGCGCAGCAGGGCGGTTTCGACATAGCTGGTCAGCCAGAAGAAGTCGAGATCGGTATTGACCACCGTCATCATCGGCACATGGACGGGGGCGATGGTGCCTTCGGGCTGGGCGCGGATCTCGAGCGGCAGGCGGCCGCCGTGGCGGTCCAGCAATAGCTGCCAGCCGGCTTCGTGGAAGGGCAAGCCGTGGGCCGGGAGGAGGTCGCGGGCTTCGTCGATATCAGCAGCCGTGACCGGGTTGGCGAACTCGGCCTTGAGGATGGCCTGAAGGCCGAAGAACAGGGCCTCGGGATAGGGGCCGCCGCGGGCTTCGACGTACGAGAAGACCTGTTGCGTACCCTGCGGATATTGCAGGTAGTGGCTGGCCTTGTAGCTGTCGGTATTGAGGATCGGATTGGTCATGACAGAAGCTCCTTCTGTGGTTGAGCTCGTCGGGGTCTATCCCCTTGAGCAGGAAATCAGGCGGTTCCCAGGAAGTGTTCGAGGATGAAGAAATGGTCCTCGAACAGGTGTTCGCGCAGGCGGCGGGCTTCGGCCAGGGGGACCCAGCGAGCGCGGGCGGCGTCGTCCGAACCGCGCACCGCTGGCAGGTCGCCGCTGGCGAACTCGAAGTAAAAGGCGTGGGTGATGGTGCGGCCGCGCTGCGACCTGTCCGGATCGTCGAAGACCTGACGGCCTTTCAGGCTGCCTTTCAGGACGGGAATGGGCAGCTTGATGCGCGTCTCTTCCTTCAGTTCGCGGATAGCGGCCTGGAGCAGGGATTCTTCGGGGTTGAGGAAGCCGCCGGGCAGGGCCCACAGGCCCTTGCCCGGATGAGCGCCGCGCTTGACCAGCAGGACATGGCCGGAATGGACGATGACCGCGTCGACCGTGACGAAGGTCGGCGGGTAGGGGGCGGCGTCCCAGGCAGCTTTATAGCTGTCGATATGGCGCTGTTCGTCGGCCAGGAGGTTGAAAGTCTTGGATTTTCTGAAAGCCAGCAGGGTTTCATATACCGCCTGGGGGACATTGGCCTGGACCAGGCGAAGGGCGCCTTCGTCGGCCGCGAACAGGTGGCGGCGCAGCTCGGTCGCCGACAGAGTGGTGGCGAAGGGCACGTCGATCCGGTCCCACTGCGGGAAGGCATGTAGGTACCACGAGCTTTCGTCCTTATCGTGGCCGATCAGGCCGATGCGGACATCGGCGGGGCTCTTCCCGGACTGGACGATGGCCGCCGCGACATGTTCCTGGACGTCGGCCTGCCAGGCGCCTTCGTTGTAGAGATGGTCGACCAGGTGGTGGATGATGACCCGGTCGGAGTCGGCACCCAGGGCGGCGCGGATCATGACCTCGCGCTCGGCAGCCGAGAAGGGGTTGCGCGTCGACCGCGCCGACTGCGCGGAACCGACGAGCACGATCAGGCGGTCGCAGGTTTCCAACGCGCGGCGGACAACCGCCATGTGGCCATTATGGAAGGGTTCGAAACGCCCGATGAAGGCGATGAAATCGTAGTGCATAGAGGCTCCCTCAGTGCTGTGTTCGCCCAGTCTGCCCGGACAGATTCAGCGGTGCTCCCATTTGCATCGGCTGTCAACGGGCAACTTCCCATCGGCGCCGGGTTGCGTTAGCATGCCGGTATGTGGCTGTGGGATGTAAGAGCGTGGATGGCGGCGCGTCCGGTGGTGGCTTGTGGCGCCGCGGCGGGGCTGGCTCTTATCAGCCTTGGGATTCGCATGGCTGTTGCGCCCCAATGGCAGGGGGTGCCGTTCCTTACCTTTGTACCGGTTATCCTGCTGAGCGCCTTCTGGGGGCGGTGGCCGGGTGCGGTGTGTGCCGTCCTGGCCGGCGGGCTGGCGTGGCGGTTCCTGTTTCCTACCGAAACCGCCTTCAACTTTCCGTGGACGTCAAGCGGCATGGCGCTGGCAGTCTATGCCCTGTCGGCGGTGTTGATGGTGCTGTTGGTCGATGGGGTGACCCGGGCGTTTGAGACTTCTAAAAAACTGGAAGTGTCGCGTGAGGAGCTTCTGCAGTCGCTGGAGCGGCGGGTCGAAGAGCGGACGGCAGAATTGCGCGCAGAAATTGAAAGCCGCCGCGAGGCCGAGGCCAAGGTGGCGCAGTATGAGCGCATGGAGGCGGTCGGTCAGCTGGTCGGCGGGATATCGCACGACTTCAACAACCTGCTGGGCATCATCATCGGAAATCTCGATCTGGCGCAGAGACGGCTTGCGCGCGGCGAGAATCAGATCAGCCATCACATAGAGGCGGCCTTTGACGGCGCGCGGCGGGGCGCCAGCCTGACGAGGCGTCTGCTGGCTTTCGCGCGCAAGCAACCGCTGCAGCCGGTGGTGGTCGATGTCAACGGGCTGGTTTCGGGCATGGGTGAGTTGCTGCATGCGACGCTGGGCGAGCGGATCGCTGTGGACTTGCGGTTGGAGGCAGGGCTGTGGACGACCAAGATCGATCCGGTGCAGTTCGAGAACGCCCTGTTGAACCTGGCGGTCAATGCGCGCGACGCCATGCCCGACGGCGGGCGGTTGATCATCGCGACCTGGAATGAAGGTGACCATGTGGTGGTGACCGTGACCGATACGGGCATCGGCATGAGCGAGGCGGTCCTGGCGCGGGCGTTCGAGCCGTTTTTTACCACCAAGGGGGTGGGGCAGGGGACCGGACTGGGCCTAAGCCAGATCCACGGCTATCTTAAGCAGTCGGGCGGCCATGCGGATCTGGAGTCAGTGCCAGGCGAGGGAACGACGGTGATTTTGTACCTGCCGCGACATCGGGGCGGGCCGGTTGAAGCGCGTGCCGAGGTCGCCCTGTCCGAGGCCAGGCCGTCGAAGCGCGGCAGCAAGGTGCTGGTCGTTGAGGACGAGGCCGGGGTACGGGCGATCGCGGTCCAGGTCTTGATCGACCTGGGGTTCCGGGTGGCGGAGGCCGATGGCGGGGCGGCAGCGCTAAGACTGCTGGCCGATGATCCGGAGATCGAGGTGCTGTTTACCGATATTATCATGCCCGGCATGTTGGGCAGCGAGTTGGCGAAGGCGGCGAAGGTGATGCGGCCGGAGCTGCGGGTGTTGTATATGACCGGGTATACCTATGACGCAGTGACGCGCGACGGTGTACTGGATCCAGGAGTCGAGTTGTTGTCCAAGCCGTTTACGCCGGATCAGTTGGCAAGGAAGATGGATAGGGTGCTGGCTTAGGGGCAGTCTTTATCTGTTGCGCTTGCAGTAAGATACCCCTCCACCCCTTCGGGGTCCCCCTCCCCAGCCTCGCCGGCAGGCATTCGTAGGGAGGAGGGCGCTCGAAACTTCCGCATGTGGCCCTTGCTCGAGATTCAGTGCCAAGGAAAGGGTTACAGCATCACGGATTTTGCGGGGGTGTCGGGGATGTGGGGAATGGGTTCCAGGACGGCTTCGACCACTTCGAGCAGGTCCTCCTTCGTGAAGGGCTTGCAGATCTGACCGTGGACGCCGATGCGGCGGCTGGCGTTCAGGGCTTCAAGGCTGGATACCTTGTTCTCCATGCCGGCCGACATCGAGATCAGCCGTACCTTCGGCCAGGTCGAGCGGATGGAGCGCATGCCCTTCAGGCCGCCCATGCCCGGCATGAAGACGTCGCACAGCACCAGGTCGACGTGGGCTATGTCGACACTCGAGAAGGCCGTCTCCATCGTCGGGGCCACCGAGACGCGGTAGCCCTCGGCTTCCAGGGCGGATTTGACGAACAGACACACTGTGCGGCTGTCGTCGATGACCAGCACGTGGCGGCTGTGCAGGGGGCCGCCTTTTTCGGCCCGGGTCAGGACATCGCCGACCTGGGGTTCGGTAAAGGGCTTGGGCATCAGGTAGTCGGCCTGGTACTTGCGCGCCTGGGCCAGGGTGTCGGCGATCGAGGTCTCCTTGGAGCCGGCCGTCATCAGGGCGATCACCGCCCCTGGCGCGAGCATGCGGAAACGATCGAAGTGTCTGAGCGTGTTGCGGTCGCCGACATAGACGTCCAGGAACATCGCCCGGATATCCATGATCTGAACCGCTTCCAGGGCGTCCTTGACCTCGGTGAAGTGCAGGGCCGACCAGCCGCGCGCTTCAACCATCCGGCGGATAATTGTCGCCTGGGTGGCGCTGTCTTCGAGGATCAAAGCTGTGAGACGCATGCAACATACCAAGGTTACTCAATGTCCGACGATATGGGCGCCGGGGGTAAAAGTCTGGTAAACCCTCAGGCATTTTTTCACCGCAAAGCCTGCTGTCACAACAAATTTACGAAAATCTCCGAGCAATATCGTCGTGATGTAAAAATTTGCAAAGCGCGTGAGGCGGGTCACCTTTTCGTGCACGCAGCCAGGTGACGGGTTGCAGGATGACGGTCGGGCGTTCATAGTTAACGACAGGTTTCGGCGATGGGGGCGTCAATACAGGGTCGACAGATGTGCGGCCGTAGTCGTGAGCCTCTGTGCCGCGTAGCGTTTCAAACGACAATTTACATTCAACGAAGTGAGGGACCGCCATGTATTATGTGGGGACTTCGGGTGACGACACGTTTGCCGGCGGGCTGGACAACGATACGGCGGGCGGAGCCGGTGGCAATGACACGCTTTCCGGCGGCAGCGGGAATGATTTTCTCCAGGGGAATGATGGCGACGACGATGTGACCGGCGGATGGGGCAACGACACCCTGCTGGGGGGCGCCGGATTCGACGTGCTGGCCGGTGAAACCGGCGACGACCTGCTGCAGGATGCCAGCGGGGGCAGCCGGCAAGATGGCTGGACTGGGAACGATACCCTGCGCGGAGGCACCGGCGCCGACACGCTGGACGGCGGCGACCAGGACGACAGCCTGCACGGCGGTGACGGCGACGACGTGCTGTGGGACGGCGCCGTGATCAATCCCCTAAGCGCAAGCGGTTTCGGCAACGATGTCCTGCGCGGCGGTGCCGGGGACGATGTTATCTTCAGCTTGGCCGGAAGCGACACGATCGATGGCGGTGACGGGGTGGACAGCCTGTATCTCGATCTGGACCGCTGGTACCATGAAGCCAATTACCGGATCGATATGAGCCTGGCGGCGACGGCGGCCGGCACCGACATTGCGGGAGGGATACTTCTCCAAAATCTTGAGGTCATCGAGGTCCATTTCGGGTTGGGTGACGACAGCTTTTACGGCGGTGCGTTCGATGACCGGTTCTATGGCGGATACGGCAACGATGTCGCCGACGGCGGCAACGGCGCCGATGTTCTGGAAGGCCAGGACGGAAATGACTGGCTGAGCGGCGGTGCCGGGAACGATACGGTCCGCGGCGGAAATGGCAATGATACAATCAGCTATCATAACGCAGCCGGCGCTGTGGAGGTGCATCTGGCCATCGCCACCGCCCAGGCGACCGGCGGGGCCGGGACGGACCTGATCCTGGATGTTGAGAATGTAACCGGATCGGCTTTCGGCGACCGGCTCTTTGGCACGGCGGGCGGCAATGTCCTGGACGGCGGCGCTGGCGCCGATACGCTGCGTGGTGCGGACGGCGACGACACCTATATTGTGGATGACAGCGCGGACCGGGTGTTCGAATTCGGCAATGAGGGGATCGATACTATCCGGTCGTCGGTAACCTATAGCCTGTCGGGTCAGCCGATCGAGAAGCTGGTGCTGACGGGCGGCGCGAATATCAATGCGACGGGCAACGGTTTGCACAATATCATCACCGGAAACGACGGGAACAATGTCATTGATGGTGCCGCCGGCAATGATATCATGTACGGCGGCGGTGGCGACGATACCTTTTATGTCCAGGCGGCGGGCGACATCGTAGAGGAAGATCACCACCAGGGTAACGACACCATCTACTCGACGATCAGCTATTCGCTGGTAGGGCGGGCGGTCGAGACCCTGATCCTGACCGGCAGCGCCAATAGCCAGGCCATCGGCAATTCTCTCGCCAATCTGTTGACCGGCAATAGCGGCCATAACCGGCTGGACGGCGGCAAGGGGCTCGACACCATGGCGGGTGGAGCGGGCAACGACACCTACGTTGTCAATGCTGCCGGAGACATGATTGTCGAGGGAGTTGCGGAGGGGCAGGATCGCGTTCTCTCGACTGTGACCTATAGCCTAACCGGATGGAACGTTGAAGACCTGGAACTGATCGGAACCAGAGTCATTGATGGCACCGGTAATGAGGCCAACAATCAGATTTGGGGCAACAGCGCGGCCAACCGGCTGGATGGCGGCAGCGGCAATGATATCCTGGCCGGAGGACTTGGGGATGATACCTATGTGATCGATTCCGCCGGTGATGTGGTTGTGGAGGCGTTGAACGCTGGAAATGACCTAGTCGTGTCGTCGGTCAGCTATAGCCTCGGGATCAATATCGAGCATCTGACCTTGACGGGAACAGGGAATGTCAATGGTACTGGGAACGCCTATAGTAATATACTTACTGGAAACGCCGGCATAAATATCCTCACAGGTGGCGCGGGAAATGACGTCTATATCGTTCAAAACGCTGAAGATGTTGTTATGGAAAGCAATGGAGAAGGAGCAGACACCGTTATCTCGTATATCGATTACACAGTTGGTGCGGATAATGTGGAGTATTTTAGCTTGGGCGGGAGCGCAGATTTATCCATTACGGGAAGCGCTTCGAACGATTACCTCAAAGGCAATACGGGCAACAATGTCCTGAACGGCCTTGGAGGGGGCGATTCTATGTTTGGAGGGGCAGGAAACGATATCTATTACGTTGATAACCTCAGTGATCAGGTCCGAGAACTACCAGGGGAGGGATACGACACAATTCGAACAGCTATCGGTTTAACCATGCCGAACACATTTGTTGAAGCCCTCGATCTGCTGGGTACGGCAAATATTTACGGTACTGGGACCATTTTGAGCAACTCAATTACTGGAAATTCGGGGGCGAATGTCATTAATGGATTAGACGGAAGTGACACGCTTGCTGGCGGAGATGGGGCGGATACGCTGGACGGGGGTAGAGACGGCGATCATTTGACGGGTGGTTTGGGCGCAGATTCACTATACGGCGGGCAAGGCAGTGACGTCCTCGATGGCGGCGTCGGAGCTGATACGATGGCGGGGGGGACGTCAGGAGATGTCTACTTCATCGACAATTCAGGCGACGTTATTATCGAAGGCGAATGGGCGGGGGCTGATGTTGTCGTAGCTTCGTCCAGCTACACGCTTGGTGCATGGCTTGAGTCCGTTATTTTGACTGGGACGGGGAACTTCAACGCGACTGGTAATTCGAGAAACAACGCGTTGACGGGTAATGACGGAATCAATGTTCTTGACGGTGGAGCGGGTAACGACACCTATGTCATCCAAAATGCTGGGGATACGGTGACGGATAGCCAAGGGGTGGACCGCATCTACAGCACGGTCAGCTATGCCTTGGGAGGAACCGGGGCGGAAGAATTACAGTTGACAGGCACGGCGGACATCAATGCGACGGGAACCTCTGGTAATGATCTGTTGATCGGCAATTCGGGCATCAATCAACTTGTCGGAGGCGGCGGGAACGATAGCTACTACGTTCAAAATGCTGAGGATGTGGTGATTGATAGCCCAGGGGGAAGCGATGTCATTTTTTCGACGGTTAGTTACACGTTAGCAGGGACCACGGTGCGACAGCTTCAACTGACCGGAGCACAAGCTGTCTCAGCTACCGGTAATGCTGACGGCAATGTTTTGGTTGGAAACAACGCCTCAAACGTTCTTAACGGTGGCACTGGAAACGACTTTTATACCGGCCTGGATGGAGCGGATATCTTCCTGTTCGAAGCAGGTAGTGGCGTCGATGTAATTGCCGACTTTTCCGAAGCGGCTAACGACAGCATTAATATTCACGCTTACACAGGTGGTGCCGTACTTACGTCGATTGTGACCCAAGCCGGCGCCAATGTCCTGATCGACCTGGGCGGTGGAAATTCGATTCAGGTCAGCAGCGCCAATCTCGCGAATGTCTTGGCGCATATTGTCTGGTGAGAGGACCTCAGGCGTTCGTTAGCAGAAGAGAAATACGTAAGAATGATACCCCTTCCACCTTCGCCAAGGCTTTGGTGGACAGGCCATCATTTAGCGCTCCCCCTACCCAGCCTCGCCCGCAGGCAAAATGGGGAGGAGAAGACTGTTAGAGTTAAAACCTAAGGATTTGGTCATGGCTTATTTTACAGGGACGTCCGACAATGACACCTATACGGGCGGCGTCGCGAATGACGGTGTTACCGGCGTGGGCGGAGACGATGTACTGGGCGGTGACGCCGGCCAGGATACGATTTTCGGCGGCGACGGCCATGACTGGATCGATGGCGGAACCGGCGCCGATATCCTGGGCGGGGGGATGGGCAATGATACCTTCGTCGTCGACAGTTCCGACGACAGCGTACTGGAAGGCACCAACCAGGGCATAGACCTGGTACGGGCCTCGGTCAGTTTTTCGCTGGCCGGACGGCAGATCGAGTATCTGACCCTCACTGGGGCGGCGCATATCAACGCCACCGGCAACGGTTTCAACAACCTGCTGGTCGGCAATGGCGGCAACAACGTGCTGGACGGCGGGGCCGGGGCCGATGTCCTGCAGGGCGGGCTGGGGGACGACACCTATTATGTCGACAACGTCGGTGACAATGTCGTCGAAGCGCACTGGCAGGGCACGGATACCGTCTATTCGACCGTGACCTATTCCTTGTTCGGGCGGGCGGTGGAGAACCTGATCCTGACCGGCAGCGGCAACACCGGGGTGACCGGCAATTCGCTGGCCAACCGGTTGACAGGCAATGCCGGCAATAATGTCTTCGACGGCGCCGGCGGGAACGACACCATGACCGGCGGGGCAGGCGACGACACCTATTACGTCGATGCCAGCCGTGACAATGTGGTCGAAACCTACAATGAGGGCAATGACCTTATCTATGCGTCGGCATCCTATTCGCTGGTCGGCCGGGTGGTCGAGACGCTGATCCTTACGGGGGCGGCGAATATCGACGCCATCGGTAACAGCCAGGCCAATATCCTGATCGGTAATTCCGGTAACAATCTGCTCGACGGGGCCCAGGGTCTGGACGTCATGACCGGCGGGTTGGGGGATGATACCTATGTCATCAACTACCTGTACGACAAGGTGACCGAACTGGCCGGGGAGGGGATCGATACCGTCTTCGTCAGCAAGGTTGAGGACTACCATCTGGGGGCGAACCTGGAGAATATGGTCGCAAACCTGATCGGCGCCTATGGTAATGAACTCGACAACGTCATTACCGGCAGCCAAAATTTCAATCAACTGGTGGGCCTCGACGGGAATGATACCCTGTTTGGTCTTGGCGGCGATGATTGGCTGCATGGCGAGGCAGGCGCCGATTATGCCGCCGGCGGTGTTGGGGACGACAGCTACTGGATCGAAAATGCCGGCGATGTGGTTTTCGAAAACGCCGGCGAAGGGACGGACCGGATCTCGACCAGCGTGTCGTTCACCCTGCCTGAGAATGTTGAAATCCTGAGCATCGTCGGAAACGGCAACAAGGCCACCGGCAACAGCGCCGCCAACACGCTCCGCGGTTTCGCCGACAACAACGTTTTTGATGGCGGTGGCGGCGCCGATACGCTGAGCGGGGGCGCCGGGCACGATACCTACTATGTCGATGGCGACGATGTTATCGAGGATACGGATGGTTTCGATCTGATTGTCGCGCCGATCAGCTACTCGCTGGAGGGAACGACGATCGAAAGCCTGACCCTGACGGGGACGGGGGACCTGAACGGGACGGGCAATGGTGTCGGGAATATCCTGAGCGGGAATGCCGGGAATAACCGTCTGGATGCCGGGGCCGGGGGGACGTCGGACCTGGATCAGCTGTATGGCGGGGCGGGGAGTGACACCCTGGTCGGCAATGGTGGTCAGGACCGGCTGTATGGTGAAGCCGGCAGCGATGTCGTCGAAGGGGCGGCGGGTAATGATCTGCTGTGGGGCGGGGGCGGCAGCGACCTGTTCCTGTTTGCTGCCGGCAGCGGGCAGGATACCGTCAACGACTTCAGCGCGGCCGAGAATGATACGCTGCATCTGACCGGGCATTTTGCCGGCGTGGTCAGCGAGGGCAGTGTCATGCAGGTCGATACGGCGGTGCGGATCGACCTGACGGATGGGGGGTATGTTTTGGTGTTGAATGCTGTGCGCGCCGATGTGCTGGCGCATATTGTCTGGTAGATTTGAATGAATTGGTGCGGCCCTCGGGACCCCTCCGTCTCGACGCGTTTCGCCCCATAAGGGGGCTCACTTGCTCGCCACCTCCCCATTCTCATGGGGAGGAGAAGGAAAGAGAAGTCAGCTTCGCGACCAACCTAAAGGGATCGAGCCATGGTTTATTTTACCGGGACGCCGGATAACGATACGTTCACCGGCGGCGAGGACAATGATGGCGCCAATGGCCTCGGTGGCCAGGATACCCTCAGTGGCGGCGGAGGGCTGGACACGCTGTTCGGCGGCGACGGCCACGACTGGATCGATGGCGGAAACGGCGACGACATCATGGGCGGCGGAGCCGGCAACGATACCTTCGTCGTCGACAGTCTCAGCGACACGGTGCTGGAGGGGGTCGGCCAGGGCGTAGACCTGGTCAGGGCTTCGGTCAGTTTCTCGCTGGCCGGACGGCAGATCGAATATCTGACCCTTACGGGAGCAGACCACATCAACGCCACCGGCAACGGCATGAACAACCTGCTGATCGGCAATGTGGGCAACAATGTGCTGGATGGCGGGGCCGGGGCCGATATCCTGCAGGGCGGGCTTGGGGACGACACCTACTATGTCGACCATGTCAATGACAGCGTGGTCGAAAGCCACAACCAGGGCATCGACACCATCCAGTCCCATGTCAGCTATTCGCTGTTCGGGCGGGCGGTGGAGAACCTGGTGCTGATCGGACTGGGGAATACTACAGCCACCGGCAATTCCTTGAACAATGTGCTGACCGGTAACGCCGGCAGCAATCTGCTGGATGGTGGTGACGGCCGCGATGTCCTGGATGGCGGGGCGGGGGGCGATATCCTGCGCGGCGGGCTGGGGCACGATACCTACTATGTCGATGAGGCCGGCGACAATGTCGTCGAAAAGCATGGGGAAGGCTCGGACACCATCTATGCCAGCGTCAGCTATTCGTTGTTCGGGCGGGCGGTCGAGCACCTGATCCTGACCGGGACGGGCGATACGACGGTGACCGGCAATTCGCTGGCCAACCGGCTGACCGGGAATGGCGGCAACAATGTCATCGACGGCGCCGGCGGCAACGACACCCTGGCCGGCGGGTTTGGCAACGATACCTACTACATCAATGCCGTCGGGGATGTGGTGACCGAGCTGGATTTCCAGGGACACGACCTGGTCTATACCACCGTCACCTATGCGGCCGGCTATGAGGTCGAAGATGTGGTGCTGACCGGTGGCGGCCATTATACGCTTACCGGCAACCGGCTGGACAATCGCCTGACCGGAAACAGCGGCAATAATGGGCTGAACGGCGGGGCCGGTCTGGATACCCTGGCCGGCGGCCGGGGCAACGATACCTACTATGTCTATGCCGGCAGCGATGTGGTGATCGAGGCGGACGGCGAGGGGATCGATACGGTCATTACGACGGCCGACTGGGTGTTGGGGGACCATATTGAAAATCTCAGCCTGGGCGGCAGCGCGGCGCTCAGCGGCACGGGCAATGGGCTCAACAATGTGCTGACCGGAAACGGCGGGCCCAATGTACTGACCGGCGGGCTGGGGGATGACACCTATGTCGTCCAGAGCGCGGACGATGCGGTGGTGGAGCTTGACGGTGAGGGGGCCGACACGGTGGTCACCCTTTTCAACCTGGTTGTGAATGCGGTGACGATCGAGCACTGGAGGCTGGGCGGGACCGCGGATCTGTCCGCGACCGGCAGTGAACGGGACGACGACATCGCCGGCAACAGTGGCGCCAACGCCCTGGACGGTGGCGCCGGCGCCGACACCCTGAGCGGTGGGGACGGCAATGACGTGTTTATCGTCGATACGGCCGCTGATCAGGTGGTGGAGGAGGTGGCGCATGGGTTCGATACGGTCTTGTCGTCGGTGAGCTATGTCCTGGCGGAAGGATTTGTCGAGGCGCTGTATTTGCAGGGGGCGGGCGATTTCGATGCGACCGGCAATGCGGTGGACAATACCATCGCCGGCAATGCGGGGGCGAACCGCTTGAATGGTGGTGGGGGGAATGACACCTTGACGGGTGGCGGTGGGGCGGATGTTTTCCTTTTTGCGGTGGGGAACGGCGGTGATCGGATCGTTGATTTCTCAGCGGTGGATGGGGATGGCGTGGACGTCAGCGCCTATAGCGGCGGGGTCGAGAATGACGCTATCGTCAGCCAGGTTGGCGCGGATGTGGTCATCGATCTGGGCAGTGGGAATAGTGTGCTGGTGGCTGGGGTTCTGGTGGCCGATGTGCTGGATCATATTGTGTGGTGATGGGTTGACGGCCGGGCTGAATCAGATGAGCCTGTTTGTCATGGTCACGGATTGTGACTGGGGTGGCGGTGTTCCGCGGGAAATCTGCCAATAAAGGTGGTATTTCCACTGACGGTAAAGCCCCTCCCACCGCTTCGCGGTCCCCCCTCCCCGTGAAGAACGGGGCGGGAGAAGAAGACAACTTTTACATTTGAATAATTGCCCCGCAGCCCCCGGGGGCTTGAGGTATCATGCTGGAATATGTCGTCGAAGCGCCGGGACGATGGCGGGCCACGGCCGGCGGGGATGTGGCCGGGACCCAGGTGGTTTTGCAGGCCGATACCGGCTTTGGGGATGATATGTTGCAGGCGCATGTGGCGTCGGCGTTGGCGCGCGGGTTGCCGCCGGTGCCTTGCGGGCTGAAGGCCGGACGGCCGGTGCATATCTATGCCAATGGCCCGTCGGTTTTGCAGGCGCCTTTGATGTCGCCGTCCCTGGCGTTGAATGGGGCGTACAGGCTGTTTGCAGACGGGCCGGATCTGTGGGCGGCCGTAGATGCGCGGGCCTGTGTCGCCGATCATGTCGCGAAGCCGATGGGGCGAACGCGGCATATGTTGGCCAGCAAGTGCCATCCGCAGGTGTTCGAGCGGTTGGTCGGGTTTGATGTGTATCTGTGGCATGTGGCTGACGGTGGGGCGGTGGCCTTGCCCGATGGCAGTGCGGTGGTCGCGCCGGGATTAAGTGTGACGGGGACGGTGCTGGGATTGATGTACAGTCTGGGCTTCCGCGAGGCGCATATCTACGGCTGGGACTGCTGTTATGGGGTGGATGGCCGTGATCATGCGGTGGCGCAGGGCCATGATAGGTCGGGTGATATCGAGGTTCAGGTTGGGGCGCGGGTGTTCCGGACGACGGCGACCTGGGCGGCGGAGGTGCAGGCCGGGTTGGGGTATATGGAGCTGGTGCCCGGGTTACGGGTGCATGTCCACGGCGACGGGATGATGGCCGCGGCGATGGACGTGATCAACTAAAAATCACAATTTTCCTACCTATACTTTCGGACAATATCATCTTCCATCTACGGGATCTGTGTAGTATCAAAAAATCATGCATCTGATTACGGACGAAAATATTAACGAGGCCTACGACGCCGTTAAAGATATACTGATGATGTATTGCTTTATGGTCTGGAGATATAACGGCTTTAGCTTTGGAGCATCCGATTTTATTCGTTTTCCGGTTCTTAAGTATCTCACCGCTGAGGAGGCTGAATACGAAGGACGTGTGGACACGAATCTTTTGCGTTCGGGATCAGCGGTAGCATTGTTGGCTATACTTTATGATTCCTGGATTAGTAATGATGTGGTGGTTGCCGCTCCGGATCAGAAAAAAGCCATTCTCGATGGTTGTCTAACGGCATTTCCCGATATCGACGCGGTCGCCCGTCAGGCCCTGAATCATCCGCCGATGCCGTGGAGTTCCGATCACTGGTTCGATCGCCTGGGAGAGCCCATTTACAACGCGTACGTGTTGGGTTTTTTCCGAATGATGGCTCGCGTTGAGGTTTGAACAACGGCTTGACGGTGACGGCGAGTCAGATGAGCCAGTTCTCATCGTCAGAAATTGCGACGGATGAATGAGCCCGCAGGTGGAAACCGGCGGGCTTTTTCATTGGAGATAAGCCGATGATGACAAGCCGCAGACGGCTTCAGAGAATTTTGAGGCTGGAGGACGTGATTACGCCGCCGGCCGGTGGAAAGGGCAGGGCTCTGGATATCCGGGATGATTATAAGCCGCCGGACTATCTGGCCATCGCCGTCCGGTATCTCGCCGAGATCGTCGCCGGCGGAAAGAGTGAGGCGTCACGGGTGGCTGCCGCCAAGCTGTTGATGGAGCATGCCGGCCGTCAGGCTGAAGGCAAGGGCAAGGGGAAGATCGAGCCGCCGGTGATTTATTATGTGACTACGGGTGAAGCGCCGCCCTTGGGGGAGGGCGATTATGATACTTCCGTGGTTGACGAGGGGAGCGAGTCAGATGAGCCAGACGTCATCGTCAAGGATTGTGAGTGATGTATGGGCCCGCCGGTTGGTGGGCTTTTTTGTTGGCTTTTTTGGCGTTTGGATCTGCGGAAAATACCCCTCCACCGCTTCCTTGCGCGGCGAGCGCAATGCGCTCTTGCTCACCCGACCTCCCCACTTCGTGGAGAGGAGAAGGAAGAATGTTCTTTGAAACGATACCGGCTTTTGAGTTTCTGACGGAAAAAGAGCTGGGGAGCTATCGATTCCGGGCGGTGCATGGGGGCAGAGGCGCGGGCAAATCCTGGGAATTTGCCAATGCCGCTATCTATCACAGTGTGAATACGCCCGGCGCACGGGTGGTGTTTGTTCGTGAGATACAGGGCAGCCTGGCCGATAGCGCCTTTACCCTGGTGCGGAAGCGGCTCGAATTTTACGGGCTGGAAAGGGAGTTCCGGCAGGCCAACGGTCGGTTCTATAATGTGCGGAATGGGGCGGAGATCCTGTTCCTTGGGCTGTGGCGCGGCAATAAACCCGAAGGCATCAAGTCGCTGGAAGGTGCGACCCTGACCATCTGGGAAGAGGCCAGTGAAGGGCGGCAAAGGTCGCTGGATGTGCTGATACCTACCGTTTTGCGGACCCCGCAGTCCGAGCTGTGGTGCCTGTGGAACCCGATGCTGCCGACCGATCCGGTCGACCGGTTCTTTCGTGGCGATGTGTCGCCGCAGGGGGCGGTGTGCCGGCGGGTCAACTGGGACAGCAATCCGCATTTTCCGCCGGCGCTGCGCGAGCAGATGGCGCTGGATCGCAAGAAGGATCCGTTGCGGGCGGCGTGGATCTGGGATGGCGCCTATATGCCGTCGGCCCAGAATGCTCTGTGGACGCGCGAGTTGCTGGACCGGGCCTGGGTGCAGGGCCGAGACAAGGTCATGGAGGCCGTCGGCCGGGTCGTCGTGGGCGTAGATCCGGCCGGCGGCGGTGGCGACGAGGTCGGGATCGTGGTCGCCGGACGGTATGGCGCCGATGGTTATATCGTGCTGGACGACCGGTCGGTGGCGGCCAGGTCGCCGGAGGGCTGGGCGACGGAAGTGCTGCGCGCGGTCGATGCCTATGCGGCCGACTGCGTCGTGGTCGAGAAGAATTTCGGCGGCGACCTGGTGACCAGCAATCTGCGGGTCAACGGAGTCCATTGCCGAATCCGCGAGGTCACGGCCAGCCGCGGCAAGCAGGTGCGGGCCGAGCCGATCGCCGCGCTTTATGAGCAGCACAAGGTCTATCACAAGCGCCCGTTTCCGGCGCTGGAAGGGCAGTTATTGCAGATGACACCGAATGGATATGCCGTGAAGGGCCAGTCTCCGGATCGGCTGGATGCGCTGGTGTGGGCGCTGACCGAGCTGAGCCGGCGTCAGGTCGGGTTCGGAGTGTACTGATGGCGTTCTGGGATGGATGGGCAGGTAAGTTTTTTGGGCGAAGCGTCGCGCGGGACTATGTGGCGCGGCTGGATAACCCTCAGACCAGTTGGGTCGATTGGTTGAGCGGAACGCAGGACGCCTATGAGGTGGCCTATGGCAATCCGGTGGCGGCGCGGTGCGCCGACATGATCGGCCAGGCGGTGGCGCAGCTGCCGATCGAGGTGTGGCGCGACGGGAAGCGGGTGGAGGATCATCCGCTGGTGGACGTGCTGAACCGGCGGGCCAATGGCGAGGACAGTGCTGGGCAGGTCAAATATGCCCTGGCGGTGTTGATGGCGACCTACGGCCAGGCCTATCTGCGCGGGGTGCGGGTGACGGCGGGGCTGAGTGAGCTGTATGTCCATGGCCGCAAGGGATTTGAGCCGCGGCGTGATCGGCAAGGTGTGTTGAACGGGTATGAGTTCCGGCGCGAGACGGGTGGACCGGTGGTGTTTCCCATCGAGCCCGACGGGTGGTGCGAGGTGCGGCGGATTATCCGCCAGCGGCCCAATCTGCGCGACAGGGCGGCGTCTCCGGTCGAGATGGCCGGGCGGTCGATCGAGGAAAACAATGCGGTTCGCGGCTATGCCAAGGGGCAGTTCGAGCACCAGGGGCGCAGGCCGGCTGTGGTGGTGGTCGACAAGGATACGACCCTGGAGCCCGACCAGATCCGCGAGGAGCGGGTCAGGTTGAGCCAGCAGATGAAGGATGACGCGACGCGAAGGTTGCCGACCTTCCTGGCCGGGACCTTGTCGTATCAGGAGTTGGGGGCGTCGTCGTCGGACATGCAGGCGATGGAGCTGAGGAACGCGACGGCGCGGGAGATCTGTTTCGGCTTGGGCGTGCCGCCGGTGCTGCTGGGGATTGCCGGAGATTCGACCTTCAATAACCAGGCCGAGGCGCGGGTGGGATTTGCCCGCGATACGGTGCGGCCGTTGTGCGAGTTTATCGCCGGGGAGTTGACCGCGTGGCTGCAGCCGGTGGCGCCCGGGGTTGAGATTCGGTTCGATTACAGCGCGGATGCGGCCAGTGCAGCGGATGAGGCTGTGCGTTGGGAGCGTGCGGCCAGAGGTGTGGGTTTAAGCATCAATGAAAAGCGGCAACTGGTCGGGTTCGGGCCGGTTGGCGGTGAGGGCGATGTGGTGCTGGTTGCCGGCGGTGAGGTGCCGCTGGGTATGAAGGTTGGAGGGGCGCAATGACGGATGTGCGGATGCGGCGCGGGCCGGAACGGCGTTTGGCCGGAAGGTTGGCCGGGATTTTGGAAGCGGCGGTGGTGCGGCTGGGCGAGGATGCGGCCGATGGTTTGGCCGATCTGGTCGTCAAGCTGGCTACGGTGATCGAGCTGGAAGCTCAGGTCGAAGATGGGCAGGCGCGGGCCTTGACGGCGGCGCGGTCGATTTTGGACGGCACGCGGGAGATGTGGCGCGAGGCGCCGGCTGCGGCTGTGTCGCGGGCCAGGTGTGGAGCGCTGGCCAGGGCGGCCTTGGTGGCGGTGGGAGAGAAAGATCAGTCAGCTTGAACTGATGTGTCGAAGGTTACAGCGGGCCAAATCCCCCACCGTCTCATTTGCTAACCGCAAATGATCCACCTCCCCGTATAACGGGGAGGGATAAGATATTGAAATATCTGTCTTTAAGTTTCGGGTTATTCTTCATGAAACATGTGCCGAGTGCGGGAGTGGTGGAATACCGCTTTGTCGCCAGTGAGGTCGAGGCGGAGGTGGCCGGGCGGGTGGATGGCTTTGCCTGCCCGTTCGACACGCTCGACAGTCATGACACCCGGTTTGCGCCAGGGTGTTTCCTGAAAAGCATCGCCGCCTGGAAAAGCCGCGGGCGGACTCTGCCCATGTACGTCAACCACGCCGACAACCGGCCGGTGGGCGGTTGGCTGGATCTGGCGGAGGGGCTGGAGGGTTTGCGGGCGGTCGGTGAGATCGTCTCGACCGAGCGCGAATGGGTCGGCGGACTGTTTCGCATGAAGGTCGTGCTGGGCATGTCGATCGGCTTCGTGCCCGTCGCCTGGCGGGTCGAGACCGATGGTTCCGTCACCTTTACCGAGGTGAGTTTGCGCGAGATCAGCCTGGTCACCGCCAATTCGGTGCCTGGCGCCGTCATCGAAAGCCTGAGGGCCGAGGCGGGGTTCCAACTGCCGCGGACCAAGCGCGATTTCGAACACCTGCTGAAGCGGATCGGGTTCAGCGGCAATGCCGCCCGCGCGATTACGTCAAGCGGGTTCAAGGAGGCCGACCTCCGGGAGGGAGCGGATCCGACAGGACTTGTAAAAGGCCTGCAAGATCAACTGTTTCTTATGAGGTTATCCCATGTCGCAAGACAGCCATGACAAGATCCTCGACATCGTCGAGGCCATTCGCACCGAGGCGCAGACGCGCGATGGTGTTCACCTGGAAGCGCAGAAGCGCATGCGCGCCGAGTTTGCCGAACTGACGCGTAAGGCCGATGACGCGCTGAACGAGGCGCGCAAGGTCGCGGCGGTCGAGGCCGCCTTGACCAACATCGAGACGCGACTGGCGCGTCGAGATCTGTCGCAGGGCGGCGATGAACGGCGCAGCGAGCATCAGGTAGCCTTGGCCGACTACCTGGTGCGTGGCCAGGGCAAGGAAAATGTGCCGACCCAGTATCGCGCCGCCAATGAGGGCACGGATGCGGCCGGCGGTTTTCTGGTGACGCCGGAACTGGATACGGCGATCGCCGGCCTGGCCCGCGAGATGAACCCGATCCGGTCGGTGGCCACGGTGCGCAGCGGTACGGCGCCGGCCATCCGGCTGGTCCGCCAGACCAGCAAGGGCGCGGCCGGCTGGGTGTCGGAAGCCGCGACGCGCAGCGAGACGGGCACGCCGCAGCTGGGCACCACCGATATCGTGGCGCACGAACTGTATGCGGCGCCGCGGGCGACCCAGACCATCCTGGAAGACGCCATCCAGATCGAGGCATGGCTGGTCGGTGAGGTCAATGAGCTGTTCAACGAATACGAACTGGACGCCCACACCAACGGCAACGGCATCGGCAAGCCGAAGGGGCTGTTCACCTATACCGGGGCGGCGCAGACCGGCAAGACGGAGGTCGTTGACGGCAAGGTCGGCTATCAGGTGACGGGTGTGTCGGGCGATTTCGGCCTCGATCCGTATGATAACCTGATCGATCTGGTGGCGCTGCTGCACCCGGCCTATCTGCCGCGCGCCGGCTTCATGATGGATCGGATCACCCAGTCGAAACTGGTCAAGGTCAAGGACAGCAACGGCAATTACATCTACCAGCCGTCGCTGCAGGCCGGGGTGGCGTCGACCATCCTGGGCTATGGCGTCACGCTGAACGACCTGGCGCCGTCGGTCGCCGCCAATGCCTTCGCCATCGCGTTCGGCGATTTCAGCGCCTACCACGTTTACGACCGCCGCGGCACGACCCTGTTGCGCGATCCCTATACCGCCAAGCCCTATGTCGAGTTCTACACGACCAAGCGCGTCGGCGGCGGGCTGCATCGCACCGAGAAGGTCAAGTATCTGAAGTTCGGTACGGCCTAAGCGAAACCCCTATCTGAAAAGGACATCGATCATGATGCTCGATCATATTTCCAAACTGCAGCCCGTGGTGGCCTTGGCGCCGGCGGTTGTTTCTGACAACAGCGAACAGGTTTTCACCACCCTGGATTTGCAAGGCTGCGGTTCAGCGTCCCTGGTGATCGCCACCGGCGTGCTGGCCGATGCGGATGCCACCTTTACCCTGACGGTGTGGGAGTCGGACAATTCGACCATGAGCGGCAATGAAACCGCTGTGGCCGCTGCCGATCTGATCGGAACCGCCGCCCAGGCTTCGTTCGATTTCAGCAAGGACACCCAGACCTTCTGGATCGGCTACAAAGGCAGCAAGCGATATATCCGCGCCAAGCTGGCCGTGGCAAATAACAGTACCACCGCGCCTCTGGCGGCGGTGTGGCTGAAGGGGCATCTGGAACTGGCGCCGGCGGCGAGGAACTAGGGTTTATCTGTTCTGACAGTGTTTGCGTCTTCTGACGCAACCCCTCACCCTAACCTCTCCCCGTGAAGAACGGGGAGAGGGGATTCTGTTCCAGCTTTCTCCCATCGTTTGTGCGAGCCTTCATGCTTGAATTGACTATGCCGCCGGCAAGTGAGCCGGTTTCGGTTGCGACCTTGCGCGCCTATCTGCGCATCGAAAGCGCCGATCATGATGTGCTGCTTGCAGAATTGATTGCAGCCGCGCGCGATACCGTCGAGGCCGATTGCGGGCTGTCGCTGGTCGAGACCCATTGGCGGGCCTGGATGAATGTCGGATGCGGGACAACCGTGCGGATCGGCGACGGGCTTTACGATCAGATCGTCGTCGAGCGCGGGCCGGTGCTGGCCATAACCGGCGTGGAACTGGCCGGTGTCGAGGTCGATGCCGGAAACTGGCTGACGCGCGGGCCGCACGGCAAGGCCGTTTATGCCCCCGCCGGGCTGGACCTGTCCGCCGTCCGGATCGATTTCCGTTGCGGTTATGCCGAGCCGGACCTGATCCCGGCGCGGCTGATCCGGGCGATCAAGATGCTGGCCGCGCACTGGTTCGAGAACCGGCAGGCCTATGAGCAAGCGTCACTGGAGGAAATCCGGCTGGGCTACAATAAGCTGGTTTCCGGGTTTCGCCGGATGGTGCTGTGATGGTCGGGTTGCGTGACCTGACCGAGACGGTGGTCGTCCTGCAGGCGGTCTTCGACGCCGACGCCATGGGCGGGCGCCGGGAAAGCTGGGCGCCCTTTGTCACCCGGTCGGCGCATGTCGCCTGGGCTGCGGCGCCAGATGCAAGGTCGGGGCGCGAAGACGGCGGCAATCGCGGTGTGGCGACGGTGCGCTACGACAGCGAAACGGCGGTGATCCAGGCCGGGCAGAGACTGGAAGTCGTATCGCGGGTCGCCGGGGAGGCGGCGTCGCGGACCTATAAAATTTCGAGCGTGGATCCGGCCGGACGGTCGTGGATCCGGCTGAGCTTTGCGGATGTGAAGTGATGGGCGTGAAGATGACCTGGACCGACCTGTCGCAAGGGTTTGTGCGGCAGGAGACGATCCGTATCCGGCGCGCGTTGGAAGCCGCGGCTGAAGCGGCTGTCGCGGAGATCGAAGACCGGATGCCGTGGGCGCGGCTGGAGGTCGCCGGCTCCGACGACGAGGTTTCGGTCGTGGTGGTTCGTGGCGGCGATCTGGCGGCCGATGCGGTCAGGGATCAGGCCGGCGAGATATTGCGCACGGCATCACATAAAGGAGGACGGTGATGGTCGATCGCGTAGCCATTGTCGGCGCTGTTCAGGCCGCGCTACTGGCCGACTCCGGTTTGAGCGGCCTGGTCGGGAACCGGATCTATCTGCTGGAGGCGCCGTCCGATGCTGATGAGCCGCAGACTCCGTACGTTGTCACCGAACGTATTCGGACGCGCGGCAACCACACCGATGCGGCGGCGGAAGGGGTGATCATGACCCTGACCCTGTCGGTGTGGGGGGCGGAAGACGCCGGTCCCGCCATCGTGGCTGCGGCCGGCGACGCCGTTCATGCCGCGCTTAACTGTTGGGGCCATGCCGGCCTTGGCATCCTGCCCAATACCCGCCGAAGCGACACCGACTGTTTCAAGTCGGGGCGGGCCTATGTCGATCAATCCACCTATCGTTTGCACATTTTCGGAGGCTGATACCCCATGACCACTGCATCTGCCGGTCGCCTGATGACCATTACCGTCAACACCTCGGGCACGACCTGGGAAACCCTGCCGGCGCTCCGGTCGAAGAACTTCACCATCAACGGCTCGCCCGTCGATGTCACCAACTCCGACAGCGCCGGCTGGACCGAACTGCTGGGCGGGGAAGGTGTGCGCAATGCGACCTTCCAGGCCGGCGGCGTCGTCGATTATCACGCATCGGAAAAGGCGGTGATGGGGAAGCTGTTCAACTACCGGCTTTACAATACGCTGAAGAGCTACAAGGTTTTCGTCAACGGGCTGGGCACATTCGCCGGCACCTTCTTCCTGACCGAGGTCAGTGAAGCCGGCAACCATGACGGTGAAGTGACCTATTCGATCGGCGGCACGTCGTCGGGCGCGGTCGACTATACGGCGGTATCGTAGTCATGACGATCAAGGCGCGCGGTGGCGATTACGTCACCATCGACGGCGGCAAGCACGCCGTCCTACTGACCCTGCGTGGCCTGGCGGCCGTGGAGGATGACAGCGGCTTTAACGGCGTCGACGAGATCGCCGTGGCGGTGCTCAATGCCCATGTGAAGACCTTTAACCGGCTGCTGGTTGAGTGCCTGGTTGACGGAGGGCTGGAGCGGGAGGCGGCGGCGGCGATCAATGTGTCGTCGGCTGAGTTCCAGGCGGCGTTTCAGGTGGTGAAGACGCTGGTGATGCAGCTCTTCCCAAAAAAAGCGGGCGCCGGGGGCGGGGAAAAGGCGAAAGCGACCTCTGGTCCAACTGGCTGAACCTCGCCCTCGGCAAGATGCGGATGTCGCGGGCCGAGTTCTGGGCGTTGAGCCTGAAGGAATGGAACTGCGCGGTTGAGGGATTCCTTGAATTCACCTGCGCAGCGCCCGATCCGATTGACGATCCGATAGATCCCCAGGAACTGGCGGCTCACAATAAAGCGTGGGCCGCCGAGAAACAGAAGCACGGCTGGACATGAGTATCAGACTGGGCGAGGCCCACTATCAGTTCACGATCGACGACGACGGTCTGGTCGCGGGGTTGAAGCGCGCCCGGGCGCGCGTTCGGACCGAGGCGAATGCCATGGCCGCCGATATACGGCGCGTCGGTGCTTCGTTCGATGCCCTCGGAACCCAGGCGGACCGTGCCGGACGACGCGCGGGCGCGGAACTGGAACGCATCCGCCGAACTCGACAGAGTCGCACGGAGGAGGTCGATGCGACGCCACCGGCGGCGGGCGGGAATCGTGGTGCAAACGGTCGGCCGCCGCGTTCACCGGGACGTTTCAACGACCTGATCAGCGAAGGCGCCAGTGCGGCGGAAAGCCTGATGTCGGGTACATCTTTGGCGATGGCAGCGCTGCAGCATGGTCCAAAATTGCTCGACGCCCTTGCGGCAGCCGGCATTCGTGTCAGCGCCGCTTTCGGGCCGATAGGCGTGATCGTTGCCGCCGTTGGAACGGCGATCATCGGATTGGGCGCTAACGCGCTGCGGACGGAGCGCGACCTGACGACCTTCAACGGGCAGATCGCGGCGCTGGCTCACGGATCAAGTTTTAACGCGGAGGCCTTGACCGATGTGGCGCGGGCCCTTGACGCCCAGGGCGCATCCGCGGAGAGCGCGCGTCAGGCTGTATCGGTGTTTCTTCGTGAGGGTGTTCATCCGGAAAGGATCGGCGAGTTCGGCAATGCGGCGACGCATTTATCAAAGGTGCTGGGGATCGACCTGGTGGGGGCATCGCAGCAGGTCTCGGACGCGTTCACCGGCAACTATGACGATGTCGTCAAGCTGGATGATAGTCTGCATTTCCTGACCGATAGCGAGAGGACGCATATTCAGGCTTTGTTCGATAGCGGGAAGGCGTCGGATGCACGCAATGAAGCGTTCCGGATTTTCACCGAAACCTATGCGAAAGCCTACAATGACAGCCTTACCGCTGGCGAAAACCTGACACGCAGTCTGAGCGGAGCGTGGGACAATCTGGTTCAGAGTATTGCCAATATCGGTCCGATCAAGGACGCGACGGATGCTATAGGCGATCTGGTCAACCAACTGGCCAACTGGGTTTCGCAATTTGCTGAAGTCGAAACGCTGACCCAGGATCAGTTGCAAGTCCGCGGCATGAAGAACATGGGCGCTCTGTCCGTCGCTGAAAAGCGGCTGGCGGATGCGACGAAGAATGAAGCCAATTTCAGGGGGATCATTTACGACCGCAATACCGGCAAAACACTGCCGCAGCTCCAGCAGGAGAAAAAGAACGCGCAGGCCGAAGTCGATCGCCTGAACGAGGAAGCCGGGAAGATCGCAAAAGTCAGGAGTATGGGCGAATGGTCTAAACCGACCACCGATACCACTGTCGATCCCCCCAAAACCAAACGCAACGCAAGGCCAGTCGCGCGTAGCCGTGTTGTTGCGCAGGCCGACATGCCGGTGATGACCATTTATACCGTATTGGAGCAGCTTCCAGAGTCCTTGCGCACGAAGGTGAAGGGATTGCTGAGCGCGCACTTGGCAGCGCAACTGGATGATTTGCGTAAAAAGGCCATCGACGCGAAAGAGGGACCACTGGGACCGCCGAGGCAGGAAGACGTTGGCGTGCTCAAGCAGCCGAATATCGTACCGTTCGAAGAGTCGCTGAAGGATATTCCACGGCTGGCGACGCCGATCAAGGATATGGCTTTCGAGATTGGCACCAGCTTTTCCGATGCCTTCGGGCGCGCCGTCGCCGGCATGACGACGTTCGAGGAGGCCTTCAAAAGCACGCTGCAAAACATGGTCGCCAAATGGGCGTCCTCAGGATTCGAGAAAATTCTCGGCATGCTGATCGGGGGTAACGCCGCCCAGGATGCCGGTTATGGCCACGACGGAATCTTCGGGGGCGGCGGGATTTTCGGCCAGGGTGGGGGTAGCGGGACGTCCGGTGGCTGGATGACGAACCTGATGGATTTTGCCGGGTTTCGTGCTGGGGGCGGGCCCGTTGAGGCTGGCCGGGCCTATGTGGTCGGGGAGAAACGGCCCGAATTGTTTGTGCCGCGTGTGTCCGGAACCATTATGCCGCACGTCAATGCTGCAGCGGGTGGGCCGATGATCGTGCGCGTCGAGGTCGATAAATCGAAATATTTCGATGTCCACGTCAATGCCGTCAGCGCGCGTAATGCGCGAGCGGCGGCCGGACGGGCGGTCGAGATTGCCAATCAAACCGCTTACGGCAGCGTCCGCCGAAGCGATACCTACGAGGCGGCATAAGGTGGCGGATCTGGTCTGGCCTTGCGGCCTTTTTCATTGCCCCGATCCGGTGGTGACTCTGATCGGCAATTCGCAATCAGGTGGTATCGCCATAGATGGCGCCCGGTCGCAGACGGTCGACACCTCGGCCGGCGGTTCCTGGCGCATCCAGATCGATGCTTTGCTGAAGAGCAAGGAGTCGGTCCTGGCCGCGGAGGCGTGGCTGGCCCTGATTGGGTCCGGCGTGCCGTCGCTGATCCTGCCGCTGCGACAGGCCAGGTCGCAGGTCGGTGGCGGCGATCCCGCGCGGACGTTTGAGACTTCGGCCTTTCCGGCGCGGGTGACGTTCGATCCGGCCGACTACACCCAGGCGATTTCGCTCGCCGTCAATTCGGCCGCGGCCAACCGGCAGACGACGATCGTTCTGGACTGCGCCGGTACGATCCGGGCCGGCAAGTTCAGTCTTCACCACGGGGACCGGTGGCGGATCTACGAACTGGTCGTCAAGGGAGCTACGTCGGGGACTGACCAAACCTTCGAGATACGGCCGCCGCTTCGGGGCGCCGTGGCCGAAGGCGCGACCGCGTACATGTCCTACTGCTTCCTGCACGTCCATGCCGAACCGGGGTCGTTTCAGATCGACTATGACGGGCTGTCGAAAGCGACGGGCCGTTTGCAGGTGACGTTCGTGGAGGCGCGGCCGTGATTATCGGTGATGACCAACTGGCATTGCTGCGGGCCGAGACGGTCAGCATCGTGCCGATCCTCTATATCGATACGCCCACACCCGTCCGCGCCGCGGCTTCGTTCGGGACATTTGCGCTGGCGGGGGATGCCGTCGATGTGACCGGCGGGACCTATCTGGGTATCGGCGAGGTTACCGGGCTTCCGTCGCTGACCAGCCTGATCAACGGCCAGGCTTCGCGGGTGGATCTGGGGATGTCGGCCTATGGCGTGCAGGGGGCTGATCTGGCGGCCGGGTTGGAAACCGACTCGTCCGACCTTCGCTATGCCGGTGCCTCCATCGGTTTCCTGGTCCTCGATCCGGTCGATTTGCAGCCTGTCGGAACGCCTTTCTGGCTGTGGACGGGAACGATCGACAAGTGTTCGGTGTCCAAGGAGCAGTCCGACAGTGACATGGGGCCCAGGACGTCGATCAGCATCAGCATCGGATCGCAGTTCGTCCGGCGCCGGCAGGGCAACCCCGCCTATTACACCGACAGCGACCAGAAAACCCGATCGTCGGACGACGATTTTTGCAGAAATGTGCGCGGTTACGCCAACGAGACGACAAAGCCATGGCCAGTTTAGACGATTTTCTTTCGCGGTTGTCGGCGACCCGCTTCGCCTACGGTCTGAGCGATTGCGCCAAGACCATTGCGGCGTGGCTGGTCGAGAACGGCCACCCCGACCTTTCGGAACCCTTCGGCGTCTATGACGAGGGCGGGGCGGAGGCGTTGCTGCGCCATTTCGGCGGGCTTGTGGCCCTGTGTGAGCACGGGCTGACGTCGCTTAGGGTCACGGATCAGCCCCGGCGCGGTGACGTCGGCGTCGTGTCGGCAGCCGGCTTGCTGGAGCCGATGATGGCGATCTGCACGGGCAAACGCTGGGCGCTGCAGGGGCGGCGTGGCGTTCTGATCTGCCCGGCCAAATGCCTGAAGGCGTGGACGGTCTGATGGGAGATCCGATTTCAGCGTTTGCCGCCTGGGTCACCCAGGCTCTGGGGTTTACGGCCGGCACCGCGGCCTATGCCGCCGTCTATGCGGCCGTCTATGTCGCAACGGCCTATACGGTTTCGACGGCGCTCAGTTCGGTGGGCCGCAAGGATATTCCGGCCGGTGAGGCGGCCTACCAGACGACCAAACAACCTATCCCTGAGCGTATGCGGGCCTTCGGCCGGGTGCGCATCTCGGGGTCGTACATGCTGTATGCGGCCAAGGACACCGACAGTTACGACGTCATCGCGCTGCACGACGGTGAGATCGAGAGCATCGAGGCCTATTATCTCAATGACTTTGTGGTCACGCTGAATGGGTCGAACTTTGTCATATCGCCGGACGACAAGACCTTCGGCGTGAATGACGACCGTGTTCGCATCTATACGCGTCTGGGGCTGGCCACGGAGACCAGCTACAGCCAGGCCACGGCGGCGCTGCCGTCCTTGTGGCCGGCGACGGCGCGCGGCGACGGGATCGCCAGCCTGTTGCTGATCTGCCAGAATCCGCCGCTCGACAAGTTTTCGATCGACTATCCGCAGGGGCTTCCGGCGCCTTCGGTCGAGATGAAGGCGCGGAAGGTCTATGACTGGCGCCGCGACGACACGCGCGACGGCGGGGTGGGCGATCATCGCATCGACGACGCCGATAGCTGGGAATGGAGCGACAACCCTATAGTTTGCCTGGCGCACTATCTGGTCCAGGACGTCGGCAAGAATTTCGAACGGGTCATCAATCCCAATCTGCGGTTCTGGTCGACGGCGGCGAATGTCTGCGACGAAAGCGTGATGCTGCCGGATCTGTCCAGCCAGGCGCGATATGCGCTGGGGGGCGTCTATTACGTCAGCAATGCGCCGTCGGTGGTGGTCGATAATATGTTGAAGGCGTGTTCCGGCTATCTGGCCGAGGACGGGCGCGGCGGATTGATCGTCTATGCCGGCAAGTGGTTGAATCCGGAGGATCTGGTCGAAATCGACGATACGCTGGACATTATCGATGGCTATTACTTCGAGCGCGGGGTCGATGCCGAAGCCGACAGCAACGCGTTCGATATCGTCTACACCCATGCGGCGGAGGCTTATAAGGAGGGCGATGCTGGTCGGTGGCGAAACGAAGCCCTGATCAGCGAGGCCGGAGAGGTTCGCGCCGGCCGGCTGGATCTGCCGTGGGTGCAAAATCACTGGCAGGCCCAGCGCATCGCCAAGATCCATGACGCCAAGGTCAATGCCCGCCTGCGCGGTTACGTGGTCGGCGGGCTGTCGCTGATCCGATGTATGGGGGAGATGCTGGTCAAGCTGAAGATTTCCGATTGTGCGGCTTTGGACGGCATCGTCGTCATGCCGACCCGGGTGGAGATTGTCGACTTGATCTCGGGGAAGGTTCGCATGACCTTCGTCGAGATGACGGAAGATGCCTTCGCGTTCGAGGACGACGAGTATATCGAGATCGACACGGCGGCCAGTGGCGGTACGGGAACCAATACGGTCGGGGTGCCTAATATCAACGATTACGAGCTGCTGGACTATGTCCAGATCAGTCCGGGCGTTTATCAGGCACGGTACACCCTGCATTTGAGTAACGCCTACCGGTCCGATGTCGCCTATCAATACCAGTATTCCACGGACGGTGGTGCGACCTGGAGCGGGCCGGTTTATGCCGGGTCGACAAGCGACAGCGGTCATGCGGATATCGTGACCGGTCCCATGCCATCGGAGGCGGTCATCCTGCAATGCCGCGCCGTTTTCGGTGGCGGGTATGGCGGGCCGGCGACGACCGAATGGGGATCATCGGGCGGTCCCGGCAGCGGCGCCTTCGTTCCGGACATCGGGGCGGAGGCGTTCGGGCCCGTGGCGCCGGGGCGGACCTACAGCGCGCCGGACCTGACCGTGACGTGGACGGCGACGGGGTGGCCTGCGGTTACAGGTTATCGGGTGTTCACGACCAGCGGCAGTAGCTTTACGAGCCCGACCGATATCAGCGGATTGATCACGGCGACCAGCCACGTCGAAAGCGGACTGGCGGCCGGGACCTATTATCTGTGGGTACGAGCAGAAAACGCGGCCGGATTTACGTCCGTCCCGGTTCCGACGTCGCCGGCATTCATCACAATTCCATAGGACAGAGCCATGCCCGTTACCTATGCCCCCGTGCCTTTGATGGCCACGGCCGGGACCTTTTTTGCCGCGGGGCTGACCCTGATGGCGCATGTCGAGAACGGGGCGTTCGAGCCCGTCGACCTCAATGACTATACCGGTTTCCGCTTTGCGTGCGGGCCGGTGGCGGTGGTGGAGAACGATGCAGAGGGGGAGAGCGGATTGACCATCATCGATGCCGCCGCCGGGGAGGTCGATGTGCGGTTGTCGGCGGAAGACTTGGCGCAGTTTGTCCTGAAAGAGGGATTGGAGTTCACTGTGTTCGACTGGCGGCTGACGGCGGTCTATGACGGCGACGACGGTGCCAGCGAGATCGGCTCCGGTGTTCTGCGGGTGCGGCCATGACGGCGCCGCGCAATATCGTCCTGGTTGGCGGGGCGCGCGGGCGGTCGGGATCGCCGCTCTTCTCGGCCTTTGAAGGGGCGGAACGGCGAAGCGTCGCCGACCGCATTCCGCCCGTCGTCCGGTCGGTCGCGGATACGGGCAGGGGGGAGCTGAGCCCGCGGGAGTGGCTGCAGGCGGCGATCGATGCTGCCGGCGATCAGGCCATGCGGCTGGGGCAACGGGTCTATCTGTCGAGCGAGGGACGGCTGTTCGACATCGGCAGCACGCCGATCCAGATGCGGTCGGGGGTGGATCTGGACCTGAGCGGGTCGATCCTCACGCATCAGCGGGTGTCGAACCTCAATGGTGGATCGGTGGCGATCGCTGGCAGCAACCTGCGCAATTTCAGTATTGTCGGCGGCGAGGTTTATGGGCCCGGATCATGGAAATACCAGGGCAAGGTCTATGGATCGTCGGCCTATGCCTTTCAGTTCACCGGGTGCAGCCAGTTCGACATCGACCTTTGGTATTACAACGGCAATTCCGGCCTGTTGCTGAGCAACTGTACGCAGGGCAATGCGACGGTGCGGGGCTATGAGCTGAACGGGCCGGTCCTGGCGATCAAGGGTGGTTCCGAGCTGACCATCGCCGCCGGCATCCGCAACAGCGCGGGTTTCGGCATCTATGGCGACCTGGGCGCCAGCAAGGTGCACGTGCTGTGGGTGCGCAAATGGGTCGATGAGACGCGCTTTACCGCCGACAGCCATCCGTTCCTGTGGTCGCAGCGTGAAATCTCGCACAAGACGGCGTTGAACCGGGTTACCGGGGCGGTGTGGTCGGCGGATAATGGCGGGCGCACGACCTTTACGGTGACGCGCAATCCGATCGTGGCACAGACGGGGATTCCGGCTTTGGCCTTGGGTAAGCGCGTGCGGATCTCGCACGTCGAGTCGACGGTTGCCGACGCTTTCAACGGCGAGTTCGAGATCGTGGCGATGACCGAGACCCAGGTGGTGGTGGCGCACCCGGCGGTGGTGTCGCCGGGGAGCTATGTGACGGGCAGGGCGCTGGGGCGGATGGCCGACCTGGAGACCACCTTCTACACACTGGGCGAAGAGGCCCTGGGGGTGACCTATTCGTGCCGGGAATGGACGTGCGACTACCTGTACGCCCACCGCACGGGGGATGCGGCCTGTTCGCTGACCGGGGACCGGATGCATGTGCGCCACGCCGAGGCCGTCGAGTGCCATCTGGGCGGGGTGCACATGTCCGGGCGGGGGTCGCGGGTCGACCTGGTCACCTCGTATTATAACGGTCACTGGGGTTCGTCGGTGGCGCGGTATGGCGGCGTGGCAGGATCGATGGGATCGTCGGCCGGCAACTATGCCCAGCATTCGAGCTTCGGGAAGATCATCAGCCGCCAGGATATTACCGGCGGCGGGCGGATCGACCGGGAATGGCGCTATGCCAGTTTTGTGCCGGGCGGGGACTGCGGAAAGTCCTATGCCATCGCGTGGAGCGGCACGACGACCGTGGTCGAGGGCGTGTCGGTCAATGTGTACTGGATCTTCCGCGCCAAGGGACCGACCCCGGACTATTTCGGCGAGGTCGATCCGGTGACGCGCGGTTTCGTGGCGCCGGCCGATGGCGATCTGGTCGAGGCGCTCTGGAATGACGGGGATACCGACTGGATCTTCCGGCGGGCCTTCGTCGGGGCGATCGCTCCGATCGCCCCGGTCAACTGTTACTTCGGCGAGATCGACTATGACGGGCCGGCGGTGCGAATGGCCGACAATGTCGGGACGGGGTATGGCAACCGCTATCCGTCGCTGTACGAACCGTATAGCGGGCCGCCGATCTTGCTGAACGGCGAGTTCCTGCAGTGGCCGGCCGGGAGTTTGGCCGTGACCGCGACCGGGACGGAATGGGCGAACGGGTGGTATGCCGTGCGGACCGGAGGCAATGCCACGGTCAGCCGGATCGCCGGCAAGCGTGGGCGCTATGCTGTCCGGATCAAGCGCAACAAGGATACGGGCGGAGCGAACAGCCTGTTGGTGGCGCAGTCGATCACCGGGGACCGGCTGCATGAGCTGAAGGGGAAATATCCGTCGTTCAAGCTGCGGGCGTGGTGCGGCGCGGCCTGGTCGGACAATAATCAGCAGCTTTCGTGGGACCTGAAGTACCGCGAAGCGGTCGCGCCTTTGACCGACGATAATCTCAATCCGGATGCGATCGACCTGTCGAACGGGGCCTGTCCGGTCGTGGCCGCGGAGGGGGATGTCAGTTTCACCTCGACGGCGGTTGTGCCTTCGGAAGCTGAGCAGTTGATCCTGCGGATCTATTACACGCCGGCCCTGGGCACGGCACGGTCGGTCACGGTCACCAGCGGAGGCAGCGGCTATACGTCGGCGCCAACGGTGGTGTTCGGCGGCGGCGGTTCGAATGGTGGAAAGCAGTGGCCGATGGCGCATGCCGTCGTGGCCGGCGGGAAGGTGACCTCGGTGGTGCTGGATTCCGCCGGGGCGAATCTGGAGGCGGCCGTGACGGTGACACTGACGGGCGGTGGGGGCAGTGGGGCGGCTGCGACATGCCGGGCCTATTTTATCGCGGATGACGAGGACTGGCTGGCCTTTGAGCGGCCGGTCTGTGCGCCGTCGGACAGCGATTTCGGCTTCGTGCGCGAACCCGTTGAGGTGACCCGGCTGAGGCTGGGGCTATAGGTTTCACATTTTCTGGAAGGATTTGTTATGGCTGCCGAGATTACGCTGTTCAAGGCGATGGGCGAGGAGGGCGGCCGGATCGGACCCGTGGCGGGCCGGCCGGTGCAGAGCTATGCCGCGACGTTTACGCCGGCGATTACCGGGATCATCCGGGTGTACGCCAATGGCACGCCGGTGGTGCTGACCATCGGCGGCAAGAGCCTGACCGTGCCGTCGGGCTGGGTGGAGTATTTCGCCGTCACGGGCGGCCAGGAAGTGACGGTAGCCTGAGCATGATGGGATTTGGCATCGGTCGGATGGGGCTGGCGTGCAGCTACATCATCACGTCCGGTGCGGTTTCATCTTCCCGCATGACGCGGCCGCTGGGCGCGTTGATCCGACAGGTTGCGCGGGCGGTTATGAGCATTTCTTCGCTGGTTCCGTACTCAATCAACGGATAACGGCGAAGCTTGTTTTCAATGGCGTCCAGCATCTCCTTATAGGGCGGCATTTCCTTGCCTGATCCCTTTAGGCGCAACCATTCCGCCAGTTCGGGATAGCTGATCAGAAACATGACCAGGACATCACGATCGATGGTCGATGCAAAGCCATGGTAGGAATGGAAGTGGGCGACAAAAATACAGCAGGTGTTCCGTCTATATTTGGCGGGATAGTGCGGCGTGAGGTTTTTGTCGTAAAGGACGGTCGCATTGTGCTCGGCTTCTTCGGGAGAAACTTCATGCTCCGGAAAATAGAAAACGAAGGATAGACACTTTGGCGGAATATCGACGTGGATATTCTGAAAACGTCCCGCCTTGGTAAAAAAGAACTCGAATTCTTTGTGGATGGCCAGACTGGCAGCGAATTCTTCGTCCGGGTCCAGGTAAAATTTCTGAAGCAGAAGAAGTTTGACTTCGGTGTCATTGAAGACAGCCCGAAGGCAGTTGATCAGCGGGTGGTCGAACTCAACAAGGTTGAACCGTTTAGTGACGAAAGCCTTGCTGTCCTGCCGGCGATCCTGAAGGTCGTCGCTGTGCTTTTTCTGGAGCATCAGGGCAAGCAGCTCTTCGTAAAACCAGTCGGGAAAAATCTCTTCTATGTAGAGATGACGGAAGGGATCTGTTCCCGCGTCAGTCTCCGTTGCGCGCTGAAGAATATGCGTCCGCAGAGCCGCGACGTCATAGCTGCCAAAGTCAGGCTTGGGGAGGGCGGTACCGTCCATGTCACATCTCAGGTTCGAAAGTCTTTGGAATAGTTCCGGTTTCGTGGACCACCGTAACACGTCACTCCCGACGGGCAAGGGGGTGTGTGCTTTGCAGGCCGATGAGATGAAATTCAAGCTAAAAGGACAGGTTTCGTAAAATGATGGGATTCGGTATCGGCCGTATGGGGCTGGCTTTTCGCGGGCCGAGGCCTACGCCAAGTTGGGTTACTCCTGGAGCGGCTTTTCATATTAAGCCTGTTTCGGGCTGGTCGTGGTTGAAAGGGCGCGAATATACGTCCTGGAGCGCGTTGTTGTCCGATCCAACCGCGGCGACATTTTCGCGGCCGTCGGAGGCTTGGGCACTTACGAGCGCGGGGAATTTTACATTATTTCCAAGCGGCACTCCCGCAGTGACAGATTTGGGATTGCTGGTGGAACCAGCAGAGACAGCGGTGGGTAATTTTTCGCTTCAGCCAGAAGCTTGGGGAACAACAGGAACTCGCGTCTTAGTTACACAAAACCAAATGGGGGCGTTTTCGTTCGATGCTATTAAAATTGCCGGCGACGGCAGTTCAGGCTCCCATTCTATCGCGGGAGGGCAGCAGAACTTTACCTTTACATCTGGTAATACGTATTTTATGTACGTAATAGCCAGTAGTTTGAGTTTTGGTTGTTTTCAACTTGTTGCTGCATCTGCAGCTTTCACTTCTCAGGCGTATTCAAATTTTGATATGAATGGAAATGGGGCAGTTGGTACTAAAGGGAGTTCGGTATCTTCTTCCGGAATTATCAAGTTGACGGAGGGGAGATACCTGATGTGGATGATTGCTCCGTGTATTTCGACCGCGCTTGGAACATTGACATTTGGGCTGGTTCCGGCGAGCAACTCCCCGCGCCTTGCGTCTTCGAATTCGACTTCAAGTGTTATAATTTCGGGGTATCAGATCTCTACGGCAAGCCATTGGGGGTCTCCTATAGAAGTGCAGGGGACAACGCTGGTAAGCCGTGCTGCGGTCGAATTCAAGATAAAGCCCCTCGCCGGAACCTATAACCTTACCTTCAAGTTTGGCGATCAGATAGCTGACCAGGTCCTTTCGGCGGTGGCTATCAATTCGACTGGATATCCGATTCCAATAGACCTCAATGGTCGCTTCATTACCGACATCTTCGGCGTTGCAGCATAGGTAGTCGCAGTGATAGGGTGGGGTATGGACGACGCCAAACCCCGCCACCAGTTGCACACTCAGACTTTTCGCGGCCGACATACTGATTTGATGCAGGAGATTGCATCACGGTTGGTTTTGGCCAATTCACCTCGAATCTTGTCTTTTGGTTGTTCTACTGGGGCCGAATGTCAAGATTTCGCAGAGATTTTCCCGAATGCGGAGATAATTGGTGTTGATGTTAATATTAAAGCATTGGCAAAAGCTAATCTTATAAATGATTTTCGCATCAAATTCATGCATTCTACGGAAGAAAATATACTTTCCGGCGCGCCATATGATATTGTATTTGCTATGAATGTATTGTGTCGTTATCCCTCAACGGAGGGCTTGGATAATATATCTGAAATTTATCCATTTTATATGTTTGATGAGATGATACATGACCTTGATAGGTATTTGAAGCCTGGCGGTGTTTTGGGAATGTATAATTGCCAGTATTTTTTTGATGATACAAAAGTTTATTCCAAATACGCCCCTTTGATGCATGGTGTAAACCTACATAGCGGCTGGATGGAACGATATCGTCCCGACGGGAAGCGGGCGACAAGTATTTATACAACGTACGAAGGGAAGGAATATTCTCGGGAAGAGTGGAGAGCGTTGAAGGCGGTTAGTCCGGATTTAAGGAAAGATTCTGCGAGGCACGAGTGGGTAGCATCGGAAATTTATTCTGGTCGTCATACTGATGTCTCGCTTTGGATCAAGCAGGCATAGTTTATCATATGTTAATTTGTTCATTTTTCGCAAAGTTGCGAAACTGAAATGCGCATGCGTATTGTGTGTAATTTATGGGGATGGGTATGCACGAACTGACTAAACGACACCAAACGCACACAAAAACATTTCATGGGCGACATGCCGATATTTTCCGATCCGCGAGGCGTCTTTTTGGTAGACGTAAAAAGCTGAAGGTACTGTCTTTCGGTTGCTCTACCGGGGAGGAATGCCTCGATTTGGCTGAGGTGTTTCGCTATTCTGATATCACTGGGGTTGATGTCGACCAAGAAGCACTAAAAAAGGCGGCCCATATTCATCATCCCCGCATTTCAATTATGGATTCAACAGAGGGAAATCTTCGTGCGCACGGTCCGTTTGACGCGATTTTTGCGATGAATGTATTTTGCGTTTTTCCAAAATCAAAGCAGTTTGAGGATATTTCTCACCTGTACCCGATCACGCATTTTGATGATGGCCTTCGTCTTCTTCATCGTCATCTTGCTCACGGCGGGATATTGGGTCTATTCAATGCCGCATATTTTTTTGACGACTTTTCATTATTCGATGCGTACCAGCCTGAAGCCAGAGGATTTCCGCCTTATGGTAGTTGGATGGTCAGGCACAAACCTGATGGCCGCCGCGCAAACCGTAATGTCGTACTCTTTCGCGGTGACGAACTGACCGAAGATGAGTGGATCGAGATGAAAAGACAGGATAAGACTCTTCAGGCAAATGGCATTCGCCAAGAGTGGATCAATCCTGAAACTTGCGCCCATCTGCTGCATGATGTGACTTTGTGGCGAAAGATAAAGGATTGAATTTTTTGCTTATTTTGGCAGTGCCTTTCGAAATGTTGAAATAAATCCTTGGGACAGCGTCACCAGATACATACAAGCACTAGGAGGGGGCGAAACCTTCCCTTTCTTCTAGAAGCGGCGGCTATTTTGGGAAGTCGGCGCGCCTTGCGTATTTTGTCATTCGGCTGTTCTTCTGGTGAGGAATGTCTGGACGCGGCGGATGTGTTTCCTAATGCAATTATCAAAGGAGTAGATCTCGACGAAAAGGCGTTGCAGAAGGCGTCGGCTATTTCCCATGACCGAATTTCGATAGAGGAATCGACTTATGAAGCAGTATTTTCTGGCGGCCCTTATGATTTGATATTGGCGATGAGCGTGTTTTGCCGTTTTCCCCTGCGGGAGGAAGTGGTGAATATAAAGGACGTATATGGCTTCGGAAAATTTGTTGATGAAATAAATTTATTACATGATGTATTAAAGCCTGGGGGGATTCTGTGTATTTACAACTCGATGTATTTCTTCGACGATTGTGCCGTATCAATGGACTATTTTCCTATATTGACGCGGACTGTGAACTTTGGCTGGATGGTGAAGTATTATTCGGACGGCGAACCAGCCACGAGAGTGTCCCATTATTGGGAAGGTCAAGACTACAATTACGTTGATTGGATAGGTAAAATTCCATCCGGGTTTGCCAGAAACAGGGAGGCTATAAACCATTTTTGGCTTAATCCCGGTTCTCGAGGGTCGCGGCGTGTTGATACGCCTTTCTGGCGCAAACGCCGCTAACAAGATTTAACAAAATACTCTGCAAGCGCCGCTCCACAGCGGCGTTTTTTATTGGGGAATTGTATGAAACTCGAAGTTCAGCATGTGCTGGTTTTTGCCCTGATCGGGTTTGTCGCCTTTATCCTCGTTGTGCTGGCGTTTGTGCCCGTGCCGGTCGGGAACCAGGACATGTTCATCCAGGCCGGCGCCGCCATCATCGGCATCCTCACGCTCGTTGCCGGATATTACTGGGGCAAGTCACGCAACAGCGGGGAGGGCGGCCAATGATCAATACCCGGGATATCGCCGCGCTCCATCCCATCGTCGCGGCCAAGGCGCGCGCGTTCCTCGAAAGCTGTAATGCCCAGGGGATCGAACTCCTCGTCACCTCCACCTATCGTGACCACGACAGCCAGGATGCGCTCTATGCCCAGGGACGCAGCCGGCCCGGCAAAAAGGTCACCAATGCAAAGGGCGGACAGTCCTTTCATAACTGGCGGGTGGCGTTCGATGTCGTGCCGCTGCGGCTGGGCAAGCCGGTGTGGGGAACCGCCTGTGAAGACCGCCGGCTGTGGCTGAGGATCGGGGCTATCGGCAAGGCGCACGGGCTGGACTGGGCCGGGGACTGGACCCGGTTTCGCGAGTATCCGCACTTTCAATATACCGGCGGGCGGTCGCTGGCCGATTTTCAAGCCGGGAAGGGGTTGTAAGCCATGACGGAACAGACGGTCGCCGAGCGGGCATTGGACGCGGCGTTCAAGGCTCAGGCCGATATTTCGACCCACGAGCAGGTGTGCGCCGAGCGCTACAGCCGCATCGATGACGGGCTGACCACGGTGAAAGGGGATGTGAAGGATCTCACCAATCGGGTCAATCTGTTGCTGATCGGCGTAGGGGGCGCGATGTTCACGGTGATCATGGCGCTGGTGTTCAAGTAGGGGAGGGCGGGGGCTGGGCTGCCTTCTGCAAGATACCCCTCCACCGCTCCCCGCAAGTGGAGAGGAGAAGAATTGCCTTTTACTGAAAGAAAAAGGCCGGCGGTTTCCCGCCGGCCTTTCTCAGTTTGCGCGGAACCTTCGTCTTACACCAGGAAGACCAGGTCCGACTTGGTGATGGTGACATTGTTGTCGAAGACGACGGTGGCCGTAACGCCGCCGCTGCCGGTGCCGTTGCTGTCCCAAACCAGGGTGTGGGTCGTCGTGTTGTAGATGAACTGACCGACATTGCCGACCGCCGTACCGTTGGCGTTGCTGGTGAACAGGGTGTTGGCCAGGCTGTTGGTGAACTCCGACGCGTTGAACGCCAGGTGGTCGACGCCCACCTGGAAGTCCGTGACGTGGTCGGTGCCGCCACCCGTCTTGTTGAAGGCGAAGCGATCGGCGCCGTCACCGCCGGTCAGGTTGTCATTGCCCGTGCCGCCGAAGATGGAGTCGGCGCCGGCGCCGGCAGTGATGGTGTCCGCACCCGCACCGCCGTCCAGGGCGTTGGCCCCGATATTGCCGGTGATGGTGTTGTTCATGGTGTTGCCAAAGCCGTAGATGTCGCCCGCGCCGTCCAGGGTCAGCTTCTCGACGTTGGCTGCCAAGGTGCGGGAGACGGTCGAGATGACCGTGTCCGTACCCGCGCCGGAGATCGAGTCTTCGAAGACGACGTCATTGGCATCGTTGACGTAGTAGACGTCGGAGCCCTGACCGCCGGCCATGGAGTCGGCACCCGCGCCACCGTCGAGGGTGTCGTTGCCTTCACCGCCAGAGATGGTGTCGTTGCCGTCCATGCCATAGAGCTGGTTGGAACCGCGGCCGCCGGTGACGTGGTTGGCCACCGCGTTGCCCCAGGCATTGGTCGCCGCCGTACCCCAGCTGGCCAGTTCGACGTTTTCCAGGTTGTCGGCCAGGGTGTAGCTGACCTGGGAGATAACCGTGTCAGCCG
>NZ_AWGD01000046.1 GCF_000495795.1 Asticcacaulis sp. AC460
TGACGGCGGCGACGGCGGCGTGGTCGATACCCGTTATACCGGCGACATCACCACGGCAGGCTACAGCTCGACCGGCGCCTTGATCCAGTCGGTCGGCGGCGGCGGCGGCAACGGCGGCTTCAACGTCTCGGCCCAGGTGGCCTTCGGCACCAACGCCGTCACGGTCGGCGTCGGCGTTGGCGGCGCGGGCGGCAAGGGCGGCCACGGCAAGGAAGTCTGGGGTATCATCAACGGCGATATCGTCACCGGCCTGGTGGCGGCGGCGCCCGCACCGACCGGCGTAACCCAGCAGGACGATCTGCAGAAGGCGCTGGATAACCTGAAGTCGATCCAGTCGGCCGGCCTGGTGGTCCAGTCGGTCGGCGGCGGCGGCGGCTCCGGCGGCTTCAACATCACTGGCGGTATCGCCGGCGGAGTCGAAAAGGGCGGCAATATCGGCGTAGGCCTTGGCGGCAGCGGCGGCACGGCTGGCAATGGCGGTATCGTCCATGCGTCGGCGCGCAACATCACCACCCACGCCGACCAGTCGCCGGGCTTCCTGGCGCAATCGGTCGGCGGCGGCGGCGGTGTCGGCGGCATGAACATCACCGGCGGCATATCCTTCAGCGGAGAAATGGGCGGCAATATCGGCGTCGGCCTCGGCGGCGCGGGCGGCGGCGGTGGCGCCTCGGAAGCCGTCGACGGCACAGTCGTAGGCGAGGTCCGCACCTCGGGCGACTCATCCGACGCCATCATCGCCCAGAGCCTGGGCGGCGGAGGTGGCGCAGGCGGGCTGAACGTCACCGGCGGCATCGCCCTCCTGGGGCAGCACACCGGCAATCTCGGCGTGTCGATCGGTGGCGCCGGCGGCAAGGGCGGCAACGGTGGTACGGTCCTGCTCAAGGTCAACGAAAGCGTTGCTGACCCGACCAACACCCTGCTGGCGGCCTATACCCAGGGCGACGAATCCGACGGCATCATCGCCCAGAGCATCGGCGGCGGCGGCGGCAACGGCGGCATCTCGGTCGCTGGCGGCCTGGCCGTCTCGTCCGAAGCGGGCGGCAATATCATGGTCGGCGTCGGCGGCGCTGGCGGCGGCACCGGCGACGCCAAGGCGGTCACGGCCGTCATCAAGGGCGACGTCGTCACGCGCGGCAAGGATGCCGACGGCATCATGATCCAGAGCCTGGGCGGTACCGGCGGCAATGGCGGTTTCAACGTTAGTGGAGGCATCGCTGCAACCTCGAACGGCGCCGGCAATCTGCTGGTTGGTGTTGGTGGCGTCGGCGGCGCGGGCGGTAGTGGTGGCCTGGTCCGCGCGACCGTCACCGGCGACGTCCAGACGGGCTGGGCCGACACGGTCAACGGCATCTACACGCGCGGTGGTAACGGCTCGTCCGGCATCACCTTCCAGAGCATGGGCGGCGGTGGCGGCAATGGCGGCTTCAACGTCACCGGCGGCATAGCGCTCAGCTTCGGCGACTCGGTCGCCGGCGGTATCGGCGTCGGGGTCGGCGGCTTTGCCGGCGGCGGCGGCAATGCCGGCGCCGTGGTCGGCAGCCTGACCGGCAATGTCCGCACCTATGGCGACAAGGCCCACGGCGTCCTGGTCCAGAGCCTGGGCGGGTCCGGCGGCAATGGCGGCTTCAACGTCACCGGCAACATCACCGGCAGTGCCGGCCCGGCGGCCTCGATCGGCTTCGGTCTGGGTGGCTTCGGCGGCAAGGCCGGTCATTCGGTGGCCGATTCCACGGTCGACTCGGTCTTCGCGGTCCGGGGCACCCTGAATGGGGACGTTCAGACCTTCGGCAAGGAATCCTACGGCGCGGCGCTGCAAAGCGTGGGCGGCGGCGGCGGCACAGGCGGCTTTAACGTCACCGGCAATATCGCCGTCAGCACAGGCACCTCGGGCGGCGGCAGTGTGGGCATCGGCATTGGCGGCTTCGGCGGCAAGGGCGGCAACGCCTCCGGCGTGTGGGGCGATGTCCGTGGTACCTACCAGACCAATGGCGATGACTCGACCGGCGTTTCGGCGGTCAGCCAGGGCGGCGGCGGCGGCAATGGCGGCTTCAACGTCACGGGCAATGTGGCGGTTGCGCTGGGATCCGGCGCCACGGCCGGCAATTTTGGCTTCGGCCTGGGCGGTTTCGGCGGCGGTGGCGGCAACGCCGGCAAGGTCGACCTGACCCGTGTCGGCGACACGGAAACCACCGGCAAGAATTCAACCGGCGTCTTCGTCCAGAGCCTGGGCGGCGGCGGCGGCAACGGCGCCTTCAACATTACCGGTGACGTCGCCCTGTCCAAGGGTGATGCCGGCTCTCTGTCGATCGGCATCGGCGGCTTCGGCGGCAAGGCGGGCAATGCCGGCAGCGTCCTGGCCGACGTAACCGGCGACGTCTATGTCCGTGGCGACGGCGACGGCGTGGCGGTCCAGAGCGTCGGCGGGGCCGGCGGCACGGGCGCTATCAATATCACCGGCCAGCTCAATCTCGGCAGCGACTCCGGTCGTGGTATTGCCTTCGGCATCGGCGGCTTCGGCGGTGAGGGCGGCAATGCCGACTCCGCCTGGCTGGAACTGCAGGGCGTTTCGCCCACGCAACTCGCCCAGGTCGTCTCCAGGGGCGACAAACGCGCGGCCGTCAAGGTCCAGAGCGTCGGCGGCGGCGGCGGTGACGGCGCCATCAACATTACCGGCGGCGTCGCCAGCAAGGGAACCCTGTCCGTTGGCATTGGCGGCTTCGGCAGCGACGGCGGTGAGGGCAAGGACGCCTTCGGCCGCGTCGAGGCCAACCTGTTCGCCAACGGCCACGCGGCGCGCGGCCTGCTGGTCCAGTCGGTCGGCGGCGGCGGCGGCTCCGGCGGCATCAATTTCTCGGGCGCGGCCAACAAGTCGACCGAATTCTCCATCGCCTTCGGCCTGGGTGGCTTCGGCGGCGACGGCAACAAGAGCGGAAATGCCGGCGCCTGGCACGTTGGCGACGTCAATGTCAACGGCCTCAATGCCTCGGGCATCGTGGTCCAGAGCGTCGCCGGCGGCGGCGGTGACGGCGGCCTGAACGTCGCTTTCGAGGTCAATCTCGAAACCAAGGGCAAGGGCATCGCTGTCGGCGTCGGCGGCACGGGCGGCGACGGCGCCAATGCCGGCAAGGCCAGCCTGACCAACCGCGGCAGTGTCTTCGTCAACGCTCAGGCCCCGTCCAGCGATCTCGACAATATCCTGGCCGCCACGATCGATGCCGATTCGGCCATGAAGCTGGCCGACCACTCGCACGCCATCCTGGTCCAGAGCGTCGGCGGCGGCGGCGGCCAGGGTGGTGTCAACGTCACCACGGCCATCACGCCCAAGGAAGGCCAGCCCCTGGCGCTCGGCGTCGGCGGCTCCGGTGGCTCGGGCGGCAATGGCGGCGTCGTCGAACTGACTCAGGGCTGGGACTGGATCAACGGCGTCAAGACGGCGGCCGGCGGCACCCTGCGCACCTATGGCGACGGTTCGATCGCCGTCCTGGCGCAATCGGTCGGCGGCGGCGGCGGTGACGCCGGCATGAACGTCGTGGTGCCGGTCACCTATCGCGCCAAGGCGGGCGAAAATCCCTCCTTTGCAGCTGTTGTCGCGGTCGGCGGCAGTGGCGCGGGCGCGGGCTATGCCGATACGGTCACGGTCGATCACACCGGCAATATTATCACCGGCTACAAGGATACGGCGGCGGGCCTGGTCGCCAGCGGCGGCCACAAAAGCGGCGGCATCCTGGCGCAATCGGTCGGCGGCGGCGGCGGCAATGCCGACCTGAACCTCGGCCTCGGCGTAGCGCGTAACGCCACGGCGCTCGGCATCTCGGTCGGCGGCGCCACGGGCGCGGCGGGCAAGGGCGGCAAGGTCAACGTCACCCACGCCGGCGGCATCTTCACCAATGGCGACGATGCGACGGCCCTCATGGCCCAGTCGATCGGCGGCGGCGGCGGCAATGCCTCGACGTCGCTCGCCATTCCGCTCCTGTCCAACGACAAGATTGAGGTCAATATCGGCCGCCGCGGCGGCGCCGGCGGCACGGGCGACCAGGTCACGGTCTGGTCCAGCGGCACGCTCGACACCCGCGGCAACCGCTCCTCCGGCATCCTGGCGCAATCCCTGGGCGGCGGCGGCGGCGTCAGCGGCACCACCGCGATCGGCGCCCAGTACAAGGACGACAGCGGCGATACCTCCGTCAACGCCCGCGTCGCGGTCGGCCTGGAAGGCGGCAGCGGCGCCACGGCCGAAAAGGTTGAAGTCCATGCCGCGGGCTATATCACCACGCGCGGCAGCGATTCCTACGGCATCCTGGCCCAGTCGATCGGCGGCGGCGGCGGGGTCGGCGGCCTGGCCAGCAACACCGTCCTGCGCGCCACCGCCTCGCTGAATGTCGGCGTCGGCGGCAAGGGCGGCACCGGTGGCGTCGGCGGCCTGGTCAAGGTCTATAACACAGCTGAAATCACCACTGGCGGCGATAATTCCGACGGCATCCTGGCGCAATCCATCGGCGGCGGCGGCGGTACCGGCGGCAATGCCGGTGCGATCGGCCTGCCCATCGGCGGTCCCAAGGACCAGACGCCGCACAGCAACGTCACCATGAGCCTGGGTGGCAAGGGCGGCGTGGCCAACCTCGGCAACGAAGTTTATGTCGAGAATTCCGGCATCATTACCACCGGCGGCAAGACGGCCTATGGCATCCGAGCCCAGTCAATCGGCGGCGGCGGCGGTTTCGGCGGCACCATCCTCAATGTCCGCGCCGATACGGCCAAGGGCAGCAGCGCCACCGTGGGCATCAGTGCCGGCGGTCAGGGCGACGAGGGCGGCTTTGCCCGGCTCGTTACCGTCCACAATACCGGCAGCATCTGGACCACCGGTCAAGGCGGCATCGGCATCAGCGCCACCAGCATCGGCGGCGGCGGCGGCGACGGCGGCGGCGTGGCCGACTTTATGGCGACCGCCATCTCCGGCGGCGGCACTTCCGGCAATGTCACCCTCAATTTCGGCGGACAGGGCGGCAAGGGCGGCAAGGGCGGCCAGGTCATCGTCACCAACAAGCCGGTGGCGGGCGTGGTCGGGTCCGGCCAGATCGTCACCAAGAAGGACAATGCCTACGGCATCTTCGCCCAAAGCCTGGGCGGTGGCGGCGGTAACGGCGGCGCGGTGGTCTCCGCCCTGGCGGGTAAGGGTAAGGAGGACAGCTTCTCCTTCGGCTTCAATCTTGGCGGGCTGGGTGATACCGGCGGCACCGGCGGCAAGGTCAACGTCACCAATGACGGCCTGATCGATACCGAAGGCAAGTACTCGCACGGCATCCTGGCCCAGTCCATCGGCGGCGGCGGCGGTAACGGCGGCATGGTCATCGCCGCCGCGGTGCTGATCAAGGCGCCGACCAAGAGCCCGCTGATCGCCATCGGCGGTTCCGGCGGCGACGGCGGCAATTCCGATACCGTCACCGTGACCAATAACGGCACCATCGTCACCCGCGGCGTCGAGGCCCACGGCATCTTCGCCCAATCGGTCGGCGGCGGCGGTGGCAATTCCAGCATGGGCTTCAGCGCCTCGGGCAACCCCTACACCCTGGTCGGCTCAAACGCCCTGGCGGCCCTGATCGGCGCACTGACCTCCGGCAACGGCGGCATCGGTGGCGAGGTCAAGGTCACCAATACCGGCAACATCACCGTCCTGGGTGCCGGCTCGTACGGCATCATGGCGGAAAGCATCAACGGCGGCGGCGGCCACCTGTCGCTCAATTTCGACAGCGTGGAAGCGCTGTTCAACCTGTCCTGTATTCCCATCCCCAATGCCGGAGGGACCTGTATCCCCGGCACCGGCGGTGAGACGGGCGACCGTCCGCCAGGCGCGCCTCTGTATTCGACGCGGATCGGCTCGACCGATTCCGACGACTTCAATGCCGGCAAGATCACCCTGATCAATACCGGCACCATCGTCACACGGGGCGCCAACAGCGTCGGCAACGCGATCACGGCGATCGGCGGCGGCGGCGGCAAGCTGACCCTGAAGACGGTCCTGACGACCACGGCCACCAACCCGGCGCCCAACACCATCATGCCGGTCACCTTCGCCATCAGCCTGGGCAGCCTCAACGGCAGCAACAGCAAGGGCGGCGATATCGAAACCACCCAGGCTGGCATGGTTGTCACCACCGAACGCAACTCGGCCGGTGTGCGCATGCAGTCGATCGGCGGCGGCGGCGGCGACAGCCTGACCGACCTGACCGCGCCCACCGGTACGGCCATCGGCACGGTCGACATCAACCAGGGCAGCACGAACGGCACCAACCTGGCTGCCGGCACGGTCCAGCGCATCCAGACCGGCGCCATCGCGACGGGCGGCGACTATTCGACCGCCGTCCAGCTCCAGAGCATCGGCGGCGGCGGCGGTACCTCCACCGTCCTGATCAATGCCGCCGACCAGACCAACCTGCTTGTCCGCACCAGTCTGGGCGCCGATGGCGGCACGGGCCTGGGCAGCAGTTCGGTCACCGGTTCCTATGACGGTCTGCAGACCGAAGGCAATCACGCCGTCGCCCTGCTGGCGCAGTCCATCGGCGCCGGCGGCGGTTCGGTCCTGACCTCGGGCAGTAATGCCGTCGACGTCACCCTGGGCGCCAAGAATGGCGCAACCGGCAATGCCGGTGAGATCAATCTGACCAATACCGGCACGATCCAGACCTCGGGCATCGGCTCGCACGCCGTACTGCTGCAATCGATCGGCGGCGGCGGCGGCGCGGTCCTGACCGACGCCACCACCATCACCACCCATCTGAACAGCGGAAATACCGGCGACGGCGCCCTGGTTCAGTTCACCCAGACTGGCGACATCGTCGCCACGGGCGCCAAGGCCAACGGCCTGATCGCCCAGAGCCTGGGCGGCGGCGGCGGCTGGGTCGACGGTGTCTTCGCCGGTTCGGCCGGCGGCGACGGCAAGGGCGGCGCGATCACCCTGAACCTGTCCGGCGGCACCTTCGCCACCGGTACGGGCGGCACCGCCGTCCTGGCCCAGAGCCTGGGCAAGAGCGGCGCGGGCAACATCTCGATCGTCAGCGGCGGCACGGTGCGCGGCTATGCCGCCGGCATCCGCGTCGACGGCGGCGCGACCAATACGGTCACCACCTCAGGCTCGGTCTCGGCCGTGTCGGGCGTGACCATCTCGGCCGGTTCGGGCAATGACCGTGTCATCAATACCGGTCTGGTCGTCGGCAATATCGATCTCGGCAGCGGCAGCAACGCTTTCGAGAACCGCGCCGGTTCGACCTTCGTCGCCTTCTCGACCATCGATCTGCGCGACCCGGCGATCTCCAGCTCGGCCCTGGCCATCCAGAGCGCCCTGCCTACCGCGGCCATTATCCCGGCGCCGGGCGGCACCTTCGCCAATGACGGTGACTTCCTGATGGGCCTGTCGGCCTCGCCGCGGCCGATCGACCTGGCCAAGGGCGCGACCTTCGCCAACCTCGATGCCAACGGCAACCCGGCAAACAACCTGATGTACGGTTCGCGGGTCATCAACACGGTCGCCCTGGACGGCCACTTCGTCCAAAGCGACACCGGCCATATGGCGTTCGATGTCGCCTACGGTCCCTATGCGTCGGACCGCGTCAATGTCACCGGCAACACCACGGTCGACGGCACCGGCGATGTCACCCTGACCTGGCTGGAAAACGCCGCGCCGGTGACCCTGTTCGCCACGGCCGGCACGGCCACCGACAACGGTCTGGACATCACCGACACCATCGCGCTGGATTACCGCATCCTGGCCAACAGCAACGGCATCCAGCTCGCCTTCACCTCCGACTTCGCCCAGCCCTTCCTGAACCGCAACCAGGGTGAACTGGGCCGTCACATGGACTCGGCCATCGCGCTGGGCGGCTCCGGCGGCATCGGTCGTGTCATGGCCCTGCTCGGCAACATGCAGGCTGGCGAGGAAGACGCCTATGCCTACGTCTTCGATCAGCTGAATCCGGAGCCCTTCCTGGCGCCCCAGACGATCCAGCTCGGCGCTGCGCGGCAGTTCACGGCCGATCTCAACCACTGCGGCGCGACCGGTCAGGACACCTGTGTCTGGGCCCGCGTCGGGGGCACGGACGTCGAGCGCGCCGGCGATGCCGAGAACCTGGACTACACGGGCGCCTATGACAGCCTGGCCACGGGCTTCGAACGCCGCGTCGACGACAAATGGTCGATCGCCGGCGCCATCGGCTTCGATCACATCAACCGCCTCTATGTCGGCAATGGCCGCGCCAGCATGGAAGGCGACAGCCTCCATGCCGGCGTCGGCGCCACCCGCACCCTCGGCGGCGTCAAGCTGGGCCTGGCTGTGACCGGTGGTCTGCAAACCGTCGAAACCCAGCGCTTCCAGAACATCTTCGAACCGCTGATGGGCACGGCGACGCCGCACTCGTCCTATGTCTCGGCCCAGGCGAAGCTGAGCCGCCGCTTTGACAAGGGCGCCTGGTTCTTCGAGCCGTCGGCGGCGCTGGCGGTGACCTCGATCCATCAGGGCGCCTTCACCGAAGAAGGCCTGGAAGGCCAGGGCGCGGTGGGTGTATCCCATACCCAGACCTTCGCCACCCTGACGCCGGAGCTGACCGTGGGCTACAAGGTCCAGGAAAGCTCTGGCCAGACGACGGCGTTTTCGTTCAATGTCGGGGCGGTGGTCCATTCCACCGACCGTCTGGAGATGCCGTACCGCCTGGTCGGCTCCAACCAGGGCTCGGATCCGGCGCTGATCAGCACCGAGTTCGACAGCGACACGATCAAGATGGGCGCCAATGTCCAGGTCACCGGCAAGAACGACCGGACCAGCCTGAACCTGTCGGTCGCCAACGAATCCGGCAAGCGCTACAGCCAGCAGACCTTCAGCGCGGCGGTGAAGTTCAAGTTCTGAGGCCGCCTGCAAACCTGAGACTTACGGCGTCGGACCCCGGTCCGGCGCCGTAATCTTTTATAAGGCTAAGATCTGTGGAAACGCCTGCTGAGCCACCCGTGCCATCAAGATCACCACGGCGACGAAATTGATCGTGAACACCAGGCCGCGCAGCGGCACATTCCGGGTCAGGGTCTGCACGAAGCTATGAATCAGTCGCCCGGCCAGGAAGAGCCACGCCGCGGCGACATCGATCATCGCGATATGATCGGTTAAATAGAGCAGGGCCGCCGCGAACAGAGCGAAGACCGGCAGTTCGAACTGGTTGGACAGGTTCCGCGCGACTCTCAGCGATCGTTCCGGATCGGCGCCGGCCCTGACGAAGTCACTGGCCTTGACCTCGCGCTTCCACATGGCCACCTGACGCTCGACGGTCAGCCAGGCATACAAAAAGCCCACCAGACCGAAATGGCCGAAAAACGGCAGCAGGAAAAGCTGTTCCAGTGTCATGATCATCCCCGATAGCGGTCCGTAATGTCACGCCGGATATGGCCGCCGTCCATGTGCCCGATGGACGCAGCCGGTTCAGCTTTCACGGCAAGCCGCACGAACGCAGTCGCGCAGCCAGCGGTGGGCCGGATCGGCGTCCAGCCGCGGATGCCACAGCAGGGATATCGTAATGGCGTCCATGGCAAAGGGCAGGGGAAGGATTATCAGGCCGTCTCGCAGGCCGGCCGTATGGCGCTCCGGCACCGTGGCGATCAGGTCGGAGCTACGCACCAAAGCCAGCACGGCCGAATAGCCGCCTGCCATCACCACCACCTGGCGCTCAAGCCCCTGCGCCGCCAGGGCGGCGTCGATCGGGTTCCTGTCGGACCCGCTTCGCACAGCGCCGACATGCTGGCCGGCCGTATAGGCCGCGACCGTCATCGCCGTCACGGGATGGCCCGCCCGCACGGCTATGACAAACCGGTCGCGAAACAAAGCCTGGGCGCGGATCTCGGGTCCTGTCATCGCCCCGACCACCCCGGTCTCCAGATCAACCGAGCCCTCACGCATGGGGGCACTGTCGCGGTCGGGTTTCTGCACGAAGCGCAGCCGCACGCCGGGTGCTTCCGCCGCCACCCGCCGGATCAATTCGGGTCCGAAGGTTTCGACAAAGCCGTCGCTGGTGCGCAAGGTGAAGGTCCGCGACAGCCGTTTCAGATCCAGGACCTCCGCCGGCCGTAAGAGACCCTGCGCCGCTTCGACGATGTGGGCGGTCCGTTCGCGCAACGCCACTGCCCGCGGCGTCGGCACCAGGCCGCGGCCGGCGCGCACCAGCAAGGGATCGTCCAAGGTGTCGCGTAGCCGTGCCAACGCCCGGCTCATCGCCGATGGGCTCAGTCCTAACCGCCTTGCCGCACGGGCGACACTGCCTTCTGCCAGCAGGATATCCAGGGTGATCAGTTGATTGAGGTCAGGCCGGCTCATCCAGCCAGCCTATCATGACATGGCGTTAAACGCACGAATACAATGCAAAGCATGCGTCTTCCGACATATGATGCGTGGCGCTAGGCTTCGCGCCATGACAAAATCAAACCTTGCCCTCACCGGACTGGGACTTTCGGTCCTGGTCACCTCCCTGGCCACCAGCACGGCCAGCATCGCCCTGCCGGTCCTGTCCCAGGCCTTCGCGGCGTCGTTTCAACACGTTCAGTGGGTGGTCCTGGCCTATCTGCTGGGCCTGACCACGGTGATCATCGCGGCCGGCAAGCTGGGCGACCGCCTGGGGCGCCGCAAGCTGTTGCTGACCGGTATCGTCGTCTTCACCCTGGCTTCGGCCGCCTGTGCCGCCGCGCCGTCCCTGACCTTGCTGGTGACCGCTCGTGCCGTTCAGGGCGTGGGCGCGGCGGTGATGATGGCGCTCAGCCTGGCCTTTGTGGGCGACATCGTCCCGAAGGCCAAGACCGGCAGCGCCATGGGCCTGCTGGGAACCCTGTCGGCCGTCGGCACGGCGCTCGGCCCATCGCTGGGCGGCATGTTGATCGCTGGTTTCGGCTGGCCCGCCATCTTCCTCATTCAGGTCCCGGTGGCCGTGATCGCCGGCGGGCTGGTCTGGCGCGGCGTGGCGGCCGATCGTCCGTCTACGGAGCAAGCCGGTTTTGACCTTGCCGGAACCATCGTCCTGGCCGTGACCCTGGCCGCCTATGCTTTGGGCGTGACCCAGGGCCAGGGCCGCTTGGGCGCCGTGAATCTGGCGTTGCTCATCTTCGCAGCCGCCGGATTGGCCTTGTTCGTACGCATCGAAACACGCGTGTCGTCACCCCTGGTGCAACTCGGCTTGTTCCGGTTGCCGGGTCTCAGCGCCGGTTTGGCGATGAACGCCCTGGTCGCCGCGGTGATGATGACGACTCTGGTCATTGGTCCCTTCTACCTCATCCACGCCCTTGGTCTGAAGGCTGCGACCACCGGTCTGGCCCTGTCCATCGGGCCGGTCGTCACGGCCCTGACCGGGATTCCGGCCGGTCGTCTGGCCGACCGCTACGGCGCCATGACCATGTCACGCATCGGCCTGGCGGTGATGGTCGCCGGCGCAGGGCTGATGGTGCTGCTGCCGGGACTGACCGGCTATCTGGCGCCGCTGGCGGTCCTGACGGTTGGATATGGCCTGTTCCAGGCCGCCAACACCACGGCCGTCATGACCTCGGCCGCAGCAGACAATCGCGGCGTCATGTCCGGTCTGGTCAACCTGTCGCGTAATTTCGGCCTGGTCACCGGCGCGTCTGCCATGGGGGCGATCTTCGCTCTGGCCTCGGGTGGCGCTACCGGGCCGGACGCCGTATCGACCGGCCTGCGTGTCACCTTGGCGGTTGCCGTGGGTTTGATCTTAACGGCCCTTGCCTTATCATTATATCCCGCATCGAAGGACCTGACCCATGCCGCCGATTAACCTGACCACGATTTTCCGGCGCGCGGATGGCCATTTTCGTCACGGATGGTGGGCTGCTGCCTTCCTGCTTATCCTCTTCGTCTGTCTGCTGCCCATTCTGCTGATTTCGGCGCACTATGGCTATACGATCGGCATCTGGGAACAGGCCGCCCTGCTGCTGGCCGTTACATGGCTGTGCCAGGTTCTGCGCCGGCAACCCTTCACCGAGGTGACCGGCCGGTTCGACGCAGCGTGGTGGCGGGACCTGGCCGTGGGTCTGGCGGCCGGCGCGGCCCTGATGGCCTTGCCGGCGCTGGTTTTGTTGCTGTGTGGCTGGGTGAGGTTCGAGCTTACGGCGATTGCGCCCGCCACATTTGCCATGGCAGTATTGACCATGCTGGGTGTTGCCATCGCGGAGGAACTGTTGTTCCGCGGCTTCCTGTTTCAGCGCCTGATCGCTGGCGTGGGGGTGTGGCCGACTCAATTGATGATGGCTGGTCTGTTCCTGCTGACTCACCTCGGCAACAGCGGGCTACACGGCCCGGCAGCTCTTCTGGCTACGATCAACATCTTTCTGGCCGGGGTTCTGTTCGGGCAGGCGTGGTTGCGCACCCGGCGCCTGGCCCTGCCGATCGGCATCCACCTCGGCGCTAACGTGATGCAGGGAAATATCCTGGGTTTTGCGGTCAGCGGGACAGACAGCCAGAGTTGGTTGATCGCGCGGCTCGCGACGGCGCCGGACTGGCTGACGGGTGGTACGGTCGGCCTGGAAGGGTCGCTGCCGGGCCTGGTCTGCCTGTTGGGACTTCTGGCTGTCCTTTACCGAAGCCCCGCGGCAAAGTAGGTTTTTACAGGAATCCTCTCGCAAGCGTACGCCGCGTGCCGGCGAAAAGCCGAGCGTCCTGCGTTCCGCTTGGCGATTCCGAGCGCGGCAGTTCTACGCGATTGCGACGATGGCGATTTCCGCGCTGTCCAGCCGGACGTCGTCGTCCACCGTCTTGCCCATCATCGCCTGGGCCAGGGGCGAAACATAGGAGATGCTGCCCTGTTTCGGATCGGCTTCATCCTCGCCGACGATGCAGAAGGTCTGCGTCCGGCCATCCGCGCGCTCGATCGTCACCGTGCAGCCGAAAACAACGGCCTGCGGCGCGACCACCGGTTCAATCGGCTGGGCCGAAGCGAGGCGGGCCGTATAGTAACGCAGGTCGCGCGTCGCCCTTGCCATGGCGGTGCGGTCGTCGCTGACTTCGCCGGAAGACTGAGCGGCCGTATAGGCGGCTTTCGCCTGACTGAAGGCCACCTGCAATTGCGCCAGGCCCAGAGGCGTGACCAGGTTCGGATGCGGAGAAATTGGACGATCGGGCAGGTTGGCCGCGGCCGCCTCGTGGTCTTCGTCTTTGGTAAAGGCAACACTCATTTGCCATGCTATAGCAGCCGCCTTGGAAAAAGTCAGGACCCGGATGACCATCACCGTTTATATCGACGCCGACGCCTGCCCGGTAAAAGACGAGACCTACAAGGTCGCCGCGCGCTACGGCCTGCCGGTCTTCGTGGTGTCGAACAGCTTCATCCAGATCCCCAAGTCGCCCCAGATCACCCGCATGATCGTCGATGCCGGCCCGGATATCGCCGATGACTGGATTGCCGATCATGTCGTTCCCGGCGATGTCGTCGTCACCAATGACATACCCCTGGCCGGGCGCGTGCTGGAAAAAAGCGGCCACGCCCTGGCGCCGAACGGCCGCGCCTTTACCCCCGACTCGATCGGCGCCGCCCTGGCCCAGCGCGCATTGATGGAACATATCCGCTCGACGGGTGAAATCACCGGCGGGCCGGCGCCCTTTTCCGGCGCTGACCGGTCGCAATTCCTCCAAACCCTGGATCAGGTTATCGTGCGCGCGAAACGCCAGGCCGGGTTAAGATAGCCGGCAATTCTCTGCCCGCCTGTGGCCGGCGACGCCTGCCGCCAGACAGGCCAGCAGGGCCCAACCGCCCCAAAAGCCGTTCGCCGTCGAATAGCTGTAGAGGCCGAACGCCGTGACCTGGTGCGCGATGTGGGTAAACACGGCATTGAGCATGCAGGCAGAAGCGAAGAAGGTCCATAATCGCCGCGACTTCAGGGTCAGGGCGATGAAGAGCAGCAGCACCGTGACATCGATGGCAACGATTTCTGCGCCCGGACCTTGGCCTCTCTTCGCCAGTATGCCCGTCACCACCCATCCCATACCGATGAGGGCAGCACCCAGCCGTTCCGTGACGCCGCCGGAGCGGAATGCCCATGCGCAACACGCCGTCACGGCGACATAGCCGCCATAGATCCAGATGAGCCACAGCACATAAAGGAAGGTAATTTTCACGGCGTTGGGCTCAGTGGGTCTGTCCGGTGAGGCTCTGAATGGCCTGCATGGTGGTTATGCTGCCTGCCATCAGGAACAAGAAAGCGATGGCCAAGCCGATGGCCAGCACCACGATCAAACCGAGGGCCTGGACCGGGTGGAGTTGCTTCAGGCGCTGCGCCAGGTCCGGCGGGGTTGCGACCTTTTCCGGGACGGCAGTCACGGACGACAGGGGAGCGACCCCCTCCTGTTCGGTCAAAAGCCGCGCCGCCTGGCGATCGGTTGCAACGCCCAGCCGCTTACGGGCCGCGTCGATATGGGCCTTGACCGTATGCGGACTGATATTGAGCTGGCGCGCGATCTCCTTGCGCTCGAAATGCGCCGCCACCAACCGCAATATCTCTTTCTGGCGTGCCGACAAGGCCTCGACGCCGCCGTCCGTGTCGTTATCCGACATTCGTATCTCCCCAGAGCTTGGGCGGGAGGTTAACGGGGTTTTTCGCGTCTGGCCACAGGCCTTTTGTGCCGGGCCCATTCGTGACAATCTTGGAACCGCTTCCGTCGCTTTCGGAAACGGCGGCTGCGGAAAATGCGATCTTTTACGTTTCTATAGATGGACCATATCGTCATTAAATGATACACGATCCAAAAGCTTATAAAACAACACATAACAGCCAGATCGAAGAGTTTGGGGTGGTAACGGGGACAATGTACGACCGGGTTCTTTACGCTACGCATCCGGATTCGGTGCCGGCCGCCTCTCAGTGTGAGCTGCGCGACCGTTATCTGATAAAGGATATCTTCCGTCCCGACGCCGTGATCCTGACCTATGTGCATCAGGAACGCCTGGTCGTCGGCGGCGCCGCGCCGGTGTCGCAGACCCTTCGTCTGCCGGTTCATGATGATCCCCCGTCGATGCAGGGCCAGCCGTTTCTGGCGCATCGCGAAATGGCCGTTGTAAATATCAGTACGGCAACCGGCCGTGTTACTGTCGATGGAACCGCCTACGACCTGGAACCCAATGACGCCGTCTATATTGGCAGCGGCGCTTACGACGTCGCCTTTGCCTCGCCCGATCCGTCGCATCCGGCGCGCTTCTACCTGGCCTCGACCCCGGCCCACCGCACCTGTCCGACCCGACATATCGCCATCCGCGCCGCCCACCCCATCAAACGCGGTGCGCTGGAAACTGCCAATGCCCGCACCATCCACCAACTGGTCGTGCCGGGGGTCTGCGAATCCGCCCAGCTCCTGGTCGGCCTGACCATCCTGGAGCCCGGCTGCGTGTGGAACACCATGCCGCCGCACACCCACGACCGCCGGTCAGAGGTCTATTTCTATTTCGACGTCGAGCCCCAGTCACGGGTCTTCCACTTCATGGGCCGGCCGGAGCAGATGCGCCACATCGTGGCCAGCAACGAAGAGGCCGTGGTCTGTCCGCCCTGGTCGGTCCATACCGGGGTGGGCACGTCCAGCTACGCCTTCATCTGGGCCATGGGCGGGGAGAATCTCGACTATGACGACATGGACAATCTCGATATCTGTCAGCTGACATAACCAGAAACTACAGGGACCTTACGCATGAAAGCCCGGATTCTCGCTACCGTCGCCGCCGCTGCCCTGCTGGGCGCCGTACCGGCCGCCACCTTTGCCGCTCCGCCCAAGCCCGCCGCGGCGGCACCCGACGCCATCCCCTTCCGCTCGGCCGATGTCATGACCCTGGCCGAAAAGGTCGCCAACTACCAATTGGCCACCATGGCCGGCGGTTCCATCCCCAACAAGGCTTCGCCCGATACGCCGAACAAGACCGGCTGGGTCCAGGGCGCCCTGTTTGTCGGCCTGACCGAGATGGCCGACCATTCGTCGAACCCGATCTACAAGGAAACCATCCTGGCGCGCGGCGTCGCCAACAACTGGCAACTGGGACCGACACCTTACCATGCCGACGACCATGTTATCGGTCAGTCCTATCTGTGGGCATCGCAGAATGGCGCGGGACCGGACGCCATCGTACCGCTGAAGGCCCGCTTCGACTCCATCCTGGCCTTCCCGCCCCAGGTCGGCCTGGAACACCGCGAATATTCCGACCCGCGCGGCGTTGACTGCGACGAACGCTGGTGCTGGTCCGACGCCCTGTTCATGGCGCCGGCCGCCTGGCTGGAACTGTCCAAGGTGACGGGTGATGCTAAATACGCTGACTATGCCAAGAAGGAATTCATCGCCACCACCGACTATCTCTACGACAAGGACGAACACCTCTATTATCGCGATTCGCGCTTCTTCCCGCGTCGCGGTCCCAATGGCGAAAAGGTCTTCTGGTCGCGCGGCGACGGCTGGGTGTTTGCCGGCCTGGCGCGGATGATCCCGCTGCTGCCCGAAGGTGATCCCGGCCGCGTGCGCATGGAAACCGTCTTCAAGGAGATGGCCGCCAGCCTGAAAACCATCCAGAAGCCTGACGGCTACTGGTCGCCGTCCCTGCTGTCTGATCCGTCGAAATCGCTCCCCGAATCGAGTGGCACCGGTTTCTTCACCTACGGCTTTGCCTGGGGCATCAAGGCCGGCCTGCTGGATCAGAAGGAATACGAGCCGACCGTGCGCAAGGGCTGGACCGCCATGGTCCGCGCCGTGCACCCGAACGGCAAGCTGGGCTGGGTTCAGCCGGTCTCCGACCGTCCCGAAAGCGTCTCCTATGACGACACGCAATTCTACGGCGTCGGCGCCTTCCTGCTGGCGGCGACGGCCGTGGCCGATCTCGATCTGAAACCGGGCAAGGACCTGACCGTCCAGCGCGAAGTGGTCACCGTCCAGGCGGTGCTGAACGTCCAGGACGGCGGCCGGCTGGTCAACAATGTCATCACGGGCGGCGTCTTCCGGCCCGAGCGCGAATATACCGTGACGGCCGATCACTTCATCCACGACGGCCGCATCGCCTTCGAAGGCCTGGGCTGGGAAAACGACTTGGTCGCTTATCGCCTCTATCTCGACGAACGCATGGCCATCGACATCTTCGGCAAGAAGACGCCGGGCCCGGTTCTGCAGACCATCGGTCAGGGCGTCGACAACTACCATGAGATGGCCCTGTGGGGCATGGACATCTTCAAGGTCGGCGAAACGGTCGGGATCGGCGGCATCGGCGTGCTGCGGGCCGGCAAGGCAACGCAACTGGGCAAGGCGGTGATCTCGGTCAAGGTACTGGAAAGCGGCTCCGGCCACGCCGTGTCGCAGGTGACCAATACGGGTTTCGACGGCGCGGCATCCAAACTGGTCACCACGCTGGACATCGGACAGGGCTCGGCCCTGACCCGGGTCAAGGCTACCGCGACAGGTGCGACCCAGCCCCTGGTCACCGGCCTGATCAAGCATCCCGGCGTCACCGTACTGAAAGGCGAGGCCGGCGCCGGCGGCTGGGCCTATATCGCGTCATGGGGCAAACAGTCCCTGGCCGAGGACGATCTCGGCATCGCCGTCTTCTATAAGCCAGGCAGCGTTACCGGTACGGGGGACGATGACGCCACGGTCTATGTCACTTTCAAGGATCCGGCGGCGATCGACTACGCCTTCGGCATCGCCTGGACCCAGGACCAGCAGGGTGTGAAGTCGTTGGACGCGTTCAAATCGTGGCTGACCGCCCGCCAGGCCGAACTGGCCAAAAACAACAACTGAAGGATTCGCTTTTCTTCTCCCGCCCCGTTTACGGGGAGGGGGGACCGCGAAGCGGTGGGAGGGGCTTTGCTGTCAGTGGAAAAGCCTCTTCCGTCTCATGTGATGTCGCACAAGAATAATAGGAAACCGACCATGCAACGCCGTAACTTTCTCCTCTCCATGGCCGGCGGCACCGCGGCCCTGACAGCGGCCGGCGCTGCCACCGCGGCCAAGACGCCCAAAACCGCCGCCGTGAGCGACCGCGCCTATATGGCCGGCCTGCTGCAAAAAATGGCCGATCCGGTCCTGACCGCCATGGCGAAGGGCGAGCTGAAAAAGACCTTCCCGGTCGAGGTCGCCCCCAACTGGGACGGCCGCGACAAGAACGTCAGCTATATGGAAGCCTTCGGTCGCCTGATCGCCGGGGCGGCGCCGTGGCTGAGCCTGCCGCAAACCGCCACGCCCGAAGGCCAGGTCCGCAAACGCCTGACCGACGCCGCCGTCCAGGCCTATGTCCACTCGGTCGACCCGAACAGCCCGGACTACCTGCTGTGGCGCGGCCACGGCCAGGCCCTCGTCGACTCGGCCTATTTCACCAACGCCCTGATGCGCGCCCCGAAACAATTGTGGGAGCCGCTGGATGCGACCACGAAGGCGCGCATCGTCGAGGAGGTCAAGGGCCTGCGCCGGGTGTCGCCGCCCTATACCAACTGGCTGCTGTTCGCCGCCATGAACGAAGCCTTCCTGCTGATGATCGGCGAGGCCTGGGATCCCATGCGGGTCGACCTGGCCATCAAGAAGATGGAAGAATGGTACGCCGGCGACGGCTGGGTGGCCGATGGCGTCAAGTTCCACTTCGACTACTACAATTCCTACGTCATCTACCCGATGATGGTCGAGATCCTCGAAGTCTTGAAGACCTGCGACGCCAAGTTCAACAACCTGAAGCCGGCCGACGAACTGCCGAAATGGCTGAAGCGGATGCAGCGTTACGGCGAACACCTGGAACGGTTCGTGTCGCCGACGGGCACCTATCCGCCGATCGGCCGGTCGCTGACCTACCGCACGGCGGTGTTCCAGCCGCTCGGCCTGCTCGCCTGGCGCAAAGCGTTGCCCGAAAAGCTGCCGGAAGGTCAGGTCCGCGCGGCTGTGACGGCGGCGCATAAGGCCATCTTCACCGACCCGAGCAACTTTACGTCTGACGGTTACCTGACGATCGGGTTTGCCGGGCATCAGCCGACCCTGGGCGACTGGTATTCCAACAATGGCAGCATGTACATTACGTCGGAAGGCTTCGTGGCTTTGGGCCTTGCTGAGGACGACAGCTTCTGGACCTCACCGGCGCAGGACTGGACACAGAAGAAGGCCTTCTCGAACCAGACCTTCCCCAAGGACTACGCGGTGGATTACTAAATGGCCACGTCAAGACGCCCTGACAGGGCGTCTTGACGTGGCGGAACTCTCTGAGTAAAGCACCCGCGATGACCTTTATTACGCGCACAACAACAACCACGAAAACCATGGCCTCGGGGCCGGGGGTATTCGCGCGCGCGTAACAGTCTCGCTGAAACCATCTCCGTACACGCCCCGTCCCTCCGGCCGGGGCTTTTTTTATGCCCGAAAGGACCTCCAAAATGCACAACAAGACCGTCGCTATTGTCGGCGCGACCGGCGCCGTCGGCCGCGAATTCATCGGCTGTATCGAACGCCGCGGCATTCCGCTCAAGCAACTGAAGCTGCTGGCCAGCCCGCGTTCGGCCGGCAAGACCTATCCGTTCCGTGGCGAAAACCTGGTCGTCGAAGAAACCACGGCAGCCGCCTTCGAAGGCGTCGATATCGCCCTGTTCTCGGCCGGCAGCGGCATCTCGAAAGAATTCGCCCCCATCGCCGTCAAGGCCGGCGCCGTCGTGGTCGACAATTCCTCGGCCTTCCGCGCCGATCCCGAAATTCCGCTGGTCGTGCCGGAAATCAACGCCGACCGCATCAAGGCCCACAAGGGCGTCATCGCCAATCCGAACTGCGCCGCCATCACCACCCTCGTGCCGCTGTGGCCGATCCATCAGGTCAACCCGGTCAAGCGCCTGATCATCTCGACCTACCAGGCGGCTTCCGGTGGCGGCGCCGCGCTGATGGAGGAACTGGAAGAATCGACCCGCGCCTATCTGGCCGGGCAGGACTACGCACCCCAGGTCGTTAAATATCCTTATGCCTTCAACCTGTTCAGCCACAACACGGCGATCGACCCGGAGACCGGCTACAACGACGAAGAGTCCAAAGTCATCAAGGAAACCAAGAAGATTTTCGAAGACCAGGACATCGCCGTCAGCGCCACCTGCGTCCGCGTTCCTGTCCTTCGGGCGCACTCCGTGTCGATGACCTTCGAATGCGAACGTCCGATCTCACCGGAAGAGGTGCGCGAACTGCTGTCTAAAGCACCGGGCGTGCGCCTGGTCGACGACTGGGTGAACAACTATTTCCCGATGCCCAAGGACGCCAGCGGCCAGGACGATGTTCTGGTGGGCCGCATCCGCCGCGACCTGTCGGACCCGACGGGCAGGTCGATTTCGATGTTCGTCGCCGCCGACCAGCTTCTGAAAGGCGCCGCGCTCAACGCCGTCCAGATTGCGGAGTTGCTTTAGAACAGAAAAAGCGAGCATTATGAATGCCTTATACCTCCCCGTTATACGGGGAGGTGGATCATTTGCTGGAAGCAAATGAGACGGTGGGGGATTTGGCCCGCCGCGGTTTCCAAAACCCACATTCTCATGCTTACCGCGACCACAAATAGGCGCAGGACTTCACAACACCCGTTCGCTTCCCCTTGCTTTTTTTCGATAGCCGTATCACTATGAGGAACGGTTATCCCCCGCGTATGAGAATCAGCAGTATGAACAAGCCCGTCACAGAACCTCTCGAAACCGACGACGGTGAGAGCGGCAGCGCCAAGACCGCCGGCGCCCTGACCCTGGCCAAGGGGCTGGACGTTCTGTCGCGCGTTGCCAAGGGTGACAACACCCTGGGCAAGATGGCCAAGTCGCTGGGGCTGAACAAGACCACCGTTCACCGCCTGGCCACCACGCTGGTCGAATCCAACTTCCTGGCCTATTCGACCCAGGAAGGCTACGCGCTCGGGACCAAACTGCTGGAACTGGGCTTTGCCGCGCAACAGCAGATCACCCTGACCCGGGTCAGCCAGGACTATCTCGGCCGGCTGGCCGCCGATACCGGCGACACGGTCAATCTCGGCATTCTGGAACGCGACCAGGTCCACTATATCGCCAAGATCCCCGGCAACCGCCGCATCGAGGTCCGTTGCATCGTCGGCGAACGCCAGCCCCTGCGCCATACCGGTTTGGGCAAGGCCCTGCTGCTGGACGAACCCGAAGACCGCCTGCGCGAAGTCTACCTGCGCGAAGCCGCCCTCTTTCCGCGCTACAAGTACGACATCAAACAGTGGCTCGATGTCATGAAGCACTATCGCGACGAACAATACGCCCTGGACCTCGACGAGAACGAGGACCACATCCGCTGCGTCGCCGCCCCGATTCGCGACATGAGCGGCAAGATCATCGCCGCCGTCTCGGTGTCCTCAGCCGCCCAGTACATGGATTCCGACCGGATTCAGCTCGTAAAGTCCTATGTTAAGGACACCACGGCCCAGATTAGCCGCCAATTCGGCTATACGGGCGCCTAAAACCGCTAAAATCGTTCCGATAATCGCTACGCCGTGCCGAATGTTGCGCATATGCTACATTCGGCCTATTTTTGCGCGTAAAGCCTAAAAGTCATACAATATACCGTTCCGATATCTGTACGATGATATCGGAATGCGCTATGGTCGTCCCAACAATAAGAACAGGGCGTACTCGTGAAACAGTTAACTACGGACTTAACGGTCTAACCAAAACCACCATTCGAAACATGAAACGCGCCACCAAGGCGTGTGGAAAACCGTGCGCCGCCCAGGCGTCCGGACAGATAAGTGCGCGGTCAAATCCGCCACGGGGAGAGAGCAATGAAGAAACAGTTACTGATGACCACCATCCTAGCCATGGGTCTCGGGGGCGCCGCCTCCGTATCAGCCCAGGATGCTCCGGCCGCGGCGCCTGCCGAGGACAACGTCGTGGTGGTGACCGGCTTCCGGTCGTCGCTGCAGAAATCGCTGAACCTGAAGAAGGAAGCCATCGTCGTCCGCGACTCGATCGTCGCCGAAGACATCGGCAAGTTCCCGGAAGCCAACGTAGCCGAGGCGCTGCAACGCATTCCGGGCGTCTATATGAGCCGTGATGGCGCCTCCAACGAAGGCCAGCGCATCTCGATCCGCGGCCTGGGTTCGGAGTTCAACGTCACCACCCTGAACGGCGCCCCCGTCCGCGCCACCTCGTCGACCAATGTCGGCGGTTCGTCGCGTGACTTCAACTACGACGTCTTCGCCTCGGAACTGTTCGGCCGCGTCGACTTCTATAAGACGCCCCTGGCCGAACTCGAAGAAGGCGGCATCGGCGGCGTGGTCGACCTGCAGACCCCGCGTCCGTTCAATGGCGGCGGTCAGAAGGTCATCCGCTACAGCGCGACCGCCTCCTACAACACCGCCTCGCAAAGCCTGGATCCGAACGTCTTCGGCCTGGTCTCCAACACCTGGGGCGACTGGGGCCTGCTGCTGGGCGCGGCCCACTCCAAAAGCGTCAATATGAAGTCGGGCTTCGAAGCCACCGGCGGCTACAACAGCTCCTGGCTGGCCAGCCACGCCAACAGCCTGGGCACCGGTCCGTTCAGCTTCGCCCTGGACTGGGACGACCCGCGCGCCGCACCGATGCTGAGCAACCGCACGGCCATCGACAATGCCTACTTGCCGCGCTTCTACCGCTATTACGGCGCCGAAAACACCCGGACCCGCGATGGGGTCGTCTCGTCGCTGCAGTTCAAGCGCGACCGCGTCGATATCAGCCTCGATATGCTGTATTCGCACCTGACCGACTCGCGCGACGAATTTACCTTCGGCCTGCCGATCCGCAATTCGCGCACCACCAATACGGCGGCCGCCCCGGGCACCAGCGGCCATAACGGCTTTGTGCCGATCAATGTCACGGTCGATCCCGACGGCAACCTGCTGGAAGGCACCTTCGGCAACACCTCGTATCTGGGCGAAAGCTACTACTACAATGCCGACACCGAATTCGGCTACGGCGCGCTGAACGGCCGTTACGAACTGAGCGACAGCCTGGTCCTGACCGGCCAGGTCTCGACCTCGAAAAGCGCCGCCTTCTACGACAACAAGCGTATCGTCTCCAACATCTTCGGCGTCACCACCACCATCGACTGGGGCGACGACCACGTCTATCCCGGCCTGACCGCAGCCGGCGTCGATTTCAAGAACCCGGCCATCTATGACGGTTTCTCGACCGCCATCGACTGGAACCGCGAAATCGACCGCGAACTGACCGGCAAGCTGGTCGCCGACTGGGACTACAGCCTGGGCAGCTGGACCGGCCACCTGAAGGCCGGCTCGGTCTACGTCCAGACCACCAAGGAAAAGGTCAAGCGCAACGGCACCGCCATCGCCACCAGCCGCCTGAACGCCGTCGGCACCGCCGGCCTGCGTTCGGCCATGCAGGGCAGCGTGCCGCTCGACAACCTGGTCATCGGCGACGACTACCCCAATGCCTGGGCGACCTTCTCGCGCGACTATGTCAACAACACGCTCAATCCCATCGGCGCCGCGATGGCCTCGCCGATCGATCTGTCGACCAGCTTCACCGCCGAAGAAGCCATCGGCTCGTTGTTCATCCAGTCGGACTTCACCGGCCAGGTCCTGAACCGCGAACTGCGCATCAATGCCGGCGTGCGCTATTCGCATACCGACACCACGATCGATAACTACAAGAAGACGGGCAGCGGCGGCACCTATCAGCCGAACCAGGAAAAGTCCTCCTATGAGAACACCCTGCCGTCGGTCAGCTTCGCCTATGACGTCCGTGAAGACCTGATCTGGCGCGGGTCCTGGGGCAAGACCATCACCCGGGCCTCGCTGTCGCTGATCGCCGCCCAGACGGTGATCCCGAACATCTACAACACCTTCGCCACCTCGGGTAATCCGGACCTGAAGCCGCAGATCTCGACCAACTGGGATACCGGCCTGGAATGGTACTTCGGCCGCGGCGGCCTGCTCAGCGCCGGCTACTTCAAGAAGAAGCTGATCGACACCACTGTCTCGCAAACGACCATGGTCGCCTTCTCAAGCTTAGGGTTGCCGGACACCTCGCTGGCCAACATCTTCTACGATGCCAATGGCCACGTCGATCCGAACCTGCAGATATCGCTGGCGACCTACTACAATGCCGGCACGATCGAGCTGGACGGCTTCGAACTGGCCTACCAGCAGAACTTCAGCTTCCTGCCGGCCCCCTGGGACGGCCTGGGCGCCCTGGCCAGCTACACCCACGTCAATTCGTCGGGCTATGACTTCAAGACGACCGGCGGCAAGACGCTCAACGTCAACACCATCCCGAAATATTCGTACAGCCTGACCGGCTACTACGAAAAGGGTCCGCTGGGCGTGCGCCTGACCTATAATTACAAGGATCGCAACATCATCGAAACCTCGCCCAACGGTTCGGATCTGCAACGCTGGCACGCCGGCGCCGGCTATCTGGACGGCAATATCAGCTACAAGATCAACGGCAATCTCGAAGTCCGCATCGATGCGCTGAACCTGGCCGACACCCTGGGCTACGACTACTTCGAAGACGTCTCCGGCCGTTACGGCGACGGCAAGAAGACCCGTATGGACTATGCCAAGCACGATGGCCGGACGATCAAGTTCGGCATCCGCGGCAAGTTCTAATCTTCCTGGAGCCTGCAAGGCGGAACCCGTGCCTTGCAGGTTTCTTCCTGGTGACTGTAAAGACTTCCTGAGCAGGCACCTGACTTACCGGTGACACGCCCCGCGCCTGTCACCGGTCTTTTTGCGAAGGAAGCGACCCATGTTCCTTGCCGATATTCCCCTCGACACTGCCATCGCGCTGGCGCGTACCGCCGTCACCGTCTGCGCCGAACGTGGCAACCCGGTCAGCGCCGCCGTGGTCGATGCCGACGGGGTGCCGATCGTCATCATCCGTGGCGATGGCGTCACCAAACCGCCCGTGGCTGCCCCGCGAAAAGCCGCCACGGCGGTGAAATTCGGCCAACCCGGCTCGGAGATGGAGCCGCGCGAAACCACCGATCCGGTGTTCGGCGCCGAAATCAAGGCCCATCCCGATCTCTACAACGCCCATGGCGGCTCGGTGCCGATCTATAGGGACGGCCGCATTATCGGCGGCCTGGCCGTGGCCGATACCGACCATAAGGTCGCCGACACCTGTGCCCGCGAAGCCCTCAACTCGGTTTCTTATTGATTGCCTCGCCGCTCCACTCTTCGCGAAAAGCCAGGCAAGACATCTGAACATATTTTCGCTGCGCGTCCCTACGAAAGACGGTATGTCACTCAGTCTTGGAATCAAAATTCTATAATCCAGTAAATTGGAAATGCCATGCCGAAACGTCCTGCCCTGACTGCGCTCGCCGCCATCCTCCTCGCCACCGCATCCCCCGTCCTCGCCCAGACAAACGCGAATAGGGCCGCCGAATGGGAGCAGCCCGACGTCGTCGCCGTCAACCGCGAGCCGATGAAGGCGACCTTTTTTAACTATGAGAGCCGCGACCTGGCGCTGAAGGGCGACATGGCGGCCTCGCGCTGGTACCGCAGCCTGGACGGTACCTGGGATTTCAAATTCTCAAAGGGCGTCGATACCCGCCCGACCGACTTCTACCGTGAGGGTTTCGACACCTCGGCCTGGGGCAAGATCGAGGTCCCCGGCATGATCCAGGCGCAGGGTAACGGCGCCTATGGCCTGCCGGAATTCTGGAATATCAAATACCCGTTCCCGGCCAATGAGCCCCTGATCCCGCACGATCTGATCGAGGTCGGTTCCTACAAACGCAGCTTCGACGTCCCCAGCGACTGGAACGACCGGGATATCTTTCTGCATATCGGCGCGGCCGGAGCGGCCTATTACATCTGGGTCAATGGCGAAAAGGTCGGCTATTCCGAAGACTCGAAACTCCCTTCCGAATTCAACCTGACAAAATTCCTCAAACCCGGCGCCAACTCAATCGCTATCGAAGTCTACCGCTATGCCGACGGTTCCTACTTGGAAGACCAGGACTTCTGGCGCCTGTCGGGGATCGAACGCAGCGTCTACCTCTATGCCGAACCGCAGGCGCGCCTGCGCGACTATACGGTCACGGCCCTGCTCGACAAAAAGGCCTATAAGGACGGTCTGTTCACGCTCGAAACCGAATTCTCCGGCAACGCCAAAGGCCAGGTGACCGCCACCGTCTATGACGGCGACACAGCGGTCCTGACCCGGACCGGCAAGCCGTCGGGCCGCCTGACCGGCACCATCCCCAATGTCAAACCGTGGTCGGCCGAAACCCCCAACCTCTACCGCCTGGCCATCGAATACAAGGACGCCAAGGGCAACCTGGTTTCCGCCACCTCGCGCCGTATCGGCTTCCGCACCGTCGAAATCCGCGACGGCGAACTTCAGGTCAACGGTCGCCGCATTATGATCAAGGGCACCAACCGCCACGAACATGATCCCGACACCTACCGCGTCGTCTCCGAAGACCTGATGCGCAAGGATATCGAGCTGATGAAGCAGGCCAATATCAACGCCGTGCGCACCTCGCACTATCCCAACGATCCGCGCTGGTACGACCTGGCCGACGAATACGGCCTCTATGTCTATGACGAGGCCGATATCGAATCGCACGAATACATGGACACGGCGGACAAGAAGGGCAGCCCGGTCCGCGAACAGATGCAGCTGGGCTATAAGCCGCACTGGGAGGCAGCCCACCTCGACCGGGTCTCGCGCATGGTCGAACGCGACAAAAACCATCCCTCGATCATCATCTGGTCGCTGGGCAACGAAGCCGGCACCGGTCCCGGCTTCGAAAAGGCCGCCGCCTGGATCCGCAAGAGCGACCCCACCCGCCTGATCAGCTATCTCGGCCAGGGCACCCTGATCGAACGCCATGCGCCGAACGCCTATGTCGACATCTACGCCCCCATGTACGACGACATCGAAAAGATGGTCGACTGGGCCGAAGACCCGACCCGCACCCAGCCGATGATCCAGTGCGAATACGCCCACGCCATGGGCAATTCGCTCGGCAATCTCGAAGACTACTGGCAGGTTATCCGCGCCCATAAGAAACTGCAGGGCGGCTTTATCTGGGACTGGGTCGACCAGACGGTCCACGGCAAGGACGCCCAGGGCCGCGACTATTGGGCCTCGGGCTTCGATATCAATCCGGCACGCGGCGACAACAGCGTCGTCGGCGACGGTGTGGTCAATCCCGACCGCATCCCCGATCCGGAATATTACGAACTGCAGAAGGTCTACTCGCCCATCGTCTTCGAAGGCGACCCCAAATCCGGCAAGGTCACTGTGGTCAACCGTCACGACTTCCGCGACCTGTCGGGCTTCGACTTCGAATGGGTCTACAGCAACAACGGCAATGTCGTGACGACCGGGCAACTGAACGGCGTCAATGTCGCGGCTGGTGAAAAGGCCGATGTGCCGATCGCCCTGCCGATGCTGAAGGCTTCCCCCGACAGCGAGCAGATCATCACCTTGCGGGCGAAGGCCAAGGCCGGCGCCATTCCCGGCGTGCCGGCGGGCCAGGTCGTCGGCTTCACCCAGTTCATCGTCAAATCGCCCGATCCGGCCCGCGCGGCGCACCGGGTTATGCCGGTGATCGCCTCATCGGACGCCTTCGCCCTCGAAGGCGAGGGCACGAAGGTGAGGATCGACCGCAAGACCGGCCTGATCACCTATGAACGCGACGGCAAGGTCCTGCTGAAGGGCGGCGCCCCCAACTTCTGGCGCGGCCTGACCGACAATGACGAAGGCACGGGCGTGGCCAAATCGCACAACATCTGGCGCAAATTCACCGAAAACCCCCAGGTGCGCTCGGTGACGGCGGATGAGACCAGCGTCACGGTCCTGTTCAATTTCGGCACCGGTTCGGTCCATTACGAAGTCACCTACATGCTCGATGGTCATGGCGGGCTCAAGGTTGACTCGACCTTTACCCCGCTGCGCGACGACCTGCCCGATCCTTTACGGGTGGGGCTGCGCTTTAACACCGCGCCCTCCTTGAGCAACGTCCAATGGTACGGCCGCGGCCCGCAGGAATCCTATGTCGACCGCCAGACCGGCGCGGCTATCGGCCTCTACGAAGGCAAGGTGGCGGCGCAGTACCACGACTATTCCCGGCCCCAGGAAAGCGGCAACAAGACCGATGTCCGCTGGCTGGCCCTGACCGGTGACACCGGTTCGGGCGTGCGCGTGGTCGGCGACCAGCCCCTGTCGGTCAACGCCCTAGCCTTCCCGTATGAGGACCTCTACTTGCGGCCTCAGGGTACCTGGAAGTCGTCGGATATCGCGCCGCATGGCGACGGTTCGCTGCTGATCGACCTGGCCCAGGCGGGCGTTGGCGGCGATACCGGCTGGTCTCTCGACGGCCGGCCTTTGGCGAAGTATCGTATCCGCCGGGAGCCCCAGAGCTACAGCTTCACGATCGAACCGAAATAAAGAGGGGCGGGCAGTGGTTTTTACGGCGGAAAAATCATGTCCCTTCGTTGCGAAATACAGGAGGTGTTCACATGCGCGGCGCCGATCCTGAAATCGTTGCGTGGGTCAGTTCCCAGATCTTGCCCTTCGAGGCAGAACTCCGGCAAAAGGTCCGGCGCTTCTGCCGCGGCCAGGACGAGCTGGATGACCTGATCCAGGAGGTCTATTTCCGCTTGCTCAAACTGACGGCCACCGATCACATCACCGATCCGCGCGGCTATCTGTTCCAGATGGCGCGCAACATCATCATCGACCAGGTGCGGCGCGACCGCGTCGTGCGGTTCGAGGCGATGCAGGATCTCGATGACCTGGCGGCCGATACCGGCCCGTCGCCTGAACGCCAGACCCTGGCCCGGGCCGAGCTGAAATGGGTGCTGGGCGTCATCGCCAACCTGCCCGACCGCTGCCGTGAGGTCTTCCGCCTGCGCAAGATCTTCGGCCTGTCCCAGGCGGAGACGGCGCGCAACCTGAACCTTTCGGAAAACGTCGTCGAAAAAGAGACGATGAAGGGTATGCGCGTCATTTCCGACATGGTGGCGCGGGTGGGTGTAACCGGCTATAATGCCGAAAGAAAAGGCCGGGGACGTGACGTCGCGGATAGAGTGGTGGATCATGGCCGGGATTGACGACGAAGCTCTGGAGTGGGTGGTAAGGCAAGCGGCTGGTGAGCTGTCCGATGCCGACCGCCTGGCTTTCGAAGCCTGGTACGACTCCGGTCCGCGCCAGCAGGGCGCCTATCTGCGCGCCCAGGCCATCTGGCACAGCCTGGATGCCGCCACGACCCAGCCCAATCTGCGCCCGCAACCCGTCAAAGCGCGTCCCGTGTCCCGCCGCGTCCTGTTCGGAGGGATGGCGGCTGGCGTTGCCGCCGCGGCCGTCGGCCTGGTCACTTACAACGCCATGAAACGCCCGGCCATGGTCTTCGAAACCGCCCTGGGCGAAATCCGCAAGGTGCCACTCGAAGACAGCTCGATCGCCACGGTGAACAGCGCCAGCCGCATGGAGGTGGCGATGACGCCGTCCCTGCGCCGCATCGTCCTGGTTGAGGGCGAGGCCCTGTTCGAGGTCGCCAAGAACCCCAACCGTCCCTTCGTCGTTGAAGCCGGCGATATCCGCGTCCGCGCTGTCGGCACGGCGTTCAGCGTCCGCCGCCGCGACGGTGGCGCCGACGTCCTCGTCACCGAAGGCGTGGTCGAAATTTCGGGCAAGGGCATCACCACCCACCGCGTTGCCGCCGGCAACAGTGCTGTTGTTTCGGCTCAGGCGGACGTGAAAGTCGCCCCCGCCGAAGCCGAGATCACGCGCAGGCTGGCCTGGCGCGAAGGCCGCATCGTGCTGGATAACCAGACCCTGGCCGAGGCCGTCGACGAGTTCAACCGCTACAACCGCGTCAAGATCGCCATCGCCGATCCGGCGATCCGCGGTCGCCGCCTGGTGGGGCAGTACCGGCTGGACCAGCCGGCCGATTTCGCCATGACGGTCCAGGACCTGATGCAGGTGCCGGTCACGGTCGGCCCCGACACAATCAAGATTGGAAAGGTGCCTAGAGCCTTATGAACTAAGGGAAATGAGATCGTCCTTTCTACTCCTCTCCACGAAGTGGGGAGGGGGACCGCGAAGCGGTGGAGGGGTATCTTACGGACCAGGACGGCACGTTTCCGGTAAAAACATAGTTCTCTAAGAAGATAAAAGCAGCAGGACCACCTGCGGCCAACGATAAAAAAGAAACGGGGTGAAAGGCCGAATGACTGCCGCCGGGGACGGAAGGGTCTGGCTTGGGCTGCTGTGCGCGGCCGGCCTTGCCGTGCCTGCTTTCCAGGCCCAGGCGGCCACGGCCAAACGGTTCGACATTCCGGCCGGCCCGGCGACCAAAACCGTCAAAAAATTCATCCGCCAGTCGGACGCCCAGATTCTGGCCGAAACCGCCGAGCTGGAAGGCCTCACCACCCGCGCGGTCTCTGGCAAAATGACTCCCGAAGAAGCCTTGACGCGAATGCTCGCCGGCACCGGCCTCAGTTTCCGCGCGAAGCCCGGCGGCACCCTGCTCATCTACCCTACACCGGTCACACCCTCGGCTCCGCCTGAAGCCGAACCGCCGCCGGTGGTGGTCATCACCGGCTTTCGCCAGGCCTATGCCGATGCTGCCCGCCTGAAACAGGCCTCGCCTGGCGTCAGCGACTGGCTGTCCTCCGACGGCCTGGGCCGTTTTCCCGACCTCAATGTCGGCGAGGCCGTCCAGCGTATCGCCGGCGTCCAGATCAACCGCGAAGCCGAGTCGCGCAACGCCACCATCAATCTGCGCGGCCTGCCTGGCACCTTCGTTCGCACCACGGTCAACGGCCAGGTCTTCGCCGAACCCATACTGGACCAGTCGACGCCCCTGGGCGCCTTCAACTCCGATATCTTCAGCGCCGTCGCTATTCAAAAAACCCCCCAGGCGCGCGATCCCTCCGGCGGGATCAGCGGTATGGTCGACCTGAAGATTCAGCCGGCCCTGGCGCGCAAGCCGGGCGGCTTTTACAAGGTCGCCTACGAGTTCAACGAACTGGGCGGCCTGACCAGTCCCGCCGCCAGCCTGGGTTACAACGTCAAACCGACGCCCGACCTGGCCGCCTTTGCCGTGGTGGCGGTCAAACAGGAACGCTTCCGCCGCGACTCGATCAACTTCGCCCAATATACCCCGCTGAATGGCGACACCCCGGGCTTCGCCGACCTCTATGCCGACTACTACGCGCCGTTCGCCGCCGACGGCACCTGCCCGACGCGCCAGGTCTGCCATGCTTTGGGCACGGGTGAAGCCGGCCGGACCGGCGTCCTGTTCCCCTCCGACATCCGCCAGGTCGTCAAATACAACGAAGGCTGGCTGGTCAGCGCCTCGGGCGGGATCGAATACCGCCCGCGCGAAGCGGTTAGGCTCAGCCTGAACGGCTTTGCCACCCGCCGGACCCTGGACCGCAACACCACCGACATGATCGAGGTCGACCTGCGCCCGGTCAACAGCAGAGTCACGCCGTCGGCGCCGGTGTTCCGCATCGCCGACGGCACGGCCTATATTGACCGCTTCGCCTTCTCGGCGCCGCAGGTGAACATTTCCTCGCGTTCGGAACCGGCGCGGCAGGAAACCTGGGGCGCGACTGGCCAGGCAGACTGGGCCGGCGCGGCATGGCAACTGACCGCGTCACTGACCGCCTCCCAGGCGCGCAACGACCTCGAACAGACCCAGATCGACTGGCGTACCGCCGCCCGCGCCAACGGCCTCAACGGCCGCTTCTATTCTGGCGGCGAAGACATTCGCGACTACGAACTGGCGCTCAATACCGCAAAGCTGGACGTGACCTCCGGACCGTGGACCTGGGTCGGTCCAGCCAATCCGCCGTTTCAGCAGAACGCCCTGGGCGACCAGATCGTGGTCGCCGGCAGTTCCGGCTATGCCGAAAACCGCTTGACCGCGGCGCAATTCGACGGCGTGCGTAGCTTTACCTCAGGCTCGTTGCGCGCCGGCCTCCGCTATGAACGGACCCGCTTCGTCTCCCAAGGTTATCGCACCAGCGCCAAGGGCGTGCGCGCCGACGGCATCGGGCCGGAACTGCTGCACCTGATCTCGGATGATGGCTTTTTCGGCGGCGTCACAGATGGCAGCCTCGACCGGGTCATGCGCCTGGACTACGCCTATGCCGTCGGTCACCTCCAGCCTGTCACGGTCGAGAACGGAGACGTCGTCACCGCCACCGGCTGGATCAACGATCCGTCCAACAACACCTACAGCGCCAACAATTTCAGCGTCGGTCACGCCACAGCGGCGGCCTGGCTGCAAGGCGAATACACCGCTAGTCTAGCCGGCATTCCCGTCCGCGCCCTGGCCGGCCTGCGTTTCGAAAACACCACCCAGACCATCGATACCCTCAACCGCCGCAACGCTGCCGATGGCAGCATCACCTATGACACGGCGCGCTTCGAACAGACCTACCGCCAATGGCTGCCGTCGCTGCTGGTCACCGCCGACCTGCGCGACGATGTCGTGCTGCGCCTGGCGGCCGGCAAGACCTATGCCCGGCCCCAGCCGCGCAACCTCAGCCCGGCGACCACGGTGACCGCCACAGCCAACGGCTTTCACATCGCCTATGGCGGCTTCAACCTGAAACCCTATGCCGCGACGTCTCAGGATCTGTCGCTGGAATGGTACAACCGCCCGGGTGGGCTGGTGTCGCTGGCCCTGTTCCGCAAGGACGTCACCGACCTGGTGGCGCCGGAAATGCGCCAGGACCGGCTGTGCCCGGAAGACGCCACCGCCTTCGGCCTGGGCCATCTGCGCATCGAAGGCCAGACCTGCCTCAGCGATCTTCTGGTCAGCGGCCAGCCGGCGGTAATCACCGCCACCGGCAATTTCAACCAGGACAATCCGGTCACTTTGGAAGGTGTCGAGTTCAGCCTGCAACAGAGCTGGCGCCACTTCGGCGGGGTGGCCAATGTCGCCTATACGCGGGTATCGGGCCGCAACAGCGACGGGTCCGAGCCGGTTCTGCCCGGGGTGTCGGACACGACGTTCAACCTGATCGGCTATTACGAGACGCCGAAGTTCGGGGTGCGGGTGATCTACAATTTCCGCGACGAATATACCCTGGCGGGGACGGGGACCTTCACCGGCGGCACCAGCCGGGTCAAGTCGCGCGGCCAGGTCGATGCGTCGATGTCTTACGCGATCGGCACCCGCTACACGGTTTCCCTTGACGGCTATAACCTGACCGACGCCCGCCGCTCGCAGTTCCAGGGCGAGGCCCGCATCCCCCGCGCCAACGACTACGACGGCCGGACGTTTACGCTGAACCTAAGAGCGGTGTTTTAAAAATTATCCTCCACCGCTTGCGGGGGAGGTGTCGAGCAAGTGAGGCCCTCTATGGGCCGAAACGCGTCGAGACGGAGGGGGCGTTACAAGCTCCGAGCTTCCGGCTCCCCCTCCGCTTCGACGCGCTTCGCTTTTCAAGCTCGCTTGCTCAGCACCTCCCCCGCAAACGGTGGAGGATAGGAAAAATTTTGGCGGAAAAAATCCGCATGTCCGTTGGGTTCATCAGGGGGCTGAAACAGGCAGCCCCCAAAAAAGCATAACTTCATAAAAATATAACCCGAAGGAACGCCACATGACACATGCCTACCGCAAGGGCGCACTCGCCCTTATGGCGACCGCGAGTCTGTTCGCCATCATCGCCGCTCCCGCATTCGCCCAGGACACAACCGAAGCCCCCAAGGACGAAGCCATCGTCGTCACCGGCTTCAAGAAAAGCTATGCCGACGCCCTGCGCATGAAGCGCGCCGCCGTCGGCGTCTCCGACAGCATCTCCTCCGACGGCCTGAGCCGCTTTCCCGACCTGAACGTCGGCGAAGCGCTGCAACGCATCCCCGGCGTCCAGGTCAACCGCGAAGAAGACTCGCGCAACGCCTCGATCAACCTGCGTGGCTTGCCGGGCAGCTACGCCAAGATCACTCTGAACGGCATGAATTTCGCCTCACCCGTCCTGGGCGGCAGCGCGCCGTTGGGCGCCTTCAACTCCGACATCTTCAGCGCCATCTCGGTCATCAAGTCGGTCTCGGCCGCCGACCAGCCGGGCGGGATCAGCGGCAATATCGACCTGCAGATCCAGCCGGCCTTAAGCCGCAAGGACGGCGCCTGGGTCAAGGTCAGCAGCGAATACAATACGCTGGGCAAGTACTTCACCCCGTCGGTCACCGTGTCCGGGACCCACCATTTCGGCGACCGCCTGGCCGTGTTCGGCACGGTCGCCTATCGCGAGGAAAACTTCCGTCGCGATTCGATCCACTTCCCGCAATATACCACCCTCAACACCACCACGACGCCCAACTTTGCCAGCCGTTTTGCCGACTACTACGCCCCGTTCCAGTCGAACGGTTCCTGCGCCTCGGGCCAGGTCTGCGCAGCCTCGGGCACAGGCGCCAAGTCGACCACCGGCATCCTGCTGCCGTCGGACATCCGCCAGGGTGTTAAATATAACGAAGGCAACCTTCTGACCGGCGTCTTTGCCGCCGACTACAAGGTCTCCGACAACCTCAAGGTCGGCGCCATGTACTTCTACAGCAACCGCGACATGCCGCTGACCGCCACCGATATCCTCGATATGGATATGCGAGACGGCAATACGATCATCGACCCGCAAACGGCGCCTTACCTGGCCGCCGACGGCCGCTACTATGTCGACAAGTACAACTTCACCAATCCGCGCGTCTTCGCCTCCTATCGCAAGGAAGCCTTCAAGCAGATGACCAACGGCCTGAACCTGACGGCCGAATACCGCAATGACGACTGGCGCATCAGCGGCGCGCTGTCCTGGTCCGAAGCCGAGAACTTTGGCTACCAGAGCCAGCTCGACGTCCGCAACACCGCCAAGCCCTTGGGCAGCTCCGGTACCGGCAACGGCCTGACCGGGTCCTTTTACAGCGGCGGCGATAACATCGACAACTTCGCCTTCAAGTTCAACCAGAGCACAGCCCTGGTCACCGACACCAGCGGCCCGTGGACCAATCCGAACGCCACCCCGTCAGGCCCGGTCCTGGTCAATCCCAACGGCAACAACTTCATTGTCGCCGGCAGCGACAATGCCGCGGACAACTCGGTCGGTAACGTCCAGGTCGATGTCGAGCGCTTCTTCCAGAACGCCTGGATGTCGAGCCTCCAGTTCGGCCTGCGCGCCGAAAAGGACGAATATGTCTCGACCGGCTACCGCGGCAGCGTCGTCGGCGTCCAGGCCCAGAACATCGACAGCCGCTTCGTCGTCCAGAGCGAATTCGCCGGCGACTTCTTCGGCGAGGACGTCAACTACCAGCGCAACTGGCAGACGGTCGATTTCGACTACGCCCTGTCGAAACTCCAGCCCGTCACGCTCCTGCCCGGCCAGCGCCTGACCTATGGCGGCTGGGTCAACGATCCCGCCGATGGCACCTTCACCAACGGCCACTACACCAAGAAGGACGACATCACCTCGGCCTATCTGATGGCCAAGATCGATACCGAAGTGCTGGGCGTCCGCGTCCGCGGCCATGCCGGCGTCCGCCAGGAAACCACCAAACAGGTCATCACCTCGCTGGACCGCACCGGCTCGGGCCTGACTGCGACCTTCAAGCTGAACACGCGCGAGACGGAATATTCCAACACCCTGCCGTCCCTGCTGCTGGCCGCCGACCTGTCGGATAAGCTGGTCCTGCGTCTGGGCGCCTATCAAACCTTCGTGCGGCCCAATCCGCGCGACATCTCGCCGCTGACCACCACGGTCACCTCGACGACCGACGGCTATACGGTGGCCCTGGGCCGGGTCGATATTGAGCCCTACACCTCCGACTCCTACGACCTGTCGCTGGAATGGTATAACCGCCCGGGCGGCCTGATCGCCTTCGCCATCTACAAGAAGGAGATCCTGGGTCAGATTCAGGCGGAGACCCGCGACGCCGTCCTGTGTCCGGCCGAGGGCTACGGCCTGGGCCTGGGCACCTGGTCTGTCGACGGCGACATCTGCTACAGCACCCTGACCACCAATACCGGCGGCCGCGCCCGTATCGACGTCAACGGCGCCATCAACTCGCCCCTGCCGCTGACCGTCACCGGTGCGGAACTGTCGATCCAGCAGAACTTCGACTTCCTGCCGGCGCCATGGAACAATCTGGGCGGCGCGTTCAACTACTCCTATGCCGACGTCAATGGCCGAACCGTCGCCGGCGCCTCGGCCGTCCTGCCCGGCGTGTCGCGCAACTCGGCCAACCTGATCGTTTATTACGAGACGACGAAGTTCGGCATCCGCGCCGTCTATAACTATCGCGACAAGTACGACCTGGCGGCAGGCGGCACCTTTGCCGGCGCCGCCCGTTCGGTGAAGGCCCGCGGCCAGTTCGACGTCTCGGCGTCGTACAACCTGTCGGACCGCATCACCCTCGGCGTCGACGCCTTCAACCTGAGCGACGAACGCCGGACGGAATACGAAGGCGATGAGCGTAAGGTCCGCCGCGTCGACTATGACGGCCGCACTTTCCAGGTCAGCGTCCGCGCGTCCTTCTGATATAAGTCCCGTGCCTGGGGGCCGTCGTTTGCTCTGACGGCCCCCCTTTTTTTGGATTTGCCGAATGCGCCTTCTGGGTCTTGTCGCCGCCGCTTTCCTGCTTGCCACCTCCGTGTCGGCGCAACCGGCGCCCGAAGCCATCGACAAGGTCTGGGCCGGTCATAGCGCCCGCTTCGCCATGGTGACGACCAAGACCCACCTCTACGTCGCCTATTACGACGCCAACCGTCAGCTCACCGTCGCCCAGCGGCCGCTGAACAATCCCGCCCACTGGATCTACCATAAGCTCGATACCTGGCTGGGCTGGGACAGCCACAACTACATTGCCATGGCGGTCGATCCGGCTGGCGCGATCCATGTCGCCGGCAACATGCATGTCGATCCGCTGACCTACTTCCGCAGCGACCCATCCGGCGACATACGAACGTTACAACGCATCCCCGTCATGGTCTCGCCGGAGCGCGAGTCGCACATGACATATCCAGTTTTCATGAAGGATCCGGCGGGCCGCCTGGTCTACAAATATCGCGACGGCTCCAGCGGCCAGGGCGACGAGATCTACAACATTTACGACGACGCTTCCCGGACCTGGAAACCCCTGACCTCGGCGCCCCTGGTCGACGGCGAAGGCGAGCGCAACGCCTATTTCATGGGCCCGGTCCTGGGGGGCGACGGCTGGTTCCACATCGCCTGGGTGTGGCGTGAAACCCCGATGGCCGAAACCAACCACGACCTCAGCTACGCCAGAAGCCGCGACCTGGTGACCTGGCAAAAGGCCGACGGTTCTCCCTTGCCTTTACCCATAAAATTCAAGGACGTAGAGATTGTTGATCCCGTGCCGGTCAAGGGCGGGATGATCAACAACAACACGATTATCGGCTTTGACGCTGACGGCCGGGTGACCATCACCTACCACAAGTACGACGCCGCCGGTAACACCCAGATCTGGCTGGCCCGGCGTGAAGGCAAGACCTGGAACCGCCGCCAGATCAGCGCCTGGAAGGACTATCGCTGGGATTTCGGCGGCGGCGGATCGCTGAACAGCGAAATCTTTGTCGACGGCGCTAAGCCCGGCGCGGCGGGTCAACTGATCGTGCCGGTCATGCGCCTGGGCCAGTCGCTGGAGTTCGTGCTTGACGCCAAGACCCTGAAACTAATCGAGGAACGCAAGGTCGCCAGTGTGGCGGACAAAGCCGCGACCCGCCTGGATGTCGCCGATGGTGAGCGCACCAACACGGTCCAGGCGACGGGACCGGACGGCCGGGTCTTCACCCTGGCCTGGCCGACCCTGCCACCAAACCGCGACCTGCCCCAGACGAAGATACCGGCGCCTTCGGACCTGGTGTTGTTCCAGGACATCGACGCCGGTTTCCGGTGAAGGCTTATCCCGCTACCGACGCCTTGAGGTTGTCTCTGGCCCATTGTTCCAGGCTCCGTGGCGCGTGACCCGACAGGGTTTCCACCGCATCCGTCACCCCAGCGGTCCAACCTTCGCGGACCGGATGGAAGATGATCGCCAGAAAACCGGCGTAACCTTCGCTCAGGCCCGCCTTGATCATGGCAGCCACAAACGTCTCATCATCGATCGGTTGATAGCTGATCGTGCGGCCATAATACCCTGACAGCAACTCCGCCGCCTGGCCATAGCTCACCGCCTCCGGTCCTGTCAGGGCAAAGGCTTGGCCGTCGAAACGGTCGGTCGTCAAAGCGCCTGCCGCGCTGTCGGCGATATCGCGGGCATCGACAAAGCTGCTCGCGCCATCGCCAGCCGGCACCCGGATCGCGCCGTTGAGGATATCACCCTTCCAGTAGGTCTCGAAATTATCGGCGAACCAGTTCGGCCGCAGGATAACGAAGGGCACGCCCGACCGCTCGACCGCCAGTTCGACCTGGCGCAGCGGGATATTGTCATCGGCATCCACCCCGATGGCGGTCTGCAACACGATCTTGATCTTGCGCCTGGCGGCTTCAGTAATCACCGGCGTCAGCAGCCCAACCGGATCGAGATGACCCGTCGGCGACAGCAGGTACAGCCGGTCGACACCGTCCAGAGCCGGGGCCGGATCGGCAAAATCGAAGGCGACGCTTTCCGCGCCCGCGATCGCAACGGGAGTCCGCGACGCCGCCTTGACGGTTTCGCCCTTGGCCACCAGGGCCGCTACCAGATGACGGCCGACCGTACCGGTGGCGCCGACAACAAGAATCTTTCCGCTCATGACTATCTCCATAGGTTTCTGTTGGAAATCTGCTTTCCACGAGTTAGAAGATATACATTCGCGCGTAACTGCGAAAGAATGCACTTTAAACTCAGTAGGTTACCTCAAGGAAACCGCCATGCTTCAGCGTTTTCACGATATTCCGGATGTCTTCTCGCTCAACTGTCCGACCCGGATGGTGCTGGACCGGCTGGCCGACAAATGGGCCATGCTGCTGCTGCGCCGGCTGATGGACGGGCCGACGCGCTTCAACCAGCTGCATCGCGACATCCAGGGCATTTCGCACAAGGTCCTGTCGCAAACCCTCAAAAAGCTGGAACGTGACGGCCTGATCTCGCGCCAGGCCTTTGCGACGGTGCCGGTGACGGTCGAATACCGGGCCACGCCGCTGGGCGAGACCCTGTCGGGCACGGTGGCGCAGATATCGCTGTGGGCCGAAACCAATATTACCGAAATCCTGCAAGCCCAGGACGCTTACGACACCCGCGCTGAGACCCTGTAAATTCCGGTTGCGCTGAACCCTGCGAATGCGCAAAGACAGGGTCACAAGGAGCGGCCCTAAATGTGTGAACTTCTGGCGATGAGCGCCAATGTGCCGACCGATATCCGGTTCAGCTTTTCCGCTCTGGTCCAGCGCGGCGGAGCGACGGGCGTTCACACGGACGGCTGGGGGATCACCTTCTACGAACAGAAGGGCTGCCGCAGCCTGCACGACCCCAACCCCAGCGCCCATTCGGAACTGGCCAAGTTCCTCAAGGCCTATCCGATCAAGAGCCGCCTGGTCATCGCCCATGTCCGCAAGGCCAATCGCGGCCGGGTGGCGCTGGAAAACACCCACCCCTTCATCCGCGAAATGTGGGGCCAGTACTGGAGCTTCGCCCATAACGGCCAGCTCAAGGGCATCAAGAAGCGGCCCCTGGTCCACTACCAACCCGTCGGCAGCACCGACAGCGAACATGCCTTCTGTTGGCTGCTGGACCAGATCCGCATCGCCTGTCCCAAACGGCCGTCGGACGCCAAACTGAAGCGCATCGTGTCGGAGGCCTTTGCCTCCTTGCGCGAACTCGGCGTGTTCAATGCCCTGTTGGGTGATGGCCATGCCCTTTACGCCAGCTGTTCGACCAAGCTGTGCTACATCCGCCGCGCGGCGCCCTTCGGCCGGGCGCGGCTGATCGATGAGGACCTGGAAGTCGACTTCTCCCAGGAAACCACGCCGGACGACAAGGTGATCATCGTCGCCTCGACGCCGCTGACGCGCGATGAAACCTGGACGGTGGTGCCGCCGGGTTCGACGATTGTTTTCAGGGATGGCGAGCGGGGGGACTGATCGCCGTCATGGCGTCTTCCTGGGCCAGCAACAGCAGGGTCGTCGCGGCATGGCGGGCGGCGTCGGGGTCCTGGGCGGCAATCGCGTCCAGCAACCGCTGATGATCCGGGATCGGATCGCGCGGCAGTTCCCGCTCCTGGTTCTTGAAGATGGTTGCCCACCGCGCCGCCGCGCCGATACCGTTGGCCAGCGACATGAAGGTCGCATTGCCGGTCGCTTCCAGGATCAGGGTATGGAACTGTTTATCGGCCGCCAGGCCGTCTTCGCTGGCCAAGGTGCGTTCGCGCATCACCCCCAGAGCCGCCGTCATCAAAGCCAGTTGCTGCGGCGAACGCCGGCGCGCCGCCATGCCGGCGGCGGCCGGTTCGACCACCATGCGCAGCTCGAACAGGTCACGGATTAGGTTGTCGCACACCGGCGCTGCCTGGAACATCCAGGCCAGGATATCCGGATCCAGCATGTTCCACGCCGAGCGGGCATTGACCACCGTGCCGATGCGCGGCCGGCTGATTAGCAGGCCCTTGCCGGTCAGGATGCGCGTCGCCTCACGGTAGGAGCTGCGCGAAATCCCCAAGTGCTCGGCCGATTCCATCTCGGTTGGCAGCCGCCGGCCTGGCAGATATTCCCCGGCCACGATCGCCCGGCCCAGCATATGCGCCGCATGACCATGGATAAACCGCAGGTCGGGATTGTCCTCGGGGAAACGCGTATGCTCGTTCATCTCACGGCCGCCACGTATAGGTAAACGACGTCACTTCCGGTGCTGGCGCCGTCAGATCGCCGCCCTGTTTCGGGTCATCCTGCGACGCCTGGTCGACAAAGCCGGTATAGACGCCCTTGTTGAGTTTAGGTCCACCGCGGACCTCGGCATCGCCCCAGATCTGGGCCGTACCGGACAGCTCCGTACCGGGTTCGAAGGCGCCGATACCCATGAAGGTGGTGCGAACCACGGCCTTGTCCTTAATGACCACATTGTTGTCGATGATCGACATGCCGCCGACCACGGCGTCACCCGAAATGGTACCGCTGCGGACGATGGCGTGATCCTCGATTCGGGCATGGTCCTTGACTGTGCCACCGAGCACCTGGGCATAGGGTCCGACATAGACGCTGGCATCGACCTTGGCGTCCTTGCCGACCCAGCCGCCACCATTGGGATGAACGTGGCCGTCGGCCGTCGGCTTGGCTGCGCCGGCTTCGAAGCCCTGCGGCATGGCGCCGCTGAACTGGGCCATCCACGGGAAGCGGTAGATGGAATAATAGGCCTGGTCCCACATGATCGGGTGATGCGCGGTCGGCGTGCCCACAACCACCATATAGACGGCTGTGTCGCCGACCTTCAGGTCGAAGGCCAGGTCGCCATCCGCCCCGCCCATCAGCGGGCTGTAGCGCGGCGTACCGTCAGCCTGGACCGCGACAATCCCCCAGCGCCAGTCGGACGCTGGCGCCGGCACAGAGGCCGGCTCGTTGTTAAGCCCCGTCATGGTCGCGCCGGCCGTCGTCTGGACGACGCCACGGAACCGGACGGAAACCTTGGTCGCTCCGGCATCGGGCATCAGCCGCACCAGGTTGTAGCCGTAACGCTGCGGCGCCCACAAAGCCGGTACGGCAAAGCGGCGGTTACCCAGGTCCAGCGGCTCCAACGACGTCGTGCGCAGCGGGCGGATGCCGCTCTTGTCGTCGTAGGAACCATATTTGGCGCGATAGACCGGTCCCTGGTCGTTGTCCTTGTCGTCGACATAGTCCCAGGTGACGTTACGCATCGCCCATTCGCCGAACTCGTCGTTCAGATCGGCGACCGACCACTTCTGCGTCCGCATCAGGATGGTGAAGAAGCTCTCATCCATATAGCCGGGCTCGCCGGGCTTCAGTCCCTTGGCCCAGATGGCGCTGACGGCGGCATAGCCGTACTTGTCCTTGAGATATTCGAGGAACTGCCAGTTACAGTAGCGGTCGCGCGTCGAGCCGTAATAGAGGTGCGGGAAGTTGACCAGCAACTCCGAACAATGGACCTCGCCGCGGTATTCCGGCATTTGGTGCGACATCCAGTTGGCGTGGCTTTCCCACAGCCAGCCGGTATAGACGCCGTCGCGCAGGCTACGCGTCGAGCCCTGCAGGGCGTGGGTGAATTCGTGTGACAGACCCCAGTGGTCCTTCAGCGCCGGCGGGGCGATCCACATGCCCATATCACGTTCGCCGGTCGGACCGCCGCTTAACCCAAAGCTCGGGTCCAGATTGATATTGGCCTTCTTCTTGGCTGCCGTATCGCAATAGGGTTCAGGGAAGGCGACCGGACCCATATAGAGCTTCCATACCATCTCGAGATACTCGCCGGCGGCAACGGCATCGGCGCGGTTGACGTCGCCCGCCTTCCAGCGGAAGGCGAAGTGGTCGGTCTCGTACTGCACGGCCTGTTCTTCCGGCGTACCCGAAACCACCGTCCAGGTGCCGGCAACGCAGCCGGTGGTGACCGGCGGCGTCACGGGCGGGGAGGGCGGAGGTGTCTGGGCATTGGCCGAACCGCCGCCGCCGCATGCGCTCAGGGACACGGTCAAGGCCAACAGGGACAGGGAAACACCGGTCTTCAACAGGGAACGCATCAGGCTTCGACTTTCAAAGGGGCGGCGGTGAACAGGCGCATACCGAAGATCATGCCGGTGGAGCGTTCGCCGGGTTGCAGGCGGATCAGAACTTGGGACTTCCCGGCGGTGAAACGCTCCGGCACGGGATACTCCTCGTCGAAGAATACGCCGGGCTTGGGTGCCGCCTTGTGCGTCACCGTGGTCAACTTTTCACCATCGATCAGGATGTCGTATTCGCGGCGGTCGTCGCCCCAGTAGCTCGCCTGCAATACCAGCGGACCCGGTTTGACCTTCATCGTGAAGGACATGAAGCCGCCCTGGCGCGCGTCACGACCGTTGCGGCCGCGATAGGTGCCGGGCCATGACACGTCGGATTCGAGGTTATGGTCGCGTTCGGCCTGCATCTCGCCGAGGTACATGACGTCGACCGACCGGGCGGCCAGGTCGCGCTGGCGTTCCTGTTCAGCCAGGAAGGCGGCTTCCTCGACCTTCCAGTCGGCGTCGGAGAAGGCCTTGAAATAGAGCGCGCTGCGGCGTTCGTACTGGCTGTAGAAGGGCACGAAGTCGAGCTGTCCCGGCCGGCCGATGCCGACCGTCCGATAGTGCGCCTTCGACGCATCGACCGCTTCGAACCCGGCCAGGATATTGTCGCCGACCAGGGCGGGATCGGTCGCCTTGAACGGCGTCTCGACGGGGCCGAGATCGGCCGCCAGGACCATCGGCCCGCGCAGCACGGCGACGATGCCGGGATTGTCGGAGGTGGCTTCCAGGCGCAGATCCAGCGGCAGATCCAAACCAACCTTGTCGCCGGCCTGCCAGACCCGGTCGATGACCAGGTAACCGCCGTCGCGCATCGCCTGAACCGCCTTGCCATTCAAGGTCACGGCCGCCGACTTCGCCCATCCGGGCACCCGCAGGGCCAGCTTGAACCGCGTCGGCCGGCGCAGCGACGTCACGGCCAGCTTGACGCCGCCGTCATAGGGATAGCCCGTATCCATCCGCACCGCCGCGCCCTTGGCCTTCCACTGGGCGGTCGACGGAATATAGAGATTGACGAACAGGCTGTCGGCCGATTGCCAGTAGATGGATTCGGCATGGCGGGCATGGCTTTCCATGCCGGTGCCGTGGCAGCAGGTCCAGTTGTCGACCGGATCGGAGAAGCCGCGCTCGGCGCCGGTGAACAATGGCGTCATATAGCTGAACATGCCGGTCTTCGGGTTCTGCTGGCTCAGCACATGGTTCAGATGCGCGCGCTCGAAATAGTCGAAGCGCGAGGCGTCCGGCTGCCACGCATACAGGAACCGCGTCAGACGCAGCATGTTGTAGGTGGCGCAATGTTCGCAGGTCGCCTCGGTAATGTGCTTCGAGATGGTATCGGGCTCGAAGAAATATTCCCGGTCGCCATTGCCGCCGATGACGAAGCTGTGGTGACCGGTGACCCGCTCCCAGAAGAAGGTGGCCGCCGTCTGATAGTCGGCCTTGCCGGTGATCTCAAACAACCGTGCCACACCCAGCACCTTGGGGATGTTGGTGTTGGAATGGTTGTTGGCCAGCTTGTCCTCGCGCTTGATCATCGGATCGAGGACGCGGTGGTGATGCATGCGTTCGGCCAGCTTCAGCCAGCGCGCGTCGCCGGTGCGGGTATGCAGTTCGGCGAAACTTTCATTCAACCCGCCGAATTCGCAGTTCAGCACCTGCTGGACCTGCTCGTCGTTCAATGCGCCGAACACGCCGTCGATATAGTGGCCCAAACCGGTAGCGACGACGATGCTCTTGTTCAGGCCGCAGAAGGTCTGGGCGTCGAACAGGCCGGTATACAGCTTGTGCCAGTTATAGAGCGGCACCCAGCAGCCATTGAGATCGAACCCGGCCGAGCGAATATCGCCGGCCTTGATCTCAGCGAACAGCTCCTTGCCGTCGACGACCGTGCCGTCGGGACGCTTACGGGTAAAGCCGGCGACATAGCCGTCGCCCTGGATGCCCTGGATCAGGGCCAGTTCGTCGATGACGTAGGATGCGCGCGCTTTCAAAGTCGCGTCACCGGTCTGGGCGTACATCAGCGAGATGGCCGACAGGTAGTGCCCCAGGCTGTGGCCGGCGATGGTGTCGTTTTCCCAGCCGCCGTACTTTTCGGCCTTGGGCTTCAAACCCGCACCCAGGCGGAAATTGTGCAGGAAGCGGTCGGGCTCCAGGGTCAGCAGATAGGTATGGTTGACGTCTAATGCAGTCTGGAACGGTGACGGCAGCAAGCGTACATCGCTCAGGGGAAGGGACGTCGCACGATCCCCCGATGTCTTGGCCCATACCGCAGCCGGGGCGAAGCCCAGCCCCGTGAAAGCCGCAGTGGTCGTCAGAAATTGCCGGCGATGACCCGAAAACCGTACCATGTAACGCTCCATGTTGTCGGACAATTTAGTATACAATATACAAACTTTCAACAAGGCAAAAGTTTCACATGGTGAAATATTGCGACTCACAACGGAAGCGATTGTCGCCCGCGAAAGGGGCTTGGTTGCCGTGTTTCGAAGAACGCGAGTCTTGAAATCACGTGAAACTCACGGAGTTTTCAAGGAAGTTGTTGATTTATATGATTTTTCTTATCAATGCGGTTTGAGTCTATAATGTGTCTAAATTTGCTGCAGTTGCGAATAACTTTGTTGCTGATTTGCAACATTCAATTGTCATGCTAATGAAATCGACACATAACCGTCGTATATCGTATAAAATATTTTGACGGACAGGCATTTTCATGGCCACTTGGCCACACGGTTTTTCCAAGGGGACTTGTGAGATGAAAATGAAGCGTAAGAGTATTCTGCTGACAGCGTCCGGCCTCGCCGTCGCTATGATGTGCTCGCCGGTGTTCGCCCAGGACACGGCCACCACGACGGCGGCACCGCCCGCTGATGATACGGTCGTGGTCGTCAAGGGCATCCGGAAAGCTCTGCAGACCGCCGCCGACCGCAAGCGCAAGTCGTCGCAGATCGTCGACTCAGTCGACGCCGAAGACGCCGGCAAGCTGCCGGACAACAACGTCAACGAAGCCATCGCCCGCATCACCGGCGTCCAGATCGAACGCGCCCGCGGCGAAGGCAGCGGCCTGAAGATCCGCGGCATGGAAGACGTCCAGACCACGCTGAACGGTGCGCCGAACAATACCGGCGTCGGTCGCAGCGCCTCGCTGAACGACATTCCCGCCGAGCTGCTGAAGTCGGTGCAGATCTATAAGAACCGTACCGCCGACCAGGTCGAAGGCGGCATCGCCGGCACCGTCAACGTCGATCTGCGCCGTCCGTTCGACCTGCCCAAGGGCTGGACCCTGGCCGGCAGCGTCCGTAACGTCTATGCCGATGTCGGCAGCACCGAAAGCCCCTATGCCAGCGCCCTGATCGCCAAGCGTTGGGACACCCCGATCGGTGAAATCGGCTTCCTGGCCAACCTGTCGTACCAGAAGAACAACTACAAGGAACAGTGGGTCACGTCGGAATCGCCTGACGGCTTCTGGGGCGCCCAGATCGATAGCCTGCCCGCCGCTGACAAGGGCGCCATCGCCGCCTATAAGATTCAGAACGGTATCGAAAGCGGCTCGGTCGAGCGCAACTCCTATAATGTCGCCCTGCAATGGCGCGCCACCGACAATCTCGACTTCCTGCTGGAAGCGTCGGGCTTTAATGCCGACGAAAACCGTTCTACGGACTTCCTGGAAGCCCGCCTGAAGGACAGCGTCGGCACCCTGTCGAACATCACCTACATGCCGGACGGCGTAACTCTGAAGAGCGCGACCCAGACCGATCCGAACATGGCTGACGGCGCCATCCTGCCGGTCGGTCCGTTCGCGCGCGACAACGTCATCACCACCCGCAACAGCCGCGTCAACTTTGAAGCGCACTACAACAAGGAACGCTGGACGACCAATTTCAGCGCCTATACCGACGAAAACCGCCTGGATCTCGACTGGTATCAGCAGATGCTGCGCATGGACGGCCTGGCGACCGTCAAGTACGACTTCGCCTCGGACAAAATGGCCGAGCCCGGCCCGACGCTCGCCTTCTTCGACGCCGCCGGAAATCCCCTCGATTTCAACAACATCAATAACTACTACGTCCGCGAAATCGAAAACGGCAAGGGTTACGAATACAGCAAGGAAACCGTCTTCGCCTTCGACACCACCTACCGTGTCAGCGACGACAAGCTGATCCGCAGCGTCCAGGTCGGCGCCCGCAAAAGCCATCGCGACGCCGAACGCCTGTATGGCTACCGTTATGCCGGTTTTGAAGGCGCCAAGGCGATCAAGCTGGCCAACTTCCCGGGCGGCAGCGGCCTGACCGACGTCTATGCCGATGTGCCGGGCTTCGACTCCCTGCACTGGAAGCGCCTGTCGCTGGACAGCTACCTGGCCAATTTCGACGCTATCCGCGGCCTGGCCTCCAACTCCGCCACCCTGTCCTACGGCGGCGGCGGCGCGTGGGATCCTGTGACCGGGTTCGTTCCGGCGACTCAGCAATGGTCGACCCCAGGCGTTCAGACCGAGCGCATGATGGGCACCTTTACCACGGATGAAAACACCGCAGCCCTGTTTGCCCAGGTCTTCTACGGCTTCGACGTGGCCGGCATCCCGGTTGACGGCGTCATCGGCGCCCGTCAGGTCCACACCTGGGGCACCAGCTTCTCGTACAACCGCGTCATCAACTGGATCGACAACGACAACAATCCGGCGACGCCGAATGTCATCGGCACGCCAGACCAAATCATGGTGCCTGCCCCATTTGAAGGCGATTACAAGGACTTCATGCCCAGCGCCCACGCTGTGGTGCACTTCACGCCGAAGTTGCAACTCCGCGTCGCCTACTCGCTGAACGTCCAGCGTCCGCGTTTCGATCAGGCGACGTCGTTTACCTTCCTCGACTCCGGCGCCTCGGGCATCGGTAATGGCTGGGGCGGCAATGCCGACCTGAAGGCCAACAAGGAAACCAACTGGGACACCTCGCTGGAATACTATTTCGGCCGTGGCGGTGTGGTCTCCTTCGCCGCGTATCTGAAGAAGCCCGACGGCTTCATCTATGATGCGCAGGAGCTGGAAACCATCAACGGCAAGCAATACAATGTCTGGCGTCCGCATAACGCCAGCGAAGGCACCTTCCAGGGCTACGAATTCAATGCCCAGGGCTTCTTCAGCTTCCTGCCGGGCAAATTCGCCAACCTGGGCGGCCAGTTCAACTACAGCTACAACCAAGTGGCCAAGATCGACTATCCCGGTGACGACGACAACGCCATCGGCAACTCGAAATACACCTACAACGCGATCCTGTACTACGACACCCCGCAGCTCAGCGCCCGTATCGCCTACAACTTCCGCGACCGCTATCGTGCCTGGACGCACTGGTTGCCGCAGTATTCGCCCTATGTCGAGGCCACCTCGCGCCTCGATGCCGCGGTGAACTGGACGCCGATCAAGCAACTGACCCTGTCTGTGGAAGGCACCAACCTGCTGCAGAACAACACCCAGATGACCTGGGGCGTCGACAACCTGCTGCCGCAAGGCATCCGGGTCCAGGCGCGGACCATCCAGCTCAGCGCCCGCTTCCGCTACTGAGCCGGACCTTACCTAAACCGAAGCCCCGCTGCCTGCAGCGGGGCTTTTTTATCTCACACTGAGGGAGGATGAGATGATGATACGACGACTCACAATGATCGGCCTGCTGGCCACTCTGACCGTGGCCATGCCAGCCTTTGCACAGGACGCTCCGGCCGATGCCGAGGAGGATTTCGATCCGATCGTGGTGAAGCTGACCGGCCCGGCCAATCTGCGCGACCTGGCCGACAAGGCCGGTTATGACGGCAATTCGGCGGCCGAGTACCTGTTCGAAGTGCCGGAAGGCGTGGTCATCCTGGGGGCGCCCGGCGGCCGCAGTGGCAATGTCAATGGCGGGGCTGCCATCGTTTCGGGTAAGTGGCCGGATGGCGCGGAAGTCTGGGTGGTGGTCTCGGGCCATGTCTATGGCGGCGGTGGCCGTGGCGGTAATGGCGGCGACTTGCCGGGCTCGACCGATGGCGGTCGAGGCGGCGATGCCGTGGTGGCCCAGGCGCCGATCACCGTGGTGGTCATGGAGGGCGGCTCGATCAAGGCCGGCGGCGGCGGCGGCGCAGGCGCCGAAGGCGGCCCCAGCCTGGGCGGCAGTGGCGGGGGCGGC
>NZ_AWGD01000047.1 GCF_000495795.1 Asticcacaulis sp. AC460
ACCCTCAGCGGCCGGGGCCGCGGCGGCAGCGCCAGGCGCCCGCGCGGGATCCGGCGCCGGGATGGCATAACCGGCCGAGCCTTGCTGACGCAGATAGGCAATCAGGGCGACGCGTTCTTCGGACTTCTTGATGCCGGCGAAGGCCATCTTGGTGCCCTTGACCGCCTTACCCGGCGCGGCCAGGAAGTGATAAAGCTGGTCGTAGGTCCAGTTCGGCGACTCGGCGGCGTGACCCTTCATCGCTTCGGAATATTCGAACCCGGCATGCGAAGCGGTCGGACGGCCGACAATGCCCCACAGGTTCGGGCCGGTGCTGTTGGGGCCGCCATTGGCCGCATTGTGACAGCTGGCGCACTTCTTGAAGGCGGCTTCACCGGCGGCCAGGTCGGCGGTCGCCAGGACGGTGCCCCAGTCGGGCAGAACCTCGACGGCGGCAGCGCCACCGGCCTCTTCGACCTCGGCGACCTCGATCAGGTAACCGGGCTTTTCCGGCGCCTCGCGGTGATAGATGGCCTCGGCGCCGATGCTGACGCCCATGATGACCAGACCCGTCGCCAGGCCAGCACCAAGAATCTTGTTAAGTGTCAGGTCGCCGCTCATCTTGCCCGAATACCCATGAATCAATAAACGCCGGAGATTAAGCGCTGCGACAAGTGTGTCAACAGCCCGGCTTGCGTTTGGCTCTCTGACACGCTACCGCCAAAGACGCAAGCCGACTTTTGCGCTCAAACCGCCAAAAGTGGCAAATCGTCGCAGGTCCGAAAGTCGGGCCGCTAACACAAGGATTATATAGAGACTATGTCGAACCAGACCACACGCAAGATCGCCTATCAGGGCGAGCCGGGGGCCTTCAGCCATCAGGCCATCAAGCGTTGGTTCGGCGACTTTACCGCCACGCCGTTTCCGACCTTCGAAGCGGCGTTCGAGGCGGTCCACAGCGGCGATTGCGAACTGGGCATGATTCCGATCGAAAACTCGGTCGCCGGCCGGGTGTCGGACGTCCACCACCTGCTGCCACATTCGGGCCTGAAGATCATCGGCGAGCGCTTCTTGCCGATCGAAATGAATCTGATGGCGGTGCCGGAGACCTCACTGGAGAACATCAAGGTGGCGGCGTCGCATGCCATGGCGCTGCTGCAATGCCGCAACTCCTTGCGTGAACTGGGGATTACGGCGGAGGTGTTCCACGACACCGCCGGCGCGGCGCGGTCCCTGGCGCAAACGCGTGAGCTGGACCGCGCCGCGATCGCTCCGGAAGTGGCGGCCGAACTGTATGGCCTGAAGATCCTGAAAAAGAACATGGAAGACGCCCGGCATAACACGACGCGCTTCCTGGTGCTGACCACCGAGGGCAAGGTGGTGGCGCCGGCGCCGGATGTGCCGTGCGTGACCAGTTTTGTCTTTCGGGTGAAGAACGTCGCTGCCTCGCTGTACAAGGCCCTGGGCGGGTTCGCCACCAATGGCGTCAACATGACCAAGCTGGAAAGCTATATCGAGAACGGGGTATTCGCCTCGACCTTCTTCTATTGCGACGTCGAAGGCCGGCCCAACGATCCGGGTCTGAAACAGGCTTTGATCGAGCTGGAATTCTTCGCCACCAAGCTGGAGATCCTGGGGACCTATCCGATGGACCCGTTCCGGCTGAGCGAGGGACAAAGGTAAGGTTTTGAACCACGAACGACACGAACAGGCACGAACTTCAGGGCGTGCCTGTTTTGTTTGAGTAAGCGGATTCGAAGGTAAGATTTTTGAACACGAAAAGCTCGAAAAGCACAAAAATCACGAAAATCACGAAAATTCAGAGGATGTCCGGAACCGCCGAGAAGCGGCTTCAAATGGAATTTTGCCGCTTCGCGGGATGTTCCGGCATTGCCGGAAGTTCGTGCTTTTTGTGCTTTTCGAGCTTTTCGTGTTCAAAAATTCTTGCTGATCGAACCACCTAACCCAACGTATCAGAACAAGACCAAAGTTCGTGTCTGTTCGTGTCGTTCGTGGTCAAATCTTACTTCACACCCAGAGCCGCTTCGACGTCACCGACCGTTTGCGGCAAAATAGCATCAGCAATCTTGTAGCTGATCGTGCCGTCCGGCTGGACCACATAGGTTTCCGGCACGCCCGAAATCCCCAGCTCCATGCCCATACGCCCGTCCGGATCGCTCAACGTCCGCACATACGGATTGTCATGCTCAGCCAGAAATTTCAGCGTGTTCTGCGGTTCGTCTTTCCAGGCGACGCCGATAATCACCACGCCCTTCTGCTTCAAAGCGATCAAGGTCGGGTTCTCGGCCACGCACGGCACGCACCAGGACGCAAAGACATTGACCAGGACCGGCTTGTCATAGCCCGCCACCAGCGTCTTCAGGTCGGTCTCGCCACCTGTATCCAGATCGGCAATCGCCAGGGCCGGTACTGACTTGCCGACCAGGGCATCCGGCGTATAGCGCTGCTTTTTGTGGAAGTTGTAATAGCCCAGAACGGCCAGCAGGCCGGCCAGCACGACCAAAGGAATCAGGGCGAAAACCCGTTTCACGTTCCGGCCTCCGCCGCGTCCTGAAGTGCCTTAACGGCTGCCTTGCGTTTGGCGTGAGCGCGCAGGCTCCAGGCGATCAGGCCGGCCAGACCCAGCAGGGTCACCCCGTAGGACGTCCAGACATAGACGCCGTATTTTCCCATGTCGAAATCGAGCATCTAGTTATAACTCAGCTTGGCGCGCAGGGCGCGGTACTTGCGGGCTAGAATTTCGCTGTCGATCCGCACCAGGATAATCCACGCACTCAGTACGTGGGTGGCGGCAATCATCACGAACAGCGGCCACAGCATGTCGGGTGCGATGGTCGGGCCGTCGGCGCGGAAAATCGACGCCCCCTGGTGCAGGGTATTCCACCATTCGACGGAGAACTTGATGATCGGCAGGTTGATCAGTCCGACCAGGGCCAGGATGCCAGCCGACTTAGCGGCGCGCTGTTCGTCCTCGATGGCGGCGTGGACGGCGATATAACCGATATAGAACAGCAACAGCACCAGGACCGAAGTCATGCGGCCGTCCCATTGCCACCAGGTGCCCCACATGGGTTTGCCCCACAGTGAACCGGTCACCAGAGCCATAACCGTAAAGACGGCGCCGACCGGCGCGATGGCTTTCGCTGCGGCATCGGCCAGGGCGTGGCGGAAGATCAGGCCGAAGAAGCTGGCCGCCCCGACGCCGGCATACAGCGCCATGCTGAGATAGGCGAACGGCACGTGGATATACATGATGCGAACGCTGTCGCCCTGCTGGTAATCCTCGGGCGAGGCGAAACAGAGGTACAGCCCCCAGGCCAGCAGCGCTGCGCCGATCCCGGCCAGCCACGGCCGCAATGGCGCTGTGACGCGCGTAAACCGTTCGGGATTGGCCAGGAAATTGATCATGTTGCGGAGATAAGGGTTTTGTCGGTTTCGGGCAAGGCGTCAGTTTAGCGCAGGCTCGCGGGGCCGGACGACAAAAGCGCTTGCGGCGACGCGTGTCTTTGCTGAAAGTCAAATCCCTGGATAAGGGGCATCATGGAAAAGACCGAAGTCAGGTTTGTCGACGGGTTTGACGACTCGGGCTGGCCGGTACCGGAACCGGCAAAAGCCGCCGGTTTGAACCACAGGTTTGCGGTTATTCAGGAAACCTATCGGCCCGACAGCGTCGACATGTACTTCGACGAACCGCTGTGGTTCAGCATGGTCGACCTCGCAAAAACGGTGGCCACCGACGTCCGGATCGGCGTCCTCGAAAAGCGAAAATATCGCGAAGTCGACCTTGAAGCCTATCTCGCCACCTGGTCCTCGACGCCCCAGGACGACAAAGACCCACCAAATTTCATCTTGGGCCGCGATTCAACCGGCCTGAACCTTGTGATCGGAACGGAATACTGGTGCCGCGGCGGTGGCCCGGAAGACTATCACGACTCCTACACCTATGCCGTCTATTCCAAGGTTCGGATGGGCGTTTCCGTCATGGCACATCTCGCCGGTGCCAACAGCGGTGGCTGGGATCTGGCGGGTGAATCTATTCTCGGTATCGTAAAGCCGAAACCTCCCGTCTGGCAAAGGATCTGGAACTGGCTGGTGAATTAGTTCAGCGCACTTCGCAGCGCCGCCCCCATAGCGATCGGCGCCAGGGCCAGAGCGAACAGGGCATAGGCCGAGAGAAACGCCAGGGCCTGTAAAGGTGAGGCCGAGATTTGCGCGGCCTGCATCAGGCCGGCGCCGAAAATCACCGGCGGGATGTAGAACGGCAGGACCAGAAGGGCCATCAGCACCCCGCCCTTGCGCGCACCCAAAGCCAGGGATGCGCCGATGCCGCCGATCAGGGCAAAGCTCAGGCTGCCCAGAAGCGCGGCGACCAGGCCGATAAGCGCCAGAGCCGGATCGGCGCCCAGGATGATCATGACCAGCGGCGTTAGCAGGGACAGGATCAGGCCGGTGCCCAGCCACTGGGCCAGGCATTTCAACAGGGCGATCAGTTCGAGCGGAAGCGGGCCGACGCGGAGCAGGTCGAAGACGGCGTCGTCATAGTCGCGCTCGAACAGGCGTTCCAGGGACAGGAGCGAGGAGAGTGCGAGGCACAGCCAGGTCACACCGGGGGCGATACGGCTGAGGGTCGCGGCATCGGGCCCCAGCGACAGCGGGATCATGGCCATCAGGGTGATGTAGAACCCGACGGCCAGCAGCGGCCCGCCCCCCCGCGTCAGGGTCATGCCCAGGTCGCGTTTCAGCAGGGCGAGGGAAGCGGAGAGAAGGGAGGGAGCGGTCAACACGTGCTCTCCAAACCGCCAACCCACGCAAAACTATCTCGATTGGATTGGCAAACTCCCTCCTCCCTACGCAGTAGGGAGGGGGACCGCGAAGCGGTGGAGGGGTATCTTGCATAGGCGCAGTCGCCGCGCCGCCTCAGTTTTACAACAGTTCCAAATTCTGACTTGCCGAGATAGCCGTCACGACAGAAAGATACCCCTCCACCGCTTCGCGGTCCCCCTCCCCACTTCGTGGAGAGGAGAAGTAAGGCTTGCCTCAAGTTCACGTCAAACACCCGCCACCTCCCGTGCCGGGCGTTCCAGCCGCAAACCCGTCGTCACGAACGGTAACGCGTCATGCACCGCCGCGATGATCATCCCGCCGTCCGCCAGATGCGCCTGCATCAACCCGGCCAGCAATTCCCGATGCGCAACATCCAAAGGCGCCATCGGCTCGTCCAGCAACCACAACACCCGCGGCGCCATCAACAACCGCGCGCACGACAAACGCCGCTTCTGGCCTGCCGACAGATAGCGCGTCTCCAGATCCATCAAGGTCTTCAAATTCAACGGCGCAATCCGGTCCAGGTCCCCACCCAGATACGCCGCCTGAAATTCCAGCTCCTGGGCCACCGTCCGGGCCGGGCTCAAAGCGTCATGATGACCCAGAAAATGGACATGCCGCGACCACCAGACGTCCGATTCAATCTGCACATCATTCTCAGTCGCGCAAATCGCGCCGGAATCCGCGGCTTGGAAACCCGCCAGGGTTCGCAAAAGCGTCGTTTTCCCAACGCCGTTCTCGCCGGTGAGGCTGATCGCCCCACCACTCGACAGTGAAAAATTCAGCTTATAAATCAGCAGATTATAGCCTTTTCTCAGACTCAAATCCGTGACCGTCAAAGAAAATGGCATAAAATAACCTTGCAGTGCGAAAGGTTTAATAGACGAAAACCGAAAGTGAGTTTAGAAGGCCAGATGCCCGCCTTCAAGGGCTTGCAGCGCGGCATGGAACGCTGTGTGTCCCATGCCATCCCGCGCAAGCGTTGAATTGACGGTCAGCCATGGTGGCGGCCGGGCGGCGAACTTGAGAGGATCAAGTCCATCATGTCTTCCGTTGACAGCTTTAAGTCCAAGACGACCCTCACGGTCGGCGACAAGACCTACACCTATTACGATCTGAAAGCCGCCGAGGCTAACGGTCTGAAAGGTATCTCCGCCCTCCCCGCCTCCCTGAAGGTGCTCCTCGAAAACCTGCTGCGCAACGAAGACGGCGTGAATGTCGACAAAGACGACATCCAGGCTATCGCCAACTGGATCGCCAACAAGGGCTCGGTCGAGCACGAGATCAGCTTCCGCCCGGCGCGTGTCCTGATGCAGGATTTCACCGGCGTTCCGGCCGTTGTCGACCTGGCCGCCATGCGCGACGCCATGGTCAAGCTGGGCGCCGACCCGGCCAAGATCAACCCGCTCAGCCCCGTCGACCTGGTCATCGACCACTCGGTCATGGTCGATAATTTTGGCAAGCCCGACTCGTTCAAGGCCAACGTTGACCGCGAATACGAACGCAATATCGAGCGCTACAACTTCCTGCGCTGGGGTTCGTCGGCCTTCAACAATTTCCGCGTCGTGCCTCCCGGCACCGGGATCTGCCACCAGGTCAACCTGGAATACCTGGCCCAGACCGTGTGGACCAATGTCGCGGATGGCGGCGAAGTCGCCTATCCGGACACCGTCGTCGGCACCGACTCGCACACCACCATGATCAACGGCCTGGCCGTTCTGGGTTGGGGCGTCGGCGGCATCGAAGCCGAGGCCGCCATGCTGGGCCAGCCGATCCCGATGCTGATCCCGGAAGTCATCGGCTTCAAGCTGACCGGCAAGCTGCCCGAAGGCGCCACCGCCACCGACCTGGTGCTGACCGTCACCCAGATGCTGCGCAAGAAGGGCGTCGTCGGCAAGTTCGTCGAATATTACGGCGACGGCCTGGAGACCCTGACCCTGGAAGACCAGGCGACCATCGCCAACATGGCCCCGGAATACGGCGCCACCTGCGGCTTCTTCCCGGTCAGCCAGGCAACCATCAACTACCTGGCCGAAACCGGCCGCGCACCGGAGCGCGTCGCCCTGGTCGAAGCCTATGCCAAGGCCCAAGGCCTGTGGCTGGACGCCTCGGTCGAGCCGGTCTTCACCGACGCCCTGGAACTGGACCTGGCCAGCGTCCTGCCGTCCCTGGCCGGCCCGAAGCGCCCGCAGGACCGCGTCGTGCTGTCGAGCGCCAAGACCGAATTCAACTCGGCCTTGGCCAATGATTTCGGCAAGGCCGGCAAGGAAGACGAGCGCACGGCGGTCGAAGGTAGCGACTACACCGTCGGCAATGGCGATGTCGTGATTGCTGCCATTACCTCGTGCACCAACACCTCCAACCCGTCGGTCCTGATCGCCGCCGGCCTGGTCGCCCGCAAGGCGCGCGCCCTGGGCCTGACCGTGAAGCCGTGGGTCAAGACCTCGCTGGCCCCCGGTTCGCAGGTCGTCACCGACTATCTCAACTCGGCCGGCCTGTCCGAGGACCTGGACGCCTTGGGTTTCAACCTGGTCGGTTACGGCTGCACCACCTGTATCGGCAATTCGGGTCCGCTGCCGGAAGCCATCTCGGCCGCCATTACGGCCGGTGACCTGGTCGCCGCTTCGGTGCTGTCGGGTAACCGCAACTTCGAAGGCCGCGTCAACCAGGACGTCCGCGCCAACTACCTGGCCTCGCCGCCGCTGGTCGTCGCCTACGCCCTGGCCGGTAGCTTGCGCATCGATCTGACGACCGAGCCGCTGGGCAACGGTTCCAATGGTGAGCCGGTCTATCTGAAGGACATCTGGCCGACCAATGAGGAAGTGACCACGCTGCAGCGTCAGCACGTCACCAACACCATGTTCAAGGGCCGTTATTCGGATGTCTTCAAGGGCGACGAGAACTGGCAGGCCATCCAGATTTCGGGCGGCCAGACCTATCAGTGGGATCCCAATTCGACCTACGTTGCCAACCCGCCCTATTTCGACGGTATGACCATGACGCCGGACAAGGTGACGGACGTTGTCGAGGCCCGCGTCCTGGGCATCTTCGGCGACTCGATCACCACCGACCACATTTCGCCGGCCGGCAACATCAAGACCTCGGGTCCTGCCGGCAAGTATCTGTCGGCTCACGACGTGCCGGTGTCGGAGTTCAACTCCTACGGCGCGCGTCGCGGCAACCACGACGTCATGATGCGCGGCACCTTTGCCAACATCCGTATCCGTAACAAGATCACCCCGGAAATCGAAGGCGGCGTGACCAAGCACTTCCCGTCGGGCGAGGTGATGTCGATCTATGACGCTTCGATGCGTTATCAGAACGAAGGCCGCAACCTGGTGATCTTCGCCGGCAAGGAATACGGCACGGGTTCGTCGCGTGACTGGGCCGCCAAGGGCACCAAGCTGCTGGGCGTGCGCGCGGTCATCGCCGAGTCGTTCGAACGTATCCACCGTTCCAACCTGGTCGGCATGGGCGTTCTGCCGCTGCAGTTCAAGGTCGAGGGCTGGTCGAAGCTGGGCCTCACCGGCGAAGAGATCGTGACCATCCGCGGTCTGGAGAACGTGCAGCCGCGTCAGGAGTTGATCGTCGAGATGTTCCGCGCGTCGGACGGCAAGGTCGCCCGCTTCCCGGTTCGCTGCCGGATCGATACGCCGACGGAGCTGGAGTACTACAAGAACGGCGGCGTGATGCCGTACGTGCTGAGGAACCTGGCCCGTGGTGTGGTGGTCGCAGACGAGACCGTGGCCGAACCTGCCGAGTAAATGGGGTGAAGGGGCCTGCGGCCCCTTCGTCTTCTCTTAATAAAGAAAAAGGGCGCCCCCACTTGGGGAGCGCCCTTTTTCTTTAATAGGAACAGGCGAGGGGTCGCGGACCCCTCGACCCCAATACTCGGCAGAGTCGACCTCGGGGCTTGCCTGCAACGACACCCATGCTACACCGGCACCATGAAACTCGGCATCCCCCACATCGTCGCCGGCATCGGCGGCCTCGCTACCTTTTACGCCGTCGTCCAGGACCTGACCACGGCTGCCACGCATGAACTCGCACGCAGTCTGGCCATCGGCGCCTTCGTCACTGCCCTTGTGGCCATCGCCTGCGCTACCTATCTGTGGTTTCGCAACAAGGGCGGCCTGCGCTGGATCGGCCTGGCCTTCGGCGGCATCTCCATCTTCGTCCTTGCCGACTCAACCGTCCGGCTGATCGCCTTGATGTCACTGACATAAACCGGCAGCGATCACGCTAAAAGCCACAGCAGGAGGACCACCATGATCAAGCTCTACACCCACCCGCTGTCTGGCAACGCCCACCGCGCCGAACTGACCCTGCGCGCGCTGAACGTGCCGCATGACCTCATTGTCGTCGACCTGGCCGGCAAGGCCCAGAAACAACCCGACTTCCTCGCGCTCAATCCGTTCGGACAGGTACCTGTGCTGGATGACAACGGCACCGTGATCTGGGATTCCGTCGCCATCATGACCTATCTCGGCCTGACCTATGACGATGGCGCCCTGCTGCCGCGCGATCCGGCCCTGTTCGCTCAGGTCACCGCCTGGCTGGCCAAGACCGCCGGCCCGATCGCCTACGGCCTGGGCGCTGCCCGCCGCGCCAACATCTTCCGCACCGGTCAGGACCTGGAACCGCTGATCCGGACCGGCCGCGAATTCCTCGACACGATCGAAAACCTGCTTTCCACCCGCGATTGGCTGGTCGGCAGCCACCTCACCCTGGCCGATATCGGCTGCTATGCCTACATCGCTGCCGCGCCCGAAGGTGGTGTCGACCTGGCACCCTACCCGCACGTGACGGCCTGGCTGAACCGCATCGAAGCCCAGGCCTGGTTCACACCACTGGCGCCCGTTGCCGTGGGCCTGCGCGCCGCCGTCTCAGCTTAAACGCTTCTTCAAAAACGCCAACACCCGCTTTTCGTCGATGCCCAGTTCCCCTGGCACCGCCGTGTCGATATCGTTCGTCAAACGCAGCGCCAGGGTGCCTTCCATATAGGCATCGATGACTTTCGGGTGGATGTAGCATTTGCGGCAGACCGACGGCGTATTGCCCAGCCGAGCCGCCACCCGCTCGACCGCCTCTTTCACGTAACGCTTGGCGCGCGTCTCCGGCGCGCCCAGCTCCATGCCGTGCAAGGCTATCGCCGCCAGAACCGTCCCCGTCCAGGTGCGGAAATCCTTGGCAGTGAAGCCCTGGCCGGTGATCTCCTTCAGATAGGCGTTGACGTCGCCCGAACTGACGTCGCGCACCATGCCATTGTCGTCGACATATTTGAACAACTCCTGACCTTCGACATCAGCGCAGGCCTTAATGACGTGGGCAATCCGCCGGTCGGACAGTTTCAGGTTCCATTGCTTGCCGGACTTGCCCTTGAAGCGGAACCGGATCTGACTGCCCTTCACCTCGACATGGTCGTCGCGGAGGGTCGTCAGACCGTAGGACTCATTCTTCCTGGCATAGTCGTCATTGCCGACCCGGATCATGGTCCGTTCCAGCAAGGCGACCACCGTCGCCAACACCTTCTCACGGCTTAAGCCACGCTGGGCCATATGCTCGGCCACGGTTACCCGAAGCTTTGGCAAGACCGCCGCAAAGTTCAGGATATGCGAGAACTTGGTGCCGTCGCGCAGGCAACGCCAGTCGGGATGATAACGGTACTGCTTACGGCCGCGGGCATCGATGCCGGTGGCCTGTAGATGGCCATGGGCATCGGCGCAGATCCAGACATCGCGATAGGCCGGCGGGATGGCCAGCTTGCGGATGCGGGCGATCTCGGCCTCGTCGGTGATGCGCTTACCGTCCGGCGTAAAGAAGTGAAAATGCTTACCGCGTTTCTTGCGGCCTATCCCAGGCTCCAGGCCTGTGACATAGCGCAGGCCGAAATCCTCAGCCTGACTCGCGGGGTGAACAGCTTCGCCACTATCGTACATGCTGCGACCTTAAGGCCGCGATCCCGGCAAAAACGATGAGGAAGCCTGCACGCCGCAATAAAGTTGTCGTAGCGACGGATAGGCTGTCCCGCCGCAGTATCTGATTGCACCGGACAGCGCCGCCTGACATAAACCGGCGCAAAACGGAGATCGATATGCGCCAGTTGTGGGACAAGGACGAAATCGCGGAGTTGTTCGACCTGCCCTTCATGGATCTGGTCCTGCGCGCTTCCGAGGTCCACCGCTATTACTTCCCCGCCAACGAAATCCAGCTGTCGCAACTGCTGTCGGTCAAGACCGGCGGCTGTGCCGAAAACTGCGGCTACTGCTCGCAGTCGGCGCATTTCGACACCGGTCTGAAGGCCTCGCGGCTGATGGCGGTCGATACCGTCCTGGCCGAAGCACAGAAGGCCAAGGACAGCGGCGCCCAGCGCTTCTGCATGGGCGCGGCCTGGCGCGACCTGAAGGACCGCGACGTTCCCGCCCTGGCCGCCATGATCGGCGGGGTCAAGGCCATGGGGCTGGAAACCTGTGCCACGCTTGGCATGCTGCGGCCTGACCAGGCGGTGGCGCTGAAAGAGGCCGGGCTCGACTACTACAACCACAACCTCGACACCTCGCCGGAATATTACGACCAGGTGGTGACCACCCGCACCTATCAGGAACGCCTCGACACCCTGCAGGCTGTGGCGGATGCCGGCATGAAGACCTGCTGCGGCGGCATCATGGGCATGGGCGAAAGCCGCGCCGACCGGGTGTCCTTCCTGCATCAACTGGCGGCCCTGCCCGTGCCGCCGGATTCCATCCCGATCAACAACCTGGTCGCCGTTGCCGGCACGCCGCTGGGCGACAAGGTGGCGCGCGAAGGCGGCATTTCCGGGCTGGAGTTTGTCCGCACCATCGCCGCGGCGCGGATCGTCTGCCCGCGGTCCATGGTCCGCCTGTCGGCCGGCCGCACAGAGATGAGCGAAGAGCTTCAGGCCCTGTGCTTTCTGGCCGGCGCCAATTCGATCTTCGTCGGCGACACCCTGCTGACGACGCCCAACCCCCAACCTGGTACCGACGCCCATATGATGCGCGAACTGGGCCTGCGGCCGATGACCATGTGATGGATATCGTTACCGTCTCCATCGCGTGTGCTAATGGCCACCAGGCGCAAGAAATCGCCCAGCACCTGGTCGAAAATCGCTTGGCGGCCTGCGCACAAACCCATTCTATCCGCAGCACCTATATCTGGCAGGATGCGATGGAATTTTCGGCCGAGGTCATGCTGACCGCCAAGACCGTGACGGCAAAACTGCCGCAGATCGAAGCGGCCGTCGTCGCCCTGCACAGCTACGATGTGCCGGAAATCCTGGCGCAACCGGTCACATGGTGCAGCGAATCCTATGCCGCGTGGCTGCACGAGACGCTTAAGGGTTAAAAAACGCTGGACGAGTCCCGATATGGGATCGTACCAACAGTTTATACGTAAACCCCGAGTCATACTTATGGTCGATATTTCCGGCGTCTGTCCCGATCAGTTTTCGCGCGTCAAGGAAGCTTTCGCCGCGTTGTTCGACGGTGGCCAGGAACGCGGCGCCCGCTTTACCGCGGTCATTGCCGGCCAGACGGTGCTGGATATCTACGCAGGATCGGCCGACCGCGACGGTACGCAACCTTTCAACGCCAATACCCTGACGCCGATCTTCTCGACCGGCAAGGCCGTGATGGCGCTGATGATCGCGCGCCTGGTCGACAAGGGAAAGCTCGATTACGACGCCGCGGTGGCTCACTACTGGCCCGAATTCGGCCAGGCCGGCAAGTCGCGCATCACGGTGGGTCAGTTGATGTCGCACCAGCATGGCCTGCCGGGTTTCAGCCCGGCTCAGCCCGACCCGGCCATCTGGTTCGATCCTCAGGCAACCATCGATGCCCTGTGCAAGCAAACCCCAATGTGGACCCCGGGCACGGCGTCCGGTTACACGCCGATCGCCGGCGGCTACCTGATCGGCGAACTGTTCCGCCGCATCGACGGCCGTACCCTGGGCACGGCCCTGCGTGAAGACATCGCCACCCGGTTCGGCCTGGACCTGTTTATCGGCACGCCCGACAGCGAAGTCCCGCGCATCGCCGTGATGCAAAAACCGCCGGCGGCGCCGGATCTCGGCACGATCGACAAGATCAAACAGGCGGCCTTCCTGGATCGTGGCTCAGCCCCGGCCGGCCGGGGTTCGGACGTGTGGCGCCGGGCCGAGATTCCTTCGGCCAATATGCACGCCTCCGCCTTGGGCCTGGCCAGGCTGATCAATGCGGTGGCCAATGGCGGCCTGGTCGACGGCAAGGCGATCATCTCACCCAAGGGTATCGAGCTGGCGACGCGCGAGCGCATCGTCGGTCAGGACAAGGTGCTGCCGTTCAAGCTGAGTTGGGCGGCGGGCTTCCTGCGCAACAAGGGCATCGGCATCTACGGGCCGAACCAGAATGCGGTGGGCCATTCCGGTTGGGGCGGGTCGTGCGTGATGGCCGATCCGGACCGTAGGCTGTCGGCGGCGTATGTCATGAACAAGCAGTCGGTGCATCTGATCGGCGACCCACGCCCGGTTAAGCTGATCGATACGCTGTACAACTGCCTCTGACCTACGCCACCTTCACCGCCCGCAACCTCTGCCAGGCGCCAAAGGCAAACACCATCGCGCCGCCCCAGATAAAGGCAAACGATATCCCGCGCAAAAGCGTGAACGGTTCGCCTTGGGACAAGCCGATACAGAACGCGATTGTCGGCGCGATGAACTGGATAAAGCCCATGGTGGACAACGGCAACCGCCGCGCCACGAAGCTGAACAAAGCCAGCGGCAGGACCGTGATCGGCCCCGTAAAAGCAAACCAGAAGGCATTCCACGGCGACTGAAAGAAGTGCCCCTGGCCCGACGCTTCGAACCAGACCAAGTAGGCCAGCCCTACCGGAAACAGGTAAAGGCACTCTACCAGCAAGCCCGGCAGGGCATTGACCACGACCTGTTTGCGGATGATGCCGTAGGTCGCGAAACTCACTGCCAGGGTCAGGGCGATCCACGGGATGTGCCCGATCGCCACCGCCTGGATCAGGACGCCCACGACTGCGGCGCCGATCGCCGTCTTGCCGTAGCCGTCCAGCCGTTCCTGGAACAGGATCGCCCCGGCCGCCATATTGATCAGCGGGTTGAGATAATAACCCAACGACGACTCGATCGTATGGCCATTGGTCACCGCCCAGACAAAGACACCCCAGTTGATCGCCACCATGAGCGACGACACGAACAGAATCCCCAGCAGCCTGGGCTGCTTCACGATCGCCCACACCTCGGGAAACTGACGCGTAAAGAACACCAGCCCCACTGCCCAGACCACCGCCCATACCGAACGGTGAGCGATGATTTCGATCGAACCGCCGCCAAAAGCATGGATGGGCACATAGGCCAGCGGCGCAAAACCCCACACGGCGTAACACATGACGGCCAGCAGGATGGGAGAGGCAAAAGGGGTCGATTTTTCAGATGACATGGCGAGAGCCCATAAAAAAGAAAACCGGCGGAGGTGACCTCCGCCGGCTCGAAATCTCACATTGGAGATAATCCTAAGCGCTGACAGGGGTGAGGACACCGCGTTCGTCGAGAAGCTGCGCGATCTGCACGGCATTAAGCGCCGCGCCCTTGCGCAGGTTGTCCGACACGCACCACAGATTGATACCGTGCGGCACCGTCGGGTCGTTGCGAATTCGCGATACGAAGGTGTCGAACTCGCCGACACATTCGATCGGTGTGACATAGCCGCCCGGCTCGCGCTTATCGACCACGGCGACGCCCGGAGCGTCACGCAGGATTTCACGCGCCTGGGCTTCGTCCATCGGATCTTCGAACTCGATATTGACCGATTCCGAGTGGCCGACGAACACCGGCACGCGCACGCAGGTCGCCACCAGGTCGATGGTCGGATCGATGATCTTATGCGTCTCCGCCGTCATCTTCCATTCTTCCTTGGTGTAGCCGTCCTCCATGAAGACGTCGATCTGCGGAATCAGGTTGAAGGCGATCTGCTTGACGAACTTCTTGGGCGACTTGTCGCCCATGCCGTAGAGCGCCTTGGTCTGGTTCCACAGCTCGTCCATGCCTTCCTTGCCGGCGCCCGAGGTCGACTGATAGGTCGAGACCACCACGCGCTTGATGCGCGAGATGTCGTGCAGCGGCTTCAGCACCAGCACCAGCTGGGCGGTCGAGCAGTTCGGATTGGCGATAATGTTCTTCTTGCGCGCCAGCCAGATGGCGTCCGGGTTCACTTCCGGCACGATCAGCGGCACGTCGGGGTCCATGCGCCAGACGGAGGAGTTGTCGATGACGATGGGGCCCAGGGCGCCGATCTTGGGCGACCATTCCTTGGAAACCGCGCCACCGGCGCTCATCAGGACGATGTCGACCTTGGTAAAGTCGAAAGTTTCCAGGTCCACGCACTTCAGGGTTTTGTTGCCGAAGCCGATTTCCAGGCCCAGGGACTTACGCGACGCGACCGCGTAGATTTCCTTGATGGGGAAATTGACCTCTTCGAGGATCGCGAGCATTTCACGACCCACGGCGCCGGTAGCGCCGACAACGGCGACCCGATAACCCATGGTGTTACTCCTGACTGTGGATAAGGCGCATAAAGCGCACGCGCGCACATGGACCTTTTGGCCCATTTTGACAAGAGGCAACTGGGGTTACGCGCCTGTTTTGGCGCGATTTATACTAACGCATGGCCCGGAGCATTTGTCCGAGGCCATCATGATGACGGGTCTTCAGAACGCTGTCGATGGCGCCGATCAGCGCTTCCGAGGTGAAGGGCTTGGTCAGGTGGCCGTCGCCGCCGGCTTCAAAGCCCTGGTCGACATGGCTTTCACCCTCATGCCCCGTCAGGAACAGGATCGGCGTGTAGTCGAGATGGAAACCATCTTCCATCTGACGAATTTCACGCGCCGCACGCAGACCGGACATCACGGGCATTTCCATGTCCATGACGACGGCATCATACTCGTTGACCTGATAGGCCTCGACCGCTTCCTGGCCGTTTTGCGCGAAATCCACATCGATGCCGGTCGAAGCCAGCATCAGATCGATCATCTTGCGCAGGGTCGAGTTGTCTTCAACGCACAAAAGTCTCACTTTGTTATTCCTCACTGTTACGCGGCGCTGCTACTTTGTTCCTTGGAATCGCGCCGTCGTAATTATGTTATATAAGGGTGCGGTTAGCCAAGCCTGAACAACCACATTGCTTTTTTATTTTCCAAATTGCGGAAAATGGACGCTAAACGTTGAAATCGTTGCATATTCCGTGCCTGGCCAAGGGTTAACATAAGGCCGATCACGAAAAGTTGCGAATTGCTACAATATGTGTCGGCATTAAAATGGCGAAAAATATGCAGCTTCAGGTGATCATAATCGGCGGCGGCCCGGCGGGCGTTTCCTGCGCTATCTGGCTCAAAAAGCTGGGCGTGCGGGCGGTCCTGCTGGAAGCCTCCCCACGTCTGGGCGGGCTGCAAACCTGGTCGCCCTATGAGAACCTGTGGATACCGGGCGTCCAGGGCAAGACCGGTCAGCAGGTGGCGCAACACTTGTCCGACCATGCCGCAGCCTTAGGCGTTGAAACCCGTACCACCTGTCCCGCTTTGGGCGTGTGGGGCGACTATACGGTCGGGATTCCGGCCGGCAGCCTGACGGCGCCCTATCTGGTCATCGCCACAGGTTCGAAACCGCGCGCCGGCGGATTTACGGCGTCGGCCCGGGTGGCGATCGGACCCGGCACGCCCATGGAATCGCTCGACGTCAAGGGCCGGCGCATCGCCATACTGGGCGGCGGCGACAATGCCTTCGATCAGGCGCGGTTTGTGGCCGAACGCGGCGGTGTCCCGGTGATCTTTTCGCGGTCGGCCCCGCGCGCGCAGAAACTGCTGCAGGAAATGATCCGCGATGTGAAGGTCGTGACCGGCAACTATGCCGCCGACCCACAAGCCCTGACGGTCAACGGCGAACCCTTCGATGCCTTCGGGGTTCTGTACGGCTTTGAGGCCGTCCTGCCGCCGGGCCTGGAGCCGGAACTGGAGAACGGCTATGTCGCCGTCAATCGGCTGGGCGAGACCAGCCTTGCCAAGGTCTATGCCTGCGGTGAGGTTACCGACTTCTGGCACCCGTGCGTGACCACGGCCTCGGCCCATGGTGTCCAGGTCGCCAAGCAGATCTCGAAAAAGCTGGCGGGGTAGGCCCTATTCGAAATCCGTCAACCGACCGGGTTTACGGGCATCGCGCTTCGCCAATCTCGCGCGCTCGGCCTCTTCTTCCCGCTCATATTGCGGTTTCGGGGAAAACAGCGGGTCCCAGCAATACCACTCGCTCACGGCGCGCCACAGCCTTTGGCCCCATGATTGCCCCTTCCATCTCGCGCTGAAGAGGACGACAAAAAAGAAGACAGCACCCGTGATTTCGGCGATCACCGTGTACTGCGACCAGAGCGAAAGCAGTGCTTCCATCTCAACACCCCCTGTTCCCCGTTTCCCACATAATAGCGCAAACCCGACGCACCCGCAGCATTTTTAACGTCATCTTGAGCCGGGCTTGCTATAACCCGTCTGGAAAACGGTGGGGCCCGGGCCTATACAGCCCGGCACAAGGACAGTAACCGAACGTATCATGGGTATCCGCAGCGAGTACAAACGCCTGCTTAAAACAGGCGAACTGAAGGCTGATCCGGCGCAGAAGGCGGCGATCGAGGCCCTGTTCAAGCTGGAGCAGCGCATCCGTCACAGCCGGTCGTGGCTGCGTTTCCTGTTCGGTATCCGGCCCAAATGCTTTGGGATGTACCTGTGGGGCCCGCCCGGCCGCGGCAAGTCCATGATGATGGACATCTTCTACCACAATGCCCACGTCAAGGCGAAGCGCCGGGTCCACTTCCACGCCTTCATGTCCGAAGTTCACCACCTGATCCGCAAGTGGCGCGAAAGCGACGCCGCCACGCGCAAACAGATCTTCGGCACTCATAAGGGCGACGACCCGATCGCCCCCGCGGCCAAGCTGATCGCCAAACGCTCGCAGCTTCTGTGCTTCGATGAGCTTCAGGTCACCGACATAGCCGACGCCATGATTCTGGGCCGGCTTTTCGAAGCCCTGTTCGCCAACAAGGTCGTCCTGGTCACCACCTCCAACCGGCCGCCGGAAGACCTGTACAAGAACGGGCTGAACCGCGACCTGTTCGTCCCCTTCATCGACATGATCAAGACACGGCTGCAGGTCGTCCAGGTCGCCGGTCCGCGCGATTTCCGCCTCGACCGCCTGCGCGGGGCGAAAACCTACTTCTTCCCGTCGACCGATCCGCAAAGCCGCGCCGGTTTCGAGACGCTGTGGGCCGACATGACGCGACTGAACACCGAGATGGAATGCGTCCTCACAGTCAACGAACGCAAGATTGCCTTCAAGCGAGCCGCCGGTCCGCTGCTGCGGGCGACCTTTGCCGAGCTGTGCGGCGCCAATAACGGCCCGGCCGACTTCCTGGCCATCGCCGAACGTTTCACCACCGTGTTTATCGAAGACGTGCCGATTATGTCGCCGGCCAACCGCAACGAAGCCCGCCGCTTCGTCAGCCTGGTCGATGCCCTCTACGAAGACTCGACCAAGACCGTGCTGCTGGCGGCGGCCGAACCGGCTCAGCTGTATCCTTCTGGCGATGGCGCCTTCGAATTCGAACGGACCGTATCACGCCTGGAAGAAATGCGTTCGGAAGACTATCTCAACCGCGCGAACTAAGCAGCGTTTTGGCCTGATCCAGATGCAGCCGCTCAACCATCTCACCATTGACGGCCAGTAACCCGGCGTCGGTGCCTTCGAACGCGGCCACCACCGCCTTCGCCCAGGCGATCTCGTCCGGCGACGGTCCGAACGCCTGTTCGCACGGCGCGACCTGGTCGGGGTGGATCAGGGTCTTGCCGTCGAAACCCAAGCTGCGGCCCTGCTCGCATTCCGCCGCAAATCCTTCCATGTCCCGGAACTGGTTGTAGACCCCGTCCAGCACGACCTTGCCGTTGGCCCGGCCGAACAGCACGATCTGCGACAGGGCGAACACGATGTCCTGACGGCCGGACATCGGCCGGGTGCGCAGGTCTTTGCGCAGGTCGTTGGGCCCGGCGATCAAGCCCTTCAGCGGTAATCCGGCGATCTCCCACAGATTGGCGGCGCCCTCGGCCGTCTCGATCATTACCCAGACCGGCATTTTCGGCCAGGCCATCATGACGGCGCGGACATCCTCGGTACCGTTGACCTTGGGTATGACGATCCCGTCGAAGGTGGCGTCCTTCAACGCCCGATGGATGGCGTTGAGATATTGCGGGTGGATGCGGACCAGCACGGTCGTTGCGGTAAACGTCCCTTTCAGGATCTGCGCCAGTCCAACCAGAGCCGCATCGCGCTCCAGGTCACCGACAGCGTCTTCCAGATCAAAGATCAGGGCATCGCATTGCAGGCCTGGCGCCTTGGCCATGGCGCGCGGATTGCCGCAGGGAATAAACAGGACGGAACGGAATCTCACGACGCGGCCTTGCGGTAGATCAGGTCGAAACTGGCCGTCCAGGTCTTGCCACCGTCGTCGGAGGTTTCGCCGGCCTGTTCGACGCTGCCGTCGGCATGCGGCGTATAGGTCATACGCGTCATCTGGTTGGGGGCGCCCGGTTGCGGCCACACCCCTTCGATCACCATGGCCGTCCCGTTCCATCCACCTTTGAAATCGGCAAAGGTGCCGGAGGAATCCAGCCAGGTCTGACGCCATTTGCCTTCACCGGGCACCCAGGCATTGAGACTGCCACCGCCAGCCGCCTGAAGCGGCATCCAGTTTTCGCGCACGGCGCAACCGGCATAAAGCTTTTCGATCAGGCTGTCGGCGATCTTGAGATCCGGTTTCTGGGCCGGAAAGACCTCCCACTTGCCGACCCAGAAGTCGAACTGATGGCTTTCCGGCGTGTCGCAGCCCGGTGGGGTCTGGGCGGAAACGGCCGAGGCGGCGAACAGCAGGGGCAACAACCATAGGCGTTTCATGGGATCTCTCCGCGTTTGCGCCACCCTACGCCCGCCCCGGGTCTAAGGGCAAGGGTTGGGATGGCCGGCATGCAAGGTCGACACCGCCCGGTCGATCTCCGGCGTCCAGTCGATCTCGAAAGCGTCGATATCGTCCTTCAACTGCGCCATGGTGCTGGCGCCGATGATGGTCGAGGTCGTAAACGGCCGGCTGTCGATGAACTTCAATGCCAACTGCACCGGCGTCACCCCGACCAGAGCCGCCAGATCGACATAGCGGTGGACCATCTCGTCACCACCCGGACCTTCATAGCGGTTCAGCCGCTGGAACAGCGTCTTGCGCGCTCCTGCCGGCAAGGCCCCATGCCGGTACTTGCCGGTCAGATAGCCCTGGGCCAGCGGTGAATAGGCCAGCAACCCGACCTGCTCACGTAATGCCACCTCCGCCAGACCATATTCGAACGTCCGCGACACCAGGTTATAGCAGTTCTGGATCGACGCCACCCGCGGCAAACCCTCCCGTTCGGCCAGGCCCAGAAACTTCATCACCCCCCATGGGCTTTCGTTCGACACGCCGATATGGCGGATACGGCCGGCCTTCACATGGCGATCCAGGCTTTCGAGAATGGCCTGAAAATCCTCATAATCGCCGTCATAGTCGTGATATTCATGAAACCCAAACCCGCTGTAGCGCCGGTCGGGCCAGTGAAGCTGATACAGGTCGATATAGTCAGTCCGCAGCCGCGTCAGCGACGCTTCGACCGCAGCATCGATATGGTCGCGGGTATGGCGCGGCCCCTTGCGGATCCAGGTCATGGCGTCGGCGCGGCCGGCGATCTTGGACGCCAGAATGACCTTGTCGCGGTTGCCACGTGCCGCAAACCAGTTGCCGATGATGCGCTCGGTCGCGCCCTGGGTTTCCGGTCGCGGCGGGATGGCATAGGCCTCGGCCGTGTCGAAGAAGTTGATCCCGCGCTCTACGGCGTAGTCCATCTGGGCGAAGCCTTCAGCCTCGGTATTCTGGCTGCCGTACATCATGGTGCCGAGGCAAACCCGCGAAACCTGGAGGCCGGTACGGCCAAGTGGCGAATATTTCATGGAAAACCTCCGGGTCACATACGGTTCACGTCACCGAATACCCCTTGCCACACAGGTAATCCAGTCCCATATTGACAGTAATCGGCTTAGGCACACCTGCCTGCCGTCACACAGGAACACAGGGTTTAGACCTATGAACGACATGGACACCGATTACGTATCGATGCCCTCAGCGGAAGCCCAGGCCAAGGATATGGGCCTGCGCAACTTCCTGCTCGGCATCTATCAGAAAATGGCGCTGGGCCTGGTGGTCACCGGCGCTCTGGCCTGGGCCGTGGCCAATACGCCGGCCCTGATCAATCTGCTGTTTCAGATCGACGGCAATTCCATCCGCCCGACCATCCTGGGCTATATCTTCGCCTTTGCCCCGATGGCTCTGAGCTTTGCCTCCGGCATGTTCATGAACCGCCTGAACGCGGCAGTCGCCGGCGCCTTCTACTGGGTGTTCGTGGCGGTCATGGGCGTGTCCCTGGCTTCGATCTTCCTGTTCTTTACCGGCATGACGATCGCCCAGGTCTTCTTTATCACCGCCGCGACCTTCGGCGTGGTCAGCATCATCGGCTACACCACAAAGATCAATATGTCCGGCTGGGGCGGCTTCATGTACGCCGCGGTCATCGGCATGATCATCGCCTCGCTGGCCAACGCCTTTATCTTCAAGAGCGACCTGATGATGATGGCTATCTCGGCCATCGGCGTCCTGCTCTTCTCGGCCCTGATTGCCTATCAGACCCAGTCGCTGAAGCAGATGTACTATGCCGTCGGTTCGATTGGTCAGCAGCAGCGTGCGGCCCTGACCTATATCGGCGCCCTGTCGCTGTATGTGAACTTCATCAACCTGTTCATCAGCATCCTGAACCTGTTCCGCGGCCGCTAAGCCCGGACGGTCCAGACCGAAGACATGAAACCCCGGACGGCGACGTCCGGGGTTTTTTCATGCGTCAAATCACGTCGAACTTCGTCTTATCCAGCACCGTCAAGACCGGCCCCAGCTCACGGCCGCGCTTCAGAATCATACCCGCCTGGTTGAAGATGGCGAAAGCCCCCTGGCGCCGCGACAGGGCAGGCCGCTTTTCGATCCGGTACAAAGGCGCCTCGGACGAGCGGCGGAAAATATTGAAAGACACAGCATCGGGGAATGTGTCGATGGCGTAATCGCGCCAGTCGCCGGCGGCGACCTTGCGGCCGTAAACGCGCAGGATCTGATCCAGTTCGCGTCGGTCGAAGAAGATAGGTCCCTTGGCAGGAACCATGCCCAAATCGGAAATACTCATGCGTTCTTACGGTCTCACCACAAGACGAATAAGGCGATTAAACGCCCGCACCGCGGTTTTTGGCAAGTAAAATCGGCGTTGTCCGAATCCTTATAAAGTGAGCCTCCGCGGCAACAGGCAAGAAATTTATTCGTCCCATAATGACCTTATTTCAGCCCTTTTGGGGCCGTGTTGCGCCGCCATATTATGGGTGTCGGCCGAGGCGCTCCGTTCCTCCCCTGAACAGCCCCCCCAGCCCCTGGAACTGGGCATCACCTCGGCCGGCAGACGTTTCTTCCCCTGAGAACAATCTTAAAACGCCGCTGCCTCACCGCAGCGGCTCTTTTTTTGTATCTGCCGACGGGATAGGCTGGCCCGCAAAGGGGATGCCATGCCAACGCCATATCCGAAGAACGTACCGGGCGACTTTTATGTCGAAGACAAGTGTTGTCTCACCTGCAATATACCCATCGACATCGCGCCGGACCATTTCACTATGGACGACCAGCAATGTTACGTCAGCCGCCAGCCACAAACACCGGACGAACTGGACCGGACTCTTCTGGCAATGAACAGCCAGGAAGTCGATTGTATCCATTACCGCGGCGAAGACCGCGAGGTCATTCGCCGGCTGGTCGAGACCGGTGAATGGTGCTCGGTCGACAACCCGACGCGGCGGTTCTTCGAACAACGCCTGCGAAATGTCGCGCGCGTGACGGCGCCCGGCATGACCACCTGGACATTGTTGACGCAGCTGTTTGAAAAGCCGCTTATGTCGCGGGACTACTACGAAGGCAGGCCGTCCTACCGCTTTTCACAATTCACTGAGTCCGAGCACGGGGTTATGGTTCAGATCACGTGGCATGAAGACTGGCACGCCCTCACGGTCACTCGGATCGCCGACGACATGTTTCTGTTCCGTCTCAAGGCGGCGCACCGTGGGGAACGCGGCTTTTCCCGCCTGATCCACCACTGGCTGAAGGATCTGCCAATCGTCTCGGATGTCCAATGGCTAAGCCAGGACGAGTTTGACAAAGGCCTGCCCGGCCAGCCGGCCCCCGATTGACGGCGATGCCGGCATGTTTGCGCAGATCACGAGTGATCATTCCGCGCGACGCGCTATCGAAAATGAATACGGAGCGTTAACTCTCTCCATATGGCTTTTCCCGCTTATCTGTGGGCCACCCTTTGCAGAGATTTCGTTGTGACGGCGGAGGGTGTCTCACTTGAAACCAATACGGATTGACGAAACCTGGAGCTAGGCTCAACCTGCCCGCCATGACACGTCTGCCTCTCCTCGCCCTCACCCTGGCCCTTATCGCCGCGCCAGCCGCCGCCGAAACCGTTGCGCCGGTTGCCGACCAGGGTTGGTGGGCCTTTGCACCGCCGGAAGACAGCTTCGACCCGGCATCGAAGCTCGACCTGCGTTCTCTCAACGAAGCCTACGCCGGCGAGCACGGCTTTATCCGCCTCAGCGACGACGGCGAGAGCTTCGTCCGCGCCGACGGCCAGACCATCCGCTTCTGGGGCGGCACCGTTTCCGCCGAAGGCAGCCACGACGACATCGACCGCATGGCCCGCTTCCTGGCCAAGCGTGGCGTCAACATGGTCCGCTGGCACGGCGACCTGGCGCCGACCGACCGGCGCGACTCGAACATCACCGATATCAACGAAAAGGCCCTCGACCAGCTTTTTTACCTGATCGCCGCCATGAAAAAGGAAGGCATCTACGTCACCGTCTCGCCCTACTGGGCCTTCTTCGACCGCATGCACGACGACAACGGCGCCCGCACCCAGCCCAACTGGCCGCTGCCGCGCAATCCAAAGGCCGACAGCACGACTGGCCTGCTGTTCTACGATCCGCTGATGATCGAGGCCTACCGCAGCTGGATGGACGCCCTGTTCCTGCGTGAAAATCCCTATACCGGCAAGGCTCTGCGCGAAGAACCTGCCGTCGCCATTTTCCAGATTCAGAACGAGGATTCGCTGCTGTTCTGGACCTTCAACCAGATTCAGGGCGCCGACCGCGACCAGCTGGAACACGAATTCGGCGACTGGCTGAAGCAGAAATACGCCTCTCTGGAAACCGCCAAAGCGGCCTGGGACGGCGCCGAGGCCGGGGGCGCGCCCAATCCCGACCGGGCCGACAAGGGCATGATGGCCCTGCCCAACATCTATGAACTGACGCAGGCCCAGCCCGAAGGCGGCCTGGGGCGTCGCTACGCCGACACGACGCAATTCCTCACGCACACCATGTACCGCTTCAATCGCGGCATGCAGCACTGGCTGCGCTACGAACTGGCGGTGACCAGCCTGATCAATGCCGGCAACTGGCGCACGGCCAGCATGGAGCGGCTGAACGACGCCGAACGCTACAGCTACACCTCGACCGACGTGATCGCCGTCAATCGCTATGTCACCGGCCGCCACGAAAGCGACACGGCCGGCTGGGCGATCAAAACCGGCGATCGCTATACCGACGTCTCGACCCTGACCGATCCGGGCAGCTTCCCCCTGGCGGTCAAACAACCCACCGGCCATCCGATGATGGTGACGGAGTCGCTGTGGGTGCCGCCGACCGCCTATGAGAGCGAGGCGCCCTTCCTGATCTCGGCCATGCAGTCACTGGGCGGGGTCGACGCCTATTACTGGTTCCATCTTGGCGGCAAGGGGTCGTGGGACCAGCCGCGCAGCGCCAACGGCTACCTGCCATCGATCGGCAAGTGGATTGCCAACTCGCCCATGACCCTGGGCCAATTCCCGGCAGCCGCCCTGATCTATCGCCAGGGCTATATCGACCCGGCGCCGGCGGCCGTGGTGGAACACCGTACCCTGGACGAGCTGTGGCGGCGCGACATCCCGCTGATCGCCGAGGAGGGTGGCTTCGACCCCAACCGCGACGGCGCACCCTATACCAGGGGCGGCGCCGGAACCGTGTCGCCCCTCGCTTACCTGACCGGTCCGGTCAAGGTCACCTACGACTCTGCCGCTGCGGACGAAGTCGCCGACCTGGCCCGGCAGATCGACGCAAGCAAAACCACGGTCACCAGCCAGGGCGGCGCCCTGACCTGGAACTACGGCGACGGTATTGCCTGGCTGGATACGCCCAAGGCCCAGGGCGTCACCGGTTTCCTGAAAAAGCGCGGTCACTTCAATCTGAGCGATGTCGAAATTGCCGCGGGCAATCGTTACGGCACCATCCTGGTCGTCAGCCTGGACGGCCAGCCACTGCGCGACAGTCGCAAGGTGCTGGTCCAGGTCGGCACCCAAGCCCGGCCGACGGGGTGGGCGGATACGGACGCCACCTGGACCGACGCCGATGGCAAGACGGTCACCGGCCGCCAGATCACTAACCATGGCGGCGCGCCGTGGCTGGTGGCCGAAAGCCAGTTCGGCATCCGCCTGAGCAACCGCGGTCTGAAACGGGCGACCTTGCTGGATGCCAATGGCATGGCGACAGGCACGGTTGACGTGACCACGGCCGCCAACGGCGCCCTGGTCACCCTGCCCGTGACGACCATGTATATGATCCTGGAACCCTGATTTTACTTGGTCGTGACCTGTATGGTCATGGTCGGGCGGAACCAGGGCTTCATCAGCTTGCGGCCATTGGCATAAGCCTCCGCGCCACCGCAAAGGGCTTCCTGATCCAGATCTTCATCGGTCTTTTCACCCTCTTCGAGCTCACCCAGGACGTCGGCGATGCTGCCGGTCTCGCCGGTTTCCGACGAGGTCACGATGCCGCCGATGCCTGCCATCAGCTGCTCCACCATGTCGGCGCTTTCCAGGTCCTGATAGATGGCATCCAGGCATTGCCGGCTCTGGACGACGGCCGTACCGGACCCTGCCTGTCCGAACCAGAAATCTTTGTCGTGGATCAGGTAGACCAGTCTTGCAGCGCTTTCCTCTTCCGGCGTCGGCTTGACGAAGTCGCTCATCGACATGTCAGAAATATCCTTGCGGGGATGCTTTTTGTGATAGGCCGCCTTCGCCTCGTTCACCCGCCGGATATAGTCGAGATGGATGGCCCGCTGCGCCGGAGGCACCGACTCCATGTTCTCGCGGCCGGGATAGACGGCCAAGGCATAGGTCCACTTGTCGCGTTGACCGCCGGCCAGGGCCTTTTGGTACAACTCGGCCATCGGTGCGGTCATGGCCGGCTCGATCAGCGGCACAAACTCGGCCGCTCGAGCCGTGGCCGCTTCGCGATCCACCTTATCCTCAGCCACTGCAGGCGTCGCCACAAGGACGGCAGCCATCATCATCCACGCACGCATCGGAATCCCCCCCAAAAGAAAACGGCGCCGGAACTATGAGCCCGGCGCCGCATTTCGTACAGAGGGTTTCTCGAAAATGGGTCAGGCTGAGCCGAAAAAGGCTGGCTTCGAGAACCGGAGCGGAGCGTACTTCAGTACGTGAGCACCGGAAGCGCAGAAGACGGCCTTTTGCAGGCCAGCATCACCCATTTTCTTTAAGCCTGCATGGTCCAGCCTTCGACTCCCATGGCCGCTTGGCGAACGGCTTCGGAGCGCGTCGGGTGCGGGTGGCAGATGCGCGCCAGGTCTTCCGAAGCGCCCGAGAACGCCATCAGCACGCAGGCTTCACCGATCATTTCGCCGACCTGCGGACCCATCATATGCACGCCCAGAACCTTGTCGGTCTTGGCGTCGGCGATGAACTTCACGAAGCCGTCGGTCTCATGGTTGATCTTGGCGCGGCTGTTGGCCATGAACGGGAATTTGCCGGTCTTGTAGGCCACGCCCGACGCCTTGATCTGGTCTTCGGTCTGACCGACCCAGGCCACCTCCGGCGCGGTGTAAACGACCGACGGCACCAGGTTGTAGTCGACGTGACCGGCCTTGCCGGCGATCAGTTCGATGCAGGCGACGGCATCTTCTTCCGCCTTATGGGCCAGCATCGGCCCCAGGATAACGTCACCAATGGCCCAGACGCCCGGCGCCGAGGTCTTGAAATGATTGGTCGGGATAAAGCCGCGCGGATCGGTGGCAACGCCGACCGTATCCAGGCCCAGGCCGTGGGTGAAGGGACGGCGGCCGATGGCCACCAGCACGACATCGGCCGACAGTTTTTCGGCGGCGCCACCGGCGGCGGGTTCCAGGGTCAGCTCAACACCCTTGGCGCCCGGCACCGCGCCGGTCACCTTGGTGCCCAGCTTGAAGGTGATGCCCTGCTTTTCCAGCGAACGGCGGAAGGCGGTGGCGACTTCGGTATCCATGCCCGGCGTGATGCGGTCGAGGAACTCGACCACGGTCACCTGGGCGCCCAGGCGGCGCCACACGGAACCCAGTTCCAAGCCGATAATGCCGGCGCCGATGACGACCAGCGACTTCGGCACCGCCGCCAGCGACAGGGCACCGGTGGAGTCGACGATCGACTTCTGGTCGACCGGCACGCCAGGCAGCGGGGTCGGTTCTGAACCGGTGGCGATGACGATGTTGCGGGTAGCCAGCGACTGGGTCGAGCCGTCATTGGCGGTCACAGTGACCTTGCCGGCGCCGGCGATCGAGCCCTTGCCGATGAAATAGGTGACCTTGTTCTTCTTCATCAAAAATTCGACGCCCTTGGTCAGGGCAGTGACGCTGTCCTGCTTGGACTTCATCATCTGGACCAGGTTCAGCCGGGGCGCCGGGACCTCGATACCGATGGTGGTGAATTCGGTCGTGGTGGCTTCGAACAGTTCCGAGGCGTGCAGCAGGGCCTTCGACGGCATGCAGCCGACGTTCAGGCAGGTGCCGCCCAGCATGCCGCGGGATTCGACGATGGCGGTCTTCAAGCCCAGTTGTCCGGCACGGATCGCCGCGTTGTAGCCACCGGGACCACCGCCGATGATCACCACGTCGAAATTCAGGTCGTCAGCCATGTTGGGCCCTTCCCCATCAAGGATAAATGCTGCCCGTGAGTTAGGAGCGTGACGCCGTAAGGTCAAGCCAATTACGGCCCGGGACGTGCTTTTTTAGGCCGGAAGGGCTCCGGATATCTTCAGCTGTGGACGGCGGCGCGACATGTAGATGAGGAAGCCCAGCACCAGCGCCACCAGGGTGATGACATAGCGCGGGTCCCAGCCCGACAGGATGGAGAAAACCTTGTCCATGATGCCGCCACCGGCCGATCCGTTGGTGATATAGGTCAGGATCAGGTCGGCGACGAAGCCCAGCAGGTAGGTGAAGGCGGCACGGACATTGCCGTTCGCATGCAGCCAGGCAGCGACGAGGTAAAGGAAGACGACGGCGCCCCACAGGCCGATAACCGGTGTGTTCTGGGTCTGGACGGCTTCGACGGCGGTTTCGCCCTGGATGGAGTTCATGTCCGGCGCGCCCTGGGTCATGCCGGACGTATCGTTGAACCCACCGGAATAGTCGCTCTGATCCATGGTGCGGGCGGCGATGGTGGGCTCGCCCTGATCGGGGAAGAGAAAGGCCTTGGCGACCGGGAAGGCGATCCAGGCGGCATAGGCGACGACGATCGCTACCAGAAACCAGCGTACGTATTTCATGATCCCCGTTCCCTCTTTCACATATGGTTAAGACCATAGTAACCGATCGGAACGGGGGCGTCAAAAGGGCCAATGCAAGGAGAGCAATACCCGTCCGACGGATCTACTCCGCCTTATCCTCGTCGGGTTCGGCGATGGTCGCCAGGATGGCCGCCGGGTTTTCCTGCAACGTTCCCAGCAGGCCCAGGTTCTGGCGCGAGAAATCGACCGTCTGGTTGAAGAAATCCCTGCCGCCACAGGCCAGGACGCCCTGCTGGTAGCTGGTCTGGTACACGCGAACAGCGTCTTGTTGAACCTTGGCAAACTGGTCCGGCGTCAGCTTGGTGGCCGCAATATCGACCTTCTGGGCCTTTTCCATGCGCGCAAAGGCATTGGCCGACTGGGCGCAGGTGGTCGCGGCATTGACCATGCCGGGCTTCAGGATCAGGTCCTGGTTCAGATTGAGCGTGTCGTCGTCATTGCCAAAGGTCTGCGGCACGAAGAAGCCCGTACTGCCGGCGGCTGGGTCATTGCCCATGCCCAGCGAAGCGTTGGTCTGCTCCTGGTTCTTGCGGCGGCCGACGTGCTTGGCCAGATAGATCCAGAACTCGGATTCATCCAGCATGGCGTCTTCGTTGAACTCGATATCGAACTTGTCTTTCGACGTGATGTACAGGTCCAGGAGCTCGCGGTAGCCCTTCTTGAGGCGCTCCTTGTCGGGTTGGGCCAGGCGATACGCTTCCGAGGGGCGGCCGAGATCCAGCGCCAGGCCATATTGCAGCATGTATTCGGGATGCTGGACGTCGGCCTTTTGCAGCAGTTCCAGCATCGGCGTGGTCATGGCGGCGGTGACATGCCCCTGCCCCTTGACGGCGTCGACCTGCGTATAGCTGGCCTTGCTGTTCAGCTCCTTCTTGCGCCCCGCCGCCTGGGCCGTTCCCCCAAATGCGACAGCCGCCACCAGACACCAGGCAAGACTCTGGACGACGAGACTTTGGACTTTCACTGTTTTCATCCCCGAAAATAACTATTTTGAATAGACTAATTCATCCCGGCGGCATGCGCCATAACAAAAAACCCGCCGGGCGAACCGGCGGGTTTAATGTGTCGAATTTGTCGTACTTTTATACCTCGAGCACGAAGCGCTGGGGATCTTCCAGGCCTTCCTTGACACGGACCAGGAAGGTCACGGCTTCCTTGCCGTCAACGATGCGGTGATCGTAGGACAGGGCCAGGTACATCATCGGACGAACCACGACCTGACCATTGACGACCATGGCGCGGTCCTTGATGGCGTGCATGCCGAGGATGGCGACCTGTGGCATGTTCAGGATCGGGGTCGACATCAGCGAACCGTAGATGCCGCCGTTGGTGATGGTGAAGGTGCCGCCCTGGAGCTGATCCAGCGACAGAGTGCCGTCACGGGCCTGCTTGCCCAGCGCGCCGATGCCCTTTTCGATCCCGGCCAGGGACAGGGTGTCGACATCGCGCAGAACCGGCACGACCAGGCCCTTTTCGGTGCCAACAGCCACGCCAAGGTCATAGTGGTTCTTGTAGATGATGTCGGTTCCGTCGATCTCGGCGTTGACGGCCGGAATGTCCTTCAGCGCCGCGACCACGGCCTTGGCGAAGAACGACATGAAGCCGAGCTTGACGCCGTGACGCTTTTCAAAAGCGTCCTTATAGGCGTTGCGCACATTCATGATGGTCGACATGTCGACTTCGTTGAAGGTGGTCAGCTGGGCCGCGGTGTTCTGCGACTCCTTCAGGCGGCGGGCGATGGTCTGGCGCAGGCGCGTCATCTTCACGCGCTCTTCGCGGGCGCCCAGGGCGCGCGGCGCGGCCGTGGCAGCGACAGGCGCCTGGGCCACAGCCGTGGAGGTGCCGCCGGACAGGGCTGCCAGGGCGTCGCCCTTGGTGATGCGCCCGTCCTTGCCTGTGCCGTCGACCTTGTTAGGGTCGAGGCCGGTTTCGGAGACGATGCGGTTGACGGCCGGCGACAGCGGCTTGTCGCTGGAGGCCGGAGCCGGGGTGGGCGCCGGAGCGGGTGCAGCGGCCGGAGCCGGCGCAGGTTCCGGCGCGGCGGCCGGAGCGGCGGGTGCAGCGGCAGCACCGGCGCCACCGACGGAACCCAGAACCGTGCCCGGGGTGACGGTTTCACCTTCGGCGACCAGGATGGTCAGGACGCCATCGGCCGGCGAAGACACTTCCAGAGCGACCTTGTCGGTTTCGAGTTCGACCAGGACCTCGTCCTTCTTGACGGTGTCGCCGGACTTCTTGGTCCAACGGCCGACGGTGGCTTCGGCAACGGATTCCCCCAGCACGGGAGTAAGGATATCAGCCATAGTTAGGCTCCATTTTGTTTGCGCTCATAAAGCGCAGATAGAGGGAGCCGCTCCCGCGATCGGGAGCGGCGTGTTGGGGAATGGTTACGCGAAGGCTTCGTTGAGGAACGTTTCAAGCTCTTTCAGGTGGCGGCTCATCTGGCCGGCAGCCGTCGAGGCCGAGGCCGGGCGGCCGACATAGCGCGCCCGCTTGGCCTTGACCTTCAGGCGGTCCAGGGTGAGTTCCAGCCACGGATCGACAAAAGCCCAGCCGCCCATATTCTTCGGCTCTTCCTGGCACCACACCAGTTCGGCGTTCGGGAAGCGGCCCAGTTCGGTCATCAGCGACTTCATCGGCCACGGATAGAACTGCTCCAGGCGCATCAGGTAGATGTCCTTGATCTGCTTCTTTTCGCGGTCTTCCAGGAGGTCGTAATAGACCTTGCCCGAACACAGCACGACGCGGCGGATCTTGTCGTCCGGCACCAGCTTGAGGCCGGCGACGTCGGGACGGCGCTCGGCATCGTCATGCAGCACGCGGTGGAACGACGAGCCTTCCGAAATCTCGCTCAGTTGCGAGACCGCCTTCTTGTGACGCAGCAGCGACTTCGGCGTCATCAGGATCAGCGGCTTGCGGAAGGGCCGGTGGATCTGGCGGCGCAGGATGTGGAAGTAGTTGGACGGCGTCGTGCAGTTGGCGACCTGCATATTGTCTTCGGCGCACATCTGCAGGAAGCGTTCGAGGCGGGCGGAGGAGTGCTCCGGACCCTGGCCTTCGTAGCCGTGCGGCAGCAGCATGACCAGGCCGGACATGCGCAGCCACTTGCGTTCACCGGAACTGATGAACTGGTCGATGATGACCTGGGCGCCGTTGACGAAGTCGCCGAACTGGCCTTCCCACAGGGTGAGCGTGTTCGGGTCGGCCAGCGAGTAGCCGTATTCGAAGCCCAGAACCGCCTCTTCCGACAGAGCCGAGTCGATACCTTCGTACAGCGCCTGGCCTTCACGGATGTGGTTGAACGGGAAGTAGCGCTCTTCGGTCGTTTGGTCGATGAAGCCGGAATGGCGTTGAGAGAAGGTGCCACGGATTGAGTCCTGGCCTGACAGACGCACCGGGAAGCCCTCGTCGAGCAGCGAGCAGAAGGCCAGGGATTCCGCCGTCGCCCAGTCGAGGTTCTCGCCACTGGCGATCATTTGCTGGCGCGCTTCGATGACGCGCTTCAGCGTGCGATGGGCATCGATGTCGTTCGGAATGGTCGTGATCTTCTTGCCGATCTCCACCAGCTTGGCGCGCGGCACGGCGGTGATGCCGCGGCGTTCGTCCTCTTCCGGCAGCCCCAGGCCCGACCACTTGCCGTCCAGCCAGTCGGCCTTGGTGGCACGATAGGCCTTACCGGCGTCGAACTCCTCGTCCATGAAGGTGTCGAAGTCCTTCAGCCACTGGTCGTACTCCGCCTGGGTGCAGACACCTTCCTTGATCAGGCGCTGCGCGTACAGGTCGCGCGTCGACGGATGGTCCTTGATCTTGGCGTACATGATCGGCTGGGTGAAGGTGGGATCGTCACCTTCGTTGTGACCAAAGCGCCGGTAGCAGAACATGTCGATGACGACGTCCTTGGCGAACTTCTGGCGGAATTCGGTCGCCATCTTGGCGGAGAAGACCACGGCTTCGGGATCGTCGCCGTTGCAGTGCAGGATCGGCGCCTGGGCCATCAAAGCGACGTCGGACGGATAGGGGGACGAACGCGAGAAGCGCGGGCTGGTGGTGAAGCCGATCTGGTTGTTAATGATGAAGTGGATGGTGCCGCCGGTCTTGTACCCTTTCAGGTCCGCCAGAGCCAGACACTCCATGCCGACGCCCTGGCCGGCAAAGGCCGCGTCGCCGTGGATTAGCAGGCCAACCGCGCTACCGCGGTCAGGGCCTTTTTCACCGGCCAGCAGAGCCGGGTTGGCTTTGTGGTGGAACGACTGCTTGGCGCGCGTCTTGCCAAGGACGACCGGGTTGACGATTTCCAGGTGCGACGGGTTGGCCGTCAGCGAGAGATGGACGTTGTTGCCGTCGAAGGCGCGATCCGAAGAGGCGCCCATATGGTACTTCACGTCCGACGAACCTTCGATGTCCGTCGGCAGGGTCGAACCACCCTGGAATTCGTGGAAGATGGCGCGGTACGGCTTGCCCATCACCCCGGCCAGGGTGTTGAGGCGGCCACGGTGGGCCATGCCGAAGATGATGTCCTTGACGCCCAGGGCGCCGCCGCGCTTGATGATCTGCTCCAGCGCCGGGATCATGGCTTCGCCGCCATCGAGGCCGAAACGCTTGGTGCCGGGGAAGCGACGGTGACAGAAGCGTTCGAAACCCTCGGTCTCGATCAGCTTCTTCAGGATGGCG
>NZ_AWGD01000048.1 GCF_000495795.1 Asticcacaulis sp. AC460
ATCTTGCCTTCCTTGGTGAAGGAGATTTCCTTGTCGCGGCCTTCGATGCGCTCCTGGACCCAGGCCTTTTCGGCCGGGTCGGCGATGTGCATGTACTGGACGCCGATATTGCCGCAGTAGGTACGGCGCACGATCTGGATGATTTCACGCAGGCTCGCCGATTCGAGGCCCAGCACGCCGTCGATGAAGATCGGGCGGTCCATGTCGGCGGCGCCGAAGCCCCAGTATTCCGGGGTCAGTTCCGGGTTCTGGCCCGGCTGCTCGATACCCAGCGGGTCGAGATTGGCCTGCAGGTGGCCGCGGATACGGAAGGCGCGGATCAGCATCAGGGCCCGGATCGAGTCGCGCGAGGCGGCCTGAAGTTCGGCCTGCGACGCGGGCTTGCCCGAGGCTTCGGCTTTCTGGGCGATACCCTTTTCGACCTTGGCCTGCACCGCCGGCCAGAAGCCGTCCATGGCGGAGATGTTCTCATCGCGGGGGGCGGGAACATCGGAGCCCCACGAACCGGCTTCGGCATTGGCCTTGACCGTATCGGGCTTGTCCATCAGGGAGTCAAAGAAGGCCCGCCACTCGGGGGGCACGGAGTTGGGGTCTTGTGCCCACTTCTCCTGCATCATCTCTATGAACACCGCATTGGCGCCGTAGAGGAAGGAGGTCTCCGCGAAGACCTGGTTCAGCCGGCCGGAATCGTCCGCCATTTTATGTACCGCTCAGACGGCCAATTACGACACCGTCTGCCTTTCCATTCCTAAATGTGACCAAGGCCAATTACGACACCTTGGTTTATGCTTTTCCACCTGACAGCCGCCATCTTCATAGCGACCGCCTAGCGGCTACTCTTTCTTGCGCCCGGCGGGATTTCACGTGGAAACCCCGCCTGAGCGAACTCTTTTTGCCTACAGTCCTTTCAGGACCTTCAGCAGGGTCTCACCCAACGCGGCCGGCGACGGCGCGACGCGGATGCCCGCGGCTTCCATAGCCGCGATCTTGTCTTCGGCCCCGCCCTTGCCACCGGAGATGATGGCGCCGGCATGGCCCATGCGGCGGCCCGGAGGCGCCGTGCGGCCCGCGATGAAGCCGGCCATGGGCTTAATACGGCCCTTCTTGGCTTCGTCGCGCAGGAACTGCGCCGCGTCTTCTTCGGCCTGGCCGCCGATTTCGCCGATCATGATGATCGACTTGGTGGCGTCGTCGGCCAAAAACATCTCGAGCACGTCGATGAATTCGGTGCCCTTGACGGGGTCGCCGCCGATGCCCACAGCCGTGGTCTGGCCGAGGCCGGCATTGGTCGTCTGGAACACGGCTTCATAGGTCAGCGTGCCCGAACGTGATACCACACCGACGCTGCCCGGGCTAAAGATATTTCCCGGCATGATGCCGATCTTGCACTGGTTCGGCGTCAGGACGCCGGGGCAGTTCGGCCCGATCAGGCGTGACTTGGAACCCTGCAAAGCCTTCTTCACCTTGACCATGTCCAGCACCGGAATGCCTTCGGTGATGCAGACGATCAGTTCCATCTCGGCTTCGATCGCTTCCAGGATGGAATCGGCGGCGAAGGGGGGCGGAACGTAGATGGCGGTGGCGGTGGCGCCGGTGCGGTCCTTCGCCTCGGCGACGGTGTCATAGACCGGCAGACCGACATGGGTCTGGCCGCCCTTGCCGGGGGTGACGCCGCCGACCATCTTGGTGCCGTAGGCGATGGCCTGTTCGGTGTGGAAGGTGCCTTGCGAGCCGGTGAGGCCCTGGCAGATGACCTTGGTTTCGGAATTGATCAGAACGGACATAAAACTTAACCCTTCACAGCCTTGACGATCTTGGCCGCGGCATCGGCCAGGTCGTCGGCGGCAATGACGTTCAGGCCGCTTTCATTGAGAATTTTCTTGCCGAGTTCGACATTGGTGCCTTCCAGGCGCACGACCAGCGGCACCTTCAGCCCGACTTCCTTGACGGCCACGATCACGCCCTGGGCGATGATGTCGCACTTCATGATGCCGCCGAAGATGTTGACCAGGATGCCCTTCACCTTGGGATCGGACGTGATGATCTTGAAGGCTGCCGTGACCTTTTCGGTCGTGGCGCCGCCGCCAACGTCGAGGAAGTTGGCGGGCTCGGAACCGTACAGCTTGATGATGTCCAGCGTGGCCATGGCCAGGCCGGCGCCGTTGACCATGCAGCCGATTTCACCGTCCAGCGCGATGTAGCTGAGGTCGAACTTCGAGGCTTCGATTTCCTTCTCGTCCTCTTCGGTCACGTCGCGCAGCTCGACGATGTCCGGATGACGGAACAGGGCGTTGCCGTCGAACGAGCACTTGGCATCCAGCACCAGCAGACGCTGGTCGCCGGTGATGATCAGCGGGTTGATCTCCAACATGTCCATGTCCTTGGCCACGAAGGCGGCGTACAGCTGCGACAGCAGCTTGGCGCCCTGCTTGGCCAGGTCACCCTTCAGGCCAAGAGCCTGGGCCAAGGCACGGTGGTGGGTCGGCCACACGCCGGTCGCCGGGTCGATCGTGAAGGAGTGGATCTTTTCGGGGGTGTCGTGAGCGACGTCTTCGATGCTCATACCGCCTTCGGTCGAGGCAACGACCGAGACCTTGGACGAGACGCGGTCGACCAGAAGCGACAGGTAAAGTTCCTTCTGGATGTCGGCGCCTTCTTCGATGTACAGGCGGTTGACCTGCTTGCCGGCGACGCCGGTCTGGATGGTCACCAGGACGCGGCCCAGCATCTCATCGGCATTGCTCTTGACGTCGTCCGGGCTCTTGACGACGCGGACGCCGCCCTTGGCGTCGGGGCCCAGGCCTTCGAAGCGGCCCTTGCCGCGGCCGCCGGCATGGATCTGCGACTTGACCACGAATACCTTCGAGCCGGCCTCCTTGGCCAGGGTCTCGGCGGCCTTCTTGGCTTCCTGAGGTGAATAGGCGGGGAAGCCGCGCGGAACGGCGACGCCGAACTCCTTGAGGACGGCCTTGGCTTGGTGTTCGTGAATGTTCATGGAACCGGTCTTGACAGAGTGTGAATGAACGGCAGAGCCCGCCCGTCCAATTCATACAAATTGAGCGTGAGTGGCTCTGATGTTGTGGTTAGACATCAGGGCGAACGCCGTTGCTCGTCCATCGATCGCGCGCTTTATAATGAGGTGGGGGACTTTGTGCAACCGCTCAGTCACAGAAAATTGACCCGCATCACGAATTTTCTCCGCAACGCGAGTCCATATTTTATAAGCAATGGTAGCGCTAACTATTGGGCCGCAAGCAAAGACAGCGCTGTCAGGCAAAAAAGATGTGCCACATGGCCCGGCCTGGCAAAAAGGTGAAAACGCCGGCGATGACCAGCCCGCCGATATACAGCCCGAGCGCCTGGCCGCGATGGCCCTTCACGTTGTGCCGCCGCGCCTCCCACACCAGGCGGACCAGGCCGATCAGGGTCAGAACCGACAGGATATGGATGAAGCTGAAGCTGCCGGGATTGATTTCGCGGATAAAGAAGCTGGAGGTCGCCACGGTGAACATGGCGATGACCCAGGCCCAACCGATGACCCGGTGGGGGATGGTGCCCTTGGGTCCGATCAGTTGCCAGGTGGCCACGGCGAAGGCCGCCACGGCAGCCAGCAGGTGGATCTGGATCACCGGTGACAGGCGGGCAAGTACGCTGAAGTCGGGCCAGTGAGGGTGAGCAAAGGCGTCGAGCAGGTCCATGAGGCGTCTTCCTTTTTCAGATCGGATGCCGCATAACCACCACACACCCTCATTTTCGTCCGGCCTGATGCGCGACTCGACTCCTTCCCTTCGTGAAATGCCTGCACCTGCCGTTCACGCTTCGCCAGTGGCGGCCCTGTTGGCGTCGCCGTGGTTTCGCGGAATCCTGATTGCCCTGGCCATGGCCGGCTTCCTGACCTTTTTCAGCGCCGCCGGAACGGGTGAGATGGGCTGGCCGCTGCGCTTGGCCTACTGGGTCACGGTGATGGCGGCGGGCAGCGTTGTGTCAAGCATCGTCGGCATCCTGCTCGACAACCAGACGCGGCTGAACACCTGGCAGGAAGTCGCCATCATGCTGGCGATCATTATCCCGTTGATCAGCATAACGGTGTGGCTGATCACGGCCGGATTCGAGCAGCAAACCCCGCAATTCTGGCGCCTGCCCTATTTCGTTCCGCCGGTCGCCATCATTTCGGCGGTCATGACGTTCCTGCATTTCCAGGTCAACCACACCCCCGTCCAGAGCCACGCCTTTCCGGAGGCGCGCATGGCCGAACCGGGCGAGACCTTCCGCGAACGGCTGGGGTTCAAATACCGCCACGCCGATATCCTGGCCCTGTCGGCGGAGGACCACTATCTGCGGGTCCACACCTCCGCAGGCGAGACACTGATTTTGATGCGGTTGTACGACGCCATCCGCGAACTGGACGGCATCGAGGGGTCGCAGATCCACCGATCGTGGTGGGTGGCCAAGGAAGCGGTAGCCGACGTACGCAAGAGCGACGGTAAGATGAGCCTGGTTTTGAAAAACGGCCTGCCGGCGCCGGTCAGCCGCAGCTATGCCAAGGCCTTGAAAAGCGACGGCTGGCTGTAGGAGCTTATCCCACCGCCGGAACAGGTTTGAATCGCGCCCGGTCGGCCTTGGCGATCGCCTTATCCAGGGCCGTGACATACTCATCCCGCAGATCCTGCAGATAGGGCCGTGTCACCGACATCAGCGCCGTTCGCCGCGCCACAAGTTCGTCATACTGCGCGCCATCATTGTCCAGCATGGCCTCGGGCGTCGTGGTCACAAATTCCAGCCGATGGCAATCCTCGGTCAAGGCCGTGTCCAGGAACGCCTCCGGCTGGGTTTTGATCGCCCGGCCGAAACTGTGCGCCAGGGCGCCATCGGCGCCGGCGCTGTCACCGATCAGGTTGTTGGACGCCATCGCCAGACGTACCGCCAGCAGATTGCCTTCACGCATTCGGCCGGTGAGGCCGTCGATCATCGCCGCCGTCAAATTTTCAGACTCACGGCAGCCCGGCTTAAGGCAAGCCTCCGCCGACTTCAGTGCCTCGCGGAAGGAAGCTTCCGTGGGTTTTTCAATGAAGGCGTTCAACCGCCATGCGGTGATCGGTCCTTCCGCCGAACAGGCGGTCAGGCACACCAGTGCCGCTATCGAAACCAGCCGTTTCATCCCTGCCCCGGACGAAGAGTGAAAGGGCAGATGTAGCCTTACCGGCCGGTTTCGGCAACGGTTTTTGTGATCACGCCGTTCTCGCCAGGAGGCTATCCAGTTTGGTGAAGCTGCCGCGCCAGCCGACAGGGTTACCCAGCGCCACATGGGCGTCGCGCACCAGGGCCAGCGGGAAGGTCTGACGGACCGTTACACGGGTGCCCGCGTCCGAATCCGCAAAGGTGATTCGCGTCGGGACCGGCCCGCCGACATAGTCGGCCTCATCGCCGCCCAGCTCCACAAACTTGCCGCGGATCATGGCATGCCATTCCGGCGGATGGCGCTCGACCTGCATGATCATGACCAGCAGCTCGTTCTCGACGACCTCGCCGAACTCCCCCAGCACAGGATAGTCGTTACCCTTGCCGTCATGCATGATCAGGCTGAGCGCCCCGCCCGGCCGGACGTCGACCTCGACGGTCGTGGTCAGACCTTCCGGTCCCCACCAGGCCGCCAGCATCTGCGGATCGCTCCAGGCCCGATATACCAGGGCGCGCGGGGCGGCGAAGTCGCGGACCAGGATCAGGTCGTTCGCTTCGGTCGTGAGTTCTGTGTCAAACATAGGTTTTGTCCAGATAAGCGGCCAGGCCTTCGAGCAGGCCTTTCGTGCCCTCAATGCGGTTGTCGAGGTGGTCGGAACCGTCCAGGAAGACGATCTGTTCGCGCAGCTTCAGGTGCGTGCCGCCGCTGACCTCGGAAAACTCCAGGGTCTGCTGCGACACGGTGATCATCTTGCCGTTCAGCCACATGGGATAGGAGATGATGATCCGCTCATCCGGCACGATCTGGATATAGCGGGTATCGTTCTCGATCACCGGCCCGTCTTTGCCCGGACGCCCGCGATAATATTCGCGCCCACCTTCGCGGAAATCGAATGTGTATTCTTCGACGATCCAGTTCTCGGTATCGCCGAACCAGGCCTTCTTGGCCTCATGGCTGGCGAAGGCGAAGAAGACCAGATTGCGCGCGTGGGCGAAGTCGCGTTCGAGAACAAAGGTATGGTCGTTGGCAGTGCGGGTCATCACATCAGCTCCCCGGTGCTGATCATCCAGTGGTGGCCGTAGCGGTCGGTGCACATGCCGAAGCCCTTGGACCAGAAGGTCTCGCCGAACGGCATATAGGGAAGTCCACCCTCGACCAGGGCGTTGTAGACACGCCGCGCATCTTCGATATCCGTATAGTTCAGGTTGATGTTGACCCCGACCGGCTTCTTGTACATGTCACCCGGCGCGTCGGCGCCCATGATGTGGTCCTTGCCGATCGTCAGCGTGGCGTGGAGGATGGCGTCGCCCCAGGAGTCGGGCACCTGATCCTTCATCGGCGAGTCGGCATGCGACATCATGAAGGTGATTTCGCCGCGCAAAACCTCAGCATAGAAGGCGAAGGCTTCGCGGCAATTACCGTTGAAAGCCAGGTGGGGTGTGATCTGGACGGTCATGGTCTAACCCTTTTGCGCTTGGGATTCGATGAAGGTGGCGGCAGCATCGAGCATGTAGCGGCTGCCCATTTCGCGGTCTTCCGGCGTCGGATAGCCGTCGAGATGGACGATCTGCTCGGTGAACCTGATCAGGGTGCGGGCACCCGCCGGGATGAACTCGACACTGGCCAGCGACACCGAAATCTTCTTGCCGTTCACATACATGTCGAAGGCATAGATGATCCGGCTGTCCGCCACGATGTCATGGTAGCGGCACTGGAAATCGCTCTCCTTGCCGTCCGGAAAGCGGCCATGGGCGCGCTCGATGCCGCCCGGGCGAAAGTCGAACTGGCGGTCGAGCAGGGTCCAGCCGGCAGGGCCGACGAACCATTGCGCCTTGGCGTCGGCATCGGCCCAGGCGAAGAAGGCAAGCGCGGGGGGAGCATCCACCTCCCGCTCGATGACGAAGGTGTGGTGATGGGTCGAATAGGTCATGGGTTTAACCTTGAGGTTTGACGGCAACCGGCTGGGCGGTTTGGCCGGGACGGATCGGAAGGGGCTGGCAGGCTGGCCGCTGGGAAGGTGATCCCTGCACGGCCAGGGCTGACAAGCCGAGTAACAGACGGGTCATGACGTGGCGTTTTCCTGGTCCACGAGTTTCGCCGTCTCGGGATCTTCCGAGAGGGTTTTGAGATTTTTCAGGCCGGCTTCGAAATCCTTGCCAACCAGGTCGTCCATATTGAACAGGGTACCCATCACTTTGACGGGGAAGGGTTGCGGGCCGGTCATGATCCAAGTCAGCACCTGGCCGTCACCCTGCGGCTGGAGGATGAATTCGGCGATATTCTTGGCCGTGAACGGCTTGATGAAGTCGAGCTTGATGGCGATTTTCGACGCCGTACGCTCCAGGATCTCCATGCGGCCGGCCCCGGCCTTGCCGGTGCCGCGCCATTCATAGATGGCGCCGACGCCTGCGTCCGCACCGCTGTAGGTGCGGTGCAGATCCGGGTCCAGCGCTTCCCACGGCGACCAGGCCCGCCATTTTTGGAAGTCCTCGACGTGGCTGAGAACGGTGTCGGCCGGCGCCGCTATGGTGGCGGAGCGCTGGATGCGCGAGGTGTTGGACTTGGTGGCCGCGACGATCAGCACGGCGGCGATCGCCGAACCGACCAGGATGAGCAAAATGATACCCATGTTCAGCCTCCCCTGACCTGCTTGAGGTAGGTTTCGAGCTTGGCGAAGGTACCGCCGAAGCCGGCCGTCATACTCGCATGCCCAGCCTTGAATACGGCGCGCTCCTCCGGCGTAGCGTTGATCGGCCACGACCTGCTGAACAGTACCGTTTTGCCGTCCTTGGGCGTGAAGGTCTGTTCCGCCAGCACCTCTAACGGCCACATCGGCGCCATGGGGTGGCGCACCGGCTGGCCGGCCTCGTTACAGAAGGAGACGACATAGACGAGGCGCGTGATCGGTTCGACCTCGCGGTAGACCCATTTGCCCCAGGTGGTCATGCCGGCCATGCCCATGCCGTAGAAGAACAATCCGCCGGGCTTGACCTCAAGAGTCTTGACGACCAGGTCCATGCCGGCCGGGCCGAACCAGCTTGCGACATGGTCCTTATGGGTCCACACGTCCCACATCAATTCGGGCGCGGCGTCGAAAACCCGGCTCATGACGAAGACCTCGTCTTCGGCGGCGGGAGCGTCTTTCTGGGTGGCGGTCATTGGGCATCTCCGTTGAGAAAGGCTTCGAGGCGGTCGAAATTCTGTTCATTGGCGGCCTCGAGAAACTCGGCCAGGTCGCTGTTGGACCCCGGCACAAAATCCATCCGCCAGGTCAGTTCGGTGCCGTCGCCATCGGGCATGAAATACATGGCCATGGTGAAGTCATGCATCGGCTGATAGTGGCGGAAGACCACCCGGTGCGGCGGCGCGATATCGAGAAATTCCTTGGCGTTCTCGAAGGCGGTGCCGTTTTCGTTGGTCATGGTGATGCGGAACGCCCCCCCCGGCCGGAAATCGAACGTGTCGACCACATTGGTAAAACCGTGCGGGCCCCACCACAGGATCAGCTTGGCCGGATCAGCGAAGGCGTCGAACACCTTCTCCGGCGTGAAGGCCAGGTGGCGGGTATTCTTTACCGTAAAGCCGTTATCATTGCTTGGGCTGTCCATTCCCGGTCTCCTTTGCAGCGGCATCCGCCTGCAGTTTTTTCAAATAGTCCGCCAGGCAGTCGAAGCGGGCTTCCCAGAGCTCCCTGTAAAGCAGCCACCACATGGCAAATTCCTTTAATGCACTTCGCCATCAGGCTTGAGCGTTTTCAGGTACGCATCGAGGCGGTCGAACCTCTGCTCCCACATCTTGCGGTACTCACCCAGCCACGCGTCCACCTGTTTCAGCGGTTCGGGCTCCAGCTTGCACGGGCGCCACTGCTTGGTGCGCGAGCGTGAAATCAGCCCGGCCTTTTCCAGCACCTTCAGATGCTTGGAGACGGCGGGAAGGCTCATCTGAAACGGTTCGGCCAGTTCATTGACCGTGGTTTCGCCCAGGCTGAGCCGCGCCAGGATCGCCCGGCGCGTCGGATCGGCAAGGGCGTTCAAGGTCAGGCTGAGGGGGTCTTCGGTCATACGCGGGCTACTTTTTCTTTTTGGCGGCGCGGGCCGCTTCGATCTCAAGATTTTCGGCCACCCGGGCTTCGACGATCGCCGTCAGCACCGCCTCCGGGATCAGCTTGTCCGGTGTGAACCGGATGGTGCCGGGCGAGGTGCTGAACCCCTTTAAGTCTTCCTTGAACCGCTCCAGCACCTTAGGGCTCATGCCGTAGAAGGCGCAGTGTTTCGCCGCCGCGCCAAACGACACCAGAGGCCCGTGCCACTTGTAGTTCGGCACGCCGTAGCTGATCATCTCCACAGCGTCGAGCGCCGTAGCGCGTATCAGCCGGCGCACGCGCTGCAAGGCCTCGGCAAAATCCGGCCGCAACGGGGCCAGATAGGCATCGACATCCGGAACAGCGGTCTTGCTTCGCATCTATTTAACTCGTTTGTTAAATAACTTCTCGGTTAAGTACTCTTCAGACGATAAGGAGTCAACAGACTTTTTGACAGTCCGCACCGGCGGGTTTAAATTGCCGTGAAATCGGAGGGGGAAGCATCATGCGCATCGTGCCGGCACTGGTTTTGACGGGTGTTCTGGCTTTGACCGGCATGGCCCATGCGGCCATTGATCCCAATCTCGTCGCTGCGGCCAAGGCTTCCGTGGTCACCATCAATATTAACGGAAATTCCAACACGACGCTGGATTTGCCCGGTTTGGATTTTGCGGGATCGCAAGACGCCTCACCGCAAAAGCCCCATATTCGCAGTTCGGGCAGCGGGTTTGTCATCGACCAGACGCTTGGCCTGATTGTCACTGCAGACTTCGTGCTGGAAAATGCCGCTGATATCTACGTCCAAACCGCCGACGGCCGCGGCTTGGCGGCAACTGTGGTTGGTCGCGATGCGCTGTCGGGCGTGGCGGTACTTAAGGTGGCCGACACCAGCCTGCTGGCGCTACCCTTTTGTCCGGCGCCTCCGCACGTCGGCGACGACGCTTTCCTGATCGGCAATCCTTATAGCCTGGGCATTCTGGTGACCAGCGGCATAGTCGCCGGGACCGACATCGACGTTCAGGATGAGGACATGTCGCCGCTGCTGGTGCTGGATTTGGTGATGCATAAAGGCACGGCCGGCGGCCCGGTGCTGTCGCCGCAGGGCTGTGTTACTGGCATGGCGGTCGCTCAGTTCGGCAGTACCGGCTACGGCGGGGTGGGCACCCTGGGCATGGCCATTCCGGCGGCTCAGGTCAAGGCCATCAGCCAGACGCTCATCACCTCCGGAAAGATCACGCGCGGCTGGATCGGAATTTCGCTGTTCGAGGAAGACCTGACCATGTCCCAGGTGACGCCAGGCAGCCCGGCCGACAAGGCGGGGCTGAAGGCGGGCGACCTTATCCTCAGCTACGACGGAATCGAAGGCACCACCTTTGACGCCCTTCGCCGCCATATCGCCGCCAAGCCGCTCGGTTCGGAACTGGTGCTGAAGATCAAACGCTTCCCCAATGACGATCTGACCCTTACCGTCCCGATTGTGGCGGCACCGGAAGACTCAGGTCAGCGTTAAAACCGCTTCCGGTTCTCGCGCCACTCGTCCCGTGTCTGGCCCCAGATGTCGGTGACATGCGCGGCATAGGGATCGGGCAGTTTGCCCGGGCCGCGATTTGCAGAACCCAGCTTGCATGCCACGCCCTGAGAGGCGATATTGTCCGGCGCGATTGTATGGATCACGTCGTCCCAGCCCAGCACATCACAGGCAAAATCCATGCAAGCTACAGCCGCTTCGGTGGCATAGCCGCCGCGCCACCATTTGGCGTTCAGACCCCAGCCGACCTCGCGCCCCGGCCAGCCCTCAGGATAGAGCGGCCCGATCCGCCCCATCCACTCACCGGTCGCCTTGTTCAGCACGCTGAACATGTGAAACTCGTCCAGTGCCCAGCCGCCGGCATAGACGCGAAAACTGCGCCAGGCGATCGGACGCGAACTGACGCCACCGATATGGCGCGTCACCTCCGGATCGGCGGAAAAAGCGGCAAAAGCGTCGAAATCCTGCTTCATCGGCGGACGCAGGATCAAACGCGGCGTTTCGAGAGTCGGGCCAAGCGGCGAGGTCGTGATCATGCCGCTGAGTTAAGCGCGCACGCGCCCAGGGTCAAGGCGCGCCTTATGCCAGGCCTCGCGCGTCTGCCCCCACAGTTCGCGAACCCCCAGGGGTGGCGGCAGCTCGACCAGGTCAAGCCGGACGGAACCCAGCTTGCGCGCAACCGACTGCGAGGCATGATGATCCGGCGGTACGGCATGGACGACCTCATCCCAACCCAGGGCATCGAAGACGAAATCCAGGCAAGCCGCGGCGGCTTCCGTGGCATAGCCCTGACCCCACCAACGAGAGGCCAGCCCCCAGCCGACCTCCGTCAAGCCGTCATGGCGACGCGGACCGACCCGCCCCATCCAGTCGCCGCTCTCGCGATGAATCACGCTGAAACCATGGAACCCTTCGCGCTTCCAGGCGGCGATTGAATTGCGAAGCGCGGTAAACACCTGTTCGCGCGACCGGACGCCGCCGTTATGGCGCATGACGTCGGGGTCGGCGCCATAGGCGGCCCACGCTTCCAGATCCGCGATCACGGCCGGCCGCAGGATCAGCCGCGGCGTTTCCAGAACCGGTGTCAAACGTCGCGTTCTTCGATCGTCCGGCCGGTACGGCGGTCGACATAGACGAAGCGCGTCACGGCGTGGGCGCTGCCCCCGCTCCACGCGCCAAGGCCGATCAGGAAGCCCAGATCGTACCACCGCCCGACATTGGGGAAAGCGTACATCCGCACCGTGTCGCTGAACAGGCTGATCACGAAACTGATCGGCGCCAGCAGGCCGTCTATCAACCCGCGAACCAGGCCCGGGTCCGACGGTGCCCCCATGGGCCGGGTGGCGCAGGACGCCAGAACCACCAGGGCGGCAACCCCCAAGCCAGCTAGAACTATCTTCCTCATCGCTCAGCCCTCCGTTTTGACTCAACCGACTATAGTCCGAGCCTGCCCTCGCGAAAATAAAAAAGCCGCCCTGTTTT
>NZ_AWGD01000049.1 GCF_000495795.1 Asticcacaulis sp. AC460
GTTCCCGTTGAACCTTCGAACCGTTCCGGCTCAGCGGGGAGGCGCTTATTTAGTGAAGCGCCGAATTCATGTCAACCGACTTTTTTCGTTTTCCACAGCCTCGTTAGAAGCGTTTGAAATTCGAAAACGACGAAGGCTCAGGGACATTCCCGGTGTGGGAAAATCCTGAAAACTTAGTCAGGAATCGGAAGGTTGCGTGTCTTAGTCCCTTTCCGGTTCGGCATCAAGCGTTAATTCGATTTTAACAAAATCTCGTCAACACCTTCGTCGCGAACCGCTGGGTGACCAGCAACGAGGCGGGTATCTAGTGGCTGCCTTTGTGCGGTGCAACCCCTAAATTTAAAAAAACGGGATTCGTCCACAAGCGCGCAGCTTGGTGGGAAGAAAGTCGCCCCACCATCACATCTCGTCCTTCGCTGCGCTACGTCCTCGTGCGGTCCCCCTCCCCACGCGAAGGGCGCGGGGAGGTATCAGAAAGCGCTAGCCGGCCGTAATATAGGCTTTCAGCGTCTCCGCTTCGTGTTCGGAAGCCGCGATCCGCGCCTTGACCAGGTCACCGATAGATATGATTCCAACCAGTCGCGCACCCTCCATGACCGGCAGGTGACGAATCCGGCGATCCGTCATGCGAGTCAGTAGGGTTTCGACGGTTTCGCCGAGATGCGCCGAGACGACGTCCTTGGTCATGAACTTATTGACCGGCTGGGTCAGAGATTCGGCGCCGGACTGGGCGATCGCCCGTATAATGTCACGCTCGGAAATAATGCCGATCACCCGATCGACACGGTCGGTCACGACAAAGGCGCCAACCTTACGCGTATAGAGAAGTGCGGCGACCGACGACAGCGTGTCATCGGGGGTCACCGTGAAGACCTGACGGCCCTTGGCATTCAGCAGCTGATTGATCAGCATTCTCACCCTCCCATCTGGATGTTTTTATATCGGCAAAGCCGAACAGGGAGGGTCTCGCGAGACGGATAAAATTGCAATAAAGACGGATAGCCGACACTTCAATTCAACGTGAAGTATCGCCGGTGAAACAGGGCCAGCCACGGCCCGATCAGCAGCAGTCCGGCGACATAGCCGGCAATATGGGCCTGCCAGGCGATTTGGACGCCACTGGCGCCGGGCACCAGGGGCAAAAAGGCAGTGGCCGCATTGGCGCCGACATAAAAGAGGGTCATGACCACGACGCGCTTGCTGAAGAAGCTGTTCAACCGGCCGTCGCCGCGCAGCCGCATGGCCGCGGCGATCAGTCCGGAAATCGCGCCGGACGCACCGATGACCGGCATGGGATCACGCCAGTTCATTAGACAATGCCCCAGCCCGGCCAGCACGCCAGATATAAGAAAGAAGGCCACGAAAGACAGAACCGCGCCAGCCCCCTTCCCGACCGCCCGGGTGACCGGCGTTCCAAAGGCCAGGCAGAAGGCCGCATTTAACAGGACATGGGACCAACTTCCGTGCAGAAACTGATAGGTAAACAGGAGTTCGTAACTCCCCTGGCGCAGCAGCGCCGAACTGAGCGCGAAGCTATTCAGCAGGGCGTCTTCGAGCTGCGGCCCCATGGCCACCTGCAGCGCGTACACCGCGATAAGAAAGACAGGCATCACGAAAGCCAGGACCGGCGCGTTGAACAAGGGTTCTGTCGGCGTTGTCTCTTGCATGGTCTTTCCCGGTATACTGTGCCGTTTCATATGCCTACGGGGCGAGTCTTTGCCAAGCCCTGCACGCCAATTGTCGTATTTTGACACGCCTGTCCGGCGAAACCTGCGTCAAAACGGTCACGCTCCACGCCTGCCGCGCTTTTTTTACCCCGCCCGCGCCAGGCCGGAATCCCGGATTTTCCAGTAAAAACAGAATTTAACGTGCCATTTCGGTGGAAATATACCCAATCTTTAAAGTTCTGAACCACATTGGCACCTGATTTGCTCAGCGGTCTGTATCGCCCGACAACCGGTCGGCGAAACAGGCATAAGCTTCGGAGTCTGCCATGTCGTTAACTAAAGCCGCTGTCCTTGCCCTCGCGGGCGCTGCGCTCCTGGCCTCCCCGGCCCTGGCGCAGAACATGTCGACCAAGAAGGCGGCCTTCGAAACCGGCTATGGTCTCGGCCGCAATCAGATGCAGCACGGTGTCGATCCTTCGACCCGCGACGCCAACGGTAACCGTGTCCTGCTGGACGGTTCTATCCTGACCGGCAGCGATCAGAGCGTCTTCTCTTATTCCAAGACACTGGGGGCCGGCGACACCTATGCCGGCGCCGGCGGTCGCGGTGGCGCCACCGCCATCGGCAACAATCTTCAGGTCATCGTCAACGGCAACCACAACACGGTGATCGTCCACTCCAACCAGGTCAACAACGGTAACGTGACGGCCACTAACGGCAAGAGCTCGGCCACGGCGCCGACCGGCACGACCACCAACGACATTACCGGACAGGTGAACTTCTAATGGCTAACATGATGCAAAAGAAACCGGGCAAGAAGATCGCCCTCGCCCTGGTCAGCCTGGCCGCCATGAGCGTCGCCCTGACCGGCTGTATGACGACCCCGGGCGTCAACTCGGCTGGCAATTACAAGCAGCCGATCGGCGCCGCGCCGGTTACCGCCAACCCGACCGCCTATTCCGACGCCCTGGTCTGCCTGGGCTCCTACGCCCGCCAGAACCGCCTGGCCAGCCCGCGCCTGGCCGTCGGCCGGATCTCGGACTATACCGGTAAGGTATCGCTGGAAGGCGGCCGCGAAATCACCCAGGGTGCTTCGCTGATGACCATGACCGCCCTGGCCAAGGCCGGCGCCCGTCAGGTCGAGCGTTTCGACACCTCGGTCGGCGAAATGGAGCTGAAATACTCCAACAACAAGCTGATCACCGACGCGCCGCAGGCCAATCCGACCCAGCCGGTCGATTACCGCAAGATCATGGCCGGTCAGGTCGCCGGTTCCGACTTCTTCATCGTCGGCGGCATCACCGAGCTGAACTACAACATCCGTTCGTCGGGCGTCGATGCCTATGCCGGCGAAGTCGCCGATGCCGGCGTCAAGGGCCTGTTCTACGGCCGTACTTATGTCATGAACGCCGCCCTGGACCTGCGCCTGGTCGACACCCGCACGCTCGAAGTCGTGGATGTCATCTCTTACCAGAAGCAGATCGTCGGCCGCGAAGTAAAGGCCGGCGTCTTCGACATCCTGAACGGTAACCTGTTCGACATTTCCGGCGGCCAGGGCGCCCTGGAGCCGATGCAACTGGCGGTCCGCGCCATGATCGAGCGCGCGACGCTGGAGTTCATGGCCAATCTGTACGGCGTTTCGGGTCCCGAGGTCTGCCTCGATGCCCGCAACGACTTCCTTTATAATGACACGCTGGGCGCCACAGGTGGCCTGACCCCGGCTTACGACAATCTGGAGAACAACAATGCCGGTACGCGCGCTGACCCGAACCGCTGGACGGAAGTTTCTTCTGGCGGCCGCAGCCGTGGTAACCGCAGCGGTTCCCGCTACTAGTTTCGCGCAAGAGGTCATCGACAGCCTTCAGGACTCGAACGGCGACGTCTTCGCCGGCCAGACCCTGAACGTCGTCCAGAATGACGGGCTGACCAAGGCTGAAGCCTATGCCACCGGCAATCAGATGCAGGGCGGTAATGAGGCGGTCGACGCCACGGTCAAAAATGCGCAGAACGTCCGCGGCAAGGTCGCCGGCGAGGTCGCCATCAATGGCCAGAACACCACCGACGAATATCTGTCGCTGGGCACGCCGGTCTATGCCGTCAGCCAGGGTATCGGCAACTACAGCTCGTGGGTCGCCACCAACGGTGACACCACCGCTGAAACGCACCAGACCGCCACGGCAGAATCGGTGAAGGCGACGACTCATATCACCGCGCCGAACAACGCCATCTATGTCAGCGGCCAGGGTGATGCCCGCGCCGTCGTCAACCACAGCGCCTGGCAGGTGACTAACGGCCGCCTGAACGTCGCGGCGTGGCAGACTTCGACCAGCGATGCGCGGGCCAATGTCTCGACCATCATCGAGTACTCGCCCTCCCCCAATGTCTATACGGCGGAAGCGACCGGCAACTACCATGCGTCCTACAGCGACGACCGCGGCTCTCAGGAGCATAATGTCGTCCAGGAGCAGTCGGGTTTCACCCAGGCGCGTTCGGAAGTCTATGGCGGCAATATGTGGATCGTCGCCACCAAGGGCACGGCCACCGGCAACAACAACGACGTCCAGAATGACGGCGGCTCTTTGGTCGTCGACAACAAGCAGATCCAGTCCGGAGCCGTCCAGGCCCAGGCCGTGACCGAAGCCTATCAATACGGTGAGGCCCACGCCACGGCCGTTGCCATCGGCAACAACCAGGCTTCGGGCAATAACGACATCTATCTGCGTCTCGACAACGACCAATTGTCATCAGGCGGGGTCGACGCCACGGCTTCGTTCGAAGGCGCTGTCGGTTACGACGCCTATCTGGCTGCGGATGCTGTTGGCAACCAGTCGCTGGGTTATGCCTGTGCGGAATGTGGCGCCGATGTCGGGGTCAACAACAACCAGGTCAACAATTCGGACGTCTCGGCCAATGCGATCGCCAATGTCGCCCGGGGCCGCTCGATCGTCTCGACCGCCCGCGCCACCGGCAACAGCGCGACCTATTACGCCACCGGCGGGAATAAGTAAGAACGTGTGAACTCCACTACCTTCTCCTCCCCTGTTTACGGGGGAGGTGGCATCGAGCGAAGCGAGATGACGGAAGGGGCTGTTCCACTGACGGTAAAGCCCCTCCCACCGCTTCGCGGTCCCTGCGCTGGTGAAGGCTATACCTTCACTGGCGCTTACCCACGTAAACGGGGCGGGAGAAGAAAGCGAAATCTGCGCGGAGCAAACCCACCTTAACAAACTGTAACTTTGCAATTTAGACCTTTATAAAGGCGCAAACTTGCGTAAGGCTCCGCGGATTGACCTGCGGAGCCTTTTTCATGTCGCGCAAAACGCTGATCTCGACCTTTGTTGCCGTGGCCCTGGCCACCACCGCCCTGACGCCGCTGTCCACGGTGTATGCCGCCGAGCCGGCCGCCGCGGTCAGGACCATTGACCCGACCAAGGGCGTCGACTTCGCGCAAAACCACTCCGACATCAAGCCCGACCCGACGGTGCGCTTCGGCAAGCTGCCCAACGGCATGACCTATGTCGTCATGAAGAACGCCACCCCGCCGGGGACGGGTTCACTGCGGCTGCGCATCAATGCCGGCTCGATGATGGAAAGCGACCAGCAGCTGGGCCTGGCACACTTCCTGGAGCACATGGCCTTCAACGGCTCGAAGAACGTGCCCGAAGGCGAGATGATCAAGATCCTGCAGCGCCACGGCCTGGAGTTCGGTCCGGACACCAACGCCTACACCAATTTCGACGAGACCGTGTATCAGCTCGACCTGCCCAAGCTCGCCGAGGACGATGTCGACACCGGCATCTTCCTGCTGCGTGAGGCCGCCGGCAATCTTCTGCTGGACGCCAAGGCGGTCGATTCCGAGCGCGGCGTCATCCTGGGCGAAGAACGGTCGCGCAACAGCCCGGGCCTGAACAACTACAAGAAGTGGACGGCCACGGCCTTCCCCGGTCAAAAATATGCGACCCGCCTGCCGATCGGCACGCCGGAGATCATCAGCGGCGCCCCGCGTGACACCCTGGCTGACTTCTATAATGCCTTCTACCGTCCCGAACAGGCGACCATTGTCGCCGTCGGTGATTTCGATGTCGACGCCGTCGAAGCCAAGATCAAGGCCAAGTTTTCCGACTGGCAGCCGGCGACACCGGGGGCTTTGCGTCAGACCGACTTCGGCGCCTACAAGACCAAGGGCGTCGTCGTCGACACCTACAGCGAAAAAGGCCTGCGCGACGGCCTGACCGTGACCTGGGCCAAGCCGTATAAAGACACCTATCAGACCTACGGCAGCGCGGCCGACGATTTTGCCGACATGGTCCGCGTCTCGATCCTGAACGAGCGCTTCGAACGCCACGCCAAGCTGCCGGAATCGGCCTTCGCCGCTGCCGGTGTCGGCGCCGAGGACATGAAATATACCGCGGAAATCACGCAACTGGCCATCACGCCCAAGCCGGGCCAGGCCAAGGCCGCCTTCGAGCAGGCCTATACCATCGTGCGCCAGTATGAGCTGTACGGCGCCACCCAGCCGGAACTGGACCGTGTCCTGGCCGACTTCGACGCCGGCTTCAAGGCGGCAGCCCAGGGTGCGGCCACGCGCAACACCCGCGATCTGGCCGACGCCATCGCCGGTTCGGTCCACGAAGGCCAGGTCTTCACCTCGCCGCAGCAGGATTATGACTTCTATCTCAAGCTGAAGCCGTCACTGACGCTGGACCTGATCAATGCCGGGGTGAAGCCCTTGTTTGCCGGCGACGGGCCCATCATCTGGCGCAGCGCCGAGACCCTGGGCGATTTCGACAAGGCGGCGATCACCGCATCCTACGAGTCCGTCAAGGCGTCGCAACTGACTGCAGCCGAAGCCCACGACACCAAGCCGTGGCCCTATACCGACTTTGGCGCGCCATCGGCCGTCGTCAAGCGCGAGGAGGTCAAGGATCTCGGCATCGTGCAACTGACCTATGCCAACGGCGTCAAGGCGACCATCAAGTCGACCAAGTTCAAGGACGACGAGATCGGCATCACCATCCGCTTTGCCGGCGGCCTGGATTCGCTGTCGCCGGCCGCCCGGCCGCCGGTGTTCCAGGCGTCTGCCAGCGGTCTGGTCGAAGGCGGCCTGGGCAAACTGACCGCTGCCGAGATCAAGGACAGCCTGACCGGCCGGATCTATGGTATCGACTTCGATATCGGCGAAGACTCTACCACCCTGCGTGGCGGCACCACGCGCGAAGACTTCGCCCTGCAGATGCAGGTGCTGATGGCCTTCACCACCGACCCGGCCTATCGCGCCGACGCCTGGGAACGGCTGAAGGCCTTTGTGCCGAACTATTACACCTCTCTGGCGTCGACTCCGGGCGGCGTGTTCCAGATGAACGCCGACCGCGTGCTGCATTCGGACGATTCGCGTTTCGGCATTCCGTCGCAGGCCGACTTCCTGGCCACCACCAACGACCAGGTCAAGTCGCTGATCGACACCCAGCTCAAGACCCAGCCGATCGAAATCACCATTGTCGGCGACGTCACCGAAGAGCAGGCCAAGGCGCAGATCGCCGCGACCTTCGCGACGTTGAAGCCGCGCACCGCCACGCCGGAGCCCAAGGATTCGGATACAGTCAAGTTCCCGGCGGCCAATCTGAATCAGGTGTTCGAACATGGCGGCCGTCCGGATCAGGGCCTGACCTATTTCGCCTTCCCGACCGGCGACTTCTTCAGCGACACCAAGCGGGCGCGTGGACTGGAAGTCCTGGCCGACGTGCTGTCGCTGCGCCTGACGGATGAGGTGCGTGAAAAGCAGGCCCTGGCCTACAGCCCCAATGCCAGCAGCTATGCGTCCAACGCGTTTACCGGCTATGGCTATGTCAGCATCGCCGCGGAGGTGAAGCCCCAGGATTCGCAACCCTTTGCCGATACCCTGAAGACCATCGTCGCCGATATCCAGACCAAGCCAATCGGCGAGGATGAGTTGCTGCGGGCGCGCAAGCCGGTCCTGGATCGTCTGGAAAACCAGTGGAAGACCAATGGCTACTGGAGCCAGGTCTTGCCGGGGACGATGAGCGATCCGCGCCGGCTGGAGGCCATCCGCAGCCGCCGCGACCAGGTTATGTCGATCACGCCGGAAGACCTGCAGAAGCTGGCTGTGACCTATCTGAAGCTGGACAAGATGCTGACGATCCAGATCAAGCCGGCCGAAAAGGCGCAGTAGCAAATCTCTGATACCTCCCCGCGCCTCTTTGCGTGGGGAGGGGTACCATGAACGTAACGAAGCAAAGCGAAGTCGCCCCACCACCACATCTCACTCGCAGGCGGCCTGCGGCCTGGCTCGCTCGTGCGGTCCCCCTCCCCACCTTCGGCAGGGAGGTATCAGAAAAGGAATTGTCCGCCCGCTCTGCAAGCAAAAAACCCCGCCGTTGCCGGCGGGGTTTCAAGTTTGTGCGCGCTACTTTATCGGTATGTATTACTGAACAAACCCACCAACACCACCGTCGAACACCATATAGCTCGAGGACGAAGCCTCACGCGCCACAGCGGTTTCGCGCTGACGGGTGACCGTTTCGGTACGGGTCAGGGTCAGGATCTTCACGCCGACGCCAAAGCGGCGCAGCAGCGAACGTTCGTTACAGTTACGTTGCGGGGTTTGCGGACGGCAGGTCAGGCGGCCGCCTTCGAACCACAGGGCATCGCCCTTGCGGCAGTCGTTCGACATGCCGTGGTCGAAGGAAATCTCGCCGTTATAGTCGGCATAGACCCATTGCAGCTTGGTGCCGGCGATGCAGCGGAAGATTTCGCCGCGATATTCATTGCGAATGTCACGCTCGCCGAAGACCTGCGATGCCGGGTGCGGCGCGCCACGATCATCGATGCAGGTGGCGCGGATAACGGTCGTTTTGGTGAAGGTCTGCTCTTCGCTATAGGATTCGAGACGGGCCGCCGCGGCGCCGGTCTCGACGTTCAGGCCAACGCCTTGCGGATAGCCAGGGGTCTGGGACCAATTGCCGTAGCCGCCGCCGTAATAGGCGCCGCTGCCCGAACCGGAGCCGGAGGCCGACGCGGAGGCCGAGGTCTTCACATTGACATTGACGTTGACATTGGTCTTGCCGCCGCCGTTGCCGCCATGATGCCCGCCACCACCGCAGCCGCCACCACCGCACGGAACATGCGGAGGCTTGGGGTTATGGGGCGGTTGAGCCGGCGGCGGCGGCGCACAGCCGCTGTTGCAGCCGGCGGCGGCCACACCGGCCATGGCCAGCATGCCGAGGCTTAAAACGGCAAAGGCGAATTTCTTGATGACTGCGCGCATAGAACGCTCCTCGATTGGCTTTCTAGCCCTGCAAGCAAGAACCATACCGCGCGGAACTTGCCTTTATCTTAAAGGAATCCACAAAATTCGCCGCGCCAGGCCCCTCCACGGCAGCGAACTTGCGTCTCGCATGCCACACGGAGACAAAAGTGCCCCATTCCAGCACAGTTTCATTTCTGAGCTACTGGCGCGGCCTGCAGACGCGGCCGGATAAGGCACCGTCGCGCGACCGGTTCGACCCGGCACGCCTGAAGAGCCTGATCCCGCAGATGATCATGATCTCGACGGCTGATCCTGCCTACCGCTTTCGCCTGTCGGGCGGCTTCCTGGTGGCGGTGCACGGCTATGAACTGAAGGACACGTCGTTCCTCAGCCTGTTCCGCTCGCCGTTTCTGAACACTATAAAGACAGCGTTGCAGATGAGCCTGCGCCGCGAACAGCCGCTGATCCTGACCGTTTCGGCACCGTGGATCACAGACGACCCAGGCGAGACGCCGTATCAGAACGAGACAGTCAGCCTGGAACTGTGCCTCTGTCCCATGATGAACCGCGACGGCCAGGTCGACCGCTTCGTCGGTGTATATCAAACCCTGTCGGCGGCGCCGAAGAACACAAAGGGCCGGCTGGGCCGTTATACCCTGGTGTCGTCGCGCCTGTATGAGCCCCACCGCACGGTCCGGGCGGCGCATCTGCGCCTGGTCTCGGTCGAAGGCCGCCGAATAGCTTGATTTTGGTTGCTTGATTTTTTGGCAAAACCGGCGGCAGGTATATAAACAACTGCGGGCTATCGCGCTTTCTTCTCCTCTCCATTTTAT
>NZ_AWGD01000050.1 GCF_000495795.1 Asticcacaulis sp. AC460
GGGTGCTTGTAACTCCGCATGCGATAACCTGGTTCCGTCCTTGAGGAGACACCCATGTCCGTTTGGAGCGACGAAGAGGCCCTGGCCCGTCAGGAAAAGCTGCAGGTCGCACTGGTCGACACTCAGATCTGGGGCATGGCCAAAGGCCGCAAGGTCGTCATCCTGTTCGAAGGTCGCGACGCCGCCGGCAAGGACGGCGCCATCAAGCGCATTACTGAAGTGCTGTCCGTGCGCAAGACGCGCGTCATCGCCCTGCCCAAGCCGACCGAGTTCGACAAAGGCGCCTGGTGGTTTCAGCGCTATGTCGCTCATCTGCCGACGGCCGGCGAATGGGCGCTGTATAACCGGTCGTGGTACAACCGCGCCGGAGTCGAGAAGGTGATGGGCTTTTCCACGCCGGAAGAGCAGGAAACCTTCCTGCGCGACGTGCCGGCGTTCGAAAGCATGCTGACCGACAGCGGGATCACCCTGATCAAGCTATGGCTGGACATTTCGCGCGACGAACAGAAGGAGCGGCTGGACGCCCGCCGTTCCGATCCATTGAAGCGACTGAAGGTCAGCGACCTCGACGCCGTCGCCCAGGAACGGTGGGGCGACTATTCGAAGGCGCGCGATGAGATGTTGAAGCGGACACACCATGAGCACGGGCCGTGGATCTGCATCGCCACCGACAGCAAGAAGAAGGCGCGTGAGAATATCCTGCGCCACCTGATCACGACTTTGGGCTGTCCGGATTTGTCGGTGAAAGTCTCGCCGCCCGATCCGGAGATCGTCTTCACCTACGATCAGGTCATCGAAGGCAAAAAGAAGCTGGAGAAGTAAGGAAGTCGGCCCACAGATTATAGAGACTATGACCTGCGCTGCGCCTGCTCGGCGATTTGCAGAACGCGCACCGCCAGTAACGGAATATTGACTCTATCCCGTCATGATTCGCCTCTGAACAAGAAAGTTCCCGGGTGACAGAATGACCGCCACGACGCGAAGCGCCGGCAATGAAGCGCCGAAGCCTGCCAAACGCGCCAATCTCAAGGTCTGCGGGACCTGCACCCTGTGCTGCAAGGTCTACGATATTGATGACCTGGGCAAGAAAGCCGGTCAAACCTGCAACCATACCCGTCCCGAAGGCGGCTGCGGCGTCTGGGGCCTGCACCCGCAAATCTGCCAGGAATTTAAATGCCTGTGGCTAAAGCACGATGATATGACGGCGCTGTGGCGGCCGGATCTCTGCGGCTTCGTGCTGCGCGTCGAGCCCAACGGCACGACCCTGGCCGTCGATGTCGATCCCGACCGCCCTGACGCCTGGCGCACGCCGCACTATTACGATCAACTGAAGATCTGGTCCGAAGTCATGCCGAAAAACGAAGGCCTGGTCGTGGTCTATGTGCCGGAAGGCCTGTGGGTGATCACGCCGATGGAGGACCTGTTCCTGAAGGCGCCCAAGCGCGGCGATATCCTAGAAACCGGCATGGAGCACACCCTGTTCGGCCTGCGCCCGTTCGCCCGGGTCATCCCGGCCCGCGAAGTCCGCAAGGACCGCAGCAACCTGGTCAAGCGGCGGGCGTGATAGCCCTGCCAACGGAAATTCCTGTCGCTTCCTCCTCGCTGCAAACCATGATAGTGTTAAACACTATTGAAATATCGCGAGGGTATTCCTGAGCATGCGCACAACCCAACAATTCAGCGTCACAGTTCCGTTGGAAATGGCGGAAATGGTCAAGGCAAAGGTTGCTTCCGGTGAATATGCCAGCGAAAGCGAAGTCATGCGCGATGGTTTGCGATCGCTTCTGGCCCGTGATAAGGCCGTCGAAAAATGGCTGCTTCAAGAGGGTGTCGCCGCCTACGACGAGTCGGTCAACGATCCTTCAACTGTCGTCAGCAGCCAGGATGCCAGAGCGGTTCTCGCCGCGCACCATAAGCAATGGGTCAAGAAGACTTCATGAGCTATGGCGTCGCCTATTCACGCCGCGCTATCCAGCATCTTCAAAACCTGCACGACTTTATTGCCAACCAGGGCAGCCCATTGGCTGCCGTGTCGTTTGTCGGATCCATCTTCGAGTACTGCGACCAATTCGGAACCTTTCCGCAACGCGGCACGGCACGTGACGACCTTCGCCCAGATATGCGTGTGGTCGGGTTTCAAAGGCGGGCTACGATCCTGTTTCGCATTGATGACGCGGCCAAGCGCGTCGTCATTCTCGGCGTATATTACGGCGGACAGGATTATGAAGCAGTCATCAAATCCGATGCTGACGAAGAATAGAAGGACACAGTCATCAGCGGCGTTTTGACACGAACCCCAAAACCCTCTCGACAATCCCGGCGGCACAGCCCATGACACCGCCATGACCGACGCCGCCGATCATCTCCCCGATGCCACAGCCCGCAACTGGGTCGACCGCTATGCGCCCCCTGCCCTGCGGCCATGGCTCCGGCTTGGTCGGTTCGACCGGCCGATCGGTATCTGGCTGCTCTTCCTGCCCGGCGCCATGGGGCTGGCCTTCGCCACCCAACGCCTGGAACTGTTTCCCTGGTACAAGCTGCTGCTTTTCGCGCTGGGCGCCGCCCTGATGCGCGCTGCCGGCTGCGCTTATAACGACTTCGTCGACCGCGATATCGACGCCCAGGTCGAACGTACCCGCGGCCGCCCCATCCCATCTGGCCAGATCAAGCCGAAACAGGCCCTCGTCTATGTCGCCGTATGTTCCCTGATCAGCCTGTTCATCCTGCTGCAACTGGGCATCCTGGCGATTGTCCTCGGCTTCGTATCGCTGGGCCTGGTCGCCGCCTATCCGTTCATGAAGCGGATCACCTGGTGGCCCCAGGCCTGGCTGGGGATCACCTTCAACTGGGGCTTCCCGATGGCGGTGGCTTCGGTCGCCGGCGAAGTGCCCCTGGCCGCCTGGGTCTTCTATGCCGGCCTGATCTTCTGGACCATCGGCTACGACACCATCTACGCCCTTCAGGACATCGAGGACGACGCCTTTGTCGGCGTCAAATCCAGCGCCCGCGCCTTGGGCGGACATGCAAAAACCGGAATTTCGGTATTCTATGGCCTGGCGGTTGTCCTGACGGCCACAGGCGCGTGGCTCAATCAGGCCCAACCGCTGTTTTTTGTTGGACTTTGCGCGGTGACCGGGCATCTTGCCCTGCAAGTTCTGCGGCTGCGACTCGGTGATAACGACCTGGCCTTGCGCCTGTTCAAAGCCAATCGCACCACGGGCCTGTTGTGGGTGGCAAGTCTGGTTCTGGCGCAGGTGGTGTGGGTATGGTGACGGTGGCACGACAACGGGCATGGGCGGCGATGGCGATCGGCCTGGCCCTGTTCGCCTGCCAGAAAAAGCCCGATGAACCGGCCAAGACCGCCGGTCCGCCGGCGACGGTTGCACCGCTGGGCTATGCCAATACCGGCGACGGTGTCCAGGTCACCATGACCCTTCCGGAACCGATCAAGCTCTATCCCGAACTGCATACCCGCCTCTACAGCGAGGGGGAAAGCAACCTGGTCGCCTTCATGGCCACCGCCGCCAAGGATCACGCCGAGATGGCCGCCGACGGCTTTCCGGTGGCCGACTATTACCGCAAGATCGACTGGAAGATTGCCGCCCAGTCGCCGAAGCTGGTCTCGCTCTATGCCGAGACCGAGGACTTCCAGGGTGGCGCCCATCCCGGCCACGACTTCCAGGCCCTGCTGTGGGACAAGTCGAAATCGGAACTGATCCCAACCGGCAAGCTGTTCACCACCGGCGCCGACATGTCGGCCGTCGACGCCTATGCCTGCCGGCAGATCGAGGCGCTGCGCTCCAAGCGCGCCCGCGAGCCGGTCCGCCAGGCCGATTTCGGCGGCGGCTGCCCCCGGTTCGCCGAGGCCAAGCTGATCCTGATCCCCTCCACCGTCAGCGGCAAGGTCGGCGCCGTCGACGCTTTGTTCGCCCCGTCCGAGGTCGGCGCCTATGCCGAAGGCCCCTATGAGATTCGCGTGCCCCAGACGGTGCTGACCGGCGTGCTGAATCCCGAGTTCGCCGATCAGTTCGCCGGCGATCCCGTGGTCGAAAACGCCCTGCCCGATCCCGACGCCGAAATCGCGCGATGACGGGTGAAGACCGGCGCGCGTTTATCGCCGCCCACACCCGCCCCCTGCCCGTCCCCAGCCTGCCGCACATCCGCCTGTACCAGGCCGACGAGGTTACGCCGCTGTGGCTGATGACCGAGGCCGACATGGTCCGCGACCGGTTGAGCCCGCCCTTCTGGGCCTTTGCCTGGTCGGGTGGTCAAGCCCTGGCGCGCTACATCTTCGACCATCCTCACGTCGTCCAGGAACGGCGGGTACTCGACCTGGCCTGCGGTTCAGGCCTGGTCGGCATTGCGGCGGCGCTGAACGGCGCTCAGACCGTCGCCTGCAACGATATCGATCCGTATGCCCAGACCGCCGTGGCGATGAACGCGGGGCTGAACGGTGTACAGCTGGACTTTATCGCCGGTGACCTGCTCAGCGGCGATCCGCCGCCGGTCGAGGTCGTGCTGGCCGGCGACATCGCCTATGAGGCGCCGATGACCCAGGCCATGCTGACATTTTTGCGCCGGGCCCTGGCGCAAGGCTGCGAGGTCTGGGTCGGCGATCCGCATCGCACCTACTTCCCGGCGGAAGGCTTTGAGCGCTGCGCCCGCTATGATATCGCCACCAACCCGGATATCGAGGATTCCGCCGTCAAACCGGCCAGCGTGTGGAGGATGATCCCATGAAACAGCACCATAAAATCGACTATGTCGAATTTCCTTCGGCCGGAACCGAGGCCGACAAAGCGTTCTACGGCCAGGCCTTCGGCTGGAAATTCATCGACTACGGCCCGACCTATGCGGCGCTGGACGACGCCGGCCTGGACGGAGGTTTTCAGGCCGAGGATGCCGCGGCCAAGCCCCTGGTCATCCTCTACAGCGATAACCTGGAAGCGTCTTTGGCCGCGGTCGAAGCCGCCGGCGGGACGATCGTGCTGCCGATCTTCAGCTTCCCGGGCGGCCGCCGCTTCCACTTCAGCGATCCGTCGGGTAATGAGCTGGCGGTGTGGTCGGAAACCTGACCGGAGTTCGGAAAGGGATCTCATGAAGCAGCTGTGGCTGGGTCTGGCGCTTGCGGCGCTTCTGTTGACGCCGGTGGCGCACGCCGAAGACACGCCACCGCCGCTGGCGGAGCAGATCATCGGCTGGCGTGAGATCGGCCAGGACTACGCCGACCGCGCCGCGGCCGCGGAGGGCAAGGCCAAGTGGCAAAACTACGAAAAAGCCGAGACCTGGTGGCGAAAGGCGGCGGACGCCGGAGACGCCGAAGCCTCGTACCTGCTCGGTAACCTGTACGCCCGGCACTACAGCGTCACGGGCGCGGCCGACTGGTATCTGCGCGCGGCGCAGGGCGGCTATGTCCCGGCCATGGTCATCCTCGGCACCTATTATGCCGAAGGCCGCGACGACCTCCAGGCTGATGCCCAGGCAGCCGAGCGGTGGTGGCTCAAGGCCGCGCAGGCCGGCAATGCCGAGGCGCAGTATCGCATCGGTTGGCTGTATCACACCCGCGCCTTGGGCGCGCCGGATCACGCCAAGGGCGCCATGTGGCAGCGCCGGGCGGCCGACCAGGACTGGCCTGCGGCGGTGGCGCGGGTTTGCAATGATCTGCTTCAGTTCAAGCCGGACCAGGCGGCTCCATACTGCACCCGGCCCGCCATGGCCAACCGGCCGCAACAACTGACGGTGTTGGGATTGAACCATGCCTATGGTTGGAACGGCGCCCGGGTCGATGGCGATCTCGCCCTTGGCTATCTGCGCCAGGCCTCCGCCCAGGGCGAATCCGTCGCCACCGCTACGCTGGGCCGGCTTTATGAAGACGGCCTGTTTGTCCCGAAGAACCCTGCCCAGGCGGCGGCGCAGTACCGCCAGGCCATGATGCAGGGCAATGTCCAGGCGGCGTGGTTTCTGGCGGGCATGTATGAAACGGGCCAGGGCGTTCAAGCCGATCCCGACGAAACCAACCGGCTGCGCTGGCTCAGCACCGAGTTGGCGATGAGGTCGAGTTTTGCGACCGCCCCACAACAGGCCTGGGCCGAACAGCACCCGGGATACGACGGGGCCTGGGCAAGCGTCCACGACATTTCCTGGTGGAATTCGCCGCCGGGAACCTGGACCGTGGAAACCACCCTGCCCGACGGCAAGACGACCGAAATCAACGCCAATGACTACCTCGCCTCGCTGGCCCAGGATGCCTATCCGGAACGGGCGCTGGAGGATGAGGTCCAGGGTGATGCGCTGCTGCATTGCCGCTGGAACCGGGGCGATCTCGAAAATTGCCTCGTTGTGGATGAAACGCCGCAGGGCTACGGATTCGCCGCGGCGGCGGTCAGCCTCTATGCACGTGCCGGGCACCTGAAGCAGAAGGATGAATGGATCCGTCAGTCGAAGGGCAAATCGACCTATATCCGGTTTAAATTCCGCCTGTGAAATCCGGCCGGAACGGCCCCGGCGCATAGCCGAAATCGCGCATGGCCGCAGCATGGTCGAACCAAAGGTCCTTGTTCATCCGTTGCGCCATGGCCAGGTTCTGTTTCAGCGCCTGGCCGGGGCGGATCAGGTGCAACACGGCAAACCCGAGGCGCCATATCCCTTCGGGCAAGGGCACCACGGCCGGCTTGCGGCCGGTGGCCGTGAAGACCCTGGCCACCATGTCGCGGTAACTGAGCGTGTCGCCGCCCGACAGGTTGTAGCTTTTGCCGAACGCGGCTTCGGCCGCCAGGGCCTGCAGCGCCGCTGTGGCCAAGTCGCAGGCATGGACCGGCTGGCGCAAGCCCGACGCCGGGCCGCACACCGGGAAGAAGCCCAGTTTTTCGATCAGGTTGCGGATACGGCTGACATTGTCGTCCAGGCCTTCGTCATAGATCAGGGTCGGCCGCAGAATGGTCCCCGCCACGCCGGTCGCGGCGCAAAAGTCGGTCACTGTCTTTTCCCCGGCCAGTAAGCGTTGCACGACCTCGCGTTCGGCTGGCTCATCGGAGACCTCCTTGGTGAAGACGCTGGTCGAGGAAAACACCACCAGACGCCGCATGCCCAGGGACAGCAGGTGCTGCAACAGTTCGTCGCTGACCAGCCAGACGGGTGCGGTGACAATGACCTGACTGAAGGCGCGTTGCGGCCGGAAATCCGTTGGCTTTTCCAGGTCGAGATACAGGCTGTTGCCGGCCAGGTCCCGGCGCGAGGTAAAGGTGGCGTCCGGCGCCAGGTCGCGCAGCCGCCGCCCCACCAGGGTGCGCGCGCCGATCACCAGGATGTCCGTCATGTCCATGCCCCCTTCGTATCAGGCAAGGCCACCCAGAAACAACGGGATTTTCATGGCGGCGTGCGACGCCCGGTCCCATTGCCAGACTGCCGCCGACGGCTTATGTGACAGCCACCCAAAGAGGATGACCATGGCCGCCTACAAAAGCCTGCGCGACTTTATCGCCAAACTCGAAGCCGCCGGCGAACTGGTACGGGTGAAAACGCCCGTCTCGACCCATCTCGAAATGACCGAGATCCAGTTGCGCCTCCTGGCCGAAAAAGGCCCGGCCGTGCTGTTCGAAAACGTCACCCTCTCCGACGGGTCGAAATCCGACATGCCGGTCCTGGTCAACCTGTTCGGCAATGTCAAACGGGTCGCCATGGGCGTGACGCTGGACGGCAAGGACCGCACCGAACCGTCCGACCTGCGCGAGGTCGGCGAACTGCTGGCCTTCCTGCGCCAGCCTGAGCCGCCGCGCGGCCTGAAGGACGCCTGGGACATGCTGCCGCTGGCCAAAACCGTCATGGGCATGCGGCCGAAAACCGTCAAATCCGCCCCTGTGCAAGAAGTTGTCCTGACAGGGGACCAGATCGACCTGACGAAACTGCCGATCCAGGGCTGCTGGCCAGGTGAGCCCGCGCCACTGATCACCTGGCCGCTGATCGTCACCAAGGGGCCATCGGAATCGCGCGAAGACGACTACAATCTCGGCATCTATCGTATGCAGGTCCTGGGCAAGGACCGCACGATTATGCGCTGGCTTGCCCACCGCGGCGGCGCGCAACACCACCGCCGCTGGAAGACGTCCGGCAAGCGCGAGCCCCTGCCCGCCGCCGCCGTGCTGGGCGCCGATCCCGGCCTGATCCTGGCCGCCGTCACCCCGGTTCCGGACACGCTGAGCGAATACCAGTTCGCCGGTCTGCTGCGTGGCGAAAAGGCCGAACTGGTGGCGGCGAAAACCGTCCCCCTGCTGGTCCCGGCCCAGGCCGAAATCATCCTCGAAGGTCATGTTCTGCTGGATGATTATGAGGACGAAGGCCCCTATGGCGACCACACCGGCTATTATAACAGCATCGAAAAGTTCCCGGTCTTCCAGGTGACGGCCATCACCCACCGCAAGAATCCGATCTATCTCTCGACCTTTACCGGCCGTCCGCCCGACGAGCCATCGGTTCTGGGCGAGGCGCTGAACGAGGTCTTCATCCCGCTGATCCAACAGCAGTTTCCGGAAATCGTCGACTTCTGGCTACCGCCGGAGGGCTGTTCCTATCGGATCGCCGTCATCTCGATGAAGAAGGCCTATCCCGGTCACGCCAAGCGGGTGATGATGGGCGCCTGGTCGTATCTGCGCCAGTTCATGTACACCAAGTGGATCATCGTGGTGGACGACGACATCAATGCCCGCGACTGGAAGGATGTCATGTGGGCGATGTCGACGCGGATGGACCCGGCGCGCGACATCACGGTGGTGGAAAACACGCCGATTGACTATCTCGATTTTGCGTCGCCGGAAAGCGGCCTGGGCTCGAAGATCGGCCTGGACGCGACGAACAAGTGGCCGCCGGAAACCCACCGTGAATGGGGTGAAAAGCTCTATATGGAGCAGGAGATCATCGACCGGGTGAATGAAAAGTGGGCCGAAATGGGCCTCCCGGGTTCGGGGAAAACGATCTGGAAGTAAGAAGAAATTTTACCACGGACCACACGGACCACACGGACTTCAGGTTCATCCTGAACTCGCCGCGCAGCGGCAATCAACCTCTTCAGGTAAGCAAGGCCGCTGCGCGGCGGCAGGACGACCTCGAAGTCCGTGTGGTCCGTGTGGTCCGTGGTGAAAAATCCTTGCCTTCGACGTTCCGCATAAGCGATTTTGATCGTATTTGAAAAATTACGCGCAAATTTGACTTTTCGGTGACGGATTCCCCGGTGTAGTCTGTTAAACACAGCGACACATATCGGGAGGCTGTTCCATGTCCGCAAAAACCCTGTTTCGCGCCTTGCTTCTGGCAACAGCCGCCACGACCCTGGCCGGTGCCGCCTCTGCCGAAGCCCTGCGCCACATGGAAAAGCTCGACCGCGGCGCCATCGCCGTCAAAGGGGAAGGCGGTGTGCTTGTAAGCTGGCGCATACTCGCCGGCGATGCCGACAGCCTGAAGTTCGACGTCTGGCGTGACGGCAAGAAGGTGAAAACCGTCTCCGGCGTCAGCAACTGGCTCGATCCCGACGGCGGTTCAGCCTCCAGCTACCAGATCCAGGCGACCGGCCAGAAGACCGCGCTCTTTAAACCTTGGGAGAACGGCTGGCTCGACATCCCGCTCGACCTGCCTGCCGGCGGCACCACGCCCGACGGCCAGGCCTACACCTACACCGCCAACGACGCCTCCGTCGGCGATCTCGACGGCGACGGCGACTATGAAATCATCCTGAAATGGGACCCGACCGACAGCCACGACAACAGCCAGGGCGGCTACACCGCGCCTGTGCTGCTCGACGCCTACACCCTGGAAGGCAAGAAGCTGTGGCGCATCGACCTCGGGAAAAACATCCGTGCCGGCGCCCACTACACCCAGTTCATGGTCGAGGACTATGACGGCGACGGCAAGGCCGAGATCATCATGAAGACCGCCGACGGCAGCCGCGACTCGAAAGGCAAGGTCATCGGCGATCCGAACGCCGACTGGGTGTCGAAGGACGGCGAACTCGAACAGGGCGACCGCACCGGCTCGGTCCAGCGCGACGGCAAGCTGATGGCGCAATTCCAGGGCCGCATCCTCTCAGGTCCGGAATATCTCAGCGTTTTTAACGGCAAGGGCGAGGTCGTCGACACCGTCCCCTACTGGCCGACCCGCGTCCCGGAAGGCGATACCGCCACGCCGGAACGGCAGAAGGAAATCTGGGGCGACGGCTATGGCAACCGCTCGGAGCGGTATCTTGCCGGGGTCGCCTGGTTGGACGGCCACCTGCCCTCGGCGGTGATGGCGCGCGGCTATTACGGCCGCACCACCATGGCCGCCTACGACTACCGCGGCGGCAAGCTGACCCAGCGCTGGGCTTTCGATTCGACCGCGCCCGGCGTGCCGGAAGCCTATTCCGGCCAGGGCAATCACCAGCTCAGCATCGCCGATGTGGATTCGGACGGTCGTGACGAGATCATCTACGGCTCGATGTCGATCGACGACAACGGCAAGCCGTTGTGGTCCGCCAACCTGTTCCACGGCGACGCCATGCATGTCGGCGACCTCGATCCGGAACGCCCGGGCCTGGAAAAGTTCGGCGTCCATGAGGTCGTCAAGCGCAATGGCGGTATCGGCTCGGCCATGCTGGACGCCCGCACCGGCGAAGTCCTGTGGACGACGCCGGCCGACAAGGACACCGGCCGCGGCATCGCCATCGATGTCGACCCGCGCTATCCGGGCAGCGAAGCCTGGGCCTCCAACGACGGCAAGATGTACAGCGCCAAGGGTCAGGTGATTTCCGAAACCCGGCCGCGCCAGCAGAACTTCGCCGTGTGGTGGGACGGTGACCTGCTGCGCGAGATCCTGGACGGCAATACGATCTCCAAGTGGGACTGGACTACCCAGGAGACCAGGCCGCTGCTGGTGGCGACGGGTTTCACGTCCAATAACGGCACGAAGGCGACGCCAACCCTGTCGGGCGATATCCTGGGCGACTGGCGCGAAGAGGTCGTGCTGCGCGCCGAGGACAACAAGTCCTTACGCATCTTCTCGACGGCGATCCCGACGCAGTATGGCTTCGTGACGTTGATGCAGGACGGCCAGTACCGTGCCGCGATCGCCTGGCAGAACACGGCCTACAACCAGCCCCCGCATCCGAGCTTCCACCTGGGTGACGGCATGAAGACGCCACCGAAAGCGAAGATCGAGACCGGAAATTAAGCTCTAGCTCGCGATCGCCAGCCGCTCGCCTTCGGCGCCGAGATAGCCCGCCACCGCCTCGGCCGGCATCGGCTTGCTGAAGATATAGCCCTGGATGTAGCGCGCCCGCACCTGCCGCAGGCTTTCCAGTTCGCTCTCGGTCTCGACACCTTCAACGACGCAGTCCAGGTGCAGGTTGCGGCACAGGTCGATGATGGTCTTGATGATCTTCAAGGTCGTGCCGTGCTTGACCATCTGGACCACAAAGCTGCGGTCGATCTTGATCTTGTCGACCGGCAGACGGTGCAGGTACCCTAGTGACGAATAGCCCGACCCGAAGTCGTCGATGGCGATGCGCACCCCCATGGCCTTGAGTTGCGCCAAGGCCTCGCAGGCCTGGTCGAAATCGGTCAGCATGGCCGTTTCGGTAATCTCGAACTCGATGCGGTGCGGATCGATGCCGCTCTGGCGCACCGTGTCGCAGATGGCGTCGATGACATAGGCCGACCGGATATCGCGCGCCGAAAGGTTGAAGGAAGCGCACATGCCGGCCGGCCACGACTGCATATGCGCTAACGCCTTGCCCAGCAATATCTGCGTAATCCGGGTGATCAGGCCCGACCGCTCCGCCGCCTTTATGAAGACGTCCGGCCGCACCGGGCCTAACCTGCGGCTGTTCCACCGCGCCAGGGCTTCGAAACTGACCGTTCTTCCCGCCTCGATATCGACCTGGGGCTGGAAGACGATCGACAGTTCGGCTTCCAGGTCGCTGTTGCGCAGGGTCTGGTCGACCAGGCTGAAATCGCGCATCTCGGCTTCGTGGCGGTCGGTAAAGATGACCGGCGCGCCGCGCAGGTTCTGCTTGGCGTAGTAGAGGGCGTAGTCGGCCCGCTCCAGCAGCTGCGACGGCGAGGCCCCCGTCTCGCGGCAACGTACGAAGCCGACCGAGCCCGAAACCGACGCCGTAACCCCAGCCAGATGATAGGTCTGGCGCAGGCCGTCGCACAACCGTCCGCCCATCTCCTCCAACTCGGCCAGGGAGCGGTCGCCGGGCAGCAGGACGGCGAATTCGTCGCCCCCCATCCGCGCCGGGAAGCCAATGCCTTCGCACACCTGGCACAGGCGTTGCGCGACTTCGATCAGCAGGCTGTCGCCGACGCTGTGGCCATACAGGTCGTTGACCGGCTTGAAGCCGTCCAGGTCGATCAGGGCCAGGTCGAACGGCGTCCCTTCATCGGCGGCCTGCAGACATATCTCCAGCTCGCGGAAGAAGCTGCGCCGGTTGGCCAAGCCTGTCAGGGCGTCGCGGTCGGCCTGCAGCCTGGCTTCGTCGCGGTGATGGTGGGCGGTGATACGGTCGCGTACGGCGCGCAGAATGGTCACGCGCAGGATGCTGCTCATGCACAGGCCGATGGCCAGGGCCGTGATGGCGATCCACAGATATTGCTCGAACTCGGCCCGCTCCCGGTCCCAGGTAATCAGGCAAAAGGCCAGGACGCTGGCCACGGTCCCCGGCAGAATGACCTTCATATGGGCGCCCGAGACGGCGAAGATCGGCAGCAGCAGGGCGAAATAGATCAGCTTCAGCGGATCATAGAGGATGGCTACGTCGATAGCGGTATTGGCAAACAGCAGCAGGTTGGCGAAGTGGCCGGCGATCTCCAGGCGGCGGATCGAGGGCTGGCCGCGGGTATAGACCAGCAGCAGGGCCGCGATCGCGACCGTCGCGAAGGCGAGAGCCGGCACCCAGCCCGGATCGCCCTGGACGCGGTAGGTCAGGCCATTGAACAGGTAGTAGCCGCCCATGGCCCACAGATAGCCGCGCACCACCGGCCGCAGGGTCAGGGCCAGTTCGCGCGTCAGCACGGCGGCATCCTCACCGGAACGGCGGTTATTAAAGGCGGGCAGACGGCGAAGAAGCCAGAACCAGGCTGTCCGCAGTCCGGATTTGAGCGTGGCCGCGGTCGGTACCATATTACGCTTCACTCGGAGACATTGTTCCGCAGCCTAACATGGCCCCGTCAACACACCCCTAAGGCGCATGGTTAAGACGTCAGAATCAACTTGCGAGGGAAAGGCGCGATTGTTCCGCGTCCAGATAGGCAGCGACTTCGCCGGCCGGCATCGGCTTGCTGAAGACATAGCCCTGGATGTAGCGCGCCCGCACCTGACGCAGATTGTTCAACTCGACATCGGTCTCAACGCCTTCAACCACACAGTCCAGGTGCAGGTTGCGACACAGGTCGATAATGGTCTTGATGATCTTCAAGGTCGTGCCGTGCTTGACCAGTTGCACCACGAAGCTGCGGTCGATCTTGATCTTGTCGACCGGCAGGCGGTGCAGATAGCCCAGCGACGAATAGCCCGAGCCGAAGTCGTCGATGGCGATGCGCGCACCCATGACCTTCAGCCGCGACAAGGCTTCGCAGGCCTGGTCGAAGTCGGTTAGCATGGCGGTTTCGGTGATTTCGAACTCGATACGGCGCGGGTCGATACCGCTGCGCTCGACCGTGTCGCAGATATTGGCGATGGCCGTGGCCGAACGAATATCGCGCGCTGACAGGTTGAACGAGGCGCGCATGTCCTCCGGCCAGCCGGCCATATGGGTCAAGGCCTTGCGCAGCAGGATCTGGGTGATCTGGGTGATCAGGCCCGATCGCTCCGCCGCCTTGATGAAGATGTCGGGACGGACCACGCCCAGACGGGCGCTTTCCCACCGTGCCAGGGCCTCGAAACTGACCGTGCGGCTGTCCTGGATATCGACCTGGGGCTGGAAGACGATCGAGAATTCCGCGTCGAGATCGCTGCCGCGCAGGGTCTGGTCGACCAGGCTGAAGTCGCGCATTTCGGCTTCATGGCGTTCGGTGAAGATGACCGGCGCCCCGCGCAGGTTCTGCTTGGCGTAATAGAGCGCGTAGTCGGCCCGCTCCAGCAGTTGCGACGACGACACGCTGGCGTCATCGCAATGAACGAAACCGACCGAGCCCGAGATATTGGCGTTGACGCCGGACAGGTGATAGGTCTGGCGCAGGGCGTCGCACAGTTGGACGCCGAAGGCCTTCAGCTCGTCTTCCGAACGCTGGCCGGCCAGGACGATGGCGAATTCGTCGCCCCCCATCCGCGCCGGAAAACCGGTAATGCCGCAGGTCTGGCGCAGGCGCTCGCCCACCTCGATCAGCAGGTGGTCGCCGATGCTGTGGCCGTACAGGTCGTTGATCGGCTTGAAGCCATCCAGATCGATCAGGGCCAGGTCGAACGGTATCTTGCGCACCTTCAGGACCGCCAGGTTGCGCTCCAGTTCACGGAAGAAGCTGCGGCGGTTCGGCAGGGCCGTCAGTACGTCGCAATCGGCCAGCATCTGGGCCTCTTCGCGCAGCCGGTCGGCGACGACGCGGGCCCGCACGGCGCGATAAAGCGTCAAACGCACCACGCTGCCCATGCCCAAAGCCATGGCCAGACCGCCGACCGAGGTCCAGATATAGGTATGCAGTCCGTCGGCCAGGTTGGCCATGGCGACCGTGGTCATGGCGGCGAAACAGACCAGGCTGGAGGTCAGCAGGACGCGGAACGACGCCCCGGAAATGGCGAACATGATGAACAGGAACAGGAAGTTGATCATCCGGCTCTGGTCGAAGTGGACCAATTGGAAGGCCACCGGATTGGCGATCATCATCAGGTTGACAATGGCGCTGCCGATCTCGGGCAACCGCGGATCGTCGCGATGGCGCAGGCTCAGGCGCTGCAGGACGATCGCCGTCACGGCGGTGATCGCGCTGGTGGCGGCCAGAATCACGGCATCCATGCCGGTTTCACGGAAACTGCGCGCAATGGTCAGATAGGCGAAGAAAAGTCCGGCGATCAGCAGGTAACGCCGCGTCACCTGGGCCATGGCCACGGCCTCGTCGCGCCGGGTCACCCCCATCTCCTCGCCCGACCAGGCGTCGCTGCTGGGCGTCTCTCCGGACAGAAAATACCACAACCGCATCATCGGCTGGCTGACATGGGCGGACCGTGCCGCATAGCGGGAAAGGGTGGCGACTGCCAGGTCTTCTGTCATTGCGTGTCTGCGGCCCCTCGCAAAACGTTCTGAATTACGATCTCAACTCCGGAAATATCATGGCTGTCTGAAGATTTCGCTAAACGGACAGGTTCTAGGCTACCGGCTTCACCCTTTCGTCACAAACGAGACTTGCGCCCTTATGGGGGTAAGGCCTATATCCCTATTCATGTTGCAAACGCGAAACGACGCTGATTCCGCCCCCTTAGAGCGCCTGCACGGCGTGATCGCCGCCGCCCGCGCCGCCGGGGCCGACGCTGCTGAGGCTGTCTTTGCCGTGTCGCGCGCCCTCAGCGTCGGGGTGCGCAAGGGCGAAATCGAAACCGTCGAGCGCGACGAAACCGCCGACCTGGGCCTGCGCGTCTTTGTCGGCCGCAAGATGGCCGTGGTCTCGGTCTCCGAATTTTCAAAGTCCACCTTGGAACGCACGGTCGAGCGCGCCATCGCCATGGCCAGGCTGGCGCCCGACGATCCCTATGCCTCGCTGGCCGATCCCGCCCGCCTTTACCGCAGCATCAACAAGGCCATGGTCGACCTGCAGGTCAACGACCCGACCCACCTGTCGGCGGAAAACCTGCAACAGCGCGCGCTCGATATCGAAGCCGCCGGTCTGGCCCTGTCGCCGGTGCTGCAGAGCGATGCCGCCAGCGCCGGCTATGCCCAGAATGAATGGACCCTTCTCACATCGGATGGGTTCGAAGGTTCGCACAACACCTCGCTGTTCTTCCAGTCGGGCCGCTTTATCGCCACCGACGCCGACGGCAATATGGAACGCGACGGCGAAGGCCGTTCCACCCGCTATGCCGCCGACCTGCCCGACGTCAGCGATATCGGCCGCATCGCCGGCGAACGGGCCCTGGCCGCCCTGGGCGCGCGCAAGGTCGAGTCCCAAAAGGCCGCCGTCTTCTTCGACCGCCGCATCGCCAAGTCGCTGATCAGCCAGTTCCTGGGCGCCATTTCGGGCACCGCGATCGCGCGTGGCTCCAGCTTCCTGAAGCACAAGCTGGGCGAGGCCATCTTCGCCCCGCACGTCCAGATCAGCGACAATCCCTTCCGTATGCGTGGCCTGGGTTCGGGTTTGTTCGACGACGAAGGTGTTGCCACGCGACCGATGGACCTGGTCAAGGACGGCGTCCTGACGACCTGGTTGCTGAATACGGCGGCCGGCAAGCAACTGGGCATGGCTTCGACCGGGCACGCCTCGCGGTCGCTCGCCGGTCCTTCCGGCGTGTCGACGCACAATGTGGTGCTGCAGGCCGGCCCGTCGTCCCCTCAGGACCTGATGCGCGACGCCGGCAAGGGCGTGGTCGTCACTTCGATGTTCGGGCCGTCGCTCAATTCCGACACCGGCGACTGGTCGGCCGGAGCCTCGGGCTTCTGGTTCGAAAACGGCGAAATCCAGTATCCGGTCAACGAAATCACCGTCGCCGGCAACCTGATCGACATCTATGCCCGCATGGTCCCGGCCAGCGACCTGGACATCCGCGGCACGGTCGACGCCCCGGGCATCCTCATCGATGGCCTGAGCGTAGGGGGCAAGTGATGGCCACGGCGGTGCAGGCCTCGGATCTCGACCTGATCGTCGACAAGGTGCGCCGCGCCGGCGCCCTGGCCCAGCACCTGAAGAGCCATGGCCTGATCACCAGCTACAAGTCCGACGGTTCCATCGTCACCAATGCCGACACCGAGGTCAATCTGTGGCTGAAGGAAGCCCTGGAGGAAGCCCGTCCGGACTATGGCTGGCAGAGCGAGGAATCGCCGGACGACATGGCGCGCCTGGGCGCCCAGCGCACCTTTGTGCTGGATCCGATCGACGGCACCATGGGACTTTCCAAGGGCAGTCCGTTCTGGACCATCGCCCTGGCCGTGGTCGAAGCCGGCCGCCCGATCGCCGCCGTGGTCTATGCCCCGGATGCGGCCGAAATGTTCAGCGCGGCCACAGGCCACGGCGCGCGGCTGAACGACGCGCCTATTCATGTCACCGACCGGACCTCGCTGGAGGATGCCGAGGTGCTGGGCGACTCGCGCCTGTTCGGCAAGGATATATGGCCGGTACCGTGGCCGCGTCTCAGCGTACATTCGCGTCCGTCAGTGGCCTATCGCATGGCCTGCGTGGCGTGCGGTAGGGCCGATTTCACCCTTGCGCTGACGCCCAAACGCGACTGGGACGTGGCAGCCGCCACCCTGATTGCCCAAGAAGCCGGCGCCGTGGTCAGCGACCATTTGGGAAATCCTTACGAATTCAATGCTATCGACAGCCTGAAACCCAGCCTGATCTGTTCGGGTCCGGCGCTGTTCCCCGAAATCATCCGGCGCTGCGCCCACCTCAGCGCCCTGTAACCCTGTAAGAGACGACGATGGCGACCAAACAACTTCTGCACCTGGTGATCGGCGGCGAGCTGGCCGATCTCAACAGCACAACTTTCAAGGACCTGACGAAGATCGAGTTCGTCGGCGCCTATGCCAGCAACGCCGAGGCGGTCAAGGCGTGGCGGACCAAGGCCCAGGCCACGGTCGACAACGCGTTGATGCGTTACTTCGTAATCCACGCGCACAAGCTGATCGATCCGACCACCGCGGGCGAATAATGAAAAGGCCGGGATCGCTCCCGGCCTTTTTGTTTCTTAATTCACGGCCTTATCGACATTGCGTTCGACGTTTTCGACCGGCGACTGGTCGCCCAGCTTGTCGGCAGCCTTATCGACGCCATTGGGCAGGGCTTGAACGGCATCGCCGACGCGTTCGGAACCGGAGCGGTTGTCCTGCATGAGATAGACGGCGCCGACGGCCAGGATGGCGACGATGATGATCGCCAACACGACGGTCAGAGTGTTGTTGCTGGAAGATTGGGTGGCTGTGGCCATGGGAGGTCTCCTTGTTGTGTGACAGGGAGCCTAGGCGATTACCTGCAAGCGCGTGGTTGGAGATGATACGCAATTAGGTAAGCGCAAAGTCAACCTAGGACAAAATTGCGCCCATCGACAGACTGGGATAGACTCGTTCCAATGGAGCGCACCATGGACTTGCCCGTCGACGAAAACAGCGAACGCCTGATAGAGCGACTTGTTGGTGAGGGGCGTTACGCATCTCCAACCGCCGTCGTCGAGGAAGGTCTACGATTGCTGGTCGAGCGGGAAGCCAAACTGACAGCCTTACGAGAGCACGTCCAAAACGCCATTGCCGGAGGCGGCGATCTGAGCAATGTAAATCCTTGGCCCTCGCGGCGGAAGACTTAGCCCCGCGGGGCTACTAAATACGCTTATCCTCCACCGCTTGCGGGGGAGGTGTCGAGCAAGCGAGGCCCCCTATGGGCCGACG
>NZ_AWGD01000051.1 GCF_000495795.1 Asticcacaulis sp. AC460
ACTTGCGGAGGGCTTTTTTGTTGCGGTCGACCGATTTTTTATCGCTTGTGAAAACCTCGTCGAAAAGCGCGAAACGGTGACGCCCGCGGCAATTTGGTGACATGCCACCGCTGTCCGCATTGTCATGTTGCGTTTCTGCTTATCTGCCTTGACAGGTGACATCCAGAACATGGTTACTGCACCTGAACGGGAGGGCATGATGAATCACACCTGGCAGGACGAATTTGACGAGCAAGACGTCATTAAACCTCTGGTACTGAGGGAAGACAGCGCCGACGCCGCCATAACATCCGGCGCCGACGACAATCTCCTCACCGTAAATTATGCGGAGGGCGAGTTCACCTGGTCCGCCGGCATAGGGGAGGACACGCTCGTTATCGACGCATCTGCAGTTTCCGATGTCATCCTTATGCACACGTCAAGCGGTGGAAGCTTCTATAGCGCGCCGTGGATCGAGAAGCTTAATGGCGGCGGGGCGCAAAGCAACTTCTACGGGGTGGAGCATCTGGTCGTCTATGGCGGTAACTCCGGCGACGTCCTGTCTGACCTCGCCGGTACCGACAGCCTCTTCGGCGGCGGTGGCGGCGATAGCCTTTTTAGTATAGCCGGGGTGGACGTCTTGGACGGAGGCGAGGGCTTCGATTCGGCCTATGTCTCGCGATCCCAGTCGGCCTTGAACTTCTTTGCCGATCTGGCTCAGGCAGAAACAGCCTCCGGCATTATTCTCACCGATGGAACTGTTGTTAAGAACGCGGAATATGTGTCCCTCCTCACCGGTTCCGGTGCCGACACGGTGTTAGGGGGCAGTGAACAAAGTGACATCTATGCAGGTGGAGGTAACGACTCCATTTCCGGCGGGACCGGATACGTGCAGATTTGGGGCGACGACGGTAATGACACGATTCATGGCGGCACGAATGGCGGCAATCTCTATGGCGGCATCGGCAACGACCTGATTTATGCCGGTATAGGGCCCGACGCCATTGAAGCAGAAGAGGGTAACGATACAGTTATCGGCAATGGCAACCTTACCACTGTGCACCAACTCGGGGGCGGAGAGGGAGACGACGTACTGTACGGCGGTGGCGGTTGGAGCAGCTTAGGTGGGCACGAGGGGAACGATACCTACTACATCGACAATTTAAGTCAGACCATCAATGACGGACTGAACAGCGGGAAGGATGTGGTTTATTCAAGCGTATCCTTCACCTTGAATAACGACCTAGAGGATTTGATCCTGACCGGATCGAGCAACCTGAATGGCACAGGCGGCAGTCTCGCCAACAAGATTACGGGAAACGCGGGAAATAACTCCCTGAATGGCGGTTCGGGCGCCGATACACTGACCGGGGGACTGGGTGACGACACCTACCTGATCGACAACGTCGGCGATAAAATCGTCGAGAGCAGCGGTCAGGGGACCGATACGGTGGCGTCTGCAATGTCGTTCAGTCTTTCCGGCAAACAACTCGAGAACCTGACCTTGACCGGTTCGGCGGCACTCACCGCCACCGGCAACAGTCTCGCCAATGTGCTTGCAGGCAATAGCGGCAATAACACTCTGGACGCGGGTGCTGGCAATGATCATCTGGATGGCAAGAGCGGCGCAGATACAATGATTGGCGGCAGTGGTAACGATACCTACATCGTGGACAGCAGCAACGATGCCATTACGGAATTTGCGGGTGGCGGAGCTGATTTCGTAAATGCTTCTGTCACCTACAGTCTGTCCGCCGACCTCGAAGTCGTGATCTTGACTGGATCGGCGGCCGTGAATGCAACAGGCAATGCCGGTAACAACACCCTCACTGGCAATGCAGGCAACAATATCCTGACCGGCGGCCTGGGTAACGACACCTACTATGTTCAGAATATCGGCGACAACGTCGTGGAATTGGCGGGAGAGGGCAAGGACCAGATTTTCTCGACGGCAACCTATACGCTTTATGGCCGCGTCGTTGAAAATCTTACCTTGACGGGAACATCTGCAGCCAACGCTACCGGAAATAGCCTCAGCAATGCACTAACCGGGAACGATGGCGCGAACATCATAAATGGCATGGGGAACAAGGATGTCCTGACGGGCGGCTTGGGAGCGGATATCTTTCTGTTCACCGCCGGCAGCGGTTTGGATACCATCACCGACTTCTCAATCGCGCAGAACGACACCATCAACATCAACGCCTATACGGGTGGCGCCATGACTCCAGCGATGGTGAGCCAAACAGGATTGAACGTCGTTATTACGCTCAGCAGCGGTAATGCCATCACTGTAAATGGCGCGATCCAGGCTGACGTCCTCGCACAAATCGTCTGGTAACTACATCTGCGTTTCGCTGGCGTTCTGCCCGTCTGTTGGAAAACCGGATTAGGGCATAAGTGATGGGGGTTTCAGGAACTGGAGCAAGAACCTCTAATATCAAAGGCGTTGGAGAATTACCTCTAAGAGACCCCCTCCGTCTCGACGCGTTTCGCCCAATGAAGGGGCTCACTTGCTCGCCATGGCACGGGCCACCCCGATCCCCATCAAAGATGGGGAGGAGAAGGAAGTAAGGGTTCGTCGAGAGCGGTATTACTTGACGCCCATTTCCTTGAGGAGGCGCTCTGCGCCGTCGACCTTGTCCATGGTCCACAGCATGTAGCGGCTGTCAGCATGGATGGTACGGTTGACCGAGGCCTCATACGACCAGTCGGAAATGACGCCGTCCAGCGTGCCGTCGAAGGCCAGTCCGACGAACTCGCCCTTGGCATTCAGGGTCGACGATCCGGAATTGCCGTTGGTGATGTCCACCGTCGACAGATAATTGATCGGCAGGGTGCCTAGTTCCGGTGACGCATAGCTGCCCCAGTTGCCGGTCTTGAGCTGGGCGATGAAATCGGCCGGCGCGTCGAAATCGCCCTTGCCGGTCTGTTTGGCCAGCAGGCCAGCAGCGGTCGTAAAAGGCGTCCAGATCTGTCCGTCCTTCTCGCGGCCTTGGACGTGGCCATAGGTGAAGCGCAGCGAACCGTTGGCGTCAGGGTAGAGGGTGCGGCCCTGGCTGGCCTCATAGGCGATCTGGCCGGCGACATAGACGGAGCGCGCCGCCTGGGTGCGGCCGGAACGGTCCTTGGTCTTCTGTTCGCGGGCAATATCGGCGGGATACATGGCCACGGCCAGTTGAATGAACGGGTCGGATGAGGCTTCGAATTCGGCCGGGGTCTTGTCCAGCCAGGCCAGGCGCGTGGCGGTGTCGCCCAGGTGCGTTTCGGCATAGAGGCGGTCGATACCGATGGCGTCGAGTTTGGCCAGGAAGGCGGGGTCCTGTCCCGCCGGCGAGGCCAGTTTGTATTCGACCAGAGCGGCTTCGAAGAGGGCGCGATCGACGCGCGGCACGTAGCGGCGCTCAATCGTGGTCAGACGTTCGGTGAGCTGGCGGCGGTCGCGATCCTGGTAGCCGCTTTCGCGGGCAGCGTCGGGCTTTTCGCGCTCCTTGGCGAAGCGGTAGGCCAGGCGTGCCGCCGTCAGCAGTTGCCCGCGGCTGACCGTGCCGGTGCGCATGGTATCCAACTGCGCCGCCTGGTCTTCGGCGACCAGGCTGTCGAGGCTGGTGATCGCGGCGGCGTAGGCGGCCGTGCGGGCGGGGTCGGCCTTGACCCAGTCACGGTAGGCGGTTTCCTGGCGCTCTTTGCGGCCGTTCAGATCGATGGCGTCGGCGCCGGCAATCTCGCCCAGGGTCTTTTTCTTGTAGTTATCGGCGCCCTTGATGATCGAGGCGTATCTGATGGTGGCGTCGGCGTCGCCGGCCGTCACCTTGGCGATCAGGTCGGAATAGTCCGACAGGAGCTTCTGTTGCAGGGGCGAGGATTTTTCGAAGCTGAAACGGGCTTCGGCGGCGGTGACCAGACGGGTCGTCACGCCGGGGAAGCCGGCAACCATGACGAAATCGCCCGCCTTCACGCCGTCCTTGGCGACCTTCAGATGGGCCTTGGGCTTATAGGGCACGTTGTCAGGCGCATAGGCGGCGGACGAGCCGTCCGGCGCGACATAGGCGCGGTAAAAGCCCCAATCGCCGGTGTGGCGCGGCCACATCCAGTTGTCGGTCTCGCCGCCGAAATTGCCAACGCCGCCGGCCGGGGCATAGACCAGGCGGACGTCCTTGATTTCCAGTTGCTGCTGAAGATAGTAGCTGGCGCCGCCGAAATAGGCGCGCACATCGCAGCGGCGGTTGGCCTGGGCCTCACACTCGGCGATCAGCGCCTTGCGGTTGCTGTCCAGGGCGGCATAGCGTTCCTGGCCGGACAGGGCGGAGGTAATGCCCTGGTTCATCCGGGCGGTGACGTCACGCAGATCCTCGATGACAAAGATCCGGGTGCCCGGCGCCGCCGGCAGTTCGTCCTTCAAGGTCTTGGCCAGGAAGCCGTTGGTCAGGTAGTCAGCCGCGGGGGTCGAATTGTACTGAATCGAACCGTAGACGCAGTGGTGATTGGTGGCGACGAGGCCTTCCGGCGACAGAAATGCTGCCGAGCAGCCGCCCAGCGAGACGATGGCGTTCAGCGGCGCGGCGGTGAAATCGCCGAGCTTGGTCGGGTCCATCTTCAGGCCGGCTTCGGTCAGGTGTTTGGCGATACCGGCGGTCTGGTTGGGCAGCCACATACCTTCATCGGCCTGAGCCAGGGGCGCGAAACCCGCCATGGCCAGAGTGAGTGCTGTCGATGCCAGTAGGGAGAAACGCATGAAATGCCTCATGTCACAAAAACCGTTATTTTGTAACGCATCGCACATGGTTTCAATTATGACAATCTGAAAATGCCCCGCCGCCCATGCGGCGCGTCTCATGCTGCGGACTGCGCGCCAAAAAGATCTTACCAGATTATATGAGCCAGAACGTCCGCCCGGGCGGCATTCAGCACCGTGACGACATCGTCGGCGGTGAGGGTAATCAGAACAGAGGTGCCGGATTGCGTGACGATCCCCGCGGTCGCTACGCCTCCTGTGTAGTCGGATATGCGAATGCTGTCGTTGTCGGTGGCGTTGAAGTCGGTGATCCTGTCGCGGCCGCTGCCCGGGCTGAACAGGAAGGTGTCGGCCCCCAGCCCGCCGGTCAGCACATCGCGGGCGCCCAGACCAACCAGCATATTGTTGGCGGAATTTCCAATCAGCGTGTTGCCCAGGCTGTTGCCGAACAGAGCGAAGTTCTGGTCACCCGTTACCGTCAGGTCTTCAACCACCGTGCCTTGCAGCGAATAGCTGCCCGAGGCGATGACGGTATCCCTGCCCTGACCGGCCAGTTCGACCACCTTGTCGCCGCCGAAGTTGACGTAATAGGTGTCGTCGCCCATTCCGCCATACATCGTGTCGATGCCGCCTGCGCCATCCAGACTGTCGTTGCCGTCGTCACCGTACAGGGTGTTCTTGCTGGCGTTGCCGGTCATCACATTGTCCAGAGCATTGCCCCAGCCGGTGATGCCCGCCGCACCCGTCATGATCAGGTTTTCCACCGCCGTGCCCTGCAAGCTGAAGCTGGCCGTTGCGATGACGGTGTCCCTGCCCTCGCCATTCAGTTCGACAACCTGGTCGTCGCTTGCATTGACATAGTAGGTATCGTCACCCATGGCGCCATACAGGGTGTCGAGACCGCCGGCCCCATCCAGGATGTCATTGCCGGTCTCACCGTTCAGGGTGTTCTTGCCTGCATTGCCGGTCATCACATTGTTCAGGGAATTGCCCGTGGCGGTCAGCCCGCCGGTCCCCGTCATGATCAGGACTTCGACCGCGCGGCCGAACAGGCTGTAGCTGACCGAGGTGAAGACGGTGTCTGTGCCTTCAAGGTGGAGTTCCTTGACCTTGTCATTGAGGTTATCGACGTAATAGGTGTCGTCCCCCACGCCGCCGGTCATGGTGTCCTGGCCCGCCGCCCCGTCCAGCACGTCATTCCCGGCCTGGCCGGTCAGGGCATTGTTGCCTGTGGTGCCGGTTATCGCGTTATCCAGACTGTTGCCGGTCCCGGCGAGGTTGGCGGTGCCTTCCAGCACCAGGTTCTCGAGCGCGCTGCCCAGTGTGTAGTCCATCACGGCATAGACCCAGTCGGTGCCTTCCAGATCGGCCTCCTCGACCAGGTCGGCGCCATCTATGTAATAGGTGTCGTTGTCGACGCCGCCGATCAGTGTGGCGTCGCCGGCCTGCCCCCTGCCATCCAAGGCATCGTTGCCGAGACCGCCTTCCATGCGGTCATAGCCTCCGCCACTACTGCGCAGCAGGTCATCACCGCCCTCGCCGATCAGGGTCTCATTGCCCAGGGAGCCACGGAGGGTGTTGTTAAGCCCGTTGCCCCTTATGGTGATGTTGCCGAGGTTTGGATCGACAACGCCGACGTTTTCCACGGCGGTTCCCGATATGTCGAACGACACGTAGGTGCTGACATCGTCGAAACCGCCGTTATCTTCTTCGACGATGACGGTGCGGGAATCGTGAACGACATAGTAGTCGTGACCGTTGCCGCCCACCAGGGTATCCGCGCCCAACCGGCCATCCAGCACGTCCTCACCGTCGCCACCTTCGATGCGATTTGCATTGGCGTCGCCCCAAAGATCGTCGCTGAATCGCGAACCGATGATGTTCTCGATTTGCGACAGGGTATCCGTGCCGGTAGGGCTCGTTGCCGTGCCTTCGGCCAGCCTCACCCACACGTAGGAGGTCGACGTGGCGAAGGAGACCGTGTCGAGGCCGCTGCCGCCGACCAGGGTATCGTTCCCTGCGCCCCCGATCATCAGGTCGTCGCCGTCCCCTCCGTTCAGCGAGTCATGGCCGCCCAGTCCGTCGATGGTATCGGTGGACTCTGTCCCGAGATAGGTGTCGTTGCCCGGCGTACCGGTAAAAACTGCGTCGAAAACAGGGGTCATACGACCCTCCTTCTGGTGAAATCGCGGCAGAGCCAACTTCAGCCCGTCAGCGTATCGAATTGCGCATCTATATCCATAATCTTTATAAGGATTTAAGCTGTATCTGACCTGTCACTGCGTTTCAAATCACATGTCCTGGCATGTTGGCTATACGATGGGTCGCTTGCGTCGAGATGCGATCTTGACGCGCCATCCATATATCATTTAATCATGATATATGGATAAAAAGCAGACCCTCGATGGCCTGGCCGCTTTGAGCCAGGAAACACGTCTGGATGTGTTCCGTCTGCTGGTGCAGGTCGGGGCAGAGGGCATGCCGGCCGGCGAAATCGGCGAAAGGCTGGGGGTACGGCAAAATACCATGTCCGCCAACCTTGCGGTGCTGAGCCATGCCGGGTTGATCCGCAGCAAGCGGGAGGGGCGCAGCATTCGCTACTTCGCCGACATGGCCGGCGTGCAGGGGCTGCTGGGGTTTCTTATGGAAAATTGCTGTGGTGGGGCGCCGGAGATGTGCCAGCCCGTCATCGCCAAACTCACCTGTGGGTGCTGAGACATGTTTACGACCTCGCGCAAACTGTTCGCGGAAGGCCTGGGCACGGCCCTGCTGCTGGCGATTGTTGTCGGCTCCGGAATCATGGGTGAAAGCCTGGCCGGCGGCAACACCGCGATCGCTTTGCTGGGCAATACCCTGGCGACCGGCGCGGGTTTGGTGGTGCTTATCACCATCTTCGGACCAATATCGGGGGCGCATTTCAACCCGGTCGTGACACTGGCCTTCGCGGCGCGGCGCGAGATCGGCCTGAAGCCGGCGATCGGTTATATTCTGACGCAGGTGGCCGGGGCCGTTATCGGCGTAGGGATGGCCCACGCCATGTTCGGCCAGAGCATCGTTCAGGTCTCAACGAAGCTGCGGGACGGGACGTCGCTGGTGTTTTCCGAGGGGGTTGCGACCTTCGGGCTCATCGCCACGATCTTCGGCTGCATCCGGTTCAAGCCCGACTTTACGCCGGTGGCCGTCGGGCTTTATATCACCGCTGCCTACTGGTTCACCGCGTCGACCTCGTTCGCCAATCCGGCCGTGACCCTGGCGCGCAGTCTGACCGAAACCTTCGCCGGCATTGCCCCTGCGTCCGTGTCGCTGTTCGTCGCCGCCCAGTGCGCCGGTGCCGGGCTGGCCGTCATCATCTTCGGCTGGCTGTTCAGCGATCAAACCACCTCACATCCCATCACTTCAGAGGCTGACCTATGAGCGCCACCATCTACCACAATCCCGACTGTGGGACATCGCGCAACGTCCTGGCCGTGATCGAAGCCGCGGGTTACCGGCCGACCGTCATCGAATATCTGCAAACCGGGTGGGACCGCGACCCGCTTCTGAAGCTTCTGGCCGATGCCGGGCTGACGCCGCGCCAGGCCCTGCGGGAGACAAAATCTCCGGCAAGGGACCTGGGTCTTCTGGAGCCGGGCGTTAGCGACGAAACCATCCTCAGCGCGATGCTCAGGACGCCCGTGCTGGTCAACCGGCCTTTCGTCGTCACGGCGAAGGGCACAAAACTGTGCCGGCCTTCCGAAACCGTGCTCGACCTGCTGGACACATGGCCGGCCGGACCGTTCCAGAAGGAAGATGGCGAACTGATGATAGATGCCGAGGGTCGCCGTGTCTGATATTCTGCCACAGTCGGAACGCAAGGAGAGCGCCGCCGCGGCCAGCAAGCGGGTCTGCCTAGAGTCGATATGAGGATTGGATTCCATGTTTGAACCGGTAGATTCCCACGATAACGGCCTTGTCTCCTGTCTTGAGGCAGAAGGTCTTCCGACCATTGACCTGGACCGGCCTGGGCGCATCTTCTGGAACCTGTCCATCGAAGGCCAGGTGACCGGTTATGTCGGAATGGAGATTTACGGCGACGCCGCACTTCTGCGGTCGCTGGCTGTTCTCCCGCAATACAAGGGCAAGGGCTATGGCGCCCGACTGGTCGCCGAAGCCACCGGCCAGGCCAGACTACGCGGCGTTTCCAGCCTATGGCTGTTGACGAAGACCGCCGAACCCTTCTTCAGCCACCTCGGCTGGCGGATTACGGAGCGCGGGTCTGCGCCGGAGGCCGTGGCGCGGTCAGACGAGTTTGCAGGCCTGTGCCCTGCCAGCGCTCTGTGCATGTCGTTACGGATTTAGAGCGGACCTGCATGACGCGAAAAAGCCCCGGATCGCTCCGAGGCTTCTTTTGTATGAGGCGATAAGGGTTATTGGCCGCCCTGCGACACGGATTCCAAAGCGTCGTTCTGGGCCGTCAGGGTCGGCAGAGTCGCCGAGGCGAAGGTCTTGGCGGCTTCGTCCGAAGCCGTCGCCGCGAAGCTTTGGTACAGGCCCTCGCTGTCGTGGCTGACCTGGCCCTGCAGTTCCAGGTACTTGGCGTCGAACTCGGCGCCTTCCAGCGTGTTCAGATCAGCCAGTTTTTGCTTATAGGCCTCGTCCCAGTTCTGGTCGAAGTGCATGTCCGAGGTCGAGGTCTGGATCGCCGTCACCATGCCGGCGCGGGTCTTGGTGGCGTCGTTCAGGACCGACTGGGCCGTGTCCTTGACTTCCTGGGTCGAGCCCTTCTGCAGGGCGATCTCGGCAGCGGCTGCGCTGAACTCATTGGCTAGGAACGCCTGCTGCATGAAGGCCTTGGGCGCCGAGGCGTCGGCGACGGCCGGGGCGGTGTCCGGCAGCGTGGCGTCCGGAGTTGTTTGGGCGACGCTGTCGGCGGCGGCGTCCGGATTGGCCGGCGGCGTCGCCGGGGTCTCTACGGCCGGCTCAGCCGTGGGGTTGGGCGTGGCCGTCGTGTTGGGGGCTTCGACGGTCGGGGCCGGCGTGGTGGACGGCGCCACCGAGCCCGGCACAGTCGCCTGAGACGGAACGGCCGCCGACGGATCGGTCGCGGTGGTGTCCTGGGCCGTGGCGCTCAAGGCCGTAGCTGCAACAATGGCAGCCAGAACACCGGTGATCTTATAAGCATAACGAGCTTTCATGACAGTCTCCTTTGTAAGGCATGGGGTGGCTGTACGACAGCCCCAAGCAGGACGCAGACTATGTCAGTCATCAGAGGTAATAATGTGACACCAAAGGGCTTTTTCAGCAAATATAGACTGTGAAGACCTTGGCGATAAAATCAGGAATGCGTAAAAATACTCAGATATTTGGCGAAATTTGGCGATTCCGAGGCGATTGTTGGGAATGTAGACGGCTATTCTCAAGATAGATTGGAGCTTGCTACGCCCCCTCCGTCTCGACGCACTTCGCCCCATAAGGCGCTCGCTTGCTCGACACCTCCCCCGCAAGCGAGGGACGATAAGATGAAAAAAAGCGCCGGAGCTGAGCTCGGCGCTTTCTTAGGGTTGTGTTAACCGTACCAAACTCACTTGGCCTTGGCGACCTTGACCGGTGCCGCGACGGCCGGGTGCGACTTGAAATAATCGCGCAGGGACTCGGCCGCTTCCGGGTGGTTTTCCGTGCAGTCTTCCAGCATGAAGCCCAACAATTCGGAAAAGTGAGAAAAATTAGCGCGGTAGATGATGGACCGGCCGTCGCGGTACGCCGTCAACAGTCCGGCACCCGTCAGGATGCTCAAATGAGTCGACGCCGTATTGGCCGGAATCCCGTTACTTTCAGCGATTTTGCCCGCTGCCATGCCGTCCGGGCCGGCCTTGACGATGGTGCGGAACACATTCAAACGCCCAGGGTGCGCCAAGGCAAACAGGTTCACCACCGCATCATCGCTCGTCATAATTCAACCTAACAGGAACCGACCTCAGAATTCAGTTTTCTACTATTACAAAACTATGGAAACATAAAGGCGGCAAGAAAAATAACGCAGGTTCATCCCCATGTTAATCGATTGCCGGACACGATCTGCACGCAAAAAGAGCGTGCCCCACCTCCCCGTGGGACACGCTCAGGTTTTGCCCTTCACTTTATTCGATGCCGTCGCGGTCAGGATGCGAGGCGGAGGTGGTTTTCGCCCATGCGTTCGAGGCGCGCGCCGAGGGTTTCACCCTCCAGCATCGCCTGCGGCATATTAGCCATGACATCGACCCGGCCGGCCAGGATGTCGAACACGTCGGCATAGGCCGCCGCAATCGTCGCCGAGGTGCCCATGACGTCGCACGGATCCGGCAGGTGCCAGTCGACCACGACCGGGTTGCCCTTGAACTGGGGCGTGCGCGAGCTGCCACGGCGATCCGGGCACAGGCGGATGATAATGTCGAAGGCCGGATCGTGCTTGCCCATGACGGCCGTGATCGGCTTGGTCGCCAGGCGCGCCGGGTTGTAATTTATCTTGTGCAGCAGGGCCAGGGCGTAGGGGCTGATCGCCGGAACCGGGTCATAACCGGCCGACCAGGCTTCGAAACGGCCGGCGCCCAGCCGGTTCAAAAGCGCTTCGGCCAGGATCGAACGCGCCGAATTATGGGTACACAGGAACAGGACATTGAATGTCCGAAAGCCACTCGTCGTCATACGCTAACTGCCCTCTCACTGATGAAGCTTCTGCCTCGGCCTACGAGAACGAAGTTATCAGCGAAGAATAAGGAAGCTGTTAGGAAAAGCGGTTAATTTGACATGAACGTCAAAAATGTTGGCCAGAAGTAACTCGCTACGATTTGGGACGTCCCGCCGACCGCAAGATACCCCTCCACCGCTTCGCGGTCCCCCTCCCCACTTCGTGGAGAGGAGGGAGCCTGGAACCCCGATAGCCATAGCCCTCAATCACTTGCGAGGAGGGAGAGGGCAACAAAAAAAGCCTGCCGCGAGAGGACGGCAGGCTTTTTCGATAACTTTGTCGGCGTCGCAGTTAGGCGGCGACGGTGCCCGACTGGTCGTGCGGGTCGCGCAGAACGTAGCCACGGCCCCAGACGGTTTCAATGTAGTGGTTGCCATCGGCCGCGACCGCCAGCTTTTTGCGCAGCTTGCAGATAAACACGTCGATGATCTTCAGTTCCGGCTCGTCCATGCCGCCGTACAGGTGGTTCAGGAACATTTCCTTGGTCAGGGTCGTGCCCTTACGCAGGGACAACAGCTCCAGCATCTCGTATTCCTTGCCGGTCAGGTGCACGCGGTTGCCCGAGACTTCGACGGTCTTGGCATCCAGGTTGACGACGATGTCGCCCGTGCGGATGATCGACTGGGCATGGCCCTTGGAACGGCGGACCACGGCGTGGATACGGGCGATCAGCTCGTCCTTGTGGAACGGCTTGGTCATATAGTCGTCGGCGCCGCCGCCAAGAGTCTTGACCTTGGTGTCGATTTCCGAGGTACCCGACAGGATCATGACAGGCGTGTTGACCTTGCCGACGCGCAGCTGGCGCAGGACTTCCAGGCCAGACATGTCGGGCAGGGACAGGTCGAGCAGGATCAGGTCGTAGTCGTAGATCTTACCCAGATCGACGCCTTCTTCACCCAGATCGGTCGTATAGACGTTAAAGCCTTCGGACTTGAGCATAAGTTCGATGCTTTGCGCCGTAGCGCTATCGTCTTCAATAAGTAGTACGCGCATTTAAGCCCCTCCCGGCTTTCGGTGGCTAAAGAGATCTGCGGAGGCAACATGCATCCGCCGTTGACGCATGCTAGACAGCAAATCCCTTAAGATTGGTTAAGCTTAATAAATCAGTTCAAGGGCGTAAGGTGATTTGCGAATCGGCGGCAAGAGTCGCGAGTCAAGGATTCTCTTTATTCACAGGATTGTTTGCGGCCTTTTTGGCCCCGAAACCAAAGATGAGTCTTTTGAATCACACAGTGTGATAAGGAAGACTCATGTGCACGGCGTCTTGGGCCGAGGGGACAGAATCGCCCGTTCAGACGGCTTTTTCGTGACCGGGGTGGAGCATTTCGGCCAGTTTCGGGTCGTGGCGTTCGGCTGCCGCCGCCATGCGGACGATGTCGTGACGGACGTGGTTGGCATCGTGACCGTCGCGCATGTCGTTCAGCCGGCGGGTCAGCCAGGCATCAATGTCGCCGCGCCATTCCGGAGCGCCATTGAAAAATCGCGTGAGATTGTTGCGCGTCACCTCGGCGCTGAGGTCGCCGGTCAGGTACATCTGAAGGATGCGGCCGATATTGATGTCGAGCGCCTGGTGGGCGGCATCACGGGTCATGGACATGGCTGTCACTCCAATGCCCCACCCCAGCCCGGAAAGACGAATTATACCACAGGCCGATTTGTCACGGTGATCACCAATTCGTAAACGCCGGGATGGTGCTTTGGCGGAACAATGTTACAGTCGCGGGACCTGCCGTCAGAGCAGGATTTCCGGGGTTGGGTTGATGACATTTACGAATAACTGGTCGCGACGCGGCCTTATGGGCGCTGGGCTGGGCTTCACTCTGCCCGGTATGGCGGGCGCCCAGGTGGTGACCGCCCAGGGAGCGCAGCAGGTCGTCCCCGACAAGGAAGCCGGGGTGCGGCTGGCGGCGCGGCCCGATGCCGCAGACCGGCTGACCGTCGAGGTGATGATCAATGGCCGCGGACCTTACCGGTTTGTCGTCGACACCGCCGCCGAACGTTCGATCCTGACCGAGGATATCGCCGCCGAGCTGGACTTGCCGCGCGGCCCCAGCGTCATGGTGTCGGGCATGGCCAAGCGGGTGCCGGCGGCCACCGTGCCGGTCAAGGAACTGAGCTTCGGGCCATTCCGGCGGACGGGGCTGAACCTGCCCGTTTTGCCGCGCAGCTCCGTCATGGCCGACGGTTATCTGGGGCTGGACGCCATCGACGGCACGCGGGTGACCTTCGACTTCGCCGGCGGGGCACTGCGGATCGAAGAATCGGCTGAAGTGACGCGCGACCACAGCGCGACCGTCACCCATGTCGCCGCCAAGGGCCAGGGCGGCTTTCTGCGGATCTTGGATTGCCGGGTCGATACCGTCACGGCCGTGGCCTTTATCGATACCGGCGCCGAGGTCTCGGTTGGCAATGTTTCGCTGATGAATGCCTTGAGGGCGCGCAATCCCAACCTGTTCGCCTTCGCCAATGTCACCCTGACCGGGGTGACCGGCGGCGAGGTTACCGGACCAGTCATCCCCGCCAAGCGTATCCGGCTGCAGAACCTGGGCTTTCGCGATGGGACGCTGGTGATCGCCGATGTTCCCGACTTCGCCGTGTGGAAGACCAAGTACCGGCCCAGCCTGCTGATCGGGATGGATTATCTGCGCCAGTTCGCCTCGGTGACGCTGGATTACCGGTCGCGCGATATCCGGTTCGAACTCAGCGCCGCGCCGCCCAGTCCGAAGCCGGATGTGGTTATCGAGCAGGTATAGAGCGTTAGGGTTTTAGACGGAGCCACCTGCGCTTGCAGTAA
>NZ_AWGD01000052.1 GCF_000495795.1 Asticcacaulis sp. AC460
CGTTGTTCAGGCTGTTGCCGGTACCGTCGATGTCGTCCGAACCGGTGAGGGTCAGGTTGTCCTTGCCCGCCGCCAGCGTGGTGGAGGTGCTGGAACAGATCAGGTCGATGACCGGGGTAACCGTGAAGGTCAGGCTGGCATCGGTATAGGTATGACCGTCATAGACCTTGTAGGTCACCGTGATGTCACCGAAGTAGTCGGCCGGCGGCGTGATGACCACGTCGTTGCCGGACATACCCGCGGTGCCGGTGCTGATATTGAGGTTGGTGACGGACAGGGTCAGGCCATCGGCGCTGCTCCAGCCTTCCAGCATCTGCGCCTGTGTAACCGTCTTGGTGCCGCTGTCTTCGGCGATCGAGGACAGAGTGGCCGCCGTGTCGAGTTCCGGTGCGTCATAGACGTTGGTGACCTCGATGGTAGCGCCGCCGTAGCTGACGCCGTCAGTGGCGTCATGGACTTCGTACTCGAACTCGATCTGACCGGTGTAGTCGTCCGGCGCCGTCACCGTGAAGGTGCCGTCGTGGTTGTCGACCACCGTGAAGCCATCGCCGGCATCCAGGTTATGGACCGTGAAGGCGGTGTCGCCGTCGACATCGGTCCAGCCGGCCAGCAGGGACGCCGCCGAGATGACGATCGGCTGGTCTTCCGTGGTGGTGCTCAGGTTGATATCGGCCGGGGCTGTCGGGTCGTCATTGACCGCACCAACGTTGAAGGTGCTGGTGAAGACGGTCGAACCGCCCGAACCGTCCGACACCTTGTAGGTGACCGAGGCGCTGCCGTTGTAGTTGGCGGTCGGCGTGAAGGTGAAGCCGCCGCTGCCATCCGAGGCGAAGGTGCCGTTGGTGGCGTTCAGGCAGTGGATGGTCCAGCCCGACTTGGTCGGATTGTCGACATCGCTGATACCCGACAGCAGGGTGTCACGGCTGATATTCAGGATTTCATCCTCGGTGGCGCCGGTGATGGTCCCCGCCGTACCGGTCGGCGCGTCGTTGACGGCGCCGACGGTGAAGGTGCTGGTATAGTCGGTGTCGTCCTCGCCGTCGGAGACGGTGTAGGTGATGGTCGCCGTGCCGCTGTAGTTGCTGTCGCCGCGGAAGACGTAGTGCTCCAGGTCATCGTCCCACACGATCGTGCCGTGGGTGGCTTCGATGTCGGTGATTTCGAGCTGGGCGGTGATGTTGTCGACATCAGTGACGCCGGCCAGCAGGTCGGAAACCGTGATGATCTTGTCGGTGTCTTCGAGGACACCGCTGATCGAGGCCGAGCTGCCACCCGGCGCGTCATTGACGGCCGCAACCTCGAAGGTCTTTTCGACCTCCTGGGTCAGGACACCGTCGGAGACGGTGTAGGTGATGGTGACCGTGCCGTTTTCGTTGAGGTCCGGGGTGAAGACGTAGTTGCCGCTGACCAGGCTGATCGAACCGGTATCGACGTCGATGGCGGTGATGGTGAAGGTCGGGCTGCCGCCGTCGGGATCGGTGAAGCCCTGCAGCAGTTGCGCGGTCGTGATGTTGAAGGCGTGGTCTTCGGTGGCGCCGGTGAGGTCGGCGCTGTTATCCGGATCGTAGTCGGGGGCATCCGCCACCGGCGTAACGGTCAGGCTGCGCGTCGCGGTGACCTGCGTCGTGCCGTCCGACACCTTGTAGGTGACGGTGACGGTGCCGTTGTAGTCGGCGTCCGGCGTGATGGTAAAGCTGCCGCCCGTGTGGGTGACCGAGCCATGGGTGACCTGGATATCCGACACGACCAGGGCCGGCAGGACATGCTCTTCGTCGCGTTCGAAGTCGATATCGGTCCAGCCGGCCAGCAGGAGTTCGTCCGAACCGGAGAAGAACGCGTCTTCGGCGATCGTGCCGAGCGAACCCGGGCTGGTCGGCGCGTGGGGCGCGTCGTTGACGTTCTCGATCAGGATCGTGATCTCGGACAGGACCTGCGTGGTACCGTCGGACACCGTGAAGTTGATGGTGACGGGACCGTAGTAGTCGTTCGGCGGATTGTAGCGGTAGGTGCCGTTCGGGTTGAGGGTGATTTCGCCTTCGGAGGGGAAGACGTCGGAGACGGTGATCGTGGCATCGTCGGGGTTGTCGACACCGGCGAGGAGATCCGAAACTTGGAGCGTCTTGACCGTGTCTTCCTGCATGTGGATCGTGGCGCCCGGAATGACGGTCGGGGCGTCGTAGGTGTTGGTGACCGCGACCGTGATCGTGCCCTGGGTCGTGGTGTCGCCATCGCTCACCGTATAGGTGATGGTGGCGTTGCCGTAGAAGTTGCTCGCCGGGGTGAAGGTCAGGTTGGTGCCGCTGATCGACACCGAGCCCTGGTCGCTGACAGCGGCGCTGATGGTCAGGGATTCGGACGGGTCGATGTCGGCGATATGGCCGGCCACGTCGATGACGATCTGCGTCTCTTCGTCGGTCGTGCCGCCATTGAAGCTATCGGCGGTCGGCGCATCGTTGACGTTGGCGACATTGACCGTCAGCGTGCCGGTATCGGACAGGGTACCGTCGGAGACCGTGTAGCTGATGGTGGTCTCACCCTGGAAGTTCGCCGTCGGGGTGAAGGTCATGACCGTCCCCACGAACGTGACCGTGCCGTTGGGGCTGGTGGCCGAGAGGGTCAGCTGGGCGTCGGTATGATCGACGTCCGAAACCAGGTCGGCCAGGTCGATGACCAGGTTCTGGTCTTCCGTCGCGCTGGCCGTCGTGTCGTTACCGACCGGGGCGTCGTTGACGGCGCTGACCGAGAGGCCGATCGTCGCCGGCAGCGAACCGCCGTGGCCGTCCAAGACATTGTAGCTGAGGGTGACACTGCCGTTATAGTTGGCCGTGTGGGTGACGGTCCAGGTGCCGTCGTTGTTGTTGACAACCGAGCCGTGGTCGGAGGTGACGTTCGAGACGTCCAGGGTGTCGATCGTATCCGGATCGCTGAAGCCCGTCAGGAGCTGAGCCTTGGTAACCACATAGGTCTGGTCTTCCGTACCGCTGCTCAGCGAGGCCTGGCTGCTGCTCAGGACCGGACCGTCATTGGTGCCATGCAGGGTGATGGTCACGACTTCGGTATCGCTGCCGCTGTGACCGTCGCTGACTGTGATGGTGTAGGTCTGGGTCAGGGTCTGGCCGACCGCCAGGAACTGAATGTCGTCATTGTCGACCTCGAAGTGCCAGGCGATGGTGCCGGTGCCGTCAGTGGTGCTGTCGTCGCTGACCTCGGCCGTCAGGGTGCCGTAATAGACGGAAGGGACGCTGATGATATTGCCCGGCGTGACCGTAACCGTATGGCTGTCGGTCAGATCGACATCGGCGAAGTCGAGTTCGCCGAAAGCTTCCTGCGTGTCCGCAGGTACCACCGGCGGGGAAGAGATAAGGCCGCCAACGAGAGCGCCGATCGGACCAGCGTCTTCCGTCACCGAACCGGTGGTGTCGCCATCGCCGGCAATGACCGGAGCGTCATTCGTTCCGGTGACAGTGATGTCGAACGAGGCGCTGGTCGAGGCCGTCCCGTCGCTGACGGAATAGTTGACGGTGACAACGGTGGTCTGACCGGCCGCCAGCGAGTTGTAGGCAGCGTGGGTCGGATCGAAGGTGAAGGTCGAACCCGACAAGGTGACGCCGGCGGGCAGGCCGCTGGCGGAGACCGACAGGCTGCCGTTTTCGACGTCGCTAGCATTGCTCAACGCGTTGATGGTGACCGGCGGAGCGCCTTCGGTCGCCGTGGTGTTCAGGTTGCCGGTCAGGATCGGCGCGTCGTTGACGGCGTTGATCGTCAGTTCCTGGGTCAGGTTCAGGGTGCCGCCATGGCCGTCGGAGACCGTGTAGCTCAGGACCAGGGCGCCGAAGTAGTTGGCGGAGGGCGTGATGATCCAGTTGCTGCCGTCAGCGACCGCCGTGCCGTGATCGACCGTGAGGCCGGTGATGGTCATGGTGTGACCCTCATCGTCCTCGACACCTTGCAGCAGCGAGGCTCTCGAGACGGTATAGGGGGTGTCTTCGGTACCGGCCGACAGTTCGGCCTGGGCATCGTCGAGATAGGGCACAGTGTTGGCTTCGACGATCTTCTGGAAGATGCCGTTGTTGGCGGCGTCGGCCGAGGTCCAGGTGACCACGAAGCTGCCATTGACCAGGGTGCTGACCGAAGCGGCGACCTGTTCACCCGAGGTGGTGGTGTTGATCAGGATGGTGCTGCCGTCAGCCGTGCCGCTGGCGGTGAAGCGCTGGGCGTAGATACCGGAGCCACCGCCATCGTTGCTGCTGGTCCAGACGACGACGAAGCCGCCGGTGCTCAGGGCTGCGATGGCCGGATCCGACTGGTTGCCCGGCGCACTGGCGCTGGCCACCGTATTGGTTCCCTGGGCCACACCGCTGGAATTGTAGCGCTGGAACTGGATCTCGGTCGAGGTGCTGTCCTGCCAGGCGATGACATAACCGCCGTTTTCAAGCGCGGCCGTGGTCGGGAAGCGCTGGTTGCCCGCCGTCGCCGTGTTGACGTGAACTTCGCTGCCCTGGGCGACGCCGGCCGAGTTGTAGCGCTGAGCGTAGATGCCGTAGCCCAGGCCGCTGCCTTCCTGGCCGTTGCTGTGCCAGGTAACGACGAAGCTGTTGTCGGCCAGGGCCGTGATGGCCGGGCTTTGTTGGTCGCCAGTGGTGTAGGTGTTGATCAGGAATTCCGAGCCCGAGGCCACGCCGGCGGACGTGTAGCGCTGGGCCGTGATACCGAAGCTGGAGCCGTCACCGGTGTTGATCGAGGCGCTGGCCCACGAGATGATGTAGCTGCCGTCGCTGAACGCCGTGACGACCGGCTGGTGCTGGTCGGAACCCGTGTGGGTGTTGGCCCGGGTTTCAGCCACGACCACCGTGCCGGCGGCGTTGTACTGCTTGAAGTAGACGCCGTAGGCCGAGCCGTCCTGGACGTTGGACGCCCAGGCAATGACGTAGCCGCCACCGGCCAGGCCGGTGATGGTCGGCTGGTACTGCTGGTTGGCGCCGGTGGTGTTGACCTGGAATTCGTTGGCGACGGGGGTGCCGTCGGCATTGAAGTGGCGGGCCTTGATGCCGACGCTGGCCGTGCTGCCGCTCAGGTCGGTGCCGGTCCAGGTGACGACATAGCCGCCGCCGGTCAGGTGCGCCACGGACGACGAGTTCTGCTCGCCGGCGGTGATGTTGTTGACCGCGCCCTGGGTCAGCGGATTGAAGGTGGTGGCCAAAAGGGCGGTGTCGCTCAGGATCCAGGTGCGCTGTGTGCCGGCGGTTGTCGCGGTGCCGTCCGTGACCGCGAAGGAGAAGGTGACCTTGCCGATATAGCCCGTGGTCGGTGCGAAGCTGTAATTGCCATCGCCCAGGTCGGTGACCGTACCGTGGGTCGCCGTCACGGCGCCGCTGATGCTCAGCTCGTCGTTATCGACGTCAGTGAAACCATCCAGCAGGTCCGCCGCGGTGAAGGTGTAGGCGGTGTTCAGCTTACCGAAGTCGAGGTTGGCCAGATCGTCCTGGACCGGCGGACCGTCATTGACCGAGGCCAGCGAGAAGGTCCGGGTCTGGTTGGTGAGGTCGTTCTTGCCGTCGGTAACCGTGTAGGTGACGATGACCGAGCCGTGGTAGTCGGAGTCCGGCGTGAAGGTCCAGCCGCCGTCAGCGACGCTCAGCTTACCATGATCGGCACTGATGTCGCTGATGGACAGCGAGCTGTCGACGTCGGAGAAACCTTCCAGAAGGGTCGAGGCCAGGATCCCCTGGGCGATGTCCTCAGTGCCATCGTCGATCGTGCCGGTCGGGGCGCCGGTCGGGGCATCGTCAACGGCGGCGACGGTGTAGGTGGCGTAGGTCGAGTAGCTCTCATCACCGTCGGTGACGGTGTAGATCAAGTCGACACTACCGTTGAAGTTCTCAGGCAGGGAGACGGTGTAGCTATCGTCGTCAAGTGTGGCGAGCCCCATAAAGGTAGCGCCACTATAGACGGAGACGGAGCCAGCGATCGACAGGACGTCATGGTCGACATCGGAAGCATTGGCCAGCAAATCCGCCAGCGTGAACACGGCGTCGGTACCTTCGTTGACGCCAGTCAGGGTGACTGGGCCGCTTACGGTCGGAGCATCGTTGACAGCGGCGACTTCAAAAGTGGCTGAACCGGCCACCGTGTCCGTGCCGTCGGTAACGACATAGGTCAGGTTGACGGTGCCGTTGTAGTTCGCGTCGGTCAGGTTGATCGTGTAATTGCCCGCGCTGTAATCGGCGGTGCCAATGGTATTGCCCTCGCCGTCCTTGACGGTCACGGCGTTGCCCTGGACTGACGGCGTACCGTCGACATCGGCGGCATTACCCAGCAGGTCGGCGGCGCTGTAAACGGCGGCAGTGCCTTCGTTGACGCCCGTCAGCGTGTCCGTCCCACTAAAGGTCGGAGCGTCGTTGACGGCGGCGACCGTATAGGTGGCCGAGCCGGCGACCGTGTCGTTGCCGTCGGTGACGGTATAGCTCAGATAGACGTCGCCGTTATAGTCCGGGTCGGTCAGGGTAATAGTGAAGGTGTCGTCGACGCGCGATGCCGTCCCGATGATGGCGTCGGAACTTTCGCTGGCGGTCACCGTGATCGAACCCGAAATGTCCAGAGTGTCGTTGTCGGCGTCGGACGCATTGCCCAGCAAGTCGGTCAGCGAATACTCGGCATTCGTGCCTTCATTGACGCCCGTCAGCGTGTCCGTCGCGCTGAAAGTCGGGGCGTTGTTCGTGTCAACAAGAGTCATGGTCGTGGAGTAGCCGTAGACGGTTCCACCCCATTCATCCGTATCGGTGATGGCCAGATAATAGGTTCCCGTGGAGGTAATATCAAACTGGGCATATTCGGTGGTGTTTCCTGGGACATCGGAACCGTCACTCGCGTACAGCATGCCCTTGGAATCGTAGAGGGCGATCTGCAAATTCCCCCAGTCGCCTCCGGTCAGGGAAACGTCGTAAAGGCCGACCTCATCAACATCCACCTTTACCCAATCCGTGTCGCTACGGTCATATCCGAAGTCTCCGGAGTAGTTCCCCGCTCCGGCGGTAAGCGTCATCACGGCATCGGTCGCGATGCTGGCGCGAACATCTTGCCGCATGCTGAGGGTGTAGGTACTGTTGGTATCCTCCCCACTAGTTAGGGACACGGCAACATAGTACGTCCCCGCCGCGAGATCAAAATGGGCATATTCGCTGGTACTACCGTCGTCGTCGTCGTCATTAGCGAGCAGGACACCCTCGGAGTCGTAGATCGAGAGACCGACATTACCCCAGCCGTCCCCGCCCGAAAGCCTCAGGTCATAGAGGCTATCTTCGGTGACGGTGATCTTGATCCAGTCTGTATCGTCAGGGGCTTCGAATATGTCGTTTAAGCTTCCAGCGCCATCTCCATCAAGAATGAGCTCAGCGCCGGACGATGTATCGTTGGGAATATCAACCATTTTCAGGTATCCTTGTAATGCGGCGCATAGGGCGCAGATTGTAAGCGTGCACGCCCGCAGGCCGGGAGCGCATGGGTTTCAGACGGGAGCGGCTCGTACGCAGCGCGGCCATCGCGGGCGCGTGGAACAGCCGATGATCGGTTTTCGAAGGTGTTTTAGGGTCGAGCCCTCGACGTGTTGGAAAGAGGAATATCCCGTCGGATCAACGGCCGTGCCGCATCGAAATCGGCGGCTGAAGTCCGGGCCGGCGGGTCGATAACTCTAGGCGTACTGCACTCCTACCCTGTTTGAATCTTTTGTTATTCCCGGCAAACTCAACCTATGGGAGGAAAATCGTTTGCATTGGGCGGGGCCAGATTCGCCAATTATTGTTAATTTGGTCTGAATCATGGCAATAATTTTATGGCTTGCTTATAAAATTTTTGTGCGCGCCCCATCGATATCCGATATCCCGCCAAACTAGTCCGTTTTACGAACCCACGGTAGCCCATACCCGGACAACTTATCGTAAAGTGGCCATTGCCGGAAAATTTCGCGGGATGTTCAAAAATTGAGCATTTGTCAGGAGTTTCGTGGGATACAGGACTCGAAAAAGCCGCCAGACCTGCCGTCCTAGAGCTGCCCTTCATGACCGAATCCGAACTGCGTATCCTCCTTGTCGAAGACAATCCCGGCGACGCCCTGCTGTTCCGCCGCGCCCTGCAGCGTGAGAACGCCCAGGTCGAGATCGTCCACGTCATGACCGGCGAGGCGGCGCTGCAACGCCTCAGCGACGACCGCCAAAGGATCGACCTGATCTTTCTCGACCTCAACCTGCCGGGGATGTCGGGATTCGACGTCCTCGGACACCTGAAATCGGAACTGACCCTGCGCTCGATTCCGGTCGTGGTGCTGAGCAGTTCGCAGGCGCGCGACGACATCAACAGCAGCTACAATGCCTTTGCCAGCGTCTACCTGGTCAAGCCGTCCGATCTGCCGGGTTACGATAAAATGGCCCGGTTCATCGTCGACTGCTGGTTCGGCATGGCGCAGTTGCCCCAGGCGGGTTAGCCGCACCGGACGACGTATGACACGCTTTGTCATTTGCCGTGCCGCCATAGCGGCCACACACTGATCGCGCCGTCCCCGGCCTCAGATGAGGACCACGATCATGCGCACCCTTGCCACCCTCCTGATACTGTCTGTCGCGGCGGCTTCGCCGGCACAGGCCGGACTGACCAGTGAGGGCTTTAGCGACAAGGTTGATCAGGTCCTGACCATGCACCAGGAGGCCAATCGCCTGTACGACGAGGCCGCGGCTCAGATCAATGCCGGCGATCTGTCGGGCGGCTGCCCGAAATTACAACAGTCGGTCGATCTGAGGCGGGCCGAACTGCCGCTGTTCGACGAACTGATCGCCTTCGCCACCGAAAATAATACGACGGATCAGGAGCGTTTCCGCAAAGGCCGTGAGGCCGTCGCCACAAGGCTGGAGAGCGACAGCGAGGCCTTGCCGGCCTGTGCCAAAGCCCTGTCGTCCGGCACATCGGGCCACGACCCGGCCTATGTCGCCACCTATAACGAACAGTCGGAACTGGCCAGCCAATGGGCGCAAAGCGCCCGCGCCAACCTGGAGGCCTCGGGCGCGGCGACCCGTGCCGGCGACAAGGCGTCGGCCTGTGCCTATCTTGGCTATGCCATCGACGCCATGGACAAGCGCAACGCGATCTATGATCAGCTGGCAGCTTTGGCCCGCCGCTACGGCTACGACGACAGCGTCATGGCTCAGGCCTACGAAGCGGGTCGCGCCGACGAAATGGGGCCCGATGGTCCCTTTCTCCTCTGGTACAATAACTGCCCGCATTGATCGCAAATCCCGGTTGCGAACCGGACAAGCCTCCCCATATCGACATTTCCGAGGAGGCACATCATGACAGACTATCACCTGGCCGAGCTGAACATCGCCCGGTTCCGCGTTCCCATGTCGGACCCCGTCAATGCCGACTTCGTCAACGCGCTGGACCGGGTCAATGCCCTGGCGGACGGCAGTGACGGTTTTGTCTGGCGCCTGACCGGCGACGGCGGCAATGCCATGGACATCAAGGCCTATGCCGACCCCCATGTCGCCATCAACATGTCGGTGTGGCGCGATATTGACGCCCTTGCGGCCTATACCTATCGCAACCCCGAACACCTGGCCATCATGCGCCGGCGCAAGGAGTGGTTCGAGAAGATGGAGCTGTCCTTCGTCCTGTGGTGGGTGCCGGCCGGCCATATCCCCACTGTTTCCGAAGCCGTCGACCGGCTGGAGCGTCTGCGCCGGATCGGACCGCATGCCGAAGCCTTCACCTTCAGCCGCCCCTACCCGGCCCCTGGCCAGGACGTGCCGGAGCCCGTGCTGGATACCTGTGCCTGAGTCCGGTTCAGGCCGGACGGACGGTGTCGCCCGCCGGCACGGCCGGGGTTGATGGCGGGGCAAAACCCTTGCGCGTCATGGTGCCCCACGACTTCTTGCCGCGCAGGAATTCCCACCAGCCGATGATGCGCCAGACATTGGTAAGCTGGCGGTAGCCGAAGTTCTCGATCACCGCCACCAGGGTCAGCAGGGCCAGGTCCGACGCCCGCGGCACCCGGCGCAGCTCAAGCTCCTCCAGGATCAGCGAGCACACCGAAATGAAGACCCCGAAAGCGAAGAACAGGGCGACATAGGCCAGGAAGAAGTCCAGGCTGAACACGCCGGCGATCCAGAACAGCGGCATCAGGATATAGCCCAGCACCTCGGCGATCGGCCCCAGCACATCGATAATCAGGTTGTTGAGGAAGCCCAGCATGCCGACCTTGCCGTAACGCGGGTTCAGCAGCATGTCGCGGTGCCTGAAAAACACCTCCAGCGCCCCGCGTTGCCAGCGCTTGCGCTGGTTGCTCAGCACCTTCAGGGTTTCCGGCGCCTCGGTCCAGCACACCGGCTCCGGAACATAGCGCAGCGCATAGGTGCGATCGTGGTTGTGCATGTGCTTGTGCATCTTGACGATCAGCTCATAGTCCTCGCCGACCGTGCCGTGGGTGAAGCCGCCGACCTCGACCGCCGCGCTGCGCCGGAAGATGCCGAAGGCGCCTGAAATCAGGGTCAGTATGCCCCACCGGCTCCACGCCAGGCGCGCCATCAGATAGGCGCGGATATATTCCATATACTGGACCAGGGGCAGGAACTTGCGCGGCAGCCCGGCCTGGATGACCTGGCCATTCTTCACCACGCAGCCATTGAGCACACGGATGGTGCCGCCGACGGCGATCATGTGGCGCGGGTCTTCCATGAACGGCCGCACCGAGCTGAGCAGCGACTCGATCTCCAGCAGCGAGTCGGCGTCGACCACGCAGAATAATGGATTGCGCGACAGGTTGATGCCGGCATTGATGGCGTCGGACTTGCCGCCATTCTGCTTGTCGACCACCAGAAGCCGGGCATACATGGGCGAGCCATAGACCTGGCGGATCGGCTGGTGCTTGACGGCCTGTTCGTGGGCCCGGGTCACCGGCACAAGCTGGAAGGCGTCGATCAGGACCTTCAGTGTGCTGTCCTTCGATCCGTCATTGACGACGATGATCTCCAGGTCGGGATAGCGCAGCGACAGCATCGACCGCACGCTTTCGACGATGGTCGCTTCCTCGTTATAGCCGGGCACGACCAGGCTGATCGGCATGGCCACGTCCGAAATCAATAACTGGAAAGCCGACTCCGAATCCTCCGCCTGGGAGCGCTGGCGCAACTCGGCCCAGGCGGCTGGGAGCTGCAGAGCGTAGACCAGGTTCTGGGCCACGCCGATGGCCAGGATCGTCCATGACAGGATAAGCAGGTAGGGGCTGTAGTCCACCAGAAAGGCGGAGGCCTGGGCACCGAGATCCATCACCGCGCCCCCGTGAATTCAAGCAGGGCCTGGCTGGCCATCTCACCGGTGGCGCCGGGCTGGCGGCTCAGCGCCTTGAGCGCGGCGACGCCGCGGTCGCCGAAACGATAGATGGCTTCAGCAGCGCGGAAGCGCACCCACCAGTCGTCGTCGTTCAGCCGCCCGACAAGCGCCGGCAGGGTCGGCAAGGCATGCAGTTCGCCCAGGGCCTGGGCGGCATGGACGCGCACGCCGGGGTCCTGGTCGGCGAGGCGCCCGGCCATGGCGGCGCCACCGCGCGGATCGGCGATCCGGCCCAGCGCGGCGACAGCCTGGGCGCGGACATCGGTGACGGCATCTTCGCTCAGGGTGATCAGGGCGGGCACGGCCTCGACCGCGCCGATCGAGCCCAGCGCCATGACCGCGGCGG
>NZ_AWGD01000053.1 GCF_000495795.1 Asticcacaulis sp. AC460
GACGTTGTTCAGGCTGTTGCCGGTACCGTCGATGTCGTCGCTGCCGGTCAGCTTGAGGTTGTCGATACCCGTGGCCAGGACGGTAGACGTCGACGCACAGACCAGATCGATGACGGGATTGACGTCGAAGCTCAAGCTGGTCGAGGTCGTCGTATGGCCGTCATAGACGTCATAGCTGATGGTGAAGGTACCCCATTCGTTGGCCAGCGGGCTCAGGCTGTAGTTACCGCTACCTGAGACCATCGTGAAGCCGGTCAGGCCACCCGAGAAGGAGATGTCGACGTTCTGGACGCTCAAGGTTTCGCCGTCGGCGCTGCTCCAGCCTTGCAGCAGGTCAGCGGTGGTGAACGCCTTGGACGTGTCCTCATCGATATCGCTCAACTCGGCGGGTTCGTCCAGTTCCGGCGCGTCATAGACGTTTTGGACCTCGATGGTGGCTTCGCCGTAGCTGACGCCGGTGGTGGCATCGTGGACTTCGTAGGTGAAGGCGATCTCACCGCGGTAGTCGTCCGGCGTGGTCACCGTGAAGGTACCGTCGTGGTTGTCGACCACCGTGAAGCCGTCGCCCGCATCCAGGTTGTGGACCGTGAAGGTGGTCGGTCCGTCGATATCGGTCCAGCCGGCCAGCAGGTCCTCCGCATCGATGATGATCGGCTGATCTTCCGTTGCGGTGCCCAGGTCGACGGGATCTTCCGGCGCCGTCGGGTTGTCATTGACCGCGGCGACCGAGAAGGTGCTGGTGAAGATGGTCGAGCCACCCGAACCGTCCGATACCTTGTAGGTGATCGAGGCGCTGCCGTTATAGTTGGCGGTCGGCGTGAAGGTGAAGCCGCCGCTGCCATCCGAAGCAAAGGTGCCGTTGGTGGCGCTCAGGCAGTGGATGTTCCAGCCCGACTTGGTCGGGTTGTCGACATCGCTGATACCCGACAGCAGGGTGTCGCGGCTGATATTCGTCACCGTGTCTTCGCTGGCGCCGGTGATGGTCCCCGCCGTACCGGTCGGTGCGTCATTGACGGCCCCGACGGAGAAGGTGCTGGTGTACTCGGTGTCGTCCTCGCCGTCGGAGACGGTGTAGGTGATGGTCGCCGTGCCGCTGTAGTTGCTGTCGCCGCGGAAGACGTAGTGCTCCTGGGCCTCGTTCCACACGATCGTGCCGTTGGTGGCGTCGATGTCGGTGATTTCGAGCTGGGCGGTGATGTTGTCGACATCGGTGACGCCGGCCAGCAGGTCGGAGACCGTGATGAACGTGTCGGTGTCTTCGAGGACGCCGCTGATCGAGGCCGAGCTGCCACCCGGGGCGTCATTGACGGCGCCGACGGTGAAGGTGTTGGTCAGGACACGCGTCAGGCTGCCGTCGGAGACGGTGTAGGTGATGGTGACATCGCCATTGAAGTCGGCATCCGGAGTATAGACATAGTTGCCGCTGACCAGGTTGATGGCGCCTTCATCGACGTCGATCGCGGTGATGGTGAAGCTGGGGCTGCCGCCGTCCGGATCGGTGATGCCCTGCAACAGGCTGGCGGTGGTAATGTTGAAGGTATGGTCTTCCAGGGCGCCAGTCAGGTCGGCCGGTTCGCCGGTCAGGTCCGGAGCATCGGGTTGCGGCGTAACGGTCAGGCTGCGGGTGGCGGTGACCTCGGTGACACCGTCCGACACCTTGTAGGTGACGGTGATGGTGCCGTTGTAATCCTCGTCCGGCGTGATGGTGAAACCGCCATGGCCGTCGCGGACGACCGTACCGTGGTTGACCGAGATATCCGACACCACCAGGTCCGGCAGGGTGTTTTCTTCGTCGCGTTCGAAGTCGATATCGGTCCAGCCGGTCAGCAGGGCCTCATCCGATCCGGTGAAGACGGCGTCTTCGTTCACCGAGCCGAGCGAACCCGGGCTGGTCGGCGCGTGGGGCGCGTCGTTGACGTTCTCGATATTGATCGTGATCTCGGACAGGACCTCGGTGGTGCCGTCGAACACCGTGAAGTTGATGGTCACCGGGCCGTAATAGTCGTTCGGCGGATTGTAACGGTAGGTGCCGTTCTGGTTGAGGGTGATGGTGCCTTCGGAGGCGAAGACGTCGGAGATGGTGATCTCGGCATCGTCGGGGTTTTCGACGCCGGCCAGAAGTTCTGCCGCCGTGATGGTCTTGACGGTGTCTTCCAGCATGTCGATCGCCGCACCCGGAACAACGGTCGGGGCGTCGTAGGTGTTGGTGACCGCGACCGTGATATCCGCGGTGGTCGTGGTCTCGCCGTCACTGATCGCATAGGTGATGGTGGCGTTGCCGTAGAAGTTGCTCGCCGGGGTGAAGGTCAGTTCGGTGCCGTTGATCGAGACCGTGCCCTGTTCGCTGGTGGCGGCCGTGACGGTCAGGGTTTCACCGGGATCGATGTCCTCGAAGTGGCCGTTGACGTCGATGACAATCGGCGTTTCTTCCGGGGTCGTGCCGCCGTTGAAATCATCGGCTTCCGGCGCATCATTGGTGTTGGCGATATTGACATACAGCGTACCGGTGTCGGTTTCACCATCCGGATCCTCCACCGTATAGGTGATGGTGGTGGTGCCCTGGAAGTCGCCGTTCGGGATGAAGGTGATTTCCGTGCCGTCGATCGTCACCTGACCGTCGTCGCTTTCCGCGGTGATGGTCAGTTGCCCGTCGCTGTTGTCGACGTCCGAGATCAGGTCGGCGATGTCGATGACCAGGTCGGTGTCCTCGGTGCCCTGGATCGAGACGCTGTCGTTGCCGACCGGGGCGTCGTTGACGGCGTCCAGATCATAACTGAGTCCACCTTCGACCGAACCGCCATTTCCGTCGATCACATCGTAGCTGAGCGTGATGCGACCGTTATCGTTGGCGACATGGTGGATGGTGTAGGTGCCGTCGTGGTTATCGGTGACCGTGGCGCCGTCGCTGGCTGTCAGGTTGTCGATATCCAGGTCGTCGGACGTATCGACGTCGCTGAAGCCCTGCAGCAGGTCTGCCTTGCTGACTGTGTAGTCCTGGTCTTCCTCTCCGTCGTCCAGGCTGGCCTGTTCGCCCGACAGGGTTGGGGCGTCATTATTGCCGGTAATGGTGATGACGACGGTTTCGGTATCCTCACCGCCCCAGCCATCAGAGACGATGACGTCGTAGGACTGGGTCAGGGTCTGGCCTTCGGCCAGGAACTGGATATCGTCATTGTCGACGGAGAAGGTCCAGTTGACGGTACCGCCGCCGCCCTTGACGGCCTGGGTAACTTCGGCCGTCAGAGTGCCGACATAGGCATGGACGTAGCTGCCGACCAGGCTTGTGATGATCTCATGCGATTCGACTTCGACCGTGTGGGTGTCGCTCAGGTCGACATCGGTGAAGGTGATATCGCCCGTCGCCGTCTGGGTTTCGGCGGGTTCGACCGGTGTGCCGATCAGCGATACGAGGACGCCTGCGTCTTCGGTAACCGAACCGGTATCGTCGCCGCAGACTTCGAAGACCGGGGCGTCATTGGTGCCGGTGACGGTGATGGTGAACGAGGCACCGGTCGTGCTGGTGCCGTCGCTGACCGTGTAGCTGACGACGACCTCCTCCGTCTCGCCATCGGCCAGGTAATCATAGGCGGCATTGGCCGGGTTGAAGGTAAAGGTCGAGTCGACCAGGGTGACGCCGGCGGGCAGGCCGCTGGCCGAGACCGACAGGGCGCCATGTTCGACGTCGGTGACGTTGGACAGGGCGTCGAAGGTGATCGAGGAGGCACCTTCGTCCACCGTCGTGTCCAGCTCTCCGTCTTCCACCGACGGCGCGTCGTTGACGGCGTTGATCGTCAGGTCCTGGGTCAGGTTCAGGGTGCCGCCGTGGCCATCGGAGACGGTGTAGCTCAGGACCAGAGGGCCGTTGTAGTTGGCAGAGGGCGTGATGATCCAGTTGCTGCCGTCGGCGACCGCCGTGCCGTGGTCGACCGTGAGGCCGGTGATGGTCATGGTGTGACCCTCATCGTCCTCGACACCTTGCAGCAGCGAGGCCCGCGAGACAGTATAGGGGGTGTCTTCGGTGCCGGCCGACAGTTCGGCCTGGGCATCGTCGAGATAGGGCACAGTGTTGGCTTCGACGATCTTCTGGAAGATGCCGTTGTTGGCGGCGTCGGCCGAGGTCCAGGTGACCACGAAGCTGCCATTGACCAGGGTGCTGACCGAAGCGGCGACCTGTTCACCCGAGGTGGTGGTGTTGATCAGGATGGTGCTGCCGTCAGCCGTGCCGCTGGCGGTGAAGCGCTGGGCGTAGATACCGGAACCACCGCCATCGTCGCTGCTGGTCCAGACGACGACGAAGCCGCCGGTGCTTAAGCCTGCGATGGCCGGATCCGACTGGTTGCCCGGCGCACTGGCGCTGGCCACCGTATTGGTTCCCTGGGCCACACCGCTGGAATTGTAGCGCTGGAACTGGATCTCGGTCGAGGTGCTGTCCTGCCAGGCGATGACATAGCCGCCGTTTTCAAGCGCGGCCGTGGTCGGGAAGCGCTGGTTGCCCGCCGTCGCCGTGTTGACGTGGACTTCGCCACCTTGGGCGACGCCGGCCGAGTTGTAGCGCTGGGCGTAGATGCCGTAGCCCTGGCCGCTGCCTTCCTGGCCG
>NZ_AWGD01000054.1 GCF_000495795.1 Asticcacaulis sp. AC460
TATGTGTTTGCATGTAACATGCGTTGTGTTGAGGAACGATCAAGCCGATCGGATTATTAGTACCGGTTAGCTTCACTCCTCACGGAGCTTCCACACCCGGCCTATCAACGTGGTAGTCTTCCACGATCCTCAGCGAGACCTTGTTTTGAGGTGGGTTTCCCGCTTAGATGCTTTCAGCGGTTATCCCGTCCATACTTAGCTACCCTGCTGCGCGGCTGGCGCCACGACAGGTCCACCAGAGGTATGTCCATCCCGGTCCTCTCGTACTAGGGACAGATCCTCTCAAGTCTCGAACACCCACGGCAGATAGGGACCAAACTGTCTCACGACGTTCTGAACCCAGCTCACGTACCTCTTTAAATGGCGAACAGCCATACCCTTGGGACCTGCTCCAGCCCCAGGATGAGATGAGCCGACATCGAGGTGCCAAACTTTGCCGTCGATATGGACTCTTGGGCAAAATCAGCCTGTTATCCCTAGAGTACCTTTTATCCGTTGAGCGATGGCCCGTCCACGAAGGACCACCGGATCACTATGGCCGACTTTCGTCTCTGCTCGACTTGTCAGTCTCGCAGTCAGGCGGGCTTATGCCATTGCACTCGTCGAGCGATTTCCGACCGCTCTGAGCCCACCATCGCGCGCCTCCGTTACACTTTGGGAGGCGACCGCCCCAGTCAAACTACCCACCACGCCATGTCCCGGACCCGGATAACGGGCCGCGGTTAGACGTCAGCAACAATAAGGGTGGTATTTCAAGGATGGCTCCACGAGGACTGGCGCCCCCGCTTCATAGCCTCCCACCTATCCTACACATGTTGATGCTAACGCCAAGGCGAAGCTATAGTAAAGGTTCATAGGGTCTTTCCGTCTGACCGCGGGAACCCCGCATCTTCACGGGGAATTCAATTTCGCTGAGCCTATGCTGGAGACAGTGGGGAAGTCGTTACGCCATTCGTGCAGGTCGGAACTTACCCGACAAGGAATTTCGCTACCTTAGGACCGTTATAGTTACGGCCGCCGTTTACCGGGGCTTCAATTCGCAGCTTGCACCACTCCTTTTAACCTTCCGGCACCGGGCAGGCGTCAGACCCTATACGTCGCTTTACAGCTTCGCAGAGCCCTGTGTTTTTGATAAACAGTCGCTACCCCCTAGTTTGTGCCACTTGGATCTGGTTGCCCAGAGCAAGTCACGCTTATCCCGAAGTTACGCGTGTAATTTGCCGAGTTCCTTCAGCATAGTTCTCTCAAGCGCCTTGGTATACTCTACCTGACCACCTGTGTCGGTTTCGGGTACAGTCTCTGTGTGAGTTATTTCCAGGGACAACGCCCCTGCACAGACAATCCAATAAGTCCGTACAAGTTATGCCATCCGTCACTTCACACTGGCTCCGGAATATTTACCGGATTCCCATCGACTACGCCTTTCGGCCTCGCCTTAGGGGCTGGCTAACCCTGCGCAGATTAGCTTTACGCAGGAACCCTTGGTCTTTCGGCGAGAGTGTCTCTCACACTCTTTATCGCTACTCATGTCAGCATTCTCACTTCTGATACCTCCAGCCAACCTCACGGTTGACCTTCACAGGCTTACAGAACGCTCCGCTACCGCTCACTTACGTGAACCCATATCTTCGGCGCATGGCTTGAGCCCCGTTACATTTTCCGCGCAGGATCGCTTGATCAGTGAGCTGTTACGCTTTCTTTAAAGGATGGCTGCTTCTAAGCCAACCTCCTGATTGTCAAAGCAATCCCACATCGTTTCCCACTTAGCCATAACTTGGGGGCCTTAGATGATGGTTAGGGTTGTTTCCCTTTTCACGACGGACGTTAGCACCCGCCGTGTGTCTGCCGGATAGTTCTCCTGGGTATTCGGAGTTTGGTTAGAATTGGTACAGCTCGCGCCGCCCGCATCCATCCAGTGCTCTACCCCCCAGGGAATACATCCGACGCTCTACCTAAATAGATTTCGCGGAGAACCAGCTATGTCCAGGTTTGATTGGCCTTTCACCCCTATCCACAAGTCATCCGAATCTTTTTCAACAGATATCGGTTCGGACCTCCAGTAAGTGTTACCTTACCTTCATCCTGCTCATGGATAGATCACCTGGTTTCGGGTCGTCATGCGACGAACTTAACGCTCTATTCAAACTCGCTTTCGCTACGCCTACACCTAACGGCTTAAGCTTGCTCGGCACATGAAGTCGCTGACCCATTATACAAAAGGTACGCCGTCACCGCGCTTGGCGGCTCCGACTGCTTGTAGGCTTCCGATTTCAGGATCTGTTTCACTCCCCTTGTCGGGGTGCTTTTCACCTTTCCCTCACGGTACTTGTTCACTATCGGTCGTAGAGGAGTACTTAGGCTTGGAGGGTGGTCCCCCCATGTTCAGACAGGATTGCACGTGTCCCGCCCTACTCGAGTCTCTTGCTATTTAACGTCTACGGGACTGTCACCCGCTATGGTCAGCCTTTCCAAGCTGTTCGACTTTATTTCACAAGAGCACTGGCCTGGTTCCCGTTCGCTCGCCACTACTAGGGAAGTCTCGGTTGATGTCCTTTCCTACGGGTACTGAGATGTTTCAGTTCCCCGCGTTTGCTTAATAACCCTATGTATTCAGGT
>NZ_AWGD01000056.1 GCF_000495795.1 Asticcacaulis sp. AC460
GAACTGACCCCATAAAGTTGGACGGTTTATGGTCGGGCTAGGCGTTTATGGGCTGAGTTCTGTATTGGACAGGGCTCAGCCCTTTTAGTTTTAGCTTGATACGATCGTGATTGTAATAGTGGATGTAGGTTTTGATGCCGTCTTGCAGGGCTTCGAAGCTGTCAAACTTTTCGAGATAGAAGAACTCAGATTTCAGGACGGCGAAGAAGCTTTCCATGGCGGCATTGTCGATGCAGTTTCCTTTGCGTGACATGCTTTGCACGACCTGGCTTTTCTCGAGTTTTCGTTGATATTCTGGCATCTGATAGTGCCAGCCCTGGTCGGAATGGATTGTGGGTTTCTCGTCCTTTCCGAGTTTTTTCAATGCCATATCGAGCATGTTTCCGACGAGCTTGAAAACAGGATGCCTGGCAGTTTCAAAGGCGATGATTTCTCGATTATAGAGATCCATGACGGGTGAGAGATAGAGTTTTTCGCCAGCTACTTTGAACTCGGTCACATCCGTCACCCATTTTTGGTTGATGCCTGGCGCATCGAACTGGCGCTGAAGAAGATCGGGCACCGTTCGTCCGATAGCCCCTTTGTAGGACTTGTATTTCTTGGCGCGTACCAAGGACTTCAGGCCCATTTGCCCCATCAAACGTTGAACAGTCTTGTGGTTGACGATCGTGCCCAGATGCTTGAGCACAGCGGTAATCCGACGATAGCCATAGCGGCCTTTGTGGCAGTCGTAGACCGTCTGGATGCTCACTCTTGTCCTTGCGTGTTTATCGCCCACAAGAAGCGCTTTCTGCTGATAATAGAAGGTGCTACGTGCCAACCCTGCCAATTTCAGCAGGCCTGCAATCGGGTAATGGGGCCTTAGCTCAAGCACTATTTGCGCTTTTTCGGCGCTCGCTTTGCTTGAACCAAGGCATCCAGTTTTTTTAGGTACGCGTTCTCCATACGCAGGTAGTTCAGCTCAGACAGCAGCTCTTCGCGTGTGCGCTTATCATCATCTGACGACGGCTCGGACTCTGTGCGTCCATGATCTGGCATTGACTTGGGTCGCCCCCTGCGGCGCGGATTCAGAGCATCAGCGCCACCAACACGGTAAAGCCTGTCCCAGTCCCGAAGACATGAAGGATTGCGGATGTTGAATAAGACGGCCGTCTCTCGGCAAGCCAGCTTATTCTCCCACATATGCCTCAGAACAGAAAGCTTGAATGCACCGTCATAGTGGCTGAACTTTTTGCTGATGCCAGCGCTGCCGTGACGGCGATAAAGCGCCACCCAGCTGCGCACCGTCGTGCGGTCGATGCCAAGGGGACGACAGATCGTCTCTAAACTCGACGACCCCGACAGATACGCGTTGATAACCGAAAGCTTGAAAGCCTCAGAATATTTAGACATGGAAAACCCCAAAAGTTGGTGTCCAACTTTTGGGGGTCAGTTCATTT
>NZ_AWGD01000057.1 GCF_000495795.1 Asticcacaulis sp. AC460
GCGCTTAGATGCTTTCAGCGCTTATCTTTTCCGCACTTAGCTACCGGGCAATGCCATTGGCATGACAACCCGAACACCAGTGGTGCGTTCACTCCGGTCCTCTCGTACTAGGAGCAACCCCTCTCAATCTTCCAACGCCCACGGCAGATAGGGACCGAACTGTCTCACGACGTTCTAAACCCAGCTCGCGTACCACTTTAAATGGCGAACAGCCATACCCTTGGGACCTACTTCAGCCCCAGGATGTGATGAGCCGACATCGAGGTGCCAAACACCGCCGTCGATATGAACTCTTGGGCGGTATCAGCCTGTTATCCCCGGAGTACCTTTTATCCGTTGAGCGATGGCCCTTCCATTCAGAACCACCGGATCACTAAGACCTACTTTCGTACCTGCTCGAGCCGTCACTCTCGCAGTCAAGCTAGCTTATGCCTTTGCACTAACCTCACGATGTCCGACCGTGATTAGCTAACCTTCGTGCTCCTCCGTTACTCTTTGGGAGGAGACCGCCCCAGTCAAACTACCCACCAGACACTGTCCTCACCCCAGATTATGGGGCCGAGTTAGAACATCAAACATTAAAGGGTGGTATTTCAAGGATGGCTCCACGCAGACTGGCGTCCACGCTTCAAAGCCTCCCACCTATCCTACACATCAAGGCTCAATGTTCAGTGTCAAGCTATAGTAAAGGTTCACGGGGTCTTTCCGTCTTGCCGCGGGTACACTGCATCTTCACAGCGAGTTCAATTTCACTGAGTCTCGGGTGGAGACAGCCTGGCCATCATTACGCCATTCGTGCAGGTCGGAACTTACCCGACAAGGAATTTCGCTACCTTAGGACCGTTATAGTTACGGCCGCCGTTTACTGGGGCTTCGATCAAGAGCTTCGCCTTGCGGCTGACCCCATCAATTAACCTTCCAGCACCGGGCAGGCGTCACACCGTATACGTCCACTTTCGTGTTTGCACAGTGCTGTGTTTTTATTAAACAGTTGCAGCCAGCTGGTATCTTCGACTGGCTTCAGCTCCATCCGCAAGGGACTTCACCTACATGCCAGCGTGCCTTCTCCCGAAGTTACGGCACCATTTTGCCTAGTTCCTTCACCCGAG
>NZ_AWGD01000058.1 GCF_000495795.1 Asticcacaulis sp. AC460
GGTCCCCCTTGTTTGTGCAAGCTGTGTTAGGTTCTGGACAGGATTGGGGTCTGCAGACCCCAATCCTGTCTGAAGGACGGGCCGTTTTCCCCTGAGCTGTGATGAGCTGTTGGGGAGCTGGGCCACCTTTGGATTCATGCCTCGGATGGTTGCATGGGCGTTAGGGCCCGAAGACACAAGGTTGAGATCATGAAACAGGGAAAGTGTACCACGGATGTGGCGGGTGTCGATATCGGCAAGAAGTGGCTGGATGTTGCTCTTGCCAAGTCTACGGACCATTGCCGGATAGCCAACAACCCGGCTGGCTTTACAGAACTGACAGGTTGGCTGCGGGCTCACAAGGTCAAGCGCGTGGGCATGGAAGCGTCTGGAGATTACGAGCGTGGTGTTCGCACCGCGCTTGAGGCAGAAGACTTCGAGGTCGTTCTCCATCAGCCGATGGAGGTCAAGGCCTTCGCGATTTACCGGCGTATCCGTATGAAGTCCGACAAGGCGGATGCCAGGCTTATTGCCCTGGCGACGCAAGCCTATGATGGGATCATCGCACGCCGCGATCCCTATCTGGTCGATCTGGCTGATCTGCTGACCTACTACGAGCAGACCAGTGATTTGCTTGCCATGACCAAAAACATGGCTGAGCACGAACGGCCGGCCGTCGTGAAAGCCATGGCTTTGGCTCGTGAGCAATGCCTGGTTCAGCAGAAGCGCGACGTCCTGAAGCTGATCATCGCTAAGATCAGGGCACGCCCTGATCTCAATGTTCGCTTCGATCTGCTCAAGACCTTGTCAGGCGTAGGCGATGTCGTGGCGGCCGTACTGGTCGTGCGTATGCCCGAACTGGGCAGTCTCGAGCACGGTCAAGCCGCCAGCCTTCTTGGCGTCGCACCGTTTGACCGCGATTCCGGTAACTTCCATGGGCGCAGGTTCATTATCGATGGCCGCTCCAGGCCCAGAACCTTCGTTTACATGGCGGCCCTGGTAGCCAAAAGGATCAAAAGCGACTTCAAGACTTTCGCCGACAGACTTCTGGGTACCGGAAAACCGCCAAAAGTCGTCATTGTCGCTGTCATGCGAAAGCTCATCGAAGCCGCCAATCTCGTCCTAAAA
>NZ_AWGD01000059.1 GCF_000495795.1 Asticcacaulis sp. AC460
TGGAGAACATTGCCCGATCGCGCAGGCGCTTTTTGTTGCGAAGCCGAGTTTTGCGCGGCGCGTAGGGGGTGCCGTCCGGTGCCTGCTGGCGTTTGATGTGTTGCTGTTGACCGGCGCGCAGGCGCTTTGACACGGCAACGGCCAGCGACTTTCGGGACTGCGGCGACAGCTTGGCAATCAGCCCGGCAAGCCGGGTGTCAAAGGGATTAAGCTCGCTCATGCCATTCACTCACTAATTCACCGTGAACAAAGAGCTGCATCGGCCGCGTGATGTCCTCCGGTAACGGCGGCTCCGGCAGGTGCTTAACGTGTAGTGTGCCGTTCTGTTCGCTGACCACTACACGCTCGGTCAGCTGCAGCGATACGCTGAAATCGTAAGAGCCGTTGTTGTTGAAGTCGCTCGCGAAGGTGATCCCGGTGCGACGCTTTTCCTCCGTTGCCATGATATCCGGCTGGTTTTCCCGTAGCCATGCCTGAATCGGCACCATGATTAAATCCAGATCGCCGGTGTAGTCCAAAAACAGCAGGTTCAGCGTATAGCGGTACTCATGGGACAGCGAGACGGCAAGCGTGGCGACCACATTGCCGCGATCTACCCGAACTTGCAGGTTTTCAGGGTTGCGCTGTAGCCACGGCAGGCAGCGTGTCAGCTCAGCGCGGAGCTGTTGCGGTTTTAACATCGTGGTGTTCCTGACAGTGTTTTATCGTTTCGACCTGCACCGCGCAGGCCGCCAAGGCGTTTTCAAGCTGGCGAATATCGGCGCTCAGATCGCCATTAGTCGCCGGGTGGCTGGCCGGGATTTGGCACGGACTCACTTTCGGACAGCCAACGTAGATAATCCGCGGCGCCGGTGAAGCCGGGGCGCTGGTGCAGCCGGGCAACGTCAGCAGGCAAAGCAGTGTTAAACCAGTCCCGTAATTGCTGATTTTCATTGAGTAACCTCTGTATTTTCTGCTCACGCGTCAGCGCCAGCCGGTGCGCGGCGTTTAGGTCGCCCCTTAACTTTTCCTCTTCCTGCGCCAGCACACCTACCGCCGCCTGCAACGTGTCGATCGCCGCGCGGGTATCGGTCAGCGCCGCCGCAATCCGGCC
>NZ_AWGD01000060.1 GCF_000495795.1 Asticcacaulis sp. AC460
CCGATGCGCCGGGCTTATGGCTCGTTGCTCTCTGAGCTGCTCGACCAGCCGCAGAACGACGCGCTGCGCCTGCAGATTATGGCCGCCTGCTACAGCGCGATTTTGGCGTGGGAGCCGCGCGTTAAGCTGACCGGCATCGCTTTTAATACCACCTATGACGGCAAGATGGTGATCGACATCACCGGCACCCGCACCGATGCCCCCGGCGCGCTGTCGCTGTCTGTTCCTGTGAGCTGAAACCATGGCAACGATTGACCTTTCACAGCTGCCCGCGCCGATTGTCGTTGAGGTGCTGGATTATGAAGACATTTTGGCAGAGCGAAAGGCGACGCTGATTTCGCTTTACCCGGAGGAACAGCGTGAGGCCGTCGCGCGCACGCTGGCGCTGGAGTCGGAGCCGATCGTTAAGCTGCTGCAGGAGAATGCCTACCGCGAGGTGATTTTACGCCAGCGCGTCAATGATGCCGCGAAAGCAGTGATGCTGGCGCACGCCACCGGCGAAGATCTCGACCAGCTCGGCGCCAACTTCAACACGCCGCGACTGGTGATCGCCCCGGCGGATGAAAGCACTATCCCGCCGACACCGGCAGTTATGGAAGCGGATGAAGACTACCGCCTGCGCCTGCAGGATGCTTTCGAAGGGATGAGCACAGCGGGATCGGCCGGTTCCTACCGTTTTCACGCCCGCTCGGCCGACGGCCGGGTGGCTGATGTGACGGCAATCAGCCCATCACCGGCTAACGTGACCGTCACCGTGTTGTCGCGGGACGGCGACGGCACCGCCAGCCCCGAATTGTTGCAGGTTGTCCGCGATGCGCTGAATGATGAGGACGTGCGCCCGGTTGCCGATCGCGTCCTCGTGCAAGCGGCCAAAATAACCCGCTATGGCATTGTTGCCACGCTGTTTCTCTATCCCGGCCCGGAGGTTGCGCCGATCCTCACGGAGGCGAAACAACGTTTGCAAAATTATGTACTGACCATGCGCCGCTTAGGCCGCAGTATCCGGCGTTCCGGCATCATCGCCGCGCTGACCGTAGAAGGTGTTGAACGTGTCGAAGTTGCTCAAC
>NZ_AWGD01000061.1 GCF_000495795.1 Asticcacaulis sp. AC460
TGTGTTAGTGGAAGCGTCTGGAAAGTCGCGCAGCAAAGGGTGATAGCCCCGTACACTAAAATGCACAGGTCGTGAGTTCGATGAGTAGGGCGGGACACGTGACATCCTGTCTGAATATGGGGGGACCATCCTCCAAGGCTAAATACTCCTGACTGACCGATAGTGAACCAGTACCGTGAGGGAAAGGCGAAAAGAACCCCGGCGAGGGGAGTGAAATAGAACCTGAAACCGTGTACGTACAAGCAGTGGGAGCACCTTCGTGGTGTGACTGCGTACCTTTTGTATAATGGGTCAGCGACTTATATTTTGTAGCAAGGTTAACCGTATAGGGGAGCCGTAGGGAAACCGAGTCTTAACTGGGCGACTAGTTGCAAGGTATAGACCCGAAACCCGGTGATCTAGCCATGGGCAGGTTGAAGGTTGGGTAACACTAACTGGAGGACCGAACCGACTAATGTTGAAAAATTAGCGGATGACTTGTGGCTGGGGGTGAAAGGCCAATCAAACCGGGAGATAGCTGGTTCTCCCCGAAAGCTATTTAGGTAGCGCCTCGTGAACTCATCTTCGGGGGTAGAGCACTGTTTCGGCTAGGGGGCCATCCCGGCTTACCAAACCGATGCAAACTCCGAATACCGAAGAATGTTATCACGGGAGACACACGGCGGGTGCTAACGTCCGTCGTGAAGAGGGAAACAACCCAGACCGCCAGCTAAGGTCCCAAAGTCATGGTTAAGTGGGAAACGATGTGGGAAGGCATAGACAGCCAGGATGTTGGCTTAGAAGCAGCCATCATTTAAAGAAAGCGTAATAGCTCACTGGTCGAGTCGGCCTGCGCGGAAGATGTAACGGGGCTAAACCATGCACCGAAGCTGCGGCAGCGACGCTTAGGCGTTGTTGGGTAGGGGAGCGTTCTGTAAGCCGTTGAAGGTGGCCTGTGAGGGTTGCTGGAGGTATCAGAAGTGCGAATGCTGACATAAGTAACGATAAAGCGGGTGAAAAGCCCGCTCGCCGGAAGACCAAGGGTTCCTGTCCAACGTTA
>NZ_AWGD01000062.1 GCF_000495795.1 Asticcacaulis sp. AC460
CGCCGGTCAGTGCATCCTCAACCGTGACAATCTGGCGCCATTGCCCATCACCGCACAGCACGCCTTTTGACAGGTGGCTGTGGCTGAGGTCGAGCTGAACGTGATCGGCTTTGCTGCGGCGGCCCTTGTTGAACAGTTCCCCCGACCAGAACGGATAAGCGGAGTGCGCCAGACTCGACGGTGTGGAAAAGGAGGTAGTGCGCCACCGCTTGTGCAGCGACATCCCGCTGGCGACTTTGCGCAGCTCCTGAAACTTCGGTATCCAGAAATACTCATCCAGATACAGATTGCCGGTGTAGCTCTGCGCGGTGCGCACGTTGGTGCCGAGGAACATCAGGCGGGCGCCGTTCGGCAGCACCATTGGATCGCCTTTCAGGTCAACCTCGACCAGCCGGGCAAAATCAATGATGTAATTGCGGAATACATGCGCCTGCGCCTTACTGGCCGACAAGAAAATCTGATTGCGGCCGGTGGTCAGCGCATCAAGTAATGCTTCGCGGGCAAAGAAGAACGTGGCGCCGATCTGGCGCGATTTTAGGATGTTGCGGATACGGTGTTGCAGCCCGGCGCGATACCATCCCATCTGATACTCGAAGGTGGTTTCTGTGAAGATGCTTTGCAGCTTCTCCACGGCGGCCTCGCTGAACACGTTGCGCTCGGCGGGCTTGCGCTCGCCTTTGTTGCGGTTGGCGACGTTCGGGTTTAAGTCCGCCTCGTTGCCGGTCGCCGAATAGCGATTGACCCGCGCCAGCCGTTCAATCTGGCGGCCCAACAGGTCGATTTCTTTGAAGTCTTTCCCCTCCTTGACGTCTTTCATGATGAGCTGAATCAACCGCGCTTCCATGCTTTGTTCCACGCGGGAAATGGGCGCGATGCCGTCCCATTTATCGCGCAGTTTCCAGCTCTGCACGGTCGGCCCCTTGAGGTTCAGCGTTTCCGCAATTTGGCGCACAGAGAAGCCCTGCCAGTAGAGCAAGGCAGCTTGGCGGCGCGGATCGCTGATGATGGTTGTTGCCGGTGTCGTAT
>NZ_AWGD01000063.1 GCF_000495795.1 Asticcacaulis sp. AC460
GGCCAGATCCCGGGTTTTGTATATTCTCTTCCTGATGCGTTCTTTTTTCAGTGAACTGAAGAACGATTCGGCCACTGCATTATCCCAACAGTTACCACGCCGGCTCATACTGGGTGCCAGGTTATTGGCCCGACAGAACCGTTGCCAGTCGTCGCTGCCATACTGGCAACCCTGGTCTGAGTGCACGATGACCTCGCTGTCCGGTTTACGTCGCCAGACCGCCATCATCAGCGCATCCAGTGCCAGTTCGCGTGAGAGGGTCGGCTTCATCGACCAGCCCACCACGTTACGGGCGAAGAGGTCGATAACCACCGCCAGATACAACCAGCCCTGCCAGGTGCGGATGTAAGTGATGTCGGTGACCCAGACCTGATTGGCCCGGACAACGGTAAACTGCCGCTGTACGCGATTAGGGGCAACCACCGAAGGTCGGCCGGCGATACGCCGTGGTGCTTTATAGCCCCGCACGGCTTTAATCCGGTTCAGTTGCATAAGACGGCCCACCCGGTTTTTGCCGCAGGTTTCCCCGATTTCGTTCAGATCGCTATGAACCCGCCGGTAACCGTATACGCCTCCGCTCAGTGAATATGAATCACGGATAAGCGTCAGCAGACGCTGGTTATCTTTATCACGCGCCGAGACCGGGTTGTGCAGCCACGCGTAGAACCCGGCCCGGGCGACATGCAGTACCCGACACATCGTCATCACACCCCATACAGTGCGGTGCTCATTGATAAAGCGGTACTTCAGTCGGGCTCCCTTGCAAAGTACCGCGCGGCCTTTTTCAGGATATCCCGTTCTTCTTCGGTACGTTTTAGCTGTGCCCGTAGTTTCAGGATCTCGCTTTTGGCTTCCAGTAAATCCCTGGCATGCTGTTCGCTGGTATCAGGTTTGATAGCTCGTAGCCACTTATAGAGGCTGTGTGCAGAAACACCCAAACGGTCAGATACTTCGGCAACGGAATAACCGCGTTCCGTTATCTGACGGACGGCTTCTTCCTTAAATTCAGGTG
>NZ_AWGD01000064.1 GCF_000495795.1 Asticcacaulis sp. AC460
CATTATATCTTAAAACAACCAACCAATCTAAAGATCCCAGGTCACCCCAGGCAAACGCCTCATAGACAGTCTCTGTGGCATGCAACCACATCCTCTGTCTTATCCACGTTCTTTAAATTGGAAGGCCGTAAAGATGGGTTTCCCCATTCGGAGATAACCGGATCAAAGGGTGCTAGCGCCTCCCCGGTTCTTATCGCAGCTTGCCACGTCCTTCTTCGCCTCTCTACGCCAAGGCATCCGTCAGAAGCCCTTTAACGCTTGATCGTTCTCAACAAAACGCATGTGTTTACAATGTAACGATACGATCACGTCGATTGTCACGACCGCCACTAGGGTAGCGTCGCACCATTACATATACATACGTCGTTCTTAGACATCTTCTCCCCCGTATGCTCGGAAAGTTGCGGCATACGTAGTTCATCGAAGATGTCTGTGTCAGACAATGTCTTCTCGGATCACCCCTAAAGCTATGAACAACCGGGGAAACCCTTCATTTACAATTTCAGCAGGGTCTCAGACCCTGCACCCTTTCGACCAGAGGTTACCCTCACAGCCGAAAAACTCTTGTGCATCGTAAGCATGTCACCCGCTACAACCTCACTTGAGGGAGCTGGTGGAGCCAGACGGAATCGAACCGACGACATCCTGCTTGCAAAGCAGGCACTCTACCATCTGAGTTATGGCCCCATCTTACCAGATCGGACGCTTAACCCATGGTTGGCCTGGACAGACTCGAACTGTCGACCTTACGCTTATCAGGCGTACGCTCTAACCACCTGAGCTACAGGCCAGCAGGTCAAGCGTTCACCCATCGCGTTACCGCTGGGCTTACGATGCATGACCACCCTGCCCGGAACCAGAAGTTCCTTCGGGACGATCATGTTTTTGGAAAGAGAGACGAAGACGGCGGCGAACCGCATTTATT
>NZ_AWGD01000065.1 GCF_000495795.1 Asticcacaulis sp. AC460
TATTATATCTTAAAACAACCAACCAATCTAAAGATCCCGGGTTACCCCAGGCAAACGCCTCACAGACAGTCTCTGTGGCATGCAACCACGTCCTCTGTCTTATCCACGTTCTTTAAATTGGAAGGCCGTAAAGATGGGTTTCCCCATTCGGAGATAACCGGATCAAAGGGTGCTAGCGCCTCCCCGGTTCTTATCGCAGCTTGCCACGTCCTTCTTCGCCTCTCTACGCCAAGGCATCCGTCAGAAGCCCTTTAACGCTTGATCGTTCTCAACAAAACGCATGTGTTTACAATGTAAGGATACGATCACGTCGATTGTCACGACCGCTACTAGGGTAGCGTCGCACCCTTACATATACATACGTCGTTCTTAGACATCTTCTCCCCCGTATGCTCGGAAAGTTGTGGCATACGTAGTTCATCGAAGATGTCTGTGTCAGACAATGTCTTCTCGGATCACCCCTAAAGCTATGAACAACCGGGGAAACCCTTCATTTACAATTTCAGCAGGGACAAGTCCCTGCACCCGTTCGACCGGAGGTTACCCTCATAGTCGAACAATCTCATGTGCATCGTAAGCATGTCACCCGCTACAACCTCATCTGAGGGAGCTGGTGGAGCCAGACGGAATCGAACCGACGACATCCTGCTTGCAAAGCAGGCACTCTACCATCTGAGTTATGGCCCCATCTTACCAGATCGGACGCTTAACCCATGGTTGGCCTGGACAGACTCGAACTGTCGACCTTACGCTTATCAGGCGTACGCTCTAACCACCTGAGCTACAGGCCAGCAGGTCAAGCGTTCACCCATCGCGTTACCGCTGGGCTTACGATGCATGACCACCCTGCCCGGAACCAAAAATTCCTTCGGGACGATCATGTTTTTGGAAAGAGAGACGAAGACGGCGGCGAACCGCATTTATG
>NZ_AWGD01000067.1 GCF_000495795.1 Asticcacaulis sp. AC460
GCGAGATCGGCGCTACGGATATTCAGCAGATGGCCGCGACCTACAGCCCGAAGGTGTACGGCGCCCGCATCAACATGGAACACATCAAGGGGATTTTGCCGGACGGTTATTTTCGTCGTTACGGCGGCGTGGTTGAGCTGAAGGCCGAGAAAATCGACGAGCCGGACGAACCGCTGTTGCACGGCAAATGGGCGCTGTATGCCAGTCTGGCCCCGACCGCCGATCTGGTGTCGATGGTCGGCGCGGGCCAAAAGGTTTTCACCTCGATGGAGATCCGCCGCGATTTCGCCAAGACCGGCAAGTCGTATCTGGTCGGGTTGGCCGTCACCGATGACCCGGCGAGCCTCGGCACTGACATGCTGGAGTTCAGCCGCCGCCACGAGAACGTCGAGTTCTCCGCGCCGCTGGAAGTCCATTTCGATTTTGAGCCGGTCGCTGACCCGGAAGCCTCATTCTCTGCCCGCATCAAAGCGATGTTTAGCCGCAAGCAAACTACCGACGATGTGCGCTTTGGCGAGATGGAAGGCGCCGTGATGACCGTGGCCGAGCAGTTGCAGGAAGCGGACACCCGCTTTACCGAGAAATTCGCTGCACTGAGCGAGCAGGTTGCCGACCTCAAGCAACAGGTAAAAACCGGCAGCGATGCGTTCAGCGCGCTGCAAGCCCAGCTTTCCATCTCGGAAGATTTCAGCCAGCAGGCGCGCCCGGATGCCACCGGCGGCAACAGCGCACAAGACGTGCTGACCGACTGCTAAGGCAGTCATACCCGATAAAACCGAACAAAAACAGGAAGAAAAATGCGCAAGCAAACTCGTTTTAAATTTAATGCGTTTATGTCTCGCCTCGCCGAACTGAATGGCGTAGCAACCGGCGATCTG
>NZ_AWGD01000068.1 GCF_000495795.1 Asticcacaulis sp. AC460
ATGCGCGCGCCTTGAGCTGCCGGATTTTGTGGCGCTGGCCGGGAAAGTGGTCGGTTTTTTGTCGCCGAACTCCGCGGTGTAATCCCCGACGCCCGGCTGGGCGTTGATGACCTGATGGCGGACATCGCGGTGATCTTCCACTGGCCGCCGTCTGAAATGGCCGGAATGACGCTCACGGAGCTGTTGAACTGGCGCCATTTGGCACTGCAACGCAGCGGAGTTAATCACGATGAGTAAAAGCCTGCAGCTACAGGTGCTGCTGAAGGCCGTAGACCAAGCCACCCGCCCGCTAAAGAGTATCCAACAGGCCAGTAAATCACTGGCCGGTGACATCAAAAACACTCAGCAAACCCTCAAGGCTCTGGACGCGCAAAGCGCCCGGATTGAGGGATTTCGCAAGGCGCAGGGGCAGCTTGCCGTTACCGGCAAGGCACTGAAGAAAGCCAAGGAAGAGGCGGCCGCGTTGGCCGTCCAGTTCAAGGCGACGGAAAAGCCCACGGCGCAACAAGCGCGCTTGCTGGAGGCATCAAAGCGCGCCGCCGCCGAGCTGCAGACGAAATACAACGGCCTGCGCCAGTCGGTGCAGCGCCAGCGTGACGCGCTCAATACCGACGGTATCGCCACCCGGAACCTGAGCGCCGAACAGCGCCGGTTGAAGGCCAGCGCCAGCGAAGCCACGACAGCGCTTGGCCGCCAGCGCGGTGAGCTGGAGCGCTTGAGCAAGAAGCAAGAGCAGGTTAACCGCGTCGGCGCGCGTTACCGGGCCGGGCAATCGGCAACTGCGGCTGTCCGTAATACC
>NZ_AWGD01000069.1 GCF_000495795.1 Asticcacaulis sp. AC460
GGCAACCTGCCCGCTGTGCGCGTGCCGTACTTCCCGGCGGATGCGCTGCTGATTACGCGCATGGATAACCTGTCGATCTACTGGCAGGAAGACACACACCGCCGCCATATGGTGGAAAACGCCAAGCGCGATCGCATCGAAAACTATGAGTCCATCAACGAGGACTATGTGGTTGAGGATTACGCCTGCGGCTGTCTGGTGGAGAACATCGAGCTGTTGGCCGTCAAGCCGACCGAGCCAAAAACCAAGGCTGCACTGCTGAACTCTGATGATGACATTAAGGCGTTTGCCGGTGCCCTTGTTGAAGCCGTCAAAGTTGCCGCTGCGCCAGCGGAGCCTGTCACCGACGTGAAAGCCCCGGAGGAAGCACCGGCAGACGACAAAGCGAAAGGCGGTAAATAACCATGACCAGCCCTGCCCGCCGTCACCTTATGCGCCAGTCAGCGGCCCAGGCCGCGCAGCGGGAGAATGACCCGCTGCGCCACGCCAACGGCTATGAACGGATGATGCTTAAACTCAATGAAGATAAGCGAAAGCTCAAACAGGTGCGCTCACAAGAGCGTAAGGCCGAACTCAAGCGCCAACTGCTGCCGGACTATGCCCCCTGGGTTGCCGGTGTGCTGGCCGAAGGTCGTGGCGCGCAGGACGCCATTCTGATGACGGTCATGATCTGGCGTCTGGATGCCGGGGATATTCCCGGCGCGCTGGACATCGCCCGCTATGCGCTGCGCTATCAGCTGGCGCCGCCGGGCAATTTCGCACGCTCCACGC
>NZ_AWGD01000070.1 GCF_000495795.1 Asticcacaulis sp. AC460
CACAAGTTCAAACAGCAATTTGATGGATTTTGGCGAGGCGATGAAGTACGTCGCGCCGATCGCCGAGGCGGCCGGGGCCAGTATCGAGGACACCACCGCCTTGCTGGGCGTGTTGGCCGATAACGGCATCAAGGGGTCTATGGCCGGTACGGCGGCCAGTGCGATGTTTACGCGGTTACAGGCGCCCGTCGGGCAGGCGGCTGATGCGTTGTCAGAATTGGGCGTAAAAACAAAGGACGGCAAAGGGAACATGCTGCCGATCGCGAACATCCTCAAGAAAATTAACGGCTCGTTTAAAACCAACAAGCTCGGCACCGCGCAGCAGGCCGAATACCTGAAAGTCATTTTCGGCGAAGAGGCGATGAAAGGCGCTATCAAGCTGATTGACGCCGCCGGTAACGGCAAGCTGAGCGAAAAACACAGCACCGTCACCCAGTCAAAAGGGGCTACGGCACAGATTGCCCGAGTGAAGGTGGACAACCTCGACGGCGACCTGAAAAACCTGTTTTCGGCGTGGGAAGATGTTCGCATTGAGGTGTTCGACGGCCAGAATTCAGCGCTGCGCAAGCTCACGGTTTCCGCCACCGAATGGCTCACCAAGGCGGGGGCATGGGTGAAGGCCAATCCTGAGCTGGTCGGCACGCTGGTGAAAGTCACGGCGGGCGTCACGGCCCTGATCGGCGGCCTCGCTGCGTTGGGCCTTATCGCATGGCCGGTGATGGCCGGGGTCAATATGTTGATCGCCGGGGCCGG
>NZ_AWGD01000071.1 GCF_000495795.1 Asticcacaulis sp. AC460
TCATCAGGAAAATACAATATTATCCTAACACCAAATAGATCTTGAATTTTCCTGCCATCTGGAGAATATTTCTCAGGATCTTTTTCATACTTCTTGAGTATAGAGTTTTCAGATTTTGTTCTAGAGAAAAAACGATAAAGTAAACCAATGCGATTAAGTTCGCTTTCAATATCTTTTTGTAAAGCTTGGATGATTCTCAGTTCATTTGCATTATACATTAGAACGTCCTCCCTAGAATCATTTTTATTTCTGATATTCTTGACATATTAAGTTCAAGGAATGAGCGTTTGTCCGGTGTGAGTAAAAAGCCTTCTTTCCTCAATTTCCCTATGGAATGGAGTATTTCATTTAATTGAAATTGATTGTTATTAGAACACAAGCCTTTTATTGGGCGGTGTTTATGATAACTAATACTTCCTTTTGGACAAAACTTTTCAAGAATATAAATATCACAATCTGTTAAGTTATTATCATTTCCGTCATCAATCTCAATAGATGTTCTGTTAATCGCATCATTGTCACAATCACACCCTAAGAAATAAATATCATTTCGTCCTTCAAGTGCAATAAAAGTACAGTCCGTGAAAGAACAGTTTACAAATGTAACGTTATTGAAGTTTATACAACTGAATGTGCTACTAAAAAACGCGCAGTCAACAAAGATAGTATCATGTACTTTATTTATTTCACCTAAAGATAGTTTTGATATGGATAATTGCTCTACACTATCTTGTTGTAAATCC
>NZ_AWGD01000072.1 GCF_000495795.1 Asticcacaulis sp. AC460
TAGTGATGAAAATGCTGTCAATGGTGAGCGAGATGACAAGCATCTAACGTTTTTCGATGAGCAAAACCCAACTGATCAGGTTGGTATTGGTGTGTGTGGTGAATCCAGTGTTTGCCACCTTGATCCACCTTACTCATGTTATTTATGTCCAAAATTTCAGCCTTATCGGCACGCTAACCATGAACAGATACTGGAATGCTTGCTGGCTGGTCGTGAAGAGCGTTTAAAAAAGTACGAGAATGCGCGATTGGGCATACAGCTTGATGAGGTGATCGCAGCGGTTGCGCAAGTAGCCAAACTCTGTGAGGAAGGGGGGGACAATGTCTGACGGTCGCTCTAATCGCAAGGCTAAGGTTGTCCCTTTCGTCGATCGTCTTGAGCGTGACAGGAATAAAAACCTCAAATCTTTAGTCAGCAAAGCAAAGCTAATGAAACTAGAAGGGTTTGAGTCGGTTGTTTGGGATGACCCCGAGTGGCAAGTCGATGCAGGTCGCCTGGTCAAGTTAACTGGTAGAAACACGAAATCAGCCTCATTTGGTTTTTCGCTATCTCCGAAGCTCGGCTCTGAGCCACTAGATGGTTGCTGGGAGGTGGTTGCCAAGGCGCTATTCGCTCTCAGGTTCCACAGAAAGCATCAATCAACACCCAATCAGCGTAATTTCATTACCGCTATTGGATATGTCTCATTTGCTGCGAACCAGATCGGTCAAGAGCTGGCCAGACTGACGCCTGAGTCGCTG
>NZ_AWGD01000073.1 GCF_000495795.1 Asticcacaulis sp. AC460
CGGCCGACATTGAATTCCGTGCGAAATCCACTTGGGTCATGATACGCGGGAATCGTTATCAAGTTTTGGAGGACGAGTTCTATCGCTACGTTCTGGCGCCTCACAATGATGTTTTGGAGGAGGTGTACGGCATTGGTGCCACCGATATTGCGGAAGGCTTTCAGGCCATGGCCGACGCCACTCGTTCTGGGCACACCAACGCAATCATTGAGATGATCAAGCAGTTTGAGGCGGTAAAGGCTTTTTCTATAGAGCAAGGTAAGTCTATGGAAGACGCTATGGAGTCATGGATTGCAGAAAATGAGGAGCAGTCCAAAGCGGCCCGGGGGGCGATGGAGGATATGCTTCGCGGTGGTATTGCCAATGTAAGCCGTCACACGAGGTTGCCACCGACATTGCTAGCAGACTTGTCATACCAGCGAGGAGAAGATACTGAGTTCTTCGCCGCGGGCGATTTTAAGGGGACACCCTTTCGGACACTGCCAGCACGTAAGAAACCTCTAATTCAGCTTGGGTCGGACTACTACGCGGTCGATCCTTGTTTTGCTCGCGATGCGGGGTATCGTGCACTCCTATTTAACCTCCTTCAGCGAAAGCCGGATTACAATAAGGCCTTTAAAGATCGGCAGAAAATGATGAGCGAA
>NZ_AWGD01000074.1 GCF_000495795.1 Asticcacaulis sp. AC460
GATATAGCCCGCCGCACCACCTTTGTTCAGATGCTTGCAGTCAAACCGGTTTTTGGCGGCGCCGCACTCGTCCCCATCTTCAGCCATGGCATAACGGCGCATGATGTCGATCACCTGCTGGCGCTGCTCTTTGGAGGTAAACAACATCATATGCCAGTGCGGCGTCGCATCATGGTGCGGTTCGACAACGCGCACGCCGTAGACCTGCAGGCCCGCATCTTTAAACGCCGTGCGGATCTTGCTAAACAGCTTCACAAGATAGCGCTGGCCGTCTTTTGGCGTGTACGCCTCTTCATCCCATTTGTGATTAAAATGCACCTTAGGGCTGTTCTTACCAACGGCGCGCGTCGGGTGATATTTGGATGGGGTGGTGATGGTGATAAACATCCCTTTATCGCCACGGATAGCGGCGGCCTGCTCAACACCGGCGATCATCGCCATTAACTCCATACGACGAATTTCTGGGTTAGAGATACTTGCCATCACCTTGTCGATGAGGCTGAAGCGTTCGCCGGTTTCGACGTTCTCAAGCTCGCGGCTGTTCAGATAATCAAAATTGGACTGGCGGCGCGCTTTCACATCCCGAATAGCCTGCTTACTGGCATACGACGACGCCCCGCGGTTCAC
>NZ_AWGD01000075.1 GCF_000495795.1 Asticcacaulis sp. AC460
GCCGCCGGAACACACCGAACGGTTGATCGCCGAAGCCGGATTTTCTCCGCCGCAGCGTTTCTTCCAGTCGTTGCTGATCCACGCTTGGACAGCCCGTAAACCGGCAATAAAAAACCCCGCCTGAGCGGGGTTTTTTTTAGCGCTGTCGCCAGGCTTAGAACGGTAGTTCACATAAAGAACCGAAAAAAACCTCATCTCATTGAAAATAAATAAAATAATTGAATTTCACTTTAAAAGTGTCAACTTCATCGCACCTTTTGCGAATTTTTACCAATCCTTGGATGAAATCCGGCTGGCGGACGTAAGGATAGTATCTTTACACATTTACTCATGGTTGCTCCCAGTAACCGAAGTTGGTTGTCCCTGTCGATGTAGCTGATCTGCACCTGCACCTGCACCTGCACCTGCACCTGCATATCCTAAAATTTAGTGAGAAAAAATATCACTGGATATCATTCAAACGATCAATTTCTTTTCATATGGACTCAACCTTATATAATGAATTGCATTATTAGCCACTGTTAGAAAATCATGAACAATTACTCCATTTCGAGAACTCATCAAATGATACGGGCGCGGCATAACGCCGCACTCATTCATTGGAGTAAATTCAATTGGTTAGA
>NZ_AWGD01000076.1 GCF_000495795.1 Asticcacaulis sp. AC460
CTTGGTTTGCTCGGTGTGTCTATCAAAGCACAATGGTTCCGTTGGGTATTGAATGGCAGAAAAATAAAGATAGGGAAAAACGCTTTTCTGAGCCCAAAAACCTACGAATTCGTGAATGAAAACACATCTCAACATCTGAAGAGCTGGATTCGAAAAGACTTCATATTAAGCGTGTTGAAAATGGGGTGTTTGGCGTTGATGTGTATCTTTGCTTTTTTGAGTAAGACATAACGCCCCTTGAACCTTAGCCGGTGGCTTATGAAAATAGCATCACTTATTGCAGCCGTGCTGCTCTTAGTTTGTTGGCTTGCTCAATATATTTACTCTCGTCGCTATAAACGCGAGTTTGATGTTTTTTATCAACGCTATACCCAACAGGGCCACTTTGTCCCTGCACACGTCGCAATTGCCGATGGCCTTGGCTCTTTAGGTACTTCCATCAAAGCCCAATGGTTCAGATGGATCCTTTGCGGCAAGAAAATCATAGTGAAGAAAAACCAATATCTTCCCGCCAAGACCTATGAATTTGTTCGTCTTTCATCATCTGAACGCTTGCAGACCTGGATGAAAAACAACGGCACGCTTTTGGCGCTGGAAGGCCTGCTCTTCATCA
>NZ_AWGD01000077.1 GCF_000495795.1 Asticcacaulis sp. AC460
CTACAATGGCGTATACAAAGAGAAGCGACCTCGCGAGAGCAAGCGGACCTCATAAAGTACGTCGTAGTCCGGATTGGAGTCTGCAACTCGACTCCATGAAGTCGGAATCGCTAGTAATCGTAGATCAGAATGCTACGGTGAATACGTTCCCGGGCCTTGTACACACCGCCCGTCACACCATGGGAGTGGGTTGCAAAAGAAGTAGGTAGCTTAACCTTCGGGAGGGCGCTTACCACTTTGTGATTCATGACTGGGGTGAAGTCGTAACAAGGTAACCGTAGGGGAACCTGCGGTTGGATCACCTCCTTACCTAAAGATATTAGTTCGCGTGGCGTGCTCACACAGATTGTCTGATGAAAAAGTAACGAGCAAAAGCGTCATAAAAGTACGGTGTCGTGTCCCCTTCGTCTAGAGGCCTAGGACACCGCCCTTTCACGGCGGTAACAGGGGTTCGAATCCCCTAGGGGACGCCAAGCTTCCGACCCACCCGGTGAAAGCGGCGGTCTCAAGTATCTGACGATACACCATATCTTAAAGATGACTTCCGAGTCATGTTTAAGA
>NZ_AWGD01000078.1 GCF_000495795.1 Asticcacaulis sp. AC460
TCACTTAACATTCGTGGCGGCAGATCAGTGCCAGTGCAAGTAAACGTGTCGTCATCCATATCAGTCATACGGCGCTCGTCGCTGGCGTGGCTTGCCCTGACGGGCAATGGCGGCAGATAGTCACCACTGAGGATGCACTCACCGTGGGCTGTACGCTGTTCAATCTGGAGCAGATCCGGTAGGAAAACAGCGTTGATGACTTCCGCAATCTGTTTATGTGCGAGTTTGTTGACGACAAGCCATTCGGCTCCCGCCCGGTATGGATCGGCTACGCCCCCTCGCACAGCGGCAACAGCGCCGGGTGTTGTGGTACTCGCACCGCCGGTTGTCGCCGTTGGCAAGTTCCGCATTCTGGAGCGTCATCAGTGGAAAGGCATGGACTTCGCAACGCAGACCGAATCAATCTGCCAGCTCACCGAAAAATATAACGCTGAGTACATCGGTATCAATGCGACCGGTCTCG
>NZ_AWGD01000079.1 GCF_000495795.1 Asticcacaulis sp. AC460
GAACTACAGACGGCCGCGCGTTATGGGCGCATGTTCGGTGAATGGATCGCGGCCGGATTGAGCCTGCCGCTGCAGCTGTTGGGCGGATTGCCCGGCCTGCTGACCGGCATCTGGGGCGTTGCGAGCGGTATCGCGGAGCGTGCCGCCGCCGTCTGGGACACCATCGGCGAGCGTGTTAACGCGGCATGGCTGGCGCTGAGCGCCGCCACGGTTCAGGCATGGGATCGGCTGACTGGCTGGCTTAATGGCAAATGGGAGGGGCTGGTAAACGGGGCTAAAGCGCTGCCGGGACAGTTCAAAGAAGCCGGGATGAACATGATCAACGGGGTCATTGACGGCATTAGCGAGCGCTGGCAGGCGCTGAAAGACAAGTTTTCCAGCCTCACGGATATGCTGCCTGACTGGATGAAGTTTGGCGACGATGAGGCGGAGGTTAACCCGGCGATTTCATACAACCG
>NZ_AWGD01000080.1 GCF_000495795.1 Asticcacaulis sp. AC460
CGCTCGCCGGTGCAACTCAAGGCGTACCCAAGCGTGATGACGCGACAAATTTCAGCGAGGTCGCCTGGCTCGAAATCTATGAATCGCGTTTTCCCGGGCGCAGCCGTTGGAGTTCGCGTCTTTCCGGCCTGCGCCCCATGCTTTCGACCGCCCTGGGGGGCGACATGACCTTGCTGTTTGCCCGCGTTCCCGAAACCCTCTCAGCTTCACCAAAAGGATAGAAGATGACCGCCTTGCTCCGTCTACTCAAAGATCTGAAATCAACCGCCCGCTCTATGATGTCCTGGGCGTTCCTGACGGTCGCCTGCACGGCCGTACCGGCATACGCCTATAACGATGCCGGTCTCTATGCAGCCGCCCCACCACCCAACTCGGTCTTCGTCCGTATCATCTCGTATGCCGTCTTCTGCTTGAAAAA
>NZ_AWGD01000081.1 GCF_000495795.1 Asticcacaulis sp. AC460
TGCCGCCGCCGACATATTCGATGACTTCGTCGGTGGCGACATTGACATAGTAGGTGTCGTTGCCGGCGCCGCCGTCCATGATGTCGCCGCCATACGAACCGTCGAGGATGTTGGCGCCCGACGTGCCGTAGAGGTAGTTGGCCAGCGAGTTGCCGGTGGCGTTGATGTTGCCCGTGCCGGTCAGGCGCAGGTTTTCGATAAAGGCGCCGATGGTGTAGGAGACCGAGGACCGGACGGTGTCGAAGCCGCCGTCGTCGATGCCCGTCACACTTTGCTCCGATGCCACGTCACCGATGTTGTCGACGATGTAGAGGTCATCCTCGCCCTTGCCGTACATGGTGTCGGCGCCGGTGCTGCCGTTGAGGCGGTTCATGCCCGAATTGCCGGTCAG
>NZ_AWGD01000082.1 GCF_000495795.1 Asticcacaulis sp. AC460
ATTAACGCTCCTTTCCATTTGATTTCTATGGCGGCTGATATAATCCACTGCTGCCGAAATTGGCTTTTGTGTCTGAGCCAATATAAAACGAGCCAAACCGAGAATTGCGTTATTCGCTGGACTTAGTGCTGTCTGTCTATTTACCTCCTGTTCAATAGACTCAAAATCAATATCAATTCCAAAAGCAAATGCCAATGGCAAATACTCAAGCGTTTTATGATTGTAACTTACGAAGTAGCTCTGAAGTTCATCCATTGCTTGTTCGTGAGTTTCACTGTTTCTAAGTTGTATCCACAGTACATACTGATCCGACATATCCGCAACATCTTCAGCGCCAAGATATCGTGCACGAACCGAACAAACTTTGAATAGCGCGGCAGCTCGAT
>NZ_AWGD01000083.1 GCF_000495795.1 Asticcacaulis sp. AC460
GCCGTGAAGGTCTACTGGCAGACGTATAACCAGACGGCCGGTTACAACGACTATACCAGCCTGTCCGGTTACCTGACCTTCGCGGCCGGTGAGACGGTGAAGACGGTTCGCATCCCGATCACCAACGACGGCCTGGATGAAGTCAACGAGGCCTTCACCCTGGAACTGTACAACCCCAGCAACAATGTCACCCTGGCCAAGAATGTCGGAACGGCGATCATCGTCGACAACGATGCGCCTTCGGGTACACCGGTGATTTCGATCAGCGACTTCATTATCGACGAGGCGGCGGGTGAAGCCAGTTTCGTCATCATCCTGGATCGTCCCAGCTCACAGGTGGTGTCGCTGACCTATGCGACCCAA
>NZ_AWGD01000084.1 GCF_000495795.1 Asticcacaulis sp. AC460
GACGGCGGCGCCATCGCCGGTTCCGACTATGTCGCGGTGAGCGGCAGTCTTAACTTCGCTCCGGGTCAGACGGTGCATACCGTCAAGGTGCCGCTGACCAACGACACTTTGGCCGAAGGATCAGAAGCCTTCAACCTGGTGATCAGCAACCTGGTCAATGCGACGACCCTGGATGCCGTCGGGACCGCGGTGATCGGTGCCAATGACGCCACGCCGTCGGTTAAGCCAAACATGTCGGTAGACGATGTCGCGGTCGGCGAAGGGCAGGACTTTGTCGACTTCATCGTAAGGTTGGACGTGCCCGCCACCGCC
>NZ_AWGD01000085.1 GCF_000495795.1 Asticcacaulis sp. AC460
GTCTTTGGCAAGATCGCTTACAGCGAACGCGATGTCGATAACCATCAACTGACCTACACGCGCGGTACGGTCAACATCAATACGCTTAACGTGGCGACACCCAACTATACCGGCCGCACCTATACGGATACAACGGCCTTCCCGATTCAGCGCACCGCTATTCCGGGTTCCGGCTACTACCTCTACAACGGTGTCAGCCAGGGCTCGGTTCTGGCCAACGGCAATAACGAAGCCAGCCGTTACGTCAACGGCATCGTCGCCAATATCAACCCGGCCAGTGTCACGGTCGATGACAGTCACCACC
>NZ_AWGD01000086.1 GCF_000495795.1 Asticcacaulis sp. AC460
TACGGGTGACGCCAACCTCAACGGCGCGGGCAACGATCTGGCCAACACCCTCACCGGCAACAGCGGAAACAACAGCCTGGACGGTGGTGCGGGCGCGGACAGCCTGGACGGCGGCGCCGGTGCCGACACCCTGACCGGCGGCCTGGGCGACGACACCTTCATCGTCGACGGAGCGGACCTGGTCGTCGAATCCGAAGCGGGCGGCACGGACATCGTTCTGGCCTCGGCCGACCACACACTCGCGGCGAATGTCGAGCACCTGACCCT
>NZ_AWGD01000087.1 GCF_000495795.1 Asticcacaulis sp. AC460
CCCCGCCCGCAGTGCGCAGCCTGGTCTGCGACGCCCTGATCGGACGCGCCCCCGACGACGAAATTTTGCACCTGTGCCTGGCCCCGCTCGAGGCCGAGTTCCTTCGTCTGGTGGTTCGCGAACAGTCGCTAATGACCGTACTCGACCACCTCAATCCCACCCCCGACGATCTTTCCTTGCTGCAGACGCTGCTTGCGCGGCTGGTGCAGCATGGACTGTTCGTTATTGCCCCGGACCCCTTGTCAGCCCCCCCCTCCT
>NZ_AWGD01000088.1 GCF_000495795.1 Asticcacaulis sp. AC460
GCTTTCGACCACGGTCACCACCATCTCGCTGCCCTGCATCTGGATCTGGACGTCCGAGAACAGGTCGGTGCGGTAGAGGGTCTTGACGGCCGTGTCGATCAGTTCGGCATCGACCGTCGCGCCGGCCTGGAACGGCAGGTAGGAGACGATGGTCTGGCTGTCGATACGCTCGTTGCCTTCGACCCGGATGGCGCTGACATAGGCGGTCGC
>NZ_AWGD01000089.1 GCF_000495795.1 Asticcacaulis sp. AC460
CCCTTAGGGGCCCAGGCTGCGGAACACCAGGACGCGCCCGTCGTGGTCAAGGGCCGTATCCGCGTGCGGCCGGCGGCCGCCGATCCGCTGCCGCCGCTGGACATGTTCGTCAAGGCGGCGCGCATCGAAAAGATCGCCCTGTCGGCCGACGGAACGCGCGTCGCTTTCACCACCCATGTCGACGACAGCCATCTGCTGGCGCTC
>NZ_AWGD01000090.1 GCF_000495795.1 Asticcacaulis sp. AC460
CTCGATACGGAAAGAGGAGGAATTCCAGTTGCGGCACCTCTTGCGCGAAGCGCCTTCCTGCCCTTTACAACCCACCCATCCTGTTCGCGTGTCCTGAATTCCGTGTTTTCAGTGTAGCCGCGTAGCGGCCTCCGTGTGTTCCGTGTTCCTCTTAAAAGCCTCAGACACACCGGAGGCTTTTAAGAGGAACACGGAACACACGG